>CAWIIS010000007.1:0-137726 GCA_963836175.1 Nitrospirota bacterium
CGGAGATAATCACTAATGCTAGAAAAATTGATTGATATACGTTGAAGCAGAAAGGAATGGTCATATTCCTTTCGCTGCTGATTATAGTATTCGGATTGTATTCATATCTGAAATTGCCGATTGATGCTTTTCCGGATGTAACAAACATTCAGGTTGAAGTGGTCAGCCACGCCGATGGACTATCGGCAATAGAGATCGAGACGAAATGTAACCTACCCGATCGAGATGGCCATGCGCGGCCTGCCCGATATCGAACAGATGCGTTCGGTCACAAAGTTCGGGCTCTCGATCGTCACGATCGTCTTCAAGGATAATGTGGATATCTATTTTGCCCGGCAGCTGGTATTCGAACGACTGGCGGAGGCGCGGGAAAAGGTCCCCAAAGGGGTTGAGGTTGCCATGGGGCCGATCGGCACGGCCATGGGGGAGATCTATCAATATACCCTTGAAGGAAAAATGCCGGATGACCCGCAGCAGAAGATTGCCTACCTGACCAACCTGAGAACCATTCAGGAGTGGATTATCACGCCGCAGTTGAAAAGTGTTGCCGGAGTAAACGAGATAAATTCTTTCGGCGGATATTTCAAGCAGTACCAGGTGATCGTATCGCCGGAAAAACTGCTGAAGTATGCGCATAACCGTGGATGATGTGTATTCCGCCATCGGCAGCAACAATGAAAACGTCGGCGGCAACATTCTCGAACGGGGCACGGATCAGTACATTGTCCGCGGAGTCGGGCTGATCAAAGATGTCAGCGACATAGAAAACATTGTCCTGAAATCCGAACGGGGGGCACGCCGACCTACTATCCGCGACGTGGCCCAGGTGAAGGTCGGCGAGGCTGTCCGCATGGGCGCCGCCATGAAGAACGGCAAGGATGAATGTGTCGGCGGCATCGTCATGATGCTGCGCGGCGAAAACAGCCGTGACGTTGTGCGCCGGGTGGCGGAAAAAGTCAAGGAGATCAATGAAAACAATGTCCTTCCCGAAGGGATCAGGATCGTTCCCTATTACGACAGAAGCGATATTGTGAAGGCGAGCGTCAGCACGGTAAACAAGGCGCTGATCGAAGGCTCCATCCTGGTCCTGATCGTGCTGTATCTGCTGCTGAACAGTATCCGGGGCAGTATCGTGGTCCTCATCGCGTTGCCGCTGTCGCTGCTGGCCACGTTCATCGTCATGAAGCTTGCGGGGATCAGCGCAAACCTGATGTCCCTCGGCGGGCTGGCCATTTCCATCGGAATGATCATCGACACGACCATAATCCAGGTGGAAAACGTCCAGCGGCATTTGAGCGAAGAGGGGGCACGAGCATCCCAAATTATTTACGGTGCTCAAAGCGGTCATGGAGGTCAGAAAGCCGAGTATCTTCGGCGAACTGATCATTGCGCTCACCTTCATCCCGATTCTTTCCCTGGAAGGGATCGAAGGGAAGATGTTCGGTCCGCTGGCCATAACAGTTGCCATTGCGCTGCTTGCCTCGCTGTTCCTCTCCGTATTCGTTATTCCGGTGCTCTGCATCCTGTTCCTGAAACCGCAGCCGGAAAAAGAAAGCTTCATCATGAAGCATGCAAACAGGCTCTATCTGCCGCTGCTCGAATATGCCATGAACAAGAAGCGAGTGGTGCTGAGTGTTGCCGGTGTTCTCCTGGTTGCTTCGCTCTTTCTGGTAACACGGTTGGGGACGGAATTCATCCCGATCATGGATGAAGGCTCGTTTGATATGGATGTGTCCATGCTTCCCGGTGTTTCCCTGGCAAAAGCGATGGAGGTGAATCAGCGGGCCGCGGAAAAGCTGAAGCAGTTTCCCGAACTGGATACCATCGTGGGACGGACCGGACAGACCGGTGTCGCCCTGGACACCAGGGGCACGGACAAGACCGGCTATGTGGGGATATTCAAGCCGAAGAGCGAATGGAAACGGGATATTTCAAAAGAAGAGCTGACCAATGAGATGCGCGAGTCGCTGGAGTCGATTGCGGGGATCACCTTCGGATTCAGCCAGCCGATCCAGTGCCGCATTGACGAACTGGTGGCCGGCACCCGCGCGCAGCTGATCGTCAAGCTGTTTGGCGAAGATATCGACGTGCTGAGTGAAAAATCGGCGAAATCGCCAAGGTGCTTTCCACGATCAAGGGGGGGACCGATCTGAATGCGGAAAAGGTTTCCGGGCAGCCCTACCTGACCGTCAACATCGACCGGTCGAAAATCGCCCGCTATGGCCTGAATATCAGCGATGTGCAGAAGGTGATCGAAATAGCCGTTGCCGGGAAAGCGGCATCGCAGTTGTACGAAGAGAACCGCAGTTTCGATATCACGGTGCGTCTGCCGGAAGAAAAAAGGAATTCCCTGGAAGCGATCAAGAATCTGATGATCACCACAAAAACCGGCATCAATGTTCCGCTCGAACAGCTGGCTGAAGTGAAAATGATCGAAGGGCCGGTCCAGATCAGCCGCCAGGACGGGGTGAGAAGAATCGGCATCGAGATGAACATCACCGGCAGGGATATCGGCAGTTTTGTCGCCGAAGCAAAACAGAAGATCAAAGAGAAGGTCAAACTGCCGGCCGGTTATTATCTTACCTGGGGCGGGCAATTCGAGAACCAGCAGCGGGCGATGAACAAACTGATGATCATCGGACCTGTTGCCATCGGCCTGATCCTGCTTCTCCTGTACGTCACCTTCAGATCGATCCGCCTGGCGCTGCTGGTCATTTCCAATCTGCCGTTTGCCTTGATCGGCGGGGTCTTCGCTCTCTATCATCTCCGGGCAATATCTGTCCGTTCCGGCGTCAGTCGGGTTTATCGTTCTGTTTGGCGTTGCGGTCTTGAACGGACTTGTGCTGGTATCGCGCATCTCGCAATTGCGGGAAGAAGGACTTGAACTGCAGGAGGCGATCAGAAAGGGAAGTCTTGACCGATTGCGGCCGGTATTGATGACCGCATCAATATCGATTTTCAGTTTGATCCCGATGCTGCTTGCCGGCGGGACCGGTTCTGAAATACAAAAACCGCTGGCTACGGTTGTTGTGGGCGGGTTGGTTACTTCAACACTGCTTACGTTGTTGATTATTCCTTCGGTTTACAGCTGGTTTGAAAAGAGAAAGGTCGAAGCGGAACCGTAATTCATGAGTTCCTCCTCATAGAAAGGCCGTTTCGGAACACTTCGGAATGGCCTTTATCCTACAACCATTTTGTTGATTAACAGGTTGTTGGAAAAAACGAAATACCAACTATTTGTCATTCTGAGCGTAGCGAAGAATCTCGGTTTTACAACTGCTTCAGATCCTTCACGGAGCCTGTCCTGAGCCTACTGCGAGACCCTTCGCTTCGCTCAGGGTGACAGGGCGAAGGGTTCAGGATGACACCTTAAAATGCTTTTTCAACAGCCTGTTAAACGGTCTGAATATTGCGCACTGAAAACTTCATATTGCTTTATCCTCCCTCATGATTTATAATCTGCAGCCGATACGGGAAAAGAAACGGTTTTTTAACGAAGTGAGCTGTCTCTCATCGATGCTGCAGGAATCGCTGCAGGCGCAGGCAGCGGGAGGATCTATTTTGGCAACAACGTATACCGCAAAAGACATTACCGTTCTTGAAGGTCTTGAGCCGGTCCGCAAGCGGCCGGCCATGTACATCGGCTCGACGGATGTGCGCGGACTGCATCATCTCGTATGGGAAATGCTGGACAACGCCGTGGACGAAGCGCTGAACGGCTACTGCACGGCGATCACGCTCCGGATCGAGAAGGACGGCGGCGTGACCGTGATCGGACAACGGCCGCGGCATGCCCGTCGATATCCATCCCAAGACCAAACGGCCGGCCATCGAGACGATCCTCTGCACGCTCCATGCGGGCGGCAAGTTCGACCACACGGCCTACAAATCCTCGGGCGGCCTCCACGGCGTGGGCGCTTCGGTCGTGAACGCGCTTTCCGAGGTCTTCATCGCCACGGTCTGGCGCGACGGCTATCGAGTGGACCCAGGAGTTCTCCCGCGGCAAGCCCAAGGGCAACCTCAAGAAGGGCAAGCCCACCAAGGCGCACGGCACGCAGATCTATTTCCGGCCCGATCCGGAGATCTTCTCCAAGACCCACTTCAACTACAAGAACATCCTCGATGTCTCCGAGAGCAAGGCCTTCCTGAACAAGGGCCTCAAGATCACCATCGAGAACGACCGCGACAGCGAAAAGCCGGTCACCTTCAAGTACGACAACGGCATCCAGGACTATATCAAGCGGATCGTCTCCGGACACGCAGGTCGTGAACCCCGAGCCCTTCTACTTCGAGAAGGAGGACGACTTCAAGATCGAGTGCGCCATGCACTGGACCATTGCCACGGACATGGAGATCCATTCCTATGCGAACTCGATCAACACCTCCGACGGCGGGACGCACGAAATGGCGGTCAGGGCCGGGCTCACCAAGGCGGTCCGCGCCTATGCCGAGCGCAAGAACCTTATCCCCAAGAACATCAAGACCATCGCACCCGAGGACGTGTACGAAGGGCTGTACGGCATCGTGAGCGTGCTCGTCAAGAACCCGCAGTTCCAGGGCCAGACCAAGGAGAAGCTGAACAACCCCGAGATCTCGTCGCCCATCGAGAACTCGGTCAAGAACGCCTGCGAGGCCTACCTGCTGGCGAACCCGACCATGGCGCGACGCCGTGGTAAAGCGCGTCCTGCTTGCTGCGGAAGCGCGCATGGCGTCGCGTGCGGCCAAGGACAATGTCATCCCGGAAGCTGTCGTCGCTCAAGCTGAACCTGCCGGGCAAGCTTGCCGACTGCTCCTCGAGCAAGGTCGAGGAGACCGAGGTCTTCATCGTGGAAGGGGAGTCGGCAGGCGGCTCCGCCAAGATGGCGCGGGACCGGAAGACCCAGGCCGTGCTGTCGCTTCGCGGCAAGATCCTGAACGTGGAGCAGGTGGCCTCGCTCGAACGGATCCAGCAGAACAACGAGATCAAGAACCTGCTGGCAACGCTCGGCTGCGGCGTGGGCGCGCATTTCGACCTGAACAAGCTCCGGTACAACCGGGTCATCCTGATGACGGACGCCGACGTGGACGGCGCGCACATCAGCGTGCTGCTGCTCACCTTCATCTACCGGTACATGCCGGAACTGATCAACCACGGCCATGTCTATCTTGCCATGCCGCCGCTCTTCAAGATCGAGGCCGGCAAGGAAGTTTTCTACGCCATGGACGAGATGGAGAAGGACAAGATCCTGGCGAAGCTGAACGGCAGAAAGATCGAGGTCGGCCGCTTTAAAGGTCTGGGCGAAATGAACCCGGAGACCTTGAAGTCGACGACCATGAACCCCAAGACCCGGACCCTCATGCGGGTGCAGGTGCTGGACCATAAGGCGACAGGCGACGTGTTCGAGCGGCTGATGGGCAAGGACCCGAAGGCCCGGTTCATGTTCATCCAGGAGCGGGCGGAGTACGCGGAGCTGGATATATAGCAATCAGATGCAGAATCAGGCAAATTGCAGCAATTTTAACTTGCAGAATTGGCGATGGCCTTTATGCCAAAGTGTTTTTATCGCTGCAAATCGATTATTCGACTTTTGCATTTTGCACTTTGCATTCTCACGTTTCGCGGCCACAGGCTGAGCTCTATGAGCAATACCATTACCGGTCTTATGAGCCAGTCATGGTAGAGCTCGGCAGCACAGTTCTCTTCTGTCAGACTATCCTGTGCATTCTTTCCATTGACACTTCTTTCGTCTATCTGGTATAGTACTAAATCTTTATTTTGCAAGGAGTTTTTGATGTTATCACCGCCATCTTTCGAACGAGTTCAAGCAGAAGGCGAAAAAAGGCAATCTGATCCCGGTCTACCGCGAGATCCTGGCCGATATGGAGACGCCGGTCTCGGCGTTCCTGAAGATCGACGACGGAAAGAATTCCTTTCTGCTCGAAAGCATGGAAGGCGGGGAGAAGTGGGCGCGCTATTCCTTTCTCGGCAGCCGGCCCTCGGTCATCGTCAGGACCTCGGGACGCCAGGCCGAGATCATCCGGAGCGGCAAGAAGCAGAAACACGCCTTCGACACGCGACCCGCTCGAGATCGTCAAGAACGTCCTGGCCGAATACACAGCCGGTGCCCGACCCGTCGCTTCCGCGTTTCTTCGGCGGCGCCGTCGGCTTCATGGGCTACGATGTGGTCCGTTATTTCGAGGAACTGCCTGCCGCGGCCGAAAGAGGGGCTGGACCTTCCCGATGTCTTCTTCATGATCACCGATACCCTCCTGATCTTCGACAATCTCACGCACCGGATCAAGGTCGTCTCGAACGCGCACGTGAACGGCAGTTCGGTCGCGGCGGCCTACAAGGAGGCGACGCAGAAGATCGACGCGCTCGTAAAGAAGCTGAAGAGCAGGGTCAAGGGTCAAGGTTCAAGGGTCAAGGGAAAGCAAAGCAAAGACGCATCAGCTCACCTCCAACTTCACGCAAGCCGCAGTACGAGCAGGCGGTGCTCAAGGCCAAGGAATATATCAAGGCCGGCGACATCTTCCAGGTCGTGCCGTCCCAGCGGTTCCAGACCAAGATCAACGTCGAGCCCTACGAGATCTACCGGGCGCTGCGGCTGATCAATCCCTCGCCCTACATGTACTTTCTGCGCTGCGGCGACGCGACCGTGGTCGGCGCATCGCCCGAGGTGATGGTCAGGCTCGAAGGCGGCAGGATCGACCTCCGGCCGATCGCGGGCACGCGCAGACGCGGCACGACCGAGGAAGAGGACCAGGCGCTGGCCGAGGAGCTGCTTGCCGACCCCAAGGAGCGGGCCGAGCACATCATGCTCGTGGACCTGGGCAGGAACGACGTGGGCCGGGTGAGCGAGCCGGGCAGCGTGACCGTTAGCGAGCTGATGGTGATCGAACGGTACTCCCACGTGATGCACATCGTCTCGAACGTGCGCGGCAGGCTGTCCGCCGGGCAAGGACGCCTATGACGTGGTCCGCGCCTGCTTTCCCGCAGGCACCGTCTCGGGCGCGCCCAAGATCAGGGCCATGCAGATCATCGACGAACTGGAGCCCACGAAGCGCGGCCCCTATGCGGGCGCCGTCGGCTACTTCGGCTTCTCGGGCAACATGGACACCTGCATCACCATCCGCACGCTGGTGATCAAGGACAAGGTCGCCTACATCCAGGCCGGCGGCGGCGTGGTGGCGGACAGCGATCCCGCTGCCGAGTACCAGGAGACCGTGAACAAGGCCAAGGCCATGATGCGGGCCGTGGAGATGGCGGAGAAGGGGTTGGATTAAATACAAAGCTCGAGACGGTTTCGCGCAAAGTTCGCAGAGTCGCAAAGAAAAACAATCAGAACAAGTTCGAATTCGAGAACTCGAAGCTTAGATTTATGACTTCTGGCGACCTTTGCGACTTTGCGTGAGACGAGTCTTTCGAGGTTTTTATGCTTTTAATGATCGACAATTACGATTCCTTCACCTACAACCTGGTCCAGTACCTCGGCGAACTGGGGCAGGACCTGAAGGTGTACCGGAACAACAAGATCACGATCGCCGAGATCGAGGAGATGAAGCCCGACCGGATCGTGATCTCGCCCGGTCCCTGCACGCCCAAGGAGGCGGGCATCTCCATCGACGTGATCAAGCACTTCGCGGGCAAGGTGCCGCGTCCTCGGCGTCTGCCTGGGCCACCAGTCCATCGGCGAGGCCTTCGGCGGCGACGTGATCCGCGCGCCCTACCTGATGCACGGCAAGACCTCGATGATCCACCACGACGGCAAGACGATCTTTGCCGGCCTGCCGAACCCCTTCGAGGCCACGCGGTACCATTCGCTCATCATCAAGCGCGAGACCCTGCCGTCCGTGCTCGAGGTCACGGCCTGGACCGACGACGGCATCATCATGGGCGTGCGGCACAAGCAGTTCAAGGTGGAAGGCGTGCAGTTCCATCCCGAGTCGATCCTGACCGGGGCGGGCAAGGACCTGCTGAGGAATTTTTAAAACTGTGAATCATCTGGCCGCAGATGAACGCAGGTGCGGCTATGCCGCACACGCAGATAAAGGACCAGGCTTAATGCTGAATGATTCCGTCTTAATCTGCGTTCATCTGCGTAAATCTGCGGCCAAAGAGGTTCTCTATGATCAAAGAAGCCATTGCAAAAGTCATTACCAGGACGAACCTCACCGAGGCCGAGGCCGAGGCGGTGATGCGCGAGATCATGCAGGGCGAGGCAACGGACGCCCAGATCGCCGCGTACATCACCGCGCTCCGCATGAAGGGCGAGACCGTTGAGGAGATCACCGGTTCCGCCCGGGTCATGCGCGAGAAGGCGGTGCCGATCAAGCTCGACGCGCACATACCAGGTGGACACCTGCGGCACCGGCGGCGACATGGCGCATACGTTCAATATCTCGACGACCGCGGCCTTTGTCGTCGCCGCGGCGGGCGTGACCGTGGCGAAGCACGGCAACCGGTCGGTCTCGAGCAAGAGCGGCAGCGCCGACGTGCTCCAGGCGCTGGGCGTGAACATCGAGATGCCCTCGCACCGCGCCGAGGAGTGCATCAAGGAGGTCGGCATCGGCTTCCTGTTCGCGCCCATGATGCACCTGGCCATGAAGTACGCCATCGGGCCGCGGCGGGAGATCGGCATCCGCACCATCTTCAATGTGCTCGGCCCGCTCACCAATCCCGCGAAAGTGACGTCCCAGATCATGGGCGTCTATTCCGCGGACCTGACCGGCCTGCTGGCCCAGGCGCTGGGCAATCTCGGCGCGACGCACGCCTTCGTCGTGCACGGCATGGACGGCCTCGACGAGATCACGATCACGGACAGGACCAAGGTGTCGGAGTACAAGGACGGCACGGTGAAGGAGTACTTCATCCATCCCTCGGACTTCGGCCTTCCCGCCGGCAAAGCCGGAGGACCTGAAGGGCGGCGACGCGAAGGACAATGCGGCCATCACCCTGGATGTCCTGAAAGGGCAAGAAGGGCCCGCGCCGCGACATCGTGCTGCTGAACGCGGCCGCCGCGCTGACGGCAGCGGACAGGGCAGCGGACCTCAAGGAGGGCATGACGCTTGCCGCGGAGTGCCATCGATTCCGGCGCGGCGCTGAAGAAACTGGAACAGCTGAAGACGTTCACGAACAAACCGTAAGGCTAGTGCATTAAGCACAGGATGTGACACGGAATGACGAACATAGAATTGCGGAATGCTGAACAAGCAGTACCGTATTGAACTGATCTCTTATCCGTGTGCATCCGTGTTCATCCGTGGTTGAAATAATTTCATGATCCTAGACGAGATCATCGCATATAAAAAACAGGAGCTGGCGGAAACGAAGCGGCAGTCGCCGCTTTCGCGAGCTAAAGACAAGGGCTGCCGACGCCGGGCCGACGCGGGGGTTCGGCAAGGCGCTTTCACAGGGGACGGACATCCGGCTGATCGCCGAGGTGAAGAAGGCCTCGCCGTCGAAAGGCGTGATCCGCGAGGATTTCGACCCGGTCGAAGATCGCCGAGACCTATGCAGGCGTCCGGCGCGGCCTGCCTCTCGGTCCTGACGGAGAAGAAGTACTTCCAGGGAGACCTGGAGTATCTCGGCCGGATCAGGAAGGCCGTGGACCTTCCGCTCCTCCGGAAGGACTTCATCATCGACGAGTACCAGATCATCGAGGCGCGGGCGCGGCGCCGACGCCATCCTGCTGATCGCGGCCTGCCTGGAGCGGCGGCAGATCGAGGACTTTCTCGGCATCGCAGCGGGACTCGGGTCTCGACGTGCTGGTCGAGTCGCATACCTATAAGGAACTGGACAGGTCGCTGCTGGCCGGGCGCCATGCTCGTCGGCATCAACAACCGGGACCTCATGAGCTTCTCGGTCAGCCTTGCAGACGACCCTGGACCTGCTGAAGGACATTCCCGACGACCGGACCGTGGTGAGCGAGAGCGGGATCAAGACGCGGGACGATGTGGTGAAGCTCCAGAAGGCGGGCGTGGACGCGATCCTGGTGGGCGAGAGCCTGATGCGGGAAAAGGACATCGGGAAGAAAGTGAAGGAACTGCTGGGAAAGGATAATATTTGATACCGAGGCTCAGCGGAGCACAGGAATGAATCAGTAACCTCTGTGTCTCGGTGCTTGAGATGAAGGATTTAACTATGATAAAGATCAAGATCTGCGGCATAACCAATCTGGACGATGCGATGGCGGCGTGCCGAGGCCGGCGCGGACGCGCTGGGGTTCAATTCTTACAAGAAGAGCCCCCGCTACATCGAGCCGGAGAAGGCGGCCGAGATCATCGCGCCAGCTTCCGCCCTTCATCATGCCCGTGGCCGTCTTCGTGAACGAGCGCGAGGACAAGATCCGGGACATCATGTTCACGACCGGCATCAAGGTGCTCCAGTTCCACGGCGACGAGCGGCCGGAGTTCTGCGAGCGCTTCGCGACCAGGGTCATCAAGGCCTTCCAGGTGAAGGACAAGGAAAGCCTCAAGCACATGGCGCATTACCATGTGAGCGCGCTGCTGCTCGACAGCTACCGCGAGGGCATGCGGGGCGGCACGGGCACGACCTTCGACTGGCACCTGGCCGTCGTGGCAAAGACCTTCGGCAGGGTCATCCTGGCAGGGGGGCTTAACGCCGGAGAACGTGGCCGAGGCGGTGAAGCTTGTCCAGCCCTATGGGGTGGATGTTGCCGGCGGCGTTGAGAAGGAAAAGGGGATCAAGGACCACGCGAAGATGAAGAAGTTCATCACCGAGGTCCGGAGGGCGGCGCGGCCATGACCATGCCCGATAAAAAAGGACATTTCGGCATCTACGGCGGGAAGTTCGCTCCCGAGACGCTGATGCCGGCGCTCGCCGAGCTGGAGGCCGCCTATCTTGCCGCGAAGAAGGACAAGGAGTTCCAGGCCGAGCTCGAATATTATTTCAAGGAATTCATCGGCCGGCCCACGCCGCTCTATTTCGCGAAGCGGCTGACCGACCATCTGGGCGGCGCGAAGATCTATCTCAAGCGCGAAGACCTCTGCCACACCGGCGCGCACAAGATCAACAATTCCCTGGCCCAGGTCCTGCTCGCGAAGCGCATGGGCAAGACCCGCGTGATCGCCGAGACCGGCGCGGGCCAGCACGGCGTTGCCACGGCCACGGCCGCCGCCATGTTCGGCCTCGATTGCGAAGTCTACATGGGCACCGACGATGTGGCGCGCCAGTCCCTGAACGTGTTCCGCATGAAGCTCCTCGGAACGATCGTCCGGCCCGTCGATCGCGGCAGCAAGACGCTGAAGGACGCCATCAACGAGGCCATGCGCGACTGGATCACGAACGTTTCGAACACCCATTACGTGCTCGGCACGGTCTATCGGCCCGCATCCCTTCCCGATGATGGTGCGGGACTTCCAGTCCGTGATCGGCCGCGAGGCGAAGAAGCAGATCATGAAGCTCGAAGGACAGGCTGCCGGACGCGCTCGTTGCCTGCGTGGGCGGCGGTTCGAACGCCATGGGCCTGTTCTATGAATTTCTCGACGATGCCGCGCGTAAAGATGTACGGCGTCGAGGCGGGCGGCCTCGGCATCGAGCGCGGCAAGCATGCGGCGCGGTTCGCCGGCGGTTCGCTCGGCGTGCTGCAGGGATGCAAGACCTTCGTGCTCCAGGACGAGGACGGCCAGATCGAGCTGACCCATTCCGTTTCCGCCGGGCTGGACTACGCCGCGGTCGGGCCGGAGCACGCGTTCTACCACGATACCGGCCGCATCGAATATACCTACGCCATCGACGAAGAGGCCATGGAGGCCTTCGACCTCCTGTCGCGCCTCGAAGGCATCATCCCGGCGCTCGAAAGCGCCCATGCCGTTGCCTACTGCCTCAAACTCGCGCCCACGCTCGGCAAGGACAAGGTCATCATCTGCAACCTCTCCGGCCGCGGCGACAAGGACGTGATGCAGGTGGCGAAGATCAAGGGCGTGGAGCTGTAGCTTCGCATATTGCGGATTTCGGATTGCGGATTACGGAATAAACTAAGAGGATCTGGAAAAACCTTATGTCAAGGATAAAAAATACCTTTAACCGGCTCAAGAAAAAGAACGAGACAGCGCTCATCCCCTACATCATGGCAGGGGACCCGGATCTGGCTGCAACGAAGAAGCTTGTCCTTGCGATGGAAAAGGCGGGCTGCTGATATCATCGAGCTCGGCGCGCCCTTCTCCGACCCTCTTGCCGACGGCCCCACGATCCAGAAGGCGGCCATCCGGTCGCTCAGGAACCACACGAGCATCGCCGATGTGCTGGGCCTCGTGGCTGATGTGCGCAAGGAGAGCAGGATCCCGCTCATCCTCATGACCTACTACAACCTCATCTTCCATTACGGCGAGGAGCGTTTTGTGCACGATGCGGTGGCCGCGGGCCTGGACGGCATCATCCTTCCCGACCTTCCGCCCGAGGAGGCGGGGACGCTGGTCCCGCTTGCGAAGAAGGCCGGCCTGGATATGATCTTCCTGCTTGCGCCGACGAGCACGGACGAGCGGATCAAGCTGGTCACCAAGCTGTCCCAGGGATTCGTCTACTATGTTTCTCTCACCGGCGTAACGGGTGCGCGGACCGGTTTGCAGCAGTCGATCCAGGATTCGCTCACAGAGGATCAAGACCATGACGGACAAGCCCGTTGCCGTCGGGTTCGGCATTTCAACGCCGGACCAGGCCGCGCAGGTGGCGCAGTGGGGCGCCGACGGCGTGATCGTGGGCAGCGCTCTGGTGAAGGTGATCGAGGAGAACGGCGGCTCTCCGGACCTTGTCGAAAAGTCCGCGGCCTTCGTCAAGGCGCTCAAACAAGGGGTCCTGGCGGGACATGGCGATTAAAAAAAGCAAGACTGCCGGCACTGCCCGGAAGGCGGGAGCCGCGTCCCGTCGCAGTGTCACGGCAGCAAAGAAGCCGGCTTCCGTGAAAACGGCGGTCTCGAAGAAAGCCCCTGCGGCGCTTCGCGCCGAACTGAGCGCGCTCAAGAAAATGGTCCTGCTCCAGAAGGTCAAACAGGAGCTGCTGCACCAGCAAGACCATCGGCTCCGTCGAACTGGACACCCTGCTCTCCAATTATCTCACCGTGATCCTCAAACTGACCAACACCACCGCCGGGTCCATCCTCATGCACGACGGCGAGAACCTGGTGTTCCGGGCCAGCGCAGGCCCGGGCTCTCAGAAGCTCCTCGGCAGGCACATGTCACTCGACGAAGGCATCGCAGGCTGGGTGTTCAAGACCGGCAAGACCTACCTGAGCTCCGATGTGGCCAGGGACACGAAGTGGAGCAGCAGGATCAGCGCCGAACTGCGCTTCCCCACCCGGAATATCCTCGCTTCGCCGCTGAAGACCTCGGGCAGCGTGATCGGCGTGGTCGAGATCATCAACAAAAGGTCGGCAGGCCCTTCGGCAAAGAAGACAAGGAGATGCTCGAGTACGCTCGCCGGACCAGCTCGCGCTGGACGTCGCGTACACGGTCCTCCTGTCCGGGAGCAGGCTCGAGGCGCAGCGCAGGGCAACGCAGATGGAACTCGCCATGGTCCTGAACTCCACGCTGAACCAGCGGGAGGTCCGGCAGCGGGCCATCGAGGCGGTGACCAGCCTGCTGGACGCCGAAGTGGGCTCGCTGCTGCTGGTGGACGAGAGGACCAAGGACCTTTACTTCGAGGTGGCGCTCGGCGAAAAGGAGCACCAGGTCAAGCAGATGCGGCTCAGGATGGGCGAAGGGATCGCCGGCTGGGTCGCGGCGAACGACCAGCCCGCGCTGATCAATGATGTGCAGAACGATCCCCGGTACTTCAGGCGCGCGCCGGACGATCACCGATTTCATCACCCGGAACATGGTCTGCGTGCCCGTCCGCTCCCGGGGAAGCGTCATCGGCGTGCTCCAGGCCATCAACAAGAAGGATGGGGCCTCTTCACCGAAGAGGACCTCGATGTCTGCTGGACCCTGGCCAACCAGGTGGCAGTGGCGCTCGAGAACGCGCACCTCTATGCCGAGCTCAAGGAAACCTTCCTGAACACGGCCGAGGCGCTTGCGGCCGCCGTCGAGAAAAAGGACCCCTATACGGGCGGCCATATCAAGCGCGTGGTGGAGTACAGCATGGCGATCGCCCGGCATATGTCCCTGCCGCTGACCGACATGGAAGCAGCTCCGGCTGGCCGCGGTGCTGCACGACATCGGCAAGATCGGGATCAAGGACAGCGTGCTCCTGAAGCAGGGGGGGCTTAACCACGAGGAGATCTGCCCACATGCGCGAGCACCCGCTGGTGGGCGAGGACATCCTCGGACATATCGAACAGATGAAGGATGTCAGGAAGATCATGCGCGCCCACCACGAAAAATGGGACGGCAGCGGCTATCCCGACGGGCTGAAGGGCGAAAGTCATTCCGGTCCACGCGCGGATCATCGCGATCGCGGATACCTTTGATGCGATCACGACGGACCGTCCCTACCGCAAGGCCGCGGACTGGAAGTCCGCAGTGGAGGAGATCAAGCGCTGCTCCGGCACGGAGTATGACCCGGACATCGTCGATGCCTTTCTCCGGGCGTGCGAAGCTGGTGATATCACGATCATGGGCGGGTGAATTCGTCGCAATCAGTGCAAAATGCAAAGTGCAAATTGTAGATTGCAGAATGGGGTATAGTATTGTCCATAGCCGTTCTTTCAAACACTTTGACTTTTGCATTTTGCACTTTGCAATTTGCATTTTCTCAAGATTAATGTTCTGTCATTCCGACCATTGACCAATTACCAAGGGGGTTATTATGAGCGATGTCCAGGTCACCGCTGTTTTCAGGTTCGGAAAAAGATCCCGCCCGGCACGGTGCTCTTCAGCGAAGGCGACCGGGGCGAGGAAATGTACATCCTCCAGTCCGGCAGGGTGAAGATCAGCAAGCGGATCCGCGGCGTGGAAAAGACCCTGGCGACGCTCGAAAAGGGCGAGTTCTTCGGCGAGATGGCGATCCTGAACGACAAGCCCCGCTCGGCTTCGGCCGAGACCATCGAAGAGTGCGAGATGCTCGTGATCGACCGCAAGACCTTTGATGCGCTGATCCGGGGCAACGTCGAGATCGCCGTCCGGTTCATCAAACGGCTTGCCGACCGGCTGCGCGAGACCAACGACCAGATGGAAGCCCTGATGATCAAGGACAATACCAGCAGGCTGGTGAGCATCCTGGCGAAGCATGTGAGGGACAACAAGAAGGGCGGGGAATTCACCATGACCGTCGATGACCTTGCCGGCGTGGCCGGCATCGAGGCCTCCCAGGCCAGGATGATCCTGGAGAAACTGGCCAGCGTCCGGATCGTGAACCTCGGCGAAGACAAGGTCCATATCATGAACCAGGAGCAGGTGGACCGACTGGTCCGGTATCTCGAAATGCGCGAGATCTTCGGGGAAATGGCCTAGCGTCGCGAAAACGATCGGGAAGAGCGTACTCTGGGGGAGAACATGAAGCAGTCGACGGGGAAAAAGGCGGGACTCACCATAGCGCTGATCGTGGCGCTCATGCTTTCGGTCATGCATGTCGTGAACTTAGGGTTCTTCGAGATGCTTGAGGAGAAGACGCTCGATTTCCGGTTCAATGTCCGGGGCCCCATCACGCCGGGCCCGGAGACGGTCATCGCCGCTATCGATGAAAAGAGCATCAATAAGCTCGGCCGGTTCCCCTGGCCCCGCTCGGTCTGGGCCCGTGTCGTCGACCGCCTGACCGAAGACGGCGCCAGGGTCATCGTGTTCGACGTGTTCTTCGCGGAGCCGGAGAATGTCGATTCCGACGACCTGTTCCAGCAGGCGATCATGCAGAGCGGCCGCGTGGTCCTGCCCGTGGTATTCGATTTTACCGAGACCGGCTACAAGGAGTCGGGCTTCACCGACAAGAAACTGGACTTCATGACGCCGTCCGCCTTCGCCGTGCTCAGGAACACGGGAGAACCGCTCAGCCCGTTCCATGCCAAGATGGTCCTGCCGCCGCTGCTGCGGTTCTCCGCGTTCGCGAAAAACCTTGCGCATATCAACATGGTCCCCGATCGGGACGGCACGCTCCGCTGGGAGTCGCTGGCCATCGAGTACCAGGGGGATTACTATCCGCCCATCGGACTGCAGGCCGCGCGGTTGTACCGGGAACTGGGACCCGAGCAGGCGGCACTCGATTTCAGCGGCGCGGTCCAACTGGACCGCACCCGTATCCCCATCGATGAGTACGGCCGCATGCTGATCAATTACCGGGGCCCGAACAACACGTTCCCCATGTATTCCGTTGCGGACATCCTTGACGGCCTGGTGCCGGCAGAGAAGCTCAAGGACAAGATCGTGCTGATCGGCGCAACGGCCATCGGCATTTACGACCTCCGCGTCACGCCCTTTTCCCCCAACATGGCGGGGATCGAAAAGCATGCGAGCGTTGTGGACAATATCCTGCATGAGGATTTTATCTACCGCACGGCGCTCATGGACGTTCCGCTGGTCTTTCTGTTCGCCATCATTCTCGGCATCGCGATCCCGCGGCTCGGGGCCAAGGCCGGCGCCGCCCTGTTCCTCGCTGCTCTTTGCGTCCTATGCGGCGCCGTGTACTATCTGTTCGTGGCAAAAGGGATCTGGTTCAACCTGGTCTATCCCGCGTCGGCGCTGTTCTTCGGCTACACCAGCCAGACCGCCTACCGCTTCTTCACCGAAGAGCGGCGCGCGCGGGACATCCGCAAGATGTTCTCCAGCTATGTTTCGAAGCGCATCGTGGACGAACTCATCAGGGACCCGAGCAAGGCCAAGCTGGGAGGCGACCGCAAGGAGATCACGGTGCTGTTTTCCGATATCCGCGGTTTCACGTCCTTTTCCGAAAAGCATCAGCCCGAGGAAGTGGTCTCGCTGCTGAACGAGTATCTGGGCGCCATGACCGAGATCGTGTTCGAGCACGAGGGGACCCTCGATAAGTTCGTCGGAGACGCCATCATGGTGCTCTGGGGCGCCCCGATCGGCCAGCCCGACCATGCGGAGCGTGCATGCCGATGCGCCCTTGCCATGATCGAAAAATTGAAGAAGCTGCAGGCGAAGTGGGAGGCCGAGGGCAAGTATGTCATCGACATCGGCATCGGCATCAACACCGGGGAGATGGTGGTGGGGAACATGGGCGCCGCGGGCAAGAAGATGGATTACACGGTCATCGGCGACAATGTGAACCTCGGCGCCCGGCTGGAAGGCTTGACAAGACAGTATAATAATCATATCATCATATCGGAATATACCTATGAAAAGGTGAAGGATGTGGTGGTTGTGAACGAACTGGGGTCCGTGACCGTCAAAGGGAAGCAGTTTCCCGTGGTCATCTATGACCTGGTGGGGTTGAAGGAATAACAGGCACCAAAGCGCAAATTCCAATAACCAAATCCCAAGCTCCAAACAGTCTGGTTATTATTTGGAATTTGTCATTTGTGATTTGGAATTTGCTTCTCAAAGGAGGCTGAATGAAGGTAAAAATACTGGGCTGCTCCGGTTCAGAGGCGATAGGGCACATGCCGCCGGGATTTCTGGTGAACGACGTCGTCATGCTGGATGCCGGCACCATAACCGCGGCATTGAGCATCCAGGCGCAGAGCAGGATCACCGACATCTTTATCAGCCATACCCATCTTGATCACATCAAGTCGCTTCTGTTCCTTGCGGACAACATCATCGGCCGGATCAAACAGCCGGTCAATATCCGGGCGATCCCCAAGGTGATCGACGCCATCAAAAAGCACCTGATGAACGACCTGATCTGGCCGGATTTCACCAGGATCCCGACGCCGAAGAACCCGGTGCTGGCCTACAGACCCTTTGCTGCCGGCAGTGCCGATCGCTGTGGCCGGGCTCAAGGTCAAGGCGATCCCGATGAACCATCCGGTGCCGGCCGTGGGGTTCGTGGTGAGCGACGGCAGGTCATCGTTCATTTACAGCGCCGATACCGGCCCGAACGAAGCGCTCTGGAAAGAGGCGTCGAAAGCGAAGAACCTCAAGGCGATCATCGTGGACACATCGTTCCCGAACAGCCTGGACATGATCGCCGATCTGAGCGGCCATTTCACCCCGGCGCAGCTCCATGCCGACCTGACCAAGGCCAAGGTGAAGAGCACGGTGCCGATCTATATCTACCATATCAAGCCGGTGCACAAGAACAGGGTGATCAGCGAACTCCGGGCGCTGGGCCGGAAGAACGTGAAGATCTTGCAGGAAGGAAAGACGTACAAGTTTTAAACAAATACAAAATCACGAAGCACGAAACACGAAGCAGTCGATTTGATCTTGTTTAGAATTTAGAAATTCGGATTTAGGGTTTGTAGGAGAGTATATGGCTTGGTTTAAAAAAGAACGACCCGAGAGCGCGGCACCGGAAGCACCGGCAAAGAAGGTGAAGATCCCCGAGGGGCTCTGGGTCAAATGCGACAATTGCAAAGAGATCATCTACCGCAAGGAAGTGGACAAGAACTTCAAGGTCTGCCCGAAGTGCGACTACCATTTCCGCATCACCGCCTCGGAGCGGCTGCCCTATCTCGTGGACGAGGGCAGCTTCCTCGAGGTGGAGGACGGGCTGTCGCCCAGGGATTTCCTCGGATTCAAGGACTACAAGGACAAGCTCAAGAGCAGCCGCAAGAAGACCGGGCTTAAGGACGCCATCATTTCCGGCGAGGCGAAGATCGGCGGCAGGCCCGTGTCGTTGGTCATCATGGATTTCAATTTCATGGGCGGCAGCATGGGGTCGGTCGTGGGGGAGAAGATCGCCCGGGCCGTGGAGCGGGCCATCGAGAAGAAGACCCCCTTTGTTTCCGTCGCCTCCTCGGGCGGCGCCCGCATGCAGGAGGGGATCCTCTCGCTCATGCAGATGGCAAAGACGTCGGCTGCCGTTGCCCGCCTGGGAGAGCCGGCCTGCCGTTCATCTCGGTCCTGACGGACCCGACCTTCGGCGGCGTCACCGCGAGCTTTGCCATGCTGGGCGACCTCATCCTGGCGGAGCCCAAGAGCCTTATCGGTTTTGCCGGGCCGCGCGTGATCGAACAGACGATCAAACAGCAGCTGCCTCCCGGGTTCCAGCGCGCGGAGTTCCTCCTCGAGCACGGCATGATCGACATGATCGTTCCACGCAGGGAAATGCGCGCCACGCTCGGCAGGATGCTCGACTTTTTCACGGAAGCCTCGACAAACCCGTGACGTAGACGCACGCACTGCTTCTCTACCTCATTGGGAAATTCAGGTAAGCCTGTTATGCCGGAGAACATGTCCTCAAACCAAGCCGCAGCGCCTGCGATGGGGAACGATTCTGTCAAGCGCGCGGCACTCCTGATCGCCATTCTGGCTTCCTTCCTGACCCCTTCATGGTCTCCTCCATCAATGTCGCTCTTCCCGCCATCGGCCGGGAGTTTCGCATGAGCGCCGTGGCCATGAGCTGGGTCCCAACCTCCTACTTGTTGTCGGCAGCCATGTTTCTCGTGCCCTTCGGCAGGCTGGCGGACATCCATGGCCGGAAAAGGATGTTCACCCGGGGCATCGGGATCTTCACCCTGGCCGCCTTGCTGCTTGCCTTTTCCCCGTCGGCGCCGTGCTCCTCCTGTTCCGGGCAGTTCAGGGATTCGGCAGCGCCATGATCTTCGGCACGGGCATGGCGATCGTGACATCGGTGTTCCCTGCATCGCGAACGGGGACGGGTGCTCGGCATCACTGTCGGCGCGGTCTATACTCGGCCTTTCGCTGCGGCCCCTTTCTCGGCGGGGTCCTGACCCAGCAGTTCGGCTGGCGGAGCATCTTCCTGGTGAACGTGCCGGTCGGGCTGCTGGTCATCTACTTTGTTGCAACGAGGCTCAAGGGCGAGTGGGCCGAGGCGCGCGGCGAACAATTTGATCTTGCCGGGTCCGTCATCTACGGCCTGACGCTCGTTTCGCTCATGTACGGTCTCTCGCTCCTGCCTTCGCCTGCACGGCGGGGGCCTCATTCTTGCCGGGCTCATCGGGATCGGCGGGTTTGCTCTGCTGGGAACGGTCCACGACCAGCCCGCTCCTCAATATGACGCTGTTCACTGCATAACACCGCCTTCGCCTTCTCCAACCTCGCGGCGCTGATCAATTACAGCGCGACCTTCGCCGTCACGTTCCTGATGAGCCTGTACCTGCAGTACATCAAGGGATTCTACGCCCCAGCATGCCGGCTTGGTCCTGATGGCGCAGCCGGTCGTCATGGCGCTCTTTTCGCCGCTGCCGGGCAGACTTTCTGATAGAATAGAACCGAGGGTCGTGGCCTCCCTCGGCATGGGGCTTTGCCGCCGCGGCCTGTTCCTGTTCACGTTCCTGGGCCAGCGACTCCCGTCTGGATTCATCATCGGCGGGCTGATGCTGCTCGGCTTCGGCTTTGCCCTGTTCTCGTCGCCCAACACGAACGCGGTCATGAGCTCCATCGAGAGGCGGTTCTACGGCGTGGGTTCGGCAACGCTGGGCACCATGCGGCTGACCGGCCAGATGCTGAGCATGGGCATCGCCATGGTCATTTTTGCGCTCCATATCGGCAGTGCGCCGGATCAACCCGGAAAATTATCCGCACGTTCCTGGCCGCGTGTGCAGAACGGCATTCATCCTTTTCTCCGCCCTTTGTTTCGGCGGCATCTTCGCATCGCTCGCACGGGGAAAGGTGAGGTGACCCATGGACAGAAGAAAATTCCTGAAGCTTGCGGCATTGACCGGCGCAGGGCTTTCGCTGCCCGAGGGCTTGGCCGCCTTGCCGAAGCAGCGGAGTCGGCAGCGCGGCCCGACCTGGTCGTGGCGCACGGCGCATCTCCGGAGAAGCTCGTCACCGCCGCCGATCGACGCCATGGGCGGCATCAGGAAGTTCATCTCCCGCGGCGACATCGTCGTGATCAAGCCGAACATCGGCTGGGACCGGACCCCGGAGCAGGCGGGCAATACCAATCCCGAGGTCGTTGCTGCCGTGGTGAAGCTCTGCTTCGAGGCAGGCGCAAAAAAAGTGAAGGTCTTCGACCGGCCGGTGAACGATCCGCGGCGATGTTATGTGCAGAGCGGCATCGCGCCTGCGGTCAAAGCGCTGGGCGCCGAGGTGGACTATATGGATGACCGGAAGTTCAGGGACATGGCGCATCAACGGCCAGGCGCTCAAGTCCTGGCCGCTCTATACCGAGATCTTCGAGGCGGACAAGGTGATCAATATTCCGATCGCCAAGCACCACGGGCTTGCGAAGCTCACGCTGTCCATGAAGAACTGGATGGGCGTCATGGGCGGTTCGCGGCGCCAGATCCACCAGAAGCTGGACGAGAGCCTCGTGGACCTTTCCATGAAGATCAAACCCACGCTCACGATCCTCGATGCCGTGCGCATCCTGACGGCGAACGGGCCGCAGGGCGGCAGCCTGGACGACGTGAAGAAGCTCGACACGATCGTCGTCGGGCATCGACCCGGTGGCCATCGACTCCTACGGCGCCACGCTCTTCGGCATGAAGGGGAGCGACCTGGGATACGTGACTCTAGGCCACAAGCTCGGCCTGGGGCAGATGGACTTGAATAAGATGCGGATAGTGAAGGTCAATGTTAACTCGGAGATCGATTTCGCCACAGCTCAAGGAGAGGAGTTGATCGACAAGGAGGTAGTGGATTGCATAGACCTCTATGCAAAACATTCGAAGACTGACGCAAGGCCTGTTCCTCCTCCTGTTCCTCTTCCTGTTCATCCAGACCGAATCAAAGGGGAACGATGAGCTGGGCTACCCGGTGCGCCTGTTCCTTGATTTTGACCCGCTCATCCTCGTGACCACGCTGCTTTCCGCCCACGCCGTTGCAAAGGCATTCTTGCTGTCGCTCATCACGATCATCGTCACGCTCCTGTTCGGCAGGGTCTTCTGCGGCTGGGCCTGCCCGCTCGGCACGCTGAACAACCTGGCGGGTTCCCTGCGAAAACAGGCGGCGCCTCACCAGGGCAGGGACTGGTACCGGGTCAAATATTATATTCTGATCGGCATGCTCGCCTCGGCGGTCTTCACGCTGCAGCCCGTCGGCATCATGGACCCGCTCTCGCTCCTGATCCGGTCTTTCTCCGTAAGCATCTATCCGCTGTTCAACTATGGCGTGCGGTCGGTCTTCGACACGATGTACACGCGTAGATCCGCTCGGCGTAGCAGCGGCAACCGAGCCGGTATACACGCTTCCTGAAAAAGACCGTGCTCTCCTTTGACCAGTCGTTTTACGAGCAGAGCGTCTTCATCGGCGCGCTCTTCCTTATCGTGCTCGGCCTGAACCTGGTCGAGAAGCGGTTCTGGTGCAAGTACCTCTGCCCGCTCGGCGCATTCCTCGGCCTCCTCTCCCGGTTCTCTCTGCTCCGGCGTTCGGTGAGCGAGGGGTGCACGGAGTGCGGGGCCTGCAGCCGGGTGTGCCAGGGAAATGCAGCGCCTGCATCAGAAGGAGCAGTGGAAGGACACGGAATGCCTCTACTGCTGGAACTGCGACGATATCTGCCCGCAGAACGCGGTCACGTTTCGGTTTCGCAAGAAAAAGGCAACGGCGGCCATGGACCTCGGCAGAAGACGGGTCATCGCGTCGGTGTTCGGCGGCATTGCTGTTGTGCCGTTCCTGCGCATCACGCCGCTTGCCAGGACCAACGCCCAGGATCCCGGCCTGCTCCGGCCGCCGGGATCGCTTGAAGAAAAGGAATTTCTGAAACGCTGCGTCAAGTGCGGGGAGTGCATGAAGGTCTGCACCACGAACGGACTTCAGCCCACGCTTGCTTGAGGCAGGGCTCGAAGGCATCTGGTCGCCCATGCTCGTGCCGCGCATCGGGTACTGCGAATACCGCTGCACGCTCTGCGGCCAGGTCTGCCCCACGGGCGCCATCAAGAGGCTGACGCTCGAAGAAAAGGTCGAAGGTCAAGATCGGCCTGGCCATGATCGACAAGGGCAGGTGCCTGCCCTGGGCGCATGCGACGGCCCTGCATCATGTGCGAGGAGGTCTGCCCCACGCCGAAGAAGGCGATCTGGTTCGAGAAGGTGCAGGTGCGCGACCGGCAGGGGAAGGTCCTGACGCTGCAGCAGCCGCACGTTGACCTCGAACTCTGCATCGGCTGCGGCATCTGCGAGGCCAAGTGCCCGGTGCTCGGCAGGCCGGCGATCACGGTATCGAGTATCGGAGAGTCCCGCTCCAGGGATAATCAGCTGTTGCTGGAGTAGCTTGAAGAGCAGGGTGAATGCGGTGGGGGTGATACCGCGTTATCCCACGTTGTTACAATCATCGAGAGGCTGGTGAACAATGAGCGTGTTGATCGGGAAAGAAATAGAAAAAGCCTTGAAAAATGGATCGATCGCGGTCGAGCCGCTTGAGAGATCGCAGATCGGACCGGGTTCGATCGATCTTACGCTTGGCAATGATTTCAGGACCTTTAAACGACAGTCAAAGATCTACCATATAAAGAACGATTCTCATTTTCAGGATATATCCAGGGACGTTCATGTTAAGGACGGCGGTTATATCGTTATAAAGCCGGGCGAGATGATCCTGGGGATCACGAAGGAGAAAATCACGCTTGCCGACAATATCTCCGGCCGGCTTGAAGGACGCAGCAGGTTCGCTCGTTTTGGCCTGGCTGTTCACGTTACCGCCGGCTTTATGCATCCGGGCATCTCGAATCATCAAGCTCTGGAAATAGTGAATTTAGGTCATGGACCATTAGCGTTATATCCCGGCACCAGGATCTGCCAGTTTATATTTGAAAAGTGCGACGGTCACGCCACCTATCAGGGGAGGTTTGTCGGGCAGGTCAAGCCGTAGCCGATACGTATGGAGTAAGGAATATTAGCATTTGACAGTGAAGGTTTCACGTTGTATTATAAGCCCCGATTTGATCAAGTTGTCACCGGACCACCCTTTGTCCGCCATTCGAGAAACGACCGGTAAGGAGAGAGTACATGAAGAGGTTTAAAGCTGGTATCGTAATGGCGGTGGTGCTTGTCATGTCCGCATTGGGCTTCATGAGCTGTTCTTCTAACAACGCAAAACTCGTATCGATCACCGTAACGCCGGTCGATCCTGTCATTGTGAGCGAGATTCAATTCACGGCTAACGGTACTTTTTCGGATGGTATGGTATTGAACTATACGTCAGAAGTTGTCTGGAGTTCATCGGATCCCACTGTTGCAACGGTGGGCACAACAGTGGGATTGACCGGTCATGTTACCGTCTTGACCACCGGCACAACCACGATCACTGCGGTGGAGCCCAACAATAATTTTTCCAGTTCTACCCTGCTCACCATTGTTACGCCTAGTACCATAACCATAACACCGGAAAATCCGGTCATGGCTAAAGGGAAGGGTCGTCAGTTTGACGCAATAGCAACATTTGTGTCGCCATACACGGGCGCAACAGTTACGCAGAGCCTGCTGTCATCCCCGTCGCTGACCTGGAATTCATCAGATTTCTCGATCGCAACCGTTTTTAAGGGTCTCGTCACGGCAGTTACCACAACCGCAGTTACCACTACAAGCGCCAATATTTCCGCAAGCTACCCGCTTTTCGACATTGTATACATAGGCACAACAACGCTCACCGTTACCCCCAGCATATTGACGTCCATTAACGTGACTCCGAACCCTGCGAGTATTGTTATCAGCAGTCCAACCCCAAGCCAACAGTTCACCGCAACCGGCACCTTTCAGGATATTCCGCCACTTGACCTGACGTTGTCGGTGAACTGGTCGTCGTCAGCAACCGGGACGGTGAGTGTCAGTAATGCAACAGGTTCAAAAGGTCTTGCCACTGCAGTTGGACTCGGTACGGCGTACATTATTGCGACTGACCCTATAACCAACGTAACCGGAAGCGCGAACGTGACTGTGCAATAGATACGGGCGGGGTTAAAGGCAGCGCGATGCTTCTTCATTTAATGCATGCTGATAAACTGCACGTCGGTATAATTCCATCTCGATAACGGCAGTTGATTATTATGCTGAGTCCCCATTAGGCCCACCCTTCCCTGTGATCCTCACCGCTTCCGCCAATGCCGTATTCACGATCTTTCCCTGGTAGGTGTTGAGTGCACTCCGGATAATGTCGTTTTGCATCGATCTCTCGATCCCTTTTTCTGCGAGCATTCTAACATAGGGAAGCGTGGCATTGGTGAGCGCCAGCGTCGAGGTCCGGGGATAAGCTCCGGGCATGTTTGCTACGCAGTAATGGAGGATGCCGTCGAGCTCGTACACGGGATCGTCATGTGTTGTGGGGCGCGAAGTCTCTATGCAGCCACCCTGGTCCACGGACACGTCCACAATGACCGAGCCTTTTTTCATGCTCCCGAGCATCTGACGCGTTATCAGGACCGGCGTCCTTCCGCCCGGTACCAGGACGGCGCCGACGATGATGTCGGCCGTCCTGATCTCTTCGGCTATGGTCTGGGCTGTGGCGGGCATGGTTTCCACCCTTCCCATGAAAAGCTCATCGACCTTCTGAAGCCTTTCCGTGTCTTTGTTCATGATCATGGTTTCCATGCCGAGGCCGCTCGCCACCCGGGCTGCGTTCGTGCCGACCACGCCCGCGCCGAGGACCACGATCCTGGCAGGCCGCACACCGCTTGCTCCGGTCGCGAGAATGCCGGAACCGCCCTTGAACTTCTGCAGATAGTAGGCGCCCATAAGCGGCGCCATCCGACCGGCGATCTCGCTCATCGGTGCGAGGAGGGGAAGTCCCCCGTCGCGGGTCAGGGTCTCATACCCGATGCCGGTTATCTTCTTTGACAGGAGCACGTCGGTAAGCAGGGGATTGGGGGCAAGATGAAGATAGGTGAACAAAGCCTGGCCATCCTGGAGAAGATCATACTCCTGCGGGAGCGGTTCTTTTACTTTAATGATCAATTCGGCTTTTTTAAAGAGCTGCTCCCGGTCGACGATCACTGCTCCGGCCCGGGCGTATTCGTCATCGGAAAAGCCGCTTCCGAGGCCTGCATTTTTCTCGATGAAGACCCCGTGGCCGTCCTGGGTCAGTTCCTGGACCCCGAAGGGCGTGATGCCGATGCGGAACTCTTCTGTCTTGATCTCCCGGGGTACGCCGAGCTGCATGCATAACTCCCTTAAGTAATTTTTTGAACCAACACTCATATAATAGTACCATGGAGACCGGTAGTTTTCAACACAAGGGCCTTATGAACAGATGCTTGCATTGTTGGCTGAAGACTCCGTGGTTGCAAATGCATCATAAGTATGTTAGAATTTTTTCAGTGTCGGAGGTGCTATGCTCGGTTTTTTAGTGCGCTGGTCAATTAATCTTCTCGCCCTGGTAACGGCCACGAAAATCATAGACGGGATCAGGATACAGAGCCTGGCAATGGGCATTCTTGCCGCGGGTATTCTCGGCATTGTCAATGCCGTGATCAGGCCCATCGTGCTCCTCCTGACGCTGCCGATCAACCTGCTGACGCTCGGTCTGTTCACGCTCGTTATCAATGCAGCCCTTCTGAAGCTCGTTTCCGAAGTCGTGCCCGGTTTCATCATCGAGTCGTTTCGGGCGGCGTTCCTGGGAGCGCTCCTCGTCAGCATCATCAGCTGGGTGCTGAATATCTTTATCAGCGGTGATGGCCGCGTCGTCTTCATCAAGGGAGCGCACAAGAACGGTGGACACGACCAATGACCACGCGCGAGGCGGCAGGGAAAGGCCGCGCCCTATGACGCATATGCATATTCCGGACGGGATCCTTCCTGTCTGGCTCTGGCTCTCCGGTTTATTCATCATGGTTCTTGCACTGTCGATCAGTCTGGCCAGTCTCCGGTCCATGGATGCGAAGAGGAAGATCCCCCTGCTCGGGGCCCTCTCGGCGGTCATGCTCGTTGCCATGAGCCTGGAGACTCCTCCCGATCGCGTATCACATCAACCTCTCGGTGGTTGCGGGCATCCTTCTCGGTCCGGCGCTCGGTTTTGTCGCCGCCTTCATTACGAACCTTATCCTGGCGCTGATGGGACACGGGGGGATCACGGTCGTCGGACTGAACACGCTGCTGCTCGGAGTGGAAACAGTGCTGGGGCATACTTTGTTCTCCCTTATGGGAAAACGTCTTCCCGTGTTCTGGAGGGCCGCCAGCGTTACGGTGCTGACGCTGTTCACGACGACGCTGCTCCTGATCGGCATGGTGTCGGTGTCGCATATTGAAGTCGATTCCGTGCTTCACGGTCATGACGAAG
This sequence comes from Nitrospirota bacterium, assembly GCA_963836175.1. Classification (GTDB taxonomy): domain Bacteria; phylum Nitrospirota; class UBA9217; order UBA9217; family UBA9217; genus GWC2-56-14. Next base: position 27,165 of record CAWIIS010000007.1, read on the forward strand.
ATTACTTCATGCCCAGGCTGCTTCAGATCCCGCCATCACACCCTTTGCGATCGTGGTGCTCTCCCTCGGATCGATCGGATGGCTCATCGAAGCTGCAATTACCGGAGCGGTCGTGAAGTTTGTCGCCCAGGTCAAGCCGGAGCTGCTGAAACACGGGCTTCATGACGGGCAGAGGACCCCCTGGCCATGAGGTTCCCGTCATGATAGATGTTGCACGGATCGATTATTGGGCAGCCAGCGGCTCCGGGCCGCTCCACCGGGCCTCGACGATTTCCAAGGTTATCTTCCTGCTGCTGGTCGTGACCGCGTCGGTCATGACCAGCAATCCCTATTCCCTTGCGGCAGGGTATGTCGTGCTGCTGCTTCTGGTGGCCTCGTCCCGGCTTCCCTGGCTCAGGGTCGTGGCGCTGTCGCTCTATTCCGCCGTGTTTGCGCTTCTCTACGGCCTGACCCTGCGGGGCGGGAGCCAGGCCTATGCGCTGCTGATCCTCAAGGCTATCACGCCCGCGCTGGCCATGCTCACCCTTATCGTGAGCACGCCGTATCCGAAGATCTTCGGCCTCTTGAGCATGGTGCTTCCGGAGCTTTTGTCCGCGGGATTGTTCATGACCTACCGGACGCTCTTTATTCTGCTCGACATGATGGACAACTTTGCGGTGTCCATCAGGCTCCGCGGCGGTTTCTCGCCGGGAAGCCTGTTTAAAAATGGCGCAAACATCTCGAAGGGCATCGCCATGCTGCTCGTCAAGGCCGTGGAGCGCGCAACCCGTCTCTATGCCGTCATGGCGGTGCGGGGCTATCATGGGAGCATGGCCAGGGCCGGGACCGACTGGTTCCGCCGTGACGACTGGCTGCCGCTCGGAACCGGCACCATTGTCCTGACGCTCGTGCTCATCTGGCGTTAGACATGCCGGAGAAGCGTAGTGCAAAGTGTAAAGTGCAAATTTCAAAGTGCAAAGTTTGCACGGCAAGCGTCATTGGATTTTTCACCAATGTGCACTTTGCATTTTGCATTTGTTTTGCGGCGGGAGGCCGCGTTATGGAAACCCTCGTAAAAGTAAGCTGTCTGAAGCATATTTATCCCGACACCACGGAGATCCACATCTGCGGCCTGGACTTTGTCGTGAACCGGGGCGAACGCGTGGTGATCCTGGGCGGGAACGGGTCCGGCAAGACCACGCTGCTGTTCCATATTCTGGGCCTGCTCGCACCGAATGAAGGAAGCGTGTCGGTCTTCAACATCAACCCGGCCCTCAAGTATAATACGGTCCGCGAACGCATCGGCGTGCTGCTCCAGAACGTCGACGACCAGATCCTGTCTCCCGACCGTATGGGACGACATTGCCTTTACGCCCCGCAATTACGGCTATGATAAAGAACGGACCGCTCAGATGGTGGAGCGGGTCATGGCCGAGCTGGGGATCAGCCGGTTGGGCGACAAGATCTGCCATTACCTGTCAGGCGGTGAAAAGCGGAAAGTGGCGCTTGCCGGCGCCCTGGTCATGCAGCCGGAGCTGCTGATCCTGGATGAACCTTTCGAGGGGCTTGATTCCCGTTCCCGGGGCGAGCTGGTGACGCTTTTGAACGAACGGCACCGTGAAGGAATGACCATCATCATGTCCACGCACGACCTTAACCTGGTGGCCGCATTCGCCGACCGGGTCTATGTGCTGGCCCGCGGCAAGGGGGTGCTTACGGCAGGCACTCCTGCCGAGATCTTCTCGCAGGCCGAGGCCCTGAAGGCTTCCAATATCGACCCGCCGCTCCTCACCGAACTGTTCATGAAGCTCCGGGAGCGGGGACTGGACGTAGCTATTCCGGAATCCATGGACCATGCCGTACACGACCTTGTCAGGCTCATCAAGGGCTGAAACGGACAGAGGGCTGACGCAGTTCGCCCACAGGAGGGATGAACCATGCAGCATACCGATTTAGAGCAGGACCCGGCGGACGTCAACCGGAAGGGGGTCCTGATCGTTCTCATTGCCCTGGCGCTTGCCGCAGCCTGCGCCGGCGGAGCCGCCGGCCTGTTCATCGCGCGCGGCGAACAGGGTGGGATGCTCATCTCCTTGTTCAGCGTGCCGCTCATCGTGCTCCTGGCCTACGTTTTTTACCGGAGAACGATCGTCCCTTACTTCCGGCGTCTCGAAGACGCCAACCTCGAACTGCAGCTTAAACAGGAAGAGCTGCTCGACATGAAGGACGACCTGTTCATCAAGTTTCTCGGCATCTACGATGTGAACTACGCTGCCAATTCGCCCCGCCTGTTTCCGGACCGTCTGAAGGACGTGGCCGATATCACAGCCAGGGTCATGGATGCCGACAGCTGTCTGGTCTTTCTGTATGACAAGAAAAAGGACGAACTGGTGCTTGCGGCGACGAACGGCTTCCGCGGCGAGGCGGTCCGAAAAACGTCCGCATCCCGCTCGGCCAGGGGATCGAAGGCTGGGTCGGCAGGCGGCTTGAGCCGGTCATGCTGAAGGATTTCAATAAGGACCCGCGGTTCCGCGAAATCCCCGAGCTGATGCTTTCCGAATTCACCTCGGTGTATTGTCTGCCGCTCTACGTCTATTCGAACGGCGCCCTGGTCGGGGCGATCGAGGTGCTCTACGGCAAGGCAAAGAACTTCACCGATGAGGAAATCAACTTTTTCACGACTCTTGCGGGCATCATCTCGACGACGGTCCAGAACGAAGAGCTGCAGACGGAACTCCGCAAGATGAACATGGAACTGGAGCAGTGGGTCGCGGAAAAGACCGAGGAGCTTCGATCGTCTGAAGAGCGCTACCGGACCCTGGTGGAGAATGCCGCCGAATCCATATTCGTGCTTGCCGAGAACGGCGATATTCTCTTTGCCAACGAGCAGGCAGCACAGTTGACCGGACTGGGGAAGTATGACCTTGTTCACAAGAACCTGTTCGAGATCCTTGTCCTGCCGGGCGCGCGCAGCAGATACTTGCCGAGGCCGAACAAAACAGCCAGACGGTCCGGCAGGGGGACCTTAAAAAGTCCGATGGATCGGTCGTGCCGGTCGAAGTGAGCGTTGTGGAGCTCATCCTGATGGGAAAGCGCTTTATCCAATCAGTAGTGCGCGACATGTCGTCCTCTGTTCGCCTCGAGAAGCTTGTTGAGGAGCAAAAGCGGGAATTGGCTTCCCTCAGGGAACGAATCAAGAACTGACAAGGCTGCGGACGAATGGCCGTGCTCTGTTTTAGTCTTTACTTCAAAAGCATCTTATGGTATAAATTATGCATATGGCGGCTGGAGAGGCCGCCATATGCCTTTTAACCGTCATGAACGTAAACGTAGACAGGGGTATCATTACAGCGCTGGCGGCCTCCTCGTCCTCATTTTGGCACTTTACGGCGCCTATGTACTGCTGCGCGGTACAGACCGTGCAGCGCCCGCTGTTTCAGCCTCCCCCCGGCAGTCGCCTGCTCATGAGCATGGAAGGTTTCCGGTTTGTCGAGACGGAGAACGGCAGGGTATCGTGGCACATGACCGCCGGCAGCGCCGATCTCTACGAAAACAAGGAAGCGCAGTTAAAGGATATCGAGATCACCTTTGTCGCCCCGGACAGGCGTGAAGCACGGCTCCTCGGAGAAGTAGCCGACGCTGGACACGGTCAGCGGAGATGCTTCCATCCGGCGCGGGGTCCGCGAGGTCAGGATCGTGACCAGCGAGGGCTATCTTCTGACGACCAATTCGCTGTTCTGGCGTGCCGGCCAGCGGATTGTGCAGACAACGGACCCTTTAAATTGCTCGGCAGCGAGATCTATCTCGAAGGGCAGGGGCTCTCGGGGAACGTGGATATGCTTACGATCGTGGTGGACCAGCATGTTAAAGCAGTGCTTCAGGAATAGCCTGCTTGTCGCTGCTGCGGTGATGCTGATGGCGGCTGCGCCTGATGAGGCGCGCAAGCTTGAGCTCAAGCGGGAGCCGATCGTGGTCACCTCGGCCCGCATGAAAGCGGACAAGCTGGGAGAACGCGTAACCTTTTCCGGAGAAGTGACCCTCAAAAAAGAGGCAATGACGCTCAACTCGGACACGGTGACCGTTTTCTATGACTCCGGGACCAAGGGCATCAGGGAGATCGAGGCCCTCGGCAATGTGGTCGTGCGCAAGGAAGGGCGGATCGCGCTTGCCAACCGGGCGCTGTATTACAGCAAAGAGGAAAAGATCGTGCTGACCGGCGATGCGCGCATCATCGAAAATGACAACCAGCTGGGCGGGGAGCGGATAACCCTGTTCATGCGCGATGACCGCAGCATCGTCGAGGGCGGCAAGGTCCTGTTCTACCAGGACGAAACAAGCCGGAGAAAAGACGGGGACGGTAGCCCGTCGACATGATGCATGCAGGCACTTGAGGCAAAAAAACTGGAGAAGAGCTACCGGGGCAGGAAGATCGTCCGGGGCGTCAGCCTCCAGGTGCGATACGGCGAGGTCGTGGGTCTGCTCGGGCCGAACGGAGCAGGCAAGACCACGACCTTCTACATGGTCGTGGGCCTGGTCAGGCCGGACCAGGGCCGGGTCGTGCTGGACGGAACGGATATCACCAGGATGCCGATGTACCAGCGGGCACGGAACGGCATCGGGTACCTGCCCCAGGAACCATCGGTCTTCAGAAAACTGACGTGGCCGAGAATCTGATGGCCATGCTCGAGACGATGGACTTTCGGCGATCGAGCGGAAGGAGCGCCAGGACCGCCTGCTGAGCGAACTGGGCATCACGCATCTGGCGGACAGCAAGGCATACACGCTTTCCGGCGGAGAGCGGCGGCGGGTGGAGATCGCCCGGGCGCTCACCCTTGACCCGAAGTTCATTCTGCTCGATGAGCCCTTTGCCGGCATCGATCCGCTGGCGGTCCAGGATATCCAGGGGATCATTTCGCTGCTCAAAAGCAAGGGGATCGGTATTCTGATCACCGACCATAATGTCCGGGAAACGCTCGCCATCACCGACCGGGCCTATATCATCAACGAAGGAAAGATCATCGAGGCGGGGACCGCCGCGGAGATCACGGCAAGCCCGCGGGTGCGGGAGTTTTATCTGGGCGAAGCGTTCAAACTGTAGGTCTATACATGCGGAGTCAAGGCGTCAGTACAATGTGCAGATCAGGTAGAAGTTCAGGCTTGTCATGAATGTTCGTTACTCTTGCTGAAAGGGAGAGCGTGCGATCTCGCATCTGAACTATGGAAGCACGGCTTGAACTAAAACTATCACAAAAGCTCATCATGACGCCGCAGCTCCAGCAGGCCATCAAACTGCTGCAGTTGTCCCGGCTCGAACTGGCAGCAGTCGGTGTCCCAGGAACTGATGGAGAACCCGGTCCTCGAGGAGCTGCCGCCCGAAGCCGCGGACGAGGCGCCGGAAGCGGAAGGCGAACGCGGCTCCGGAGCGGCGACTGCAGGAAACGCTGCCGGAGCAGCGCGCCCGAGCCTGAAGTGACCGGCGAGCTGAAGAACGATCTCGAACTCGGCCCCCAGTGGGACGAGTATCTGAATGAAATGGGCGACGGCCGCGACTACGGCAATGCCGAGGCCGATGACAAGGAACTGCCGTCCTATGACCAGACGCTGACCCGCCTGCCTTCGCTGAGCGATCATCTGCAGTGGCAGCTCCATCTCTCCACGTCCGACCCTGCGCTGGTCAAGGGCGGCGAATGGATCATCGGCAATCTCGACGATGACGGTTATCTCCGCGCCACGCTCGAAGAACTGGCGCAGCAGTCCGGGGTCTCGCCGGCCGACATGGAGCGGGCCCTGGAACTGATCCAGAGCTTCGATCCCGCTGGGGATCGCGGCCCGTACCTTCAGGAATGCCTGCTGATCCAGGTCCGGCATCTCGACCTGCAGGGGACGCTCGTCGAAAAGATCGTTCAGGACCATCTGGCGGACCTGGAGAAGCGACACTACCCGCAGATCGCCAAGGTGCTCAAGGTCACGCCCCAGGAAGTGATGGAGGCGTCCCAGATCATCATCCACGAACTGGAGCCGAAGCCCGGGCAGGCCCTATCTCGTACGCCGATACCCATTACGTGGTTCCCGACGTCTATGTGGTCAAGGTGGAGGACCACTACGTGATCCAGCTGAACGACGAAGGGCTGCCGCGGGTCCGCATCAATCCGTATTACCGGAAGCTGCTGAGCCAGCAAGGACAGCGTCGACAAGGTGACCAAGGAGTATATCGAGGAGCGGCTGCGCTCGGCCCAGTGGCTCATCAAGGGCATGGAGCAGCGGAACAAGACCATTTACAAGGTTGCGGAGAGCATCGTGAAGTTCCAGCGCGAGTTCCTGGACCAGGGCATCTCGCATCTGAAGCCCATGGTGCTCAAGGACGTGGCCGAGGACATCGGCATGCATGAATCGACGATCAGCCGCGTGACGACCAACAAATACATGCACACCCCGCAGGGCATCTTCCCGATGAAGTTCTTTTTTACCACCGGCTTTTCCACGACGGCGACCGGCGCGGAGGTCTCGTCGCTGACGGTCAAGGACGTGATCCAGAAGATGATCAAGGAGGAGGACCCGGCTGCGCCGCTCAAGGACCAGCAGATCGTCGATGTCCTGAAAGCGCGGGGCATCGATATCGCGCGGCGGACCGTGGCGAAATACCGCGAAGAGCTCCGGATACCGCCGACCAGCGTGCGGAAGACGGCTCAGCTGACAGCAGTACCAGTATACTACCGGTGTGATCGTACACACCTTTTAGAAGGAGGAGCATATGCAGGTAACGGTTATCGGAAGACACATCGAGGCAACAGATGCACTGAAACAGTATGCAACGGAGAAGTTCAGCAGGCTGGAGAAGTATCTGCCGAAGACCATGCAGGTTACCGTCACCCTTTCGGTCGTGAAAAAGGTGCATCACATCGCCGAAGCAATGATCAAGTCCAACGGCTTGCTGATCCAGGCCCATGAGGAAACCGAGGAGATGTATTCCTCCATCGACCTGCTCATCGAGAAGATCGAACGAAGCGGATCACGGAAATACAAGGAAAAGCTGGTCGACCATAAGCACCAGACCGGACGGAGCCGGATCGACATCGCGTCTCGGCACATCCCGAGGACCGGATCCCCCAGATCATCAAGACCAAGCGGTTCGACCTGAAGCCCATGCACCCCGAAGAAGCGGTGATGCAGATGGAACTGCTGGACAAGGAGTTCTTTGTTTTCTCCAATGCAGGCGAGCGGGCATATCAACGTCATCTACAGGCGCAAGGACGGCAACGTGGGGCTTATCGAGCCTGCTGCTGTAGAGGACGATCGATGGCCACACATCAAGGACCTGCTGCAGGGAGACCTGATAATCGACGGACATCAAGGCCATCGACAAGGCGGGGTGATCCGCGAATTTGCGCTCATGCTGTCACGCGCCGGAAGGGTCCGCGATGCCGACGAACTGGCGCGCGTGCTTCTGGAGCGCGAAGCGCTGGGCAGCACGGGCATCGGCGACGGGGTGGCCATCCCGCACGGCAAACTGCAGCGGTATGGCCGATGTGATCGTCGCGTTCGGACGGTCGCGCCAGGGTGTTGATTTTCAGTCGCTGGATGACAAGCCGGCCTACCTTTTTTTTCTGCTGGTCACTCCGGACGACAGGCCCGGAGAGCATCTGAAAACGCTGGCCCGCATATCCCGTATCCTCAAGAATCCGGTCTTCCGCGAGAAGCTGCGCATCGTGCCCGACGGCCGGGAGCTGCAGCGACTGATCCGTGAGGAAGACGGCAAGTACCCGCAAAAATGAAGGTCACGGTTAAAGACCTGGTGGGACGGTCAAAGGTGCTCGCCGGCAGCTGCGGGCTCGACCGGGAAGTAACGTCTCCGCAGTCCTCAGTCCCGAACTCTCCTCGATCTCGACCGTGAAGGGGATCGCGTCGAGCCTGGTCCATCTTCCTCCGAGTCAGTCCGCCTTACCTCTGCTTCGCTGCCGAAGCTCGAACGGACGCAGCTTGTCCGGGCCCTGATGCGGCAGAAACCGGCCGGCATCGTGCTGAGCGGCGGCACCTCCTGCCCGGAGCTCCTGGCAGGCGCTGAACATGCCGGGATCCCGGTGTTCAGGAGCAGGAACCTGCCGAAGCTGGCGCGCACTGCTTTCGCCGACAAACTGTGCCGCGCATCAGCCTGCACGGCGTGCTGGTCCAGATCTTCGGCCTCGGCACGCTTACTCATCGGCGAGAGCGCCATCGGCAAGAGCGAGGCTGCCCTCGACCTCGTCCTGCGGGGGCACAAGCTGGTCGCGGATGATGTCGTGATCCTGGAAAGGGAAGACGGCATCACGGGCAGGGCGCCGGAACATGGGAGCGGACCTTCTGCAGATCCGGGGTCTCGGGATAATCAACGTCCGGGCGCTCTACGGAGAATCGGCGACCGTGCCGTCCTGCAGGGTCGGGCTGGTCGTGGAACTGGAAGAGTGGAAAAAGGGGCATCACTACAGCCTGGTCGGTCTGCGCGAACGCCGGTACAAGATCCTCGGCGTCAATCTTCCCTATCTGAAGCTGCCGGTCAAGACCGGGCACGGAACATGGCGACGCTGATCGAGGTCGCGGCAAGGAACCAGATGCTCAAGAACCGCGGCATCTATACCGCGCGGGAACTGCAGCGGAAGCATGAAGAAGAGGCTGGCGGGATGACGCAGATGCGCATGGTGGTCGTGACCGGGCTTTCCGGTTCGGGCCGAAGCGCCGCGCTCAAGGCGTTCGAGGACATGGGATATTATTGTGTCGACAACCTGCCCCTGGTGCTCCTGCCGGATTTCGTCGATTTCGCCCGGAGCTCGGAGGAGGCGGTCCGCTCCGCGATCGGCATCGATATCCGGGAAAAGGATTTCCCGAGCAGGTTCCCGGCACTGCTTCCGGGAGCTCAAGAGCGGGCGGCAGTGCCGATCGAAATGCTGTTCCTCGACGCGTCGGACCAGACGCTGGTCCGGCGGTTCAGCGAGACCGGCAGGCCGCACCCGCTTGCCCGGGGCGCGACGCCGCTCATCGACGGCATCAGGCAGGAACGGGCGGCGCTGGCCGAGGTGCAGAAAGCTGGCGGACCGGATCATCGACACGTCGGACTATACGGTGCATGATCTGCGGCAGGCCATCGAGCGGCATTATGCCGAGGGCGATGCCGGCAGGCCGATGCTGATCACACTCGTCACCTTCGGCTACAAGTACGGGGTACCCTTTGACCTGGACCTGATGTTCGATCTGCGGTTCCTGCCCAATCCGCATTTCGTTCCTGAACTGAAGCCGCAGACCGGCGAGGACGCGCGGGTCAGGGAGTATGTTACTGGCGGAGCAGGATTCCGAGGAGTTTCTGCCCGGCTCCTGCAGTTCCTCGAGTATCTGCTGCCGCGGTACCGCAGCGAAGGGAAAAGCTATCTGACGATCGGCTTCGGCTGCACCGGCGGCAGGCACCGGTCCGTGGCCGTGGCGCTCGCGATGGCCGAGCGGCTGCGGGAGCGCGGGTACGAAGTGAACGTGAAGCACCGGGATCATGCAGGCGAAAGATGCAGATCAGATCAGTCCGGGTCGAATGATTCGTTCGAGCAGCGTCCGGCGGATCGCTGCAAAGGAGAGCGAAGCATGATCGGACTGGTGGTGGTATGTCATGAGGACATGGGCGCGGAGCTGGTCAAGGCCGCGGAGATGATCGTGGGAAAGATCGAGGCGGTGGCGACGGTGAGCGTGAAGCAGGACAGCGCGCCGGAAATGCTCAGGGACGAGATCCAGGCCGCCATCAAGAAGGTCGACCGGAAAAAGGGCGTCATGCTCTTTACCGACATGTTCGGCGGCACGCCTTCCAACATCGCCCTGGCGTTTCTCGGGGATGCGGTCGAGGTCGTGACCGGCGTGAATCTTTCGATGCTCATCAAGTTCGCCAACCATCGCGATGAAAAACCACTGGCCGAACTGGCGAAACTCGTGCAGGAGGCGGCTCAGAAGAGCGTCGTGATCGCGAGCCAGATGCTGAAGGGGAAAAAATAGCACGCATGGTCGTCTTCATCCGCATCGATGACCGGCTGATCCACGGCCAGGTCGTGGAAGGATGGGTCAATTTTCTGAAGGCGACCAGCATCTTCGTGGCCGACGACCGGGTGGCGGCCAACGCGCTGCAGCGTTCCATCATGGAGATCTCCGTGCCGCAGGGGCTCAGGGTCTCGATCGGCAGGGTCGAGGAAATCTGCAGCCAGGTGCGTGCTGCGGCGGCCAGCGGAGCGGGCGATCCTGCTGTTCTCGAATCCGGCGGCCGTCCTGCGGGCGCTCGAGTCCGGCCTGCCGTGCCAGACGATCGAACATCGGCGGGATGCATTATGTCCCGGGCAAACGCAAACTGCATGGATGTGCTGGCCGTGGACGATGCCAGGACTCTGGACGGCGCTTCGGGCGATCTCTGCCCGCGGCAGTCGAAGGTCACGGTGCAGACCGTCCCGAACCAGAAAGCCACTGCCGCTTGGAGAAGCTGTTCAGAAGCCATGCAGCATACTGCATGTAACAGAAACCTGATATGCTGCTCGGGTTCGGAGAAAGATCGTGCAGATGTTCGATCTTCATATGGTGTCTGGCTCATGCTGGCGTCGCCCTTGTCGGCGGTCTTATCGGCCTCGACCGGACCGCCGTCGGGCAGTTCATGATCTCGCAGCCCATTGTTGCCGGTCCGCTTGCCGGCTGGCTGCTGGGCGATACTGCTGCCGGCATGTCATCGGCGCCGTGCTCGAACTGATCTGGGTGCTCGATATGCCCGTCGGCACCTTTGTCCCCGCAGATGCGACGGTCGGCGCTGTGTCGGCGACGGCGATCGCCGCGCTGGGACGTGCCCCGGCGGTGCGGCACTCGATCGTGATCGGGTTCAGCATCCTCCTGACGACGGCGATGGTGCCGATCACCATGATGGCCGATGCCTATGTGCGAAAGCGGAATTCCCGGCTCGTAGCTGCGGCGCATGCCGGCAACGGCGAAGACCCCGGCGCGGAAGCTGTCCCGGGCGCACCTTACCGGGCCTGGTTCGTTTTTTCTGAAGTCGTTCGTGCTCTATCTGCTGCTCATCCCGGCCGGACTTGCTGCCGCTGCTTTTTCTGCGGATGCCGGCACACGGTTCACCGTGCCATGGCGCTGTTCGTGAAGCTGCTTCCGCTGCTCGGAGCCGCACTGGTCCTGCACAAGCTGTCCATCAGCGTCCTGGACCGGTTCTTGCTCACGGGTTTTATGGCCGCGGCATCTGGCGTGCGCTGGTGCTTCCTGTGCATCCGGTGATGATCACGTGCTGATCGTCCTGTCGCGGGGCTGGCTGGGCAGTACGCGTTACCGTGGACATCGGACCATAGAGAAACGCAGGTGACATCAGGGACCGGCGGACCTGCTCCGGGTCTTTCTGCGGTCGTTCCTGATCCAGGCGTCCTGGAGCTACGACCGGATGCAGTCGCTGGGTTTCGCCTACGCCATGCTGCCGGCCCTGAAGAGGCTCTATCCCGACCCGCAGGAGTATCGCGCGCGGCTGCAGCTGCATATGGAGTATTTCAATACGCAGCCTTACCTGGCGTCGTTCATCCTGGGCGCGGCCGTCAGGATGGAGGAGGAGCGGGCGACCGGGCGCGCTCCGGCAGCCGGATCGATGCCGGCCGCTGAAGAATACCTTGATGGCGCCGCTGGGAGCGCTGGGGGACAGTTTCTTCTGGGGTGCGCTCAAGCCGCTGGCAGCGCGTGATCGCCGTGGCGCTGCTCATGACCGGGATCTGGTGGGCTCCGCTGCTGTTCCTGGTCCTGTACAACAGCGTGCATGTCTGGCTCAGGGCTGAGCGTGCTGGTGCTGGGGCTACCGACAGCAGCGGCGATGTCGTGGCGCTGATGGCCCGGTACCGGTTCACGCGGCTGGCACGGCTGTTCAAGGCGGTCTCCCTGGCGGTCCTCGGAGGCATGCTCGGCATGCTTCCCGCTCTGGCGGCCGGAGTTCAGGCCCTAGCTCGCCGCTGCCCGGCGCCGCATCTGGCCGTTGCCGGCCTGCTGATCACGCTGGTGCTGGTCGCTGTCCTGCGAAGAGGGCGGATCACCGGTAAAACTCATGCTCGGGCTGGCCGCTGTCTGCGTCGCCCTTGCATATGCAGGAGTCGTTTAATGAAGAAGAAGGAGCTGTTGATCGAGAACAAGCTGGGGCTGCATGCCCGGGCCGCCGCCCAGATCGTGAAATCGGCGAGCGCCTACACTTCGAAGATCCTTCTGATCAAGGACAACCTCGAGGTGGACGGAAAGAGCATCATGGGCATCATGATGCTTGCCGCCGCAAAGGGCAGCACGCGTGCTGCTTCAGGTGCACGGTGACGATGAAGACAGGCGCTGGCGGGCCTGGAACAGCTCTTCAAGGACAAGTTCGGGGAAAAGGAATAGAGCCGTAGGCAGTGCAAGAAGCGGATACCACGGCAGCAGGGAACGACAGGAGAATCGGTAATGCAGGAAAAGATATACAAAGGCATCGTGGCCTCACCGGGCATCGTGATCGGCAGGGCGTACCTGCTCGACCGCAGGAAGATCGTGGTCGCAGGCCAGCGGATCGAGGAGGTCAGCGTCAAGGACGAGGTGGCGCGCTTCAAGCGGGCCGTCGAGCTTTCGAAAAGCCAGCTCGAGGACCTGAAAAAGCGGTTCAGCAAGGGGCTCGGGAAGTCGCATCGTCTATATCCTCGACACGCATATCATGCTGCTCGAGGACAAGATGCTGGTCGACGGCACGGTCAAGCGGATCAAGGAAGCCCGCATCAATGCCGAAGGGGCGCTGAAGGAGACGATCGCGGCCATCGGCCTCAAGTTCGATACGATCGAGGATGAGTACCTGCGCGAACGGAAGCACGACGTGGAGCAGGTCGGCGAGCGCATCCTGCGGAACCTGGTGGGCCACAGGCAGGAGAGCCTGGCGGACATCAAGGATGAGGCCGTCATCATCGCCCACGATCTGGCCCCCAGCGACACGCTCATGATGCGCAAGGACAAGATCCTGGGCTTCGCCACCGATGCGGGCAGCCGGACCTCCCATACGGCGATCCTTGCCCGGTCCCTGGGCATCCCCGCCGCCGTCGGCCTCGAGAACATCACGGCCGCGGTCAAGACCGGCGACGTCGTGATCCTGGACGGCATCCACGGCGTGGTCATCGTCGATCCCGACGAAGAGACCTTCCTCGACTATCTCAAGAAACAGCGGCGGTACAAGTATTTCGAGCAGGAGCTCGAGAAGATCAAGGAGCCTGCCCGCGGAAACGCTCGACGGCCACGTCGTCCTGCTGCAGGGGAACATCGAGCTTCCCGAGGAGGTCGACGTCCGTCGGCCGAACACGGCGGCACCGGCATCGGGCTGTACCGGACCGAGTTCCTGTTCATGAACCGGTCGACGCTGCCGACCGAGGAGGAGCATTACAAGGCCTACCGTCATGTTGCGGAAAAGGCCGCTCCCCACGAGGTCGTGATCCGCACGCTCGATGTGGGCGGCGACAAGATCGGCATCCCGGCGGGTTCGAAAAGGAAGCGAATCCCGCCCTGGGCCTGCGGGCCATCCGCTTCTGCCTTCAAGAAACGGGACTGTTCCGGACCCAGCTGCGCGGCATCCTCCGGGCGTCGGTCCACGGGAACATCAAGATCCTCTATCCCATGATCTCGGGACTTCCCGGAACTGTACGAGACCAAGAAGATCCTGGAAGAGGTGAAGGCGGAACTGCGCGCGGAGGGCAAGCGCCTTCAACGAGCAGATGGAGATCGGCGTCATGATCGAGATCCCCTCGGCGGCGATGATCGCGGACCTGCTCGCCCCGGAGGTCGATTTCTTCAGCGTCGGCACCAACGACCTGATCCAGTATACGCTGGCCATCGACCGTCAGAACGAACACGTGGCCTACATGTACGAGCCGCTCGACCCGGCCGTGCTTCGCCTGCTCCAGAAGGTGTCCGCCGCTTCCCGCGAGGCGAACATCCCGCTGGCCATGTGCGGCGAAATGGCGGGCGATCCGCTCTACGCCGCCATCCTGCTCGGCATGGGATTCCAGCATCTGAGCATGAACGTCGCCTCGATCCCCTGGGTCAAGAAGGTGATCCGGTCGGTCCGCATGCAGGACGCCGTCGAGCTTGCGTCGCTGGTCATGCAGCAGCCGACGGCGGCCCAGGCGAGAAAGACCGCCGAACATTTCATGGAGGAGCGGTTCCCGGAGCTTGCGGCGGAACTGTGAGCAGCGCGGTCATCGAGTCGTTGCAGCATCGCTCATCGGACCGAAATATGATAATCCAGATACGAAATGGAGCTAGCAGTGCAGAACACGGAATGTGAAATCCACGAGAACCGGAATGATGCAGGCGAATCAGTCCGTGACAGCGCACGCCGGATCCACGGCGGCAATATCTGCGCAGGCCGCGCAACAATACGGTCATGCGCGGAAACGACATCATCGATTTCAGCTCCAACGTCAACCCGCTCGGTCCCTCGTCGGCCGCAGTGCGCGCGGCCACGGAAGGCTCGTCGACCGCATCGACCGCTATCCCGATCCCGGACATGACCGATCTGCGGACGGCGGTCGCCCGGTATTTCGGCATCAAGCCGGAGCAGGTCGTCTGCGGGAACGGCTCGAACGCGCTGATCCACCTCATCCCCCGCGTGTTCAAACCGCGGAAGGTCCTGATCCCGGTGCCGACCTTTTCGGAATATGCTTGCAGCGGTCGAGGCTGCCGGCGGCGAGGTCGTACCGCTGCCGCTGCCGGAGCGGACCGGGTTTCGGATCGATCCGCTCGAAATGGCCTTTGCGCTCAAGGGCGTGGACATGGCATTTCTCTGCAATCCGAACAATCCCACGGGGCTGCTGATGCCGAAGGCCGAAATGCTCGAGATCGCTGAAATATGCCCTGCGAGCAGGGCGTGCGTCTGGTGGTGGATGAGGCATACATGGATTTTGCGGATGCCGGAATCGATGGTCAAAGAGGCAGTGCAGTCGTCCAGCTTGATCTGTGCTCAGGACCTTCAGCACGTTCTTCGGCATGCCCGGTCTCCGGGTCGGCTATGCGCTTGCCGAGCGAGGACCACCATCGCCGCTCTCGGAGCGGCCAGGAGCCCTGGACCGTAAACATCCCGGCCGAACAGGCGGCCATCGCCGCGTTGAACGACTGGAGGCATACCAGAAAGACGCTGCGGCTCATCGACAAGGAACGGGAGCGTCTTCTCTCCGCCCTGCGGATCATGCCGGGCGTCGAAACCTTTCCGGCGCCGGCAAATTTTATTCTTCTCAAGGTGCCGGCGATCGAAAGCGCAGCTGCTTGACGGAGAAACTTGCGCATGCGGGGCCTGCTGGTCCGGGACTGTTCGTCCTTTCCCGGGCTCGACAACCGGTTCATCAGGATCAGCCGTGCGAACCGGACGGGAGAATAAGCGTCTCCTGCAGGCGCTCCGGGAACTGCTCTGAGCCAGTTGACCAAAAAATTTTGCAAAATGACCGTCTCTGTGATAAAGTTACTCATGAAAGTATCTGAAATATGGCTTATTTTTCAGTGCTGCTGCGACTCCCGGTCACGACACGGCCAGGCGCGCGTCTCCAGTTGGATCCGTGCTAGCTTCGAATGCAGCATCCTGAGCGAGAAGATCGGAGGAATGATTATGGAACCGATCATGTGCCCTTTTTGCGGCGGAACGAACCTGTTTCAGGAAGACGACTACAGCCTCCAGATGGATTTTGAATACTGGACCATCCACCACTGGGAGTGCCTGGACTGCGCCCAGTCGTTCGATAAGATAGAGATACTGCCGGCATCCAACACGTTCGAGGAGATCAATGAGAGCACCATCCACTGACGCAGCGTCTTCGATCGCCCGGTGCTGCCGGCCGGCGTCCGGCATGCGGACCGGCCGACGGTGGCGCGTTATCGACCTGGATGCGCTCGACGCATAATTTCGACGAAGTGATGCGCCGGGCAGGCGGGCGGAAGGTCCTGGCCGTGGTGAAGGCCCAGGCATATGGCCATGGGCGGTGCCCGTTTCCCGGCGTCTGCTGGCACTGCGGCGCCGCATATGCTGGGCGTTGCGCTGGTCGAGGAGGGAAGGGAACTGCGCGAGGCGGGCATCGAAGCGCCCGATCCTGGTCATGGGTGCCGGTATTTCCCGAGCAGGCCGAGGCGATCGCTGCACTGGCGTCTGACGCCGGTCGTGTCTCAACCTGCCGGTTGCGCAGGCGCTGTCCGCCGCGGCGCTGCAAGCGCGGCACTGCCAGTCGCCGGTCCATGTGAAGATCGATACGGGCATGGGCAGGATCGGAGTTTCGCCTGAAGAGGCCGTCCGGCTTCATCCAGGAACTCAAGGCGCTGAAGGGCATCGAGGTGCGAGGGTCTGATGACCCATTTCGCCGATGCCGACCTCAGGGACAAGACAGTTCCCGCCGAGCAGATGGACCGGTTCGAAAGCGCTGGTCAGACGCTCGCCGACCAGGGGATCGACATTCCGCTCCGCCATGCGGCCAACAGCGCGGCGCTCCTTGATTATCACCGGGCGCTCTTCACCATGGTCCGGCCCGGCCTCATGCTGTACGGATACAATCCGCTGGAGGCGGACGATCGGCCGCCGACCTGCAGCCGGTGCTGTCGCTCGTGACGCGATCGCCTTTCTCAAGAAGGTGCCGGCCGGCACGCCGATCAGCTATGGCAGGACCTTTATGACCCAAGCGGAAGAGCCTGATCGCCACGATCCCGATCGGCTATGCCGACGGCTACAGCCGGGCCTCTCCAACCGGGGAGAGGCGCTCGTCCGGGGAGTCCGGGTGCCGGTCGCGGGGAGGGTCTGCATGGATATGGCATGCTCGACGTCACCGATGTTCCGGGCGTGCGCGAAGGCGACGAGGTGGTGCTGATCGGCAGCAGGGGAGCGAACGGATCACAGCCGACGACATTGCGGCGAAGACCGGCACGATCGCCTATGAGGTGCTGTGCGGGATCAGCGCCGGGTGCCGCGGGTCTATCCGAGTAAAGCTGACGAGTCCGCGAGTGTTCAAACGAGTGACATTGTCATGATCCGCATGGCTGGAGAATGCTGGGCAGAAAGATACTTGCCTCATCACCGAGATGGGAAGGGTCGTCATCTTCCTCGTCCAGACCCTCCGCTGGACCTTCAGCCGGCCTTTTTATCTGAAGAATCTGTTGAAGCAGATGGAGCTGATCGGGGTGAATTCCATCCCGGTCGTGCTGACCACGGCGCTCTCCACGGGCATGGTGCTGGCGCTCCAGAGCTATACGGGATTCAAGCGGTTCGGCGCCGAATCGCTCATCGGCACCGTCGTGTCGCTCTCCATGACCCGCGAACTGGGTCCGGTGCTGACGGGGCTCATGGTGGCGGGCAGGGCAGGCGCGTCCATGGCGGCCGAACTGGGCACGATGAAAGTGACCGAGCAGATCGACGCGCTCGAGACCCTTGCCACGAACCCCATGAAGTACCTGGTGGTCCCGCGGTTCCTTGCGAGCACGATCATGATGTTCTTTCTTACGGTGCTGGGCATGCTCATCGGCATTTCCGGCGGATATTTCGTGGGCGTCAAGGTGCTCGGCACGAACCCGGTCACCTATGTGAACCAGAGCATCAACAACACCGAGGTCAAGGACATCTGGTTCGGCCTGATCAAGGCGCTGGTGTTCGGCGCCGTGGTGGGGCTGATCGGCTGCTACAAGGGATTCAATACCGAGGGCGGGGCGGAGGGCGTGGGCAAGGCGACGACGGGCGCCGTCGTCGTTTCGTGCATGCTCATCCTGATCCTCGATTACTTCCTGTCCGCGCTGCTGTGGTAAGGTTGGAAAGGACTCGGTCCAGTCGGGATCCGAGGAATCGCAGTATGGGCATGATCGAGATCACGGATCTTCACAAAAGCTTCGGACGCCAGCATGTGCTCCGCGGCGTCAATCTCACCGTCGAAAAGGGCGAGAGCATGACGGTGATCGGCGGCAGCGGCAGCGGCAAGAGCGTGCTGCTCAAGCACATCATCGGACTGCTGTTCCCGGACAAGGGCCAGGTCGTCGTCGACGGCCAGGGTCTGAACAACCTCGATCAGCACGGCCTGAACGAGGTGCGGAAGAAGTTCGGCATGCTCTTCCAGATGGCGGCGCTCTTCGATTCGCTCACGGTCTGGGAGAACGTCGGCTTCTCGCTGAAGCAGCACACGAAGATGTCGGACAAGGAGATCCGGGCCATGGCGACGGAAAAACTGGCGCTCGTGGGGCTCAAGGGCATCGAGGACAAGATGCCCGCGGAGCTGTCGGGCGGCATGAAGAAGCGGGTCGGGCTGGCCCGGGCCATCGCCATCGATCCGTCGATCATCCTGTATGACGAGCCGACGACCGGACTGGACCCGATCTCGGCGGACGCCATCAACGACCTGATCATCGATCTGCGGAAAAAGCTGGGCGTGACCTCGGTCGCGATCACGCACGACATGCACAGCGCGTACAAGATCTCGGACCGGATCGCCATGCTGTACAAGGGCGAGATCCTCGAAGATCGGCACGCCCGACCAGATCAGGCAGACCTCGAACCCGATCGTGCACCAGTTCATTACCGGCAGCGCGGTAGGGCCGATAACAGCGGACTAAGATCATTGCGGAGTTGCGGATTGCGGAATGCGGAATTAAAAGCAAAGTCTTGGTCGCTCAGGGTTTTAATTTCAATCCGCAATCCGAAATCCGTAATCCGCAATGGATAGGGAGTTTGCATGGCTAAACTGAATGCAGAGGCGAAGGTCGGACTGCTGGTCCTTGTCGGATCCGTCATCCTCCTGGTCATGACCTTTATGGTAGGAAAGTACGAGTTCGGCGAGCCAAAAGGGCTATATGCTGTCCGCGCGTCTTCGAATCGGTGTCCGGGCCTTGATGAAAAGGCGGCCGTCCGGATGGCCGGGGTCAAGATCGGGACGGTCGAACGAGTGGAACTGGTCGACAGCCACGCCAAGGTCATCATGCGGATCAATCCGGACGTGCAGATCAAGCGCGGATCCCAGGCCGCGATCAAGACCATGGGGCTCCTGGGGGACAAATTCGTGGAATCTTGTTCCGCCGCGAGCGGCAGAGCGGACTGTCCTCAGGGCCGGCAGGCGGCCGAGCGGCGAGCGGAAGCCCGGCTATCTCCAGCCGGGAGAGACGATCCAGGTGACGGTATCGCCCAGCGATGTGGACAAGCTGATCGGCCAGCTGAGCGCCATAGCCGACGACATCAAGCAGGTGACCGGTTCGCTGCGCCAGGTCTTCGGGACCGAGCGCGGGCGCCCGGTCCATGGAGGACATCCTTGCACGATCTGCGCGAGACCACGGCGAACATCAAGGAATTCTCCATCACGCTCAGGAGCGACGGCAGCGAACTGGTCATGCGGCTGAACGAACTGGTCGCCAGCCTGAACGGCGTCGTGGGCGAGAACCGGGACAACCTGAAGGTGACCATGGAGAACGTCCGCGAGGCGTCCAAGAACGCGGAGCTGGCGCTGGCCTCGATCGAGAGCGCGGCCAGGAAGATCGACCGCGGCGAGGGCACGCTCGGCAAGCTGGTGAGCGACGACAGCATGTACAACAACATCGACAGCGCCGCCAAGGGCCTGAGCGACTATGTTTCGCGGGTGGAGCGCATGCAGACGATCATCGCCTTCCGGAGCGAATATATGTTCCCGAAGTCCAAGAGCTATTTTACGCTCGAGCTGAAGCCGCAAGCAGGACCAGTACTATATCTTCGAGATGACCTCCGATCCCTTCGGCAAATACTACCAGGACCGATGACGGCACTCAGCCGCCGGGCAGCTACGTTCGTGACCGAGACCTATGAGGACAAGCTTCAAGTTCAGCGTCGAGTTCGCCAAGCGCTGGGGCAACCTCGCGCTCCGCGCTGGGACTCATCGAGTCGACGGGCGGCATCGGCGGCGGATTACTTACTGCCTTCAACGACAGGATCAAGTTCAGCGTCGATGCATGGAACTTCAACAGCAAGGAGCCGCATAACGAGAACGCCCATATGAAGGCAACGGTCGACCTACAGCATCAGCAAGACCTGATCTTCGTCAACGCCGGGTACGACAACTTCCTGAACACCGACCGGGCCGCGCGGCTTTGTCGGCGTCGGGCTGCGGTTCGACGACGAGGACCTGAAATATCTGCTCGGAAGCGTGCCGATCCCCAAGTAGCGGTCTCGGCCGTTCCGGCTCTGTCCTTGACATTTTCGGGCGCAGTTTCTTAGAATGCGTTCGTGCAATGATGTCGTCCAAGGAGATGCATGTGACAACAGGATCACCAAAGCGGTTTTTCCCGCCGCCGGGCTGGGCACCCGGTTTCTGCCGGCAACAAAGGCGTCGCCCAAGGAGATGCTGCCGCTCGTGGACAAGCCGCTCATCCAGTACGTGGTGGAGGAGGCGGTCGCCTCGGGCATCGAAGAGATCGTGCTGGTCACGGGCAGGGGCAAGCGGGCGATCGAGGACCACTTCGACGTGGCCTTCGAACTGGAAGAGGACCTCAAGGCCAAGGGCAAGCACAAACTGCTGTCCGAGGTGCAGCGCATCGCGAACCTGGTGACGTTCTGCTATATCCGCCAGAAAAAGGCGCTGGGGCTCGGCCATGCGGTGCTGACGGCCAAGCGGGTGGTCGGGCGACGAGCCCTTTGCCGTGCTGCTGGGCGACGACATCATCGATGCCGAGATCCCGGTCCTGAAGCAGATGATGAAGGTATACCAGCGGTATCCGGCGACGATCCTTGCCATCCAGAAAGTGCCCAAGTCCCAGACGCAGCAGTACGGCATCATCGACGGCAAGACGGATCGAGGACGGGGTCTACCTGGTCAAGGACCTGGTGGAGAAGCCGTCGCCTGACGAGGCGCCGTCCAACCTGGCGATCATCGGCCGCTATATCCTGACTCCCGGCGATTTTCGGCGCGCTTGAACAGACCAAGCCGGGCAAGGGCGGCGAGATCCAGCT
This sequence comes from Nitrospirota bacterium, assembly GCA_963836175.1. GTDB lineage: Bacteria > Nitrospirota > UBA9217 > UBA9217 > UBA9217 > GWC2-56-14. Next base: position 48,094 of record CAWIIS010000007.1, read on the forward strand.
GACGGACGGGCTCAAGCTGCTCATGGAAAAGCAGCCGATCTATGCGTACGAGTTCAAGGGCGTCCGGCACGATGCCGGCGACAAACTGGGTTTCCTGAAGGCACGGTGGAGTTCGGGCTGAAGAACGAAGAGTTCGGAGCGGAGTTCAGGCAGTATCTGCAAAAATTAAGATTGTAGACGACACGCTGCTCGAGAGCACGCGGGCGACGGCCGTTCATCTGACCGAGGAGGATGGTTTGGCAAAGACCGAAACAAAAAACATCGATCTCCAGCAATCCATAGAGATACCCGAAAAAACTGCCGCTGCTCCCGATCCGGGACATCGTGGTCTTCCCGTACATGGTGCTGCCGCTGTTCGTGGGACGGGAAATGTCCATCAAGGCGATCGAGGTGGCGCTGGAAGGGAACCGGATGATCTTCCTGACCTCCCAGAAGGACATCAACGTGGAGAATCCCTCGCCTTCGGACCTCTATTCGGTCGGCACCGTCGGCGTCATCATGCGGATGCTGAAGCTGCCCGACGGCCGGATCAAGATCCTGGTCCAGGGCGTGGCCCGCGCCAAGACCGTCAAGTTCCTGCAGAAGGAGCCGTTCTACCAGGTCGAGATCAAGACCTTCCCCGATGTCGCCTGACCGAGTCGAACCTCGAGACCGAGGCGCTCATGCGGAACGTAAAGGAGCAGATCGAGAAGCTCGTCTCCTTCGGCAAGGTGATCCTGCCCGACATCATGGTGGTCATCGAGAACGTGGACGATCCGGGCAAGCTTGCCGACCTCGCCGTCGCGAACATGGGCCTCAAGGTGGAGCAGGCCCAGGAGATCCTCGAGATCACCGACCCGATGCAGCGCATCAAGCGCATCAACGAGGCGCTGGGCAAGGAGATCGAGCTGCTCTCCATGCAGCAGAAGATCCAGGCCGATGTGCGCGGCGAGATCGACAAGACGCAGCGCGAATATTTCCTGCGCGAGCAGCTGAAGGCCATCCAGCGCGAGCTGGGCGAGACCGACGACCGGTCCGAGGACATGCGCGAACTGCGCGAGAAGATCAAAGAGGCCAAGATGCCGGAGAAGGCGGCCAAGGAGGCGGAGAAGCAGCTCCGGCAGGCTCGAACGCATGCATCCCGACGCCGCCGAGGCGTCCATGACCCGCACCTACATCGAATGGCTGGCCGAACTTCCCTGGAGCAAGGCGACCAAGGACAACCTCGACCTCAAGGCGGCGCACAAGGTGCTCGAAGAGGACCACTACGACCTCGAAAAGGTGAAGGAGCGCATCCTCGAATATCTCGCGGTGCGCAAGCTCAAGGAAAAGATGAAGGGCCCGATCCTCTGCTTCGTCGGGCCTCCGGGCGTGGGCAAGACCTCGCTCGGGCAAATCCATCGCCCGCGCCCTGGGCCGCGAGTTCGTGCGCATCTCGCTCGGCGGCGTGCGCGACGAGGCCGAGATCCGCGGCCACCGCAGGACCTACGTGGGCGCGCTTCCGGGCAGGATCATCCAGGGCATCAAGACGGCGGGCAACAACAACCCGGTCTTCATGCTCGACGAGATCGACAAGATCGGCGCTGATTTCCGCGGCGATCCCTCGGCGGCGCTGCTCGAAGTGCTCGATCCCGGAGCAGAACAACTCCTTCAGCGACCATTACATCGGGCTGCCCTTCGACCTTTCCAAGGTCATGTTCATCACCACCGCGAACATGACCGACCCGATCCCGGGTCCGCTCAAGGACCGCATGGAGATCATCCGCCTGTCCGGGTATACCGAGCAGGAAAAGCTCGGCATCGCAAAGAGCTATCTGATCCCGCGGCAGCTGACGGAGCACGGCATCACGGAAAAGAACATCAGCATTCCGGACAAGACCGCTCCTCCAGGTCATTGCGCAGTACACGCGCGAGGCCGGCGTCCGGAACCTGGAGCGCGAGATCGGCCATCTCTGCCGCAAGGTCGCGCGGAAGGTCGCCGAAGGAGAAGACCGGCCTGTTCACGATCACGTCCGCAGAACCTGCACAAGTACCTCGGGGTGCCGAAGTTCCTGCCCGAGGTCGAGCGCGAGAAGGACGAGATCGGCGTGGTGACCGGCCTGGCCTGGACCGAGACCGGCGGCGACATCCTGTATATCGAAGCGACGACCATGCGCGGCAAAGGGCACCCTGACCCTTACCGGCCATCTGGGCGACGTGATGAAGGAATCGGCCCATGCCGCGCTCACCTATGTGCGCTCCCGCGCAGGCAAGCTCGGCATTCAACCCGATGTGTTCGGCAAAACCGACGTCCATATCCATGTGCCCGCCGGCGCCATTCCCAAGGACGGTCCTTCGGCAGGCGTGACCATGGCCACGGCGCTGGCCTCGGTCTTCACGAATGCGCCGGTCAAGAAGGACCTTGCCATGACCGGCGAAGTGACGCTTCGCGGGCAGGGTGCTGCCGATCGGCGGGCTCAAGGAAAAGACGCTTGCCGCCCGCAGGGCCGGGCATCAAGACCATGATCATCCCCAAGGAGAATGAAAAGGACCTTGACGATATTCCCGAAGTATCTCCGGAAGGACATGCACTTCATCTTTGCCGACCACGTGGACGATGTGATCTCGCCGCGGCCCTGAGGCCGAAGCGGCAACGCGTCAAAGCGTGGCACACCGTAAAACTTGCCCGGCAGGTCGCGGGCGACGCATTAAGCGGCAGGAACCAAGAGCGGCTGTCAGAGTCCACGGGCATGAGCACTCGGCCATGTGCAAGAGCAAGCGCGTCGAGGAAACTGGTCTAATCGAGTCAGGGTTTACTGCTTACGAGGACTATTTGAAGCCCCGCAGCTTCGGTGCGCGGGTCATGATGTCGTGTTCAGGTCAGATCGAATCGGAATTATCCATGCGCCGAATTGAACATGAAAATATCTGACCTCGGCGAATTCGGCCTGATCAAGCAGATCAGAGAACAGTCCGACGGGACAGATACCTGCAACGCTGATCGGCATCGGAGACGATGCTGCCGCGCTTTCCCTCTCTCCTTCCAAAAAGCTGCTCGCCACCACCGACCTGCTGCTCGAAGGCGTTCATTTCGATCTGTCCTACACCGATTTTTATTCCCTTGGCTGGAAATCCGCGGCCGTGAACCTGAGCGATATTGCCGCCATGGGAGGCGTTCCCCGCTTTTGCCTCACCGCGCTCGGCATCCCAGCCGGCATCTCCGTAGAGCAGATCAAAGAGTTCTATAAAGGCTTTAATGCCCTCTGCCGCAAATACAACGTTGACCTCGTAGGCGGGGATACCTGCCGCTCCGAAAAGGGCCTTGTAGTTAGCGTTACGGCCCTTGGAGAGGTCGAAAAGAGTAAAATGCTCACCAGGGCAGGGGCGCAGCCGGGAGACCTTATCTTCGTCACAGGAACGCTGGGGGATTCTGCTGCTGGGATGGAGCTTTTGAAGGCAGGGTACAGGGGGCAGGGTACGGAGTTCAGCAGTAAGGGTTATAAATCCGAAATCCGCAATCCGCAATCCGAAATAGCGCGGCTTATAAAGAAGCACCTACAACCCGTGCCGCGCATCGAATGGGGCAGAAAGATCGCACTCTCCGGCTGCGCGACTGCGATGATCGACATCAGCGACGGGTTGTCATCCGATCTGGGGCATATCTGCGAAGAGAGCAGGGTAGGCGCGGATATCCGTGCCGATCAGATACCCTTTTCAAAAGAAATCCGTAAGGCAGCCGACCATCTGAAAACCATTCCCTCTTCATTACGCCCTCTCAGGCGGCGAGGATTATGAGCTTCTGTTCACCGTCCCGCCTTCAAAACTTAAAAAATTCCTTTCTTTAAAAACAGGGTCCACGCAGATAGGCGAGATCATTGCCGGGAATAAGATGTTCTTAAGCGAGAACGACAAGCGGGCGATCCTAAAGCCGAAGGGATTCAACCATTTTGCTGGCTAATACCCTCATTGAGGAATGGCGCAGGTCATCCCCCCTCTCCCTACGAATGAAGTAAATACTCTGGCATTGATCAAGAGAAATGCTATAATACGGTATGATTCAGAAGGCCCTTGGACATCATGCTCTTTTCCCGGTTCCCGGCGAGCTTGTAAGAGAAGAAATCGGGGCCAGGTCTTGAAATATAAGAAGCTGTCTTTTCAAGGCGCGACCATCGACGCCGGCTGCACGGGCAGCGAGTTATCGCCCCATTAGCCGATTGATGGTTTGAGGGACAAGAGGCCCTTTTTTCTACAAAGCGAGGTCATCCTATGAAATTGCAAGTGATAGCTGTTGTAACTATATTCACAGTCTTGTTCACTTGCACAATAGCCGTTAGTGCGGATGATTTTTTTATAGAGTGCGATGAGGTTATAGAACAACCAAAGTTTTCATCATTGAAAAAATATTACGAGACCCACTCCGGTGAACCAAAGCCTGATATGTGTTTTCGGCTTAACGACAACGAATACCTGGTAACCGTAACGAACATAGATCGAATGGCCCAAGGTTTATATTATTATAATTCCATTAATAATGAGATGGAATTGTATCGCGCTATGCCGTTAATAGACGTGATAGATGAGTTCGAAGGGAAAGGTAAAAAAAGATATGTTATTCTTTCCTGGTCGAATCTTCATCAACGCGGTTGGTCTTATGGATATGCAATCCTGGATCTCATTTCGCAAAAAGGCGCAAAGCCATTCGTTGTATATGATCTTCTGACGGTTAGTGAAGACCCTGTATCTGGTCTCTGTGGTGAATGGAGTCCCTATGGAGAAAAGAAGCGTTCAAGAAACGAAGGCCGGATGCAAAAAATAAACGGATATGAGATAGACGATGAAGAAACTAAAAAAGTAAGCATTGTCTTTTCCATGTCCGAACAAGACTGCGAGACCTTGGAGATCCGATCCTTTGAGAGAAGATTCAGATTGGTCGATGGTAAGTTCACGGAATAAAAATTGTTTGAACTGCTTCGGCGTAAAAACATTGCAGCCGTTGTCTGTCTTAAAGAGCTAAGCTGTGACACAGGATCGGAACAATAAAGGCAGCCGGCACGAGACCGACTGCCTTTGTTCAGGATCGATCACTGATCTGAAAAAATCAATACTTCATGCCTCCAGCACCGCTTTCCGATTCTCCGCTCATACCGCCTGCCGCGCTCCCGGAAAACGAATCTGCAAGAGCCTGTTTGATGCTCCTATGACTGTCGTTCTCGAGGCTGCTCAGTTTGCTTGCCACCTTTGCAACATCCACGTTCAGTTTCTGTGCCAGCTGCCCCCAATCCCGCGTTTGCTGCCGCATGCTCGAGACCTTGGTGATGTTCTCGGCGGTGACTCCTCCGGGCATCTCACTGGCGAAGGCCAGGATAGCCGCCGCGTCTCCATACTGTGCTTTGTTGCTTCCCATCATGGCAGTGCCTCCGATCAGACTGGTGATCCTGTCGCTGCCGACTTTGAACGTATCCATCAGCTGCTTCGTGATGATCTTGTCACCCTGGGGCAGGCTTGCGTTGGAGTTGAGCATGGTGATCTCGGCATTGAGTTCCCCAACGTCCTTCGGTGATGCTGTTGATGCGGCTGTCGAAATGCCGACCAGGAAAACCATTGTGACCGCAATGACTGCAAAAACGAATGCTTCATGTGTAACCTTTCTCATGACAGAAACCTCCTTTTAATTTAGATTGTCCAGCGCGCTGTACTGAAAAGCTAGCACCGTGGCATTGAAATGTCAATTAATGCCCTCAGATCGATTTTATTAGGAATACTATAGTCGGCCTTGACCGCCATTCAGCAGAGCTTAAGGCCACAAAAATACTACTTCCTGCCTATCATTCAGACATTTTTGATACTCGGGAAAAGATGTTTTGCTATAGTGGTTTTAGGGAAATAGGAAGAATATATCAAAGGAAGTGAAAAGCCATGACCGAGAAGGTTGCTTACTGTGGTTTAGCCTGAACATGAGTTTTTAATTCATTACTGCAATGAACCGCCAAATGGCTCATCAGCGTTTCTTATCATTCGACAGAACCGGGCCGGTTTATTTCTTCTAACACGTTCCATTGTCGTTCCCGTTGCTCGACGCTGGAGCAGCAGCTTTGCCAGTTTGAACACATTGAGCTTCCAGCCTTTGATCGGCCAGTCAAGTTCGTGTTTGTCGCAGACCAGGTCCAGCGTATTCAGGCTGAAGATCTCCTCCCGCAGCGAATCATCGATGGTCGACAGGCCCTTGATCTTCGCATTTAAGGCAACTGCACGTTCAAGATGGCTCCTGATCCTTGCCGCGGTCTTCTGGCTTATAGCGCCGTACTTTTCCTTTACATTGAGCAGACCCATAGCCCCGTCGTAGGTGGCCCTCACGATCTCATCACGGTTCATCCACTTTGTCTCGTAATTTAACGCATACTTCCAGCTTGGCATGAGCATGGCTTTGCGGTGTTCCGCAAGGGTCTTAAAGAAGAAGGTATATCCATATTTTTCCGGATCCTCAAAGATCATACTGCCCGGATCGATGAACGGCGCGAGCGGGGCGATGAGCGGAAGGATTTTATTGGTCTTTCCGTTGCTGCTGAACCGTTCCATGAGGGAACCGCAGTATTTAACCGTATCCATCACCGTATCATAGGTCTGGTTCGGAAGTCCGACCATGAAGAACAGGTCGATCCGTTTGCACCCGACGCTGAGAAGCGTTTCGATCATGTCCTCCAGGGACTTATTGTCATAATTTTTACCGAACATCCTTCTAACGTTGATATCGTGCGACTCCGGCGACATCTCGACATTGAAGGTCCTGATGGAATCCGCCACCTTCTGAAGGAATTCAGCCGGAGGCGGAGTGAAGAACTCAAGACAGACCTCGTTCCTGATGCGATTGTTTTTTCATGGCACCCAGAAACCGGTCGGCATATTCTATCCGGACATCAGCAGGTCGCCCAGCACGATGACCGGCGCTCCGGTGTATTCAGAAATTCTTTTGATGTCATGCGCCACAAGTTCGGGCGAGCGAAAGCAGGCCTTGGAGCGCATACAAACCTTGTTGAACGCCGAGAGCGAGCCCCCGCAGGTGCCGCAGTTGTGGTTGCAGCCTCTGCAGGTGAAGACAGCGGTCACGGGATAGCTGAGCCAGTACTTGAAGGGGATATACCCGGAGGGGTCAAGATATTTGAGCACCATCTTCATGAGATGAGGATAGTCAAAATCGATGTAGTCCATGGTTTCGGGCTGGAAGGTCCGCTCGTTCACGACCATCGCGCCGCCGGCATCCCGCCAGACGAGATTAGGGACCTGCTCGTAACCGTGGCCCGCCTTGATCGCTTCCATGAGCTGACGCACGGGATCCTCCGTGGAATCGCCGCATATGACGAAGTCCACAAAAGGATAGTCGCGCATGATCTCTTCATGATAATAGGTCGCGCTCAGGCCGCCGAGGATGACCGGGATTCCAGGATGGATTTTTTTGCAGAGCTCGGCAAGGCTCAGGCTGCCGTCCACGTGAGGAAGCCAGTGGAGGTCGATGCCGAAGGCGACCGGCTTCAGCCTGGCGATGAACGGCGCCGGATCGAAGTGACGGTCCTGGAGCATCTTGAGCGCCAGGTTGACGATCCTGACCGACAGGCCGTGCTTGTGCAGGTACTGCGAGATCGTCAGGAACCCGATGGGGTAGATCTCGAAAATGGAGGATGAGGGCACGACATCGCTCACCGGGCCGTAAAAGAGCGGCAATTCGCGGAATTTGAAAACGCTCGGGCGGGTGCAGGAGGATCAGGTCCGCTCTGGGCATGCGCATTCTCCCCGGAACAGTTTGGCGGCATACTCATCTACCATGGCTTCTGCGACGGTCTCCATGGTGTCGAACAGGTCCACGGCAAAGAGGCCGATCGCCCGGTTAAAGGGCGAGAAGAACTTGATGGAACCGGTCAACGTCCTGGTCTCCAGATTATACAGGTGCAGGATGTCCAGGATGATCTCGCGGAACTGCGGCTCCGGGTAGGTTTTCCGGACCACCTCAGAGAACGAGCAGCAGCCTTCCCAGGCCTTGAGGACCTCTCCGGCCGTTGTAGACAGCCGGGCGATCCGTTTTTTTCTGATGTCGGCAATGTCCTCGTAGCGCACCTGGATCGAGAATGAGGGGATCAGCAGACGGCGGACGAACGCATGGTCGACGGTTTTCGTTCGTTCGAAGATCTCCTCGATATCCACGTCGCCCGGTTCTTTCCCCGCAGCAAGGGCTTCCGCCGCATGTTCTATGATCAGCCGGTCCTTGTCCGTTTCTTTTTTGATGTTTGCTTCCATATAGGCAGAGAGAAAAGGAAGGGGGATGGGGAGCAACGAATGGCCGGTAAGGCGCTCGATGCAGCGTCGTGAATAGTCATGCAGAAAATCGCTGTCTTTGTCGCATAAAATACCGACGTTATCCACGTTTTACCGCCCCGTATATGGTCGCAATGCCCATGGTCATGGAATCCACGGTCACGCTGGAAAAGCCGCTGTCGGTGATGATCTGCCTGAACTCATCAGGGGCATAGAAGGCGTTGATGGACCGCGGCAGATAAAGATAGGGGGCTGCTGTTTTGACGACGAGCTCTCCGATGAACGGCATGATCCAGAAGACATACCACTCGTAGAGGCTGCGGAACCAGGCTCATGTGCGGCCGGGTCAGCTCAAGGCAGATGAACCTGCCGCCCGGCTTCAGCACCCGTTTGATCTCCTGCAGGGCAATGGCTGTGTCAGGAATGTTCCTCATGCCGAAGGAGACGGTGACCAGGTCAAAGCTGCTGTCGGGGAATGCCAGGGCCTTGGTGTCGGACAGGATGAAGGAAAGGTTCGTGTGGCGGTCCGACGATTTTTCACGCGCCCGGTCCAGCATCTCGCTGCAGAAATCGGCGCCGGTGACCAGGCCGTGCTCGCCGACCTTGCGGGCGAGCAGGAATGCCAGCTCCCCGGTGCCGGTGCAGACATCGAGCACTCGTTCGCCGGCCGTGATCCTGGCAAGCTTGACCGCTCTGTTTCGCCAGTAATGGTCGAAGCCAAAGCTGAAGCCGGTGCTCAGGAAATCGACGTGGGGCGCGATCGTCGAAAAGATGTTTTTTATGAAGAGGTCTCTCTGTTGTAAGGACATGATTAATACACGAACTGGCCGAGAATGATCAGGACCAGTAAGACAAATCCGATGAGTACCGTCAGGAAACCGAAGATGATGCCCGCGTCGGTGATCCAGGCCGCCTGGGCCCTGGTCGCATACTCGCCCAGCCTGTTCTCTGCTTCGAGGCGCTGATATTCGAGGGGCCGTTCGTGCTTCAGTTCCTCGAGTGTCAGATTTCCGGTAAAGATGACCGGATCCATGGGGAACTTTTCCGGCCGCATATGGGTGTTGAAATAATGGATCGTGAAGATGAATCCGGCCGCCAGCAGCGCTTCGTCACTATGGATAACGGTCGCTATGTTAAAAGCCCAGCCGGGGAGGAACCGGCCGAAGAACACGGGGAACCAGAGAAACAATCCGGAGACGCCGATCATGCCCACGCCCCAGAACACGGCCCAGTAATCGAACTTTTCCCAGTAGGTCCAGCGGTCCAGCTGCGGGCGCGGGCCTTTGCCAAGGAACCACTTGAAATTGCCTATGATGTCATCGAGGTCCTTGAGCCAGGGGACCATGGATTCAGGACCGAGGGGGTTGAACTTGAACTTCCTGACGATAACGATGTCGTACAGGACGTAGCCGATATGCGCCGCGAAATAACCGAAGGTGATGACAGCGCAGATGCGATGGATCAGGGCCGCTCCCTCGTAGCCCCCGAGAAGCTTCGTGAGCCACGCGGCCCAGCGCGCCTGGGCATACTTGATCGGCATGCCGGATGCGACGAGGCCGATGAAACTGACAGCCATGGCGACATGCAGGATCCGGTGATAGGCATTGAATCGTTTGACCAGTGCCATGGCTACATCCTTCCTTTTTTCTGTATCCGCTCTTTCAAGGCGCGGTACGCCCACAGGAACGTGTGGGTCAGAAAGAAGGTGAAGACCCCAATGAGCAGCAGGGTCATGAACACATAGGTATAGTACAGGACCGGGTACTTTTCCCGGTTCGTCTCTTCCGCATGGGCATAGAATTTTGTAAAGCTTTCCGTGGCTCCGGGGTGGCACTTTGCACAGGTGGCTATAAGATTCTTTGACGACAGCGCGGAAACAGGGTCATTCTGCGGAAGGATGTCATGCGAACCGTGGCAGTCCCAGCACAGGGCGATGGTCGGATACCCGAGACGGCTGACTTTCCCGTGGTAGGTTTTATGGTACGTGTCCATTTCTTCGGGATGGCAGGTGCCGCATTTATCGATCAGCGATAGTTTCCATTTCGGTTCCGAGGCGGCCGGGATGCGGTGTTCCATATGGCAGTCGAAGCAGGTCGGAGCGCTCACGCTGTTTTTGAGGAAGAGGGAGCCGTGGATGCTCTTCTCATAGTTGCCGAGCTCGGACGCATGGCACTGGCCGCAGAGGGACGGGATCTTCTCCCTGCCGGTCAATGACCGGGGGTCAGCGGACCGGTAGACCGTATGAGAGCCATGGCAGGTTTGGCAGGTCGGAGCGAGTGTAATGCCCTTGCCCGCCGCACGTCCGTGAACGCTCAGCTTGTATTCCCCTGCTTGTTCTTTGGGAGCGCCGTCCCTGCCGAGAAAATGGCAGATTCCGCAATTGACTTTGGATACGGCCCCATGGGGGTAGTCCGCGATGCCGAGGTGGCATTTATCACAGGCCATCCAGCCGTGGACCGACTGCTCGAAAGCCTCTTTGCTCACATAGGCGCGGGCGCTTTTTTGCCCATGGCAGGAATAGCAGTCGTCCTTTGCCGAAGCGTGAGAAGAGAAAAGCAGGCATGCGATAATGCTGATACCAAGGGGTAAGTTCATGACTTTAGTGTATCAAAGAACTGGTGCTTGTCAAGGCTGGCTCAGTGTAAATGTGATGATCGTGATCAAAAAGACAAGAGGAATGGCGACAACACGATGGAATTGTTGAGGTTGGGAAGTTTGTTGAGAGCTCTTCAAGAACGCATCCAGGGCATGCAGATCACGCCGAATCATTATGCTCACCCGGATTTCCTTCCGCGCGCTTTCTTTGCTCCGGTCATTATCATCATTCTTATTTCTTTCCGTGAAACAGCTCACTGCCCGCTCCGGGGTAAACGGTCCGCTCCTCCTTCGGTGTCGGTTTTGTGACCGTGGGCCATGTTTCATATCGCGGATCGGCGCCTTCGAGCGCTGCTTTGGCCGGCGCCCGGTCGGCCATGAACGGCTTACTGCGCGGATCGATGTTCTCGACCGGTTTGCTGAACTCGATCGGGATGCCGTTGGGATCATAGGTATAGATGGAATGTATGAACCCGTGGTCGATCACTTCAGACACCCAGATCCCGGCGGCAGAGAGTCTGTCTTTCAGCGCCCAAAGGCCGTCGTCGCTTTCCACGCCGAAGGAAACATGGTCGAACAGGAATGGTCCTGCAACAGGACGACCGTGTTCCTTTTCCGGCGCCGGCAGAATGCCCGGCCATTCAAAGAAGGCGATCATGTCGCGGTCCGATATCTCGAAAAAGTAGTGCCGGTATCCGGGTTGGCCCAGGCCGGCGACCATCCGCATGCCGAGCAGGTCCCTCCAAAAGCGAATGGTGCCGTCCATGTTGCCCGTTGCCATTGCCAGGTGGTTCACTCCGCTGTACTGTGTCATCTTGCACCTCCTCTTATGGGATGCATTTTACCGCAGGCAGTGATTAATGCAAGCGTTCTGAGGCGTTGGCACGATGTTCTGTAATGCCGGCCGATGATCGAAACCGCAGACTCACGGCCAAATATCCCGTTTTTTTTGCTACAATGGAAGTATGGACAACAATATCTTGAGCGAGGTCATCGAGGTAGAACGGGAGATCCAGAAATGCCTTGAAATCGAGCAGGCAAAGGCCCGCGACTGGGTCGAAAAAGTGAAAAAAGAGTGTGCCGAGGAGGTCCTTAAGGAAGAGGCGCGGATCAACGCTTCGCTTGCAGCGGCGGAGGACCTGGCGAGGAAAGAGGCGGACGAAAGCACTACCGCGACGGTAAGGGACGCGGCGGCTTTCATTGAACAGATGGATCATCTGGACAGAGCAGTGCTGCAGGCTGTCGTGGAGAAACACATCCATACCATACTCCCGGGATGACGCATGATAGTCAGAATGTCCAAGATCGAGATCGTCGGAGAAAAGCCGCTGCTGCAGAAGGTCCTTTCCCTGCTGCGGGAGCTTAGCATATTCCAGATCGAGCCGGCCACCGTGGGGTTCATCGAAAAAGAATGGGAAAAGGATGTTCGTTCCTTCATGCTGGACGAGAAGACCGTTTTTGAGCGCATGTTCCTCGAAGAACTGCGCCAGAAGATCGAACTGCTCTTTGCGGAGCTGCCCGCCCTTGCCGTAAGAAAAAGCTATATCGAACCGGTCTCCATTCTCGATACGGTTTCCAATACCATCGACCGGCACCGGGAAAGCGCAGCGAACCTGTCCAAACGGCGGGAAGTGTTGGCCAAGGAGCAGGCCGAGCTCGGCCGGTACTCGGTCTTTCTCAACGCCCTTGCATCGCTCGTCGAGACCACGACGGAAACGCCGGACCTTGATTTCATCGGGCTGACGATCCGCGAACCCGAGATGGTCGAACATCTGCGCGAGGCCCTGTCGAGAATAACGGACTGGAAGTACGAACTGCAGACCGAGCCGGCGGAGGACGGCACCCTCGTGGGGCTTATCACCGTGGAAAAGAGCGTCTCCGACAAGGTGAAAAAATCCCTGAGCGATGAGCACGTTCCCGAGCTTACGTTTCCCGAGTCCTTCGGCAAACTGACGTTCCCGGAGAAGGTGTCTTTTGTGAAAAAGCGGGCCGACCAGGTGCTGCTGGAGATCCGGGCGATCGATGCGGAACTGGCGAGTTTTACCCGGCGGTGGGTGCCGATCTACCAGCGCGTGCGGGAATGGATCGACGATCGTCTTTCGCTGCTCAACACAACGGCCTTCGCGTTCGAAACCCGCATGTGTTTTTTTATTCACGGATGGATGCAGTCGGAAGATCTTCCGCGGCTCACACAAAGGCTGCGCGATGATTTCGGCGCCAGGGTCATGATCGAGGAAAAGGAAATGCATGAAGAGGAACTCGACCAGGTGCCGATCGTCCTGAAGAACCCCTCCTACTTCAAACCCTTTGAACTGTTCACGAGCCTGCTGCCGCTGCCGGCCTATACGTCCTACGATCCCACGCCGTTCATCGGGATATTCTTTCCCATATTTTTCGGCATGATCCTGGGAGACGCGGGATATGCCCTGGTGCTCGGCATCATAGCATTCATCCTCTTGAAAAAGTACCGTCAAAAAGGACCGGTCAGGGACGGCGCGAAGATCCTGTCGATCGCCGCGGCTTATGCGGCCTTTTTCGGTATACTCTTTGGTGAATTTTTCGGCGATCTTCCTGAACGGCTCTTTCATATCCAGCCGCTCTGCATGGAGCGGCGCACAGCTATCGTGCCGATGCTCGCTTTCTCCGTTGCCGTGGGCGTCGCTCATATCATCCTCGGCCTGATCCTGGGCGCCATCAATGCGTTCAAACATAAAATAATGAAAGAAGCGGCGTACAAGGCGCTGAGCGTCGTCATCATCCTCAGCCTTATCGTGATCATCGCGTCGTTGTTCGGCGTATTTCCCCGCGGTGCTGGCGCGTCCCGTTGTTCTGGTGATCCTGTTCCTCACGCCGTTCCTGTTTTTTGCCGGCGGCCTGCTGGCGCCGCTGGAACTCCTCAAAAGCATCGGGAACATCATATCCTATGTCCGCATCGCGGCGATCGGGCTCACCTCCGTGCTGCTCGCCTTTGTTGCGAACAATCTGGCCGGCGTGACGGGCGACGTGGTCACGGGGGTCGTCGTGGCCGGACTGATCCATCTGCTGAACATCATTCTTGGCGTTTTTTCTCCCACGATCCACTCCCTGAGGCTCCACTATGTGGAGTTTTTCAGCAAGTTCATTGAACACGGAGGAAGGAAGTTCGCTCCGTTGAAGAAGAAGTTGATATCAGCTAATGCACTAGATGAACACAGCGATAAATACAGCTGCAAAGCGCAAGAGAAGCCATCATTAAGCTCCGAACGTATGATCTTGCTCTCGCGACTTTCGAGGTCTTTGATCTGGTTTACCTGAGGTTTATACAGATTAATAAAAAGGAGGTCTTATGAACTACGAAAAAGTATTGATCGCATTTTGTGCCGCCCTGGCCATCAGCGTACCCGCGATCGCAACGGCCTGGGCGCAGTCCGGATCGGGGCGGCCGGCGCGGGCACGCTGGCGGAAAAGCCGGAGTTGACCGGCACCATCGTGATCCTGGTCGCCATTCCCGAGACCATGGTGATCCTGGGATTCGTGGTGGCGACCATGATCCTCTTTACGGTGAAGTAGCATGGGCTGCAAGGAACTGATCGAGTCGCTGCGAGCGGCTGCGAGCGAGCGGGTGGATGCCGTCTGGTCGGAGGCGAGCGCCGAGGCTGATACAGCCAGGGCAGCCTGCGCGCAAAAGATCGACCAGGCGAAGGAGGAGGCAGGCCGTATCAGAGCGGCCAAAGTGGCCTTGATCCGCTCGCAGGCTCTGCTGGAAGCGCGCAGTAAGGAGCGGGGACTGCGCCTTGCCGCGGACCGAAAGCTTGCCGATCTTCTCTATGCGATCGCCGGATCCCGGCTCCGCATGTTGAGAGAACGTGAGTATGACGCGGCTTTTCAGGCCATGGCGCAGGAACTCCCGCGGTTCACCTGGGCAAGCGTGAAGGTCCACCCCGACGATATCGAACGCGCACGGAAATTATTCCCCAACGCGAAGATAACAGCGTCGGAAGCGATCTCCGGCGGGCTGGAGGTGACCAGCGACGACGGCCTGGTGACGGTCGTCAATACCTGCGAGAAACGACTGGAGCGCGCATGGGAAGCCATGCTCCCGGAGCTGATCAGAGAGGTTGCCAATGGAACTTCTGCTCGATCTTGAAGACCGGGGTTATCCAACGGTGTACCTGCTGTCCAGGATCAGGGGCAGGAGGGCCGGGCTGATCAGGGACTGGAAGGCCCTCCTCTTTGATGCGGCGCCGCTGGAGGTGCTCCTGTCATCGCGCTCCCGTGGGGGTGTAGTCGAGGCATCACCTGATGCGGTCTGGCGGCGGTTGATGAAAGAATATCGCTGGGTATATGGGCAAATGAACGGACGCCTCAGGGAACTATTCGGTTTCTTCTTCCTCTATGCCGAACTCAGGACGATTTTTATCTGCCTCCGGCAGATGAAGGACAGGAAGTCGGCGCGCCTGGAGGAGCTTTTCAGCGAAAGTCTGCTTTCGAACGAACTTCGCAAGGTCTGCCTGTCCTCAACAGACACTTCGACGGCCGTTGCCGGGATCAGCCGCATCTTCAGCAGACTCTCTCCGGCCTTTGCCGACCTGCCGCGGCACTTTGCCGAAGAAGGGCTGCGGGGCGTTGAGCGCCGATTGACCAACCTTTTTCTCGAGTACGCGGCGCAGCAAAAACTGCACCCGCTCATCAAAACATTCATGGTTCGTATGATCGATGCCCGAAATCTCATACGACTTGCCGTATCCGTGCTGCAGGAGACCGCGAGCACGCCCGATTTCATAGCCTTCGGCAGCGTGGCGGTGGAGCAGCTTGTGCAGATCCAGCAGCGGAAGGACCTTCTGGCCGTTGGCGTGCTTATCCGGCAGTATGCCGGTGTGAAGATCGAACTGCAGGACCCCTCCCAGGTAGAGCACGCGCTGTATCGGGCGACGACACAGTATCTCAAACAGGAGGGAAGGGATCCCCTCGGCGTTGGAACGATCCTGGATTACCTCTGGCGCTGTTCCATGGAGGCTATGAATCTGAGCATCCTGTTCTACGGAAAAAATGCGGAACGGGACGTGCTCGCGAACGAGCTGGTCAGCTGACGATCGCGGCCAGCTTCCGATGCACCATGAAAAAGATATCGTTCATAACGCCGCCTGATGCGTCCTACGGATTCAGCCTGACCGGCCTTCCCCAGGCTGCGGTCGAGGCCGCTGATGCCGAGGAAGCGCTTGCAGAGGAGCATGGCCGACCCGGATGTCGGCCTGGTGATCATCGATGAACGGCTGATGAGCCGGGCACAGACCGGGCAGGGGATGACTCCTGAACGGGTGCAGGAACTGGAACAGGGATGGCACGGGATCCTGCTCGTACTGCCTGCGCCGGAAAAACCACCTGAAGATGTCGAGGATTACACGTCACGCCTCATCAGGCGGGCCATTGGATACCATGTGCGGTTGAAGTTCTGACGGATCCAGAAACAGATCGTCCGGGCAAATCATTTGGACACGGAAGAATCGGATTAACGTCTGATAAGGGCGGATAAATCAAAAATAAGGAGCATTCACTAAAACGGAGAAGCCTTTCCCAGGTAGAATCCGATTTGATCCGTGCTATAAAGACTTTTTAGGTTTTTCAGCATTATAGAACGGGGTCGCTGCCAATGAGTGGAAAAATCCAGGGGATATCAGGACCTACCGTTACGACCGATCTGAAGGGACTTACCCTGTACGAGCGTGTCTATGTCGGTCACGCCATGCTGACGGGCGAGGTCGTTCGTCTCGAACGCGAACGGGCGGTGGTCCAGGTCTATGAGGACACGCGCGGCCTGGGGGTCGGAGAACCGGTGCAGGGCGTCGGTATGCCGCTTACGGTGCGCCTGGGGCCCGGGCTTTTGTCGGGCATGTTCGACGGGCTCCAGCGCCCTCTCGAACGGCTCAGAAAGGAAATGGGGCCATTTATCACCGGCGGAAAGGAAATGTATGCCCTGGATTACATGAAACGGTGGCAGTTCACGCCGCTGATGAAGCCGGGAGAACTGATCACGCCCGGCGCCATCATCGGCTCGGTCCAGGAAGGCGCGTTCAAGCACTTCATCCTCGGCGGTAAGGGCGATCGTGAGAAGATCGCCAGGCTCAGGGAAGGAGACATCAGCCTGGACGAACCGCTGGGGCAGTTCGAATCCGGCAGGGACATCCCGGGCTGCCATGAGTGGCCCGTGCGTTTCGCGCGGCCCTACAAAAGAAAGTTCGCGCCTGCTGAGCCGCTCGTGACCGGCCAGCGCAGCATCGATTTTCTGTTCCCCCTGGCGCGGGGCGGGACCGCCATCTTCCCCGGCGGATTCGGCACGGGCAAGACGATCCTTGAGCAGTCGGTGGCCAAGTTCGCTGACGTGGACATCGTCGTCTATGTCGGCTGCGGCGAGCGCGGCAACGAGATGGCGGACATGATCGCCGAGTTCGAGGAACTGCGCGATCCCTGGAGCGGAAGGCCGCTCCGGGACCGCACGGTGCTCGTGGTCAATACGTCGAACATGCCCGTGGCAGCGCGCGAGGCGTCGATCTATACCGCCGTCACCATGGCGGAGTACTATCGCGATATGGGCTACCATGTGCTGTTCCTGGCCGACAGCCTCTCCCGGTGGGCCGAGGCGCTGCGCGAGATCTCAGCCTCTCTGGAAGAGATGCCCGGAGAGGAGGGATATCCCACGTACCTTGCGTCGCGGTTGTCCGCTTTCTTCGAGCGGTCCGGCGTGGTCGAGACCTTGAACAACAGGATCGGTTCGCTCAGCATGATCCTTTCGGTCTCACCGCCGGGCGGAGATTTCACCGAGCCGGTAACCCAGGCCTGTCTGCGCACGACCGGCGCATTTCTGATGCTCGATACCTCCCTGGCGCACCGCAGGCATTATCCGGCGATCAACTGGTTTCAGAGCTATTCGCTCTATGCCGGAGACGTGGCGGCGCATTACAAAAAAAGGATCTCGCCGGAATGGGACGGTCTGCTCGCGCGATGCCGCCAGATCCTGCAGGAGGAGGAATCGCTCCGCGAAGTCTCCGAGATCGTGGGGGCTGAAGGGCTCCAGGATGCGGACCGCCTGCTGATGCGGATCGCCGAAATGATCCGCACCGAGTTCCTGCAGCAGAACGCTTACAGCGACGACGCTTTTTCGCCGCCCGACAAGACGCTGGCGATCATCAAGCGGCTTCTGGATCTCCATGAATCCGCAGCAGCCTTGCTGAAACAGGGAGTGGCGCTTGAGGAGGCGCTGAAAAATGCAGAAGTCAGGAGCCAGGTAGTCAGGAGTCAGGAAGTCGGAGATGGAAAAAAGGGATGAGATTGCCGTTTTTCTGAATTCTGGCTCCTGACTTCTGACTTCCGTTTTCTGAGGTGAATTTATGCGACTCTCCGAGCATATCTATCGTACCACAACGACCATTGCCGGTCCGCTGCTCTTTGTGCAGAACGTTCAGAACGTGCGGATCGGCGAGGTCGTGAACGTCATTGCTCCTGACGGCAGACGGATGGAAGCCGAAGTGCTCGAAATAGACGGCAATACGACCCTGGTCGAGGTTTACGGTTCCACCCAGGGACTCGATGTGGACCGTACCAGTGTGGTTTTTACTGATGCGATCAAGCGCGTGCCGCTGTCGCCTGAGATCATCGGCAGGATCTGCAACGGCTCCTTCGAGCCCAAGGACGGCATGCCCCTTTATATCCCGGAGCTCTGGAAGCCGATCACGGGTTCGCCCATGAATCCTTCTGCCCGGGCCCGGCCGGAAGACTTCATCGAGACCGGCTTCTCACCCATCGACGGATTGAACACGCTGGTGCGCGGACAGAAATTGCCGATCTTCTCCGCAGCAGGCCTGCCTTCCAAGGAGGTGGTCGGAGGCATCCTGCGGAATGCCCGGCTTGCCAAGGCGGATCAGAAGTTCATCGTGGTCTTTGCGGCGCTGGGACTGACCTTTCACGAGTATTCCTTCTACCTGAACGTTCTGCAGGAGATGCAGTCGGGATTCGTGGCCTTTGTGAACATGGCCGATGAACCGGTCATGGAGCGGCTGCTGGCGCCCCGGTTCGCGCTGACCGTCGCGGAGTACCTTGCCTTCGACAAGGGCATGGATGTTCTCGTCATCATCACCGATATGACCAACTACTGCGACGCCCTGCGTGAAATATCGACGGCTCGCGAGGAACTGCCCGGCAGGCGCGGTTATCCCGGCTACATGTATTCCGATCTCGCGTCGCTCTACGAGCGGGCGGGCCGGATTTACGGGCTTGAGGGGTCGGTCACCATGCTCCCGGTGGTGACCATGCCCGAGGACGATATCACCCACCCCATCCCGGACCTGACGGGGTATATCACCGAGGGACAGATCGTGCTGAGCCGGGAGCTGCATCAGAAGGGGATCTTTCCGCCCATGGACGTGCTGCCCAGCCTTTCCCGGCTCATGCAGAAGGGCATCGGCGAAGGACATACCCGCGCGGACCATCGGAAAGTATCGAACAATCTGTATAAATACTATGCCAAGGGCAGGGACCTGCGGCGGCTCGAAGCCATTGTCGGCAGGGATGGCATGACCAAAGCGGATATCCTGATGCTCGATTTTGCCGATGTTTTCGAGCACGAGTTTGTGGGCCAGGGGACAACCAGGCGGACGGTGCACGAGACGCTCGATGTGGGTCTGCGCCTGATGAAGCAGTTCTCGCTGGCAGTGACGTAAGGGCAGGGTCGGGTCCAGGGTCAGGTAGGGGCGGGTTTGAAACCCGTACAGAACAATCAGGATAACATGATCCATCCTACCAGAACGAACCTGCTGCTGCTGAAAGAAAAGTCCCGGTCGGTCCTGAACAGCATCAGCATCCTGAAAGCGCGCAAACAGGCGCTGATAAAGGAATTCCTGGCTACGACTCTGCCGTTCCTCCGGTCCCGGGAGGAGATCAGGACGACCTATGGCAAGGCGCTGCTGAAGCGGGCGCTTGCCCTGGGCCATGAGGGCAGGGATGCGGTAGAATCGATCGTGGTTGCAACAGAGCGTGAATTCGGGATCGATGTGGCCGAGAAAAGCATCTGGGGCCTCCGGTACAAGGATATTGCTTTCCATGATGCTCCGGTGCGCGATGCGGACAAGCGCGGCTACGACGAACTTTCGATGACGCCTCACCTTGAGGCCGGCGTAACGCTTTTTGAAAAGCTGCTGGAATCAATGCTGGAGATCGCAAAATACGAGAGCAAATTAAAACGGCTCAGCCAGGAGATCCTGCGGACCACGAGAAGGATCAAGGTCCTTGAGGAGATGGTCGTACCCACCCTGCGCCTTCAGATCAGGACCATCAACCAGTATATAGGCGAGCGGGAACGGGAATCATTCTACCGCCTGAAACGTGTGAAGACCATGCTGCAGAAGAAAAGCTGATTGCGAAGCTTCTGGGGTCGTCAGGCTTGTGCGATGCGGGCAGAGATCGAGGGCGGATGCGCGATGTAGAAGAACGCTGGCGGAACAGGTGATTAAAAAAGGGCGTGCTCATGTACCGCACGAGCACGCCCTTGGGGTCCTTCTCAATATTGACGCTACCAGCCGATATTCAATGTAACCAGCTGTCTTCGGTCTTTTTCCTGGCCGGCATAAGCACCGATCTCTTCTGCGTATGCCACGTACTGCATATCGATGAACAGCAGTCGCAGATCCAGACCGAAGGTTGGATTGCCCTGATAGAGTCCAGCTCTGACTGCCATGCCGGCAAGTAATTTATCAAACAACTGGAGTTCGGCGCCTATCCTGAGCCGTTTCTTGAAATCCTTGTCCTCGTTGTAGTTATTCAGAACATCAACATAATCCGCGCCGATAATTAAAGCCCGGAAATAAGGGATTTCCGGGTTGAGTGCGATGCCGGTGTTGACGGTCATCGGTATTGTGCCAGCTTCGCCGAAATCAAGGTCGCCGATGTTCAGAACCGAAAGGCCGGCGGATGGCCTGAACCAGGACTCCTGTGCGAATTTCCAGGTCAATCCGGTGTCAAAGCCGACGGCACTGCCGCTTTTTTTAAGATCTTCGGTTATGTAGTCGTCAAGGTTGTCCTCTTTTTCAACAAGTTCTCGGGCAGTAAAACCATGGACGATCGATTCCCGGGTGAGGGCTTTTACGGTCAGGCCGACATTGAGGTTCTCCGTGAACGCGAAGCTGAGCCCTCCGATGCCCCCATAGGTCGCGTCGGCGTTCATTTCCAGGACCCCTTCAGGCCCGAAGCCCTGATGGGTCATGGCGTCCATCCGCACCGTGCCTACCGCACCCATGCCAAAGGACACTTTCTCAAAGCTTTTTCCGATGGCGGTAAAATCTGAAACCCGCAGGTGCAGGTTTTTCCCCCGGTAGCGCGCCAATACCTCGTTGGTTGCCCTGAGCTCGTCATCGTCGGTTTCCATGTCGCCGTTCAGGTCACCGGTGTCAAATGCATCCTGCAGTTCATCGATGAAGTTTTGCGTGTTTTTGCCCGCTTCCGCGCTTACATTCAGAAAGTCAAACTCCCACCCCTGGTCTTTCGGCATTGCGCTCAAACCGGCAGGGTTGTAAAACAGCGTATCGACGGTCCCTCCCACTGCGGTATAGGCCCCGCCCATACCCATTGCGCGAGTGGATTTATACAGATAGGGATACTCCCGGGAAGTAGGAGTTTGTGCAAAAGCGGATGCTGTAAAGATAAACAGCAGAATGCTTAAACCGGTTACTGCTAATGTATTTTTAAACGACGGCATGTCGGTGTCCCCCTTGATAGTATCGATCTAAATGGTTTGTAAATATACTGCTAATTCTGATGGCGAGCAGGCGCAGGAAGCCGGGATATCCGGGTTCCAGGCGGTTTCGCCGCCTTCATCAACGCAGCAGTTCTGAGATTTGATCTCATTAATGGATTGCTGGACATCCGTTATCGTGCCGGTCATGCCTGAAAAGAGCGAGTCGCTCATGTTTACGATCGACGCGTTGAGACTTGCATCAAGGGCAGTCACCAGATTGAGGTACTGGTCGTTGTCAATGGGGCATGGCCAATAATAGGTTCCGTCGAGTGGGTTAACGAGTGTGCCTTCGCATTTTTCTTCAGTCGTGGTGGCCACGCTGAGACCGGTAGGTGATGAGGGGTCGTTATACAATAGTTTCGTATACTGGCCGCAGGTAGCGCCCGCCCCCGCTCCGGTGATAATGTTCATGGCCGTGAAAGTGTTGGAATAGGGAATCGTTGTGGTTATGCCGTTCGCAAGCTTATAGATCGTAACGGGCGTCACGGTGGCAAAGGAGGACACTAAGGAACTGCAGGTTTCTGCAGTGTCGAAGCTGTACTTGAGCGCACAGGTGGTGGCATCCACCAAATCGGCTCTGTTGTTGATGTTGAGGTCGCACGTTGTGTCGAGGAGGCCGGCCGGGTCCTGGATCGCCACTTTTATGATCGAAAGCCCTTTAATCGCATCGACAAGGCTGATGTAAAATAGCGCATCCTTGTGGATATCCGAGGTCGACGCTGTTGAATTGGTTACCATCGTATATGCCGCTGCGGCATTGTCGAATGACTCGAAGGTGTCGGCGTCAACCTTGCCGATCAGCGATGTCATGAAAACGTTAAGATCGCTGGCAGAACTGTTGGACCCGGTCTCGCTGAACCTGTTGATAACATCTTTCATGTCGAAATCAGCTTTGCCGAGCCAGGCTGCGCCGATTTGCATGCTGCTGGCGCAGGGAGATGCCAGAACCGCATCATAGTTCCCACGATTGAGGTCCATGGTTGTTTGAAAAAGGCATGCCTCGTCAGAGTTTTTGCTGCTGCAACTGATTAAGAGTGTCCCGGTGATGCACAACGACAATACGGCAGACGAAAAGAATTTATTCATGATATTCCCCTTCCAGAGCAACTGTGGTTAGCATAATTCAGCGGCGTGTAGTACGCTTATCGAATGTGCTACTTTATGCTTATTACCATAAATGGTATGTCAGGTCAAGAAAATAAGGTGTAAAATGTAAAATAGAACGTCCGGAGGATTTGTTTTGGGCATAAGGGAAATGAGTGACGGAACTGGGAACATTCTTCTGCTTACGGTGATCGCGAAAAGTGCAAATGATATATGCCGCTAATACCGGGAAAAAGGGGATGTCCCCATCGTCCGCAGCCGGTCTGCGATCAGTATGCCGGCGAGGAAGACCGTGCCGGTGATCCCGATGAACGTGAAAAGGGAATAGACCGCTTTTTTCCGCCAGGACAGGTCCGCGGTCCTGATAGAGCGAACATAGACAAGCACGCTGAAGCCTAATCCGAGGAAAAAACCTGTTGTCTCGATCATGGGCGGAATACTAACCTTTCTCCGGAGATCTGTCAACGCATAGTATCAGGATTTTTTATTTGACTCTCCCGGTGCTCTCTATTACTATTCATGAGTATAAGCCTATGAAACGGAACGATGATGATAAAGATGACGAAGGCTGGGCCTATGGCGACGTCTGGAACAGGGGGACGCCGGATGAGCCGGAGCCCGATGATGCTGTCGAATATGTAGAGGTCCTGCGCGGCGATACGGGCAAGGGATACAGCGACACCACCATGATGGAATACATCCTGTATCTCGGCGCGGCCGGGATCCAGGCCACGTTCGACGCCTATCCATTGCGGGAGATCAAGATCTATGTTCTGAAGGTCGAAGCGGGCAGAGAAGAGGAGGCCATAAGCCTTCTGCGGGAGAAATTGAGGAACCAGGGGTAACGCGAAGGGGAGGGGTGATCGTCTATCGTACTTGGCCCGTCCATCTTATTATAATAAAGGAGTGATACATGTCTGAGGAAAAAGAGATCAATGGGCTGGACGAATCGCTCGAAGCGTACAAATCGAAAATATCGCAAGTGAACAAGGCGACCCTTACGTGGGACAAGGACCTCATCTTCGTTGGCCGCACGAACCGGGGGTATGAGGTCGAGTACGATGCGGCGCAGCAGTGGGGATGCTCACCTACGGAAACACTCCTGCTGAGCGTTGCCGGGTGCATGGGGATCGACATGGTGTCGTTCCTCAAGAAAATGAAGATCGAGATCAAATCCTATAAGATGGACATCGTGGGAGAGCGGAATCCGACGCCTCCTCAGTATTATACTTTCATCGAAATGATCATCTCGGTGACCGGTACGGGGTTGACCGCGAAAAAGATCGAGCGGGCAATATCACTGTCACAGGAAAAGTATTGCTCGGTTTACCATTCCCTCAGGAAGGACCTGAAGGTGAAGGTGGAGTATACGTTCGAGAATATTTAAATGCAAAGATGCAAATTGAAAAATGCAAAGTGGGGGAAGATCTCACGTTCCTCATTTTGCACTTTGAACTTTCGCACTTCGAACTTTGCACTGGTATCGTCGCCATGACATCCATCCGGCTCCTCAAAAACGGCAACGAGGCTTTCCCCGCCATGTTTACAGCCATCGACGGGGCCCATACCTCTCTTGCCCTTGAAATGTATGTTGTGGCCGATGATGAGACGGGGCGGGAGTTCCGCAGCCACCTTGTCGCTGCGGCGGAACGGGGCGTCAGCGTGAAGGTGCTGGTGGATTCCTTTGGGTCCTGGGCGCTCCCCGACTCTTTCTGGGATGGACTGCGGTCAGTTGGCGGTGATATCCGTTGGTTCCGGCAGTTCAAACGCGGACTATTCATGTTCCGTAACCACCGGAAGCTGCTGTTGATCGACGACCATACTGCTTATATCGGCGGTTTCAATGTCGCTGACGAATATTACCGGGGCGTAGGCGGGGAGCTTCCCTGGCGCGATAATGCTTTGGAGATCTCCGGTGATGAAGTTGCCCGGCTCCGGCCATCTTTTAGGCGGATGTGGGTCAGGGCGGAATTACCGATCCACCGTATGGTCCGTCGGCTCAAACTTATTAACCTCCGGCGCGAGCGCGCGGTTCCGAACATTTCGCGGGACGGCGTGCGGTTCCTCGAGAGCGGGCTGGATAACCCGCTGCAGCCGGTGCGCAAGAAATATGGCGCAGTGATCGGCACTGCCGCCACCAGCATCGACCTTGCCATGGGGTACTTCTATCCTCCGGGAAGCATTATGCGCGCGCTTAAACGGTCGGTGCGGCGCGGCGTGCGCGTGCGGCTTCTGTTCTCCCGGAAGAGCGATGTGCCGATGGCGAGATGGGCAGCGCGCGGGCTGTACGGCAGGCTGCTGCGTGCGGGGATCGAGGTATGGGAATATCTTCCGACCATGCTGCATGCCAAGCTGGCGGTCGTCGATGATACGGTCATCGCCGGTTCTGCAAATCTGGATATCAGGAGCGGTCGGATCAACTACGAGCTTGTTGCGGTGGTTCACGATCCGGTGATCGCGGCGCAGGTACGGTCGAACTTCGAGGACGACCTGAAACAGTCGGAACGTATTTCTCTTGCGCAATGGAGCGAGCGGCCCTGCATCCAGAAGGGGAAAGAACGGCTAAGCTACTGGCTGCTTGCCCGTGCCGACATTTTTGCTGCGCGCGCTGAACTGGCGAGGCGGATGCGGTAAGCGGGACGGGATCGTGCAGCAGATCCTGATGTAGTCACCGATGTTATTTTAACAGGAGGGTGTATGGGAATGAAAGGGACCAAGACCGAAAAAAATCTGCTCGCTGCTTTTGCCGGCGAGTCTCAGGCGCGGAACCGCTACACCTACTTCGCCAGTGCGGCCAAAAAAGAGGGATATGAACAGATCGCCGTTCTCTTTCTTGAGACCGCTGACAATGAGAAGGAGCATGCCAAGCGGTTCTTCAAGTTCCTGGAGGGCGGCATGTCGGAGTTTACCGCCTCCTTTCCTGCCGGCCGGATAGGGACGACCGCCGAGAACCTGAGATCCGCAGCAGAAGGCGAGAACGAGGAGTGGACGAAGCTGTACCCGGGATTTGCGAAGATCGCGGAGGATGAAGGGTTCCGCGAGGCGGCCGAGGCTTTCCGCCAGATTGCAAAGGTCGAGGTAAGGCATGAAAAGCGTTACCGGAAACTTCTGGAGAACGTTGAGAAGGGGGAGGTCTTCAAAAAGGACGTTTCATCAGAGTGGAAATGCCGCAACTGCGGTTACCACCATGAAGGCGCGGAACTGCCTGACCTCTGCCCCGCATGCCTGCATCCAAAGAACTACTTCGAGGTCGCGGCAGAAAATTATTGATGCAGAGCAAAACGAGGTAAGTAGGGAATATCTTCATAAAAACAACAAGTTTCGCGTTCGCAGGCGAAGGGGGAGATCTTTCCCCTCTGGTTGCCAATTCGCCGGCCTTTTCACTGTTGCAAATACGCCAATGCTGTCGTATAATGCCCACCTTAACATGAGGAGGTAATGGTGTATGGATACGACGAATTGGAAAGTTAGTGAAGCACCGACCTGTCCACACTGCAAGCAATTGATGGAGCAGATGGATTCTCGCTTTCTGGACTGGGATTCACCCTTTCTCTGGGTTTGCTACAATAATGACTGCGCACCTTTCAAAAAAGGGTGGGAGCATATGATGAAGACCGTGGGGCAGCTCGTTTCCTATCGCTTTATGATCCATCCCCAGAACGGCGAACGGGGAGTGATCCCTGCATTCAGCAACCAGTATATTCGGGATAATGGCAAACCGGCGAACCCCAATTACGACGAGGAGTAACAGGATAACGTTGCGGTCAGACCAGGTTGTCGATGCCCGGCTTGATATTGTATTTTTTTATCTCTTCGAGTGAAAAGACGGGTCCTTCTTCGCAGATAAGCTTTCCCCCGCAGTAGCAGTGGCCGCATTTTCCCACACCGCACTTCATATGCGCTTCCAGCGTTGTGATGATGTGATCATCGGGCATGCCCATGAGCGACAGATCGCGCATCGCGGCCTGGATCATGACATGGGGCCCGCAGATGTAAGCCGTACTGTTCCTGTAGTCGACGTTCGCCCTGCCAAAATGATCAGTAACCAGTCCTGTACAACCCTTCCAACCCTCGATATTGCACACATCAACGGTCATGACGATGTTGGCTCCCTGATCCTGCCATAAGGCTACCTCATCCATGAATAATACTTCCGAGGGATTCCGCGCGCCGTACATGACCGTTATCCTCTTCTGCGACCCAGTTGCTTCACGGCTATTCAACATCTGGTTTATCAGCGGCCGCAGCGGCACAATGCCGATGCCTCCACAGATAAAGAGGGCGTCCTGGTGACTGTTGACCGGGAATGGCCTGCCGTAGGGACCACGGATCCATATGCTGTTGCCTGACAGGAGTGAATTTATCGCAGCGGACACGTGTCCGACCGTGCGCACGCAAAGTTCAAGGTCCTTGCTCTTCCCGGGTGTGGACGTGATCGAGATCGGGACCTCGCCGGCGCCGATCACCGAAACCATGACGAACTGGCCGGCCAGATACGTGAAGTCAGCGGGGACGTTTATGGAGAACAGTTTCACGTCTTTCGTAACTTCTTTGACGTTCGTGATCGAGGTCTTGAACGGAAGATAGATGTTGGTTGTGGTCATAATGAAAAACCAAGCTCCAAATATCAAGTACCAAATTACAAATAAAATCCAAACGGCGAAATAGTACAATTCGAAACGTTCTATTTCTCTTCAGCCTTGCCCTCACCCTTGATCCTGAGCGCCACTGTGGCCATATCTATGGTTCCGGGGCAGGAAATAGCGCACCGGCCGCAGCCAACGCATCCGAAGGCGCCGAACTGTTCCGGCCAGTGGATAAGCTTGTGATGGAACCACCGCTTGGTGCGGTTGATCTTGGCCTCGGCAGGAATGACCCCTCCCGCAGTTCGCGTAAACCCCTTGAACATGCAGGTGTCCCAGAGCCTGACCCGCTTGCCCGTATCGGATGACGACGCGCGGTCGATGACATTGAAACAGGTGCAGACCGGGCAGTTATACACGCAGCCGCCGCATTCAAAGCAGCGGAGTGCCACCGATTCCCAGAACGCATCGCTCACGCTCCCGGCCAGGATGCGCTTGCGCACCTGCTCCAGATTGACCCGTTTCTCGAATTGGCTCTGTGACGCAAGCCGGGTCTCGTAGAGGTCGTCGCTGTCCGCCGGCTTCGGCTCGGTGAAGATATGCGGATAGGCCGTAACGAGCGACGCGCCGGTGTCCGAGCCCGTCTCGACCAGAAAACGGTCTCCCAGGTCGGTGAGCTGGAGGTCGAAAGCGCTTTTCAGAAAAGGGCCGGTGCCGAGGCCGAGACAGAAGCAGGTCGGATCGGGTTGGTTGCAGGCAATAGAGATCAGAGATGGTCCTGGAGCGGCGCGCTTCGTAATAGGCGTCCCTGGTTTTGCCGAGATAAAAGGTGTCGAGGATCCTTATGGCCGAGACGTCGCAGGACCTGATGCCGAAGAGGACCCGGGGTTGCTTGTTCAATGCTTCTTCAATGCCTTCCTCGGAGTAGCAGAAAAGCTGCTCCATCTGAGGAAGCAGGAACTCCTTGGGGGAGGGCATGAGCGCAGGGCCGTCGAGCGCTGTTTCGTGCATCCGCGGCAGCTCGGTCAGCACGATGTCGCCGGAAACGTCCCGCATGGGCGCGATCAGCTCATGGGTGGTCTTGAGCCTGCGGAGCCAGAAGGAGAGGTGGTTTTTGTTTAAAATATACATAGGTTAGTTTTTATTGCAAAGTGCAAAATTGTAACTTGCAAATTATGCAAAGTTAACAAAAAAAGAGACTTCCCGATGATTTAAAAATTCGTATTATGCAATTTCAAATTTGCAATGCTTTTCACCGCTCCATCTCCTCCGGCGGAATATACAGGTCAAGGCCCTGTTTCATACCCTCGTGATAACTGAGCCTCGGCGCCGGTCGCGTGCCCGGTTTTTTCCAGACGGCTTCAATGGACGCTGCGCAGACCTTGAACTCGGGGATCTTGGCATTGGGATCCACGGCGTTTATCGTAAGCAGGTTCACCGCCGCTTCGCGGAAGTGGAAGGGGATGAAGATGATCCCTTCCGGCACGACATTCCGGTGACCCGTGCTTTTACCTCGATGCTGCCGCGGCGCGTCTTGACGCGAACGGGATCTCCACGGCGGATCGCAAGCCGTTCCGCGTCCGCGGGGTTGATCTCGACAGTGCATTCAGGCTCTTCGCGCTCGAGCGTTATGGTCCTTCTGCACATGGTGCCCGTATGGTAGTGGAAGTAGCTTCTGCCGGTGGTCAGGAGAAACGGATATTCGCCGTCCGTGGGCTCCGCCGGCGGAATGAACTCCACGGGGATGAAGGCGCCCATGCCGCGGGTGAATTTTTTCCGGTGCAAGATACGGCGTGCCGGGGTGGTCCATGCCGCGGGCAGGGCCACTGGAGCCCGAAACCGGCGTCGAGCCGGTGGTGGAGGATGCCGCCGTAGGACGGCGTGAGGATGGCGAATCTCCTCCATGATCTCATGGGCTGCCCGGTAGTCCATGGGATAGCCCATGAGCCGGGCAAGGCTGCAGATGATCTCGTAGTCCGGCCTCGATTCGCCTGCCGGCTGTACGGCCTTCCTGATCTTCTGGACCCGGCGTTCGGTGTTCGTATAGGTGCCGTCCTTTTCCGCGAAGGTCGCCGCCGGCAGGACCACGTGCGCGTATTCCGCGGTATCGGTGAGGAAGATGTCCTGGACCGCGAGAAAATCGAGCTTCGCGAAGGCCTCTCTCACATGGCGCGCAGTCGGGGTCGGAGATCACCGGGTTCTCGCCCATGATGTACAAGGCGCGGATCTTTCCGTCGTGAATGGCGTCGATCATCTCGGTGAGCGTGAGGCCCGGCCTGTCGGGCAGGGGCCGGGACCAGGCAAGCTCGAACTTTTTCCGCGACGGCAGGGTCGGCCACTTTCTGGTAGCCGGAGAAAACATCGGGCAGCGCGCCCACATCGCAGGCGCCCTGCACGTTGTTCTGGCCGCGGAGCGGGTTCAGGCCCGTCATGGGCTGGCCGATATGCGCGGTGAGCATGACCAGGTTGGCGCAGGAGCGGACATTGTCCACGCCCGTGATGTGCTGGGTGATGCCCATGGAGTAGAAGAGCATGGACCGTTTTTCGGATGCATAGAGCCGCGCCGCCTTGCGGATATCGTCGGCGGGGACCGAGGTGATCCGCTCGGCGACCTCGGGCGTGATAGGCCATGACGCTTTCTCGAATGCATCGAAGTTCTCGGTGCGCTGGCGGATGAAGGAGACGTCCACCAGCCCTTCGGTGATGATCACGTTCATCATGGCGTTCAGCAGCGCCACGTCGGTGCCGCTTTTGTGCCTCATGTGGAGGTGGCTGAACTGGGCGATCTGCGTGCGCCGGGGATCGGCCACGATGATGGTCGCGCCGCGGTCCTTTGCCTCGAGCATGTGCATCCCGATCATGGGGTGCTGCTCCGTGGTGTTCGATCCGATCACGAAGATGACCCGGGCGTCCCTGATCTCGTCAATGGAGTTCGTCATGGCTCCGGAGCCGAAGGCGGCCGCCAGACCGCCGACCGTGGAGGAGTGGCAGAGCCGGGCGCAGTGGTCGATATTGTTCGTGCCGATCACCGCGCGGGCGAATTTCATGAGCACGAAGTTGTCCTCGTTCGTGCATTTGGCGGACCCCAGGATGCCGATGGCGTCGGGGCCGTAGGTGTTTTTGATTTCCGTGAAGTTTTGCAGCGGTCTTGCCGAGCGCTTCCTCCCAGGTGGCGCGCCGGAAGGCCGCTGCCTTCCTTGATGAGGGGGGTGGTCAGGCGGTCGGGGTGCTGGACGAATTCGTGGCAGTTCCAGCCCTTGACGCAGAGGGTCCCGTGGTTCACCGGATGGTTGCGGCTCGGGGACACGCCGGTGATAATGTTGTTCTCAACATGCAGGTACAGGCCGCAGCCGCAGCCGCACCAGGGGCAGGTCGTGGAGATCTTATTCATATGCTCGAATTATAACACCGCGGCATTGGAGAAAAAGCAAAAAAAAGCGGCTGTGGTCTTGCTGCCGCTCTTTTTTCGATGATAGGCAACAGCATGCTCAACATGTCCGGTCGTTAATACCCGGAAATATAATCCTTCAGATAATGGATCTCCGTAGTGAGCTTCGTGACCTGGGTCTGGATGATATCGCGGATGGACAGCATGCCGATGACCTTGCCGTTTTCAACCACCGGCAGGTGCCGGATGTTCTTCTCGACCATGGTGGCCGAGACCTCGTGGAGATCCTCATCAGGAACGGCAACGATGAGGTCTTTGATCATGAAATCGCGCACGGAAATTTCCTTAAAGCTTTTTCCGGCTGATGCGATGTAGGTCCGCACGACGTCCCGCTCCGTGAAGATCCCGACACGTCTTTCCGTTCTCCATCACCATGATGGCGCTGATTTTCCGTGCGTGCATTGACCGGATGGCATCGTCCACCGAGCTGCTCACATCGATCGAGACCGTGTCTTTTCCCTTGGTTTCCAGCAAGTCGCGTACTTTCATCGTTTTCGTCCTTTCTGATTGGAAAAATATGAGTATCATTGACTACTAAAGTGGGTAAGTCTAAACCCAAAGGCATCTCTCGCAAAGCTCGCAAAGTACGCAAAGAAAAGCAAGGCAACATCAAGTAAGAAAACTTAAGTATTGCTCTTAAAACCCCGGCATTAAGCCTTCCTTTGCGACCTTTGCGTACTTTGCGAGAAAATGTTTTTGGTTTGTTCGGATTAGCGAATCTTTTTCGATTCCAGGCTCGTCGCCTCGCCCACGCGGTGGATCTTCATCATATTCGTGCTGCCGGCAACGCCGATGGGCACGCCGGCGGTGATCACGATGAGGTCGTGTTGTTTTGCCAGCTTTTTCTTGAGCATGATCCCTTCCACGCTCGTGATCATGTCGTCGGTGGTCTTTTTTGCCTTCAGGATCACCGGCGTAACTCCCCAGTAGAGCGAGATCTTTCTGGCCACCTGCTCGAACGGCGTCGGCGCGATGATGCTCATCCGCGGCCGGTGCTTCGAGACGAGAAGTGCGGTGATCCGGACTGGGTAAAGGGCACGATGGCCTGCGCCTGCTGTTCCTCGGCCGCGCGGCAGGCGGCATGGGCAACGCTTTCGCCCAGGCCGGCCACGTCATCGTCCGGAGGCCAGGGGTTGACCGATGTTTCGGCCTGCAGCGCGATGCGCGCCATGACCTCCACGCTCTGGACCGGATATTTGCCGACCGCGGTCTCTCCGGAAAGCATGACGCAGTCCGTGCCGTCCAGGATGGCGTTGGCCACATCCGAGGTTTCGGCGCGCGTGGGCTGGGGGTTCTCGATCATGCTTTCGAGCATCTGGGTCGCCGTGATCACCGGTGTTTCGGCCCAATGGCAGGCTTCGATGATCATTTTCTGGAGCAGCGGGACTTTCTCGGGCGACATCTCCACGCCCAGGTCTCCGCGGGCGACCATGATGCCGTCGGCTTCGCAGATGATCTCGTCGAGGTTCAGGATCGCCTCGGGCTTCTCGATCTTCGCGATGATAGGGATGTCCGCCTTGAGCGACTGGACGAAGAGTCGGGTTTGCAGAATGTCCTTTGCCGTGCGCACGAACGAGAGGGCAATGTAATCAACGCCCTGTTTGACGCCGAACCGGAGGTCGTCCTTGTCCTTCTTCGAGAGCGAGGGAAGCGACAGTTTCGCGCCAGGAAGATTGACGCCCTTGTGGCTCTTGAGCACGCCGCCGCGGATGATCTTGCAGGAGAGCGCGTGGCTGCTTTTTTTAACGACCCTGAGCTCCAGCCTGCCGTCGTCGAGCAGCACGGTGTCGCCTGATCTTCAGGTCTTTGGCGAGCCGGGGATAGGTTATGGATACCTGTTCGCTCGTGCCGATGATCTTCTTCGTCGTAAGTATGATGGTGTCGTTGCGCTTAAGCACTGCGGCGTCGTTCTTAATGCGCACCGACGCGCAGTTTCGGGCCCTGCAGATCCTGGATGATGGCGATATGTTTTCCCGCTTTGGCTGCTTCCCTGCGGATCAGGTTGATACGCTTGATATGGTCTTGACGCTCGCCGTGCGAGAAGTTCAGCCGTGCCGCGTCCATGCCGGCGCGGATGAGCTTGGCTATGATCGCGGGGGAACTGGATGCCGGACCGATGGTGGCGATGATTTTGGTGCGTTTGGGCATAGTATAAACCTCATTGGGAGTCAGGAGCCAGAATTCAGAAGTCAGGAGGTTGTAAACAGAAGTTCTTCTCCGGCTCCTATCATTCCTGTCTTTCTCACGGTTCAATCTTCACCAGCTCATATTTCCTCGTACCGAGCCCCAGCTTTTCCGCTTCGTCGATCTGGATCTGCATTGGCCTGGGGTTTAATTTATACAGTATATCATCTCCTGGAGCAAGTTGCAGATTTTCCGCTGCCGACTGGGGCAGGGGAGGGGCGGATTTGAGCATATCCAGGGACGCCTGTTCGATGGCCACGATATCATCGGAGATCATGATGCCCTGGTCCTGGATCATCGGCACGTCGGCGGTCGGCATGCAGTCGCACTCAGGCTGGATCTCGTACAGGAAGTTGACGTAGATGACCTTGCCCTTTTTGAAGGTCGAAAGGACCGCTGCAGCGGCCTCGGCAAGGCTCTTCTGGAAGGTCACGTCGTCCTGCGGCAGGGTGAGCGCGCCTTCCTGGCAGACCCGGCTGCACCTGCCGCAATGCCAGCAGGTGTTCTTGTCCACGTTAAAAACGCTCTCACTAAAATCAATGGCGTTCAGGGGGCAGATGCTTTTGCACTGTTCGCAGAAGGTGCAGAGTTCCTGGTTCCACTGCAGGTTCGATTCTCCGTGGCAATGCATGGACCCGCGCCCTTTTTTCCAGCCATGGTCCCGGTGGCGCGAGCTCACGCAGCCCATAGCCAGGTTCTTGAGCGCCCCGGCATAGCCTGAGTTGATGTGGCCCTTCGTGTGCGTGCAGACGACCATGGCAGGCACGTCGTGGATGGTCGAGGCAACGGCGATTTCCTGGAGGAGCGGACCTGCCTTTACCAGGATGCTGTCCTTACCATAGAGACCGTCGGCCAGCACCACCGGCGAGCCGCAGGAGAGATGATTCAGCCCATTCTGGTTCGCCACCTCGATATAGTCGAGCCCCATGATCCTGACCGTGTCCGTGACAAAAGGCTTGGCGCCGGTTTCTTTGACCGCCTCGACAACCTTTCGGATCATGACTGGAGGCACGATGCGGAACGCGCCGTGGGAACCCCAATGGGTCTTAATCGCGACCCATTCGTCAGCCGTAAACCGTTCGGAGAAGTTCATTTTCCGGAGCAGGGTTTCGAGCTTGCCCGGGCCGCTGTGGCTGTAGTCCCAGCGGAGCGTGCGGGCGGTGGAGAAGTAGACTTTAGACATGTTCAACCTCTGGTTTAGCTAGATAATTGGGGTTATTTTCGAGAGAAGAAGGCAATCCCCGGTTCCTGTGTCGCTTCTATATAAAGCTCGCTCATTTGGTTCCTTTCATGTCGATACTTTTATTATCGGTTAATGATATCCTCGTTCGCCGTACGGCTTCAGTTTCTCCAGCCAGATCGTCTCAAGCGTTTTCAGATCATCTTGATAGTCATGATCGGGATCATCAACTGGTTTTAATTCGTCAAGGACTTCGATAAGGAAGCTTTGCTCTCCCAGCTCCTTCCAGTCCTGTACCAGGGCAGGACTTGGAAGAAAGGCCCCCATCTTGAGTTGAAAGCGTATGCTATTGATCGTCCCCGTGGTGTTCGCGCTTGACGTAATGTAAACGCGGCCGGTTTTAATATTTTTGACCTGCACGATTCCCATCGGTTGGAGAGTTCTTTTGTACTCCTTGATCATTTCCCTGCGATCCATCATTATCTCTTCCTTTCGTACCTACTGCATTCAGACTTGCTCAGAGGAACAAAATCTTGTAATATGACCAAGGTCAATTAAAAAATGAAGCTGTGGAACCCCCCAGGAGAAACGATGAAACTGATGAATACGGGAGTTGTTATGTTGTCCATTTTATTGTGTGCCGTGGCATCGTGTTCAGAGGAAAAGAACCCTGCCAAGCAATACGGGAACACGCTGGCGGAATCATACAAAAACGCCAAAAAGCTCGATAAAAATGTGAATGTCCTGCAGGTGCAGCAGTCGATCCAGGAATTTAATGCCACAAACGGGAGATATCCCGCGGACCTCAGTGAACTGTCGTCCTTCAGCGGACTGACCCTCAAATCCGACAATTACGAGTATAATCCCGTAGACGGCACACTGACGGAAAAGAAATAATTTTGATTCCTTACTTATTAATGGCAGAATCAACCTCAGTATAGATCATCCTGGAAATTTCCCTGATGATCTCAGCCTGCTGGGAAAAATCATCGCCTCTCGTCATGATCCCCAGGATGTAATGGCTTTTGGGGTGGTACACTATCCCGAATTCGTGGAGCAGTACAGGTTCATCTTTATTTTCCGCAACTATTTCTCCGAATTTGGCGGCAACCTTGGTTCCTTTGGGCACTCCTGCGACAATTCCGATCGGAAAATCCTGCAGGCTTAAGAGCTGCAAAGCCTTTTCAGACATTTCTCTATTCAGGTAGGAAGCATTGTAGAGGATGCGGAGGAAACCTGAAAAGCCATGTATCGTAGTAACATTATCGCCATCGCGGGGATTATTCTGAACATCCATACTATCCAGCACATCAGCCAACTCTGCGGGACCCAATGCATAAAAGAGCAGTGAGGTAGCCTTGTTGTCGGAATAATTCATCATATAGTGCAGAAGTTCATCAACGGTATAGCTCTGTGCCGGAACGAGCGAGCGCGCGGGTTTTGTATATTGCGGCGGAACCGAATTATCCAAGATATATTTCATGCGACGAGTTAATACCCGCGGGTCCTTCTCTGCACGTTTCAGCCAGGCTATCATTACCGGCACTTTCATCATGCTGGCGGGATTGAATTCAATACTTTCATTGATCCCAAACCACGGCCCGTCATGGAGGTCGCGAAAATACACCGCCGCCGTGTGCACCTGTCCACTTTCTATCTTATTCTTAATGAATGTTTCAATTGCGCGCTTGAATGGGATTGGTTCATAGTCGATATTGAGTCCCTCGGGCAGTTCAATGTCCAGTAACGGACTGGTAAATTCGTACCCATTTAAATATACTCGCCGATGCGCGTGATGCTCATAGTAATGGAGGTACCATTTATGGGCATTCCATCCCGCGCCAACCGCAAGTATTGCCGCAATCATGAACAGCAGGGTTTGTCTAACATTCAACCGATTCATATGATTATTTGATCATCCGTTAATGAGTTGGCAAAACATAGCGAAATCCGACAATGTTCATCCATCGATTTCAACACCAGGTTCCATTCATAGCACAGTATCCGGCGCAGCAGCGTGTCGACTCTTAATCGAAAACAGCTTGATACAGAGCAATAGGGTATACGACAGGGAAAAGAATTAGCGTATCCAACAACAGGCTGAAGGGGAGATCTAATTTTGGACAGGCCGGTGGTTCTACACCATACTTATCTTTGTAAACGCGGAGGACCTCATCGTGATTTGCGCTGGCATGTAAGTCGAGCCTGGTCCCGCTATATACCATCGGGCTTTCCGGGGTAAAGTGCGTAGCGGTAGTGAGTGTCGCACAGCCGGTGGTTAACAATGCGCAAATCAACAGAGCCGAGATCAACCGCGAATGAACGCGAATGGACGCTAATAAATTCTTTGTTTTTGTTCTTAATTCGCGTACCTTAGTGTTCATTAGCGGTTTTCTCCTTGTGTTGACATACCGCTTCCATTCGAGCTGAGGGGTGCCGAAATTGATGATCAACCCAAGCGGAAGATTCGTTGCCTTCAGGTAATTCAGAATTTGTGCTTTTTCTATCCCTGTGATCGCCTTGATGGCCTTGATTTCGACAATAATACGGTCGTAGCACAAAAAGTCAGCATTGTACTCTTTTTTCAATATACGGTCTTTGTAAGGAATCTCTATCAATTTCTGCTGTACGTGCGGAATCTTTCGCTCATCAAGTTCGATTCCTAAGGCTTCCTGATAAACCGCTTCAAGAAAACCGCACCCTAATTCATTAGACACTTCCATCGCCGCGCCCACAATCTGAAAGACCTCATTCTTCAAAAGCAATTCGCGTTCATTAGCGTCCATTAGCGGTTCCTATTGTCCGTTATCTTCAAGTTCGTAGGTCTGGTAGAACAAAGCGAAACCAGACATTCACACCGATATCAACCGCGAATGAACGCGAATAGACGCTAATAACTTCTTTGTTTGTGTTCAAATTCGCATTCATTAGCGTCCATTAGCGGTTCCTGTCATCCTCTATCTTCAAGCTCTCCTTATACACTTCCTTCTTCGGCAGCCCGAGCTCTTCCGCAGTAGCAGCGATCGCTTCTTTCTTGCTCAGCCCCCGATGCATCATAAGGTTCTTGAGATATTCACCCGTATCGATATCCTGCTTCAGCGGTTCTGCTGACGCGCCGTGGACGATGACCGTGAACTCGCCTTTGATCGTGCCTTCGTTCAGGCGCTTCAGTATCTCGGAAAGGGTTCCCCGGATGGCTTCTTCGTGGATCTTGGTCAGCTCCCGGGTGATGACGGCCTGCCGGTCGCCGAAAACTTCGAGCATATCCTCGACGCGTCTTTATGATCTTGTGCGGAGCTTCATAGAAGATCAGGGTGCGTTCTTCCTTCGACGAGGTCCTGAAGCCGTTTCAGCCGGGCCAGTATGCTTTGCTGGGAGAAAACCTTCGAAAACGAACCGGTCCGTCGGCATGCCCGAGACCGAGAGCGCTGCAATGGCTGCGGTTGCGCCGGGGATGGGGACGACGGGGATCTTCTGGTCAATGGCGAGGTTGATGAGGAAGTAGCCGGGGTCGGAGATGCCCGGAGTGCCCGCGTCGGACACGAGGGCCACGCTTTTTCCTTCGAGCAGGCGGGCGACAAGGACCGGCGCTTTTTCTTCCTTGTTATGGTCGTGGTAGCTGGTGAGCTGCGTGTCGATCTGATAGCGGTCGAGCAGGTGTCGGGTGTGGCGCGTGTCCTCGGCGGCGATGAGGTCCGCTTCCTTCAGCACGCGGATAGCCCGGAGGGTGATGTCCTCGAGGTTCCCGATGGGCGTGGCGACTATGTAGAGGATTCCTGATGACATTTAGTGCTCGCAAAGGAGTAGGTAAAATACGAATCTTAAAGGCGTCTCTCGCAACGGCGCAAAGCTCGCAAAGAAAATCGTAAGGAAGAGCAGAAAACAATAAAGCTTACTTACAGCATTTGTCTTTAAACCCAAAAAAGATTTGATTCTTTTGCCTTCCTTTGCGCACTTTGCGCCTTTGCGAGACAAAGGTTTATGCCTTTTTGTTCTTTGCGAGAAGCCAGTTTTAAAAGCTCTTGTAGCGGTTCGTGATCGGGAACCGTCTGTCCTTGCCCAGGCCCCGCGGTGTGATCTTGATCCCCGGCGGCGACTGGCGGCGCTTGTACTCGCTGGAATCCACGAGCCGGATCACGCGCTCCACGGTCTTCCGGTCAAAGCCCATCTTGAGCATTTCCCCGAATGACTGGTCATCCTCGACGTAGGCCTTCAGGATCGGGTCGAGCACCTCGTACTCAGGCAGGGAATCGCTGTCCTTCTGGTTCGGACGGAGCTCGGCGGTCGGCGCCTTGGTCAGCACGCGCTTCGGGATAATGGTCTTTTCGGCAAGACGGTTAATGCATCTGCAGACGTCGTAGACCATGGTCTTGGGCACGTCCTTGATAACGGCAAAGCCGCCGGCCATGTCGCCGTAGAGCGTGGCATAGCCCGTGGACATCTCGCTCTTGTTGCCGGTGGTGAGCACGAGCCAGCCGAACTTGTTCGAGAGCGCCATGAGCATGTTGCCCCTGATCCGCGCCTGGAGGTTCTCTTCGGTCACGTCGGTCTTTGTTTTCGCGAAGGTCGTGGCGGAGCGTATTGAGATAGGCGTCGAAGGTCTGCTTGATGGGGATGTCCAGGTATCCTTGATGCCGAGGCGTTCCGCCAGCTCGCAGGCATCTTCGCGGCTTTCGTTCGAACTATACTGGGACGGCATGAACACGCCGGTAACGTTTTCCCTGCCGATGGCGGCAACGGCAACAGCCGCCACCAGGGACGAGTCGATGCCGCCGGAGAGGCCGATGACCGCGGACTTGAAGCCGTTCTTGGTCATGTAATCCCGCGTGCCGAGCACCAGCGCATGATACACTTCTTCGCAGACCGGGAGCGGTTTGGACTTCCTGTCGCGGCGGGAGAGCTTTCTTTTTACCCGCAGGCTTTTCAGAGACAACAACATAATCGATGTGGTCCTGATACTGGATCAGGTCTTCAGGCAGCGACGGTTTTACGCCGGGGACACGGATGTCCACGGTCATCAGCTCTTCTTCGAACTGCTTGCCGACGGCGATCAGTTTGCCGTTCCGGTCGATGACCATGCTCTGTCCGTCAAAGACCAG
Source organism: Nitrospirota bacterium (assembly GCA_963836175.1). Taxonomy (GTDB): domain Bacteria; phylum Nitrospirota; class UBA9217; order UBA9217; family UBA9217; genus GWC2-56-14. Next base: position 87,311 of record CAWIIS010000007.1, read on the forward strand.
TTCGTCCTGACCGCCGACCGTGTTGGTGTAGGTAACGACGACCCCGCTCTCCCGCGCCCGCTCCGAGATCATGGCCCGCCGTTCTTTTCCCTTTCCCTTATGAAAAGGCGACGCATTGATGTTCACGATCACTTCCGCGCCTGCAAGCGCCTGAACAAAGGTCGGCCCCTCGGCGTACCAGATGTCCTCGCAGATATTCACGCCAACGGCAACGCCCTTGACCGTGATGACAGGGCAGCGATTGCCGGGTTTGAAGTAGCGGTATTCATCGAATACGCCGTAGTTCGGCAGGAGGATCTTCCGGTAGGTGTAGATCTGTTTCCCGCTGTCCAGGACCGCAGCGGCGTTGTACAGGTTTTTATCCTTGCCGTCGACGAAGCCGACGATGGCCGTGATCCCTTTTGCCGCCTGCGCGATCTCCTTGAGCGTGCGCAGATTGTCCTTGACGAATTGGGGTTTCAGCACCAGGTCCTCGGGAGGATAGCCGGTCACCGCCAGTTCGGGAAAGGCGACGATATCGGCGCCGAGCTTCTTCGCGCGGCCGATGTAGTCGATGATCTTGTCCCGGTTCCCCTTGAGGTCGCCGACAACGGGATTGATCTGTGCCATGGATATGCGGATAGTTCTCATAATTAATCTCTCGCTATGATGCAAATGTTCAAAAAGCTATAAGGCAACGATACTACCAAGTCAAAGGCGTCTCTCGCAAAGCGCGCAAAGGTCGCAAAGGGAAGCTCAAGAAGGACGGGCCTATAATCCGTTTGCGATACGGAAGTCTACATTAAAATTAACCAAAAGGCCCAGTTTCATATTTGCCAGCCTCAGATATGTTAAAAGCTTCTTCTTATGGATTGGAAGGATGCTTTCAATGGATTTTAATTCAACAATGAGTTTATTCTCGACTAACACGTCTGCCCTGAAGCCGATATCCATTTTGACTTCTTCGTACATAACCGGTATTCCCGCCTGTCGCTCCACCGGGATTCCAAGCTTTTTAAACTCGTATATGAGTGCTTCTTCGTAAACTGATTCCAGTAATCCCGGACCAAGGGTCTTATGGATCTTCAGACAAAAATCCACAACGATCTTTGCCAACTCATTTTCTGTCATGGCCTAGCTTTCCTTTGCGACCTTTGCGTGCTTTGCGAGACAATGCTTTGCTTTATTCTGCGCCTCTGCGAGAGAACGCCGTTCTCGCTTCTTCAGTCACGAGCTTCAAAGGCACCTGCCTCTCTTCCGCGATCTTCCTGCAGTCCTCATACTCCGGGGTGATTGTAAGTATCTCCTCACCGCGTTTGCTCACTTTGACCCTGATCTTTCCATAGGCCGTTTCAACGAGCTGCATCTCGCGGGTCAGTTTCTTTCTGCCCACTTCCTGGATCCGGACGCCGATGCTGGTCGTCTCGCGGAAGATCGTTTCAAGGATGGCGCTTTCCTTCATCCCGTCCGTCAGAACTGAAAGAAGTATCGCGGGCCTTCCCTTTTTCATGATGATCGGCGTGAGGTAGGCGTCATGGGCTCCCTGCTGAATGAGTTTGTCGATAACGTGCTCATAGAGCTGCGGGTTCATGTCGTCGATGTTCGTCTCAATAACGATGGAACTGTCCTCGTCATAGGCAGAAGCCGGTTCCCCGATCATGAGCCGGAGCACATTCGGCTGGCCCGGGATTTCCTTGTTGCCGGCTCCGTGTCCTATTTGTGACACGCTCATCTGCGGCATGGGACCGAAGGATGAGCCCAGCGTGCTTAGAATGACCGCTCCGGTCGGTGTGGTGAGCTCAAAAGGCACTGGTGAGCCATAGGAGGGGATGCCCTTGAGCAACTCAACCGTGGCAGGCGCAGGGACCGGCAGTATGCCATGCGCTGTTTTGATCGATCCTGACCCGAGGTTGACGGCTGAGCCGGCAATGGCCGTGACACCGAGCATCTTGAGCCCGATGATCGAACCCACAATGTCAACGATGGCGTCAACTGCTCCGACCTCGTGAAAGTGTACCTGGTCAGCCGTCGTTCCATGCACCCTGGCTTCCGCAGCGGCAAGCCGCTCGAATATCCTGATGCTGTCCTGTTTTATCGGCGCCGACAGTTCCGAGGTTTCGACGATCTTCCAAATGTCCGCGAGATGGCGTGCTGGCTGAGGTTTGTCATCAAGCAGGACGTGCACCTTTGTTGCCGAGAGGCCGGAGCGTTGCACCTTCTCCGCCGTGATCTCATAGCCGGGCAGGTTCAGCTTCGCCAGTTCTGCGCGCAGAGCATCGATGCTGACGCCTGCGTCCACGAGCGCGCCGAGTGTCATGTCACCGGATATGCCGGAAAAGCAGTCGAAGTAGGCTGTAGTCATAGTTTAGCGAGGAATGTCAAAGACTGATAATAAAATCAAAGGCGTCTCTCGCAAAGCTCGCAAAGGTCGCCAAGAAAGTCAAAGATAAAAAGCATTAAAAGTATGGGTAACTTCTCAGGTCAAAACCATTAGCCTCGAAAGATCACATAGAACGCAGAGAGCTTTAAATCTGAAACCCAAGAACTGGCGAGTTCTCTGCGCTCTTTTGCGGCCAACCTGAGCAGTTACAAGTATGGCACGCCAGTTCTTATCCTTAAGGTTTCCTTTGCGACCTTTGCGTGCTTTGCGAGAGACTATTCAGCCTTACTGATTTTCTCCCAACAGGTTGATCCTATGCGCCATTACGCCTGCCCCAAAGCCATTGTCGATGTTCATGACCGCCACCCCTGCGGCGCAGGAGTTCAGCATGGTGAGCAGCGGGGCCAGGCCCTGAAAACCGGCGCCATAACCCACGCTCGTCGGCACGGCGATCACGGGTTTGTCCACGAGGCCGCCCACGACCGAGGGGAGGGCGCCGTCCATGCCCGCGACGACGACGATCACCCGCGCGGATTCGAGGAGTTCTTTTTTGCTCAGGATGCGGTGGATGCCTGCAACACCCACGTCATAGACGGTCTGAACGCTGCTGCCGAGCATGGCGGCGGTGACAGCGGCCTCCTCGGCAACGGGAATGTCAGAAGTGCCGGCAGTCAAGACGAGAATGACGCCGGCAGTCGGCTTTTTCTTTGCATCCTGGACCACGATGGTGCGGGACGCCTTGTGATAGATCGCCCGGCGGTCCAATTTTTTAATCGCTTTAAACACTGCTTCCGATGCGCGTGTTGCCAGGATATCGCTTCCGGCCTTGAGCATGCGCTTTGTGATCCCGACGATCTGCTCAAGTGTCTTGCCTTCGCAGTAGATCACCTCGGGCATACCGTGGCGCAGATGACGGTGGTGGTCGATGTGGGCATAGGCAACATCCTCGAACGGCAGGTGCTTGAGCCGCGTGAGCGCAGTTTCTATATCGGTCTTGCCGGTGCGTACGCTTTGGAGCAGTTTGGTGAGTTCCGATTTATTCATTATTATCTAGGATTGAGTCTGTTGGTCACAGGGAGTTTTTTATTCCGCAATCCGAAATCCGCAATCCGAAATTGTCTCACTCCGCCTTCAGGTCCCTGGCCATCAGGTCCTTGAGCGCCTGGCCCGGGTCCTTGCCTTCATACAGGATGCGATAGACCTGCTCGACGATCGGCATGTGCATGTGGTATTTCGTCGCAAGCTCGCGCGCTGCTTTGGCGGTCTTTACGCCCTCGGCAACGGTCTTTGCGCCCTTCATGATGTCATCCAGCTTCTCGCCTTTGCCGAGCCGGACGCCGAGCGTGCGGTTCCGCGACAACCCCCCGGTGCAGGTCAGGACAAGGTCCCCCATGCCGGCGAGTCCCGAGAACGTCTGGACACTGCCGCCCATGGCCGCGCCAAGCCGCGCCATTTCCGCAAGCCCTCGCGTGAGCAGCGCGGCCATGGTGTTGTACCCGTAACCCAGCCCTTCGAGCAAGCCGGCTGCGATGGCGATCACGTTCTTGAGCGACCCGGCAAGCTCCACGCCGATCACGTCCGTGTTGGTATATACGCGGAAATAGGAGTTGCTGAAGATCTCCTGTGCTTTCATCCCTACAGCCAGGTCATAGGAGGCAAGGGCGACAGCGGTTGGCATCTTTTGCGCCACCTCTTTGGCAAAGCTCGGGCCGGAGAGGAAGCAGAGATTGTTGTGATGCTGCGGGGCCAGGACGTCCTTGAAGACTTCAGACAACGGCATGAGGGTCTCGATCTCGATGCCCTTGGAAGCGCTGATGATGATGGCGTCTTTGGCAAGAAAAGGCGCGAACTGTTTTGCCACCGCGCGCACGGTGTGCGAGGGGACGACGGACAGGATGACCGGTATGTCCGTGACCGCCGATTCGAGCGATGAGGTTATCTTCAGGGAAGCCGGCAAGGTAAACCCCGGGAGATACACGCGGTTCTCGCGCGTTCTGCCGGTTTCTTCGGCAAGGTCCTTCTCGTACATCCAGAGCGTTACGTCGTGCCCTTTGTCAGCCAAAAGCATTGCCAGGGCAGTGCCCCACGCCCCGGCGCCGATCACACCGATCCTAGTGTTCATAGTTTGGAATTATAAAGGGAATGTAAGAAAGAGTCAAAAGAATTGTAGGGCAACGGCAAGGCTTTTTCACCACGGAGGCACGGAGAAAGGCTGAAAACGTTCATTGCTTAAACGACTCGGCCTACTGGTTCGGTTCGATAATAACCTTCATGCACCCGTCAGGCTTGGCGCCGGTCATGAACGCTTCGCCGATCTGGTCGATGCCGAACCGGTGCGTCACCATGTCTGTCACCGTCACCGTGCCGTGTCTGATGAGTTCGAGGGCCTGCAGATTGTCGAGGGGGGCGGCGCCGTAGCAGGTCTTGATCGTGATATCGTCGCGCCAGAAGGGATTGAAGTCAACATCCACGGTCTCGCCTGGCTTCGGGACCGCGAAGAAGAGGATGGTGCCGCCTTTTTCGGCTGACAGGAGCGCGGTTTTCGCTGCCGGCAACGCGCCGGCGCAGAGGATGACCACATCAGCCAGCCGGTTGTCGTTGACTTTTCTGACGAAGGCGGGCACATCTTCCTTGGCTGCTATGGTGTGGGTTGCCCCGAAGTGGCGCGCTTTCTCAAGACGGTATGTGCTGATATCGGTCGCGATGATCGTGCCGGCGCCCATGGCGCGCGCCAGTTTGATCAGGAGCAGTCCCGCGACACCGCTGCCGCAGACGAGCACGCTCTGGGCAGGTTTAAGCGCCACGGTCCGGAGAGCCCTCACCGCGGTCGCCAGCGGTTCGATGAAGGTCGCCTGCTCAAAGGTCACGGAGTCGGGAAGCACGAAGGTCCCGGTCTCAACGCTCTTGCCGGTGACGCGCAGGAGCTGGGAAAAACCGCCGGGCTCGAAATTATTGACGGCCTGGAAAATCGTGCAGGCGGTCTCATGGCCGGTGCGGCAATGGTAGCAGGCATTGCAGGGCACGTGATGGGTGACAAAGACGCGGTCTCCGGGTTTGACGTTGGTCACGAGCTTTCCGGCCTCGACAACGGTCCCCGCAGGCTCATGGCCCAGCACCAGCGGGGCGCGCTTGATCCGGTACCATTCCAGAAGGTCCGAGCCGCACAGGCCGCAGGCCATGACCTTGACCACGATGTCGCGGTCGCCGGCCTTGGGCTCCGGACGTTCTTCCACCCGGACATCGCTGTTTTTGTAGTAGACTCCGACCTTCATTCGATACTCCCCCTCACCCAGCCCTCTCCCACCTAGGGGAGAGGGTACGAAAAATAATCCCCTCCCTTGATGGGAGGGGTGCGGGGAGGGTGAGGTCCGTCCTCCCAGTCAGGTTGTCATTACAGCCGCACTTCTATTTCTTTTTCATATCCAGATAATACTCATACGCTTCGTTGACGCTGACGTTATCGTGTACGACCTTGCGCACGGCCCCGATCATGGCAACGGGGGACTCGGACTGGAAGATGTTCCTGCCCATGTCCACGCCCGATGCGCCCTGGTTTATGGCATCACGCGCCATTTGCAGGGCGTCGCGCTCCGGAAGCTTTTTGCCGCCGGCGATGACGATCGGCACCGGGCAGGCCGCGGCTACCTGTTCGAAACCCGGTACAAAATAGGTTTTCACAATGGAGACGCCCAGTTCGGCCAGGATGCGCGTTGCGAGGCCGATATACCGGGCGTCGCGCACGAGTTCGGTGCCGACTGCCGTAACGCCGAGTACAGGCATGCCATAGCGCATGCCCATATCCACAAGTCGGGTCATGTTGTTGACCGTCTGGGTCTCATTGGCGCCGCCGATGAAGACCTGTACCGCCACGGCGCTCACGTTCATGCGCAAGGCGTCTTCCATATTCACGGCAATGTGCTCGTCTGAGAGCTCTTTCAGGATGCTCGGCCCTCCGCTTGCGCGCATGACCACGGCGTTGGTCGACGACGGGTCGATGACGGATCGCAGGATCCCGCGCGTCAGCATCAAAGCGTCCGCGGAGGGGATGAGCGGCTTGATCGTAATGTCGACGCGTTCGAGCCCGGTAGTGGGGCCCTGGAAATATCCGTGGTCGAAGGCCAGCATCACGGTCTTTCCGGACCGGGGATTGAAAATGCGGGCCAGCCGGTTCTTCATACCCCAGTCATAGGAGTTCGACCCCTTCAGGAAAAACGCTTCGCTTTTTTGGGGGATGTCCGTGTAAAAGTTCTTTTCCTTCTTTGAAAAATCCTGCTCTGCCATGAGAAACCTCCTTGCGGCTAATGGGTCAATAGGGCTATAATCTAATGCAAGCTTCATGATAAATCAAGGGGAAAATGGCGTGATGCAGGTCAACTGTGGCAGGTGAAAGGGGAGCGATGGGCATGTTGTTCAAGAAGCGGCGTGACGAGGATTCAGGACAGGGGCAGGTTGACGAGTGTGTCGCCTGTTTTAAGAAGGGGATAAATTGCACCCAGGCTGTGGTGTCCGCCTACGGCCCGCAATTCGGCCTTGACCGGGAAGCTGCGCTCAAGGTCGCTGCCGCCTTCGGCTCGGGTATGGGCATGGGAGAGACCTGCGGCGCCGTTACCGGCGCTTTGATGGTCATCGGGTTGAAGCATTCCAAGGTTTCAGGGAGCAGGTTGCTTTCAAAGGACAGGACCGGGGATGTCGCCCATGAGTTCGTGGAGGGGTTTAAAGCCCGGCATGGGACGGTGGTCTGCAGGGAGTTGCTGGAATGCGACGTGAGCACGCCGGAAGGGATTAAAACGGCAAAAGAGGAAAAGCATTTCAAACAGCGCTGTCCTGGATATGTGAAGGATGCGGCAGAGATACTTGAGGAGTTGTTGAAGGATTGACTCCTCAGGCGGAGAGACTGAGGGTGGAAAGCTCGCCTGGATCCTGCTTTAAAAAAGCTCCTTTTAAATCCGCGGTTTTAAGTATACTTACAACGATCTTCCATTATTCCTTCCCGTGAAGGGGGACGCTCATGGTTTTCATCATCAAAAAAATACTGCTGCTCCTGCTGCTGCCGCCAACGAACATCCTGGCGCTGATGCTTCTGGGGTTCCTGCTCCTGTGGACCCATCGCCTCCTGGGCCGGCTGCTGATCACGGTTGCATTTCTGCTGCTGTACAGCCTGAGCATCAGCCCGGTGTCCGACGCCCTGATCTCTCCGCTGGAGGCCGACTACCGGCCGGTTGACGTGAAGAGCGTCAAAGCCGACGTTATCGTGGTGCTGGGCGGCGGGGCCGTTGATCTTTCTGCGCTCGGCCTTGAGGCCGTGCCGAGCCACGGTTCACTTGAGCGGGTGGTGGCTGCGGTGAAGCTCTATCGCTCCCTGCGCGTCCCGATCGTGATAACGGGCGGCGCAGGCGACCCTGCCAGGCCGCAGCTTTCCGATGCCGCCCCGATGGCCCGCTTTGCCCTGGACCTCGGAGTGCCGAAAAAAGACATAACCGTCGACAATGCCTCGTTCGATACGCTGGCAAGCGCCAGGAACATGAAGGCCGCCTTCACCGGAAAATGCATGATTTTGGTCACCTCCGCTTTTCACCTGAAGCGGTCCGTGGCCCTGTTCCAAACGCAAGGCCTCGAGGTGGTACCCCATCCTTCCGGGTTCCTGAGTGGACAGCGGGACCGCTCGTTCTATGCTGCGATTCCCACCCTGGGATTTCTCAACATCTCCTCTACGGCGCTGTCCGAACGCCTCAGCATGACCTGGCACCGTCTCAGAAAAGACCTGTAGCCTCCACAGAAGACCCCTTGACTTTCCGTCGCAGTGCGGTATAATTAGTTTAACATTAAACGGTTAATTGGTGAACTATTATGGGAACGCATTACCAGGGGCCACCGGAGGTCAGGCGGGCGCTGGACGCCTATATCAAGCTGGTCCGGGCGTCTGAATCCGTAACGTCGCGGGTGGTCAGGCATTTGGACGATGATGGTTTGACCGCAAGCCAGTTCGGGGTGCTCGAGGCGCTGTTCTTTATCGGCCCGCTGAGCCAGCGGGAGCTGGCACAGAAGATCCTCAAAAGCGGCGGCAATGTCACCATGGTGATCGATAATCTCGAAAAAAGGGGGTTGGTGAAGCGTGAACGGGAGGAAGAAGACCGGCGTCTGTACCGGATCACGCTGACCCCGGCGGGGCGCAAACTGATCAAAAGCATCTTTCCTCGCCATGCGGCGAAGATCGTTTCTCAGATGAATATTCTTACGAAAGAGGAGCTGCAGGCAACTCGGGCATCTCTGCCGCAAGCTGGGGCTGCAACAGGCGGAAGATCGGTCCTGAAGATGATGCCGCCTTTTGAAGGGAGGTATATATGTTAAAGAAATTATTTCATACGGACAACGATACTGCAACAATGATCCTGAGGGTGCTGCTCGGTGTGGTTTTTTTCCCCCACGGGATGCAGAAGCTTCTGGGCTGGTTCGGCGGATACGGCTTTGACGGTACCATGGGGTTCTTCACGGGAACGCTCGGGATTCCGGTGGTTTTCGCCTTCCTGGCTATCATTGCGGAAGGGCTGGGGTCGCTCGGCCTGCTCACGGGATTTTTGACCAGGCTCTCTGCCTTCGGTATCGGCGTTAATATGGTCGTTGCGATTTTCATGCTCCATTTGCAGCACGGATTTTATATGAACTGGAGCGGAAAGCAGGCAGGGGAGGGGTATGAATTTCATCTCCTGGTGATCGCCATGACGATCGTGCTGATCATTAAAGGCGGCGGCAAGTGGTCCGTTGACAGGATCGTTGCAGCCAAACTGTAGCCGGCAGCTTACAGACACGTAGCCAGGTGGAGTACAGATCGGGCCATCGGGAGATGGCCCTTTTTTAGTTGAAAAGCTAACTCCCTTCGACGCCGTCTATTTTGATGATTCCTTTCTGGATCGCAAATTTTATGAGGCCTGCACGGGTATGGATGCCGAGTTTCTCGCCGATGTTCGTCTGATGGGCGATGACGGTTTTGGCGCTGATGGTCAGCATGTCGGCCACATCCTTGTGCGTATATCCCTCCGCGACAAGTTTTAAGACCTGCTTTTCCCGGTCGCTCAGCTTGTCATAGGGGTCTTCTGAATCGACCTGTTTCCCTCCCTGCAGATAGCCGGCAACGACCTCCGATGCGATCGATGAATAGAGGTAGAGTTCTCCCCGCACGATCGTTTTCAAGGCCGCAATCAGGTCGCTCCCGACCGCTTTTTTCAGCAGATATCCGGAGACCCCCGCTTTCAGGAACCGCGAGATGTATTCCCGGTCTTCGTATTGGGTCAGCACCAGCACCTTGATATGGGGGTGCATCTTTTTGATCTCGACCGTGGTTTCCAGTCCGCCGAGTTTGGGCATGTTGATGTCCATGATGATGATGTCGGGGTGGTATTTGCCGGTTTTCTCCATGGCCTCGATCCCGTCGGATGCCTCGGCGATCACCTCGATGTCGTCGCAGAGCTTGAGAAATGCAACGATTCCCTCCCGTACGAGGGCGTGGTCGTCGGCAATAAGGACCTTTTTTTTAAGCACTCTCGACCTCCGCTTCCATAAGTGGTATCCGGATATCGACCTGCGTTCCCAGGCCGGGACTCGAGCACACCTCGATCTTGCCGCCGATCAGGGCCACCCGCTCCTTCATGCCCAGGAGGCCGAGCCCCCGCCGGTCCTTCGCGTCGTGGCTCGCGCCGGAACGAACAGCGAGTTGAGGTCGAAGCCTTCCCCATCATCCTCGATGTCCACATGCACGCATCTTCTTCGATCTTGATCAGCACGAAGACGTTCTCCGCCCTGGCATGGCGGGCGGTATTCGCGACCGCCTCCTGCACGATCCGGAAGAGGGTGATCTCCACTTCGGGACGGAACCGCCGGTCTGTGACGCCGGTCGGTATTGATGAAATAGTTGATGCCGTTCTCGCCGAGATGCATGTCGAGCAGCGATTTGATGGCGGCCACGAGCCCCAGATCGTCGAGGAGCGTCGGCCTCAGGTTCTGGATGATGCCGATCACCCCGTCCAATGTCTGCACGATGATCTGGCGGATTTTATCGATGTCTCCGAGCGTGACGTCTTCTGCGGGATGAATCCTGCACATGTCGATCCGCATCAGCACGGCTGACAGTTCCTGAAGCGTGTCATCATGCAGTTCGCGGCCGATCCTCTTGCGTTCGTCTTCCTGCGTTGAGATGACTTTTTGCAGAAGCAGCTCCGCCCTTTTCTGGCTTTCGTTGATCTGGCGGGTTCGCTCGTGGACCCGTGTTTCGAGTTCCTGGGCGTGCCGGGTGATGCGCTCCATGGACTCGACGAGTTTGAGCCGCATGGTCTCGAAGCTCTGGCTCAGGATGCCGATCTCATCGCTTCCCTGGGACGGTATCGGTTTCGACAGATTGCCCCTGGCGATCCGGTCGGCGCCCGGATCAGCTCGTTCAGCGGGTCCACGATGCTTCGGCTGATCCCGATGGTCAGGATGAACGCGGTCCCGATAAAGATGACGGCAAGGGTGGCGAAAGTCCGTTTCAGCCGCGAGGCCGGAGCGAATACGTCCTCCTCGGGTTCCTGGATCGAAATGCCCCAGGGCGCCATTTCGAGCGGAACAAAGGCCAGCATCATCGGTCTGTTTTCCGCTGTGTCTCCGGAAACGTGGCAGCGGTGGCAGGTGGTGACCCGTTCCTGTTTCTCGGCGATGATGCTCGGTGAAAAATTGTCTGCGGTTGCACTGGGTCAGCATGCGGGCGGGCTCCGACGAGGAGATGACCACGCCGTTGGAGTCCACGATGTCGATAAACATGTTCCTTGCCCATATCGATCAGGCCGAGCATGCGGGTCAGCACGGGGTTCGTCGGGTCGATCTCGCCGCCCGCCACGCCGACGGTAGTTGCCCTGCTTGTCCTTGAGCGGGACGAGAACGAAGAGGACCTTTCTTCCCGACGGCTCCAGCGTGTAAATGTTCGAGACGACCGGCTTGCCGTGCGACGAGGATCCTGCCGACCGGCTCGATGCTCATGACATTGATCGCCGTGTCCCTGATCCGCTCGGGATAGTTCAGGATGATATTTCCCCCGCTTGTCCAGGAGAAAGATGCCGTCGGTAAAGATCGAGTACCGGTAGGCGGTCTTGATCGCGTCCCGCTCCGGGCCGAAAGTCACCGTCGGCAGATCGATCTTTCCCGAGAAGGAAATATCGTAGAGCCGGTTGATATTGTCCTTGATGATATTGTCGATATTGTTCCTGATCAGGCGTGCAAGGGCCAGTTTTTTGTTCAGGGAGTCCTCGATATTCTTCTGAATGATGTAATAACTGGCAATGCCGAAGCGTGAGCAGGATGATCGAAATGCCTGTTATGATGGTCAGGGTTATGCGTTTGCGCAGACTTCCCTGTTTGCTCGGTCATGGTAATGAGTATAGATTAAGTGGCCGAAAAAAGATAGGGCGCACGCGCGATCGCGCGTCAGTACGAACATCAGGCCTTCGCTGATTGGTCCATGGCCGGTCGCGGGCTCCAGCGCCGCGCTTCGTAGTATGCGCCCGGATCTCTTCGGGCGTCCTGTCTCTCGATTCCGCAAGTTCCAGGATGTGCTCATGGATCATCCGTTCCCTGGATATGGAGCCGGTAAAGATGCTCATGTTCAGCGGAAACACTTCGGGGCTGAAGATGGCGTTGTAGATATGCCACCGGCAATGATCAGGAAAACGACCAGCGCCTCATTGGAGTGCAGCACCTTGGCGGCGGGAATGATCTCGCCGGTCATGAAGCGGGTGATGAACAGCGGTTTCCAGAGGACCGCCCCGGTGGCGATCATCAGAAAGCCGCCGGTCAGAATGCCCCAGTATTCGAATTTCTGCGTGTAGCTGTATTTGCCTCCCTTGCGCCGGGTAGTGTCTCCATGCCCGAGGTAATACTTGATGTTGTGGACGGCGTTCAGGAAGTCGTTCTTGGTGATGACCATGGATGGGCTGCCATCGTCTTTACGACCATCCCGATCACTGCAACCGCGACGTGCGCACGCAACGGCGCAGCGAGAAAAAGATGCCGGCATAGCGGTGGATGAGCCGCACGCTGTCGATGCCGCCCAGCGTGCAGGATGAACCAGATGCGAGATGTCGAACGTATGGAACCGCTGGGACAGCCCGGTGACGACGAGCATCGCTGAAGGCCAGCGAGCTGGATCCAGTGTTCGATGATGCGGGTCAGTGCTGAACCGTCTGATATCGTGCTTTTCATGGTCACCTCCGCGACAGAATCGTGCCTGGCTCAGCGAACATTACCGGTTGACCGCATAGCGCCAGATGTGCAGCAGAATCTGGAGCACAACCCGATCAGCATGATGCGGGATAAATAACTGGTAAGCCATCCGGCAGAAAGACCAGCGGCGCCCGCTTGAGGCTCGGCTCATAGTGGGAAAGCCAGGAATCGGGAAAATTCTCATTGGCATCTGCATGGCACTTCCTGCAGCGTTTGACCAGGTTGGCCTTGACGACGTCGCCTCGGGCCCGCTGGTGTTCGTGATGTTATGCGTGCCGTGGCAGTCGGTGCAGACCGCGATGGGTCGGGCCGGTTTGATCGAGTTTTCCCTTCTGCATTTTATACAGTCCCGAGCGTCACGCCATGGAAGTCGGAAAGATAGGTTTTACTACGTTGGTGGAAAGCCCGTATTTCCCGACGATCTCCTTTCTCGCATGGCAGTTGCTGCACATTTCGGGGATCCGTTCGCGGTAATCCAGCGAGAAGCGGGTCCTCGATGGTATGCGCCGTATGGCAGTCCACGCAGACGGGCACGTCCTGGTTGTGCTCGTTGAACAGCGCGTTGCCGTGCACGCTCTTCGCATAGATGTCGTATTCCTTCGGAGTGGCACCGCTGGCAGCGCTTGGCGCTTGCGGAGCGTTCCTTGCCGATGCGCGAGATGTCGTGGGAGCCGTGGCAGTCGGTGCAGACCGGCGCGTTCAGCTTGCCCTGGCTCAGCAGGTGTAGTGAATGCTCTCCAGCGTCTTGGTGTATTTGTCGAAGTGGCAGCGCCTGCAGCTTTCCGACGAAGCGAGGGTGAAGTCCCGCGCGTGTCCTGAAATTACGCTGCGGGTGCTCCTCGGAAGAAAACCCGAAATGGCAGTCCGAGCAGCTGAGCTTGCCGTGTACCGAGGTCTTCAGCAGGAGCAGGTCGACCTTAAGCGCACGGGCTCTCGCTGTTCTCGAAATGCATGGCATCTCGAATCGCTATGGCATTTCATGCAGTACTGCTCTTCATTGGTGAAGGAACTTTTCCCCGACAGCCGGGTCGATCGTATGGGAGCCATGGCAATTGGTGCACACGGGCGGATTCCCGGCCTTCTCCTCCCGCAGCAGTCCGCGATGGACCGCGCGTTTTTTGATCTGCTCGTCGCGTATGGCAGTGCCGGCAGACGAGCGAGGACCTGATCTGATACTGCGCTTTGCTTTTGAATTCTCGGGTGGGGTGCTTCGCCGACGAAAAATCGGGATGGCAACTGGAACAGGCCAGGGAATTGTGCGCGGAGGCCTGGAATTGATCGGCATCTAGATACGCGATCAGCGATTCGTTGTTCTGAAAACGTTTGATGATGCCCGGTTTGGCATGGCAGTCCAGGCACCTTCTGGATTCATCGGAAAACTGCGCCGGGTTCGCCGCCTGCCCGGCCGGGCCAGCAGCGTCAGAGCAAAGAGCAGGACTACCCCCCACCGGCTTCCCTGGTTCCCCATCATATCGAGCACCTCGCCCAAACAGGCGGGATGTCAGCTGCAACCGTCGGTGTCATCAGGGCGCATGAGCGCGAGCGTTCAGGTGGTCTCATGCCGCAGACCGTGACAGGCCAGTTGTAACGGACATCCCGTTGATCTCGTTCATGCAATCCCGGCTCAGTGAGTCTCCGTATAGTCCGGATGCTCCCGCAGCACCGGCATCCGGTTCAGGATCCACCGGAAGATCAGCACGTGCAGCGTAGAGATCGTCAAAACGATCGTCGCTTCTCTGCCACGGCGGAATAATATGGTGAAAATGGTTCGGCAGTTCCAGTTGAAGGCGATCGTCGAGACGTTGATCCTGTTCACGATGATCCCGAGCACCGCGGAGAATGCGCCGAAACGGACGATCCCCGCGCTCTGTTTTTTCACGCCCAGTGACAAGATGAGGCCCGGGCAGCAGCACGAAGCACAGCATTTCAACGAGGAACCAGTGGCCGTAGGGCGTGTTCAGCAGGTTCCAGTGGTCGTCATGGGCAACACCGATGAGCTTCAGGGCAAAGTAGACATAGATGCCCACCGCCGCGCCCTTGCCCAGGCCGATGGTCAAGCGGGTCCAGGCTGCTCACGGAAATTGCGGTCTGTCTTGTCCGTCAGGAACCTGGCGCCCAGGGTGCTTACGACGATGACCATGGCGAGCGCCGCGTAGATGCTCGAGCTCAGGAAGAACACCGGCAGATACTGGGAATACCAGAGCGGGTGCATCTTTCCGGGCGCGAGCAGGAACATGGCGCCGAGCGCCGACTGGTGCAGCGTCGAGAGGATGATGCCGGCGATGGTCATGCCGATGGTGATCATCATCGCCCATTTGCGGACCCGCTGCGACTTGAGCCACTCCAGGATGGCGGGGCTGAACTCGAGCAAGCTGCACGGTCAGATACGTCGCCACATGCCAGGCCACCAGGAACAGGACCGAGGCCGTGCCGAAACCGACGCCATGGGGAAGTAGATGCGCCAGGGCCTGCCCGAGGTCGGTCAGCAGGTAAATGACGGCGAAGAGGTATCCCAGGAACCCGGTCAGTACGCCCAGCCGCACCAGCGAGTGATACCGCTTGAAGCCGAAGATGTAGTAGGCCGTGGCCATGACAAAGCCCGTGGCCGAAAGCGGAACCCCGGAAAAGAGCCCCCAGCCGAGCAGGATGCCCCAGGGATATTCGTTCGAGGCATGCGGTGACGGAGGCCAGGCCCTGGACAAAGCGGATCACCGATGAGCGGCAGGCCGACGCTCAGGATGGCCGCTGCGACGATGTTGAAGGGAGTGATGAGCGTTCTCAGGTAGTCCGGCCAGGACATGCCCATGAGCAGTTTATCCATGAACCAGGACTGAAAGTTTTCTTGTTTAGCAGGATATCCGTTGCTCATTTGCGTTCCTCCTTCTCTACGGATGCATCTTTTCATTCATGGATCTCATCCCGGTGGCTTACGGCTGCATAGCACATGCCGAAGAGGGCCGGCCAGATCGTGAACACGAGCGGCACCGACGAGAGGAAGCCCTTGGTCAGCTCGATGGGCGGCTTTTTCGGCACGTTTGCCGGGAAGCCGACCTGCTCGAAGGGAACCCCGGAGAGGTATATCCAATTCGTTCCCCCTGCTTCATGCTCCCCGTAGATGTGGTCGACGTACTTGTCCGGCTCCTTCTCGATCCTGTTCCGGGCGATCTTGATCAGTTCGTCCCGCTTGCCGAAGGTGATGGCGCCCGGCGGGCAGGCTTCGGCGCAGGCCGTGATCTTGCCCTGTCTTTACCCGCGTATCGTAGCACATGGTGCACTTGACGATCTTGGGCTCCAGCGCGCTTTCGTAATCGTAGGCCGGAACATAGAAGGGGCAGGCGACCATGCAGTACCGGCATCCGAAGCAGAGGTTCGGGTCGTACTTGACCGCGCCCTCGGGCGTCTTCGAGTAGGCATGGATGGGGCAGGCCGAGGCGCAGGCCGGCTCCTTGCAATGGTTGCACTGGACCTTCCGGTAGATCGGCATGCGTCTTGTCCTTGGGGTTCTCGTACCGGTTGACCACGGTATAGGCATGGGCATCGGGCCGCCTGGTCTGTTCGAAGACCGAGGCATCGTCAAAGGGCGTCTCCGGCTGCGGGCAGGCTGTTCGCTTCATTGCAGGCTTCTTCGCAGCTGCGGCAGCCCACGCACAGCGGTGAGGTCGGTCAGAAGGCCATAGCTGTTCGGCCATCCGGAAAAGTCTTCGGCCGCGCGGGCCAGGGCGCCCGAGCCGACCAGGGTGACGCCGCCGATGGTGGCAACGGTTCCCAGGAAGGCCCGTCGGTTTATGCCGTTGCTTTTTCTTTGTTCCGGGCCGTCCTTGCCCGCCTTATCTCCGGTAGGTGTATCCTTGCTGTCGGGTTCATTTGATTTATCGTTCATACCTTCTCTCCTTTGCGGTATATGCTATTCTTTTCCCCCACGACTCTTTCTATTTTTGAATGCTCTTGCTGACTTTTTCCGCTCGTTTTGCATGGCAGATCTCCGCGCAGCCCTTGGGGTCCGTGCCGATGTTGCCCATGCCGCGGTGGCAGCTGAAACACTGTTTATGATACGCGGTCTTGAGCCCGGGCATGTCCCTGCTGATCTTCGTTTGCACATCGGGATGCTCGGCAATTGCCGCGCTTGCTGTGCCGAAGACGGGGGCCTTGGCATTGTCCCGATCGGATGCCATGACAGTTTTTGCACGCTATGAAACTGTGGCTGACCGAGTTCTTAAAGCTCTGCGGGGTGAGCGCATGACATTGTTTGCACGGCAGCCCGTCCGCGATGGCGTGCTCGTGATGACAGGCGGAACAGTTGCCGGCAAGGGAGACATGCTTCGGGTGATCGAACTTCACCGGGGTATAGACATCCTTAATGCTGTCAAGGATGCGTATTCCGGGGGCCTCCGCCGCAGCGCTCACGTAGGCCGCGGCGAGAAGACAAAGACTCAAGACTAGGGTGATGCTGAGAATTTTTCTCATAGATCCGTCCCTTTCGTTGAATTTGGGCATTCGTCCGCTACTTGGAGCCCTTGCCGGAGTTGGCTTCATTCTGGTTTCTTTTTTTGCCCGTGAAATAGGCCTCCATGGGCCGCCAATCGAAGGATACGTCCTTGCCCAGCAGGGTGGAGACGCCTTTTACCGCCAGGTTCACCACCTCGGACAACAGCACGACGAAAAATCCGACCGGCAGCATGATGATGTACGCCAGCCCGATGAACGGAGCAGCCGTCATTTGCTTGACGTACCTTACCGTGTCTCCGCTCTCCTTGAGGTGCGCCAGGTCCTCCTTGCCGTTGCTGACGACCGTGGCGAAGGGTTTCGGTTTCAGGACCTCCCAGAAAACCATAAACGCGGCAATGGACAGAACGGAAATGATGTATTCAATGCCCTTTACATGTGTCATGAAATCAAAAAGTGTATACATGGTGTTACCTCCTTGTCTGGTTCCGGCGTAGTGTCATCCGCCCGATCGGGTGAGCCCCGTACGCCCCATGCGCACGCGGGCACTCGTGTCCGCTGTGGCTCTACTTGGGTTCTTTTTTGTTTTTCTTTTTTCCCGAGAGGTACGCTTCCTTGGGCCGCCATCCGAACGACAGGCTTTTTCCGATCAGGCTCAAGACGCCGCTGACGATCTTGCCTGTTGCGAGCGATGCGATCGTCGCGATGCCGATGAACGGGAGACACAGTACGTAGAACAGGCCGATGAACGGTCCGGCAAGCAGCATCAGGCTTGCAGGCATGCGGTAATACGTTGCTGAAGCGTCTCCGCTCAGAATGGCCTCCTGCTCAACATCAATTCGCTGTCCGTTCGACAGGTCCCAGTAAGTGCCTTTTTCAACTTTCTGCCCTGCTTTGTAGCTCAACATGGTTTTCACCTCCCTTCGAATTTTTATTTAGTTTATGTATACCAGATGCCTGGAATTGCGCAATTGGAAGAAGTACCTAGTTTGAAGGAATTATTATCCTAGTGCAGAAAGTAGCAACCGAATTAAAAATTATAGTGCTAAAGTATTACAAGAATTGTGTTGGAATGACGAGGATTCTACTACGGGAGTGAAGGTTGATTCAAAAGGGAAGGAGAGTGTCTGATTCTTGATTGACCGTTAATCAGAGCTGAAGAAAAAAATAAGTTGGGCTGTAATGCCTAGCCCAACTCAACCAGTAAACTATTGACAGTGTATCGGTCCGCTACTTCGCTCCCTTGCCGGAGTCGGCTTCATTCTGTTTTCGTTTTTTGCCCGTTAAATAGGCTTCCATGGGCCGCCAGTCAAAGGATACGTCCTTGCCCAGCAGGGTGGAGACGCCTTTTACCACCAGGTTCACCGCCTCGGACAACACCACGACGAAGAACCCGACAGGCAGAATGACGATATATGCCAGCCCGATGAACGGGGCAGCCGCCATTTGCCTGACGTATTTCATCGTATCCCCGCTCTCCTTGAGATGCGCCAGGTCCTCCCTGCCGTTGCTGACGACCGTGGCGAAGGGTTTCGGTTTCAGTACCTCCCAGAAAACCATAAACGCGGCAATGGACAGAACGGATATGATGTATTCGATGCCCTTTACCTGTGTCATAAAATCAAAAAGTGTATACATGGCATTTTCTCCTGGTTTTGGTTCCGGCGGAGATTCATCCGCCTGGTTTCTTTTGGCCCGTACGCCCCATGCGCACGGGCACTCGTTTCCGCCGAAGCGTTATTTCTGTTCTTTCTTGTTCTTTTTCTTGCCCGAGAGGTACGCTTCCCCGGGCCTCCATCCGAACGACAGGCTTTTCCCGATCAGGCTCAAGACGCCGCTGACGATCTTGCCTGTTGCGAGCGATGCGATCGTCGCGATGCCGATGAACGGGAGACACAGTACGTAGAGCAGGCCGATGAACGGTCCGGCAAGCAGCATCAGGCTTGCAGGCATGCGGTAATACGTTGCTGAAGCGTCTCCGCTCAGAATGGCCTCCTGCTCAACATCAATTCGCTGTCCGTTCGACAGATCCCAGTAAGTGCCCTTCCCAACTCTGTGTCCTGTTTTGTAGTTCAACATGGTTTCCACCTCCCTTTTTAGATTTTGTTAGTCTATTTATAGCAGAAGGCCGGAATATTACAATTGGAAGAAGCGCCTAGTTTGAAGGAATAATTATCCTAGCATCAGAGAACAAAAGTTGCAGTGGAACAGAGAATAGAGCGCCATAATATTCATCAGAACAATGCGCATGCTTATGCCACGGAGTATGAAGGGGAGCGCAGCTTGACTTCCCAGGAAGGAGAGAGACTGATTTGCCGAATGCATGCGATGCTGATTGTGAAGCATGATCAGGCGACAGAAAAGCGATTTTCAGCGGAGCATGCTTTCGACGATCTTCGTCAGTTCAAAAGGTGTTGACTTCATCAGCACCGTCATGGTGTATTTGCCCTCGGTCCAGGTTATTCCGCTGCAAGGTTCGTCATTGACGCATAAACCTACCGTGAGCACGGAATCCCTGCCTTTTATCGCATACTGCACCTTTTCCGTGACCACCCTGATCTCGATCGGATTTTCGACATTCAGTGCCTTGCCTTCGGACTGGGATATGACCAGGGCGATATTTCTTTTGTCCGCACGGGTAAATTCCATCACCATGGCGAAAAATGGCTTGCCCTGCGCCAGGATAGCTGATGGCGGCCAGCTGATCTGCTGGGGAAAATAGGAGGGCACATAGAGGTCTTTCCGGTTCAACGCTGAGCGCACCTCTTCAATGGTGTTATATCGCCTGACCGCATCCTGTTGCATGGCGAACGGGACCCAGTTAATGAGCTTAAGGCCCAGTATGAGCAGGCCGATCATGAAAGAAAAAGAGAGAATACGCAATAACGCTTTGTGCATGGTTTACCTCACTGGTTCACACAATAAAATAATTGAGTACTGCTACGGTCAGAAGCGTAATCGTGAAAGGAACGCCCCACTGTTCCATCGTGCCTGCTGGACCGGCCTCAAGTCTTCTGATCCTGTCCTCCAGGTGAAGATTGTGGCTGTACTCTTCGAGCGAGATATTCGTCTTTAAAAGCTTCCGGGGATCCGGTTCCGGGACCCCGTCTGTTTTCTGGTAGAAAATTTTGAGCGTAGCGGCGAGCGCAGCGGGGTTTCCCGTCAGCGAGACGGCGATGTCGTCGCAGATCTTTTCCTCATCCCGGACCGCTCTTCGAAACTTCACCAGGACGATGGGATTAAAGAACATGATGATCCGAAGGAGAAACACGGCGATCAGCAGGGGACGCCTGTTCCGGGCGATATGGGCGAGTTCATGCGCCAAGGCAGCCTGCATCTGCTCGGTGGTCACCGCTTGCGAGAGACCGGTGGATACGAAGATCACGGCGTCCTTGCCCGTGGTGGAAAAGAGGACCGGGCTGTCATCGTCCAGGATAACTACCCCGGGTTTTTTAATGGACAGTGATCGGGAGGCTTCTTCCATAAAGGGGCCGACGTCCAGTTGCGTGCCGTCATGCTCCGGCTGTTCCGCGTTCAGCGTATTGCTGAGAACCGGAAGCATCTCCTGAAAAAGGAAGATCAGCGAGGTCGTCACCAGAATGAGCACAAAGAACAGGCTGACGGGCTGGAACCCCCAGATCTCCAGGAAAAGCCACCGATTTACGTCGAAGAGCGAATCGAGCCTGAACAGGGCTGAGCTCCGGTCCGGATTGAGCAGCTGGTAGAGGGGGAACGAAACGATCGGGAAAAGGATGACGATGACGCGGAAGCGTTGCCTGACAAGCGGGTCATGGATGTTCCATGCCTTCACGGCGCGGTCCGTGATCATTGCCGCGATGACCGAGTGGCAAAAAGACTGGGCAAGGTACATGCCCACAATAGAATTGAAGAAGGTTGATAGGTTCATAATGCATGGTTCAGAGGTCGTTGATACGGGACTGCCCGGAGTCCGAACATAGAGGCAGTTTACTTGTTTATGTTATTTACGGTAATGGTTGCCGACCCGGATTTTCTGTTGAAGGAGGCTTTTATGGTAGCGCTTCCCGCTTTGTTTTTGCCAATGACTCGGCCCGCCTGGGCCTGGTCGATCTCCGCGATATTAGCGTCGGATGTTTCCCATTCCACTGTTTCCAGTGAGGTCCTGTGTGGTTCCGTCCGAATAGCTGCCGATGGCCCCAAACCGCTGTGTCTCGTGCGCCATGATTATCGCGCTCTCCGGCATAATCTTAATGGAAATAAGCTCACGCCTGACCTTGAGCGTGGCGCTTCCGCGCTTAGTTCCGAGCGAGGCCGATATCACGGCGGTCCCTGCCACGTTGCCTGCAACGGTGCGGCCGGTGGCGTCAACGAACGCAACATTGGTATTGGAGGATCTCCAGACCACGGACGAGGTGATGTCCTTGACCGTCTTGTCCGAGAACGTTCCCATTGCCGTGAACTGCTGGACCGCACCATTCGCGATCGATCTTGAGGCAGGCGTCACTTCGATGGAAAGGAGTTCCCGGCTGACGTTGAGCACGGTTGACCCGTTCATATCATCGATCGCGGCCGAGATCGTGGCCGCTCCCCAGCTCTGTTCCCGCGGCGGTCCCTGACGGGTCGATCTTCGCGACGTTGACATCGGACGAACTCCACGTTGCGAACCAGGTGATATCTTTTTCGATATTGTCCGGATAATGCGCAACGCCGGCAAATTGCAGGGAGTTCCCCCTGGTGACCGTCGATGAAGCCGGCGCGACCGTTATTGACACGAGTCCCTCCCGGGCGTCTCGCTGCAGGTTCCAGCGGATCCAGTCGTTGATCGTAGCCTTCGGATCGAAATCCTGCGGCTGCAATACGCCCTCCTGCGCTGAAACAGAAACCTGCTGCAAGGTTTGGACGCTGACCGGCTGGACCTCCGCGAGCGCGCTTGTCTGGCCAACGGTCTGGGGCGCTTCCCTCGCCGCGCTCACGGCCAGAACAACGCCTTCGTACACGTTGATCGTAGTGCTCGCGTCTTCCTCCGCATCCACAGCGCAGACAGTGTCTTTTGCGGCGACGAGCCCGGTACGGGTGATCACCTCCACCCAGGAGTCGGGCGTTGCGCGTTTTTTTATCTTCGCCCATAATTTGCCATTGTCGAGAAACGCCTGCAAGGTACAGGGTGCCCGTCAGTTTCTCGAACTGCAGCATCCGCATCGTGAGGCGCGCATTATCCGACAGTCTCAAGTAGCCGCCGTCGGGCAAGCGGAGCTCAAGCCGGGAATTCCCCTGCACCTCCACCCGATCGTTCTTTCCGATGCTGTCGTTATTCCTGATCAAGCGTCCTGCAGGCGATTCACGGGTAACAATGCGGACTGTTCCCTCGACCCGTGTCGCAACAGCTGCTCCGTCCGGCACGACTCCTTCGGACACGATGTTGACGACCAGCATTACAATGACCAATGCAAGAACAAGAGAAAATATATGCTTCATGCAGATACTATCCTTTCTTTAGGGTCAGGTCTTGGATTATCACTTTCCATCAAAACCCGTAATTATCTTGCTTACCGTAGTATAGTGAATATCGAGATGGTCCGCAATCTCTTTTAAAGAATACCCATATTTGATATAAGCCATATAAATATGTTTGTTTCGTTTAGCGGTTTTTTCGCCTGAAGGAAAAGGTTTGATAAGGCCGGTCGGTTCACATATCGTTGTGCACGCGGGATTTCCTTTATCTTCTCTTTGTCGGTTAAATGATCCTTGAACTTGTCTATAAATCCTTCCTCGCCCAACAGTATCTGACCCTGCAGATCATTCCATGGCGAGCCTTGTTGTGTCCCTTCACTGACAAACTTACGATATCGCTTCTGCGCCTCTTTTTTGTTCTTGCTGAACAGCCCCAGAATCCAGCCTACCGTCATATAATCAGGAACATTCTTTAAACCTGCAGTCGCTTCGTAGCTGCTCCATTTCCATTCTTCCGGTTTTTGGACCATATTGGCCCGTACCGGGTTCAGAACAACATAACGGCAGAGTTCGAGAAGATAATTTTCTTTTTCAACTAATATGGACTTGTATCGACCCTGGAATATATGGCCGGTTTTACTATGCCACCAATTGTATTTCTGAGTATAAACACCGTTAAGCTGACGCATCCCCCGAGAAAGATTGGCATCAGGCGTTTCTATCATAAGATGATAGTGATTGTCCATGAGACAGTAGGCGTGGCAAAGCCAGTTAAACCTCTTTACAACAGAACCAAGGACAGAGAGAAAATTCTCTCTATCCTGATCGCTTTGAAATATTTTATTCCGAGCATTGCCACGAGAGGTGACATGATAGACGGCATTTGGATATTCTATTCTTAATGGTCGAGCCATGGGGGTACCTTAGCACATCTTTTCTTATATTTCAAGACCTGACCCTAGTGCCTCCTAGTGCCCTCCCGCGCCTCACGCGCCCGCCGCCCTTAGGCGCGTCGCTGTGGAGGCGCAGGTTGGTATGTATTTTACCGAGTATTACGAATGGCCTTAAAGCGAGTACTTCTTGCTTCATTTTTTATAACAAAGAATGTCAAAGTATGTTATTATTAGTGGCATAGGAGGAAACAATATTATGAACATTTCACTTACACCACAACTTGAAAAACTGGTAAAAAATAAGGTTGAGAGCGGTCACTATGGTTCCGCAAGCGAGGTTTTACGAGAAGCTTTGCGCCTTCTTGCGGAGCGAGACCACAGACAATCCGTGCGTATCGAAGAACTTAGGGCCGAAATAAAAAAAGGGCTGGATAGTGGTGAACCGACGCCTTTAAATATTAAGGCTATTAAGACACAAGGCCGTAAACGGCTCAATGCAGCACAAAAACATAAGGCTCGCGTCTGATGTTGAGAATTCTGAAAAGCCCGGCGGCTGAAAATGACCTTAACGAGATATGGTGGTTCATCGCCTAAGACAATCCAGACAGTGCGGATAAACTCCTCGACGAAATTGCAGAAACCAGCAGCAAACTTGCGCAATTCAAAAGCATGGGAAGAAATCGCGATGAACTCCATCGAGGTTTACGGAGCTTCCCGGTCGGCAGATATCTGATTTTCTATATGCCGATTACTGACGGTATAGAGATCATAAGAGTCTTGCACGGAATGATGGACATTGACGCTATATTTTAAACGAGATGAGGCGAGGTTCTCAGCTCGCCCCATCTCGAACCACTTCTTTAATTGAAACTGACAGTAATTCCCGCAGCATCGTCATAATCATTCGGTCCTTGCCCTTGTTGCCATACAGCAAACAAATCAGCCATCCCACTGGATACGGCACCATTGGTTAGCTCCGTCTGTATGCTGCTTAATGGGATTTTGTATTCGATCAATTGTTGATTGACAGAGACGTAATTTGAGGGGAATGTTTCTATGGCACTACCCTGGAACCGACGGGTTAACGTCCATGATTCGGCCGTATATGCAAGGCTTATATTTCTGTCATTGCCGAAGTCGTAACGCAGATGATACTCATACGACTGATTTGCGTTATTGCCAGTTGAAAGCCGCAGCAATACAACGATGATTTACACCCATTGCGTGCCGAGCAAAACCGAGAAAGAACGAAAGAGCCCGCTGGATTTTTAAGATCAGGGCATTTGAACCGCGAGGGCGCTAGGGTACGCGAGGAAGGCTGAAGAAGGGAACGACTAATGGATATCGAAGACATTGCTTCAAAGATTGTTACTTCTGCCATGAAAAGTCCATACAGCTTTAGGGCCCGGGCTGCTGGAGTCGGCATATCAGAGGTGCCTGGCGTATGAACTGACAAAAAGCGGTTTCAAGGTTGCATGCGAAGCATTATTGCCAATCCAATATGAGGGTATTGACATTGACGCAGGCTATCGGCTGGACATGATCGTTGGCGATACAGTCATTATTGAAAACAAAACCGTTGAAAAGTTTCTTCCGATTCACGAGGCGCAACTTTTAACCTATCTTAAGATGCGCACATGTAAAACTGGGCTTTATCCTCAACTGGAATGTCCCCCGTATGAAGGATGGTGTTAAGAGAATGGTCAATCATTTGTAACTTCCGCTTAGAAGTATTTTTTCCGTCCTCGTGGTAAAAAAGGTTTTGCGATTATGTGCTATCGGCCAGTGATGAAGTGCTTTGAACCGCGAAGGCGCGAGGGTACGCGAGGAAACCTGGAAGCGAAGTCTTTTTTCTCTTTTCTTAAACCCGCACAATGATTTAAATCTGTTGCCGTCCTTGCGTACCCTTGCGCCCTCGCGGTAGAGGTTGTCATTATTGCTAAAAATAAAAAGCCGCTGAAAATCATTTCAGCGGCTTTGTTGTTGAGTATCTGTTCAGGCGGCAGATCGTGTATCGCAGGCGTTAATCCTGTTTCTCGCTCTGCTTGTTCTTCGGCCGCTTGTTCTGCTCGAGGATCTTCTTCCGGAGCCGGATGGAGCTGGGCGTCACTTCCACGAGTTCGTCTTCCTTGATGAACTCCAGCGACTGCTCCAGCGACAGCTGGCGATGGGGCACGAGCCGGAGGGCTTCATCGGCGCCGGAGGCGCGCATGTTCGTCAGCTTCTTTTCCTTGATCACGTTCACGTCCATGTCGTTCTCGCGCGAGTTCTCGCCCACGATCATGCCTTCGTAGACCGCGGTGGTTTCGCCGATGAAGAGCTCGCCGCGGGGCTGGATGTGGTAGAGCGCATAGGTCGTGGTCTTGCCCGCCCGGTCGGCCACGAGCGCGCCGGTGCGCGCGCTTGGCGATCGGTCCCTGCCAGGGTTCGTACCCGTCGAAGAGGTGGTTCAGGAGGCCGGTGCCGCGCGTGTCGGTCAGGAACTCCGACCGGAAGCCGATGAGCCCGCGCGCGGGGATGCGGAACTCGAGGCGGACGCGGCCGTGGCCGTTGTTCGCCATCTTGGTCATGCGGCCCTTGCGGGTGCCGAGCTTCTGGGTCACCACGCCGATGAACTCCTCGGGGCAGTCGATGACCAGGTTTTCCATGGGTTCGAAGGTCTTGCCGTCGCGCTGCTTGGTAATGGTCTCGGGCTGGGACACGGAAAGCTCGTAGCCTTCGCGCCGCATCATCTCGATCAGGATGGCGAGCTGCAGTTCGCCGCGGCCCAGGACCTTGAAGCTGTCGGTGGCATCGCCCTGTTCGACCTTGATCGCCACATTGTAGAGGAGCTCCTTTTCGAGCCGCTCCTTCAGGTGGCGGGAGGTGACGAACTTGCCTTCCTTGCCCGCAAAGGGGGAGTTGTTGATCGAGAAGATCATCGAGATGGTCGGCTCGTCCACGGCGATGCGCGGCAGCGGCTTCGGGTTTTCGGGATCGGTGATCGTGTCGCCGATGTTCACGCCTTCGATGCCGGCCAGGGCCACGATGTCGCCGACGGTGGCGCTGGGCGTGTCCACCCGCTTCAGGCCCTGGAACGCGAAGAGCGAGGTGATCTTGGTCTTGACCATGGCGCCGCTCTGCGGTGACCACGCCGATGGGATCGGCGACCTTTGCCGTGCCGGCAAAGATCTTGCCGATGGCCAGGCGGCCGACATAATCGTTGTAATCGATGTTCATGACCAGGAGCTGGAGCGGCGCCGTCTCGTCGCCTTCGGCCGGCGGGACGGTATTCACGATCAGGTCGAAGAGCGGCTGGAGGTCCTTGGCTTCGTCTTCCATCTTCAGCTTGGCGATGCCGTCGCGGGCGTTGGTGTAGACGATCGGAAAATCGAGCTGGTCGTCATTGGCGTCGAGGTCGATGAACAGGTCATAGACCTCGTTCACCACCTCGCGATGCGGGCGTCGGGCCGGTCGATCTTGTTGATCACGAGGATCGGCGGCAGCCCGAGTTCCAGCGCCTTCTTGAGCACGAACCGGGTCTGGGGCAGCGGGCCTTCCGAGGCGTCCACGAGCAGCAGCACGCCGTCCACCATCTTGAGGGTGCGCTCCACTTCGCCGCCGAAATCGGCATGGCCGGGCGTGTCCACGATGTTGATCTTGACGCCGTTGTAGTGCACGCGACGGTGTTCTTGGCCATGATCGTGATGCCGCGCTCGCGCTCGAGGTCGATGTTGTCCATGACCCGTTCCTGGACGCGTTCGTTGTCGCGGAAGGTGCCGCTCTGGCGCAGGAGCGTGTCCACGAGCGTGGTCTTGCCGTGGTCGACGTGGGCGATGATGGCGATGTTGCGGAGGTCTGTTCTTTTGATCATGTCTGTTTTGTCCTTTTTTACCACGAAGTGCAGGTCGCGCAGGAAGAAGTTCTTGGTGACGTGGGGTCCGTGGAACGAAATGGATTCTGTATGAAGCTGGGCATAATACCCTGCGAGGGTACGATTTGTCAATTGAATAATAATGGAAAACCCCGCTTTTTTCACGACTTCGGTAAAAGTCTGGTATGCTTAGGCCAAGGATCGAAATCGCCCCTGCAACCGGACAGGTGCAGATTATTTCATTGTTTATGAGGAGGATACGATGAAATTCATGGACAAGATGAAGCAGTTTTCATTGCTGGTCGTAGCATGCTCGCTGGTGTTCGGAGTTTCGGATGTCCATGCCCTTATGCAGGGCGATATGGAGGTCTATGGCCTCATAGAGCGCTTCACGTGGAGGGAATTTGACGACGCCGGAGGGCAGATTTTGAAGGAGTCGGGTCCCCGTTTCGGCGTGGGGGTCGCGTATGCGCACGAGTACTCCAATCACATGACCATGAAGCCCAGGATCGAGCTCAACGGCGGTTCTGTGGATTACGACGGACAAACACAGGCGGGAGTGCCGGCAGCTTCGACGACAAACTATTTCGGGTTCAAATTTGAGCTTGACCTGGGAGGCAGGATCAGGCCGTCGCAGAGTTTTGTTCTCGAACCCTTTGGAGGCATCGGCTTCAGGTCCTGGTTCCGGGACATTGAGGACACTGTTGCCGCGGACGGGTCCGTCGCTGCCGGGTATACCGAGGACTGGAGCACGTTTTACGGACGGATCGGGATCAGGGGAGAGCAGGATCTGGGGCAGATGAACAAACTGTTCCTGGAGGCAGGGGTGAAGCTGCCGTTTTACACGGAAAATTATATCGACGACGATAATGTTTCCTACGAGGAAATAACGCTCGAACCAGGCAATAAACCCTCGTTGTTCGCCGAGGCCGGTGTAAAACTGCAGTCCTTCAGGATCAGCGCTTTTTACGACAGCATGCGCTTCAAAACATCACCAACAGTCGTGGTTTACGATCCTTCCCTGCCGGGGTATGTGGGTTATCAGCAGCCCCGGTCGGATGCGGATATGTTCGGCCTGAGGATCGGTGGTTCGTTCTGAAAATAAGCGTTCAGGCCGGCTCCTTCAGCTTTCCAAAGGCCTTCAGGACCACTTCGGACAGCGCCGGATGGATGTGCATGCCTTTGGCAACCGACCAGAGATTGCCGTCGGCTGCCATGGCGTTCACCACCTCCTGGATCAGGATCGAGGCCTGCGGCCCGATGATGTGATACCCCAGGATCTTTCCGCTCTTCCGGTGCACCACTGCCTTGGCAAACCCTTCCCGCTCCATCATGGCCTCGCCGCGCGCCACATCGGTATACATGGCCTTGCCTACCAGTAGTTCCTGTCTTGCCCATGAGCTTGACCGCCTGCTCTTCGGTCAGCCCCACCGAGGCGATCTCGGGATAGGAGAACACGGCATGCGGCACCGTGAGATAGTTGATGCGCGACTTTTTCCCGTGTATGGCATTGTGCCAGGCAAGCTCCGCCTCCTCGTTCGCGGAATGGCGGAACATCTTCTTGCCGATGCGCGTCGCCGAAGGACCAGATATTGTTTTTCGTGGTCTCGAAATAGTCGTCCACGACGATATAGCCGCGCTCGTTCGTCTTTACCCCCGTTTTCTCCACCTGCAGAAGGTCCGCGTTCGATTTTCTTCCCGCCGCTATCAGGAGCGTCTGCGCCGCAAGTTCCATGGTCTTGCCGCCCCGTTCGCGGGCCATGACCGTGATGGTGCCGCCGTTCCTGCGCACTTCCACGGCTTCGGTGTCCGTATGGACCGTCATGCGGCGGGAGAGGGCCGCTTGCAGAAGGTCCGCGATCTCGGGTTCTTCGTCCGGCACGAGGCGTTGGTTCCGCTGGATGATCGTCACCTTCGTCCCGACGGCCTCGAAGAAATGGGCGAACTCGGCCGCAATATATCCGCCGCCGATGATGATCATGCTCTCGGGCCGCTCGCGTGAGCTGGAGCGCGCTCTCGTTCGTAAGGTACGGGACGTCGTCGATGCCCTTGATGGGAGGGATGAGAGGCCGGGCGCCGG
The DNA here is from genome assembly GCA_963836175.1 of Nitrospirota bacterium. Taxonomy (GTDB): domain Bacteria; phylum Nitrospirota; class UBA9217; order UBA9217; family UBA9217; genus GWC2-56-14. The sequence goes on from CAWIIS010000007.1 coordinate 116,614, forward strand.
AAACGATGAAGATCGTTTTGCCCTTGATCGTCTGTGCCGTTCACGTCGAGCGTATAATCGCCGGTAAAGTGCGCTTCGCCGAAGTAAAAATCGAAGTCCTTCGGCCTTTTCGAGCGCTTCCTGGATGCGGTCATGGCTCTTTTTGACCTTGCTTCGCATCCGGTCCATGATGGCCTTGAAATCGATCTCCTTGATCTCGGCCGTGATGCCGAGCTTCTTCGCTTCGCGGATCTCCATGATGCGGTCGGCCGGATAGACGATCAGCTTGGTCGGGATGCAGCCCACGTTCAGGCAGGTGCCGCCGACGGGCCCTTTGTCCACGAGGGCCACGGTCTTGTTGTGCTCCAGAGCGTCATTAACAAGGTTCGCGCCCGCGCCGGACCCGATGATGATCACGTCGTATTCTTTCATGGTTCACCTCTTTTTGTATTGTATCATGATTAGGACGAGAGTCAACGCAGGCCTGCTTCACCTTGACTTATGAAGGGAATAACGATATAAAAAGGTACCGATTCACGGTGGATAGACTGAAGGCCGAAGACTGAAGGTTTAAACATTCTTTTTTACAGGCGTCAACCTTCAGCCTAAAAACCTTCCACCTGAAATTTTTAAAAAAACCATGTTCATCAGGGTTGCAACCAAACAGCATATCAAGGCCGTCGAAGCCCTGGCAAAAGAGATCTGGACCGAGCATTACATCCCCATCATCGGCAGAGAGCAGGTGGAGTACATGCTCTCGCGGTTTCAGTCAGTGCAGGCCATTTCCGAGCAGATCGCGAGCGGGTATCTCTATTTCCTGATCCGGGAAGCGGGGCAGTTTATCGGATATATAAGCGTCCAGCCGAAAGAAGAGGAACTGTTCCTCAGCAAGATCTATGTGCTTTCGTCGCGGCGCGGCAGGGGGTATGGCAGGAAGGCTGTCGGATTTGTTGAAGGACTGGCGAAAGAAAAAGGCCTGACAAAGATCGTTCTCACGGTCAACAAGAACAATACCTCGCTCTATCAAAGCCTATGAGGCGATCGGGTTTAGGATAGTTGAATCGCTTGTTCAGGATATCGGCAGCGGCTTTGTTATGGACGACTTCAGGATGGAGAAAGAATCAGGAGTCGGGAGTTCGGAGTCAGGAGTAGGGAGTTGGGAATCGAGGAGTAGGAACTCACCCCTGACCCTTGACCCCGAACTCCTAACTCCGAGCTGTCTTTATCTTACGGTTTCAACGTAATAAATATGGACGCCCCGTCGCGGTAGATGAGCATCAGTACGCCGTCCTTGGGCCCGATCTTCGATACGATGTCGTTGTACTCCTTTACGTTTGCAACCGGCTGGCGCTCCACTTCCATGATCACATCGCCTTGCTGCAGCACGTTCAATGCCGGGTCAATCTGTGAGACCACGACGCCGGTCGACATCAGCGGGGATGTTGAGCCGCTCTCTGAGGTCGGGCGTCAGGTCCTGTACGACCACGTCCTTCAACACATTCTCGAAATCGAAATCAGCTTTTTCCGCAACCCTGGTGTCCTGGAACTCGCCCAGGGTCACTTTCAGCGGCTCTTTTTTCTCTTTACGCAGCACGGTGACGGTCACGGTCTTTCCCGGCGCATTGTCGGCCACCATGTTCCTCAGCATGCGCGAGTCTCCGACCGTTTTCCCGTCCAGTTCAATGATGATATCGCCGCGTTTGATGCCCGCCTTTTCAGCCGGACTGTCCTTCATCACGCCGGACACCAGCGCGCCCGTGGTCTCCTTGATGCCGAGCGATTTCGCCAGGTCCGGGGTGATGTTCTGGATGCTGACGCCGAGCCAGCCGCGGATGACCTTGCCGTGCTTGATGATGCTGTCCATGACGGTCTTTGCCATGTCCATGGGAATGGCGAAGCCGATGCCCATGTAGCCGCCGCTGGTCGAAAAGATCGCCGTATTGATGCCGACGAGCTGGCCGCTGGTATTCACCAGCGCGCCGCCCGAGTTGCCCGGGTTGATGGCCGCGTCGGTCTGGATGAAGTCCTCATAGTCCGCGATCCCCACGTTGGACCGCCCCACGGCGCTTACGATGCCCATGGTGATCGTCTGGTTCAAGCCAAAGGGGTTGCCGATGGCGAGAACGATATCACCGGTCTTGAGCTTGCCTGATGTCCCGATCTGGATGACCGGCAGGTCCCTGGCTTCTATCTTGACCACGGCGAGGTCCGTTTTGGGGTCGCTGCCGACGATCTTGCCTTTGAACTCGCGTTTGTCGGACAGGACGATCTTGATCTCGTCAGCGCCCTGCACGACATGGTTGTTGGTCAGGATGTATCCGTTTTCTGATACGATCACGCCGGAGCCGAGCGCCGAGGACTTATGTTTCCTTTTCTGGCCGGGTTGGCCATTCCCGTCGCCAAAGAACCTGCGGAAGAGCGGGTCGTTGAACATGTCTCCAAAGGGGCTCTGGTCCAGGGTGATCGTGGTGGTGGTCGAGATATTCACGACGGACGGGCCCGCGGTTTCGGCCACTTCATCGAGGGCAAGGCTCAGCTGGGACAGGAATTTGGTGGATTCGGGCGAGACTTTCGCTTCTTTTGCCGAAAGGCCGCTCCCGGAGAGGGTGAGTGCCGCGATGGTGAGTAACGCAAATAGTCCTGTTCGTAGATGTGTCTTTTTCATGATCTCCTCCTATAGTATAGTAAGTCATCTCTCGCAAAGCTCGCAAAGAACGCAAAGGGAACCTTAGAGTTAAAATCTTTTCCGGGTGGAAACCAGAAAGCAAACTGTTGCTTTAGGATTTTCTTGGCGTCCTTTGCGAGCTTTGCGAGAAATATGCCTGCCCTTTTGTGTAAGATTTAATTCGTAGCTACCTCATCAATTTGATCTTTTATGCCGCATTATTGCATAAGTATAGCGCCAATTTGGTTAGCCGGTGTGTATGCGTGAATAATTATAAAAAAAATGAAGCCAGTGGTCAAGAGGGGTGACAACGAAGGAAGAGCTAAAGGGATACGGTCGGTTCCAGGCGGGCGCTGTCGAGGAAGAGGAGGTGGCCCTCGACCCTGCGAAGGCGGAAAAGCTCTTTGACCGCTTCGCAGTAGACCTGCACCTGGGGGCGATAGCGGTCTTTCCAGGCAGCGGCTTCCGCTTCATCCTGAACAGCGATGGCCTTATAATCGATCACATACCCGGTGTCTCCCTGGATGACCACGCGGTCCATGATGCCGCTGATGAGTGTTTGTCCGCGACGGCAGATGAAGGGCAGTTCGGAATAGGAGCCGTCGCGCCGTTCAAAGATCCATGCGAAGGCCTGTGTAGTCAGCACTTTTTTCAGGACCGCATCGGCATCAGCAGCGAAGGCGGTCCGTACCTCGGGGATACACGCGTGCATTTCGGGATATTCGTCGATGATCCGCTCCAGGTCGCAGGCGCCGGTCTTGGTATGCTCCTCGAAACAGCGGTGCAGGATGCTTCCGCGCGTAAGCGGCGATATCATATCTCCGTTTTTTTCCAGGGTAAGGTGTCCGACGGCATCCTCCCGCTCCCGTAAAATGAGGTCAGTGGCTGTTCTCCATTCAAGCGAGGTTGAGGAAGGAACAGGCGCGATGTTCTCCAGGATGATTTGAGCGTTGACCATCAAGCGCGTTTCTTCCTTTTGCTCCTTCTCAAAAACTCCCGTCTTCAGAACAGGCAGCATCTCTGCCTGCCACTCAGGATAGGAGAAAACCGTTATAGCCGGGCCGTCCTGTCCGTTCCTGTCCGCCTCCGCGGGGATGGCCTGGTGCAGGTAGCTAAGCCAGGCGCTCTCCTTGAACGATTTACCGTTCTTCTCCAGCGTCCCGATCATGACCAGGCAGTCCCGGGCGCGCGTCATCGCCACGTAGAGCAGGCGCTGGTGTTCCCGCTGGAGCTCCTGCTTCTCCTGCTCCCACAACTCTTCATACAGGGGATTGTCCCCATCCTTGATTGCCAGCCTCATTCCGTTTTCGCTGTTCTCCACGATCGCGAGCGGGCCATTGGTGACCGATCTCGGCTGCTGGTTCATTGCAGGCAGGAACACGATCGGAAATTCCAGGCCTTTCGCCTTATGCACGGTCATGATGCTTACCGCGCCCTTGAACCCGGGCAGGTTCATGTCCGCCGTGGCCTCTCGCTGCTCCGCCTCGCGGATGTTCCTGATCCATTCCACGAAATCCTGGAGCGTGGTGTACCCCCTGCGGTCGAAATCACGCGCCGTGTCGAGCAGTTTGTCGAGGTTGAAGATCGCCTGGGCATTGCGCCTGCCGAAGCGCACATAGGCGCCCGTGTCGGCGATGATCCGGTGCATAAGCACGGAAAGCGGGGCAAGTCCGGCGTTCCGCTCCCATCCCTGGATCAGCAGTCCAGACATCGGGCCTGCGTTCTTTGAGGCCTTCGAGCAGGTCCCGGTTGTCCAGCATGAGCTCCAGGATCTCCCGGTCCGTCACGCCGAAGAGCGGCCGACCTGAGCGCCGCGGCGAGCGAAAGCTTGTCGTCCCGGTTCCAGAGGAAGAAGAGCACGTTCAGGATTGCCTGGACCTCATCTTCTTCATAGAACCCGATCCCGCCGACCACGCGGAAGGGGACGCCTGCTTCCTGGAGCGCCGCTTCATATTCCTTCAGCCGTGTTCTGGACTGGATGAGGATGGCGCAGTCGCCAAAGGTCGCGGCCTGCTCGTTCCAGGCGTCGCCCGATCTTTTCATAGATCATGGTGTCTGCTGTCAACGATCCGTCTGATCTCCCGCGCAAGGATGGCGGCCTCGTCCGGAGCTTTTGGGCCATGTTCAGCCGGCTACCATCACGCATAATCGGCAGGATCTCGATGAGCCGTACGCTTCCCGCATGTGCTGTGCGGTCCGGGTCCGAAGGCTGGTAGGCGTCCCCCCAGAGCGCCGAAAAGACCCGGTTCACGGTCTCGATGACCGCAGGAGTGGACCGGTAATTCTTCTGAAGCGTCAGGATCTCCCGCGCTTCAGGCAGCAGAAGCGTCTCCATCTTTCCCTGAATGTCCCTGATCAGGCGGTAGTTGGCTTCGCGGAACCGGTAGATGGACTGTTTTTCGTCGCCCACCACGAACAGGGTGGGGGCCATGCGCTTCTCCGTGCCCTGGCCAGCAAAGATCTCTTCGGTCAGCTTGTTCAGGATGGCCCACTGGATGTCGCTCGTGTCCTGGAACTCGTCCACGAGGAAATGCAGGATCTTCCGGTCGAGCCAGTACAGGATCTCCGGCGATTCCATGCCCTGGAGGAGGCGGTAGGCGTAGATCTCGAGGTCGTCGAAGTCCAGCAGGCTTTCCTTCAGTTTTGACCGCTGGTAGCGTTCCTCTGCACGCAGATAGAGCTGCAGCAGGCTGATGGTTTCGTGGCCCGCCTGTGCGCGATGGTATGCGGAGTTGAACCGCGAAAGAGTATCGATCACTTGCGAGCAGAGGGTTTCGTAAACAGCATAGGAGAATGTTTCGTTCCCGCGGTACTTGCTTTTGGCGATAGGCAATCGCTTGCGCTGCCCTCCGTTCAGCGTAAAGTACAGAGGCATGAGCGAAGCAGCAATACGATAAGCGGCATGCGTATCCGTCGCCGAAGCAAGTGCAAGGTGTGCCGCTCCCCTGCAGGCGTCGTGAAAATCGGGCTGCGACTGGAGCAGAAGCTCCATCTGCATGAACAGGGCGCGCCAGGCCGGGCTGCCGACGAGCGAAGCCAGTTCTGTCTCGATCGTTTCCATGCCCATGCCGGCCTGGACCGAGCGGAGCATGCCGTCAGGCCCGTTGGCATCGATCTCGATACGCTTCAACCTGGTCCTGATCTTGAGCAGGAATTCGATGGATTCAACGAGTTCGTCCGCGGTAAAGGCCGCCAAAGGCGCCATGATAACCGGATCGCGGTCCGTTTCTTCGAGGCTGTCCTCGATGGACTTCCTGATCTTGTACACCTGGTCCCGGGAGTCGAGCACGCCGAAGTCCGGCGGCAGCCCTGCTTCGAGCGGATAGCGTTTCAGCAGGTTCATGCAAAAGGAATGAATGGTCGAGATGCGGAGGTCCTGCCTGCCGCGGATGATCTTCTTGAGCATGGCATCGGGCAGGTCCTGCATCACTCGCTCTTTGATCTCCGCTGCGGCCTTGTCCGTGAACGTGATGGCGACGGCCTGGTCGATGTTAAGGCCGCGGAGATCGAGCTGGTCCAGGAGCGCCAGGTACCGCTCTTTGAGCGCACGGGTCTTGCCAGACCCGGCCGAAGCGGTAAGGTGGATGGATCTGTTGGTGTCGGCCGCCTTGCCGGTTGTCTGGTTTTTTGGATCGGTGGTCATAATTTGGACATCCGTTAAAAGTCATGATCTACCGCAGAGACGCGGAGGCGCGGAGAAATGCATATTGAAACTATAATGATTTTCTCAGCGTCTCTGTGCCTCGGCGGTTAAACCTGTTCCTACGTCTCTTTTTCCTCGCACATCGCTGCATTTTGACAATACCTGCATCTGTTCTCATTCTGCGGCTCTGATGCGAAATCGCCCGCCAGTATGCCCTCGATCGCTTTGCGCGCCTTGTCCATGCTCTGCTTCAATATTGTTTCAAAATCTTCGGCGCATTTCGGGCTTGATTGCGGTTTTATCGCGGGCTGGTCCCGGCACTGGTCCTTATTAAAAAGAACGACATCTCTTACCAGTCCTTTGTTCTTGCCCGTGAGGTCATAGTAGGCAAGGCCGATGGGCTGGCGCAGGGGAGTGGACCCTGCAGCGGACAACATCTGCCGCGCCATTACGGCGTAGACCGGGAGCTGGAAGATCTCCTGGTCACCGCTCTTTTTCGGTGTTGGATACTTGCCGGTTTTGTAATCCACGATGATGAAGTCGTTGTTCCTGTCAATATCGATGCGGTCGATCTTGGCATTGATCTCGACTTCGCTCCCGTCCGACAGGGTCAATTTGTACGCCTCTATCTTATGCTCAAGATAGGCAGGTTTCATTCCCTGTTCCCAGAACATTTCTTCGGCATCGAGGAAGCGCTCAACGATGACGGTCAGAAAAAGCTGCTTGTCGCGGCGGTTGCGGAAGGTGTCGGCGACCAGGGCGCGGTCATAGGCAATATCGGCAAGCCTGCGAAGCAGCACTTGCGCTTCGTTCCTGTTCAGCGCAGTAACGGGCTTGTCCCATTCCTTGTAGAAGCTGTACAGGATGCCATGTACGGTGCTGCCCCGGTCAAGGGGGGAGATGTCCTCGGTCACCTCCTCAAGGGGCTTAAGCCGGAGAACATGCTTGACATAGTAATCGTAAGGGCACTGCAGATAATCGTCCAGCTCCGTGACCCGGAAGGTCTTCTTGTTCAGTGATATCAATGCTGGTGCAACTGACGAGGGATCGAAGTCGTAAACACTTTTTAGAGCAGCCATGTTCGGAATATCCGCGCTCAGGACCTGCTCGATGCCGGGTACCCTGCCTCTGCAGCCAACGGCTTTTGCCAGATCGGAAATGCTTTTGCTGTCTTCAGGCTTGAGGCTGAACTGGATGCCCGAGGTCTGTTCGATCCCCCGGTTGATGAGGCCTGCCCGCTTGAGCGGCGTCAGTTCGGCCAGGAAAGGTGATGCCACGGTCGCGCGGTCTCCCTCGTTCTCAGGCCAGGTGAGCGTGACCTTGTCGGCTGAAAGGAGCAGCCGGTAGAAGTGATGAGACGCGGTGAGCCGCGCTTTTTCGAGCGTTCGGATCCCGAGCGGTTCGAGCGTTGATTCGGGCAGGAAGATGTTCTGCGGCAGGCGCTGGGGGAACCTCGTATCAACGAGGCCGCCCAGGTAGATCGCCGTCCAGGCATGCCCCATGGTCTCGCCGAGGCCCAGGACCTGCACCCCGCCCTCGTCATCGGGCGGGACCTGGTACCGTACGTGCATCAGTGTTTTTCGCAGCAGAAAGAACCACTCGCCGAAGGTGTACTGGTATTCAGGGAAGAGTTTGCCTGCAGCTGTCAGTGAGGTAAAGGCCTCCTCCAGTTTTTTGTGCGCCTGAAGGTTGCTGTTGAGCGGACCCTTGATCAGCAGCACGCGCGAACCAAGTTTCGACCAGGCAACGAGACGGCCAAGCCGCTCCATCCAGACAGCGAGTGAAGCTGGATCTGTTATGCAAAAGGGTTCAAGCGCAGTGAATAGATCCTGCAACGGACCGGTTAGGATATCACGGTTGCTTTCGTCAGACCGGTGATAGCGAAGAGCGGTGAGCAGGCGCTCTTTCCCTCCCATGATCTTCTCGTCGCGCAGGAAACGGTCCAGGGCCGGCGCGAGAGCGCGGTTCTCTCCGAACTTCAGAAACGGAGAACTGAGGACCCGGAGCAGGGACGGCCCGGAGAACTCTTCATGGCAGGCGCGCAGAAGGGAGATGGCCGCTGTCGTGACGGGCGACGAGCTGAGCTGTCTGCCGAGCGCCCGGTTGTAGGGGATGCCGCAGTCCGTAAAGATCTCTTCCACCAGCGGACCGTACTCGTCAAGCGACGGGAACGCCACGAGCAGAGAATCGGCCACAGCTCCTGCGCGGAGCGACTGTTTGACCTCTCCGGCGATGAACGACACCTCTTCACGGGGATTAACAGCAGAGAGGAGGTGTACTGTTTTTTCAAAGCAGGGAAGGTTGCGTGCCTGCTGTTCTATTTCCTCAAAAGTTTTGTCGGAGAAAAGCGCCTGTGCCAGGAACTCGTTGTTTTTGTCCGTGACACTAACCTCTTCCTCCAGTACGACGTTGATCTTTGCAAGGAACTCCTTCGTGATCCTGAGCGGATGGGCCTCTTCGGCCCGCGCTACGAGTCCGGAACCCGGCCCTTCACCGATATAGCGGCAGTTCGGGTGTCCCGTTATCTTTGCCAGCAGCCCGGCCTCGAGGTCTCCGGCATCGGCGATGTTGTCGATAAAGATCGTGTCATAGGGGTCGAGCCAGGCGAGGTCGAAAAGCCCGCCAAGATGGGACAACATGCCCGCTGGATCAGCCAGGTCCCGCTCCCTGAGGATACGCTCGTAGGCGTCGTAGATGTCCATGAGCAGGACGACCTGTTTCCGATCAACAGCGTCTGTCGGTGTAAGAGCCGTGCGGAGCTCTGCAGGACCGATACCCGCGTGGGCGAGCTGATCGATCATTGCTGCCAGGGACGCCGAGAGCGACGGGGCGAGCAGCTCGGGACTCTGGCTGAACAGCATGCGCTCGGCGAGATAATTCTTGACGATCCCCTCGACCAGTATGAGCCGCGTGTTCTCATCGATGAGCGCCGGGCCCGGAACGCGTGCCGAGAGCGAGTTCAGAAAGCCATGCAGCGTCTGGATAACGGGAGGAATGAGCGCTGTGGCGCCATGGGCCTTTTCCACGGCGTCGAGGAACAGCTTCCGGTAGGTCCGGGTCATGCGCGAGGAGGGGACGAGCACCAGCACCCGGTCAAAGCGGAACGGCGGGCCCGGGCAGGCTGCAACGAGCTCCTCGAAGAGCGCTCTTTTCCGCGCCCAGCCCATGCTGCCGTATGGCAATAAACAGTGTTTCACGCGCAGATTATGCCACAAGTCCTGTAAATAGACAACTGGCCTCAGGTTGAAGGTTGTCAGGCTGAAGGCTGAAGGTGGTAAACGGCGACTTGACACCACAGTCTTCGACCTTCAGTCTATCCACCTGATTTCAACTGAACTAAAAATTATTGACAATACCCAGGGCATGGTTTATTATTGCAAACGGTTGTTATATGACGTATCGAGTCAACGATAAAACGTGCACAGGATGCGGCTCCTGTCAGGATGTCTGTCCGGCCGATGCCATACAGATGGTCGATGGAAAGGCCGTCATCACCCTCGAATGTATTGACTGCGGCGCCTGTCCCCGCGTCTGTCCCGAAGGTTCGATCCGGCAGGAACTTTCTGCAACTATTCAAAATACACGATAACGGTGTTTTAAGGAGGATGGAATGGCAGAAGCAGTGACGACCGCAACATGGGAGCAGGAAGTATTGAAAGCAGAGGGCCTCGTCCTGGTGGATTTCTGGGCCGTCTGGTGCGGACCGTGCCGGATGGTGGCGCCGATCGTTGACGAAATATCAAAGGAATATGCGGGAAAACTGAAGGTCCTGAAGCTGAACACGGACGAAAATCCGGATGTGGCCGGCAAGTACCGTATCATGGGGATCCCGACCCTGATGTTCTTCAAGGGGGGGCAGACCGTTGACCAGGTGGTGGGTGCGGTGCCAAAGGCGCAGCTCAAGTTGAAGGTCGACACGCTGCTGAAATAGTCCATTCCCGTACCTCCGGGGAACGATTGTGAACATCCGGCAAGACGGACATCGCGTGAAGGCGATCGTTGCTTGCCGGACTTTTTTTAAGGAGATGCACCCGATGTTCAGGAGATCCATCGCCGTATCTATCATAGTCCTTGCCGTGCTTATCGGCTGCACCAGGTCCGATGAACGGTCAACGGCTGCATCGGGTGATGCGCCGAACTTCAAGATCCAGGACCTGAATGGCAGGACGGTCCAGCTCTCTGATTTCAAGGGCAAGCCGGTCGTGCTCGACTTCTGGGCAACCTGGTGCCAGCCCTGCCGCGACTCCATTCCCGGCATGGCAAAGCTCAACGCGGACTATGCCGACAAGGGGCTGGTCGTTCTTGCCATATCTGTCGGAGGAGATGCGGCCGAGGATATCAGGGCATTTCAGAAAGAGCATGGCATGACCTATACGGTGCTGCTGGGAACCGAGGATGTGTCTGACCAGTACCGTGTCCGCACGATCCCGATGGTGGTTGTCATCGACAAGTCCGGCAAGATCGTGAAGCGCTTTCTGGGGTCCGGGAATGAAGCTGAGATCGAGATGATTGTCAGGCAACTCCTGTAGCCTCCAGTTTTTTGATTGACATCGGCTATCCATGCCGATATAATCCTGTTCGAAAAAGCGGGCGTAGCTCAGCTGGTAGAGTACAAGCTTCCCAAGCTTGGGGTCGCGGGTTCGAAACCCGTCGCCCGCTCCATTTTTACATTTCAAGACAGCACGTGACCTGACCCCTGCCTGACACAACCAGGTAGGGGTTTTTTATCTGGGATGGGCGCGATGGAATGGGCGCGTAGGGGCGGGTTTAAAATGCCCTTGCAACCCACTGCAAATAAAACAGGATCCTATGGCCACTAAGATCTACTTCATAACCGGCGGGGCGCGGTCGGGAAAATCAGGATTTGCCGAACGCCTGGCGCATGAGCTTGAAGGGAAGCGGGCCTACATCGCCACGGCGCAGGCGCTCGATCCCGAGATGGCGGCGCGGATCGAGAAGCACCGCAAGGACCGGAGCAAGGCCTGGGACACTTTTGAGGAGCCGCTTGCCATCGCCGAACTGCTCCAGAAACTGAGTTCCCGGCATTATGACATGGCGCTTCTGGATTGCCTGACACTTTGGCTGAGCAACATCATCGCCCACACCGGCGACGGCGATGTCATCAGCGCCCGCTCCGAGGAACTTATTGCCGCCATTCGCGGCTTCAACGGCACGCTGTTCATCGTTTCGAACGAGGTCGGACTCGGGATCGTTCCCGACAACCCGCTGGCGCGGCAGTTCCGCGACTATGCGGGTCTTTTGAACCAGAAAGTGGCCCAGGTCGCCGACGAAGTGTACTTCACCGCCTCGGGGATACCGATAAAGATAAAGTGAATCGATTGCGGATTGCGGATTTCGGATTGCGGAATTAAGTATGGGAAAGATCAAGGGAGGTAACACAGGATGGGCAAATTACAGGATGTCATAAAAAAGATCCAGCCGGTGGACATGTCGCGTTCGAACGCGGTGCAGGCCAGGCTCGATAATCTGACGAAACCGCAGGGCAGCCTCGGCCGGCTTGAAGAGCTGGCGAAGAAATACTGCCTCATCACCGGCAGGGACAGGCCGAGCATCAAGAACAAGATCATCTTCACCTTTGCCGGCGACCATGGCGTTGTTGCGGAGGGGGTAAGCGCCTTCCCGAAGGAAGTGACGCCCCAGATGGTCTATAATTTCCTGCGCGGCGGCGCCGGCGTGAACGTGCTCGCCAAGCATGCGGGCGCGCGGGTGATCGTCGTGGACATGGGCGTTGACCACGATTTTGAGCCCATGGATGGCCTGGAGATCAGAAAGATCGCCCACGGCACACAGAACATGACGCAGGGCCCGGCCATGACGCGCGACGAGGCTGAGCGCGCCGTGCTGGCGGGCATCGAACTGGTCGAAAAGTACCGTGACAGGCTCGACATCCTCGGGACCGGCGACATGGGCATCGGGAACACCACGCCGTCATCGGCCATCGTGTCGGTCATCACGAACACGGACCCTGAAAAAGTGACGGGCCGCGGCACCGGCATCGATGACGCTTCGCTCAAGCACAAGATTGCGGTCATCAGGAAGGCGATCGAAGTGAACCGGCCCGATCCGAAGGACGCCCTCGATGTGCTTGCCAAGGTCGGCGGCTTCGAGATCGCCGGCATTGCCGGCCTCGTGCTCGGCGCTGCGCTCTATAAGATCCCGGTCGTCATCGACGGCTTCATCTCCACGGCCGGCGCGCTGATCGCCGCCGAACTGAACCCGCTGGTCAAGGGATATATCATTGCGGCCCACCAGTCGGTCGAAATCGGCCACAGAAAGATGCTCGATCACCTGGAGCAGGTGCCGCTTCTTGATCTGAACCTCAGGCTCGGCGAAGGCACGGGCGCGGCCCTCGGCATATCGCTCGTAGAGGCGGGCGTCAGGATCCTGACCGAGATGGCGACCTTTGCTGATGCGGGTGTCGCTGAAAAAGAAGGAGAGCCGGTAAAGAAGTAGGTGCATTATGATAATGCAAAGTGCAAAGTGCAAATTGCAAAGATCAAAATGTAAGATAAAAATATTATGGCATAGGGCCATACGTTAATTTGCACTTTAAAATTTGCAATTTGCATTTTGCATTGGTGTACGCCGAAGGCCCAACTATGAAAGCAATGCTGAAAAATTTCGTAACAGCGGTCCAGTTCCTGACGATCTTCACCTTGAACAAGAAGCACGTGGTGGAGGAGAACGACCTTGCGAAGTCCATGGTCTATTTCCCGCTCGTGGGTTTTCCCTGGGATTCATCCTGGTGAACGCGGACAAGGGGCTCTTATGGATGTTCCCGCACGCCATCGTGAACGCAATGCTCATCATCATTCTGGTGCTCCTCACCCGCGCCTTTCACATCGACGGACTGGCCGACACGCTGGACGGCCTGATGGGCGGCTATGACAGCAAATCCCGGCTCCATATCATGAAGGACAGCAGGCTGGGCACGGCCGGCGTGATCGGCATTGTACTGCTGCTGCTCGTCAAGTATCTGGCGCTGAACAATCTGTTCTCGGGCAGCAAGGTGGAAGCGCTGCTGAGGCGCCCATGCTCGCCCGCTGGTCCCAGACGCTCATGGTCTACAAGGCGAGCTACGGCAGGGAAGAGGGGATGGGCAGCGCTTTTGTCGGGCACTTGCGCGGAAACAACATGATCGCGGCGTTCGCAACCGCGTTCGGGCTGGCGATCTGGGTGAACGGCTGGATCGCCGCTCTACCTGGCTTGCCGCTGTTCTGGCGTTTACGCTGCTGGGACGATGGTATCTGGTCAAGAAGCTGGGCGGGGTCACCGGCGATGCGATCGGGGCCATGAGCGAACTGAACGAGGTGCTGGTCCTGCTGCTCCTGGTGGTTCTGTCCGGTGCGGAGTAGTTGATGCCGACGCGGGTCTATCTCATGCGCCATGGTGAAGTGGCGAATGGCGGAGAAAAACGCTACAACGGCCATATCGATGTGGACATCACCGCAACCGGCGTGGAGCAGATGCACCGGCTGGCAGGGCTGCTGGCGGGCAAACCCATCGCCGCGGTCTATTCCAGCGACCTCATCCGGTCCGTCAAAGGCGCCGACATCATATCGAAGCGGCTGGATCTTTCCTCTACACCCCTCCGCCAGCTGCGTGAACGGAGCGTCGGCGTCTGGGAAGGGCTTACTGCCGATGAGATCAAGGAGCGCTTCCCAGAGGAATTCACAGCACTGGCGGGCGGACCTTCTCAACTACCGTCCGCCGGGCGGCGAATGCGTGCACCGACGTGCGGGACCGGATCATCCCCGAATACGAGCGCTTGGTTTCGGCCCATCCGAACCAGGAGATCGCCCTGCTGCTGCACGGCGGCGTGAACCGCGTCATCCTCGCCCATGTCCTCGGACTCGATCTGAACAACCTCTTTCGTCTTGACCAGTCCTTCGGCGCGCTGAACATCATCGAACACTACGAGGACGGCATGGCGGTCGTCAAACTGTTGAACGGGTGATTCACCCGTGCACACCCTCCGATACGAGTTTTTTTTCTGAAAAGTACCCAATATAATTCTCATTTTATGCTATAGTCCTCAGGAAAAAAGCACCTACTGATCTGACGGTGTAGGCAATCATCCTTGGCCGTATTCGGCGCGACGGTTGCAAAGGTGTTGCTCTTTGACCTGAGTGGCGCGCCACGGTCGCGAAGATCATCGGGCTCGTTGTTCTCGGAGTGACCTTTTATGTCGGCGGGATGCTGTACCAGCGGCTTTTGGTGAAGAATGCATGACAGCGACAGCTGGGTTGTAGAAAAATGGCAGAAGCGCGGTATCGATGTGAACGATAAAAAAATTGGTGAAAGATAGGCATGGTGGAGATGGGGAGATGTTATCAAGTATGCTATACGGATGTTATCCGACCGGCGTAAATTCAGTGTATGTCGAACCAGTAAGGCCTGATTGTTTTATTCACTGGGAAGTAAATCCGCAATGAATAATTATTGGGTATAAAACCGAAGGGAAACGTTGTTACTGATTAACGTCAATAACAACATCATTGAAATCACTGGGCAGGTCGAGTAGGACAATCTGAAACCTAACACTGATTCTAACGATTCGGCCCGTGAGGGTCGCGAAATCGCGCCTCTCAAACGAAGCTCTGTAGGTCGTTAGGACACCATCGTTTTCAACTCTAATTGACGCAGCTACTTTCATTCAAAGCCGACCGGAGTCAAAATGACACGCATATCCTCAATCACTATATTCACCGTTTTTCTGCTCACCTCATCTTCCACGATGGCAGGGGAAAATTGTTCGATGCTTAACGGTACATGCCGGGATGCGTGCGGGCAGGCCGAGGAAGCACAACTGGGCGCGTTTGAGGACTGCGGGGAAAAACAGGAATGCTGTCTTGCTAACGATCCATCCGGGGACCGGATGAACTGCTGTATATATTCCTTTGCCGGCGGGGATTACGGACCGCTCAATTGCGGGTTGCCGACAGGCAATCTGTGCCCCAAAGGTTCGGGAAGCGCCCTGGCTTGTGAGGAACTGGAAATGTGCAAAGAAAAAAAACAATAGGATGGCTGCTGAACGGTCATTGGTCTGGAGCTTGTAATCGGGGCAGTGCCTGGTTATCGCCCTCGGCCGTTACGAAGTGTTTTTCTGAGGATCAGGAAACGCCTTTGTCTCTCAGGAACGAAGCATAGCGCTTGTCCATTTCGAGAATGTGGACATTCAGCCAGTTGCTCAGAAAAAGCATAACATCCATGGCGCGTGATTCCTGTCCCTGCCTGAGATCATCCCTGAACTGCCTTGCCTTATCCGCCAGTGAATCGTGCTGTTCTTTGTGCTCGTCGTGCTCCGGATAGCCGTGCTGCAGCAAGAGCCGTTCTTCGGACTCGAAATGATAGGTTGTGTACTCTACGAGCTCGGTCAATACCGGGCCGAGTACGTCCCGTCCGTTGCCCGCGCGCATTGCGTCGTACAGCTGATTGGCAAGGGCGATCAGTTTTTTGTGCTGCTCGTCTATCTCCGGTACATTGACCGAGTAGTGGTCGTTCCAGGTTATGAATCCCATGTAGCTCTCTCGCTGACACGATTACTTAATCTGTTATCTCTCTCATGGAACATGCGCTCCTTGTCACCTTTCTTGCGTGCCCAAAGAAAGGTGACCCAAAGAAGGGCACCCGGCGAAAATTCTTAACGCCATGCTCAGTCGTCCTCGGTACATTTCGGAAACTTGCCCTGCGGGCTCAGACAGTCCAAAATGCTTAACCCTCGGACTCGGTCGCCTGGCTAAATTTCCGCATGGGGAACCCAAAAGACTCGTTTCAAATATTTACCCAACCCCGCACGTCCCCGGAGCGGACCTACGAAATTTTGGGGCACCCGTCTTGGCCTAAGGTCCAAAATTTCGCCTGCACTCCGCGAGTGTTCAGGCCGCGAAGGGGATGTGCAAAAAACACGAATGACCATTTATCTGCCGTACTGTTCTGACGTCTAGTCTCTCCGACATCACCCAGCCACCTGCCCGCGCTGCGTCAACAGGCCCGCTGCCTCGTCCAGGTCGCGGTGCGCGCCGAGCAGCACCAGAATGTCATCAGCCAGGAGCGTGTAGTCGGGGCCGGGATTGGTTGCTGCCTCGCCGTTCCTGACAACGGCGATGACCGTGGCGCCGGTGGCGTGCCGGAGGTCCAGATCCTTCAGCGTTTTGCCGATGGCCGGGGAGCCGGGCTGAAGCTGGATGTTGTCCACGGTCGCGCCGGCAAAGAGCGACGCGACGCGGCCGAGGTTCTCCTGGTCGAGCGACAAGCCGCGCAGCATCTTATATCCTCCGAAACGCACCAGCTGGATCTGGTTCGCGATGATGTTGCCGGGGACATGGTACTCATGAAGTACGCGCGAGAAAATCTCGATCGACGTCTCGAACTCCTCGGGGATCACCTGGTTCGCGCCGAGCCGGTACAGTTCGTCCACTTCGGATGCATAGCGCGTGCGGATCAGGATGAAGATCGACGGGTTCAGCTCGCGCACGGTGCGCACGGCCATGCGGGTCGCGTTAAAGTCGGAGACGGCAAAGACGATGACCTTGGCGCACTCCACTCCGGCGCGGATGAGGACGTCCTTTCGGGTGATGTCCCCGTAGATGATCGGTTCTCCCGCTTCCCGCGCCCTCCGGATGGTGTCTGCGTTGACCTCCAGGACCACGTAGGGGATGTGCGTCGCCTTCAGCGTTTTGGCAAGGTTCATGCCGTTCAGGCCGTAGCCGGCGATGACCGTATGCCCCTTGAGCGTGCAGACGTCGTTCTTGCTTGCGGCCGCAGGCGCCAGCTCCGGAAGCCGTGCCGTGAACCAGGGGCCGGCCTGCATCAGGAACGGTGTGGCGAGCATGCTCAGGATCGATGTGCTGATGAACATCTGGAACACGTCCTGGCCCATGAGGCCGCGGTCGAGCCCCTGCTGCGCCAGCAGGAACGAGAATTCGCCGATCTGCGCCAGCCCCAGGCCGGCCAGCAGCGCGCTTCGGATGGGGTAGCGCAGCGCCCGGGCCGTGGCGACCACAATGCCGGACTTGACGAGCATCAGCAGCAGGGTCAGCATGAGGACCATGGGCCAGTGCGCCAGGAAATGATCGGTATGGAGCAGCATGCCGATGGAGATAAAGAAGATGCTCGCAAAGTAATCGCGGAACGGCATGATCTCCGACACGATGTGGTGGCTGTATTCCGATTCAGAGATGATGAGGCCGGCAAGGAACGCGCCGAGCGCCAGGGACAGGCCGAGGCTGTAGGTGATCCAGGCGGTACCCAGGCAGATGAGCACGATGAGCAGGAAAAATATCTCCCGGTTCTTCAGGCGGATCACCTGGTGCAGGAGAAAGGGGACGACCTGGCGCGCCGCGATGAAGACGACGAGCAGACCGAGCACCGCCTTGCCCAGCGTAGATGGCGATCGAAAGCAGCGAGACCGACCCGGCCGTGCCGGCCTCTCCCAGGACCGGCAGCAGCAGCATCATGGGAACGACGGCTATGTCCTGGAACAGCAGGATGCCCGTGGAAAGCCTGCCGTGCGTGGTGTCGAGCTCGGCGCGGTCCGAGTAGATCTTGAGCACGATGGCGGTGCTGCTGAGCGATGCGAGGAATCCGAAGAACACGGCCTGGGGAAGCGGGATAGCCGAGCAAGAGCGCGATGCCCATGATCACGGCGATGGTCAGGACCACCTGGGTGCCGCCGCCGATCAGGAGCTGGCGTCCCGACCGCGCGATGTCCGCGATGGAAAACTCCATGCCGACCGTGAACAGCAGCAGGACGACGCCGACCTCGGCCAGCCGCTCGATCACCTGGGTCTCGGTGATGATCGCCGTGCCGTAAGGGCCCGATGAGCACGCCCGTGATCAGGAATCCCACCAGCGCCGGCAGCTTTGCCCGGTGAAAGAGGTAGGTGATGGGAAGGGAGGCCGCGAGGATGATAATGAGCTCGCGGAGTATGGTGATTTCCTGTTCGTGCATGGAATTATAATAGCATAGTTTGATGAATTATCACAACGGGGAAAACCGGAAGCAGAAGCGGCTAAGGTAGAGGGGATCGATCATTTCGCGGTCCGCGGCAAGGGCCTCCTGTCATCTGTTCTTTTCATCCGTGTCTGCAAGAAAGTCTATGAAGGTCTTCAGCAAGGTGATGTCCCGGTCCGTCAGGTTGGTGAACTCGACCCCGATGTCGTGACGTCTGCCCCCCTGGCCGTCGTTCCTTTGGCAGGCAGCGATCCTTCCGATAAATCGTACCGGATTTTCGGCATTCAGTGACAATGCCATGGGGACCCTGCTTTCTATTGCCAGGGCATGCTCCGTCCGGATGAGCATGCCGCTCAGGCTGATCGTTTTTACGGTGAATTCCGCGGGATAGCTCAACATCGTGTCCATGGGGCCGGCTATATTGAACCTGACGTCGAGCCGCCGGTCGGCGGTGTTCGACTCTTTTAATTGTTTATGCTGCTCGATCGGTTTCAGAAATTCGGCGATCCTGGCGGTCGAACCTTCCTTGAATACCATGCCTGCCGTGTAGATCGAGACGCTTTCGCCGCGGGCCCGTGGCTCAATGCCGCTCAATTCGGCGCGAGCGACAATGCATTTTACTTCGAGCGTTTTTCCTTTTTCCCGGAGCTTCAGCAGATATTCTTTGCCGATATTCAGCCGCCGGTCCACTTTCAGGGCGACCCCGCCGAGACTGATGTCGAGTATCTCCACTTTGTCGCTCAGGCTTATCTGGCCGTCCACGCTGTTACATCGAGCCGATATCTTTTGTGCCGTCTCATGTTCTGCATGACAGTGCCCTCGAATTTCATGCTGCATGATAACGGCATCACAGCGTAAAAAAATAAACCGGAATAATTCGCCCGTCCCTATGGTCTCGCTGCGTGCTGCAGCGCCTTGCTTGGCGGGCCTTTTTGCATTATTTTCAGGTCTTTTATCAAACCGTCGGAGACGGAATAGATCCAGCCGTGAATATAGAGTTTTCTTTTCTGTTTCCAGGCCTTTTGTACGATCGTGTTGTGGGAGAGATTGTCGGCCTGTCTGATGACGTTCAATTCGCACATTTGATTGTGCGTGATCTTTTTATGCGTCGGAATCGCAGCTTTTACATTCCCCAGCCAATGCTCCAGAAGGCCCGAAGTCTTGTTTTTCATGACAGCGGTGATGCCGCCGCAGCCGTAATGGCCGCATACGATGATGTGCTTCACTTTCAGGATTTCGATTGCGTATTGCAGAACGCACATCAGGTTCATATCGGTGTTAATGACCTGATTGGAGATGTTCCGGTGAACGAACACCTCTCCCGGCAGCAGGCCCGTTATCTGGTTCGCGGGCACCCGGCTGTCGGAGCAGCCGATCCAGAGGTATTTCGGGTTCTGCTGCGTTTAAGTTTTTTGAAGAAACCGGGGGTCTCTTCCTCGACCTGCCTGGCCCATTCCTTGTTATTGTTTAAAAGCGTAGTGATGTCTTTCATTGTTTTCCTATGCTTCGGACAAACCGGAACCAATTTTGCCACGAAGACACAAAGGCACGAAGAAATGCTTGAGCATTGAACCGCCAGTTCAGATCAGGTAATTTCCCCCCGAGTTTGACGGAAGGCAGGATGCCGGCCTTACCCCCGCAACACCCTCTTGTCGCCGATCCGCTGGGTCAGCTTCTGCGAATCGAAATATTCCATGATGCGGCACCGCGAACTTGCGGGACGTCTTCGCGAGGTCGCGGAACTCGGCCATGGTGATCTCTTTCTTTTCCTCAAGATGCTTTTTCAGTCGGCCTTGATCGTTCTCGAGGATGTCCTTGTCCAGGTGAAGCGAGTCGTTGATCCTGACGGTCCTGCCTTCGTCGGCAAGGAGCTTCAGCAGGTCCTTGGCGTCCTTTTCGGTGATGCCGAACAGGGCTGGGGAGTTCCTCCCGCACGGGCGGCTGGGTGCCGC
The DNA here is from genome assembly GCA_963836175.1 of Nitrospirota bacterium. Lineage (GTDB taxonomy): Bacteria > Nitrospirota > UBA9217 > UBA9217 > UBA9217 > GWC2-56-14. Next base: position 136,830 of record CAWIIS010000007.1, read on the forward strand.
CTTTTTTGATGGCCTCCACGATCCTGTTCTTGACCTCGTCGTTCACCTTGCCGCCGGCTGCCTTGAACCCCGGCAGCCTCAGCTTCGAACCCTCGGCCTCGAGCTGTTTTTTCTTCACCAGCCCGTCAACGGTCAGGTTCAGCACTTTGGGGCTGATCCGCATGCGGAGCATGCCCTTGAGCTCTTCCTTGTCCAGGCCGGGCTTGAGCGGGTTGTCCTTGTGGAACTGCTTCACGAGGTCGAGCGATCTTTTCTCGAGCCTGCCGAGATGGGAGGTATGGACATAGAGGTTGTCCACGCGGAGCACGGTCTTCTTCTTCGCGAGGGACGAGAGGGCTGGCGATTTCCTGTTTGTCCGCGGCGATGCGCGCCGATGATCTCGGTTCTCCTCCATGCCCGCAAGGCCCTTGCCGGAAACAGGAGCGCGATGCCGTTCCTCGAGCGAGCCCTTTTCGAGCACTGCGAGGTTCTTGAGCGATTCCTGCATGGTCGTCTGCTTGTGCCGGCGGGGATGGGGGTTCAGGACCATGCCGCCGCCCAGGGTCTCCATGGGCGAATAGAAACGCAGGATGAACCGGTCGCCGTGCTGGACGATCACGGGCTGTTCGAGCCGGAGCTGCACAAAGGCCTCCTCGCCCGGGGCAAGCTCGTTCTGTCCGAGGATGGTGATCCTGCCGATGGCCTCCTGGGTGGTATTGTAAAAACGGATGCGGGAGCCGGTCTTGAGCCCGCGCGGCGCCTGCTTGAGCAGGTCGAGCTTGGCATCGAGGGTTTTGGTCGGCGTGAAAAAACCCGCGCTCACGATGGTGTCGCCGCGCGAGAGCTGGTCCTTTTCCAGCCCTGAAGGTTGACGGCAGTCCGCTGGCCGGCGATCGCACGCTGTGCGGCCTGATTGTG
>CAWIIS010000008.1:0-1474391 GCA_963836175.1 Nitrospirota bacterium
GAGAAGTACGTAGCAATACGTATTGTAAAGTGGCGCACGGGTGAGTAACACGTGGGTAATCTGCCCTTGAGTTTGGGATAACCCCGCGAAAGCGGGGCTAATACCGAATAAGACCACGGGGACCAAAGTCCCTGAGGTAAAAGGTGGCCTCTATTTATAAGCTACCACTTGAGGATGAGCCCGCGGCCCATTAGCTAGTTGGCGGGGTAATGGCCCACCAAGGCAATGATGGGTAGCTGGTCTGAGAGGACGATCAGCCACACTGGAACTGAGACACGGTCCAGACTCCTACGGGAGGCAGCAGTGGGGAATATTGCGCAATGGGCGAAAGCCTGACGCAGCAACGCCGCGTGGGGGATGAAGGTTTTCGGATTGTAAACCCCTTTCGATCGGAACGAATCTCCTCCTGGTAAATAATCAGGAGGATCGACGGTACCGGGAGAAGAAGCCACGGCTAACTCTGTGCCAGCAGCCGCGGTAAGACAGAGGTGGCGAGCGTTGTTCGGATTTATTGGGCGTAAAGCGAACGCAGGCGGTTTGGTAAGTCAGGGGTGAAAGACCACAGCTTAACTGTGGTATTGCCTTTGATACTGCCTTTCTTGAGTGCATGAGGGGGAAGCGGAATTCCGAGTGTAGAGGTGAAATTCGTAGATATTCGGAGGAACACCGGTGGCGAAGGCGGCTTCCTGGACTCTAACTGACGCTCATGTTCGAAAGCGTGGGTAGCAAACAGGATTAGATACCCTGGTAGTCCACGCCCTAAACGATGGGCACTAGGTGTGGGAGGTATCGACCCCTTCCGTGCCGCAGCTAACGCATTAAGTGCCCCGCCTGGGGAGTACGGCCGCAAGGTTGAAACTCAAAGGAATTGACGGGGGCCCGCACAAGCGGTGGTGCATGTGGTTTAATTCGACGCAACGCGAAGAACCTTACCTAGGCTTGACATCCCTGGAACCTCCTGGAAACAGGGGGGTGCTCGCAAGAGAGCCAGGAGACAGGTGCTGCATGGCTGTCGTCAGCTCGTGTCGTGAGATGTTGGGTTAAGTCCCGCAACGAGCGCAACCCTTACCCTCAGTTGCCACCGGGTCATGCCGGGCACTCAGAGGGAACTGCCCCGGATAACGGGGAGGAAGGTGGGGATGACGTCAAGTCCTCATGGCCTTTATGCCTAGGGCTACACACGTGCAACAATGGCCGGTACAGAGGGTCGCAATCCCGCGAGGGGGAGCCAATCCCAGAAAACCGGTCTCAGTTCGGATTGGAGTCTGCAACTCGACTCCATGAAGTCGGAATCGCTAGTAATCGCGGATCAGAACGCCGCGGTGAATACGTTCCCGGGCCTTGTACACACCGCCCGTCACACCACGAAAGCCTATTGTACCTTAAGTCGCTGCGTTAACCGCAAGGAAACAGGCGCCCACGGTATGATCGGTGATTGGGGTGAAGTCGTAACAAGGTAGCCGTAGGAGAACCTGCGGCTGGATCACCTCCTTTCTAAGGATGATATTTGGGATCACTTCGGTGGTCTCACATCTAGGTCGTTCGCCAGCACCTATTTAGTTTTGAAGGACCATGAGCATTGCTCAGGGCTATAGGCATGGGCTCGGAGCTTAACCCACGGGAAAAGTCCTGAGTCTGATGAAAGTCATCAAGACGGGCCTATAGCTCAGTTGGTTAGAGCGCACCCCTGATAAGGGTGAGGTCGGTAGTTCGACTCTACCTAGGCCCACCAAATCAATTACGAATTTCTAAATTTCGAATTTTGAATTTATTCCGAATTTAGCATTTGCCAATCAAATCAATGGGGCTGTAGCTCAGCTGGGAGAGCACCTGCTTTGCAAGCAGGGGGTCAGCGGTTCGATCCCGCTCAGCTCCACCAAAAAATAAATTCAAAATTTAAAATTCAGCATTCAACATTTTGAACATTGAATCTTGAATTTTGAATTACCGGTTTCAGACACGCAGTGATGCGTTTCTGACTGTTCTTTGACAACTGAATACGCAAGATACAAGAGAAGCTGAGGCAAATCAAGAAAGAAAACGCCGAATCTGCCAGAAGCAGATTTGGTGGTTAAGCTACAGAAGGCGTATGGTGGATGCCTTGGCGCCAAGAGGCGATGAAGGACGTGGCAAGCTGCGATAAGCTTCGGGGAGCCGCTAACAGGCTTTGATCCGGAGATTTCCGAATGGGGCAACCCTGCCCGTTGATGACGGGTAATCTGCAACTGAATACATAGGATGCAGAAGCTAACTCAGGGAAGTGAAACATCTCAGTACCTGAAGGAAGAGAAAGAGACATCGATTCCCCTAGTAGTGGCGAGCGAACGGGGAACAGCCCAAACCGAGTCCATGTGATAGTCTGCGGGCGTTATGGATTTGGGGTTGCAGGAATTTGTCGGAGGGGTCCGCATATCCCTCGGAGAGTTACAAACCTCTGTTGTAGTTGAACGATCTGGAACGATCGGCCATAGACGGTGATAGCCCGGTAAACGAAACGACCAGAGGCTCTCTGGACAGAACTCCTAAGTACCACGGGACACGAGAAACCCTGTGGGAATCCGGGAAGACCACTTCCCAAGGCTAAATACTACTTGGCGACCGATAGTGAACCAGTACCGTGAGGGAAAGGTGAAAAGAACCCCGGGAGGGGAGTGAAAAGAACCTGAAACCGTACGCTTACAAGCAGTGAGAGGGCTATGGACCGCAAGGTCAAAGCCTGATCGCGTGCCTTTTGCATAATGAGCCGGCGAGTTATTAGGAGTGGCAAGGTTAATCTCGATAAACGAGAGGAGCCGTAGCGAAAGCGAGTCTGAATAGGGCGATTCAGTCACTTCTAATAGACCCGAAGCGGAATGATCTACCCATGGCCAGGGTGAAGCGAAGTTAAACCTTCGTGGAGGCCCGAACTGGTGATTGTTGCAAAAATCTCGGATGAGCTGTGGGTAGGGGTGAAAGGCTAATCAAATTCCGTGATAGCTGGTTCTCCCCGAAATAGCTTGAGGACTAGCCCTGCGAATTAACTGACGGAGGTAGAGCACTGAATGGACTAGGGGCCTTACCCGGTTACCAAACCCAATCAAACTCCGAATACCGTCAAGTCTTACCGCAGGAGTCAGACTACGGGTGCTAAGATTCGTGGTCAAAAGGGAAAGAGCCCAGACCGCCAGCTAAGGTCCCTAAATATATACTAAGTGGGAAAGGTTGTGGGAGCGCACTGACAGCCAGGAGGTTTGCTTAGAAGCAGCAATCCTTTAAAGAAAGCGTAATAGCTCACTGGTCAAGCGGGCCTGCGCCGAAAATATAACGGGGCTTAAGTATATTACCGAAGCTGCGGATTCAGACGTAAGTTTGAGTGGTAGGGGAGCATTCTGTCATAGGTTGAAGGCGGACCGTGAGGACCGCTGGACGAAACAGAAGAGATTCTGCCGGCATAAGTAGCGATAAAACTGATGAAAAATCAGTTCGCCGAAAGCCTAAGGTTTCCTGGGCAATGTTAATCATCCCAGGGTGAGTCGGATCCTAAGTCGAGGCCGAAAGGAATAGACGATGGACAGCAGGTTAATATTCCTGCACTACTGTGGTAGCGTTATCAGCAATGGGGGGACGCAGTAAGGTAGATCTACGGGTTATTGGATTCCCGGCCGCAATTCAAGGAGGACTTCACAGGAAAATCCATGAGGTCATTAACTCTGAGGAAAGCGGGGAAGCGAGCCTTCGGGCAAGCCAACTGATTGATCCTACACTGCCAAGAAAAACCTCTAGCGAGTCACCATAGTATCCGTACCGCAATCCGACACAGGTAGGTAGGAGGAAAACTCTAAGGCGCTTGAGAGAACTCTGGCTAAGGAACTAGGCAAATTAGCCCCGTAACTTCGGGAGAAGGGGCGCCACATTAGGGTGTTAAAGCCCGAAGTGGCCGCAGTGAAATGGCTCTGGCGACTGTTTATCAAAAACACAGGTGTCTGCTAAGCCGTAAGGCGATGTATAGGCACTGATGCCTGCCCGGTGCCGGAAGGTTAACAGGAGGGGTCAGCCGCAAGGCAAAGCTCTGAATCGAAGCCCCGGTAAACGGCGGCCGTAACTATAACGGTCCTAAGGTAGCGAAATTCCTTGTCGGGTAAGTTCCGACCTGCACGAATGGCATAACGACTGGAGCACTGTCTCGGCCAGAGACTCAGCGAACTTGTATTATCGGTGAAGATGCCGATTACCCGCAACTAGACGGAAAGACCCTGTGAACCTTTACTATAACTTGGCAATGAATTCTGGAACGGTATGTGTAGCATAGGTGGGAGACTTTGAGACGGGGGCGCTAGCTCTCGTGGAGTCGCCGTTGAAATACCACCCTTATTTTTCTGGTATTCTAACCTGGGCCCATTATCTGGGTCGGGGACATTGCCTGGTGGGTAGTTTGACTGGGGCGGTCGCCTCCTAAAGCGTAACGGAGGCGCCCAAAGGTTCCCTCAGGCTGGTCGGAAATCAGCCTTCGAGTGTAAAGGCATAAGGGAGCTTAACTGCAAGACTGACAGGTCGAGCAGGTACGAAAGTAGGGCTTAGTGATCCGGTGGCTCCTCGTGGGAGGGCCATCGCTCATCGGACAAAAGGTACTCCGGGGATAACAGGCTTATCGCGTCCAAGAGTTCACATCGACGACGCGGTTTGGCACCTCGATGTCGGCTCATCGCATCCTGGGGCTGAAGTAGGTCCCAAGGGTTTGGCTGTTCGCCAATTAAAGCGGTACGAGAGCTGGGTTCAAAACGTCGTGAGACAGTTTGGTCCCTATCTGTTGTGGGCGCAGGAGATTTGAGAGGATCTGTCCCTAGTACGAGAGGACCGGGATGGACGAACCTCTAGTGTGCCAGTTGTCCCGCCAGGGGCAGTGCTGGGTAGCTATGTTCGGTCGGGATAACCGCTGAAAGCATCTAAGCGGGAAACCCACCTCAAGACTAGATCTCCCGGGGAGCAATCCCCCTGAAGACCCCCGGTAGACCACCGGGTTGATAGGCTGGGCGTGTAAGGGTGGTAACATCCTGAGCTAACCAGTACTAATAGGTCGTGCGGCTTAACCACTAAATTTTCTGCTTCTGACAAATTCGGCTTTTTTAGTATACTTGCGTATTCAGTGTCAAACCTGTTTATAAGGTTTCTCGGTGGCTATACCGGAGGGGTCACACCCGTTCCCATCCCGAACACGGAAGTTAAGCTCTCCAGGGCCGATGATACTATGACCGAGAGGTCATGGGAAAGTAGGACGTCGCCGGGAATATTTTTCGAGCCCATCATCACACGATGATGGGCTTTTTTTGTGCCCGGTCTTCCCTTCATAATGCGTTTTTTCCAGCCCAAAAGTTGCCTATCAGCAAATTTTTGTTTCGAAACAACTTCTACTAGCCACGAGCTTATGCTCCTGACGGCAATCCGGAGAGGCTGCTATGTCCTCGAAGATTTCGTCGGAGCGTGCGGACGTTCTAAATAAGCCTTGCCTTATTGTTCGTTAGCACCTATGATTGCAGATGAAGATCAAGTAGTACTAAACGCATGGCGACAGGAAGCAGCATTTTTTAGATGGAGGTGTTGCATGTCAGCAAAAAACAATGATTCCGCCATTTTTAACCCCGCTGGCACTGCGGAAAGCATCACCGAGGTCCGGCGCCAGGAGACCTTGCTTAAAACAGGGGCCTTGCAGAGCGCGATTTTCAACAGCGCCAACTTTTCGAGTATTGCTACCGACGCGAAGGGCGTCATCCAGATCTTCAACGTCGGCGCCGAGCGGATGCTGGGCTACACGGCCGCCGAAGTGATGAACAAGATCACCCCGGCCGACATCTCCGATCCGCAGGAAGTGATCGCGCGCGCCAAAGCGCTCAGCGTCGAGCTTGAAACCCCGATTACACCGGGCTTCGAGGCATTGGTGTTCAAGGCCTCGCGCGGCATCGAGGATATTTACGAGCTGACCTACATTCGGAAAGACGGCAGCCGCTTCCCGGCAGTCGTATCCGTCACGGCGCTGCGCGATGCGCAGGACGCCATCATCGGCTATCTGCTGATCGGCACCGACAACACCGCTCGAAAGCAGGCGGAAGAGGCGCTGCTCAAGGCGGGGGCGTTGCAGAGCGCGATTTTCAACAGTGCCAACTTTTCGAGCATCGCCACCGACGCGAAGGGCGTCATCCAGATCTTCAACGTCGGCGCCGAGCGGATGCTGGGCTACACGGCCGCCGAAGTGATGAACAAGATCACCCCGGCCGACATCTCCGATCCGCAGGAAGTGATCGCGCGCGCCAAAGCGCTCAGCGTCGAGCTTGAAACTCAGATTACACCGGGCTTCGAGGCATTGGTGTTCAAGGCCTCGCGCGGCATCGAGGATATTTACGAGCTGACCTATATCCGTAAAGACGGCAGCCGCTTTCCCGGCGGTCGTATCGGTCACGGCGTTGCGCGATGCGCAGGACGCCATCATCGGCTATCTGCTGATCGGCACCGACAACACCGCTCGCAAGCAGATCGAGGCAGAGAAGCAGCATTTGCTCGATATTCAGGAGGAGACGAATAAACAGCTGCAGCGGACCAACTTCATATTGCAGGTCAGCGAGGAAAGGCTCGCGGTTACGCTCAACTCCATCGGCGATGCAGTGATAGCCACCGATGCCGAAGGGCGGGTGACGCTCCTGAATCCCCTTGCCGAAAAGCTTACCGGATGGACGCGGGCGGAGGCCTCCGGCCGCCCGGTGGGAGATATTTTCCACATCATCAACAAAGAAACCCGTCAACCCGCCGCTATCCCGGTAATGGAAACCCTCGCGCATGGCACGATACAGGGCCTGGCCAACCACACGGTACTGATTGCACGGGGCGGCAGCGAGTGCGATATCGCCGACAGTTGCGCGCCGATTCGCGACCGCGACGGTCAGGTGATCGGCGCCGTGCTGGTGTTCCGCGATGTCACCGGGGAATATGCGGTGCAGCAGGCCTTGCGCGACAGTGCCCAGGTGCTGCAGGAAAAGAACGTCGAGCTGGAGAGCGCCAGGTCGTTGGCGGAAAAAGCCAACCTCGCGAAATCGGAATTCCTTTCCAGCATGAGCCATGAGTTGCGCTCCCCGCTCAATGCGATCCTCGGTTTCGCCCAATTAATGGAAACGGGTTCGCCGCTGCCGACGCCAGGACAAAAGGCCAGTATCGACCAGATTCTCAAGGCGGGATGGTATCTGCTGGAGCTGATCAACGAGATTCTCGATCTCGCGCTGATCGAGTCGGGCAAGCTGTCGCTGTCGCTGGAACCCATGTCGCTGGTCGACGTCATGCTCGAATGCCAGGCCATGATCGAACCACAGGCGCAAAAAAGCGGCATCCGCATGAGTTTTCCCCGGTTCGAAGCCCCTTACTTTGTTCATGCCGACCGAACCCGGGTGAAGCAGGTTCTGATCAACCTGCTTTCCAACGCGATCAAATACAACCGCGCGCAGGGAGCGGTCGAAGTGACGTGCAGCGCGAGCACCGCGCAGCGCATACGCATCAGCGTGCAGGATACCGGTGAAGGATTGTCTCCCGAAAAACTCGCGCAACTTTTCCAGCCGTTCAATCGTCTCGGACAAGAGGCCGGCGCCGAGGAAGGCACCGGCATCGGCCTGGTGGTGAGCAAGCGGCTGGTCGAATTGATGGGTGGCGAAATCGGCGTGGAAAGCACGGTCGGGAAGGGCAGCGTGTTCTGGATCGAACTGAATGTGGCGGCTGAACCGCAATCTGCCATCGGCGCAGCCGAATCGCTTGCGCCGATTCAAACGCATGTTCAGCATGGCGCAACGCTGCGCACCCTGCTGTATGTAGAAGACAACCGGGCAAACATGCAGCTGGTCGAGCAACTCATCGCGCGTCGTCCCGATATGCGCTTGTTGAGCGCGGGGGACGGCACGCAGGGCATCGCGCTGGCGCGCACCCATCAGCCGGAGGTGATCCTGATGGACATCAATCTGCCCGGCATCAGCGGCATCCAGGCGCTGAAAATCCTGCGTGAAGATCCGGCAACGGCGCACATCCCGGTGCTTGCCATCAGCGCCAATGCCATGCCGCACGATATCAAGAAAGGCCTGGATGCGGGATTCTTCCGCTATCTCACCAAGCCGATCAAGGTCAACGAGTTCATGGATGCGCTGGACATGGCGCTGGAATTTGCGGAAAAAGAATCAAGCAAAACGAAAGAGCACGGGACCTCTGTGATGGTGAATGCAGCCGATATTCTTAATGCCGACATTCTGATCGTAGACGATCAGGAAGCCAATGTGCGGCTGCTCGAGCAAATGCTGCGCAGTGCCGGCTATACGCGCATTACCTCGACGATGGATCCGCATGCGGTCTGCGCCCTGCATCGCGATAACCACTACGACCTGATCCTGCTCGATCTGCAGATGCCCGGCATGGATGGATTCCAGGTGATGGAAGGACTGAAGGAGATCGAAACGGACAGCTACGTTCCGGTCCTCGTGATCACCGCCCAACCGGGCCACAAACTGCGGGCGCTGGAAGCCGGCGCGAAGGATTTCATCAGCAAACCCTTTGATCTGGTCGAAGTAAAGACACGTATCCACAACATGCTGGAAGTGCGGCTGCTTGTACAAAAAAATCGAGAATTACAGCAAGGGGCTGGAACAGACGGTGCAGGAACGGACTCGAGAGCTGCAGAGGGCGAACGAACAGCTCACGCAGGAAATAGAGGAACACCAAAGGACGGAAGAGTCGCTCCGGACCGCCTATGCGGAAAACAAACAGTTGAAGGACCGGTTCCAGGCCGAGAACATCTACCTTCACAACGATATCGACAGGGAGTTCAACTTCGGCGAGATCATCGGACGAAGCAATGCTCTCGAATATGTGTTTTTCAAGGTCGAACAGGTGGCGCCCCAGGACGCGACCGTTCTCCTTCTCGGCGAGACCGGCACGGGCAAGGGAGTTGTAGCGCGCTCCATTCACGGCAAGAGCAGCCGCAAGGACCGGCCCATGATAACGGTCAACTGCGCGGCGCTTCCGGCGAACCTCATCGAAAGCGAGCTTTTCGGGCGGGAAAAGGGCGCGTTCACCGGCTCTCATGACCGGCAGATAGGGCGCTTCGAACTGGCCGACAACAGCACCCTGTTCCTAGACGAAATCGGCGAGATGCCGATGGACCTTCAATCAAAGCTGCTCAGGGTCATCCAGGACGGCGAGTTCGAGCGGCTGGGCAGCCCAAAGACCATCAAGGTCGATGTGCGGATCATCGCGTCCACGAACCGGAATCTGGAGGAAGAGATCCGGAAAGGCAGATTCCGCGAAGACCTGTTCTACCGGCTGAATGTTTTCCCCATCACGATCCCGCCTCTCCGGCAGCGCAAGGAGGACATCCCGCTTCTTGTCGATTATTTTGTCGCCAAATTCAACAAGAAAACAGGAAAGAAGATCGAGACCGTTTCGAAAGACACCCTCGGCGTCCTCCAGGAATACGACTGGCCGGGCAATGTGCGCGAGTTGGAGAGCATCATCGAGCGGGCGGTGATCACGAGCCAGGGGACCGGATTGCAGATACTGGACCGGTTTGTGAATTCCCTTAAGACCGGTGAACAGAAGGCGCAGGACTGCAAGGCCCTTGTCGATATCGAACGTGACCACATCCTCCAGGCGCTCGAGAAAACCGGGTGGAGGATCGAAGGGGAAAAAGGCGCAGCAGCGATGCTCGGTCTCAACCCCAGCACGCTTCGCGGCCGGATGAGAAAAGACGGCATTCGCCGTTTGTAAAAAAGAGCCGCGCGGGAAAACGGAAGTGTCGAACTATTCACACCGAACGCAAAGGAAATACCGCATTACAATACAGCAAGCGATGCCTCAACTCCCTCCCCCTTGTTCTCTGCAATTTTAAAACGGTTACCGGTTCTCATGAACTTTTAAAACTGCCTGCGACCCGTCACATTTAACGTTTCTGTTTAATGCGGCGGCCAACCTTGACGGCCTTATCTTACCGTGCGCAGCACGTTCCGACTTAATTCAACGCAATCAATGCATTAGCTCTCGCTTTAACCAAATTATCCTCCGGCATGATAATTGTAATACTCCTGACAGTACAACAGCGGCATATGACCATCTCGCTGAGGTCTGCGGTGAAAGATAGTGACTTTACACTGATTACAGGGAAGGGGCATGAAATGAAAACGCACGCTTTGCTCGGCTTCATCCTCATTGTGGTAGGGATCATGGCTTTTGCATACCAAGGCATAACCTACACGACCAGAGAGAATGTTGTTGATATCGGTCCATTGCATATGACGGCGGAGAGAAACAGAACGCTTCCGCTGCCGCCGGTCGTAGGCGCACTTGCGCTCGCAGGCGGTATTGTGGCGCTGTTCGCGGGAGGGAAAAAAGAACCGCGAAAAGAATCAAAAAGTCAATACCGGAGGTGGCTGCTATAAAGGACAAGCGAAAAGCATACGAAGAAAGCTTGATACGCAGTTGCGCCTGTACCAAATAAATAATGAGCAAAAACTGTGATAAAGATTCCAAGCACAGGAGGTAACACACATGCGTAAGATCGATAAAAAGAGGCGGTCTTGCAGAAGCCAGGCTCACCAAAATCGGATACGGTGAGATGAGACCGGCGGAGTATGAACCGGTGCCTTCGCCCATATACTCAGAGGGGCGGCAAAGGCCAACCAGAGAGTGCTTTTGAAGTTATGGTGAAAGAAATATTCCACTGTGCAACGCCGGAATGACGTCAGACTAAAGGAGAAATTATCATGAAATCCAGTATGCAGGATACGGTGGCAGGCAGGTTTCACGAAGCAAAGGGCAAGTTTAAGGAAATTGCAGGAAGGTTCATGGACAATCCCAGGCTGGAAGTCGAAGGCAAAGTCGAAAATATAAACGGCAAAGTACAGGGAAAGATCGGGCAAATCGAGAAGGGCCTGGGATGGTAGTGGAAGCGCTAATCATTGTACTAATCGCGCTACATCCGGAGGAGTCGTCCATGATTGAAACCACCATTAAGATGACGGTGCAGCCCAAGGCGCGCATCTGTCCGGATCTGAAAAAAGACCTCAGCGCGTGGCGGCTGTTCTCTGTGAATAACGTTTGATGTTACGCTTGTCAGTCGAAGGGAGAGATCATGCGGGAATGGGATCAGCAGGACGACAATGTGATGGTATTAGATCGTGCGCCGGAAGAACCGGCGTCGGCATATGAGGAAAAGGCCGCAAGCGGGCGGGAGGATGCAGCCTTGCCGGCCGGTCCGGACGCGATCAGGTATTACCTGAAAGATATCCGGAAAATCCCGCTCCTTACCTTCGAGCAGGAACAGGAACTTGCGAAAAAAATTGCGCTCGGTGACGAAAATGCGCGGGCGCAGATGATTGAAGCAAATCTGAGGCTCGTTATCGTTATCGGTAAGCGTTATATCAACAGGGGATTGTCTTTTTCGGACATCATCGAAGAGGGAAACCTCGGGCTGATGCGGGCGGTCGGAAAATTCCAGCACCAGCGCGGATTCAAGTTCAGCACGTATGCGTGGTGGTGGATCAGGCAATCCATTGAACGGGCGCTCATGAACCAGGTGAGGCTCATCCGTCTGCCAGTCCACATTTCAGTGGTCGTCAATAAATATAAACGCACCGCAAGGAAAATAGAACAGCAGCTTGGGCGCGAACCGGACGCTCAGGAAATCGCCGGGGGGATGAAAATCAGTCTCCAGAAGGCGAGGGCTGTGTCCCAGCTCGTAAGGGACGTCTGTTCTCTCGATACGCGTATCAACGGTCAGGAAGGCGAGGCCCTTCAGGATGTGCTGAGCGACGACAATGCGCCTTCATCCGAAAATACGTGCGATGAAGGCTGCCGTCAAAAACATGTCAAGGAATGGGTTTCACAGCTGCCAGCGAAAGAGCGTAAAATTATTGAGATGAGATTTGGGTTGAACCGCGAAGATCCGCGTACGCTCGTGAATATCGGCAGGCAGATAGGACTGACGCGGGAGCGTGTCAGGCAGCTTGAGTACCAGGCGATAAAAAAACTCAAAAAACTGGTGGAGAACAGGAATGTTGCATTCAATGACATGGTATAGCACGCAAGTTCTTAATACTCCCTGCATGATAGGCAATCAGGGTTGCAGGGAAGGTAACGCACGAACAAAGGGTAATTCCAAAGCGAAAACCCCCGGCTACCCGCCGGGGAGATGGGGCTTAATCAAGCCCCCGGCTACGCCGGTGGTCATGATTAGTATCAAAATGTAGTTTATTGCATCACTCTGTCGTTTCTATGACAGGATGCGGCCGGCGATTTTAGAACTTTTTAACGAACACCACTGGCACCACCCACCCTGTGGAGCTAAAATAACAATAGAGGTATTTGAATTTACTGCGATTGTAATGGTGAGATGAACACGATAAACCGTTAATTTTCGGAGCCCTTTTTTCCACTGCAGCATCAGAAAAAAGGAAGGGAGGTGTGGATCCCGGGGAGCGGCTGAATACGATGATGAACGGGCTGGCATGACAGCAGCCAAACCGGTATCGGCAGGGTAGTGCTCAAAATTCCAGATCTGTCAAAAGTTACAAAACAGAGGGTGACCTGAAATAATCGAGCAAAATGGGCAGGCGACGGTAGCCAACGACAAACGAGACAAACGAATCAGGCCGAAGCCACGAAATACAAGACAACACAAAAGGAGATTCATCATGAAAAAAGTATGGATATTAGTGGTAGTACTTCTATTTGTGTCATCACTTGTTCTTTCATCATGTTTTCCGGGTTTTCCTGGAGGACCGAAACCAGGGCACATACCTGGACCAAAGCACGTGCTTCCGCATCCGTAGCCTGAAGCGTATTGGATCCGGAATACCGTGTGGCGGCTTCGAATTGTTGTTGGCTATGAAGAAAAAACGAAAAGCATACGAAGAAAAGCTCGGGTTCGCATAGATTGCCGAACTGATGGACCACGGGGAACGGCTCTGCGCAAACCGGAAGGAGGGCCAAATGTTGGGGACGATCGCAGTGATACTGATAGTTCTGTGGCTGTTGGGGCTGGTGAGCAGTTACACCATGGGTGGGTTCATCCATATTTTGATCGTGTTGGCAATTGTTGTCGTATTGATAAGGATCATTCAAGGCAGAAAAATAATATAGTCGATGGGGCGTAAGCGCGGGTGTGATGAGGTATACGGCGAGTTCGGCTGCATCGTGCAAAGATAACAAAAACTGGATGGACAATGGGTTGCAAACGTCTTGAAGCATTGAACGTGTTCGGGACCTGGATATTCCGGTTACTATTCGCGTGGATAAAATACGGTCACACAAGGAGATTCCAATGAAGAAAATATGCACGAGCGTCATCGCAGCCCTGGTCATGAGTGGACTGCTTATGGGGGTGTCAGGTTGTAAGAAGGGGCCGGCAGAGCGCGCGGGCGAGAAAGTCGATAAGACGATAGAAAAAGGCAAAGATAAGGTCGAAAATATCGGCAAGTAAATCCGTGAGGACGTCAGGGGCATAGTCCTGTCACGGCGTATGGTGTGCGGCTGGACAAACTGGTCCGGCCCACAGGGACGCAGTGAGAAAGCAACGAGGTCAAAATGGTCAACGATGATATCGTCGCCAGACCGCAGGAATTGACCGCTGAGAATATCGGGAAAATTCCGACGACGTTCGAGCGAAACGAAACCGTGCGCATTGAGGCGTTCAGTGACGGCGTTTTTGCCATTGCCATAACACTGCTGGTCCTCGGGATCAATGTGCCGAGGATTCGCGAACTTGGTGCAGGCGGTCTCGGTTCAACGCTGATAAAACAGTGGCCCCATTATCTTGCCTTCGTGACAAGCTTCATTACGATCCTTGCCATGTGGGTAAACCACCACCGGATCTTCAGTTTTATCCGCAGCACCGATCATCCTTTCCTGTATTGGAACGGCTTGTTGCTGCTGTTTATAACGTTCATGCCCTTTCCAACGGCCCTGCTCGCGGAATACCTCCTGCACCCCGAAGCCAAGGTTGCGGGAGCGGTCTTTGCCGGCACCTACGTTGCGATCGCCTTTGCGTTCAAGGGCATGTGGCATCACGCGTCAAAGAACAAAAGGCTTCTTGCAGAGAACGTCGATGACAGGGAAATTCGACAGATCACCATGCAATACCGGTACGGGCCGCTGATGTACCTTGCGGCGTTCGCGCTTTCCTTCGTGTCGGTCGGCCTGTGCGTGGGTTTGTGCCTGTGCCTGGCCGTGTTCTTTGCCGTCAAGGGATGGCCAACGCTGAGGTCGGCAGCGCTGTTTTTACCGCCATTCCCGCGAAAACGGTAACCGGGAGCAAGAGGTATTTGTCCATGACCGAACAGGCTAATTCTCACGGAGGATTCCGCTTCCTCGTCATCGCGGCCGCGCTGGTGATCATCATCGGGGGCATCAATCAGGCGCAGTCGGTCCTGGTGTCCTTCCTGATTGCTGTTTTCCTCGCCATGCTCGGGACGCCGCCGGTGCTCTGGCTCGAGCGGAAACGCGTTCCCTCCGTTGCCGCGGTGCTGCTCGTGGTGGCCGGCATGGTCGCCGTCCTGC
Source organism: Nitrospirota bacterium (assembly GCA_963836175.1). Taxonomy (GTDB): domain Bacteria; phylum Nitrospirota; class UBA9217; order UBA9217; family UBA9217; genus GWC2-56-14. The sequence continues at coordinate 14,548 of CAWIIS010000008.1, forward strand.
TGATCGTCGGTGCGATCGTAGGCGCGTCCATCAACAGCTTTTATACCGAATTGCCTGTGTATCAGGCCCGTTTTCAGGAGCACGTTGCCGCATTCCAGTCGTTTCTTGCGACCAAAGGTATCCGGGGCATGGACAAGGTCCTGCTCGGATATGTGAAGCCAGGGGCGGTGATGAGCCTGACCGCCCGCTTGTTCGCGGAGTTGGGATCGGCGCTTTCAGACATTGTCCTGATCCTGCTCACCGTAGCCTTCATCCTGTTCGAGGCCACAAGCTTTCCCGTCAAGCTCCGCGCAGTCCTCGGCGATCCTCATCAGGTATTTCCCCAGTTCACCAGGTTCTTCGGTGATATCGAACGCTACATGGTCATCAAGACGCTCATCAGTCTGGCCACGGGACTCCTGATAGGGATATGGCTGTCCATTCTCGGCGTGGATTTTCCCGTTCTCTGGGGTTTCCTGGCCTTCCTGCTCAACTATGTGCCGAGTGTCGGCTCCACGATCGCCGCCATTCCCGCGGTCCTTCTTGCCCTTATCCAATTGGGGATGGTCCGCGCAGTCATGGCAATGGCAGGATATATGGCCGTTAACTTCATCCTGGACAACGTGATTGAAACAAGGCTCATGGGGCGGAAGCTCGGACTGTCCACGCTGGTTGTCTTTCTCTCGCTGATCTTTTGGGGAAGCCTGCTCGGTCCGGTCGGCATGGTCCTGTGCATACCGCTTACCATGACCCTGAAGTTCGCATGCGAGAACAATAAGGGCACACAATGGATCGCGGTATTGCTCGGGCCCGAAGCGCCCATTGAAAGCGTTCCAGGGGTGTCGAAAATAAAGGCCGATCCCGAGGCGTGAGGCGCAAGGGGGAAAACGTTGGTGCGGCCAAGTCAGGTTTTTGAAGAGAAATACCCTATGCGCCCCTCGGAGCTATTGTGATTAAATTTGCGGTCGTTTTTTTTAGCCTGCTGTTTTTTGCCGTCAATGGCAACGCACGTGGGCTTTTTGCGCAAAATGACTTTGCGAAGGCAGTCCAGCGGGCTGCTACGGTGAGCGAGCCCCACGACGCGAATAATCCTGAAAACACGCTGCCCCCTGAGCAGCAACAGGAATCTCAGCAAAGCGCGGACCCTGGAAAAAAAAGGAACAGCCCTGTTTCCGCGCACAAACAGAATTATTTTTCACTGAATCGTTGGCCAGGGAACGAGAACGCACAGCTCAAGTATCAGATAAGCATGAAATTCCAGGTGCTGAAGCCGAACTTATATGTACTCAAGTATAACCTTTTCCCGGCCTATGTTGCATATACGCAGAAGTCACTCTGGAACATAAATCAGGAGTCAAGGCCTGTTGAGGAAAGCAATTATAACCCGGAGATTTTTTTAGATTATCCGGTCAACGCCACGATCGTCGGCCGGCTTAAACTGCGCACGGTAGTCATCAGTCCCCTCGAGCATGAATCGAACGGCCTCGCCGGCCTCCAGTCACGAAGCTGGAACAGGCAATATGTTCTGATCAAGTTCGGACTCGAGTCAAAGGAAAAACTGGAAGTAACGAATTCCTTTCTGTCGGACAAGGCGTTAGTGTATGTCAAGCTCTGGCATGCATCGGGTTATTCCGCCCAGGATGACTATCTCCGATCTGTCGGCAGCAGCGATAAATTCCTCGACTACATGGGGCAGGGGGAAATCGGGGCAGGCGTCAGGAACTTCCTCTGGAGGGGAAGCTTAAAGGACCATCAACTGGACATAAAAACGCCGATATTCCGCTCTAAACGCAAAAATTCTTACAGATTCGAATTCCGGCAGCAGCTTCCGAACATGAATTTCGCGCTGTACCTGCAGTACTGGTATGGCTACGGAGAAACCCTGCTGCGATTCGATCAGTTCGGATGCAGAGGTTTTGCCGGGCTCGCTTTTTCTTATTAGCGGCATATGCAGAAGCGACGGGGCATTTCAATTGCCGCTATACTGTAACTATGTTCCAAAACAAGGACCCGACTGGACAAGTCCGCATCTTTCTGCCCGGAAAAATGATGAAGATATGAATCATAAACGGCGATTCGAAAGGTTCGGCGGCAATCTTCCGGAGCAGAAAACATGGTCTTGTGTGAAGGGAGTGATTACATGTTCATCCAGGAAGACTATTTCAAAAACATTTTTAACACCGTTCGAGAGGCCATTCTCATACTTGATGAGAATATGAACGTTCTGTCCGCCAATCGCAGTTTTTTCGTAACATTCAAAGTAGATTCCGCAAATACACTCGGCTCTCTGCTATACAATCTGGGGAACGGACAGTGGAACATCCCGCACCTTCGCAAGCTGCTCGAGGAGGTCCTTCCGAAGAACGACACCGTTGATGACTACGAAATCGAACATAATTTTGAGAGCATCGGACATAAAACCATGCTCCTGAACGCCTGCAAAATCAGAGAGAAGAAAAACGATCTTCCGATAATCCTCCTCGCCATCGAGGACATCACGGAGCGCAAGCGGCTTGAGGACCTGCTGGCGGAATCCGAGGAACGCTACCGGCGGATTTTTGAGACGGCAAACGACGGGATAGTGCTGCTCGATAAACGGAAAGGGACCATAACCCACGCGAATCCAGCCACCGCGAAAATGCTGGGTTATTCCGAGGAGGAGTGCGTCGGGAAAAGCCTTCAAGATATCGGCGTATCGCTCGACATGAGCGATTTTCCGGCGATCATGCTGGTTTTGAACAGGAGCGGCATTATTAATTATGACGATGTCCAGATTAAAACCAAGTCCGGAAACACCATCGACACGGATATATACATGGTCGACAGGGCACGGCTTGCGCAATGTAATATCCGCGAAGTCACTGAACGCAAAAAACTTGAAGAGCAGCTCCGACAGGCCCACAAGATGGAAGCTGTCGGACTTCTTGCCGGCGGGATTGCGCATGATTTCAACAATATCCTGTCAGCTATCATAGGGTATGGATATATCCTGCAAACGAAAATGTACAGCGACGATCCTCTGCGAGAGCACGTGGACCAGATACTTCTCTCGGCAGACAGGGCCGCCGAGGTTACCCACAGCCTTCTGGCTTTCAGCAGAAAACAGGTGTTGAATCCTAAACCGATCAACATCAATGCCATGATAAGGAGGTTCGAAAAGCTGCTTTCCAGACTCATCGGTGAAGATATCGAGTTCCGTACTCATTTTACCGGCAAAAAGATAATCAGTATGGTTGACGCGGGTCAGATTGAGCAGGTGCTTCTCAACCTTGCAACGAACGCCAGGGACGCTATGCCGCAGGGAGGACGCCTTACTCTGGATACACAACTCGCGGAGCTGGATGATGCCTTTATTCGAATTCACGGGTACGGTGAACCTGGAATGTTTGCGGTCATTTCAGTGTCTGATACCGGCAGCGGAATGGGAAAAGAGACCATGGCCAAGATATTCGAGCCTTTTTTTACTACCAAAGAGGCCGGAAAGGGCACAGGGCTTGGTCTTGCGATGGCATACGGCATCATCAAACAGCACAGAGGCTATATCAATGTTTACAGTGAGCCTGAAAAGGGTACGACCTTCAGGATATATCTCCCTGCGATCAAATCACCGGAAGAAGTCACAGCTACAGCCGCAATTGAACCGCTTCCCTCGCAAGGGAACGAGACGATCCTTGTGGCAGAGGATGACAGTGCATTAAGAGAGCTTTTTTCAACAGTACTTCAGGAATATGGCTATACCGTAATTCTCGCTGAAGATGGCGAGGACGCAATAAGAACGTTTAAGGACAATAAAGATAAAATTCAACTGGTCATGCTTGATATGATCATGCCGAAGAAAAGCGGCAAAGAAGCGTACGACGCAATAAAAAAGATGAGGCCCGGCATAAAGACCCTCTTTTCCAGCGGCTACACAGCGGACAGGATAAATAAGGACAGTATGCGTAAGGAAGGATTCGATTTCATCATGAAGCCGGTATCGCCGAAGGACCTTTTGAGAAAGATACGGGAAGTACTGGATAAATGACCAGGGGGATGATGTAAGTCAGATCATCGGGATTTTCAGCCCCGGGAAGGAAATACTCCTTGCGCGCGCAGATGACAGGTAACTGCAAAAATAAGCATGGGCGTGTCGGGAGAGGCGAAGCAGATGAGTAAACAAAGAGTCGAATGGATCTACCGGTTGAAGAACAGGACCCTTGTCGGGATATTGGGTCTGCTGGCGGTCTTCATTTTCGCGGCGCTGCTATTTGTCGTTATGACGCTCCGGGGCAGCCTGCACCATGACAGCCGGATCAAGACGCAGGAACTGGGCGATGCAATAAAGTCCGGCTTGACGACCATGATGTTAAGGAGAGACCCCGCGGTGATCCAGGAAACCTTCGACAATATGAAGAAAACCGCTCATTCGGTAGCAAAGGCCTTTATCGTCGATAAAAACGGCAGAATAGCGTTTTCAACCGAAAGAAATGAGATAGGAACGATCCTGGACAAATTTAACGAGCCCTCCTGTACGGGTTGCCATCAACCGACAGGTATTGCGCATAATGAAATGACGATACTGACCAGGACGGCGGGTGGTGAGCGAATCCAGAGGAATGCATGGGTGATTTACAACGAAAAAGCCTGTCATGGCTGCCATGCAAAAGCCGACCGCATCAACGGGAAACTCATTATCGACCGCTCGGTGGAAGACACGCATTCGCTGATTGTCAGGACGGAGTTGCTGATTTTCGCTTCAGGTCTCGGCTGTTTTATTCTTATAATCCCGTTTTTATCGAGGAAGCTCAACAAATACATCCTGGAAATAGTGAGTATGAACAGTCAGCTTACCCTGCTGCTCAGCGTGGCGGAACGTCTCAGCAGGTCTATCGAGATCAGGGAACTGAGCGTATTAGTCGCCGATATTGTCCGGGACTGGTTTGAAGCAGATATCGTTGATATCGTATTCCCGAGGGGAAAGGATGATTACCGGGCCTACCAGTGGTCCGGCGGCGAAGAAAGAATTGAGCGGAAAAATGTCGAAATGGACGAACCGCTGCATTTGATGATACACGAATGGCTCGGCGGGAAACTCGATAAAGAAAAGATATCCGATGACGGAAAACAGGTGTATCTGCCCGTTAAAAAGGGCGATACCCGTCTCGCGCTCATTGCGTTCGTCAGGCATGACAAACCGATCGATCCCCGGCGACTTGAACTCCTCACTGTCGTGTCTGATTTTATGTCGATGGCCTTTGAGAACGCGCGCCTCTATTCCGTTGCAATAACCGATGAACTGACCCTTCTTTTCACCACAAGACATTTCAGGCGTTGCATTGACCGGGAATTGTCGGAGCATGAAAAGCACGGCCGGGAGTTTGCCCTGCTTATGCTGGATATTGACGATTTCAAGCGGGTAAACGACACCTGCGGACATTTGGCCGGCGATGCAGTGCTCAAAGAGGTCGCGCAATGTCTGCTGCAATCGACAAGAGATAACGACCTTGTCTTTCGCTACGGCGGCGAGGAATTTGTCGCGCTGCTCCCTGCAACCGATGCCAGGGGGGGGCGCTGGTTGCGGAGAGGATAAGAAAGGTGGTAGAAGTCTTTGTTTTTGACAAGGAAGCGAATACCCTGAAGATCACGGTGAGCATCGGGGTTTCGGTCTGTCCGGTGAATGCAAATACCGCGAGAGCGCTTCTGGCTTCCGCGGACCGTGCTCTCTATAAGGCCAAAGAAACAGGGAAAAACAGGGTTGTTGCAAGTCAGGACCGGCCGCCTTCTCCCCGATAGTGCTCAAAGGAGGGCGCGGGAAGGACGAACGTGACGAAGATACTTCGCTATTTAAGAAGAATAGGGTGTCCGGTTGCCTTGTGCCCGTTTGTTCTCGGAATGCTGCTTTTCCCCGGCGTGTTGAGAGCGGAGGAACAGGCAACCGCCTCTATCCAGCCGCTCATTGCGGCATTGAAGCCGGGAGAAACGCTGACCTACGATATCAGCTGGTCCAGGATCGTCACGGCAGGAACCGCCGTCATGGAGATCAAAGAGGAAACGCTGCCGGATGGGAAGCAGGTCCTCAAATTCATCGCGACAACACACTCCGCGGGCCTCGTGCATAAGTTCTATCCGGTGAACGACAGGCTGGAGAGCGTCTTTGACCCGGTGAGCATGCAAAGCCTCAAGTTCAGCCTCAACGAAAGCCACGGCAAGAAAAAAAGACGCCGCGAGCTGGTCTTCGATAGCGCAAATAAGACAGTCATCACCAGGCTGAATGACGACCCGCCGGAGACCGTAATAGTACCCGACCAGGTGCAGGACGCCTTATCGTCGCTCTACTATCTCCGAACACTGGAGGACTTTATCGTCGGCAAGGCGATTGTCATTCAGGTTCACGACAGCGGTAAGAACTGGTCCGTTGAAATCCACACGCTGGGCAGGGAGAAGGTGACGACACCGGTCGGGGAGTTCGATACTATCAAGGTCAGGACCTTTCCCAAGTACGAAGGGGTCTTCATGAACAAGGGAGCGATCTTCTTCTGGCTCACCGACGACAAGCGGAAAATCCCGGTTCTCATGAAGAGCACAATCTCCATCGGGTCCATCGTGTCCACCCTGAGGAAACTGGAAACGGGCATGGACATGCAATGATGGGGCAGAGAGCGAGCTCGCAACTTCCATCCAGGTAACTACGATGAAGGCCACTGCCATGAAACTGCTCAATTTGATCGTATCCTTGATAATCATCATCGCATCGCTTGTTTTGTGCCATCAGATTATTTCAAATTCAATCTCCAATCAAAATAACAAAAACGATTATGCCGAGCTCAACCACGTCAAATACGGTCTTTTCAGTGTTGAAGAATGGAAGCGACAAATTACCGTCATCCTTGCCGAGGAGCTCAATAAGCTGTACTTGTCAAGGGCGGATGAGCGGGAGCTTCGAAAACATGTCGAAGTTCTGCTGAACAAACTTATTGACCAGGTCGACAAGAAGATCAGGGAGGAGAACGCAGGCTCCGTGTCCGGCTGGTTCAAGCAATCCTTTATAAATTTGTTTGTCAGTCTGGAGGACATTAAAAAAGGCATTCCTGAATATGCGGATGCCGTCATGCATGAGATGACGAGATCAAAAACAACCGATCAGATAAAGGCCATGCTGAACAAGCAGCTTGAAAAATATTTCAGCAAAACCTTTGATATACAGGATACCGCACAAATGAGCCGCATCCTTCAGAGCACCGGTTCTCAGGATATCGAAAGCGCGAGGACCAAGCTCAAGAAGACAATTTCGGCCAAGCAGGACCTGATTGCCAGAGAGGCCATCCTGTTGATCGTTCTGTCGGTCCTCCTATTTGCTTTTTCCGGTTTCAGCAAGCAACCCCTGGCCCCCTCCCAATACCTGCTCCTCGTTCTGTCGCTCATCCTGCTGCTGATAGTGGGCGTAATCACGCCCATGATCGATCTGGAAGCAAAAATATCACGGATGGGTTTTGTATTAATGGGGCATTCTGTCCATTTTGAGGACCAGGTGTTGTATTTCCAATGCAAAAGCATTCTGGACGTGTTCTGGATCATGATCACGCATAAGGACATTCAGATGAAGTTTGTCGGGGTCTTGCTGATCACCTTCAGTGTTTTTTTCCCTCTGCTGAAACTGTCCTCGTCACTGGGATATTATTACAATTATCACAATGCAAGGGAGAACCCGGTGATCAAATTTTTTGTCTTAAAATCCGGGAAATGGTCCATGGCCGATGTCATGGTGGTCGCCATCTTTATGGCCTATATCGGATTTAACGGGATCATTACCAATCAGTTCGGTCAATTAACCTCGGCAGCAGGCCAGGATCTGGAAATCTTAACTACGAACGGCACCTCCCTTCAGCCGGGGTATTACCTGTTCCTGACATACACCCTGTTGGGGTTATTTTTATCGGGATTCCTGACCAGAAAGCCTGAGGCGAAGGAGCGTAAGAATTCACCGGCTGATCCTGGTCTGCAAGCTGGAGGTTAGGCCCATGAGCCACTGACACTCAAATGGCCGATCGGGCAATCGCATCGATTTGTGTTGATTCCGAATGAAATTGATGGTTAAACGATGGGAAGTCGGAAAATCACCATAAAAAGAAACAGGCGCGAGAAAAGCAATCTGCCCCGTTTTCTGTTTCACCCCAGGCAGATAGGGGACCTTATCAGGAAATCCGCAGGGTCGTGGGTGGATGATTATGCCCCGAGTATGGGCGCAGCGCTTGCCTACTACACACTGTTCGCGATTGCCCCGCTGCTCATAATCGCCATTGCGGTGGCAGGGCTTGTCTTTGGCCAGGAAGCGGCCCGCGGAGAGATCGTCGCGCAGATAGAAGGTCTCATCGGGCGGGAAGGTGCAATCGCGGTGCAGGGCCTGCTGAAAAGCGCCAACGAGCCCGCTCAGAGCATTTTTGCGACGGTTGTCAGCATCATTACGCTGCTCATCGGGGCAACGACGGTGTTCGCGGAATTGCAAGACGACCTTGACCGCATCTGGCGCGTTCCCTCCTCCGAGAAAAAGAACACCCTCTGGACCTTGCTGCGCACGCGTTTGCTTTCTTTCGGCCTCGTGCTGGGACTGGGGTTTCTCATGCTGGTCTCGCTGTTGGTCAGTGCCGCGATCGCCGCGTTCGGCAGATGGAGCAGTTTATATTTCAAAGGATGGGAAGCGCTTCTGTATTTACTGAATTTCAGCGTTTCTTTCGTTATTACGGCGTCACTCTTTGCGATGATCTACAAATTTATGCCGCGGGCGAAAATCGCCTGGCGGGACGTGTGGATCGGCGCGGCGGTAACCGCGCTCTTGTTCGAAATCGGGAAAATCCTCATCGGCCTTTATCTGGGCAAAACCAGCGTGGCATCCGGTTTCGGCGCGGCGGGTTCGCTGGTCGTTCTGTTGGTGTGGGTCTATTTCTCGGCGCAGATCTTCCTGCTCGGGGCCGAGTTTACCTGGGTGTATTCGCACGAGTATGGTTCAAAAGCGGCCCAAACCGGGCAGGAAGCGGCCCCGGCGGTGCCGAGTCGTTCGGACGAAACAGAAACATGATTTTTACGGATGCGTAAACGTCTTATCCCGAGGGTAGCATGGCTTCCAAGAGAAAAAAAGTCCTCTTCATAACAGATGGCGTGATCATCTTCGTCGTCTGCGCGCTCATCATCGCGCTCCTGCTCAATATACAAGCCTTGAAACCCCGGATCGAGGAAGCCGCTTCGGATGTTCTGGGAATGGAGGTCCTGATCAAGGGCCGGCTGGGCATTGATCTCTTTCCGGGTATCGGCATATCGCTGAGGGAAATCAGCGTGCGGAACAAGGGGACTGATGTCATAACGGTGGAGGTGATGAAGGTTGGGCTGGAGTTCATCGCCCTTACAAGGCGAGAGATCCGGATAAACCGGACCGGGCTTATCAAACCGGTATTCTCCCTGGTCCGGTATAAAAACGGGACATACAATGTTGAAAAACCGCAACGTGCGCCGTCGGAAAGGCCCCTTGCCGTGGAAAAGATATCCATCTCGCAGGGTCAATTTGTTTATACTGATGAAATGTCCGGTGCAAGGATCGGGGTAAATGACATCGAGGCGACCCTGCAGGACCTTTCGTACAGCCGGACGGGCGGCGCGAAACCATTCAACAACCTTTCCTTCGACGGGGACATGAAATGCGGGACTTTTTTGATCAACAGCATCAACCTGAAAAATCTCGTTATGAGAGCGGCAGTGAGAAACGGGGTGTTCGACGTAAATCCTTTCACCATGAACATTTTCAGCGGGAAGGGGACGGGGCGCATTCAGGTGGACGCAACGGGGGCATCGCCTCATTACCATGCAATCACGACGCTTAGCAAATTCAGGATAGAGGAGGTGGTCCAGGCCTTCTCGCCCGGGACCCCCTCTCAAAAAAACATAGAAGGGCCGGCCGAATTTTTCGCGGACCTGACGGCATCTGGCAAGAGCGCGGATGAACTGAAGCGGTCGCTCAATGGTGATCTTTCCTTGAACGGGGAGGAGCTCGTGCTCACCAGCATCGATATCGATGCCCTTATCCCGAAGTACGAACGGAGCCAGAACTTCAACCTCGTGGATGTGGGGGCGTACTTTCTCGCCGGCCCCTTCGGGCCGGTACTTACCAAGAGCTATAATTTTGCAAGCGTGTACAAAGAGTCGCGAGTCGGCAAAAGGAGCATCACAAAGCTTGTTTCAACCTGGAACGTAAAAAACGGCATTGCCGTGGCGGCCGATGCGGCCTTTGCCACAAAAAAATACCGGATCGCCATGAAGGGCGGCTTGAATTTCATCGACGACCGGTTCGTCGACGTGACCGTAGCGGTCCTCGATAAACGAGGGTGCGCTGTCTACAGCCAGAAAGTGCACGGGCCGTTCCGTAAACCGCAGGTCGAGAAGGTGAATGTCTTCAGATCGATCACGGGATCGGTGTCAAACGCGCTGGAAGATGCATGGAAATTCATTCAGCGTGAAAAATGCACGATATTTTACTCAGGTTCGGTGGCACAGCCCGGGGGATAAGAATAAGCCATGAAAGCCCGCCTCCTCAATCAATCCTTCTCCCCTCGGGAGAGGACAACTGCACTGATAGTCGTACTTCCCTGCACAGCTATTCATCACCTGCTGATAATTTAATCAAATCTGACGTTCAATTAAAAACTCATATCGTGGAAAATCAATATGTTGAAGTGCTCTGTTTTGCTGGTACAGGACTTGCTAATAAATTGTTCACTTGAACAATAAGCAGGCGGGGAGGTGTGCATATGAAGCTGGTGAAATGTATTGTTCAGCCGTACAAGTTGGATGACGTGAAGGAAGCGATCACCGCGTTGAATATTCATGGTATGACGGTTTCCGAGGTCAAGGGATTCGGCCGCCAAAAAGGACACAAGGAAGTGTATCGCGGCGCGGAGTACACCGTGGACTTCGTACCCAAGGTCGAGATCGAGGTGGTGGTCGCCGACGCCCTGGTGCAGCAGGTCATCGATGCCGCGGTGAAAGCCGCGCGCTCGGGAAAAGTGGGAGACGGCAAGATCTTCGTGCTGAATGTCGAGCAGGTGGTCAGGATCAGGACCGGAGAATCAGGCGATGCAGCGCTGTAAGAAGTGATAAGACAGAATAAAAGAAGAAAACCTTAACGGCGTCTCTCGCAAAGGTCGCAAAGGACGGCAAAAACAAAAAGTTTATAAAATTGAGGGGTACATGCATTCCTTTGCGAGCTTTGCGAGAAATGGCTTTGCTTCGTTCCAGCTTTCCCGTGTTTAGAAATGAAAAAAATATGCAGGAGGATCTGTTGTGAAAATGATGTCCAATGGAAAACACACGATGCTGTCCCTTATATCAGTAGTGACCGCCCTGGCCGCGTCCCCGGCATTCGCACAGGCTGCGGAGGCCGCAGCAGCGCCCACGATCGATACCGGAGACACTGCCTGGATCCTGATGTCCACGGCGCTCGTGATGCTCATGACGCCGGGGCTGGCGCTGTTCTACGGCGGCATGGTGAGAAAGAAGAACGTGCTCGGCACCATCATGCACAGCTTCGTCGCCATTGCGCTCGTGAGCGTTCAATGGATCCTGCTCGGGTACTCGCTGGCCTTCGGGCCGGATATCAAGGGCTTGATCGGGAATCTCGACTGGGTCGGCCTGAACGGGGTCGGGCTCCTGCCGAACGCCGACTATGCTCCGACGGTCCCGCACATGGCGTTCATGATCTACCAGGCAATGTTCGCGGTGATCACGCCTGCGCTCATCAGCGGTGCTTTCGCCGAACGCATGAAATTCTCAGCTTTTATCGTTTTTACGCTTCTCTGGACCACGATCGTCTACGATCCTGTTGCGCACTGGGTATGGGGCACGGGCGGCTGGATGAAAAGCCTCGGTGTGCTTGATTTTGCCGGAGGCATCGTGGTCCATGCAACCTCGGGCTTTTCCGCCCTTGCCGCGGCACTCTATATCGGCAAGCGCAAAGGATTCCTGCATGAGCAAATGCCTCCGCACGATCTCCCGATGACCGTGCTGGGCGCGGGGCTGTTATGGTTCGGGTGGTTCGGATTCAACGCGGGAAGCGCGCTCTCCTCAGGCGGGCTTGCCACCATGGCCTTTGTCACGACCCACACGGCAGCGGTGTCGGCCACGCTCACCTGGGTCTTTGTTGAATGGTATCACCGGGGCAAGCCGACCATGTTCGGAGCGGCCACGGGCGCCATCGCGGGACTCGCCACGATCACCCCGGCAGCAGGGTTCGTCGGTCCCATGCCCGCCTTGTTCATCGGTGTCGTTGCCGCGTTGTTGTGTTATACTGCGCTGAATGCAAAAACGAAGTTCGGCTACGATGACTCCCTTGACGCCTTCGGGGTACACGGCGTCGGAGGCACGGTTGGTACCATCCTGGCAGGCGTCTTCGCTTCGGTTGCCATTAATGCGGCAGGCGCGAACGGCCTTCTCTTCGGCAACCCCCGGCAGCTGGCGGTGCAGGTCGGGGCAGTGGCGCTGGTAGCGGTCTACTCCTTTGTGGTGAGCCTGGGGCTCTTCAAGCTGATCGATCTGGTGATGGGTGTTCGTGTTGACCGGGATCAGGAAACAGAAGGGCTCGATCTCAGTCAGCACGGCGAGAACGGCTATACGTCGTAAGAAGGAAACGCAGAGCGCATGGGCCTTCGGAGCAAAAACAACAACAAAAATTAAAGGCATCTCTCGCAAAGGCGCAAAGGACGCAAAGAACGGCAAAAACAAAAAGGTTTACTTCTAAATCCAAGACGTACAAGCATTTCTTTGCGCGCTTTGCGCCTCAGAGTGGCCCGTTTATCGGCCATTGCGAGAAAAAGATTTGCTTTATTCCGGCTTGTCCAGATAAAAAGCCCATCCTATGCGGATGGGCTTTTTTGTGTCTGTCGTCTTCTCTCCGGACATGGTCAATGCACATCTGCCCGCGGTCCACCTCCCGGCGCTTTCTGCCACTTCATGATGAACACCAGCGGCAGGACGGAAAGGATCAGGAAGCAGATGATGAGGAAGGCGTCGGTGAACGCAAGGGTCGTGGACTGCCTGACCAGTTCCCGGTACAGCATGCCGTCGGCCCCGGCCGCGGGAAGTCCCTTTGCCGCAAGCAATCCCGCCGCTTTTTCGTGATAGATCTGATAGGAGGGGTCAAAGGGCGACAGGTGCTCCACCAGGCGGGTCTGGTGCAGCTGCGCCCTGCGGGAGAGGATGGTCGTGGTAAAGGCAATGCCCACGCTTCCGCCGAGATTCCTGAGCAGGTTGTAGAGCGACGTTGCTTCGGTCATGAGTTCCCTGGGAATGTGCGACAGCGTGAGCGTGGTGAGCGGGATGAAGGTCATGCCCATGCCGAAGCCTAGGAACACGCGCGGCCAGACAAAGGTCCAGAAGTCGGTCGTGAGATTGAACCGCGACATCATATAGGTGCTGACGGCGCAGACGCAGATGCCGACCACGAGGAAGCGCTTGGGGTTCACCTTGCCGATGAACTTGCCCACAAGGGGCATGGCGAACATGGTGGCGATGCCGCCCGGGCCGAGCACGAGCCCTGCATAGAACGAAGTGTAGCCCATCATCATCTGGAGGTAGATGGGCAGGAGCACGATGCTGCCGAAGAGATTCAGGAACACGAAGAACATGACGGTGGAGCCGCTGGTGAAGGTGCGGTCCTTGAACAGCTTCAGGTTCACGATGGGGTGTTCGGAATAGTATTCATTGATTACGAGCAGCGTGAGCGAGACCAGGGAGACGACGCCGAGGCTGAGGATCAGGTTGGAGCTGAACCAGTCCTCGTTCTCGCCCTTGTCGAGCATGAACTGGAGCGCGCCGAGGCCCACGGAAAGGAAAACCAGCCCCCAGTAGTCGATCTTCATTTTCTGGCGCTGCATGTAGGGCGGGTCCTGGATCACGAGGACGTTCATGATGATCGCGAAGATCCCGATGGGGATGTTGATATAGAAGATCCATCGCCAGGACATGGTGTCGGTTATCCATCCGCCGAGCAGGGGGCCGACGATGGGGCCGAGCATGGCGCCCATTCCGAAGATGGCCATGGCCAGGCCGTGTTTTTCCCGAGGGAACGATTCGAGCAGGATCGACTGGCTGATGGGAACGAGCCCGCCGCCCGCGAGCCCCTGGATCACGCGGAAGAAGACGAGGCTGTTCAGGCTCCAGGCGGAACCGCACATGAACGAAGCGAAGGTGAACAGGGCGATGGACGCGATCTGGTAGTTCTTCCTGCCCATGAGCTTGGCAAGCCAGCCCGCCATGGGGATCACGATGGCGTTCGAGACGAGGTAGGCCGTAATTGTCCAGGTGGCCTCATCGTATCCTGCCGAGAGCGAACCGCGAATGTGGTCGAGCGAGACATTCACGATCGACGTATCGATGATCTCGATCAGGGTCGGCAGCATGACCGTGAACGCGATCAGGCCGAGGCTTTTCGTGTTGTGCTGCACGGTCATTTTGCGAGCACCGTGGGTTCCACGGACATGCCGACCTTGAGCAGATGGTCCTTGTCCGCGCCCTTTTCAAGAACGATCTTGACCGGGACCCGCTGGACCACCTTCACGTAGTTGCCGGTCGCGTTCTCGGCAGGGAAGAGCGAAAAGGAGACGCCGGTGCCGGCCATGATGCTGTCCACCGTACCGCTAAATCTCATGCCGGGATAGGCATCCACCTTGATCCGCACGCTCTGGCCCGGCCGGATGCGTGCCAGTTCGGTTTCCTTATAATTGGCGATGATGTGGATGTCTTCGAGCTCCACGATTGCCATCAGGGGCTGGCCCACCTGTACCTGGTTCCCAATCTGGACGGACTTTCGCGTGACATACCCGCCCGACGGCGCCACAATGGTCGTATAGCCCAGGTTGAGATCGGCCTGCCGCAGCTGTTCTTCAGCGAGCTTCACCTGCGCCGCGGCGATCTCCTGGTTCGAGATCGTTTTATCGTACCGGTCGGCCGAGTTGGCGTCCTGGTCGAAAAGGGCCTTCGCCCGCTTCAGCTCACGGTCCGCCTGGCGGAGATTGGCGCGCTGGAGTTCGAGGTTTGCCCGGGAAGCCTCGACGCGAGACCGGTAGTCCATGGGGTCCAGTTCTACCAGCAGGTCGCCCTGCCTTACCAGCTGGTTGTCGTTAACGAGAACGGTCTTGACGCTCCCGCCGACCCGGGCCGCGATGGTGTGGATGTTGCCCTCGATGAACGCGTCGTCGGTGGAAATGTGCGTCTTGTTGTAGGCGCTGATGAAGTATCCGGCGATCAGGCCGATAGCGACGACAGCGCCTACGATCATGAAGGCTTTTTTCTTTTTCTGTCCGTTGTTGGACGGTGATTGTTCATTCATGCTTTTAGCTCCCAAGTAAAAATTCCAAATAGCAAATTACAAATTACAAATAATATCCAAATTCAAAATTCCAAGTCCCCTTGCTGCTCACTGCCCGTACGCGGTCACCAGGTCCTTGCCCATGGCGTACAGCAGGTTGGCCTCGGCCCGCTGCATGGCATAGGTTGCGCGCCAGAGGTTGGATTCCGCTGTTGACAGGAGCGTGACCGCGTCCAGCACCTCGGTGGTGGTCCCCACTCCCTCTTTGAACCGGAGCCTATGCAGCCGCAAGTTCTCTACAGCAGCGGCAACGGCGGTGTTCGCCACTTCGACCTTCTGACGGGAGGTCTGCTGGTCGAGATAGGCCGCCTTGACCGCGAGTTTGACGGTGTCGAGCATCTTCTCCCTGACGAGCTTGAGCGACCGCAGTTCGCTGTTTGCCATGCCGGCCCTGGATCTGCTCGCTCCGCCCGACGAAAGGTTGACGTTCACCCCGGCGATCAGGGACCAGTTGTCCTGGTGCACCAGGTACTTGTTCTCCTGGTTCTCATATCCGCCGGAGAGATAGAACGTAGGGAGGTACTCCGCTTCGATCGTCCGGACGCTCTCAGTTTTTGCAGCGATCTTCGCGTCCATGTCCCTGAGGTCGGAGCTCTCCGCCTCTGCCGCTGCCCATGCCGCCTCCAGCGTGATGCCGGTGGCCGGACTGGGCTTGACCTCTTCTGCCTGGACGGGATCGTTCAAAGGCTTCAAAAGCAGGCTGTTGATCCTCGATGCTTTGAGCGAAAGCAGGTCCTCGGCGGAGAGAAGCCTCTGACGGGAGTCGGCGAGCGTGACCTCGGACTGGAGCACTTCATTCTTCGTGATGACGCCGGCCTTGAGCCGCGCTTCAGCGTCCTTCCGGTGCGCTTCGTAGCGCGTGACCTCTTCGCCTGCCACATGCAGGAGCTTTTCGGATTCCAGCAGGTCGAGATAGGAGACGATAAAATCCAGGGCCGATTGGTTTCTCACCCGCACGGTCCCGATCTCCCGGGCTTTGAGGCCGAACTTAGCCGCATCGATGGAGGAAGAGGTCTTGCCGAAGTCATAGAGCATCTGTGTGGCCCGGACGCCATAGGTCGTGAACTGGTCCTGGGACGTGGGCATGGAACCGAACGGCGTTTTTGCCTCGGGCTGGTACCGAAGCCACGTTTCGCTGCCATAAAGATCGACAGAGGGAAGCCAGGGAGCTCGGGCGAGCGAGACCGTCTCCCGTGCGATGACTTCGTCGGACCGGGCGATATTCACGTCCCGCCCGTTCTCGGTAACGGCTTTGAGCCCTTCTTCCAGCGTCAGGGCATGGCAGGGGAGCGGCGCGAACAGCAGGGCCAGGGGCAGGGCAAGGACCAATCGCTTCATGGTGGCACCTCAGGGGGTTCATTTGAATGTAAGTGCTCGCTATACTACACGAAAAAACGGGAAAAATAAAGGCTGGAATTGCGGCTGAATGCGGATGAGGAGCTGCTTTTTTTATTTTCCCGTCAGGGTAAGTATACCAGTAATCACTCCCTGCCCGCGAGAGAGGTCCGCAAGCCGAAGCTCGCAATCGAATGACCCCATTGGACCGCTTGCGTTTTTTGTCGAATTCGCCTATGCTCATCTCGCAGTGCCATTTTTGAACCGCTGGATAGAAACAACGCAAGAGGTCTTTGCCCAATAAAATCCGTCTGGGAGCTATCAGCCAAGTATGATTTCGCCGGGTGAACATGATCATGGGATACGCTTGACATCGTCTCCCTTGGGTAAATGTATTCTCGGGCTTCTCCTGGTGTCAGCTTTTTCAGCCGTGACGTATGGAAGAAATAACGTGTGGCACGACCATATAGGGCTGCTGAAGGACACGATACTGAAGAGTCCCGCCAAGCTGCGCCCCTGGAACAATATCTGCAAGTTTTATGCGGACCAGGGCCAATTTGACGATGCCATCGGAGCGTGCAAGCAAGCCCTTGCGCTCGGGCCCGGTGATGAACACGGGCATGAGAATCTTGGGGTCGCCTACGCGGCCCTTGGCCGTTACGATGAGGCTTATGCCGAATATCGGGCCGCGTTGACGAGCAATCCGGATTCTCTTAATGCTCATAATAACATCGGAGTTTTATACGAACGCGAAGGCAGGCTTATCGAAGCGCTGGCAAAATATATCCTGGTTTTGAAGATCGCCCCGTCGTTTTTCAGCGCACACTATAATGCGGGCAATGTATATTTTAAAATGGGTCGTCTTGACGAAGCGCGCGGGGAATTCGAGGCCGCGATCATGATCAATCCCGACGCTGTCGAGGCACACAGCAACCTTGGGGTGGTGTTTGAAAAGCAGGGGCGCATCGGGGAGGCGATCCGGGAATACAAGGCCGCGTTAAAATTGAATCCGGCTGATGAGATCGTGCGTTCGAACCTTTTAACGCTGGAGCACAAGGTCGCCCGCGAGGGCGAAGAATGGTCGGGTCCGTAAGGTACAAACAAAGCTAGGACCCCCAACGGTACCCGCCTGCCTCCATTTCTATCCTTGCCCTTTGCAACCACTTGTAGTAAAGTTTTCCATAATTCGCGCGGCAACCCCGGAGGGTCACCAGGAGAACATGCGTATGGCAAGAACGAAACGCTCACCCGTGTTTTTGCTGTTCGGCGCTGTTTTACTCGTCATATTGACCACGCTTGCGCTGGGCGTCCTGTGGGGGAATACACCGTTCGTCAATGGGCCCCTCCATGCGGCGGCCGAGGCCCTGGGCGCGATGTCCGCGGTCGTCATGGCGGTCTTTCTCCTGCAGGGTAAATCAGAACAGGATGTCGAGAAATATTCCCCCCTCGCCATAGGCTTTCTCGCCATGGGCATCCTGGACGGCTTTCACTCCGTCTCCGGACGCGGACACGGCTTTATCCTGTTTCACAGCGTTGCAAGTCTCGCCGGCGGTCTCGGCTCCGCGCTCATCTGGTCCCCTCAATACGTGAACCGCTCAATAAAAACAGACGGGCGGCTTGCGTGGACGATCGCGGGGAGTCTGATCGTACTCGGGGTCCTTACGGTCCGGTATCAACAATGGGTCCCGGCGATGGTGGAAAACGGCGTATTTACCCCGGCCGCAATAACGATCAACCTCGCTGCCGGGGTTTTGTTCATCTCCGCCTCCGTTTATTTTCTGGTCGATTTCTCCCGCTTTCATAAGAGCGAATCCTATCTCTTTTCCTGCCTGTATTTACTCTTCGGCCTGGCCGAGCTGGAGTTTCCCTTCTCCTCGGCCTGGAACGCGCAATGGTGGTTCTGGCACTTGCAGCGCCTGGGAGCATACCTGGTCGTCCTCTATTTTCTGTTTCACACGTTTCACCGGATCGCGCTCGAAAGAAACCAGCTTATCCTTCAACTCCATGAAGCTTTCGGCGAAGTCAGGCAGTTAAGCGGTCTGCTGCCGATCTGCGCCTCCTGCAAAAAGATACGGAACGACAAGGGCAGTTGGAAACACATAGAATCCTTTATCAGCGAACATTCGGAAGCGGAGTTCAGCCACGGACTGTGCCCTGAATGTTCAACGAGAGCTTTTGAAGAGCTGAACCGGCTGACAAAAAAATAAATCAGAAGCAGGAATGGTGGAATGTCCGTTGGCGAAATAATACACTCGCGGAGTGCAGGCGAAATTTTGGAGCACAGGAAGATCCTTAAAAAGGAAGGAGAGCCGATCATGAAACGTAAAATAGGCACTTTGCTGACACTCTTTATCTGCCTTGTTTTCTTGTCCTTGATTCAAGCTGCGTCTGCTGACAATGCGAGTGCGGAGCAGAAGGAAAAGGCGGCGCTTTACATCTTGTCCAAGACCGACACGAACAGTGTTACAGACGGGGAGCTCGTACGGGTCTACCGGGAGGCTGATGCCAGTTTAATATTTCAGATCCGGGACGGGCTCGCATCACGGGGAATGAAAGTAAACATCGTGGAATCCGAGCAGGTCATCGCAGCGGACCCCACACGGTATGTTCTGCTCGTCAAGGTGGAGAAAATAGAGCTGGGCGCGAAAAGGCCGTTCGGCCGTACCGCAAAGGTGAAGGTCAGCTATACGGTGCAGAACAAGGACCGGTTCGATCTGATCAAGAGAACTCATGAAGAGACGTCTGTTCAGCGATGGGAGAATTGCGTAAAAAAGATCAGCGAGCAGCTCGTGGACGATGTGTCCAATGATGTGGCAAAGAAGCCGGTTTCCACCAAGCCGGAAGTTAAGCAGGATACAGAAAAGCAGGCGCCGGCCGGATCGTCGGCTGAGGCAAGACTTCAGGAACTCAAGAATCTGAAGGCAAAAGGCCTGATAACGGAGAAGGAATATGAAGCAAAGCGGAAAGAAATTTTAAACGAGTTGTAATTAGCTGGCTGGATGAAGGCGAAAGGGTTGAACTAAAGGAAGACATGTTGATACTTGATCCGAAAGGCAAACGCGGGTATCGCTCCGTTGTATTCGATGTGGAGACCACAGGGTTGTCAACAAGGCTGGGGGACAGGGTCATCGAGATCGGCGCAGTTGCCATCGAGGGGAACAAGGTCGTTGATGAGTTCCACAGCCTGATACAGGTCAACCAGCCGATTAATCCTTTTGCGCAGGCGGTGCACGGCATTACGAACGAGATGCTGAAAGGCCAGCCGACCGCCGATCTCGTCATGCCGAAATTTCACCAGTTCATCCGGAAAAGCCTTCTGGTGGCGCATAATGCGAGCTTCGATGTCAGGTTCATGAGCCACGAATTTTCCCTGTTAAAGCTTGATCTGAACAACGTCTGTTTCTGCACGTTGAAGCTCGGAAGAAGCATGTTCCCCGCGCTGGCGAGTCACGATCTGAAAACGCTCTATCAGCAGTTTTATAAGAAGCCGCCCAGGGAGATGCATCGTGCCCTGCAGGACGCGCAAACCACCGCAAAAATCTGGATGAAGATGGAGCGGAAGCTGCTCGTCTGAATTAAAGCTATTACCTCACCTCGTGTTTCACTTCTTGTTTTGATTATGTGACTTATGTGCGTTCTGTGGCTAACCGCTGTTTAGCTGCTATTTTTATTTCCGAGCAGCATCGACGCTCCAGATCCCGCCGCCCTTTGTGGAGATGTACAGAAAAACGAAGCAGTACAGCGCCGCGAGCTCTCCGCTGTTCTGGATCGGCAGCATTGCCTTTGTCCCGTGCGCTATCCAATAGGCGAAGGCCATCAGACCGCTTGCGAGGAACGCCGACCAGCGCGTGAACAGCCCGATCATGATCAGGATGCCTCCGATCAGCTCGATCGGGCCGGCGCCGTAGATTATGTAGCCGGGGACCCCCGCAGGCATTGCGCTGGGGATGCCGAAAAGCTTCTGCATGCCGTGCCAAAGAAAAAGAAAGCCAGCGACGATCCGCATCAAAGCGTAAGCCTGGGAATTGTAGTTCGACAATGATTTCATGGGAGCACCTCCGGTGATAGTGTGGCGGAAAGATGTTCAACCGCCCGTTTAATCCGACAACATGGTTTGCGGCAATTTCCTGGCTACCAAACCTATTTGCGGCATCAGTCAATATGATGGATTCTGATCAGTACACCTACTACAGTGGATTCCGATTAGCCAGAATAATTAGCGATTACCGGTTGAAACTTTCACATGAACGCCGCCGTGAGGAACGCGCCTTTTGCGTTTCTCTCGACGGCGGTGTTAAAACGTTCACGATGCTTTCTCAAGGCGCTCCGCCACCCAAACTTTGATGATCGACTGGCGGGGGACACCCAGGCGTTTTGCCTCTTTGTCCAATAATTGGATCATCCACACCGGAAAATCGACGTTCACTCTTTTCTGTTCCTGCTCAGGCCTCTTTGCCTTTTTCACATCAAGGTGCTTCGATATATCCACACCTTCATCGAATTTCTTGTCGAAATCACGCGCTTTCACTTTCATAAATCTCCACCTCCTCTTTCCTGGATCGCCGCACCGATATAATCCTCATCTTATCGCCCCGATAGGTGATGACTCCCGACCAGTGCTTCCCCGCTATCTTTCCAATCACCAGATAGCGCGGCTCATCAATGGTGTGAACGGGAATCTCCATAAAATCAGGATCATCCCACAAAGCTTTCGCTTCATGGAAATCAAGCCCGTGCTTTTGTTTGTTGCTTTCGCTCTTTTTGGGGTCGAATTCGAATTCCATGGTATAGAAATTATACCTTAATTATACCGGCAGTCAAATGAATATTTGCAGTATTGTAGGGCGGGGATCGTGTGTAGTTCGCTACTGTTTAGAAAGAAGCATCGACAAAACTATGGACGTCCAATGAACAATAGCAAGCTGACACCTATAAAGCCGAGGCTTCCAATAAGGATGCCGACAATGCCTCTGGTGGTCTTACGTCCAACAATACATAGAGATAGTGAGAACAAAAATATGGTGAAGAAAAACCAAAGAGAATTCCACCATTTTGCTTCACGGGCAGAAAAACAGATCAGAAACCAAGCCAATCCAGCGACAGCAAGCACAACGCCTGCCGTGCCGCACGTACTGTTCCATTTCGAGAGATCAAATTTATTCACAATCAGAACATGCCTTTCATGCCGCTATTTCTATCCCTTTAACAAGTTGTTTACTATCCCCCTTGTTTTTAGGTCTTTACTATGGGGGATAGTAAAGCACGGATTTCCGTTCTTTACCAGCCTAGCAACGAACATGCCAAAGCACTCGAATTAGCATGCACAACTATATGCTTGATCTAAGTCGATGTCAACGAAACCGATGGGGTATGTCAACCCAAAGTAGAAATGTCCTACTCTTACCAAGATAGAAATGTCCGCTTTTTAAGAAGCAATAGGAAATTGTACGTTTGCTCTGCGGAGTCTCTTCCAGGGATGATCTGATGGTTGATACCGACTTGTCGGTTTCTTAATGACTGCCGGTGTTTTAGGGTTTTCTTTTGCTGGCCGTGTTTTGATCTCCCGGTATGTTAATTCCAAACCCCTGTGAGTGATATGCAGAGATCCATCGAGTCGTTCTTCCACCGCGACCTTTTTAGTCTTTATAGCGTCTTTGATCTGGTACAGTTTGCCATTATAAGCTATGGTGAAATCGTTTCGTAGCGTACGCTCCTCTCGAATGCAGAAGATCTTGTCGAGTTCCCTTATGGATAGCGCGCGTTGGTGTACATCGACTGCAGAAACGGGTTTTACCTTGAATTTCGCATTGTATATTGGATGATACTTTATCAGGAATTCGTTTGCCTGCACGACACTATTTACCCTGGCAAGCCTCATCTCTTTAACCAATCGATCCTGGAGTGTTCGAAAACTTCTTTCTACCCTCCCTTTTGCCTGGGGTGAATTCGCATGGATGACCGTTACTCCGAGTTCGGTTAGACTCCGTTCAAACTGGCTCATGGGTTTTTTATCTTCCAACTCATCCTCGATGCTCTGCTTGGCATTGGATTTATACGTTGAGTGCTTGTCCAAATAAACGCTCTGTGGAATGCCGTAGCGCTTTATATACCGCTTGAAGCTGTCCATGGCTGGCATGGTCCCCTCATAGTCATAAAAGCGCCCATACACCGTTCCTGTGGCATCATCGATATATCCCATTAATACGCACTCAGGGCCTCGGCCTTCGAACCAGTCATGAGGGGAGCCATCCATCTGGATCATTTCACCGAAATGGTGCTTTCTCTCGCGCCACTGCCGGTGCTTTCGACCCTTCCGCTTCTCATAGGGGATGCTTTCCTGATTAAGCCATAGACGAAGGGTTTCGTCGCTAAGCTTGATTTCATGAACATCAAGAAGCTTCTCGCAGGCAAAGGTCGGGCCAAAATCACCGTATTTCTCCCGATACAACTTGAGTGTTTTGTCTTTGACCTTCTGAGGGAAGCGACGATTCGAGGCTTTGCCGCGAGAACGATGGCTAATGCCATCGTCTCCCTCCTTCCGTACTCGCTTAAGTATCCGCCTAATCTGCCTGCTGCTCAAGCCTATGAGTTCAGCAGCCGTCTTCTGCGTAATCCGTCTATCCAACGCCTGGTGGATAATGTGCAGTCTTTTTGTCTCTCTTCTGCTCATTGTTATCATGTCCTTGTCCGTCACAGTACCCTCCAATAACGTCAGGGTATTGTAACTTAGAATAGGACATTTCTACTTTGGCAGAATAGGACATTATCATTTTGGGAGCACACGAAACCGATGGGGTATTTTAAGGGTATCCAACAGATACAGAATGTAACATGAAAGTTTCATAGAAGGGCAACTACAAGGACTTCAGGAAGTACATTCCAAGACGCAGACCCGTCACGTTGTTCCCTGCCGGGTGACGATCATATCGAACAGCTTTTCGAAAGCGTCGAACCACTTGTCATGCGAGATCGCGTGGATGGAGGCGCCGGTGATGAAGGTGTCCTTGTTGTCGTAGCAATACATCACCTCGATCTCGAACTTGATCTCCCGGGGAGTGGCCGTGTTGACCCGCAGGCAGCATTCGGTGCGGTCTCCCGCGGTAAACTGCCGGGAGCATTCGAACAGGATGCCGTTCCGGCTGAAATTGCCGATGACCGCTGTGACCTGTTCCCGATCCTGCTTCACCGTGAACGCGAGGTATTTCCGGCATGGGTCTGGAATTTCATGCCGTTGCTCTTTACGATTGCCGATCGTCATGAGGCCGTCCTATCGGGGAGCGCCGATGCGCCTGATGCGTCCCAATTCCGAAGAAACTTATACTTCGCAAAAGTATATAGTAATTCGCTTGCATGATAAAGAATAAAAGACTGGTGATGTCGTGGAGTGTTCAAGGTTTTTCAACCTGGTCGATCAAACCCCTGACCCCCCACGGCAAAGAACTTCGGGTCCACGGTATCAAGGCAGTCCCAAAAAAAGGGACCCTTCATCGAAGGATCCCTTTGCGGATATCATTCACAGCGCTTTGCGTAAAGACCATCAGATCACGTCCCCAGCCGCTTCCCCGCTTCATACGCTTCTTGCAAGGCCGTCGGATGTTTTTGCACATCTCCTTTTGCGTCAACACCGCCGAAGAAGAGCGTCTCATGCTCGGGAACGCTGCAGGTCCTGAAGAACCCTTTTGCCACGGCTTCAGCACACTGCCTGCCGTCGTCCTTTTTCATGCCGCCTACCAGCAGGAGCAGGCCTTTTCTTCCGTGCGGCCCTGCGGGAATGATCTTCTTGAGCAGGTATTTCTCGCACCAGAAGGCCTGGCACCGGTCGACCATCGCTTTGGACTGGGCGCTCAGGCTGTAGAAAAAGATCGGGGAGGCCAGGATGATCCTGTCGGCCTCCCTGATGGCGGCATATATTTCGGTCATCGCGTCCAGGTGAATGCAGATGCCTGTTTTTGTGCACCCGCCGCAGTCCTGGCAGGGTTTGAAGTCCATGGTGTTCAGTTTGAAGATGGTGATCTCATGACCGGCTTCACGGAGCGGTTTCAGCGCCTCTTCCAGCAGGACCTCCGTATTACCGCCAAGGCGCGGACTGCCGTTGAACGCGACGATCTTCACCCGTTATTCCGCCTTGTGGAACGCCGGTTTCTTTGATTTGCAGACCGGGCATTCGTCCGGAGCTTCGCCTTCTGCAGTGTAGCCGCAGACCGAACAGACATAATAGTCGGTATCAACGTTCTTGCCGAGCGTGTCGAGCGCCTTCTGGTACAGGGCGGCATGGATCTTCTCCACCTCGTTGGCGTAGTTGAAGCTCTTGAGCGCGCCTGCGTTGTTCTCCGCTTCGGCGTCGGCGATCATCCGGGGATACATGTTCTGGAACTCATAGGACTCGCCGCTGATTGCGGCCATAAGGTTCTCTTTCGTTGACTTGACCACGCCGAGCTCGCGCAAATGATTATGGGCATGGACCGTCTCGGCTGCTGCCGCGGCCCTGAACAATTTCGCCGCCTGTTTAAAACCCTCAGCCTCCGCTATTTTGGCAAAGGCGAGATACTTCCGGTTTGCCTGGGACTCGCCGGCAAAGGCATCCTGCAGGTTCTTTTCGGTTTTTGACATCGTGTGGTTCTCCTTTCAATAATGCATATGCACGCTGTTTTGGTTTTTGTTACGTCCCGATGAAGGGGTAGGCGGGGGTGGGAACAACCTGCTTACCTCACCCCCGCCCGGGGGGAAACCGAGGTCTTATTTTATCCGTGCTTCAGCAGCGGACCAGTTGATGTTCTTGAAGAAAGCTTCGATATAGTCCGCGCGCTTTAAACCGTAATCGATCATAAAGGCATGTTCAAAGACGTCCATGATCAAAAGGAGGGTGCAGCCTGCCGGGTGGGACACGTCATGCTCGTTGATCCAGAAATTGATAAGCCTTCCCGAGGCCGGGTCCTGGTAGAGCGCGACCCAGCCGATGCCGCGCATGGCTCCGGTTGCCCGGAAGTCCTTTTCCCAGGCTTCGTAGCTCCCGAAGCTTTCAACGATCTTTTTGCCGAGCTTGCCGTCTTTGTTGAGCCCTGCCGTTCCGCCCAGGTTCTCGAAATAATATTCATGGAGCCGCATGCCGTTGAACTCCCAGCCGAGCCTGCGCTTCAATTCCGCGAATTCAGGCGCCGCGGTCTTGCCGTCCTTGGTCATCTGGTCGAGCGTATCGAGCACCTTGTTCGTGTTCGTCACATAGCCCTGATAGAGGGTGAAATGGTTCTTGAGCAGGGTCTCGCTGAATCCGGCCATTCCTATAAGCTTTGCATAATCCTTTGGCGCGTATGCCATGATGTGTTCCTCCCTTTGTTATGAAGTGCGCTCTTGATAAGCTAAAGTATAGCAGAAGAGCGTTCTGCCATTCCACCTGTTCAATGAATCCTTGCCCGCACTGAAGCTTTCCTTTTGCGCCCTGGCTTGCGGCTTTGCGAGAGTCTTTTGGTTCTCGCTTTTGGTTCCGGTTTGTCCGGGTTATAAGTCGTGCTGTGTGAGTCACTAAAAGCAGTAACTTAAATTAGAATGATTTTAAAATAGATTGGCCTGCTTGTCAACTTATTTTCTCTTGCCGGACATCACCTTCAGACTGCTGCGTGCCTATTAAATGGTCAGATGCTTAAATCAGCGCCTGGAACTTTCCGCCCTTCTGCCTTATGATTCCCGATGATACATGAAATTGTTACATTAAATTAACCATATAGCATGCACTGTTCTAACCAGACGAGGTGGCACGGGCCTTGCTATATTAAAATGCATATGCCTTTTTCGTAATATCAGGGATTCTGCAGAAGGGAAGGTTTTTTGAGGGTGAAGAAATGTTTATTCAGCGGTCTGAACCTGTCTGCACAAGGTAGACCCCGGCAAGGATGGAGCAGCCGCCGAGGATCTGCAGGAATGTGATCTGCTCCTGCAGGAAGAGGGCTGCGAACGCGACTGCAACAAAGGGCACGAGGTAGTGATAGACGATCGTTCTGGTGACGCCGAGCTGCTGCACGCCCTGATACCAGAGCGTGTAGGCGAGTCCCCCGCCTAGAAAAGCGGCAAAGCCGAGCGCACCCCAGGATTGCATTGAGATCGATAACCATGGCTGGGATGCAAGCTCGGGCAAGGACAGCGGGAGCAGGAGGATGGTCCCGGCGGCCATGCTGTATGCCGTAATTTTTATCGGGGAGTATTGCTGAAGCAGTGGTTTGGCCCGGAGGGTGTACAGCGCCCAGGAAAAGGAAGCTGCAAGGGTCAGGAGATCGCCGGAGAGCGCCTGCCAGGTAAAATGGAGGCCGCCGGTCCTCGTCCATATGATCAAAACCGCGCCGAGGAACGACAGAAAAAGCCCCGAAGCGCTTTTGGCGGGCAAGCGCTCTTTCTTCGTAACAAGCTGCGTCATTGCAGCGAACAGGGGCGACATGGCGATGAACAGGGCCGAGTTGGACGCGGTCGTATATTTGAGCCCATACATGAACAGGATGCTGTAGAGGGTGATGCCGATGAAGCCGAGCACGATGACCGCGGCGAAGTCGCGGCGCTTCATGCCGAGGGATTCGCGGGTCAACGCCATGACACCGAAGAGGAACAGTGCCGCAAGTGCAAAGCGGATCACCGTAAATCCGAGCGGGTAGAAATCGGCAAGCGCGAACTTGATCAGGGAAAAGTTCACGCCCCAGATGACTGCCACGAGTATGAGGCGAAGATTCAACATAAGAATTGCGGATTGCGGATTTCGGATTGCGGAATGAACAGCAGAAAAAAGCAGGGCAGTGCGTTTTGGTTTAAATCCGAAATCCGCAATCCGAAATCCGCAATTGAGGACGACTATATCATAAATTACCTTGAATCATCAAATGGTATGTGATATCAATAAGTATGGGCTCGGTGACGCAAAAGATAAAGGACCTGACTGCTGATATCCTCACCGGGATCGTTGACGGCGTCGTGGTGACCGATGCGCAGGGGCAGATCATCATCTGGAACCGCGCTGCGGAAGAAATGACCGGGATCGCGGCGGCGGAAGCGCTCGGCAAAGGCATGAATGTCGTCTTTGCCGACAATCCCGCCGTGGTGAGCCAGATCGAAAAGACCTTCACGACGGGCCGCTCCTACTCTGATTACGAAACGGAGCTGGCTGCAAGGCACCGGTCGCCGCTCCCCATCGGGCTCGTGACCAGCGTGCTGGCGGATGAGGAGGGTGTCCCCACGGGCGTGATCTCCACCATCCGGGACCAGGCCGGTGTGCGGGACCTGAAGGAACGCATGCGCAGGTCCGACCGCCTCGCGACGCTCGGGATGATCGCGGCAGGGATCGCCCATGAAGTGAAGAACCCCCTGGTCGGCATTCGCGGCGCAGCACAGCTCATGCGGTCGGAACTTCGCAGTGATACGGCAGCCCGGCAGGACAGCGGGAGCTTCGAAGAATACCTCGACGTGATCATGAAGGAAGCCGACCGTCTGAACAATGTGCTCGAAGGGATCCTCGATTTTACGCGCCTCAGCCCGAGCGAGATCAAAGGAATCAACATCCACAGCATCATCGACCGGGTGCTGCTGCTGCATGAGGAGCAGGCCCGGCAGAGCAGCATCGTTCTCTCCCGCATGTACGATCCGAGCCTGCCGGAGGTGCTCGGCAACGAGGGCCAGCTGGTGCAGGTGTTCCTGAACATCATCAAGAACGCCGTCGAGGCCATGCCCGCGGGCGGGAAACTGACCGTGCTGACGCGCATGTCGGACCTGTTCACCAGCGTTCAGGCTGACGGAAAAAAGCACCGGCTCATGGTCATCAAGGTGAGCGATACGGGCAAAGGGATCACACCGGAGCATTTGAACGATATCTTCACGCCCTTTTTCACCACCAAGGACCGGGGAGTGGGGCTCGGCCTGGCGCTGTCCTACCAGATCGTGCAGGAGCACCTCGGCACCATCCGCGTCGAAAGCCACGAGGGCGAGGGAACGATCTTCAGCGTTTATCTGCCGCTGATGGGATGATTCGATTGCGGATTGCGGATTTCGGATTTCGGAATGAAAGTCAAAAAATGACTCTAATGTTTGCGGTATTATCCGGTTTTAATCCGAAATCCGCAATCCGAAATCCGCAATCAGAAAGATCTACTGTATGACAAACGAAAAAGTGCTGATAGTCGACGACGACGAGAGCGTCCGCTGGGTGCTCAAGAAGGCCCTTGAAAAAGAGGGCATGACCGCAGTGCTTGCCCAGGACGCTGCCGAGGCTTTCGAGCGGCTGAACGAAGGCGGCATTGCGATCGTGCTGATGGACATCCGCATGCCGGGCATGAGCGGTTTCGAGGCGCTCGACAAGATCCAGCGGGACGGCAAGGGGGTCTCGGTCATCATCATGACGGCCCAGGCAACGATGCAGAACGCCATCGAGGCGATGCGGCGCGGCGCCTTCGACTACATCACCAAACCCTTTGACCTCGACGAGGTGAACATCCTCGTGCGGAAGGCCATCGACGTGCGCCGGCTCTCGCAGGAAGTGACCGCGCTCCGGGCGGAAGTGCGCGAGAAGTACGAAGGCGGCCTCGTGGGCAATACGCCCGCAATGCAGGAGATCTACAAGACCATCGGACGGGTGGCGGAGAGCGATGCCACGGTCCTGATCCACGGCGAGAGCGGCACGGGCAAGGAGCTCGTGGCGCGGGCAATCCACTATCACAGCAAGCGCGCGGGCCGTCCCTTTGTGGCGGTGAATTCGGCGGCCATCCCGTCGGAGCTGCTCGAGAGCGAGCTTTTCGGCCACGAGAAGGGCGCGTTCACCGGCGCGGTCATCCGGAAGATCGGGAAGTTCGAGGCGGCCGCCGGCGGCACGATGTTCCTGGACGAGATCGGCGACATGAGCCTGCCGCTGCAGGGCAAGCTGCTCCGCGTGCTGCAGGAGCGCGAGTTCGAACGGGTGGGCGGCACCGAATCGATCAGGACCGATGTGCGCGTCATTGCCGCGACCCACCAGAACCTGGAGAAGGCGGTGCGTGAAAAGCGCTTCCGCGAGGATCTGTTCTACCGTCTGAACGTGATCCAGCTCAATATCCCGCCGCTGCGGAAACGGAAGGACGACATCCCGCCGCTGGCGGAATATTTCATGCAGAAGCACCAGACCGGGCAGGGCAAACCCCGGGTACTGACCCCGGAGACGCTCAAGGTCCTCCGCGCCTATGACTGGCCGGGCAATGTGCGGGAGCTCGAGAACGCGGTCCAGCGCGCCATCACGCTCTCGCAGGGCGACAAGATCTTTCCCGACGCCCTGCCGCCCCAGATCTTCAAGCCGGGCCATGGCGTTGCGCTCTCGTTCGAGAATTTCCTTGAAGAAAAGCTCACGGACCTCGTGGACCGCATGGGAGGGCTGGAGGTGGGCGACATCTATTCCATGGTGGTCCAGCGCGTGGAAAAGCCGCTCATCACGCTGGTGCTCAAGAAGACCGAAGGGAACCAGGTGCGCGCCGCGAACCTCCTCGGCATCAATCGCAACACGCTCAGGAAAAAGATCAAGGAACTGGGGATCAAGATGCATTTCAACGGGGACGAACGCGGGCAGGAGGAAGAGCAGTAGGGCAGTGGATGGTTATTCTTATTCGGTCATTTCAGGAAGGATGGGCATGCTGGTATGTCCATCCATTTTTTATGCATAATTCGGCTAAAGCGTTATCTCATTATACGCGGTATAGACGTAAAGCATAAAATCGTACTGGATCCGGTCGTGACGCAGTGCGATGGAGGGCGAAAGGTTCTCCAGCGCGAATTTGACCATCTCTTCCGGCGACGTGAAGTGGAGCTCGGGGTCCCTGATGGGCGTGTGCGAGGAGAGGGCGCTCAGGACGAGCCCCTTGTTGCAGTGTTTGAAGAGCGTGACCAGGGCGTTCTTCAGGTCGTCGTTGACGCCCGGCACGTTCAGGTTGAACACCCCGCAGATAAAGATGTAATCGTAGAACCCTTCGAACTCATCATCATCGGCGTTCATGACCTTGAATGTGCATTCGGGGTACTTCTTCTGCGCCAGGCTGATGAAATTCTCGTTGATGTCCACTCCCGTATATTTTACCTTGATGCCCCGCCGCTTTAAAAACCGGTAAAAATCCCCGGTCCCGCATCCGTAGTCGAGGACCGTGCTGTTGTTCAACTCCGCGGCCGGCGCGATATCGGCTAGCATATGATAGCGCTTGAGCTGCCCCTGCGGCGTCCAGCGGAGCGCTTCAGGCCGGTCGCCGAATTTTTTGAAATGACTGTTGTAGAACGACAAGAGCTGCTTTTTTGAATACGGATCCATGACGTCCTCTCCCCGTGCGCCGCTATTTTACGGTATCGCACGAAGGAAATCAAGCGCTCTTATGAATTCAGCAGTCGCCGGGTTTCGCAACTGTGGTTTCCCCGGAAAGAACCTTTTAATTCGTCATAATGTTTTGCTTGACAAACTATTTTGCTTGGCTTACTATGCGCAAGTTTCAGAAGTTGTGTTAATCTAAAATTTAATAGCAGGGAGTTTAGTGTATGACACCAAGTACCTATCTTCCGGAACACTTTTTGCCCGTAGCAATATTCCTGTTGCTCGGTATCGCTGTCGGAGTCGGCATGCTGGTTGCCGGATGGTTCATTCGTCCGAGGAACCCCTATCCCGAAAAGCTGCTTACGTACGAATCCGGCATCACTCCCTTCATGGACGCCAATCAGAAGTTCTCTATCCGTTACTACATCATCGCCATGCTGTTCCTTATCTTCGATATTGAAGCCGTATTCCTTTATCCCTGGGCCGTGTCGTACAACCAGATCGGCCTCTACGGCTTTGTGGAGATGGTGATCTTCATTATCATCCTGCTCGTCGGGTATTTCTACGCGTGGAAGAAAGGGGCGCTCGAATGGGAGTAGTCCAGAATCTTTTTGAGGACGGGTATATCACAACCACCGTTGATGGTTTTCTCAATTACTGCCGTGCAAGCTCCATCTGGCCCATGACGTTCGGCCTTGCCTGCTGCGCCATTGAAATGATCCAGTATTATTCCGCTCCCCAGCACGATTTCGACCGCTTCGGCACCGTACCCCGCCCGTCTCCCCGGCAGTCCGACCTGCTCCTGGTAGCCGGTACGCTTACGAAAAAGATGGCGCCCATCGTGCGCCGCGTCTATGATCAGATGCCCGAACCGCGGTATGTCATTGCCATGGGAAGTTGCGCCGGTTCGGGCGGCATTTTTAATACCTACAGCGTGGTGCAGGGTGTCGACAATATCATTCCCGTGGACGTCTACATACCGGGCTGCCCGCCGCGTCCTGAAGCGTTGATGAACGGCATCATGAAGCTGCAAGAAAAGATCAAGAAAGAGCACTATATCCGGAAGTAATACACGACATAATATCCTGATCGAAACCGAGCACCGCGGACCTTTTACGCGGTTGCGGCCCGTGACGAGGTTGTATGGATCCCTTACAGATCGCTAAGATGGTAGAAGAAAAATTCGCCGGTCAGGTCCTGGGTACGACGACCTATGCAGGCCAGGTCGCGATCATGGTCAAAAAAGACATGATCAGGGACATCTGCCTGTACCTCAAAGATGAACCCTCCCTCAAGATGGACCACTTGGCCGACCTGACGGCCGTCGATTACTCGACCTATCCCGGCGACACCGGCCCACGTTTCGAAGTCGTCTATAATCTTATCTCTACTGAATTCCGCCACCGCATCCGATTGAAGGTGCGCGTGCCGGAAGAGGACCCGCGGGTCGACACCGTCTCGTTGATCTGGCAAACAGCCAACTGGCACGAACGCGAGACCTTTGACCTCATGGGGATCAAGTTCGACGGCCATCCCGACCTTCGCCGGATCCTTTTGCCTGAGGACTGGGAAGGACATCCGCTCCGGAAGGAATATCCGCTGAAAGGCTATTAAAAGAACAGGGTCAAGGGTTCAAGTAGCAAGGGGCAAGGAATGCTGCCCCGGCCCCGGCCCCTGACTCTCTCATGGTATAGGTGACTTATGTCCGCTTCCTCGACGAAAGAAATAGTCCAGAAAGAGATTACTCTGAACATGGGGCCGCAGCATCCGGCCACCCACGGCGTGCTGCGCCTGGTGCTCGATCTGCAGGGCGAAACCGTGGTAGGCTGCGACGCGCGTCCCGGGTATCTTCACCGCGGGATCGAAAAATGGATGGAAAGCAGGACCTACCATCAGATCATCCCCATGACCGACCGGCTTGAGTATATCACCTGCATGAACAACAACCTCGGCTACGTGGTTGCCGTCGAGAAACTTGCCAACATCGAGGTCCCGGAGCGGGCGCAGTTCATCAGAACGCTGATGGCAGAGCTGACGCGGCTTTCGGGCCATCTGGTGTGGCTCGGCACCCATGCCCTTGACATCGGCGCTATGACGGTCTGCATGTATACGCTGCGGGAACGGGAGCTTATCCTCGATCTTACCGAGATGGTGACAGGCGCGCGCCAGACCGTGAGCTATGTCCGCATCGGCGGCGTGCGCAACGATATACCGCGCGATTTCTTCGACAAGTGCCGTGAATTCACCGAGATCTTCCCCAAACGGCTTGAAGAGTACGATACGCTGATCCGGCAAAACCGCATCTGGCTCCAGCGCACCGTGGGCATTGGCGTGTTCTCGGCCAAAGATGCGGTCAACTACGGTCTGACGGGCGGCACGCTCCGCGGTTCCGGCGTGAACTACGATCTGCGCAAGGTTGAACCCTATGCAGCCTACGATAAGGTTGATTTCGACGTGCCGCTCGGCAAGAACGGCGATGTCTACGACCGGTACCTCGTGCGCATCAATGAGATGCGCCAGAGCAACCGGATCATCAAACAGTGCCTCGATATGATGCCGCCCGGACCGGTGGTGACTCCGGACCCGCGGTACGCCATTCCCGAAAAAACGAACGTCATGAAAAGCATGGAATCGCTGGCCCACCAGTTCGTGCTCATGAGCAAGTGGGTCCCCATGCCCAAGGGCGAGGTCTATGTGGCGACCGAGGCGCCGAAGGGCGAACTCGGCTTCTATATAATAAGCGACGGCAGCGGCCGGCCCTACCGTATCAAGATCCGCGCCCCCTCGTATGTGCATGTGAGCGCCCTTTCGAAGATGGTGACCGGTCATATGGTGGCCGATGTCATCTCATGCATAGGGACCATCGACATTGTGCTGGGTGAGGTTGACCGGTAAGTCGCCGAGGTACGCAGTATGAAACTGAGAGAGATCATCGGCATTCTTCAAGCAGAGATCCTGGCCGGCGAGGACATCATCAACGGGATAGATGTGGACCGGTGCTACAGCGCAGATCTCATGAGCGACGTGCTTGGCCGCAGCCATGCGAACGGCATACTGATCACCGGGATAACGAACCCCCAGGCAATACGGACGGCTGACATTGCCGATATCAAGGCGGTTTGTGTCGTGCGCGGAAAACAGCCTGAAGCGGAAGCGGTCGCCCTGGCAAAGCAGAAGGATATGCCTCTTTTCATCACGAAAATGGGGATGTTCGAGGCGTGCGGCATCCTGTATGCGAACGGGCTGCGGGGAGTGGCCGAGCGGCACTAGGCGATGACACACCAGCGTAAAGAGCAGCCGCCGGATCGAATGACCAAGACCCAGGAAATGGTCTACGAGCTTACGGTTGGCGAGGTCATGCCGCCGACAATGGTCACCGTAGCTCCGGAACAGACCATGGCGGAACTCAGGGTTCTTTTGCGTGACAACCGCCTGTCCGGCACACCGGTGGTCGAGAACGGGAAGCTTGTGGGGATGATCAGCATCGAAGATCTGATCAACGCCCTCACCGATAACGCGATCAGCGCCCCCATCCGGGAGAGGATGAAGACCAAGGTTGAATGTCTGTATGCCGATGAACTGCTTGTCCACTGCATAGCAAAGTTTTCCAAATTCGGGTACCGGCGGTACCCCGTAATAAACCGGGACAATGAGCTGGTCGGCATCGTCACCAAGGGGAGCATTGTAGAAGGCCTCCTCAAGAAGCTCGAGGTCGAATACGAACAGGCCGAGTCAAAAGTGGCGGTGACGCGTCAGCGGCCGACGATGAAGAAGTTCTTTGAGGATGTATCTGCTGACGAGATCAGTTTTACTTTCAAGTACCATGTCGCCGGCCATTCCCTGAAGGACGCAGGCAAGGCTGCCAGCGAACTGAAGAATGCTCTTAAAAAACTGGGCGTCTGCCCGCCGCTCCTCAGAAGGATCGGGGTCGCCACGTACGAAGCAGAGATAAATCTTGCTTCATACACCAAGGGCGGTGTGATCCGTGCCCAGGTGGAGAAGTGGGGGGTTACGGTGGAGGCAATCGACACCGGGCCCGGAATACCCGATGTCGAAAAAGCCTTGCAGCCCGGGTTTTCCACAGCGCCTGAATGGGTGCGGGAATTGGGATTCGGCGCCGGCATGGGGCTGGTGAACATGAAAAAATGCGCTGATGAAATGAACCTTATATCATCGGTGCCCGAGGGAACTCATCTGACCATGCAGTTTTATTATACGAGTTGACCGGAGACCAATGAAACTACGTGACCTGGCAGCGGAGTTCGGCTTGACCGTTAAAACCGGCGCAGGGCATCTTGATAACGAGGTGACCGGCGGGTACGTGAGCGACCTCCTGTCGGACGTCCTGGCCCACGCCGAGGACGGGAACCTCTGGGTCACGCTCCATATTCACCATAATATTGTGGCCGTGGCAGCGCATACGGGGCTGTCGGGCATCGTTCTGATACAGGGCAGGGTCCCGGACCAGGATACGATCGCCAAGGCAGAGCAGGAAGGCATTCCGATCATGGTAAGCGACCTTTCGGCGTTCGAACTGGTTGGCAGATTGTATAAGGCGGGAATCCGTGGCGCTGAGGCGCTTTAAGGCCGATCTTCATGTGCACACCTGCCTCTCTCCCTGCTCCGGTCTTGACATGTCACCGCGGGAGGTCGTGAGCGCTGCCATCGAGAAGGGGATCGACCTGATCGGAGTGTGTGACCATAACTCGGCTGAAAACGTCATTGCCGTTAAAAAGGCCGGTCTTCGCAACGGACTGGCTGTTCTCGGCGGGATGGAAGTCACTTCTTCCGAGGAAGCGCACATCCTGGTGTTCTTTGATGATGACGATGAACTCCTGGATTTCCAGGAGTTCATTTACCAACACCTTGCCGGGAAAAATGATGGTCACTCCTTTGGACTGCAGGTGATCGCTGACGACGAGGATGGAGTAACCGGCTTTTGTGAGCGGCTTCTGATCGGAGCTACATCGCTGCCCGCAGAAGCGATCGTTGCAAAAGCCCGGGCGGCAAAAGGGGAGAGCCTCGTAATAGCCGCTCATGTTGACCGGGAATCCTTCAGCATTATCGGACAGCTTGGATTCATCCCTGATACGCTGGTTCTGGATGCGGTGGAGGTATCGGCAAACTCGAACATTGTCGAGGCCCGAAATCGATTCCCTGATTGCGCAAAATATCCAATGATCACGAGTTCGGATGCTCACAGCCCTGCAGATATGGGGAAGCGGTTTACCTCCTTTCTGCTGGAAGAGGGCACGGTGGCTGAGATAAAAAAAGCACTGGCCGGCAGAGACGGCAGGAAGGCTGAGTGCTGAAGCAGTGGAAGAGATTTCGCTCCATATTCTCGACATTGCTGAAAACTCGCTGCGGGCAGGCGCAAAAAACGTGGAGATCCTGGTTGTCAGGGACCGGTCGCAGGACCTGCTGAAAATAGACGTCCGGGATGACGGAAGAGGGATGGATGCCGAAACGCTGGCACAGGTCCGGAATCCTTTCTTTACAACGAAACAGAAGAAAACCGGGCTCGGCATTCCATTGCTGGCGCAGGCCGCGGAGCAGGCAGGCGGCGGCCTGACGATCGACTCCGCGCCGGACAGCGGTACCCGGGTAACGGTGACGTTCCAGTGGAGCGCCATTGACCGGCCCAAGATGGGCGCCTTGGCGGATACGCTGCTGACGATCATTGCGGGCCATCCTGAGCTGGATATGGTCTACGAAGAATGGGTTGACGGGGAGGTCTTCCGGCTTGATACCCGGGAGATCAAGAACGAGCTGGACGACGTGCCGATTAACAGCCCGGCGGTATTTGAAGCGCTCAGGGGCATGCTGCAGGACGGCATGCGGATCTGAAAGAATAAATTCATCAGGTGAGTCGAAGAGGTTAATGATGAGTACAGAAGCTGCAGAACATACTGCCACAAACAATGAGGTCATCTTGCCCGATATGTATCGGAAGATTGACGTGATCATTGAAAAGTACAAGGACAAGCCCGGTTCGCTGATCCCCGTACTGCAGCAGGCGCAGGAGGTTTGCGGGTATCTCCCGCATATCGTGCAGCGTTACATTGCAAAAGGCATGAATATGTCGCCGAGCGTGGTTTTCGGTGTGGCCACGTTCTACTCTTACTTTACGCTCGTTCCGCGCGGCAAACACGTGATCCGGGTCTGCCTCGGGACCGCCTGCTACGTGAAACGGAGCGAGGAGATCATCGAAAAGATCAAGGCTGAGCTGGACCTCGAGGTCGGCGAGATCACGCGGGACAAGAAGTATTCCCTTGAGGCTGTGCGGTGCCTCGGCGCATGCGGACTCGCACCGGTTGTGGTCATCGGGCAGGACACGTACGGCGATGTGGCGGCCACGAAAGTAATGGATATTATAAAGAAATACGAATAATTCGATTTCGGATCGCGGATTTCGGATTGCGGATTAAAGGTGAAAAAATGGCAAAACTGACGATCGCTGACTTAAAAAAGATCAAGGAAGATTACCATCAAGGGCTTCGCGAGGGCGGATTCAGGGTGAGGATCACGGTGCACATGGGGACCTGCGGGATCGCTGCCGGCGCCCGGGGCATCATGAATACCATCATGGAAGAGCTGGCCAAGTCCAATCTGAAGGACGTGGCGATCACGACCTCGGGATGCGCCGGCTTGTGCAGTCAGGAACCGATGACGACCATCGAGACCACCGGCGAAGCTCCGGTAAAATATACCGCCCTTACGGAAGAGAAGATGCGCAAGATATTTGCCGAGCATGTCATAGCGGGCCGGCCGGTCAAGGAATACGCCCTTGTTGCCGGGCACGAAACGACCTATTAGACCGTTAATAAAACGCTCAACAGCCAGGAGCGAACACGTAATTAAGTACAAAACTATCTGAAATTACAATTCATGTGCGGGGTAATATCGTGGAAACGACTGCATACCGTTCGAACATAATGATCTGCGCAGGCACCGGCTGTGTTGCCAACGGATCGCTCAAGGTCAAGGACGCGCTCGAGACCGAGCTCATCAAGCGCAACCTCCAGAACGAGGTCAAGATCGTTCTGACCGGGTGCAACGGGTTCTGCGCCAAGGGCCCGGTGATGGTGGTCTACCCCGAGGACATCTTCTATCAGCTGGTGAAGCCCGAAGATGTGCCGCATCTCGTTGAGGAGCATTTCATCAAGGGCCGGCCGGTCCAGAAATTCCTCTATACGCCGCCGGCGGACAAGAACACGATCCCCGTGATGAACGACATCCCGTTCTTCAAGCACCAGGTTCTCCGGGCGCTCAGGAACCGGAGCCTCATCGATGCCGAGAAGATCGAGGAATACATCGCCCGCGACGGTTACATGGCTGCGGCCAAGGCGCTCACTGAGATGACTCCCGAGCAGATCGTCGTCGAAATGAAGAAGTCCGGCCTGCGCGGCAGGGGCGGCGCTGGCTTTTTGACAGGTCTCAAATGGGAACTCTGCGCCCGTGTTTCCGGTGATATCAAGTACATTTTGTGCAACGGCGACGAGGGTGACCCGGGCGCGTTCATGGACAGGAGCGTCATGGAGGCGGACCCTCACTCCGTGCTCGAAGGCATGATCATTGCCGCCAAGGCGATCAACGCCCATTACGGGTACATCTATGTAAGGGCCGAGTATCCCTTGGCAGTGCAACGGCTCCAGCTTGCCATCGAATCGGCTAAGGAACACGGCCTCCTGGGCAAGGACATCCTCGGCACCGGGTTTGATCTTGATCTTGAGATCTACCAGGGCGCCGGTGCTTTTGTCTGCGGCGAAGAAACTGCCCTCATGGCCTCCATCGAAGGCAAGCGCGGCATGCCGCGTGCCAAGCCGCCGTTCCCGGCGGTCAAGGGTTTGTGGCAGCGCCCATCGGTCTTGAACAATGTCGAGACCTTTGCCAACATTCCGCCGATCATTCTGCACGGAGCGGACTGGTACGCGAGCCTGGGTACCGAGAAGAGCAAAGGCACCAAGGTGTTCGCGCTCTCCGGGGCATTGAACAATATCGGGCTTGTCGAAGTGCCCATGGGCACGCCGCTCAAGACCATCATTTACGATATTGGCGGCGGTATCAAGAACAACCGCAAATTCAAGGCAGTGCAGATGGGTGGTCCGTCGGGAGGCTGCATACCTGGTTCGCTCATCGACACGCCCGTGGACTTCGAGAATATCAACAAAACCGGTGCGATCATGGGCTCGGGCGGCATGGTGGTGATGGACGAGACCACCTGCATGCCGGCCATGGCCAAGTTCTTCCTTGAGTTCACTGAGGACGAGTCCTGTGGAAAGTGCGTTCCCTGCAGGATCGGGAACAAAACGCTGCTCACTATTCTGCAGCGCATTACGAACGGCGAGGGACGCGAAGGCGACATCGAGCTGCTGCTCGCTCTTTCCCAGCAGATCAAGGACACATCGCTCTGCGGCTTGGGCCAGACCTCACCCAACCCGGTGCTCACCACGATCAGGTATTTCCGCGACGAGTATGAAGCGCATATCAAGGAGCATCGCTGCCCGGCGAGGGTCTGTACGCCCCTCGTCAAGTTCGTGGTGGACAAGGACAAGTGCAAGAAGTGCGGCCAGTGTTTCAAAGCCTGCCCGACCGGCGCGCTCAAATGGGAAAAAGGCCAGGTTGCATACATTGACCCTGAAAAGTGCACCAAGTGCAAGTCCTGCATCAAGGCGTGCCGTTTCTGGTCGATCGATTAGTAGCGGACAAATTTACCGCGGAAAACAGCGGTTGCATACAAAGGTAGAAGAAAACCTATGCAGAAAATAACGGTAACGGTTGACGGAAAAAAAGTAGAAGTGCCCACGGGATCGACGATCCTGGAGGCTGCTAATGCCGCCGGGTCGCGGGTACCCACCCTGTGCCATGACAACAAGCTCCATCCCTTCGGCGCCTGCCGGATCTGCATCGTGGAGGTGGAGGGGACGCCTCGCCGGTTCACGCCGTCGTGCACGACCCCGGCTGGCGACAATATGGTGGTCCGTACCACGTCGCCGGAGCTCATCACTGCGCGCAAGATGGTGCTCGAACTGTTATTGATCAAACATCCCCTCGACTGCCCGGTCTGCGACAAGGCCGGAGCGTGCCAGCTCCAGGACCTCACGCATGAGTACGGGCTCGGCCCGAGTCGGTTCGATGCTGAGAAGGGCTACCTCCCACCCGATCTGGAGAGTGCGATCATCGAACGCAATATCAGTCGCTGCATCCTCTGCGGCAAGTGCGTCAGGATCTGCGACGAGCAGAACGGCGTTGGAGAGTGGGCCTTTACCCGCCGCGGCACCAAGGCGCGGATCAGCACCGACTTTGACCGGCCGCTGGACTGCGAGTTCTGCGGCGAATGCGTCGAGATCTGCCCGGTGGGGGCGCTCACGACGCGCCAGTTCAAGTACAAGGCCCGCTCCTGGAACCTGGAAGAGACCAAATCGGTCTGCAACTACTGCGGCTGCGGCTGCACCACGACGCTGGAGACGCGCGATAGCAGGATCATGCGGGTGAGCCCGGGCAGGGACAATTATCTCTGTGCCAAGGGTCGCTTCGGGTGGGACGCGGTCCGTCACAAAGACCGGCTCACTACGCCGAAGATGCGCGTGGCTAATGAGCTCGTTGACTGCACTTGGGATGAGGCGCTGGCAGTGGTGGCCACAAACCTCAACGTGATCAAGGGCAAGAGCGGGGCTGACAGCATCGGCGGCCTCGGGTCCGTACGAACCACAAATGAGGACCACTATGTGTTCCAGAAGTTCATGCGTACGATCGTGGGCACGAACAATGTGGATCTGCTGGCGAGGCTCAAGGCGCCGAAAGGGCTCGATACGGCGTTCTTCAGCGGCGAACTCGGCCAGATGGGCGCTAACGATGTTATCCTGGTGCTCGACAAGGAAGTCGGCGATATCAACCCGCTCACCGGCATTGAGATCGTCCGCGCTGTCAATCGAAAAGGCCGCACGCTGGTCCTGGTGAACGACGGATTTAATAAATTCAACAAGCTTGCTTCGGTCGTGATCCCCCAAAGCACCGAGGCGGCGTTGGGCGACCTGGTCAAGGCATTGTCGGCCGGACAGGGAAGCAGCGAGGCACAGCATGCTGCAACGGTCCTGAAAAGTGCCGGAAGCGTGGCGGTCATCGTACCGTCGAAGCTTACGGACGCGGATTTCAGCCGGATCAAGGAGCTTGCCGGTCTACTGAAGAATGTTACCTATTATCCCATCGTACGGCGCAGCAACTTCCAGGGTGCGCTCGACATGGGAGTGCTCCCGGATTATTATCCCGGATACCGGAAGGTCGGTGCTGATACGACGGCCTCGCTTGCACGTTCCTGGAACGCAGTCCTGCCCGGGACGACCGGCAAAAATGCTGTGGAGATGGTCGACGCGATGGCCTCCGGCAAACTGCATGCCCTCTATATCATGGGCGACGATCCGATCGGAAGCGACCCGGGCCTCAAACCGGTGCTTGCGAAGCTCGATTTCCTCGTGGTGCAGGACATTTTTATGACCGAGACGGCGCAGATGGCCGATGTGGTGCTGCCGGCGTCAAGTTATGTGGAAAAAAGCGGAACGTTCACGAACCTTGAACGGCGCCTCCAGCAGATCAACCGCGGTGAAGAGCCCTACGGGGAATCGCGCCCTGACTGGGAGATCCTCGCGGAGGTTGCGAAGAAGATGGGCGGGTCCCTGACCTATGGCTCCGTGCGGGACATTATTGCGGAGATCCGGTCTATGGTGCCGTTGTATGCAGGCCTCACGGTTGGCTCATGCTGGCCGCGTGAAAGCTCGCCGCTTGCCGGAACGGACGTTGACCTGTCGCTGGCATCCAATAACATCATGAAAAAAGAAGTGATCACGGCTGAGAAACAGCTGTTCTCGTCCGGAATGACGATCACGCGGTCACATGAGATCGGGACCATCAAACATATTAAGATCGAAGTGTAGGAGCAGAACATGCCTGATCTGAACCTGGTGCTCAACATCCTCTATACGCTTGTCATTCCCATCGCGGTGCTGCTGGCCTTCATCCTGGCCAATGCCATGTATCTGCAGCTTATGGAACGCAAGGTGCTTGCGCACATGCAGGGAAGGCTTGGCCCTATGCGGACCGGCTGGCACGGGATCCTGCAGCCGATCGCGGATGCGGTCAAGTTCATCATGAAAGAGGACATCATTCCGGCCAAGGCAGACAAGTGGGTTTTCAGCCTCGCACCGATCCTGATGCTCGCCATGGCATTCGGCGCTTTTGTGGTCATTCCCTTTGGACCGCCGACGAGCTTTTTCGGACTTTTGTCCCATGAGGTCCCGCTCTGGGTTTCGAATCTGAATGTGGGGGTTCTCTTTATCGTCGCGTTCGCCAGTATCGGCACCTACGGCGTCATCATGGCCGGATGGGCGTCGAACAATAAATATTCCCTCATGGGAGGGTTCCGGTCAGCGGCCCAGATGATAAGCTACGAGATTCCCATGGCTTTTTCGATACTCACCGTGGTGCTCCTGGCAGGGTCGCTGAACCTGAACGATATTGTGAATGCCCAAAGCAAGCAATGGTTCATTATCGCGCTGCCCGTGGGCCCGGTGGCATTTTTCCTCTATCTGGTTTCGGCAATTGCGGAAACGAACCGTGTTCCTTTTGACCTGCCCGAGGCCGAGAGCGAACTGGTGGCAGGGTACTTCACCGAGTACAGCGGCATTCGCTTCGGCCTCTTCTTCATGGCGGAGTACATGAACATGATGGTGGCATCGCTTCTGGCAAGCATCATGTTCCTCGGCGGCTGGCTGCCGGTGCAGATACTTCCCAATACCGCCTTTGGCCACCTCGCCTCAATAACGTTTCTCAATAAGATATTTGCGGCGCTGCCGCCGACGCTCTGGCTGCTGGCAAAGCTTTACTTCTTCATCTTCTTCTACATGTGGATCCGGGCAACGCTTCCCCGGTACCGTTATGACCAGCTCATGAAGATCTCCTGGAAGATCTTTCTTCCCTTGTCGCTCGGCACGCTGCTCGTGGCGGCAGGTATGAAGCAGCTGGGCTGGCTGTAGCAGACGGAGATGCGTTCGGAGCAAGGAGTTCTGAGTTAGGAGCAAATGACCGATGAATAAACTTAAAAAGCTGCTTAAAACGATTTTCATGATCGAGATCGCGCAGGGCATGGCCCTGACGCTCAAGACCATGCTCACCCGTCAAAAACATATGATACCCTATGCGAAGACGCGGCAATACCCGGCCTTCAAGCGCAAACCGATCGCCGGGTCGCGCGGGCTCCATGCCATGCGACGCGATGAAAAGGGCGCGGCAGCATGCATCGGTTGCGGCCTCTGCGAGGCGGTCTGTCCTTCCCATGCCATTACGGTGGTAACGTCCGAGGGGCCGGACCATGAAAAAGTGGTGAACTCCTATGAGCTTGACCTGCTCCGGTGCGTGTTCTGCGGTTTTTGCATCGATGCATGCCCTGTTTCGGCGATCCTGATGACCCCCGAATTCGAGCTTGCCTGCTACGACAGGAAAGATGCGTTCTACACCAGGGACCGTCTTGTCGATGTGGGCGACCACTACCTGGGCGGAAAGGCGGTAAAGAAGTAATGGTGCATAAACTTATCTTCCTGTATTTTGCCGCAGTGATCCTTGTATCGGCGGTCCTCACGGTAACCCGGAAGAACCCCATCCACAGTGTGATGTACATGCTCCTGCTCTTCTTCCACATTGCGGGCGTTTTCGTGCTGCTGAACGCGGAGTTTCTGGCTGCAGTGCAGCTTATCGTGTATGCCGGGGCCATCCTGATCCTGTACCTCTTCGTGGCGATGCTTCTGAGCGTGGACCGCGAGGTAATCGCGCTGCGGGCGAACCGTTTCTGGCCCTGGCTCACCGGATTTGGCGTGCTGATTGCGGGAGAGATCGGATTGCTCGTTGCAGAGGGTGCGTTTCCGGCGGATGCTGGCCAGCCGATGCGTGCGGCCTCGAGTACCGGGATTGGCGCCCTCGGCAGTGAGCTCTATACCAACTACCTGGTGCCGTTCGAGGTTGCGTCCATCATTCTGCTGGTCGGACTCGTGGGCGCTGTGATGCTGGCGAAGAAGAAAACGAACGAATAAGTAATTACATTGCGGATTTCGGATTGCGGATTGCGGATTCTAATCGAAGCTCAATCCACATCCCGCAGTCTTCAACTCCGCAATGGAAACCGGAGGTTTCCATGATCCCTTTGTCCTGGTATATCCT
Organism: Nitrospirota bacterium; assembly: GCA_963836175.1. GTDB lineage: Bacteria > Nitrospirota > UBA9217 > UBA9217 > UBA9217 > GWC2-56-14. The sequence continues at coordinate 58,740 of CAWIIS010000008.1, forward strand.
GCTGAGCGCCGGGTTGTTCACCATTGGTGTTGTCGGCGTGCTGAGCCGCCGCAATGTGTTCATCGTGCTGATGTCGCTCGAGCTCATGCTGAACGCGGCGAACATCAACCTCGTGGCGTTCTCGCACTATCTGCAGTCGCTCACCGGTCAGATTTTCGCGATCTTTGTGATCACCGTAGCCGCTGCCGAGGCGGCGGTGGCGCTGGCGATCATCATCCTGCTGGCCCGCAACCGCGGGAGCATCCATGTGGATGATTTTAACATCATGAAGGGATAAAATCGGGAAATCCCAAAGCCCAAGCGCCAAATTACAAATAAATTCCAAGCGCCCAGAGGCAAGTGTTCTCTGATCCGGGTTTGAAATTTGGATTTTATTTGAGATTCGGAAATTGAAGTTTGGAATTTACCTCGAAGAGGTGATTATGCTTAAATATGCACTGATACCGCTGCTGCCCTTCGCCGGCTTCCTGATCGCCGGCCTGTTCGGGAAATTCCTGAAGGAGAGGGCCGCCTACTTCGCCATTGCCGGGGTGGTCGGCGCGTTCCTGCTTTCCGTGAGCGCTTTCTTTGACGTGCTCGGCGGGACGATCGTCAATGAGAACCTCTATTCCTGGATCTCCATCGGGACGCTCTCGGTGAACGTGGGGCTGCAGATCGACCAATTGACCACGGTCATGCTCCTGGTCGTGACCACGCTCAGTTCCCTCATTCATATCTACTCCGTGGGATATATGCACGGCGACAAGGGTTTTGCCCGGTTCTTCTCCTATCTGGCGCTCTTCACCTTCTTCATGCTGGTGCTGGTCATGGCCAACAGTTTTTTGCTCATGTTCGTGGGCTGGGAAGGGGTCGGCCTCTGCTCCTACCTGCTCATCGGCTTCTGGTATGAAAAGAAATCGGCTTCGGATGCCGGCATCAAGGCCTTCGTGGTGAACCGCGTGGGCGACTTCGGTTTCCTGCTCGGCATGCTTCTGATTTTTGTCACCTTCGGCACCCTGGACTTTGCCGGGGTCTTCAAGGCTGTTGCCGATCCGGCCGCCAATTTCAACTATATGTTCTTCGGGTCAGAGATCAGTGTTATTACCCTGATCGCGCTGCTTCTGTTCGTGGGAGCGATGGGCAAGTCCGCCCAGCTTCCGCTTTATGTCTGGCTCCCGGATGCCATGGAGGGCCCCACGCCGGTCAGCGCCCTGATCCATGCGGCGACCATGGTCACAGCAGGCGTTTTCATGGTGGCGCGCTGTGCGCCGATCTTCTCGCTCTCTCCGTCCGCGATGAATGTCGTTGCCATCGTCGGCGGGCTGACCGCGGTCTTTGCCGCGACCATCGGCCTGGTGCAGAATGATATCAAGCGCGTCATCGCCTATTCAACGATCAGTCAGCTCGGCTATATGTTCCTGGGACTCGGGGTCGGGGCTTTCTCGGCCGGCATCTTTCACCTCACAACTCATGCGTTCTTCAAGGGACTCCTGTTCCTTGCTTCGGGCAGCGTGATCCACGCCCTGTCGGGCGAGCAGGACATGCGCAAGATGGGCGCGCTCAAATCCAAAATCAAGGTCACCCATGCGGTGTTCATCATCGGATCGCTTGCCCTGGCCGGGATCTTTCCCTTTGCAGGCTTCTTCAGCAAGGATGAGATCCTCTGGAGCGCTTACAACGCATCGACGCTGGGCCGCGGGCTGTGGGTCCTCGGCGTGGCAGCCGCTTTCATGACCGCGTTCTACTCATTCCGGCTGATCTACCTGACCTTTTATGGGAAATCCCGCATGGACCACGAGGTCGAGCACCATGTGCATGAGTCTCCGAAGGTCATGACGATCCCGCTCATGATCCTCGCATTCTTCTCCGTGGTCATCGGCTGGATCGGGATGCCCGGGGCGATCATTCCCCATGCGAACCTGTTCGGCGATTTTCTCGCGCCGCTCTTCCCGCACGCTGAGCATGCAGCTGCAGCGGAAAGCCACTGGTTTGAGCTTGGCTTGATGGTGTTTTCCGTCATCGTTGCGCTTGCCGGGATCAGGGCCGCCTATGCATGGTATGTTAAAAACCCTTCCCGGCCCGCTTACTGGGCAGAGAAGTATAAGGGCGCCTATACATTGCTCTTGAATAAATACAAGGTCGACGAAGTCTACAACTATATTTTTGTCGATGGCCTGGTCCACAAACTGGCGAAGGTCCTGTATACGATCGGCGATGTGAAGATCATCGACGGAGCGGTGAACGGCCTTGCGCAGGCGATCAGTTCAATGAGCGAACGCGGCCGGAAGCTCCAGACCGGCTATGTGCAGCAGTATGCTTTTACCATGGGCCTCGGCTTCGTGCTCCTCGTGGGGTTGTACTACGTTCTGCGCTAGCAGGTGCAGCCCATCATCATTGAAACAGATGCCTCGGTGGTTTGCGTTGACATCAGTAACCATTTATCAAAGGAGTCAGATCCATGCTTGAATTGATCCCGAACCAGCTCGGATATCCGCTGTTGAGCCTTCTGATCTTCATTCCCGTGATCGGTTCGTTCTTCCTGCTGTTCATCAGGAATGCCGCAGCTGTACGCTGGATCGCCGTAAGCGTGGCGGCCATCGATCTTGCGCTCTGCCTGCCCCTGCTCGCGGGTTTTGACACGACGACGGCGAACATGCAGTTCGGTGAGAACCTGCCCTGGATCGCTGCCTGGGGAATTAATTACAAACTTGGCGTAGACGGCATCAGCATTCTCTTTGTGGCGCTGTCAGCGCTTCTGACGGTCATTTCAATTATGGTTTCCTGGACAGCCATTCAAGACCGGGTGCGGGAGTTCATGATCGCCATCCTGTTTCTCGAAGCGGCTATGATCGGCGTCTTCGCCTCTCTCGACCTTTTCCTGTTCTATATCTTTTGGGAAGCCATGCTCATTCCCATGTACCTGCTGATCGGGATCTGGGGCGGACCGAACCGGCTCTATGCGGCCATCAAGTTCTTTCTCTATACGCTCGTGGGCAGCGTGCTCATGCTCATCGCTATCATGGCTATATACGTTGCCGCAGGCAAGACCTTCGACGTGCTTGTGATCATGAACCACCAGTTCACCTATACTTTCCAGATGGTTGCGTTCGCAGCCTTTTTCGCGGCATTCGCGGTCAAGGTGCCGATGTTCCCGGTCCATACCTGGCTGCCCGACGCCCACGTGGAGGCGCCCACCGCAGGCAGTATCATCCTGGCCGGCGTTCTGATCAAGATGGGAGCCTACGGTTTCCTCCGCTTCTCGCTGCCCTTTTTCCCGGACGCCGCGATCGCCTGGACCCCGGCCATCATGGTCCTCTCGGTGATCGCGATCATCTACGGGGCCTATATGGCCTTTGCGCAGACGGACTTCAAAAAGTTGATCGCCTACTCGAGCGTCAGCCACATGGGCTTTGTCACCCTCGGCATCTTCGCGTTGAACAGCCAGGGGCTTGAGGGCGGGATCCTGCAGATGCTGAACCACGGCATTTCGACGGGCGCGCTGTTCCTTGCCGTGGGCGTGATCTACGAACGGACCCATACGAGGGTGATCGCCGACTACGGCGGCATTGCCGCCAGGGTCCCGATCTATGCCACGTTCCTGATGATCATCACCTTCTCGTCCATCGGCTTGCCGGGCACGAACGGCTTCATCGGCGAGTTCGCCATCCTGCTCGGCGCGTTCATGCACTATAAGCTCTATGCCGTGATCGCTTCGCTCGGGATCATTCTCGGCGCGGGATACATGCTCTGGCTTTATCAGCGTGTGGCCTTCGGCAAGATCACGAACCCGCATAACGAACATCTTGCCGATATGAACCTGCGGGAGATCGCCGCATCGCTGCCTCTGGTGGTGCTGGTCTTCTTCATCGGACTTTACCCGAATGCGGCGCTCCAGATAGATCCATGTGTCCGCATCCAATCTTATCCAGCATGTGAATGCCAAAGTCCAGCACGTACCTGCCATGGCCCAAGTGGTGGGTTCCCTGCTCGGGAAGTAGATCGTCAGGAGTTTTATCCCAGAGGAATCTGTGAGGAGATATCGATGTCCAGCTCGATCCAGGAAATAGCACAATCCATGACGCCCCTTGCACCGGAGATCATTATCATTGCCGGCGGCCTGCTGGTGTTGATCCTCGATTTTTTCGCGGACAAGAAATATAAAGGATACCTCGGATGGTTCAGTCTCGGCTGCGTGTCATTTGCCGCCGTGGCGAGCTATGGAGCGATCGGCGCCACCAGCGCGGTGTTCTCGGGAACATTCCTCATCGACCCGTTCTCGACGTATTTCAAGTTCGTTTTTTACAGCGCCTGCGCCCTCGGCATCCTTGTTTCGATCAATTATCTCAAGGAAGAGGATATCCACCGCGGCGAGTATTATGCACTGATGCTCTTTGCCACGAGCGGCATGATGCTCATGGCCTCGGCCGGGGACCTCATCACGCTGTACCTCGGCCTCGAGCTCATGGCCCTTTCGATCTATGTCCTCGCCGGATTCATGCGGGGCAGCAACCGTTCCAATGAAGCGGCGATCAAGTATCTGCTCCTGGGCGCTTTCTCGTCGGGGATCATGCTGTACGGCATGTCGCTGATGTACGGGATCACGGGCACCACGAACCTGGCTGGCATCCTCCTGTTCCTCCAGACGGCTGACCTGACGAACCCGGTCCTGATGCTGGCCATGATCATGCTCGTCGTGAGCTTCGGGTTCAAGGTGGCCGCCGCGCCGTTCCACATGTGGGTGCCGGACGTGTACGAAGGCGCGCCCACGTCGGTCACGGCGTTCATGTCCGCCGGCCCGAAGGTCGCCGGTTTTGCCGTGCTGCTCAGGGTCTTCCTGTATGCGCTCCAGCCGCTCCATGAGCAATCGACGGCGATCCTGGCGGGTCTGGCCGTGCTGACCATGGCTGTCGGGAACATCATGGCCTTGTCGCAGACGAACATTAAACGCATGCTCGCCTATTCCTCCATCGCGCATGCGGGCTACGCGCTCGTCGGTCTGGCTGCCGGCGGCCCCGACGGCGCCGCGAGCGTCATGCTCTACGTCTGCATTTACGCGCTCATGAACATGGGGGCCTTCGGCGTGGTGATCATGCTGCGCAAGAGCGGGGGAGCGGGGCGAGGACATCGCGGACTTCGCCGGCCTGGGCAAGACCAACAAGACCGCGGCTTTCCTCATGCTTATCTTTATGTTCTCGCTTACGGGCATACCGCCCACAGCCGGTTTTGTCGGCAAGTTCTATATTTTTCAGTCAGCCGTGCAGGCGGGTTTGTCTGGCTTGCCGTTGTCGGCGTCCTGCTCTCTTCGATCAGCGCTTATTTCTATCTGCGCGTCATCATGGTCATGTACATGAAGGACCCCGTCGGGTCCTTCGAGATTTCCCGGGCCCCTTCGCTGGCGCTGGCGCTTGCCATTTCAGCGTCCTTCGTCATCTACATCGGTGTATTGCCGTCGCAGCTGCTCGATTTCGCCAAGGCCTCGATCGCCGGTTTGCTGTAGCTTTGGCACCCCGGCGACCAACTGCCTGAGAATCCGCTATACTTCATCTTATGAACCTGTTCTTCCGGAATTCTGCAGGTCTGGTTGCGCTCTCCCTCTGCTGCATAATCGCCGTGCCGCACGCTTCGCATGCCGGTGAACCGGCTTCGGACCATCCTGCGGTTATCAGTGAGAACAAGCGATTTTGAGCAGCGTTATGCCATTCCCCTGCTGAAACAATATTCCTTCCCGTGGGCGATCTCTTCCGGCCCCTTCTTGCAGATCCCAAAGAACCTCACTTTTATCTCAGTTATCGCTACTACGTGTATCAATCGCAGTCCATTAACACTGCGACCGGCGGCTTCGGCGAGATCTTCGGGATATACCGGTCCATCAACCGGGCCGACGGGTCCGCATGGCAGATGAACTTCGGTGGCGAGCATCCATGCGCAGTTCAACCTCGATATGCCGTCCCGTGCTCTGGTCAATGCCGACTATACCATCGGTTTTCCCCTGAGCTACCGGAAGGGCACTGTCTCGGTGCGGATCGCACTCTATCACCAGAGCTCGCATCTGGGCGATGAGTACCTGCTTCAGTCCAAAACGGACCGCATAGAGTTTTCCTACGAGGCACTGAATGTGATCTGGTCCCGGGAATGGCGGGAGTGGCGTGTCTACGGTGGCGGAGAGTATTTCCTCCACAAGGCGCCGAATGAACTGCGCCCCTGGGCGGCGCAGGGAGGGGCCGAATACTACGGCACCGGCCCGGTCCTGGGCCGCGGTCGGCTCGTGGGCGGGATCGATATAAAGATCGATCAGGAGCATGACTGGGCAGTGAATGGTTCGCTCAAAGCAGGGCTTCAGTTCGACAGCTCTGAGCCCAACGGCAGATATATCCGCGTGCTCGCAGAGGGTTATAAAGGGTACTCGCCGCACGGACAATTTTATGTCAACAGAATGTCCTATGGCGGGCTCGGCATTGCGCTCGGGTTCGACTAGGATCAGGCTGTGTCCAGAAAGCAGATCGCGGGTGCGGGCAGAACAAAGTTGCAATCCTCCTATCAGCTGATTTTCCGCCATTTCACCAGTTTTTCAGTATCATGAACGTGCCTGTTGCTTTGTCTCTTATGATTCCTCTCATACACTATTTCTTTTCTGATGGTATACTGCAACCATGAGAACTGAAGTCAAAGGGTATTTGCTCAAAGAATACGGATCCTGGAGCGTTTTGGTCATCGCCTTCCTGGTCGGCATCGGCGTCAGCCGCGGTTTTACGTTGCTGGTGTTCCCGCTGTTTCTGGCTCTCGGCATGCTGATCAACTCGAAACAGGCTTTCACGAAATGGCTCAGAAAAAAAGGGGACCATCGGTCCTTCGTCATCTTCATCGGCCAGATCGCTGTGGCAACGGCCGTTCTCGTTGCGGTTTTCGGCAGCGACGTGCCGAGGCTTCTGCCGCTTCTCGTGATCCCTGCGGCATATCTGCTGATGAACCGGTTCGCAGGCGAGCATTTTATCCTTACCGAACTGCTTGGCTTCGCCCTGCTCAGCCTTGCTGCGGTGCTTGCGAAGTTCCTGATAACGAACGGGATCGATGTCCGGCTCTTTGTGGCTGTGGCACTCTATTTCACCGCGGCGTATTCAAGATCAAGGTGCTCCTGTTCAAAAAATCAATGGATCGGGTGCTCGCGGTACTGTATGTGCTGTTTGCCGTTGTCGTGTATCGCGGCTTTCACCTCTCGCTTCTCCTGCTCCTGCCGCTCCTGGAAAACCTCATAGCGGCTGTCACCCTTTATAAGGTGAGGCTGCAGACCACAGGCTGGATAGAAGTGGTAAAGAGCCTGGTCTTTCTTTTCCTAATGCTGTTGTATTTCTAAAAATCAATATCCGCATTATTCAGTACTGCATGTAGGTAATGTGAATCACAGGCATACCTCCGTGATGTAAGGCCCTCCCTGTCCGCATTCCTTTTTCATAAAGAACATATGCTTACACTCTTCCTCATAACGGGCCCGTAACTACCCGTGAATTTTACCCCCTCGAGATGTTCATCAAAAGCAACATGACCGCGGTCTCCGAAGCCGTGACGGGCCGCAATGGCAGGATCCTCGCAAGCTTCCGGGAGATTCCCGTCGTCTGCCTGGACAAGGCGGCAAGGCTCGCCCGGACGCTCGAAGAGCGGGGTATCCGCGGCATCCTGATGATCGGAAGCCCGAACACGCCGCTTCTGGAAGTGCCGGTCAGCATTGACAAGGCGGGCATCGTGATCATCGGAGGGCTCAATCCGGTCGCGGTGCTGGAGGAGCACGGTATTGCCACCGAGAGCAAGGCCATGTCAACGCTCTTCGAATATTCCCGTCTGGTACCGTTCAAGGACCTCATTGACTCTATGACCGCTCTTGCAAGGCCTCGCTCTTCGGCCGCGTAGCTTCTGCCGCATCATCGCGATCCCCTCCCTGCCGGCGCTCAATTTTTGCTTGACAGCAGAGCTTGACCCGGTGTATTTTAATCACTCACACGGCAATGTATTGCCGAGCAAAAAGCCCCTCGTAAAGGGGCTTTTTGACGCTGGTTGAGCATGTGCATCGCAGGTGTTTCCCCATGGGCGGAAACAAAACCATAGCGAACATCCCAAATCCGATACTCCCCGTCTATAATTGAAGGGTAGTCCCCTATAGTACCGGCAGGTGACAACGCATGGTTTTTCCTGCCCGGGTGATTTTTCCCCACCATCACTGGCGGTAAGAAGAGGAGCAACAGCATGTGCCGTTTGAGTGCAATCACATCGAGCGACTATTTCTCCCCCATGGAGAACATCCATGCGCTCGAGACCATGAAGGAAGGCCATGACGGGTCCGGTCTGGGCCTGATGCTCAAGGACCTGGGCGGGCCCTTCGCGGAGTTCAAGCGGTTTCCCGTCCTTTCCGCGATTTGTTCGGACAAGGGGCTTCGGGACCTGGACGAATACATGAAGGCCCACGGGTTCAAGGAGAAATTCACCTGGGCCCCGCTCCATCAAGAACGTACCGGGCATCGAACGCCGGGAGCACTATATCGCCAAGGTGTACGATTATCCCGAGATCGTACCGGGACAAGACCCATGCGCGAGAAGGAAGACCTGCTCATGAAGACGCGGCTCGCGCTCCGGTGCATGGGCGAGCCCGACGGGTCGCTCTTTGTCTTCTCCTTCTACCCCGACGTGCTGACGCTCAAGGAAGTGGGGGATCCGCTGCAGCTTGGCGAGTTCTTCGGCCTCGACAAGTCCGGCATCAAGTCGAAGATCGTCCTGGCCCAGGGCAGGCAGAACACCAACTACGCCATTTATCTGTATGCCTGCCATCCTTTCTTCATCCAGGGCTACGGCACCATGACGAACGGCGAGAACACCGCTTTCGTGCCGATCCGCGAGTTTCTCATGGGCCGCGGCAACCCGGGGTACATGGGCTACAACTCCGACTCCGAGGTCTTCACCCACATCATGCACTACACGAACAGGACCCTCGGGTATCCGCTTCCCTATTATAAGGACGTGATCACGCCGCTGAAGGACAGCGAGATCGCAGGCCGTTCCGACGCGCCTGCGCTCCAGCTGCTCAAAAAATCGCTCCGGCCGCTCTGCATCGACGGCCCCAACTGCGTGATCGGGTTCACGCCCGACGGCACGGTCTTTATGGTGCAGGACTCGAAGAAGCTCCGGCCCGGCATCGTCGGGCGGCAAGCCCGGCAAGTACGCGCTCATGTCCGAGGTCTGCGGCGTGGACAGCGCGGTGCCGGACAGGGACAAGGCAACGGACATATTCCCCATGAAGTACGACATGGTGATCATCGCGCCCGGTGCGCGGGAGGTTAAGGTATGGAATCAGCTCACGGTTAGACTCAGAACCATCAGCTCTCGCATGAAAAGAGTTTCCCTATATCATCAAATGGCGGGAGGACCGCTGCACCCGCTGCGGCCGCTGCACCGCCGTCTGCCCGGTGAAGGCCATCGAGCCCGCGGTCAACACCCAGCGGATCGTGACGTCCGAGGGCGCCAGTCCCGAGCCGAAGGTGACCCGCAGGCTGACCCACGTGGTGAGGCAGGTCACGGAGATCGAACGCTACTGCATCGGCTGCGGCACCTGCGCGCTGGTCTGCCCCACCGACGCGATCTTTCCGGAGTACAATTTCCAGCACAAGTTCTACCACTTCAAGAACAAGGGCGGCATCCCCTACATGCGCGGCGGCCGCAGGAACGATCCGTCGGTCTCGACGCTCGACAAGCTCAAGTTCACGCGCATCTCGATGCTGACCGACCCGGCGCTCGACGCGGGACAGGCACGAGTTCCGCATCAGGACGCTTCTGGGCAGGAACCTTCCGGCGGAGCAGCTGCCGATCAAGGTCGCAGGGCGACAAGCTCGTGCATGATCGAGGGATCTTTCATCCCGCCGGTGCGCGAGATCTACCCCATCCGGATCGGCAGCATGTCCATCGGCGCGCTCTCTCCGCATATGTGGGAAGGCCTTGCCATGGGCATCACCTACCTGAACGAGGTCGAAGGCCTGCCCGTGGTCATGTGCTCGGGCGAGGGCGGCATGCCGCCGAGCATTCTGAAGTCGCGGTATCTGAAATATTTCATTCTCCAGATCGCGTCCGGCTATTTCGGCTGGGACGAGATCATCCGTGCGCTTCCGGACATGATCGAAGACCCCTGCGCCATCGAGATCAAGTACGGCCAGGGCGCAAAGCCCGGCGACGGCGGCCTGCTCCAGGCCTACAAGGTGCTGGGCCTTATCTGCGAAGATCCGCGGCGTACCGCAGTTCATCGATCTGGCCTCGCCGCCGACGCACCAGACCAAATATTCCATTGAAGAGGCTGTCGCGAAGATGATCCAGTCCATGTCCATGGCCTGGGGCTTCCGCGTGCCGGTCTATCCCAAGATCTCGGGCACCAAGACGGCCCGTGCCGTGCTGAACAACCTGGCCCGCAATCCCTATGCCGCGGCGCTCTGCATCGACGGCGAGGACGGCGGCACCGGCGCGGCCTACAACGTTTCCATGGACAAGATGGGCCATCCCATCGCATCGAACATCCGCGACTGCTACCTGGACCTCGTGAAGCAGGGCAAGCAGAACGAGCTTCCGCTCATCGCCGCGGGCGGCGTGGGCAAGGGCGGCAACCTCGCGGCGAACGCGGCGGCGCTCATCATGCTCGGCGCTTCGGCCGTGGACATCGGCAAGTACATCATGCAGACCGCCGCGGGCTGCTTCGGCGACGAGTACAACCGCTGCAACGTCTGCAATCTCGGCAAGTGCCCGCGCGGCATCACGACGCAGGACCCCAAGCTGTACCGCAGGCTCGATCCTGACAAAGTGGCCGAACGGGTCGTCGAGGTGTTCAAGGCGGCCGACGTGGAGCTCAAGAAGATCTTCGCGCCGCTGGGCAGGAGCACCGAGCTGCCCATCGGCATGTCCGACGCCCTGGGCGTCGGCGGACAAGGACATCGCGGACCGGCTTTCGATCTCGTATGTGTGCTAGGAATCAAAGACAAAACTATGTTGGCCGCAGATGAACGCAGATGAACGCGGATTTAATACAAAAAAGTCTATCTGCGAACATCTGCGAAAATCTGCGTCCAATAAAAGGTTGAATACAATGATAATCAAGGGCAATATCGACGGAAAACGGGTCTCTTCGAAAACGCTCGAAGAGCAGATCCAGAAGGCCATCAAGGACGGCGCCAAGGAGTTAACGGTCGTTGCCGACGGCCAGCACGGCATCGGCGGACGGATCTGGCCGCAGTTCGGCGCGGTTCAGATCACCATCGAGGGCACGTCGGGCCAGCGCGTTGGCAGCATGGGTATGGACAACACCGAGATCGTGGTCAAGGGCTCGACTTCCGATGACACGGGCTGGCTCAACTGCGGCGCGACGATCACCGTGCTCGGCGACGTGGCGAACGGCGCGCACAACGCGGCGCCCAGGGCAAGCTCTATGTCCAGGGCGGCGGCGGCGCGCGGTGCGACACCATGACCAAGAAGAACCCCCGGTTCCCGGACCTCGAGTCCTGGTACTTCCGGAGCGTTGGCGATTCCTTTGCCGAGTTCAAGGCAGGCGGCATTGCCGTGGTCTGCGGCGTGGATCCCCGAGATCCCGAGAACATCCTGGGCTACCGTCCCTGCGTGGGCATGGTCGGCGGCACGATCTATTTCCGCGGCCCGATCAAGGAATACAGCAAGGCGGACGTAAAGCTCGTGGACCTGACTCCAGCAGGACTGGGAGTGGCTTACCACGAACATGAAGCCGTATCTCACGGCCATCGACCGCATGTCCTACTACGAGGAGCTTACCAGGGACATCACATGCCTGGAAGAAGCTCATTGCCTTTACCCCGGCCGAGAAGGCCAAGGCAAAGGGCAAGCTCAAGATGGGCCTGACGGAGTTCCGCCTGAACGTGTGGGAAAAGGAAGTGGGCAAGGGCGGCATGTTCGGCGCTTATCTCACCCATGACCGTTCAGTGCTTCCTTATATCACGACCGGCGAAGAGCGGCGCTGGATGCCGGTCTGGAAGAACGACCAGTATCTTCCGCCCTGCGCCTACGCCTGCCCGTCGCGCATTCCGTCGCACAAGCGCGCGTCGCTTATCAGGCAGGGGAGAACAGCCGAGGCGCTTGCGCTCGTGCTCCAGTACAGCCCGCTCCCGGCAACGGTCTGCGGCACGGTCTGCCCGAACCTCTGCATGACGGACTGCACCCGCGGCCGCGTTGACGAGCCTCTGAACATCAAAGAATACGGCGCAGCTGCGCTGAATCTCAAGGCGCCGAAGAAAGCAAAGTCTACCGGCCAGAGCATCGCCATCATCGGCGGCGGTCCCGGCGGCCTCTCGGCTGCATGGCAGCTCGGGCTTAAAGGCCACAGCGTTGACCTCTACGAAGCATCAGGCAAGATCGGCGGCAAGCTCGAAATGTGCATCCCGCGCGAGCGCCTGCCGAAGAAGATCCTCGATAAGGAACTTTCCCGCTTTGCCGAGATCGGCGTGAACGTCCAGGTGAAGTCTCCGGTGGACAAAAAGAAGTTCGAGAAGATATACAAGGACCACGACCTGGTGGTCATTGCCGTCGGCGCACACGAAGGCCGCGTGATCCCGTTCCCGGGGCACGAGGATGTGGTTGCGGGCATCGACTATCTGAAAGAAGTGAATTTCGGCAAACCGCGGAATCTCAAAGGCAAGAAGGTCGTCGTGATCGGCGCGGGCAACGTGGGCATGGACATCGCGTGCCAGGCCTATGACCATGGCGCGGCGTCCGTGACCGCCGTTGATGTGCAGAAGCCCGCTTCTTTCGGCAAAGAACAGGAGATGGCGAAAGCCAAGGGTACGCAGATCCTGTTCCCGAAGGTCACGGAAAAGTTCGATGCAAAGGCAAAAAAGCTTTATTTCAAGGATGGCACGAGCATTGATGCCGACATGGTGATCATCTCGATCGGTGAAAAGCCGGTGCTCGACTTCCTGCCGCCATCGATCAATACCGAACGCGGCTATATTACGGTGAACGACCTGGGCCAGACCTCGGACGTGAAGGTCTTCGCCATCGGCGACGCGACCAAGCCGGGCCTCGTGACCCATGCCATCGGCCAGGGCAAGGTTGCCGCGGACGTGATCAACGCCCAGCTCATGAACACCGACTACGTGCCTGAAGAGCGGCGCGTGATCCCATACGAACGGATCAAGACCCAGTATTACGAGGTCTGCCGCTTCGACACGATCAAGTTCAATCGCCAAAAAAGAGGCCGATCGCTGCATGTCCTGCGGCTCCTGCCGCGATTGCGGCATGTGCGAGCAGTCATGCTACTACGCCGCGATTACCCGGAAGAAACTGCCGAACAAGTCTTTCGAGTACGTGGTGGATGAGTCGAAATGCATCGGCTGCGGTTTCTGCGCCGGCATATGCCCCTGCGGCGTGTGGGAGATGGTGGAGAACGTATAAAAATAATCCCTCGCCCCTTCGGGGAGAGGGTTGGTGAGGGGAGACCCTCCCTGATCGATAAGAAAAGTCTTTTGCCTGAAATACGGTGAAGGGCTTTTTTTATTGCCTCACGCTCTCAAATGTGTGTGATTAATTTTCTGACAGAATCAATAGGGGATGTCCCCGAAGTTCCTCCCAAGCACGAATGGATCGTGTTCGCAGTGTTGACTTATGCACCCGTCGATCTGCTCCAGTAATTGCATATATAGTCCGCATTTTTCTCGTTTTTGTCATACCAACGTATGTAATTTTATGAAATTTTCTGTTTATACCCTTAAAATACCCCGATGCTGTAAATAAGATTAAAAAATAAGGAGTTATGAGTTGATATTCTTACTCTCTCCGCTTAAATCAGCGCAAAAATAAAATTTGAGCTTGACGCGAAAAGTGAATTACCACTATAGTTGCATGTCTTTGCGATTTTAATGCCTTGAACTCGCCCTGGAAGCAAATTCAATTGCGAAGTGCAACAGTTGAGCAAGCAAGCAGGTAAGGAAGGAATCTGTATCCTGAGTGGCCGGATTGTATTTCATGTTGGATAACGATTTTGACGAGGCAGGTAATGCGAACATGCCTAACGCGATAAGTATAAACAGGGACTTCAAGGACGACATCCTGAGGGAACAGGTCCGCCTGGCCTTCAGTCAGCTTCCAACGATGCAGATCACCGCGTTTATTGTCGCGCTGGTTCTATGCTATGTTGTGCGCCATCTCGTTCCTCGATCGAACATCTTTACATGGATACTGATGATCCTGACCATTGTTGTCGGCAGGATCGTAATATACTACCGGTTCCTCGGCGTCCGCGATCAGCCTTTTGAAGGAGCATACTGGAAGAACGCTTATCTGCTTCTGGCTCTTCTTTCGGGAATGACCTGGGGCGTCTCTGCATTCATTATTTTCCCGTTTGGCGATCACGGTCTCATATCCCTTTTTGTCCTTGTCGTGGCCAGCATGTCCGCTTCTACCACCATATCCCATTCGTCCCTGAAATACGGGCCTGCCATGTTTGCCGTGCCGGCCATGCTGCTCTATGCGGTCCGCTGCTTCTTTGATGGAGGGGAGTTCGGATACACCATAAGCGTTCTTGTCGTGATCTACCTGTTCACCATCCTTAATCATTCCTTCAAGCACAACAGTGCCATAACATCTTCCATCTCACTGAAGTTCGAGAACCTTGCACTCCTCGAAGAGGTGCGGAAAGGGAACGATATTCTGCGCCGGGCTTCGACAATAGACGGCCTGACCGGGCTCGTGAACCGCCAGAGCTTCGACGAATGCATGGACCGGGAGTGGCGCCGCGCCATGCGGAACCAGTGGCCGATCTCCCTCATCATGCTGGATATCGACCATTTCAAGCGTTACAACGATAATTACGGGCACCAGGGCGGCGACGAATGCCTTAAGAAAGTCGCGGCGGTCATCGCCGGGTCTGTGAAGCGGCCGGCCGATCTTGCCGCCCGATACGGAGGCGAGGAGTTCATGGTCGTGCTTCCGGACACTGATATCCGGGGCGCGACGGACATAGCCGAAAGGCTGAGAATCGAGGTCGAGGTTCTGGGCGTGCCGCACGCTTTTTCGGCGACCGCGAGCGTGGTGACCGTCAGTATCGGGGTGGCATCGCTTGTGCCGGAACAAAACATGGACCCTTCCCAGCTTATCAAGCTCGTGGACACGAGGCTCTATGCCGCCAAGCACGACGGGCGCAACAGGGTCAAGGTCGCGTGAGGATGAAAACCTCAAAATAAACATAAAAAGCCTGCCAGTGAATATCACTGACGGGCTTTTTATGTCACCTGCCGCTGACGGTTTGCGGCGCGAGGATCACCGGCCTTTTTTCGAAAGCTGGTAGGCTCCGAGGGCCGTGCAGATCCCTCCGGCGATAAGGACCGCCATGGTCTTGTCTGTTGGCGATCCGGTAAATGCACGCGATATTTTGGACTGAAACGATCGCGTCATGCTTACGCCCCAGACCAACAGGGCTATGCCGGCTACCAGCAGGATAAGGCCGATCTGTTTGTTCATAACGCCTCCTTGTTGTTGAGTACTCCTCTCATTTTTATCATAAACTGATAATTTCGGCAAACGTTAATCTTCCGAAATGAACGGACAAAACCTTGACTCCCTCTCTGCTTTTAGGTAGACTTTTTTACAGGGTGGGGCCAACGGGCAGGCTATTTCAGGCGCGGGGAGGCATGCATGGCAGAGGTACTGAAACAACTGAAGTTCAAGGCGATCCTGATCGGCATAGCGGTTTGCGTCCTGACCATACTCTACAGTTATTTTGTGGCGGACAAGATCACGACGAAGATAACCGATGCCCAGATGACGAAAGTGGATGGGCGGTTCATGGTCGCCACCGAGGACCGGCCATTTGTCAACGCTGACGCCAAATACCGGTTCAAGTTCAATTCGGGTACGGTCCAGAACGACGCTGTCAGGCTGAAGGGAAAGACCGTCAAAATAAAGAAGTACGGATGGAGGCTGCCGGTCTTCTCGATGTACGAAAATATCGTGTGGATCGAGGAGGTGAAGTAGCCTGAAAGAGCCGTAAAACAGCTCGACGTCCGCCGCGGTCTTCCTACCGGGTGACCACGACGATCCCCGATTCGGTCACGATGCACCCCCTCATGCGGTCCTCCTCGTGGTCATAACCGATCTCCATCCCCGCCGGAATATGCACACCTTCATCGATGATTGCTTTCCGGATCTTCGCATTCCTTCCAACGTCCACATTGTCGAAGAGGATGGAGTCCTCGATTTCGGCATAGCTGTGGATCTTGCAGGAAGGGCCAAGGATCGACCTCCGGACCGTGGCGCCGCTCGTGATGCAGCCGCCGCAGACGAGGGAGTCGACGTTCTTTCCCCGCCGGCCCTCGTTGTCGAACACGGTCTTTGCGGGCGGCAGGTTTCCCTGATTGGTCAGGATGGGCCATTCGTAGTTGTAGAGATTCAGTTGGGGGCTGACCATGACCAGGTCCATGTTCGCCTCATAGTAAGAGTCGAGCGTGCCGACATCCTTCCAGTATCCCCGTTCGTTCGGCTCCATGCCGGGCACATAATTGTCAAAGAAGCTGTAGGCAAAAACCTTGTCCTGGGTTTCGAGCATCATGGGTATGACATGCTTTCCGAAATCGAGGTCTTCGTACTTTCGCTTGCCTTTTTTCAGGACATCAACGAGCTTCTTTGCCGAGAAGATATAGTTGCCCATGGATGCGAAGCAGGTTGCCCTGTTCGGTACCGGTGAAGGCACTTTCGGTTTTTCCGTAAAGGAGGTGACCCGCAGGTCCTCGTCCACGCACAGTACCCCGAAGCGCGACGCTTCCTCCGGCGGGATCTCAAGCACAGCAATGGTTGCTTCCGCCTTGTTCATCCGGTGATAGGCCATCATCTGCGCGATGTCCATCTTGTAGATATGGTCGCCGCCGAAGATGACCACATATTCCGCGCCGGAGGACTCGATGAAGCCCAGGTTCTGGTAAATGGCGTCGGCCGTCCCCTTATACCACTGTTCTCCCACGCTGGTCGTTTCAGGGGAGATGGTGTCGTAAAACTCGCCCAGCCCGGTCCATTTTGCCCAGGACTCCTTGATGTGTTTGCTGAGGGAATAGGCCTGATACTGCGTCAGGATGTAGACCTTTTTAATGCCGGAGTTGAACATATTGCTTAATACGAAGTCGATGATCTTGTACTTCCCGCCAAAAGGGACCGCCGGCTTCGGCCTTCCGAAGGTGATCGGGCTGAGCCGCTCTCCTTTGCCGCCTGCAAGGACCATGGCAATGGTATTTCTCGATATGTTCCCGTACGAATACATGAAACGCACCTCCATGCCGGCGACTCCGGACATTTCAAATTCTTGTCATCGATATGACGTTCTTCTTGCCTTCTCAAGGCAACTGCTTCTGTCCGTTACCGTTTTCTGGCGCCTCCGCCGAGGATGGAGCCGAGCACGCCGCGGATGATCTGCCGGCCAATCTGGCTGCCGATGGCATGGGCCGCGCTTTTGGCCATGGCGCCGAGAATATTTGCTGTCTCGGACTGCGGCGCGGCTGCGCGCCCTTTCGGTGCCGGTGCTGCCCGCTCTTCGTCCTGTCTGCTCCTCGGCTCGCTGCTTCAGCTTTTCATAGGCCGATTCGCGGTCAACGGTTTTTTCATAATGGCCGAAGAGCAGCGATGCCTTAATGACGCCGCTGCGTTCTTCCGTCGTCAAGAGGGGTAAGCCGGCTGCGGGGAGGGCAGATCAGGGCGCGCTCCACCGACGGTCGGGCATGCCTTTCGCGTCGAGCACGGAAACCAGCGCCTCGCCCACACCGAGCTCGGTGATGGCCTTCGCCACATCCAGGCCGGGGTTGGCGCGAAAGGTCTCGGCGGCCGCCCTGACCGCTTTCTGGTCCCTGGGGCGTGAAGGCGCGGAGCGCATGCTGCACCCGGTTCCCGAGCTGGCCCAGCACGGTCTCGGGAATATCCAGCGGGTTCTGGGTGACGAAGTAGACGCCCACGCCCTTGGAGCGGATGAGCCGCACCACCTGCTCGATCTTGTCCTCCAGCGCTTTGGGCGCGTCGTCGAACAGCAGGTGCGCTTCATCGAAGAAGAAGACGAGTTTCGGTTTTTCGGGGTCGCCCGACCTCGGGAAGGGTCTCGATAGAGCTCGGCAAGCATCCAGAGCAGGAACGTGGCATAGAGCTTCGGGCGACTGCATGAGCTTGTCCGCGGCAAGGATGTTGATCACGCCCTTGCCGCGTTGGTCGGTCTGCATAAGGTCCTGCAGGTCAAGGGCGGGTTCGCCGAAGAAGCTGCCGCCGCCCTGCTCCTCGAGGTCGAGCAGGCCGCGCTGGATCGCCCCGATGCTTGCGGCCGAGATGTTGCCGTACTCGGTCTTGAACTGGTCGCGCGTTGTCGCCCACGAACTGGGTCATGGCGCGCAGGTCCTTCAGGTCCAGGAGCAGCAGGCCGTTGTCATCGGCGATCTTGAAGATGAGGGTCAGGACGCCGCTCTGGATCTCGTTCAGGTTCAGGACGCGCGCGAGGAGGAGGGGGCCCATTTCGGAAACGGTCGTGCGGACCGGATGTCCCTGCTGGCCGAAAACATCCCAGAACACGGTGGGGCAGCCGTCGAAGGCAAAGTCGGCGAGCCCGAGCTGCTTTCGCCCGTGCTGTTGACTCGGGCCGGTCGCCGCCCGGCCTGGCCATGCCCGGAGAGGTCGCCCTTGACGTCGGCCATGAAGACCGGCACGCCGATCCTGCTGAACTGTTCGGCCATGACGCGGAGCGTTACGGTCTTGCCCGTGCCGGTTGCGCCGGCGATAAGCCCGTGCCGGTTCGCCATGCGGGGCAGGATCGCGATCTCGTTCTTTCCTTTTGCGATGAGCAGGACTGCTTGCTGTGTCATGGCGCCTCCCGTGATCAACAATGCGTACTTTTTTGCGCGGCGGAGTGAATTATTTCACAAAGATATTTCCTTTGCAAGTTTTTTATGGCTTGCCCTGGGCAGAAAAAAATCCCGCGCCCCGGACTCCCGAGGCTCTGTTCTTCGAATACATTATTCCCGGATCTCATTATCTGCCAGCGTCCGTATGGAGCGGCCGAGATCCTCAGCCATGCTCCTCTGAAAGATATCGATGATCCTTGAGCGCTGGAGGAGGAAGCGCCCGCGGCCTGCGATGCGGGCATCTTCGATCAACTCCCATTCCCCGTTCTGCAAAAAATGCGCGTATGCCGTCTTCATCTCCGGGAACAGTGTTTTCTGGAACCCTTCGGCCAGCGCCAGATGCAGGCTGAGTGCGCCCCGGTCCCTGGTCTCGATCATCCGCTTATAGGGCCCATGATTGGAAGTGTCGGCGATCAGGTCCTTTATGGCACGGACATACTGTTCCGCCTTGCGGTCTCCGACGGTTTGGAGGATGTCCTTCCATTCAGGCGCCTGTTCCCGCGCCTCGGCATGTTCATGGCAGAGGACCATTTCGGAGTAGCGCAGCGCCATGCTCTTGAGGCGCTCTTCGAAGCTGCTGTCCATGATCTGCTGGTAATGGAAGCCGTATGTACAAAAGCATCGTCCAGCGCCGCTGCCTTGCGGGGGTCCAAGGAAGAGAACTTGCTCATGAGCAGCATGGACAGCGGTTCGAGGCGCAGCAGGATGCTTGTTCCCTGGAGCATGCCGGCAGAGGTAAAGAGGTCCCGCACCAGTTCCGCATCCGAAGTGTAGACCGTCAGTCCGTCGACCTCGCGGACCGCGACGAGGCTGGCCAGGAAGAAGGTCGGCTTCATATACATGCCGTAGCCCGCGCCGTAGATGAGTCCCTGCGGGACCAGCAGGCGGTTGATCCCGTCCAGGTCAAAGGGGTCATAGCTCTTCCCGTTCAGCGTTAGACTGCGGAAAGTTTGCCGCTCCAGCGCCGGCCATGCCGATTCCTTTGCCTGGATCCAGGCGCCGATCGCATCACTTCTGATCTCTGCCCGAAAGGCGAGGCCCTTCTCGGACCGGTAGAGGTCTCGATAACGGATCAGCAGCCCGCAGATCGAGAAATAGCCCCAATACCGCGCGTCCGAAACGTCACAATTGAATTTGATGTCCCTGAGGAGAGTGTCGTCCATGATGCCCCCCGTGTCCCTGCCATGCATTATTCACCAAAGGACAGGAAAAGTAAACGGTCAAAAATGATGCCGGTGTTCCTGCGGCACGGTCACCTTTGTGCGATCAAAGTTTATTGCTGCAAGAGGATCAGTGCCCGGAAAAATCGGCTTTTTGGGCATTTTTCGCGTAAAAAAACCAGACAAGCGCACCGCAAAATAATGTATGGCCACGGCCGGAGATGTACCAGATATGGTGAAAACCGCCAGGTATGAAAAAAGTATAAGAAAAATGAAGAAAAGGCTTGACAATATTCATGTACTTATATCATAATAACTATACTTACTATAACTATCCATATTAATGTTCTTAGAGAGGGTAGCATGGTTACGCGCAAACAACCGAAAAAATACAAAACCAGCGAAATCTGCGACAAGTATGATATCTCCCGCGCAACACTGTTCCGGTGGGAGAGTCAGGGGATCCTGAGCGGGGTTGAGCGCGATTGGCGCGGCTGGAGATTGTACACTGAGAGCAATCTGAAGACCATCGACAAGATCATCAGGGGCAAGAATACCGTTTAGCCAGGCGAGTGCCGGAGAGAACATGCTCTTTGCGAGAAAAATAGAACCAATAGCGCTGGACATCGGGTCCACCTTCATCAAGCTGGTGCAGCTGAAGGGGACGGAAAAGAACTACCAGCTTGTCAAGTTCGGCATGATACCCCTGCCGCCCGAGGTCATCGTCGAAGGCGCGGTAATGGACGCCGGCAGGGTTGTTGAGGCGATCAAAGAGCTGGTGGCACAGCAGAAGGTCTCGACCAAGAGCGTGGTCATATCGGTCTCCGGGAGTTCCGTGATCATCAAACGCGTCTCCGTTGCCGACATGTCCGACGAGGAGCTTGCCGAGTCAATCAAGTGGGAGGCCGAACAGTACATCCCCTTCTCCATCGACGATGTGAACGTCGACTTTCAGAAGCTGGGTCCCGCCGCCACCGAGGGGCAGGCAGACGTTCTGCTGGTGGCGGTGAAAAAGGACAAGATCAACGATTATGTCAACCTGGTCAAGGAAGCGGGGCTTGAGCCCGTGGTGATGGACGTGGACGCCTTTGCACTGGCCAACATGTATGAACTGAACTATGAAATGGAATCAGGCGCCACCGCCCTCCTCAACATCGGGGCTTCCGTGATGAACATCAATATTCTTCGGGACGGGATCTCGATCTTTACCCGTGACATCACGGTCGGCGGCAACCGCTACACCGATGCGCTGCAGCGCGATTTCGGGCTGTCCTACGAGGACGCCGAGAAGGTGAAGCGGGGCGAGCACGTTGAAGGTGAGGACCGGGAGCAGCTGGCAGCCGCGATCGCCGCGGTTACCGAGGATATTGTGGCCGAGACGCAGCGTTCATTCGAATTTTTCCGCTCCACGACCGGGAACGAACCGGTGGCGCGGGTGCTGGTATCGGGAGGATGCGCACGGATCGGACAGTTCAGCACCATCCTCTCGGAGCGGCTGGAGATACCGGTGGAAGTGGCGAATCCTTTCAAGAACCTGAAAATTGACCCGAAACGTTTTAATCCCGCCCTCATTGAAGAGGCCGCACCCATGTGCGCCGTGGCGGTGGGACTCGCTATGAGGAGGCCCGGGGACTGATGATAAAGATAAATCTCCTCCCGACCAAACGGAAACCTCCGAAGAAACTGACCGAACTGCAGCAGCAGCTGATCCTCGGCGTGCTGCTGTTGACGGTGACCGTGGGCGGCGTGGCGTTTTTCTGGATGAAATTGACCGTCCAGGCCGCCGAACTGCAAGAGAAGGTCAATACCGCAAAAGCAACGGCGGAAGAACAGAAGAAAAAGCTGGCGAAGGTCGCTAATGTGGAAGAGGACCGGAAAAAGGTCCTGGAAAAGATCAACATCATTGAACAGCTGAAAAAGAACCAGAGCGGCCCGGTCAAGCTTCTTGATAAGATCAGCAGGGCATTGCCCAAGGGACTGAACATTACGTCGCTCGTGGAAAAAACCGGACAGGTGAATGTCGATGGGACCGCTTTTTCGAACAATGAAGTGGTGCAATTTGTCGACAACCTTAAAGCCGAACCCTTTTTCGCCGAGGTCATGCTCCTGGAATCGAAACAGGCCAAGGTCGAAAACATTGATGTCTATCAATACAAACTTCAGTTCAAGGTCAAGGGAGAGTAATGGGTCTCGTCGATAAAATACAGAAGATCCCCGCAAAAACCCGGCTCTACAGCTTCATCGGGTTCCTGTGCGTGCTGGTCGGGCTATTCGTTTATTTTAAATACATCCCCCTGAACTCCGAAATCAGAAAGAATGAGATTGTCTTAAAGGAGACAGAGGCAACAATACGGCGCAATGACGAACGGATCATGAAACTGGCCGAACTCGAACAGGAGGTCGTGACGCTCAACGCGAAGCTGAAGGTCCTGTCGGAACAGCTGCCGCTGGAGACCGAGGTGTCGACGCTGCTCGGCGAAATCCAGGGCCTGGTGAACAAATCCGGCCTCACGCTCAAGCTGTGGAAACCCGAGAAGCGGCGGACCCATGCGAGCGGTCTGTATGAGGAAATCCCCATTTCCGTGGACCTGATCGGCGGGTATCATAATGTGGGGGTATTTCTTGACAGTATCGGCAAAGTGAAACGCATCGTGAATATATTGAACATCAAAATGGGCCAGCCGAAGGCGAACCCTGACGGGGCAATGCAGATTGCCATCAGTTGTACGGCCATGACGTTCGCCGCCGCGGAGAAAAAAGTTGAGACAGCGCCAAAAACACCAGCAAAAAAGAAGCGATAGCCTGACGGGTCTGCTCCCCGGCTTCCTGGCAGCGTTGCTGACCATCAGCGCGGGGTGCTCTGACTCGAAGAAGCCCGCCAGCCCTTCGTCCGGCAAGGCGAAGCAGACGGCGCCGACGGTCACTTCGCAAGTGACGCCGACGACCGTCGTCTCGGTCCCAGGCCAGGGCGCCGCCGATTATGCGTACGATCCTGAAGGCCGGCGCGATCCGTTCGCTCCGATTGTGAGCCGCGCGAGCAAGCTAACAGGCCAGACCAACCTGCCGCCGCTGGAGCGCTACCCCATCAGTGAATTCAAAATGACCGGCATCCTCTGGGGGGGCTTCGGGTATAATGCCATGCTGGAAGGCCCGGACGGCAAAGGGTATTTTGTGCATGTCGGGTCGATCATCGGTCCGAACCGGGCAGTGGTAAAAAAAATAACCGAGGATTCCCTGCTGCTTGAAGAAAAATTTAAGAATGATATGGGCGCTGATGTGCGCAGGGAAATTATTATAAATCTCCGGAAAACACAGGAGGGGATGCAATGACGTCCGTTCAACCCCGTTTCAAAATAGGCTGCCTGCTGCTCCTTGTTCCCTTTATTTTCATGATGAACGGTTGTGCCGGCACGACGCCCTCGGCAACGCAAGAGGCCAGGCTGGTTGTCATTGAAAAGATCGAACCGCGAGAAACGGATGGCAAAACCGAACTGGTCATCTCCGGCGGGGAACCCATTCTGCAATATACCTCGTTCCAGCTCACAGAGCCGCTTCGGCTGGTCGTCGATATCCCTGATGCTGATGTCAGGAACTTCAAGGACCCCCTGAACGTGGATAAAGGACCGGTGGGAACGGTCACGCCGACCCAGATGGACACGATCGCACGTCTTGAGATCGGCCTGACCCAGACGGCGGATGCCAAGGTATACCAGCTCGACGGACAGCTGATCGTTGAACTAACCAGGCCGGATGACACGGCGAAGGCCGAAACCGGGGCCATCACTCCGGTCCCGCCCGCGGAACAACCGGTCGCACCAGCGGTCAGCCAGGAAAAAGGCACGGCAACCATTGTGACGTCGGTGAAGGCAACGGCTGGAAAGGACGGCGTCAATGTCGTCATTTCCGGCAACGGCACCATCCAGCCAAACACGTTCATGCTTGAGGGAAAAAGGCTTGTCATTGACATTCCCGGGGCCACCAGCAAAGTAAGGCCGACCGTGATCCCGGTCCGGAAGGGCGGCCTCGACAAGAGTGCGCGTCGGCCAGCATAAGGACGGCGATGAGAAAAAAGTGCGCGTGGTGCTCGATCTCACGAAAACCATGGAGTACACGGTCACGCCGAGCGGAAATACCGTTATCATCGCCATGAATGCGACGGCTGCGCCGGCTGCGGCGGCAGAGACCCCGGTCCAGGAAAAGGCGGCAGGGGCTCCGGCGGCGGCAGCGCCGGCTGCTGAAAAAGAGGTGGCGGCGGTTGAACCGGCAGCGCCTAAGCAAACGGCCGAGCCGGCCGCGATCCAGGCGCCGGTCCGAGATGAGGCCCTGGTTGTCGGCGCCAGCAAGTTTTCCGGCAAAAAGATCTCTCTTGATCTCCAGGACGCTGACCTGATAACGGTGATGAGACTTTTTGCCGAGGTGGCGAATCTGAACATTATTCTTGCTCCCGATGTGAAGGGCAAGGTCACGGTGCGCATGGTCAGGATCCCCTGGGACCAGGCCATGGACATTATCCTGAGAATGAACGGCCTGGGCTATGTGCTCGAGGACAATATCCTTCGTATCGCCAGCACAGCGGAACTGACAAAAGCAATCTGATGAGCAGATCAGCGCAAAGGAATCGAAAAAGAAAGCTGAGGACCTGGTAACCACGGTGGTTTCCATAAATTATGCCGGCGCCAAGAATCTGGAGCCGACGCTCAAAAAGTACTGTCGCCGCGCGGCGAGACCGTAGTGGATGATGCGGACCAATACTATCATCATTAAGGAAATCGGCTCGAAATATGGATGATGTCCTTGCGCTCGTCAAAAACCTCGATAAGGCCATCCCGCAGGTCATGATCGAGGCGAAGATCGTCGAGGCATCCCTGGCTTTCAGCCGTGACCTGGGCGTGCAGTGGGGCATCGATTATAAGGCGGGAGCGGCGACAGGGAACCCGACAGGATTGCAGTTTCCGAACACGATCGGGGTAACGGGAGCGCCGGGAGCGGGAAAGCGGGCCGTCCGGCGTAGGTAATTACCTGGTAAACCTTCCGGCGGCAACGGGATCGGGCGCCGGCGGAGCGATCGGGTTCACCTTCGGGTCGCTCAGTAAAGCGTTCAATCTGGATGTTATTTTATCGGCGATGGAATCGACCGGCGAGGGCAAGGTGATCTCGACGCCCCGGGTAAGCGCCCTCAATAATAAGGAAGCGAGAATATCGCAGGGTGTAAAAATACCGTTTCTCAGCCCGACTGCCGCCGGCCAGCCCCAGGTCTCGTTTATGCAAGCCGATTTGGCCCTTACCGTGACGCCGCAAGTGACGCCTGATAATAAAATATTCATGAAGATCAGCGCGACGAAGAACGCGCCTGACACTTCGCTGTCTGTACAGGGCCAACCGTCCATACGGACAAACGAGGCCCAAACGGAAATCCTTCTTTCAGACGGAGAGACAGCGGTGATCGGCGGTATTTTGATCATGGATCGCGGCACTAGTATCGCAAAAGTGCCGTTTTTCGGCGACCTTCCGCTTATCGGGTGGCTGTTCCGCACAAATACCACCCGGGAAGAAAAACGTGAACTGCTTATTTTCATTAAGCCGAATATCATAAGGCAGGAAGTGATCTAGGGAAGATGCGGTTATCCGGGAGTTTGGTGTGTAAACCATTACGCAATTGGGGGCCCGGCTGCCATTGCCGGGCGTTTCAGACTTCTGGAGTTTATCGTAAAAGTACGAATTAACAGTTAGTTCGGTCTGTCTTATCTTTTGGCATTATAGTTGTATGTTTAGAATACGTTTGGGAGGTATTTATGAAGCTGACAGCAAGACTGTTTTCGGTTCTGGTTCTTGCGTTTCTCATTTCACCCATCATACTGTTCCAGGGCTGCGGGGACAATAAGAACATACCCGACGGCTCCACAATAACGATCTTGCCAGAAACCGTTGATCTCACCGATCTCGGGGGTCTCGGGGAAACGGTCGTCGATTTCAAAGTGGTCGTGCGATACGCCGATGGTACGCCGATTCCTTATGCCAATCTGGTCATTACGGGGAAATTCGCCATACCATCTCCCACAGCGACTTACCAGTTTTACTGGGATTCCGGAGGGGACCAGTTTAATGCTAGCCCCATACCCGTTGACAACGGTTTTAAACCGCAGACGGACAAAAACGGGGTCTACGACTTTTCCATCGTTGTGTTCCCCGCGACAGCATTCTTCGACGACATCGTTGTTACATCTGGCACTGCGGTAGGACAAACTCACATAACATTGACCAAGCAATGCCGCTATATGAGATTTTATTTGTGTGGAGGGGGCTTCTTCATGAAAAAGACCGATACTTTTGTCATTTTTATCACCATCCTTGCATTTCTTCTCGGCGGATGCGGGGTTGACTCACCGACCCCACCCCCTCCGTCCACCACGCCGGGAACCTCGACACCCACGACCGTCCAGGTATCGCTTTCCGCCGCGGCCATTGGCAACGGAGGGACTTCCACCGTGACCGCGGTCGTGACCAATGCGAGCTCTGTCGTGATGCCGAACGTCAGCGTCACCTTCTCTGTCATCGCCACCGGTGCGGGCACGTTCACCCCGTCCCCGGCGGTCACTGACGCGTCCGGCGCAGCAACGAGCGTGTTCACCGCGGTCACGCCGAACACGACCGCGACCATCCGGGCCAGCGTTACCGTCGGCACGACCACGATCAGCGGCAGCGCCCCCATCATTATCGGCACGCCGCCCCAGGTCCCCACCTCGATTGTGGTCACGCTGGGCTCAACGTCAATAGTCTCGTTGGGTAATACCACAGTGACCGCGAAAGTCAGGACGCGGTAGGAGCGGTCATCAGCGGCGTGAACGTGACGTTTACGGTCAGCGATGCGACGGCGGGTAATTTTACTCCAGGGACGGCAGTGACCAACGCCTCGGGCGTGGCGACCGACACCTTCACGGCGAATGACGGTAGATGCAGCGGTAACCATCACCGCGACCGTCGGAGCTCTGAACAACGGCGCCACGCTTACCATCGGCTCGCCGCCTCTGCCGGTACCGGCGACCATGACACTATCTTCGACGCCGCTGTCGGTCAATATTCAAGGCCAGTCAACGGTGTCCGCGACGCTTCTTACCAGCACCGGCGCACCGGCCTCCGGTGCGACGGTCACGTTCACGATCACGTCGGGGACGACCCTCGGCAGTTTCAGCGCGATTGTTTCGCAGCTCACGATCACGGCGGTGACCAACGCCTCGGGCATCGCCAGCACGACCTTCTATGCCGGCACGTCATCAGGCGTGGTGAACATCCAGGGCTCCGCTATGGGCGCTACGGGCGTGATTTCCCAGAACGTGTCATTGAACATCACGAGCGATCCGGCTTCGATCAGTGTAAGCGCCACTAACCCGAGCCTGCTGAGCGGCCAGACCACGAATTGATCGCCACGGTCAGGAACGCGCTGAACAATCCCGTGACAGACGGGACGACGGTGACATTCGCGATCACGGCCGGCGCAACGAATGCGGGAAGTCTCTCGTCGACAACTGCCACCACGGTGGGCGGCGACGCCTCCGTCACGTTCACCGCGCACCCTTCAAACAGCGGAAGTCTCGTGATCACCGCAACCGCCGGAACGGTATCGGCTACGGTGCTGATCACGGTCAGTGCCGCGGCCACGCAGAGCATCGAGTTCGTATCTGCGGTTCCCGACGTGATCGGCGTTGCCGGGTCAGGGGGTGCGTCATCTTCGCTCGTGACGTTTATCGCAAGGGACACGAACGGCAATCCGAAATCAGGGAGTCTCGGTTGTCTTTACGCTGTACGGTCCTGCAGGCGCTACCCTTGCCGCTCCCAGCGGCAGCACCGGATTGGATGGAACAGTAGCGGCGAATCTGCAGGCCGGCACCGTGGCCGGGCCTGCCCGGATCGTTGCAACGACGACGCTGCCGAGCGGCGCAACGATCTCAACGTCCTCAGGCAATATATCGATTGGCGGCGGCGTGCCTTCCGACCGGTTCTTCAGCGTGGCGGTCAATAAGTTTAATCTCGACGGCCTCAACTGCGATAATGTCCAGTCCACGCTCACGGCTATATTGCGGACAGATTTGGAAACTATAATATTCTGGAGGGAACGTCGGTTTCATTTGCAACGGATGCCGGCGCAATTGATACGAGCAATGTGACCGATGCCCTGGGGGTCACGACTTCCGTGTACCGGACCCAGAATCCGAGACCGACCGATGTGGCGCCGGCCGCATGGGAAACGGCCGCCGGACTGTCCTATGTTGATGGTGCAAGAACGCGAAACCCCCGCGACGGGTATATATCCATCGTTGTTTCAACCACGGGCGAAGAGCACTTCGTGGACGCCAATGCGAACGGAGTGTACAATCTGGGCGTTCCTGGTGAGACATTCACGGATCTTCCCGAGCCGTTCATCGATTCCGACGACAATGGCGCGCATGACACCACGGAATTGTTCTTTGACTGGCGGGTAGGCGCCACGGCGTGCCCGGCGCTACAGCGGGAGTATACAACAATGCGAACGGCGAGTGGGACTCCCAGATACCGATATACCGGAATGTGAATCTTGTGATCACCGGTCCGCCGAGCTTTGGACCCAACACAAGCCATATCGAGAGCGATTCTGCCGGCTTTGGTGCGGTAACTATTGCGCCGGGAGCAAGCGAGATCTTTTACGTATATGTCAGCGATATAAATATGAATACGCCCATTGCCGGAACAACGATATCCCTGGCCTCGGACGATTCGGCTGCAAAGATAACCATGATCGGCGGCTCGGAGACATTAGCGATGCTCTGTCAACCGGCCCGTCGGTTGTGACCTACACGGTTAAGAATACTTCAACGTCGGCCGAACCCATCTTCCCGACGCTGCTCGCAACGTACAATTGGCCAGGCACCTGCGGCGCGATAAAGACGACGATATCCTATTCCGGGCTGGTAACGTTGCAGCCGGTGGAGCCGGCAGCGCCGAGCGTTACAGCGACCGCGGGACCTGGTGCAGGAAATATCACCCTTCAGTGGGCCCCCGTGGACGGTGCAACGTCATACAATCTGTATTGGGGAACCGCACCTGGACTTACGACGACTTTGATTTCCGGTGTCACAAGCCCTTATATTCATGGGGGGCGCACACCGGGCACGACATATTACTATGCGGTGACCGCTGTCAACACCGGCGGAGAAAGCCTCAAGTCCAGCGAGGTAAGTGCTATTGCGCCATGATGGAGTTTGAGGCACGGAAAGGCGTTGCAGTGATGATGTCAGGTCGTTCTCCGGACAGTTTTATTCTAATCCGTGAAAACTGATTTTGCCTGCACCCTTGTGCTTTTATCAAGGGTGCAAGCTTTTTAAGGATTATTATGTGGTCACATATAAAAGTATTTATAAGCGTCATCCTGGTCGCTGTTGCGCTGAACGGGTGCGCCGTGGACATTGCGGATCCTCCGTCATCCGCTACAGCTACGAGCGTTGTCATTTCAACGAGCAGGCAGGGCGCGCAAGTTGTGTCACAGGTGAACCAGGCGAAGGAACTTGTTTACAACAGCACCGCAGTCCTGAAGTCCCTGGGTTCCGCGGGGCTCAGTGTTATAGTAACGGACCCGACGGTCACGCTTACCGCGCCGGTGGCCTGCGCAGATTACGGAGACTACACCTATACCGGATCGGTGAACGCCTCGGGGACTTACACCCTTGACCTCACGTTCAAGCTTTGCAGGATGGACGGCTATCAGTTTGATGGAGCATATACCCTGACCGGTACGCCCACAAGCATGAACATCACGCTGGGCTCGACAAGCTCCGCCTTCAGGGTCGTGCAGTTCAATGGGAATAATTATTCGGCGATCATCGGGACCCTTTCGATGCTGGGTATGCGGTACACCATGTCGGGCGGTAGCTCGGGCGCGAACGAAACGTACACGATCATGTCCAATGGTATCATCACGGCCTTCGATTATATCATGCTCGGCGAGTTTTCCGTGGGGCTGTCCGGTCTGACCGTGAATTACTCATCATCCATCGATGCCGTGACCAAGAACAAGATGACGACTATGGCCGTGAATGGAAGGGGGCGTGAGACCTGGACGAGCGGCTCGGTTACTCTGACCTATACGAACTTTTCCGTCTCGAAGCTTGAATATTTCTCATCTGCCGGCCCGCCGACGGTCTATTCGGGGAGCGATACCACGGTTGATGGAACAGTGGCGTTCGACTTCAGTCCCAGCACATACGGGAATGAAGGCATTGTTTCCGTATCGACCTCGACAGTGGGAGCGCTGCATCATAATTACACCACCGGAAAAACGACACAAGGAATCATCACGGTCAGCGGCACCGGAAGCGCCACGGCGCAGTTCAATTCCGGAGGTGGTCTTGATGTTGCTGCCCCCGGAGATGCGGCGCTGCATTTCGGCAGCGAATATTATCTTAACAGCCTTGTCAATATCTATGGCATCGAACAAGCATTGCCTGAGTTCAAGGGCGCCGCGGGTGCCATCCCGTCGGCCGGCGCGGCGGGGAGCAGATGGTCCGCGACCATGACGGTCACAGCGCTGTCCTCAGGACCGGACCTCAACTGTTATACCGACGTCCATGTTCTCTATTACAATCCCGCTGACCTGCTCGTACCGCAGATAACCTGGTATGTTGACTGGAATATCGGCCTTGTCAATTCCTGTTCGCCGCCCCCGGGGATACCCTTTGAAGAGGCACGCGACATCGGAGGCGACAGCTCCTGTGACGTCGGCCTCGATATCAACGGGAGCGCTTTTGACATTACTTCCGGCGGCGTGGAGCATTTCACCGCCACCGCTCTTCCCGAGGGTTATTATATCATCTCGATCAACAACTATAGCTGCGCCGATACGACGACAAACATGGCCTCGATCATTATCGGAGATTATCTTTTTGGGTCGTATAACTGCTCCTCCTATACGGCGTCGGATGGAGATGGAAGTATGCCAGGAGCATGGTGCCGGCTTGCCGATGTGCGCGTGAACGCGGACAGTAGCGTCGATGTGCTGACGCCGAATCCGTCTTACAATCCATGGCATTGATCGAGCGAGCACTCGTACGCTACGGGCATTTCAACGGCAGGGCGCGGTCGGTGCCCTGCCGTTCTTTTCAATAACCCGCCGATAAAGGTCTCTTCCTCGATTCTATGCACAGCAAAAAAGAAATTGTTTGCGATCTCCTCGAAAGAAACGAAGTCGGGTCCGTTGCCTCGCTTGCAAGAAATGACCGGAAGATAATATCTCTTCTTGTCAGGCTTGCCTACGAAAAGGAAACCCTTGTCGGTTGGCGTGCCATTAAGGCCGTGGGTATCATTGCGCAGGAACTTGTCAAAACGGATTATGAATATTTAAGAAACACCGTCCGGAAACTTCGCTGGTCCCTGTCCGATGAATCCGGCGGCATCGGCTGGTCGGCCCCTGAATTGATCGGTGAGATCGTTTGCGCCGACCCCCGGCGTTTTGCCGATATTGTTCCACTGATCGCGGATGTCTACACTATTGAAGAGGATGTGTTCAGGCCCGGAGTTCTTTACGCGTTCAGCAGGATCGCGGAATCGGCTCCAGACCTTGTAGCGCCCTTCTCTGATGTTATCAATGCTGCGCTGAGTGATAAAAATGCACTGGTTCGCTTCCATGCTCTGGAAACGATAGGGAAATTGAAAGACGTCTCGGAATTTTCAATCGCAACAGATATTATTGAAAAGCTTAAACATGACAGTAGTGAAGTTTGGGTGTATCAGAGGGATGCTTTCGTCAATGTTGTAGTGGGTGACGCTGCTAAAAATATCGTAATTTGGTAGTATTATTAATTCGGCATGTCGTATTTTAATGCGTTTGGTGGGAAGTTGCCTTCAAGCGCACTTTTTATGTAAACATGCTTGACAATGATTGACTCATATTTTATATTATAACTATTGTAAGATTATTGGGGGGTATATGGCAACTGGTACAAATAGCGATTACTACGAACTTTTGGGTCTGAAAAAGACTGCTTCCGAGGCTGAAATCAAGAAGGCATTCAGGAAGTTTGCCCGGAAATATCATCCTGATGTGAATCCCGGGGACAAGGCTTCCGAGTCGAAGTTCAAGGAAATAAGCGAGGCCTATGAAGTCCTGTCAGACCCGAAGAAGCGGCAGCAATATGACCAGTTCGGCCATGCAGCTTTCGAGCAGGGTTTTGACACGCAGCAGCGGCCGGGAGGAGGTTTTGGGGGCGCCGCCCAGGGCGGTGACTTCTTCAGGGGCGGCAATTTCGAGGACCTCTTCGGAAATCTTTTCGGCGGCGGCGCGGCACGGCAGCGCGGTCCCCGGAAAGGCGAGGACCTGACCTATTCGGTTGAAGTGGACCTCGAGGATGCCATTTTCGGCAGGACCATGCAGGTAGAACTGCGGCGTGATGCACCGTGCGGCGCCTGTTCCGGTTCGGGCGCAGCTCCGGGCAGTTCGCCGCGGACCTGTCCGTCCTGCATGGGTTCGGGACGCATCTCTCAGGGAAAAGGCTTCATGCAGATCGCCCAGCCTTGTCCTACCTGCCGCGGAGAAGGCACGATCAATCCGAATCCCTGCAGGTCCTGCAACGGCAGCGGCAGCGTGCCGAAGACCGAGCGCATCAATGTCAAGATCCCTCCCGGCGTTGACAACGGGTCCAAGATCCGCGTATCAGGCATGGGAGAGGCCGGCGCCAAGGGCGGCCCTCCGGCGACCTCTATATCCTCACCAAGGTGCGGCCTCACCAGCACTTTGAGCGCAAAGGCGACGATCTCTATGCCGACGTGCGCGTTACCGTAAAGGAAGCGGCATTGGGCGACAAAGTGGAGATCCCGACCGTGGACGGCATGGTCACGCTCACGCTGCCGCCGGGCGTGCAGTCGGGCCAGCAGTTGAAGCTCACGGGAAAAGGCGTGCCCCATCTGGGCGGCGGAGGCGTGGGCGACCAGTATGCAACCATCAAGGTGGTCACGCCTGCAGGGTTGAGCGAACGCGGAAAAGAGCTGCTCAGAGAGCTCGACAAGCTGCATCCTTCCAACCCGCGTCAGGATACTTCCTTCAAGGGTTTCAGGAAGAGAAGTTGAGTTTGGAGCTCACGATGAAAACCAGGTCTGCGGAGTGATGATGGCTGAGCGAAAACATCGGTTGTATATGATCAGTGTGGTGTCGGAAATGCTGGGGATCCATCCTCAGACGCTGCGGATCTATGAGCGCGAAGGTTTTATCAAACCGTCGCGGAGCGTCGGGAATACGCGGCTCTATTCCGAAGACGATATCGAGAAGCTCGAAATGGTGCTGCGGCTCACGCGCGACCTCGGCGTCAACCTTGCGGGTGTTGAAGTGATCCTCTCGATGCGCGAGAAGATGGAGCAGATGCAGCGGAGCATGGAGGAGACGATCAGGCAGCTCCAGGAAGAGCTGTTCGAGATGCGGCGGCAGGAGGAAGAGTCGGAATCGATGTGCGGATTGCGAAGGATTGTGAACTGCAGTAACGATTCATACTGCCAGGCTTTTAAATTTAAATCCGAAATCGAATCGCAATAAGAATGCATTTTGGAGGTTTCCCATGGCACGGTTTGACAAATTCACCTTGAAATCTCAGGAAGCAGTGCAGGCGGCGCAGGAGATCGCCGGCAAGCTTCATCATCAGCAGATCGAGACCGAGCATATGCTCGCGGCGCTGCTGGACCAGACGGACGGCGTGGTGCTGCCGCTTTTAAAAAAGCTCGGCGCTGACCCGGGCAGGCTGAAGGCGGACCTCGACGGAGCGCTTGACCGGCTGCCGAAGATCGAGGGGCTGGTGCAGACCTATCTCTCCCCGCGCCTGAACAAACTGTTCGAGCGGGCGGAGCAGGAAGCCGCAGCGGCTCAAGGACGAGTACGTCAGCACGGAACATCTGCTGATCGCAGCGGCGAACGGCGACGGCGCGGCCCGGGAGGTCCTGGCGCGCCACGGCGTGACCAGTGACGCCATCTTCACCGTCCTGGTCGACATCCGCGGCAGCCAGCGCGTGACCGACCAGAACCCCGAGGACAAGTACCAGGCCCTTGACCCGCTACGGCCGGGACCTGACCGACGCGGCGCGGCGCGGCAAGCTCGATCCGGTGATCGGCAGGGACGAGGAGATCCGGCGCGTGGTCCAGGTCCTGTCGCGGCGGACCAAGAACAACCCGGTCCTGATCGGCGAGCCGGGCGTGGGCAAGACCGCCATCGCCGAGGGGCTGGCGCAGCGCATCGTGAGCGGCGACGTGCCCGAGGGCCTCAAGAACAAGCGCGTGGTGGCGCTCGACATGGGCGCGCTGATCGCCGGCGCCAAGTACCGCGGCGAGTTCGAGGACCGGCTGAAGGCCGTGCTGAAGGAAGTGACCGAAGCGCAGGGCGAGGTCATCCTGTTCATCGACGAGCTGCATACCGTGGTCGGCGCAGGCGCGGCCGAAGGCGCCATGGACGCCTCCAACATGCTGAAGCCCGCCTTGCGCGCGGCGAGCTCCGGTGCGTCGGCGCGACGACCCTGAACGAGTACCGGAAGTATATCGAGAAGGACCCGGCGCTGGAGCGGCGGTTCCAGCCGGTGCTGGTGCGCGAGCCCTCGGTGGAGGATACCATCTCGATCCTGCGCGGCCTCAAGGAGCGCTACGAGGTGCATCACGGCGTGAAGATCAAGGACGCGGCGCTGGTGAGCGCGGCGCTCCTGTCGCACCGCTACATCGCCGACCGGTTCCTGCCGGACAAGGCCATCGACCTGATCGACGAGGCCGCGTCGCGGCTGCGCATGGAGATCGACAGCATGCCCGTCGAGCTCGACGAGGTGGAGCGGCGGATCCGGCAGCTTGAGATCGAGCGGGAGGCGGTCAAGAAGGAGACAGGACCCCGCATCGCGCGACCGGCTGGCGAAGATCGAGAAGGAGATCGCCGATCTTGCGGAGAAGCGGGGCGGGCTGCGGGCGCAGTGGCAGTCCGAAAAAGAGGGCATCCAGAAGATCAGGACCATCAAGGAGCAGATGGAGCAGGCGAAGATCGACGCCGAGAAGGCGGAGCGCGAGGGAGACCTGGGGCGGGCGGCCGAACTGCGGTACGGGAAGCTGATCGAGCTGCAGAAAGCAGCTCGCCGACGGAATCGGCGAACCTGAGCGAGCTGCAGTCCGAGACCAAGATCCTGAAGGAAGAGGTGGACGAGGAGGACGTGGCCGAGATCGTGTCCAAGTGGACCGGCATCCCGGTGAGCAAGATGCTGGAAGGGGAGATGCAGAAGCTGCTCCACATGGAGGACCGTCTGCGGAAGCGCGTGGTCGGCCAGGACGAGGCTATCGTTGCCGTGTCCGACGCGGTCCGGCGCGCCCGGGCCGGGATCCAGGACCCGAACCGGCCGATCGGCAGCTTCATCTTCATGGGGCCCACGGGCGTGGGCAAGACCGAACTGGCGCGGGCGCTTGCCGAGTTCCTCTTTGACGACGAGCAGGCCATGGTCCGGATCGACATGTCCGAATACCAGGAGCGGCATACGGTCTCGCGCCTCATCGGCGCGCCTCCGGGCTACGTGGGATACGAGGAGGGCGGGCAGCTCACCGAGGCCGTGCGCCGGAGGCCCTATGCGGTCGTGCTCTTTGACGAGATCGAAAAGGCGCATCCCGAGGTGTTCAATGCGCTCCTGCAGCTGCTCGACGACGGCAGGCTGACCGACGGCCAGGGGCGGACCGTTGACTTCAAGAACACCGTGGTCATCATGACCTCCAACATCGGCAGCCAGTATATCCAGGACATCCAGAACGATGAGGAGGAAATGGGACGGCGGGTCATGGAGGCGATGCGGCAGCATTTCAAGCCCGAGTTCCTGAACCGCGTGGACGATATGATCATTTTCCATCCCCTGGACGCCGAAGTGCTCAGGCACATCGTCGTGATCCAGGTGGGCCTGGTGCAGAAACGGCTTGCGGACAGGAAGATCGAGATCGAGCTTACCGAGGGGGCCAAGGAGCTCATGGCCGAAGAAGGTTTCGACCTGGTCTACGGCGCCCGGCCGCTCAAGCGGGTCATTCAGCGGGAGATCCTGAATCCGCTGGCAGCGAAGATCCTGTCCGGCGAGGTACGGGAAGGTTCGCAGGTGGTCATCGACCGGGACGACCGGCGGCTGCTGTTCCACAGCCGGGCCGGCGCCGTAGGCGTTTCATAGCGTTTTTTACGGCAACGAAATATGGTGCGGGACAATAATTCCATTTGCAGCGGAGAGAAAAATGGTATATATACTAACAAACTTTTCCTTCCGGGAGCGTTCCCGGCAGGAGTCCGGAAGGTCGTGCATGCCCAGAAAAACGAAGGCCCCTAAAGATGCAATGCCGGAAACCGTGCGGGAATTTAAACCGCTTTTTTACCGGAAGCTCATGGAAACGCATTTATTCTATGAGGTGGGGAAGACCATCGCTTCCGAGCTTGAACCCTACGACCTGGTCCAGAAAGTCATCACGCGCGGTCGGGAAAGCGATCAACTTTGAGGACGCCCTCGTCTACATGGTCAAAAAGGACATGACCGACGCTGGAGCCCTTTTACTTTCAAGGCCCCCTTTTCCGGGGCAGGGTCCTGGGTTCGATCTTTTTCGATAACGGCGCGCCGGGTCGGATAGCGGCCACAGGCGAGCCGCTTTTTTTCCCGGACACCGGCGGGTTCGAAGGCTTCATCCATCATCCCGACGAAGCCCGGAAGGCCGGGAGCTATATGGGCGTCGCTCTGAAGAACGAGACCCAGGTCGTCGGCATCATCGGGCTTGAGCCACAGCAAACGCGACGCTTTTCGCATCGAGGACTTCGACCTGATCCGGACCATCTCCCATCTGATCTCGGTGGGGCTTGAAAAGGCCGAGCTGTTCAGGAAAACGCTCGATCTTGCGCGGGTCGACGAATTGACCGGGCTGCTCAATTACCGGGTGCTGCTCGAAAAGCTCGAAGAGGAGGCGCGGCGGCAGGCGCGGACCGGCCGCGAGTTTTCCTTTATCATGATCGACATCGATGATTTCAAGCGGATCAACGACCGCTACGGCCACCTCGAGGGGAGCAGGCTGCTGGCCCAGATCGGGCCGGTGCTGCAGGCCTCATGCCGGAAGGACAGCACGGATGTCTGCTTCCGTTACGGCGGCGAGGAGTTCTCGATCCTCCTCGGCGAAACAGGGATGGAGGAAGCCGCTGTTGTGGCGGAGCGCGTACGGCGGAGCGTGGAGGAGTATCCTTTTACCGTCAAGGCGCTGCACCCCCAGGAGCCGGTGACGGTCAGCCTCGGCGTCTCCACGGTGGGACAGGGCAACGAGAAATCAGTGAACGAACTGGTGCACGAGGCCGACATCGCACTGTACCGGTCAAAAGCGGAAGGAAAAAACAAGGTTACGTGCTATACGCGGGGCTGCGGCATGCCGGTGCGCGGGGCCGATCAGA
This sequence comes from Nitrospirota bacterium, assembly GCA_963836175.1. Lineage (GTDB taxonomy): Bacteria > Nitrospirota > UBA9217 > UBA9217 > UBA9217 > GWC2-56-14. Next base: position 96,210 of record CAWIIS010000008.1, read on the forward strand.
ACCGCGCACTAAACTAAAAGCAGCCAAGCTGGCATGCGGTTATTTTTATCTTCAGCACGTTGCAGATCCTGCCTATCTCGCTGACCGGGACCTTCAGTTCTTCCGCCAGTTCGCGTGCCTTTTCACAGGACAACCGGTTCTCGGCGGCAGCCTTTCTGACCACATCGACAATATTCTCCTGATCCATGATTCCCTCCCTGATGATCTGTTCATCCTTCAGCATAGTACCCGAAGCAGGATGCAGAGTGCAAGCGGATGCTGCCATAGATGCAACATGCGCTGATTCCGGGGTTGACTTGTTTCAGGCTCTTGGATAGAATGAATCATTCGTTTTACGAAGGAGGAATTGTACATGGCACAACTGTATGACGCGATCATCATCGGTTCCGGTCCCGCGGGCCTTACCGCCGCGCTCTATCTCGGCAGGGCCGGCCAGAAATGCGTAGTACTCGAAAAAGATTTTGTCGGCGGCTATACCGCCAAGATCTCCCATATTGAGAACTATCCCGGCTATGAGACCATCAACGGCATGGACCTTACCCAGATCATGGCAAAGCAGGCCGAGAAATTCGGCGCGACGATCATCTATCCGGTGGAAGTCGTGGACATGGAGCTTACGGGCGAGATCAAGCGCGTGCGCACCCGCGACGAGGTCTATGAAGGGCACGTGGTGATCATCGCGATCGGCGTGGCCAGGAAAAAGCTCGAAGTGCCCGGCGCCAAGGAGTTCCTCGGCAAGGGCGTGTCCTACTGCGCCACCTGTGACGGCAACTTCTTCAAGGGCAGGAAGGTCGCTGTGGTCGGCTCCGACAACGAGGCTGCGGAGGAAGCGCTGCACCTTGCCGACCTCGCCGAGAAGGTCACGGTGGTGCCGCACAAGGAGCTTGATATCGTGACTGCCGTCCTGACCCGGCTCAAGTCCAAGCCGAACGTGGAGATCCTTCCGACGGCGAAGATCCATGCCGTCGTGGGAGATGAACTGGTCACGGGCCTCAAGATCAGCCGCGATGGGACCGAGGCCGTGCTGGAACTCGAAGGCGTCTTCATCGCCATGGGGTCCACCCCCATCTCGCAGCTCATCCTGAAAGCGGGCGGCCTGACGGACGACCGGGGCTGCCTGATCGTGGACAAGCACCAGCGCATGAACCTCGACGGCGTGTTCGCTGCCGGCGACTGCACCTGCGGCGGGATGCAGATCGTTGCCGCGGCGGGCGAAGGGTCTGTTGCCGGGATGCGGGCCGCATCGTACGTGCGCAAGATCAAGGCGAAGGCGGAAGGAAAGTAGGAATGATCAATGCAAAGTGCAAAATGCAAAATTTAAATTGCAAAATGCCCTTACTTTGCACTTCGCGCTTTGCACTTTGCATTTTGCAATCGACGTCAGGGACGGTGTTTTACCCATGACCCTCAAGGACATGCTCGGCCGATCCGGCGTGGTATCCCGGGAAGACGCGTTCAGGGCGCTCGAGCTGCATCTGACCATTGCTCCCCCCGCACCGGAAGAACTTTTCATCAGCCTGTCCCTCGGCAGGATCGTTGCTGAAGACATCGCGTCGCCTGAAGACCTCCCTGAGTTCGACCGTTCCACCATGGACGGGTTCGCGGTGCGGAGCATTGACACCTTTGGCGCGGCCGAGTCGCGGCCCGCGCTGGTGACGATCGTGGGCGATATCGCCATGGGCGCCATGCCCGGCCGCGCACTGTCCGCGGGCGAAGCCATGAAGATCGCGACCGGCGGCGCGCTCCCGAAAGGAGCTGATGCCGTGGTCATGCTCGAACAGACCCAGGCTGTAGACGCGGCACAGATCGAAGTGGTGAAGCCCGTAGCACCGGTCGAAAACGTGGTCCAGGCAGGCGACGATATCAAAAAGGGCGAGATCATCCTGGGCCGCGGCCACCGGATGCGGCCGCAGGACGCGGGCGCACTTGCAGGCGTCGGCATTACCCGGGTATGCGTTTTCAAGAAACCCCGGGTAGCGATCATCAACACCGGCAATGAAGTTGTTCCCGCCGATACCGCACCCGCTCCCGGCCAGGTGCGCGATATCAATTCCTACAACCTTGAAGGCCTTATCGCGCAAGCAGGCGGCATGCCGGTCAAGAGAGGCATTATCCCGGACGACTATGGCCGGTTGCGCGAAGCGCTCGAAGCCGCCCTCGGGGATTGCGATCTTGTCCTGATGACCGGCGGCAGTTCCGTGGGCACCATGGACCTGACCGCGAAGGTGATCAATGATCTGGGCAGGCCCGGCGTGCTGGTGCACGGCGTTTCCATCAAGCCGGGCAAGCCGCTCATTATGGGTGTGCTCGCGATACCAGCAAGGCAGGTACCGGTGTTCGGCCTGCCGGGACATCCTGCCGCGGTCAGCATCTGTTTTGAACTGTTTGTTAAACCGGTCCTTGAGCGCATGACCGGAGAAGTGCCTCATCCCGCGCTTGCGGGTGTCTTGGCATATCGCAGCGTGAAAGCGAAACTGGCCAGGAGCATTTCTTCCTCACCGGGGCGCGAGGACCATGTGCGGGTCACGCTTGAAAAGAAGGACGACGGCCTCTGGGCCAGACCTGTGTTCGGCGCATCAGGGCTGATCAGCACGCTGGTAAAAGCCGTGGGCACGGTCGTGGTGCCGGTCAATAAGATCGGGATCGAGGTCGGCGAGGAAGTGGAAGTAAGGCTGTTCTGAGTAACTCGGTCCGCAAAACATTTACGTTCCCAAGGTGAGCCTGATCGACGAAGAACTCTTGCGGAACTGCTGATCGTTAGGACTGGTAGTGACTTTGACATGGTAAAAGACCGGGTAACGAAGGATCAACAAAAGACGGCTCAGGAACAGATTCCTGAAGCCGCAAGCAAGGAATTACCTCTTGATTCGCGTCTATTGTCTGACGCCGTCATCGAACTGAATATTTCCCGCAAGAATGTCGGCATCTATCCTCCCGGCCACATCCAGATTTCAAAAAGCATTACTCGCTCCTATGAAGCGATGCTTAAACTGTTCGAGGTGCGTGCGGAGATGACGCTCGGCATTGCCAAGGACACGCTGTTCGTGGGGCAGGACTACCTGGACCGCGCCAATCCCGTGTACCGGGACTTCGCGCTTTCCCTGTACAACCAGGGAATCGCAGCGGTGACCTTCAAAAGGGGTATGGACCGGGACGAATTGGTTCGGCTTCACCGGATAATTACCACGAGACCGGAAGAGATCAAGTCCCGGGGCGGCATTGCCGAGGTCGTTGACGAATCCGATATCCCCCACATTCGCATCACTCCCATAAACTATGCAGGTTTTCATGTCACGGAAGAGCAGGAGATCTGCTCGAGACCGCGTTGTCAAACCCGAGACAGAAGAAGGTGTCGGCTTGTGGGGGGAATTCGTTTCTCATCTTTCCGCGGGGACGATTGCCTTTGCCGGCAAGGACCAGGGGGTCTCTCTCAAGGATGCGGAACAGGTGGATCCGGCAGAACTGGCCAGACTCCTGAACGAGCGCAAACTCGATCCGCATGTGGTGCTGCAGAGCTATGACAAGGTCATTTCAAGCCATGTGCGGGTCCGGGCCGAACAGAAACAGCTGAGCCGGTCGCAATCGAACACGCTCCGGAGCCTGAACAACCTAATGAAAGACCTGCACCCCGATCTCAGGAAGCAGTTCCTGGCAGTGACCTTCGAACGAACGGCGGAAGCGTCGCCAGCGGTGACCGAGGAAATCATGGGCGGCATGACTGACGACATGGTCATCGACATGCTCCAGCAAGCCAGTTTCCAGGGAAGAGAAATATCGCCGACACTCACCGGGTTGCTCCAAAAGCTCGCCAGTGCCAGTGATGTTGCAGCGAGTGCAGAAAGCGGCGGAAAAGCATCGGGCGGAACTCCGGCTGCAGCGCTCTCGCAGGAACAGGTGCAGGCGCTGTTCAAACGGGAAAATTACGAACAGTTTGTATCCACCGAGTATGCGGAAACGCTTGGTAAACTGTCGCAACGTCAGCCGGGCCAGATGGCGGCGGCCGCAGGCACATTCCCGATCGAAGAGTATATCGCCACGATGACGGAGGAACGGCTCGATTACCAGATCGGCCGGGTCCTGCTCGGTTTTATCGATGAAGACATTTCGGACGACGACTACGGCGAGTTTCTGAAGAAAGTGGTTTCGAATCTGCCCGAACTGGTCCGCTCCGAGCAATTCGCGATGCTTCACGACACCTTTGAAACGCTCCGCCTGCACAGCAGGGAAAAGAAGTCCATGACGATCCGGTCCATGGTTGATATCGCGCTCCGGGGTTTTCGGGACCCGGCATTCATAGGATCTGTCGTAGATGCATGGGGCCTCTGCACCAGCAAGGAGAAGATGCGTGCTGCAACGAACTTCCTTCTTTCTCTCGGCCCTGATGCGCTTCCGCCGCTCCTTGATCTGTACTCACAGGGCGAGACTGCCGGGGGAAAGCGCTCCGTATTCGACCTCCTCTGCAGGTTCGGCAACACAGCGGCGCAGGAGGCGGTGAAGCGTCTTACTGATAAACGGCCCTTGTATGTTCGCAATCTGCTGATGCTTATCCGATGGGGATGGGATAATTCCGTAGTCCCCGCAATACGGCCGTTGGTCCAGCACAAAGACCGGATGGTCAGGCTGGAGGCGATCACCGCGTTGCTTCGGTTTCGCGATGCCTCGGCGATTCCCGCGCTGCGCACGCTGATACAGGACAACGATCCTGATGTGGCCGCCCTGGCCGTGGCGCTGGCGGGCCAGTTTCGCGTGCGGGCGGCCGTTGATCTGATCCTCGGCAAGCTCAAAAAGGTCATTCTCTTCGAGAGCGACTACGGATACAACGAGGAGATCATTCTGGCGCTGGGCGAGATCGGCGATCCCCGGTCAATACCGGAACTGGAGCGGATCGCAACAGGGGGGTGGCCGCTTTTTCCCAAACGCCGCAACCGCATGAAAGCGATGCTCTTCGAATCCCTGGGACGCTATCCACGGCAAAGCATCAGTGGCCTGATTTCCATCGGCATGCAATCGGGCGATCCGCGCATTCTTCGTGCCTGCGCCAAACTGGGAGCAGAGAAACCGTGAACGATCAGAAATCAGAGGCCCAGAACGACATCCAGTCGGAGACCGGATTCCAGGATGCGCTCAGGGGAGCGATCAGCATGATCAATGCGGCGGTCACGAACGTGGGGCTCTATTCGTCGCCCCATCCCCAGGTGATCCGGTACATCGAAAAAGCCTTCCAATCCCTGACAACCGTTCTTCTGACGCGGCTGGAGGTGACCCTGCTCGTAATCGGAAACGATATTGTCGCGGAGAACAAACCGCTCAACGCGAGAGGTTCGAGCGGCGCCTTTCTTGAGAACTTCTGCCGAATTCTCGGGAAGAAGAGCGTGGAGCGGCTTACCTTTGTCGCCGGCATGACCCGGGAGGACCTCGAGGGTCTGATTGCCGATCTTGCCGCGGGACCTGACGTTCCGGTCCGGTCTCAGCCCTCCATCAAGATCGGCAAGGTTGAGGTACGGGTCAAGGTCGTGGAGAAAAAAACCGGACAGGATGCGCAAGCGGCCGCCGTCGTCGACCCGCTCATTGCGGCCGCTGCCGCAAATATCCCGCCCGACGTTCTTGAGGAACTGAACGAGCTGACGTCGAAGGAGCTGGAGGAGCTCAAGGAACTATACAGCCGCATAAAGAAACACAAGAAGATCAACGTGCGCGGCGTAGAAGATATTGTGAAAAACTTTATCCGATGCTTCCGTCAGGAGATCAATCCGCTCGGGATCCTTGCGTCGCTCAAGTCCTCTCATGAATATACCTTTACGCACGTGGCGAATGTCGGCATTCTGACCATGAGCCAGGCGGAGCACATGGGATTCACCGGAGAGCATTTGCACGATATCGGTGTGGCGTCATTACTGCACGATGTCGGCAAACTGTTCATCCCCGAAGAGATCCTGAGCAAGCCGGGGATGCTCACGCCGGAAGAGCGAAAGATGATGGAAACCCATACGGTCAAGGGCGCCCGCTACCTTATCGGGCTCGAAGGCATCCCGAAACTTGCCGTGCTCGCTGCGCTGGAGCATCACATCAAGTTTGACGGGTCCGGATACCCGAATGTCCGCGGCGGCTGGAGACCGAACATCGCGAGCCAGATCGTCGCTGTTTCGGACGTGTTCGATGCCATGCGAAGCAAGCGGTCCTACCAGGAGGCACATCCCCTGGAAAAGATCGAATCAGTACTGCGGGGCGGAAGCGGCAAGGCTTTCAATCCTCAGCTTGTGGAACATTTCCTGAAGCTCGTCAAACGGTAGACGGCAGGTCCGTTATCAACGTAGACCTTATGAAAAAGAGATAATAACCCTCGACTGCAATCTGCGATCCTGTCAAAAACCAAGGCGTCTCGCGCAAAGAACGTCAATAGCATGGGAAACTTGATAAGTTCGAAAGAAGTCGATAATGCCCAAATTGTCATTCTGAGACGCAGCAAAGAATCTTGCTTGTCTCAATAGGATCCAGGGTTTTGCCGGTTCAGTCTTGCAGATTCAACCAAAAACTGTTAAGTTAATGTGTGGTTCAGGCGGCAGTCCTGAATCAGCGGCGTAAAATATGAAATACTGGATTGCCGCTTAGTTCATGCGGGAATGACGGTCTATTAAAACTATGGCATTCAAACAAAAAAAATATCTCGACAATATGCCGCTCGCCGAGGCGATCGCGAAATACGATGCTGCGCTGAAAAAAGCGAATATCGGCAGACCGCTCGCGGGTGAGCCGGTTCCGGTCGGCGATGCGCTGGGGCGCGTTACGTCGGAAGCGGTGATCGCGAAGATATCATCGCCTTTCTATCATTCCGCGGCCATGGACGGCTATGCGGTCAGGTTCATCGACACCTTCGGCGCAGGCGAGACGAGGCCGAAACGGCTCGCTGTCCCGGCGCAGGCGGTGGCCGTCGATACCGGCGACCCCATGCCCGACGGGTACGATGCCGTGATCATGATCGAGGACGTGGAGAAGATGTCCGGATCCGAGATCGAGATCCTGAAGCCGGCCACGCCGTGGCAGCATGTGCGGCTCGTGGGCGAGGACATCGTCGCCACGGAGCTCATCATCTCCGAGAACCATGACGGTCCGGCCGGTGGACATGGCGGCCATGATCGCGAGCGGCCACACCACGGTCATGGTGCGCCGAAGGCCCGTCGATCTCCGATCATTCCCACCGGGACCGAACTGGTGGAGCCGGGCAGCGAGCTCAAAAAGGGCGATATCATCGATTTCAACTCGACCATGCTTGCGGCCATGGCAACGGAGTGCGGCGCGCATGCTGTCCGCAAGGAACATCGTAAAGGATGACGCGGCTCTTCTCAAACAGACCATCCTCGACGCTCTCTGCGGAATCCGACCTCGTGGTGATCAACGCGGGCTCTTCCGCAGGCAGGGAGGATTTTACCGCCGATGTGATTGCGGAGCTCGGCGAGGTCCTGGTGCACGGCGTCGCCATCAAGCCCGGCAAGCCGGTGATCCTCGCCATCGTGCAGGGCAAGCCGGTCATCGGCATCCCGGGGTATCCGGTCTCTGCGGCGCTCACGTTCAATCTCTTTGTGAAGCCGCTGATCTACGCGTTGCTGGGGCTGGCGTCACCCGCTCCGGAACGATCAGCGGCGAAATTCAGCCGGCAGGTGGCATCATCGCTCGGCGCGGAGGAGTTCATCCGCGTGAAGCTCGGGAGCGTGTCGGGCAAACTGATCGCCACGCCCGTGACCCGGGGCGCGGGCGCGCTCATGTCGCTGGTCCGCGCCGACGGCATCATCCGCGTTCCGGCGGAAAGCGAGGGCATCGCGCGCCGGGCACGATGTGACGGTGGAGCTTTTGCGGTCGCCCCGCGATATCAGGAACACCATCGTCTGCATCGGCTCCCATGACAATGCCCTCGATGTGCTCGGCGAACTTTCTCAAGAAGAAACATCCCGAACTTTCCCTTTCATCCGCCCACGTGGGAAGCATGGGCGGGCTTCTTGCGCTCAAGCGCGGCGAGGCGCATTGCGCAGGGACCCATCTGCTCGATGAGGAGACGGGCGAGTACAATGTGAGCTACATCAAGAAACTGCTTCCGGACAAAAAGGTCGTGCTCGTGAACCTGGTGTACCGGACCCAGGGCTTCATCGTGCCGAAGGGCAACCCAAAGGGCATCAAGGGATTTGAGGACCTGGTGCGTCCGAAGACGTGGTGTTCGTGAACCGCCAGGCCGGAGCGGGCACGCGGCTCTTGACGGACCTGTACCTGAAACGATTAGGAATTGACCCGAACAGTGTAAAAGGGTATCATCACGAGGAATTTACGCACATGGCGGTGGCCGCGGCCGTGCTTTCCGGCGCCGCCGACACCGGGCTTGGCGGTGCTTTCGGCGGCCCAGGCGCTTGATCTCGATTTCGTGCCCGTGGCGCAGGAACGGTACGACCTGGCGATCCTGGAGCGAGTATTACGATACGACCCATGCTCCAGGCGCTGCTCGGGATCATTCGCGAGGACGGCGCCTTCCGCGACCAGATCATGAAGCATGGGCGGCTATGACGTGTCGCGAGATGGGGAACGTGATCGCCAACGCTGAATGATTCAGGATTCAAGATGGTTCAGTACTATGCATTTTGAAGCTTGCAATTTTGAATTTTATATTAACGGAGGTACTAATGTTCGCACTGGCGGTAAGTGCGACACCGGGCATGGGAAGCGGCATCGTCGGTCTGTTCCTGGAGTCCGGTTGGATGGGCAAGGTGATCGTGGTCATCCTTATGGGGGTCTCGGTCGTGACCTGGGCCATGATCCTTATGAAGTATCAGTATCTGCGGAAGGCGGAACAGGAGTCGAAGCTGTTCATGGCACGAGTTCCGCAAGACCAAGGACGCTCAGGAGCTTCTGAGGTCCAGCGGAAAAAAAGAAGTTCAGCCCCATGGCCACGCTGTTCATCGAAGGCTATCGGGAGGCCGAATCCATCGTCAAGTCGCTGCCGAACAATACGGTGGCCGATGAGGACCGCAAGACGCTGATGCCGAAGAGATCGAGCGGTCGCTCAAGATCACGACGCAGGACGAGATCTCGTACATGGAGCGCTACCTGGCGTTTCTCGGCACCACCGGCACCGTCGGCCCGCTGCTCGGGCTGTTCGGCACGGTCTGGGGCATCATGGACGCTTTTTACGGCATCGGGCTGAAGGGGTCGGGCGACATCGGCGCGCTGGCGCCGGGCCTTGCGGAAGCGCTCATCAACACCTCGATGGGGCTCTTCGTCGCCATTCCCGCCGTGATCGCCTATAACTACTTTTCCGAGAAGATCAGGGGCATCGCGACCCGGATGGACTCCTTCTCCATGGAATTCCTGAGCTTCATTCGAGCGGACGCTCGTCCGGAGGCAGCCATGAGCTTTGAGCGCAGGAACAGCACCATCATGCGGGAGCTGAACCTGGTCCCGCTCATCGACGTGCTGCTCGTGGTGCTGTTCTTCTACATGATTATTTCTCCCATGATGAGCCGGGGGCTCGACGTGAACCTTCCGAAGTCCGGGGCCAATACGGTCAAGCCCGAGGACCGCATCGTGCTGACCGTCACCCGTGCGCAGGAATTGTTCGTGGAAAAGGAGCGCGTGGATATCAGCAGGCTCCCGGACGTGCTCGACTCTATCCGCAAGACGCAAACCGCAGATCAATGTGTATCTCCGGGCCGACCGGGATGCGCCCTACGGCGCCGTGGTGCAGGTGATGGATATCGTGAAGCGGGCGGGCATCGACCGTCTCGGCATGGTGACCGAAGCGGCCGGGAGGCGAGACCGGGAAATGAGGCTGATCCGCTGGAAAAGGATCGGACAGTCGGGCCAGGAGCTTGCTGCAGCGGTACTTTTTTCTTTCATCATCCACGGCCTACTCATTGCCGCGGTCCTGGTGTACAGCCTTGCGGCTTCCCCGAAGATCTCGGTCCCGATCTCCTACCAGGTCATGCTGGTGAATGCACCGACAACGGTTGACCCGGCGCTGCCCCCGGAAGCCCCGCCTCCGCTTCCGAAAACCGCGGAGGCGCCGGCGCAGAAAAAAACAGCGCCAACTCCGCAAGGCAAAACCTCCGGCGGTCAAAGAGCGCCATGCCCGATCTTGACATGCCAAAGGCAGCAAAAAAAAAGAACGAGCAGCAGCCTGAAGCAACGACGGAAAAAGAAAAACCGGCAGCGCTTACAGGGCAGCCTTCACCTGCGGGGACCGCTCTAAAAAAAGAGGCGGTAGCCGTGTCAGCGGGAGCGCAAAACCAGCTTCCCGGCCTCGCAGGTTACTTCCCCTTCGTGAAAAACAGGATCGAACCTAACTGGAATCCGCCGCAGGGTGTCAGGGAAGCCAGGTCCAAGGTTGTGTTCAGGATTCTCCGTTCGGGCAGGGTAGCTGAAGTGAAACTGCAGGATTCAAGCGGGAACTTTTATTTCGACCAGGCGGCGATCCGGGCGATCCTTTCAGTCGGGCTCCTTTCCGCCGCTGCCAGATGAATATCCCCGGGAGTATTTGGAAATCAGCGTTGATCTGATTCCGAAAGAGTGAGCAGAAGGGGTCAGGAATCCCGCATCCTGAATTAATGATTATGAAACCTTTCCTGAAACTATGTACGTTCTGCATGCTGATGGCGGCGGCAACCGTCCATGCAGAATATTATCTCGGCGTGATCCAGGGCGAGGCAAAGAAGATCCCGATCGCCGTGCTGGCTGTCGTGGATGAGACCGGCGCTCCCGCGCTTCGTGACGAGCTGCTGAGCGTGCTTGAGGCCGACTTGCGCCGCTCGCAGATCTTCGATGTGCAGGACCCGAAAAAAATCGACCTGGTCTACTCCGGCCAGCAGGAGCCGGCTGTCGAGCTCGTGAAGCGGGGTGGCACCTTCGGGCTGACCGGGGTGGTCTGGGCGTCGCTGCAGCGCAGCGGGAACGCGCTCCGTTTGAACGGCACGATTGTATGACGCCGCTTCAGGCTCAAAACTGGCAAGCGTGCAGTATAACGGCAGCGCGGATTCCGTCCGCCGCCTTGCCCATTCTTTTGCCGACGAGATCGTTGCCCGGTACACGGGTGAGAAGGGCGTTGCCCGGACCCGCATCGCCTATGTATCGGACAAGACCGGGAATAAGGAACTCTACGTCATGGACTATGACGGGAAGAACTCCCTGAAGGTCACGGCGGACCGCTCGATCTGCATGTCTCCTGCCTGGAGTCCCGACGGAAGGGTCCTTGCCTATGTGTCGTACCGGGACAAGAACCCCGATCTCTTCGGTCTTGACCTGGGAACGGGCAAGCGATGGAAGATCTCGGGGGCCGAGGGGCTGAACATCTCGCCTGCATGGTCGCCCGACGGCAAGCGGCTGGCTCTGGCGCTCAGCAAGGACGGAGGCGCCGAGATCTACACCATGAACAGCGAGGGCCGCGATCTGGAGCGCCTTACCTTCGGCATCTCCGACAACGTGGCGCCTTCCTGGGCGCCGAACAACCGGGAGATCGTTTTCAATTCCGGAAGGGCGGGAACGCCGCAGCTCTATATCATGGGCTCCGACGGCACCAATGTGCGGCGCGTGACCTTCGAGGGGTCCTATAACGCATCGCCGAACTGGTCGCCGCGCGGCGACCGCATCGTATTCGTCTCGCAGGTCGGCGGGCTCTTCAAGATCGCCACGATCAATCCCGACGGTTCCGAGCAGCGCCTGTTGACCAATGGCCCGGGGAACGACGAGAACCCATCATGGTCGCCCAACGGCCGGCAGATCGTGTTCAGCTCGAACCGCGGCGGCAGGTCCAATATCTATATCATGAACGCCGACGGTTCGGACCTTGAGCGGATCACGCCGAACGACGCCAATTACACCTCGCCTGCCTGGTCACCCTGAACACAAGTACGTGTTCAGATCCAAGATTCAAGACTCAAGATTCAAGATTTAAAAATATTGAATATTTCTTATTGAATTTTGAATGGCGGCGAAGGCCGCGCTGAGAGGAGACCGCGGTTATGGACCTGCACAAACCCGTAACAATCCTGCTGGTAGAGGACGATCCCGGACACGCGCTGTTGATCGAGAAGAACCTTCGCCGCGCCGGGATAACCAACATTATTGTTGCGCTCGACAACGGCCAGCGGGCCGTTGACTACCTGTTCAAGAAGGCGGGGTACGAAAACGACCCCCATCCTGCGCCGTTCCTCATTCTGCTCGACCTCAATCTTCCCGTTCTTGACGGATACCAGGTGCTGAAAATCATCAAGAACGATCCCCGCACCAGGCGGATCCCTGTCGTGGTGCTGACAACGACGGATAATCCGCAGGAAATATCCCGGTGCTATGAACTGGGATGCAATGTCTATGTCACGAAACCGGTGGAGTACGACAAATTGTCCGAAGCCATCCGGATGCTCGGATTGTTCCTCACCATCGTCAAGGTGCCGGAAAAGGAGTAATAGGCCAGGTCGCGGGGTCTCGCGAAGCAGGAGGTCGGGGAGCGTCCAATGAGCGAAAAGCGGTATACAGGGTTATCAATATTTTCCCAGCTTCTGATCGCGTTCATGATCGTTGTCGTTATCATCAGCGGACTGCTGACCGCTGTCTACTATACGTTCAGCAAACGGCATATCGAGCAGCAAACCATGGAACGTGTCCTCCAGCAGTTCGTGACGATCAGACATCATTTCCATGACGAACTCCGGAACGATCTTTCCGGCGATCTGCGCCTGCTTGCAGACAATCCCACCCTGGACGATTTCCTGCGCTCCTCCGGACCGGAGCGGGATATCGCTGCGCGTTCTGTCGAGCGGTTGTTTCGCGAATCGCTCCGCTATTTTCCCTCCTATCAGAATATCTCGCTCATGGATGCCGCAGGCAGAGCCGTTGTCACGGTCGGCCGGACCGGACGCACGAAGCAGGCCGGGAAGGCCGGCAGGCGCACCGTGTTCGCGCAGCCTGACACCGCTGCTCCCGGAGCTGTTCGCGTATCACCCCCGGGGGAGGACCTCCAGGAGAAGGCTTCTTTTTCCATCGGCATTGACAAAACCGGCCCCGATAATGGGGAATACCACGGCAGCCTTGTGATCGACTACAGCCTGGAGGAATTCCTCGGGTACCTCGACGCTATCAGGATACTGGGTGAAAATCCGATCTGGGTGTTTACCCCCGACGGGACCGTGCTGAAGCAGCCCGAACGCCAGCAGGCGATGTTCGATCCCCGGCCCCACCTCCAGCGGAGCGTGGAGCAGGACCGGACGCTGCTGGTGACCGAAGGCGGCATGCTGGTGTACCAGGATTTTTTCGTCATGCCGGAGGCGCCGTTGCTGCGGTTGGCAATCAGCATCCCCAATGCGCTTCTGCTTGACGATATCCGGTCCATGCTCAGATTTCTGTTCATCGTATTCCTGCTCCTCCTGGTACTCGCGACGGTGGTCGCCTATTATGTCTCGCGGTATCTTTCGCGTCCCATTGTCCGGCTCGTCCATGCCGCGGACCGGCTTGCGCAAGGGGACCTATCGGCGCAGGTGGACATGCGCTCCACGGGCGAGGTGCAGATGCTGGTCAAAAGCTTCAACCGCATGGCCGCCGACCTCGAGCGAACGACGGTTTCCCGCGATTACATGGACAACATCGTCTCCAGCATGATGGATACCCTCATCGTGGTCTCGCCGGAAGGCACGATCATCCGGTTGAACGAGGCGGCCTGTTTTCTGCTCGGGTATCACGAGGAGGAGCTTATCGGGCAGCCATTTGCCCTCATCCTGGGCGGAGAACGGGGAGGAGCGGATGATGGGATCGCGGGCGTGCTCGCCCGGGGATCGATCAGCAACCAGGAGCGATGGTACCGGGGTAGCGACGGGCGGAGGATCCCCGTTCTCTTCTCGGCGTCGGTCCTGCGTGATGCGCAAGGCCTGGTGCAGGGCATTATCTGCGTGGCCCAGGATATCACAGAAAACAAACGAGGTGAGGCGCAGCTCAAGAGTTATTCGGAGGAACTGGCCCTGATCAACGACGACCTCCGGAATTTCGCCTACATCGTGTCGCACGACCTTCGGGCGCCGCTCGTCAACATAAGAGGTTTTTCCGATGAACTTATCTACAGCGTCAGAGAACTGACACCGATATTCATGACCTCTCTGGACCAGCTCGATGCCGGGCTGCGGCGCAAGTATCTCTCCGTCATCGAAAAGGACATCCCCGAGGCGCTCCAGTTCATCGCGACGTCGGTGAGCCGGATGGACAATCTCATTACCGCCATTCTGAAGCTCTCGCGCGCCGGCAGGCGCAGGATGAATCCCGAGCCGCTCCAGACCACCGTTTTCGTGCAGGGGCTCCTGAACTCGCTAGCGCACCAGATCGAGAGCCGCCGGATACAGGTCGTGGTGGAGCCGCTCCCGGATATGATAACGGACCGCACGGCTTTGGAGCAGATCTTCGGCAATCTCCTGGACAATGCCATAAAGTACCTTGCGCCCGACAAGCCGGGGCGCATAATGGTGGGCGCCGAACACGACGGGCGAAACATCGTCTTTCATATCTGCGATAACGGACGGGGGATGGCGAGCGAGGACGTTCCCAAGGCTTTCGACCTCTTCCGCCGCGTGGGACCGCAGGATGTGCCGGGAGAGGGCATGGGACTGGCCTACGTCAAGACCTTGTTGCGGCTGCTGGGGGGACGCATCTGGTGCGAATCGCAGGTGGGCGTCGGGACGACCTTCAGCTTTTCGGTCCCCGCAGCCCCGCCTGAGCCGGAAGAACTGCAGGATTCGGATAACCGAGCCCAGCGAACAGCCGGCGACGCTCCCGCCGGCCAGGCTTAATAGCATCCGCAATCTCTGCGTGACCAAACAGGCAGAGTATGTTACATTCAGCGAAACGATCGTGAAGATCAGTATGTTCCGCTCGATCACAAGGGTTCCGGAGGGTATGAAGGCAGTGGCTGATATCATGATGACCAATGTACTGTATATGGAGGACGACCCCGGTCTTTCCGTTCTGCTGCAGAAGGGCCTGAGGCGGAAGGGGTTTGTCGTCGATACGGCGGCGGACGGCGAGGACGGACTGCAGAAGGTCGCGGAAGGCAGGTTTGACGTGCTGCTTGTCGACTATAATATGCCGTTCCTTGGCGGGCTCGATGTTATCCGGATCCTGGCCGAGCAGGGGTCCTCGATCCCGATCATCATGGTCACGGGAGAGGGAAATGAATCCATAGCGGTCGAGGCGCTCAAACTCGGCGCGGCCGATTACGTGGTGAAGGACGCCGAGATGCGGTACCTGGAACTGCTCCCGGCGGTCATCGGCCAGATACTCTACAAACAGCAACTCGTCAAAGAGCATCGCCAGATGCAGGAAAACCTGCGGGAGAGCGAGGAACGTTACCGCCGCCTGGTCGAACTTTCACCGGACGGGATTGCCATCCACTCTCAGGGCCTGTTCTCCTTTGTCAATCCCGCCGGCGCGCGAATGCTTGGCGCGGCACGGGCTGAACAATTGACCAATCAGTCGATCTACGATATCGTGCATCCCGACTACCGGTCTCTGGTGCGATCGCGGATGCAGCGGTTGGAAGCGCAGTCCGGCAGCGCGCCCTGGATCGAAGAGAAATATATCCGGACCGGCGGAGCGGTCATCGATGTCGAGGTTGCCAGCATATCCTTTTTCCTGGAAGGAAAACTGACGGTCCAGACGATCTTTCGCGATATTACCGAACGAAAACAAGTGGCGCAGCGGCTGGAACACCTGGCGCTCTATGATCCGCTCACCGGACTTCCGAACCGCACCTTGTTCTTCGATCGTATGGCCCAGCTCCTTGCGCTGTCAAAACGGAACAATTTTGTGCTTGCGCTGCTCTCTATGGACCTTGACCATTTCAAGAGCATCAACGATACGCTGGGTCATGAAGTTGGCGACCTGCTGCTGCAGGAGGCTTCAAAACGCATGGCGTCTTCCACGCGGAAGGCCGACACGATAGCACGAATGGGCGGTGACGAATTCATCGGCATATGCTGCAGGATCATGGCTGCCGAGGACGCGCTGGTCGTGGCCCGCAAGATCGTCGCTGTTCTTTCCGAGCCCTTTGACCTCATGGGCCACCGCTGTTCCATCAGTGCGAGCATCGGCATCAGCCTCTATCCCGGTGATGGTGATGACGCCGAGGTCCTGCTGAACAAGGCGGACCAGGCCATGTACCGCGTGAAGCAGGGCGGCAAGGGCGGCTGCCTGTTGTTCGGCGATATGACAAACACCCCTTCCTGAAGCTTCCCCTCCCCCGTCGTGCTATACTATAAATGGAGATCGTTGACGACCATAATGGGACTATTTGAGTCTTATATTATATATCTATCCGGTCAGGCGCGGAAGGGGCCCAGGAGAAGGAGCACCTGATCAGCGCGGGCTTTCGGAGGGCAGGCAATGCCGCATTTCGGGTTAATGAACGAGAAGGAGTTGGGGCCGGTCGCCGGTCCGTTGCAGCGGGCAAGGCTTCATCTGCGGGGCGGAAAACGAAGACTGCGCCAGGGAAAGATCTCGGCGGGCATTGTCACGCTGTACGACGCGTTGGAAGGCGCGATGCTTTCCTACGCCGAATCGCCTGAGACAGGGCCGCGGCTGCAGTTCCGGCCTGGAGAGCGCATGCATGACAGCAAGGCGTTGTACGCAGTGCTTGTCCGGTCCGGAGTGCTTGACGGCTCCTTCGACTTCGAGGCTTTTGACCGGTTGACGGAGCAAGCGCTCAAGCAGGAACTCGTTGGCTACGATACGCGGGACCTGCTCGCGGGCATTGAATCGGTCATGACGCAACTCGGGGTCCTGCCCTTTGACGAAGCAAGCCTGCCGCCGGAGGACCCGAAGACCTTCTAATTTCTGGATTGCGGATTTCGGATTGCGGATTGAAAAAAACTATGAACCATCTTGCCAACGAACGATCGCCCTATCTGCGGCATGCCGCGGACCAGCCTGTTGACTGGCGGCCCTGGTCCGATGAAGCCTTCGAGCTGGCGCGTCAGGAGGACAAGCCGGTTTTTCTGAGCACCGGCGCTGTCTGGTGCCACTGGTGCCACGTCATGGCGAAGGAATCCTTCCAGGATGAAGAGGTCGCCCGGATTATGAACGAGCTCTTTGTTTGCGTCAAGCTCGACCGCGACGAACGGCCCGACATAGACCGACGCTTTCAGCAGGCCGTAGCCGCCTTGGGCAGCGGCAGCGGTTGGCCCCTTTCGGTGTTTCTCACGCCGGACCGGAAGCCCTTTTTCGGCGGCACCTACTTTCCTCCCGAGGACCGGCATGGCCGTCCGGGCTTCAAATCCATATTAAGATCGGTCAGTTTGTTCTACCAATCCCGGCAGGGAGAGGTGGAGGAATTTGCCGGCCGCCTCCTGGAAGCGCTGAAGCCGGACAGGATCCAGCCGGGCGAACTCCAAAAACAGGCGCTCACGGACGCGGTTGCCGCAATCCTTACGCAGTATGATCCGCAGCACGGCGGCTTTGGAGCAGCGCCGAAGTTCCCCATGCCGGGCGCCCTGGAGTTTCTGGTCCGCCGCTATCCCCTGATGCAGGACGGACTATTCGTGGAACTGGCGATCCGGAAAACACTGGAGAGCATGGCGCGCGGAGGATTCCACGATCAGCTGGGCGGCGGATTCCACCGGTATTCCGTTGACGAAGCGTGGATCGTACCGCACTTTGAGAAGATGGCTGACGACAATGCCTGGCTGATCAGGAACTACATCGATGCCTATGCCCTGTTCGGGGACGAGCGATTCAAGGAGGTGGCACAGGGGATCATCCGGTTCAGCCGCGAGGTCCTGTCCGACCCTGCGGGCGGGTTCTTCGCGAGCCAGGACGCCGATGTGACGCCTGATGACGAAGGAGGGTACTTCACCTGGTCCGCTGACGAGTTCCGCGCCACCCTGACCGCTGAAGAGTATGCGGTCCTGTCACGGCATTTGCTCGATCCGCGCGGAGCCATGCACCACGATCCGTCACGACAGGTGCTTTTTGTTGTCCGGGAACCGCGGGATATCGCCCAAGAGCTTTCACTGCCCCTTGATGATGTGGAGCGCATCATCGCGCGCGGGAAGGAAAAGCTCCTCCTGAATCGGAACGCGCGTCCGGCGCCGTTCATCGATCGGACGCTCTACACCTCCCTGAACGGCATGTTCATCGCGTCCTTTCTCCGCGCGCACCGAGTTCTGAACGATCCCTGGCTCCTGGATTTTTCGGTCGCGAGCCTGGACCGCATCCTGCGGGAGCATTATCGCGGTCCGCAGCTTCTGCACACCGCAGGAATTCCCGGCCTGCTCGATGATCATGTCCACCTTGTCGAAGCCCTGCTGTCGGCCTATGAAGCGACGGGCGATGCACGTCGTCTTGCGCAGGCCCGGGACCTGATGGAGCTCACCCTGGTAACGTTCCAGGACAGCGAGGGAGGGTTCTTCGATACAGGTCAGGAGGTGCTCGGTACGCGGCTCAAACGTATTGACGACATCCCGCACCCGTCGTCCAACAGCACGGCCATCATGCTGCTGCTCAAGCTCCATCGCCTGACCGGAGAGGACCGGTACCAGGAGGCGGCAGAAAGGGCGCTTTCGCTGTTCGCATCTTCCGCCGCGGAGCTCGGCATTCATGCCGGCGCCTATTACAGCGGGCTCGACGCCTGGTTCCACCTCCTGACGCTGACTGTGGAAGCGCCTGCGGAGAGCATGCTTGCCCAGGCGGCCCGCAGATTCGCCTCCCATACCGTCATCCGATACAACGGCGACCACGGCCGCGTGGTCCCCTGTATAGGCACGCTTTGCGGAGAACCAGTCACCGATCCCGGAGCGCTTGCCGCGAGCGTCAGCAGACTGCAGCAGCAGTTCTAACCGCCCATCTCCCGGAGCGAGCTGCTCAGGTACATGGAGTGACCCGGTGCATATGGACAATAAAAATAAAACAGATTTCCCTGAAAATTACTCCTGTTTTCTGCAATAATCCATGTTATATTATAATCTGCTCCCGCAGCCGGACGCCGGGTTCAGTCGGCCATGGCGGCAGGGGACCATCCGGTGCGATCGAAGTATTCTTCTCGGGTATACGAGTGAGCTCTGAAGCGGATCGTCCATGAACGATGCAGCTTCGGCCAAAATGGTCCGTCCGGTCACAGGAGTGCGATGACCTCTGCTCGAACGATAAATCTTGCCAGAAAATATGCAGAACCGGCGGCAGTCGCCGCAGTCCTGCTCGGGCTGTACCTTGCCAGCCTTTTCAACTTCCTGCTGTTCTTCAGCCTTGTCAAGGCGCTCACCGTCCTCCTGTCGTTCAGCATCTTTATCTTTGCCTGGAACACGCGGCGGTTGCAGGAGGACGCCTTTCTTCTTGTCATCGGGTACGGCAGCCTGTCCTCCGCAATACTTTATCTGATCCACTCCCTGACCGACGGCGTAAGCATGTTTCCGGAGTTCGGGATCAATCTCGGACAGCGGCTTTTGTTCGGGTCCATGGCAATCCAGAGCATTTCCCTGTTTGCGGCGTCCTTCCTTCCCGGCCGGAAAGCGCGCCCTGTGGCATTCGGCGCGGTCTTCGCTGCAGTCACGGCGCTGCTGTTGGGCGCGGCGTTTTTACCGCTGCTCCCGCCCAGCTATACCGATGACGGCGAACACACCGTATTCCTGCATACCGCCGGAATCTGTATAGCCCTGCTCTATCTGGCTGCCATCATCAATCTGCTGCGAAAAGGCCGGATTTTTAACATCAGGGCCTACCACCTCCTGTTCGCAGCCCTGTTTGCCTCGGCAATTGCGGCGCTGCTGTCCGCCTTTGATGAGATGGGGCTCAGCGGATCGGACTTTCTCAGGCACTGCGTACGGCTGCTGTCATGGTATCTTCTCTACCGGGCCATCATCCTCTCCGGATTCGATGAACCCATGGCGCGGCAGAGCCGCACCCTCAGTCAAAAAGAGGCGGAGCTGCGCGAGAGCGAAGGCCGCTTCCGGGCGATCTACGAACGGGCGCCGGTCGGCATTGCCCTGTTCGACCCTCTCACCGGCAGATTTCTGCAGGTCAACCCCAAGTACTGCGACATCACCGGCTACGATCATCAGGAGATGCTGCAGCTCAGCTTCCGGGACATCACCCATGCGGATGATCTTCAGGCCGACCTTGACAATATGGACCGGCTGCTGAAGGGTACGAGCCGGCATTTCACCATGGAAAAGCGCTATGTCCGCAAGGACGGGGCCGTGGTATGGGTCCACCTGACCGTGGTGCCCATGTGGGATGAACTCTGGACCGAGGGGGGCGGCCCCCCCAGTATCTGGCCATGGTGGAGGACATCACGGCACGCAAACGCGCCGAGGAGGCGCTCACGCTGTCGGAGGGAAAATACCGCGACCTCTTTGAACATGCCAATGACGCCATCTTCATCGTCGATGCGGAATACCGGTATCGCGACGTGAACCGCAAGGCCGTGGAGCTCCTGGGATATACGCGCGAGGAACTGCTCGGCATGGGGATCTTCGACGTCATCCCCCCGGACCAGGCGTCCCGCTCGCAGGAAACGCTCCGGAAACTCGGCACCGCCGGGGGCTATGAGAAGTTCATCGGCAGGCTCAGGACCCGGGACGGACGTCTGATCGACGTGGAGGTGAACTCGTCGGCCATCGAAGCGGACGGCGTGGTCATCGGCTCCCGTGACACCGTGCGCGATATCACCGAGCGCACACAGCGGGATGAGGAACGCAGGATCGACGATCTCCGGCTCCAGATCCTGATGACGATCTCGCAGCATGAAACGAGCTCGCTGCAGGAGCTGCTCGGCCTCGCTCTCGAAGGAGTGGTCGCCCTGTCGGGCAGCACGCTGGGCTATATTTTTTCTTACAGCGAGGAGACGGGGGAGTTCTCCCAGCAGGCATGGTCGAAGGACGTCATGGAGTCCTGCTCCTTTGCGGATCCTGCCGCGGCGTGTTATATGACAAAGACCGGCATATGGGGCGAGGCCGTGCGCCAGCGCAGTCCTATCGTGATCAACGATTTCACGGCGCCCCATCCGCTCAAGAAAGGGCGTCCCGACGGCCATGCTCCCCTTGTTCGATTCATGACGCTGCCGGTCATTCTGCGCCACCGGATCGTGGCGGTGGTGGGTGTGGCGAACAAGAACGGTCCGTATACGGAACTGGACGTGCTGCAACTGCGCTGGATGATGGACGCGGTCTGGACCATCGCGGAGCGCAAGATGGCCGAGCTGGCGCTCAAAGAAAGCCAGGCCATGTTCCGCCGGCTGGTGGACTCCAATATCATCGGCATCATCACCATGGACGACGAAAAGGTGGTGCTTGCCAACGATATCTTTCTCGCCATGACCGGGTACAGCAAAGCCGACCTGGAGCAGGGGAAGCTGTTGTGGCGGAGCATGACGCCGCCGGAATATGCGGACAAGGAGATGCAAAAGGTGCAGGAGCTGCTGACCGCAGGTTCCTGCGCGCCCTATGAGAAGGAGTATCTGCGGCGCGATGGAAGCCGAGTGCCGGTCCTGATCGGGTCGGCGCTGATCAGGAAACGCCCGCTGCTGCGCATATCGTTCGTGCTGGACCTGAGCGAGCGCAAGCAGGCGGAGTTTGAACGCGAAACCATGCTCACCACGGTCGACCGGATGCGGATTGTCGCGGAACAGCGCGCCGACGAGCTGGCGGCGATCTTTTCGACGTTGACGGAGCCGGTGATCATCTACGCGGCGGACGGCGACGTGCTGCGCGCCAATCCCGCCGCTTTTGAGCTCCACGGCCTCGATCCCCGGTTTTTCATGGGCTCGGGCGATGGCGCCATCCTCGCTCCCGGAGGGAAACGCGTTTCCCCGGAGCGCGCGCCGGCCCTGCGCGCGCTGAACGGTGAGACCGTGGTCAATGAGCCGTTCACCGTCATCGACAGGAACGGGCATGAGGTCATTGGTCATGTGTCCGCCGCACCCTTCTATTCGAAGGAGGTCCTGCGGGGCGCTGTTGTCGCCTGGCATGACATTACTGAGCTGGAGCGGACAAAAACAGCACTGCAGCAGGCGTATGATGAAATGGAAAAACGTGTTCTGGAGCGGACGGATGAGCTGGCAACGGCCAATCGCCTGCTGCGAACCGAGATCGAGGAACGGATGGTTGCTGAGGACGAGCTGATGCAATCGCGGGAACAGTTGCGTGATCTTTCCCTGCACCTCCAGTCTGTGCTTGAGCGGGAGCGGGAGGATATCGCCCGGGAGATCCACGATGAGCTGGGACAGTCGCTTACGGCCATCAAACTCGACCTGTCCTGGCTGCATGACCGGTATGCCGATCACCATGAGCTGTTGAAAAAGATCGACTCGATGGTCGGTCTTATCGACATGTCGCTCACGTCGGTGAAACGCATCGCTTCGGAGTTGCGGCCGGCTATTCTCGATCATCTTGGCCTTGCCGCGGCCGTTGAATGGCAGATGAAAGAGTTTAAAGTGCGGACCGGCATCGACTGCCGGCTTATTATCACGCCCGATGATCTTATGGCGGACCGTGACCGTTCTACTGCCCTCTTCAGGATCCTGCAGGAAGCCTTGACGAACGTGATCCGCCACGCCGAGGCATCAGAGGTCCAGGTTTCGCTCAGGAAAACAGACGGACAGATCACGCTCCAGATACAGGACAACGGGAAGGGGATCACGCAGGGGCAGCGCGCGGACCATCGGTCGTTCGGCCTCATGGGCATCAGGGAACGGGTACTGTTCTTTAACGGCGACATTGATATTCACAGCGGGGAACCGGTCGAGGGGACGTCGATCACCATCCGGATCCCTCTCGATGGGGCGGCTGCCGACTCCTGATACGTATGTGGGCGCGGAATAAAATGATAAACGGGGAGAAATCCAAATGATCAGGATCCTTATCGTGGACGACCACAGCATTGTTCGTGAGGGCATGAAACAGATCCTTGCGGACATCGATGATATGCAGGTCGCCGGTGAAGCGGCGAACGGGTCCGACGCCCTGGCAAAGATCCAGAAGCAGCCCTTCGACCTGGTGCTGCTCGACATATCCATGCCCGGCCGGAGCGGCCTTGACGTGCTGAAGGAACTGAAAAACCTTCAGCCCCGTCTTCCGGTGCTGATGCTCAGCATGTATCCCGAGGAACAATACGCTGTCCGCGCGTTGCGGTCAGGCGCTTCGGGGTATCTGACCAAGGAGAGCGCGCCCGACGAACTGATCTCGGCCATCAGGAAAGTATGCGGAGGAGGCAGGTACGTCAGCGCCTCCCTGGCGGAGAACATGGCGCTCACGTTCGACCGCAAGGCCGACCAATCGCCCCATGAGTCTCTTTCCGACCGCGAATACCAGATCATGTGCATGATCGCCTCGGGCAAAGCCGTAAAGGACATTGGCCAGGAGCTTTCTCTGAGCGTCAAGACCATCAGCACCTATCGGACACGCATCCTTATCAAAATGAACATGAAGACCAATGCCGAGATGACCCGCTACGCGCTCCAGAACAATCTCGTGTCCTAAGCCTTTTTCTGTCCGCACCGCCCGCCTATTCAGATGCGTCACCCCTGCGCCTTGTAGGACGAACCCCTACAAAATTATCGGATATCTACCGATAGCGAACTCCATGCTCTCTCGATATAGTTAAACAGTGGCTCAAGGAGGTACTTATGGAATGTCCGCACTTTGCCGGCATGTTTATGAAATATTGTGTGGCTGAACGGGAAACGTATGTACCGAGCGTCTATGAAATGAGGGAATACTGCCAGCAGGAGCAGCACAGAGTATGCGGGATATATATGCGGAGCGATAACGGCGCAACAGGAATGAACAAGATTGCCGTGCAGCGCCAGAGAGCGCCAATAATCAAACCGCGTCTTAAGGAAGGGTAAGTCCCGTGCCGGCATCAGCCTTTTGTATTACCGGACACTATCGATTGTGTCCGCATTCATCGCGCAGAAGGTCTGCTAAAGCTACATTGAGTTGCATAGTCTTTCCAGATGAAACACTACCACGCACAATCTTGTAGGACAGACACTTACTTAATTATCAGACAGATACCGATACCCTTCAACCTTCGCAATTGGTATATTTTAGACTCATTTGGAGGTATTGCATGGCGCTTTCCAGTATCCATAAAAAAATGCATGCACCGGTATCCGTTCCCGGTCTGCGGATCCAAAAAGAGAGCGTGAGAAAAAATACATGGGTGCTGGTCATGGATGATGATGCGATCACGCGTCAGGTCATATGCCGTATGCTTGAGTCGAACGGCTATCGGACCTATGGCACCGACAACGGCGATGAAGCGGTCAACACCTATGTGAAGGCACGAGACTGCGGATACCCCTTCGACGCCGTGATCCTTGATCTGCATGTACCGCGGGGCAAGGACGGCAGGGAGGCAATGAAAGAACTGCTTGCGCTCGATCCCGATGTCCGTGCCATTCTTGCAACCGGGGACCATACGGACCACGTCGCGTTGAATTTCAGCGCTTTTGGCTTCAAAGGAATGCTCCCGAAGCCGTTCACCCTGGAGCAATTGGACGAAACGATGCGGAGCGCTCTTGACGGCAAAGGCGGGGTGTATGAGAAGAATATTGATTGTTGATGAAAATAAATACCTGCGCGACGGGTTGACCATGCAGCT
The DNA here is from genome assembly GCA_963836175.1 of Nitrospirota bacterium. Taxonomy (GTDB): domain Bacteria; phylum Nitrospirota; class UBA9217; order UBA9217; family UBA9217; genus GWC2-56-14. The sequence continues at coordinate 120,813 of CAWIIS010000008.1, forward strand.
CCGGGCAATGCTGCGCAACTGCCTGGTCATGACCGCAGAAAACGGTATGAAGGCGATGAAAATGCTGGAGGCAGGGCCGATTGATTTTTTGTTGACGGACCTGCGGATGCCGGGGATGGATGGGTATGAACTCATGGAACGTGCAAAGATACATTGTCCCCATGTCCCGATGTATGTGATGACCAGCGATACGTGTCCCTCGGTTGAAAAGCGCGCGCGGTCACTGGGCGCGCGGCAATGCATCCTCAAACCGCTCAGCTTCGAAAAGATAGCGCAGTTCATTGCAAATGAGTTGAACGTCGAGCTCGCACAGGCGCAGGCATGCTGATTGCCGGATGAGCCGGCGATCTGCGTCCCTGCGTCATCGCGCTATGATCCGGCACTGCCCGGTGAACGAACGCTCTGTTCAAGGAGGCCCTCGTGAGTACATGGAACAAGCCCGTTGACAGCCTGATGGTGGCCGAACACTACGATGCCGAACCGCAGGAGGGAGGCAGGCCGGAGCCGTCAGAGGATGGGGAGGCGGCGCCTGCGCCGAAGACGCTCGATGTGGTCAAGTATTACCTGAAGGAGATCAGAAAGACATCTCTTCTGACATTCGCCCAGGAGCAGGAACTGGGCAAGCGGGTCGCCGAGGGGGACCAGGAAGCACGGGCCAGAATGATCGAAGCGAACCTGCGGCTTGTTGTCGCCATCGGCAAAAAATATATCAACCGCGGCCTCCCGTTTTCTGACATTATCGAAGAAGGGAACCTGGGCCTTATCAGGGCCGTCGAAAAATTCCAGTACGAACGGGGGTTCAAGTTCAGCACCTATGCTTCGTGGTGGATCAAACAATCCATCGAGCGGGCCATCGTGAACCAGGTGAGGACCATCAGGCTGCCGATACATGTGGCTGAGTCCGTGAACCAGTACAAACGCGCCGTTCGACGGCTGACGCAGGATCTGGGCAGAGAACCGATTCTTGAAGAGATTGCCGAAACGCTGGGAATGAGTGTTGACAAGATGCGGGGCATTTCCCAGGTGGTGCGGGAAACCTTCTCGCTGGACATGCTGATCGGCGAACAGGAAGAAGACACGCTGAAGGACGTGCTGCACGATGAGAACCGGCCGTCACCGTCATCGCATTCGGATGAACTGCAGCGACGCCAGCAGATCGATGAATGGCTCACCGAGATCTCCGAAACGAACGAAAGGTCCTCGAACTGCGTTTCGGCCTGGACGACGGCGAGCCCAAGACCCTTGACTTCATCGGAAAAATGTTCGGGATCACCCGGGAGCGGGTCAGGCAGATCGAGACGCAGGCACTGCAGAAGCTGCGGGCATTGACCAAACAACGGCAAATCGGATTTGAACTGATGGTCTGATCAGATAAGATAAGTCCTCACTACCCCGCTGCTTGCGGCGGGGTAGTTTATTACCGAATCTCTCCTGCCCGTAGTTCAACCTTGCCAAAATTCCGCCATCTTGTCGATCTCGTGTGTATACCGGTATCATATGCTATGATTAACACTATCTCTTCATGATGACTTGCAGTGCTTCATTGCTGCGGCGTCGTGGCCGGAATATGGACGGAAAGCGCGGTGGACCGTCCTGCTTTCCTGGTGAGCGGTTGAGGCTATTGTCCCCTGCCTTCGGGGAGTCGGCATATGAGAGCCCTGGTAACAGGCGGTACCGGATTTATAGGCAGTAGGGTCGTCGAGCTCCTGCTGAAGCAGGGACAGGTCGTTCGGATTTTTTCGAGGCAGCGGGAACTCCCTCGCCGCCTCCAGGGCGAACAGGTGACGCTGTATCACGGAGACCTGGCTGATCCGTCGTCGCTCCTCAATGCCCTGGAAGGCATGGATGTCGTCTATCATATTGGCGAGATCCGCAACACGTCGCGTCACGCGGCCGAAATGAACGTGCGGACCCTGGAGTGGGTCGTGGACGAGCTCTCGCAGGCAGGCATTGAACGGATCGTGTTCATCAGTTCCTTAAGCGTTGCCGGGATCCCTTCCCGGGTGCCGGCAACGGAGGAGACGAAACCCGCTGTTTTGCTTGATGATCATTACACCTGGTACAAGCGGACCTGCGAGAAGATCCTTGCCGACCAGTCCAATGCCGCATCGGTTGTCATCAGACCCGGCATGGTCTACGGACCGGGTTCACGCTATCTCGAACGCCTGGTATCGTCGGTGCAGCGCCTCGGCCCCATCGGTTTTCCGTTCATCGGCAACGGCATGCATGCGGCCCCCTTCGTGCACGTCAACGACCTTGCCGCGGCCATCTGTCTCGCCGGAACGCGGCCCCATGCCCTTTGCCAGCTGTTCAACATCACCGATGGACTGCGCCACAGCTGGTTTGATTTTTTCAAGGCCATTGCCGATGCGTCGAAGAAACGATTCCGGATCCTTCCCTTGCCGCCGCCGCTGGTGCGGGGAGCGGGCGCTTCCTTGATCTGCTCCTCGGCCTCTTCGGCGTGAAACTCAGCCTGAACAACTACGTGCGCTATTTGACCTCCGACATCCTGTTCGATCCCGCCAGGGCAAAGGAGCTTCTCGGCTGGAATCCCCGGGAAAACTTCAACCGAAGCGTGGAGGACATGGTTCGGCAGCTGTCGCGGGCCATGCGGATGACCGCGCCGGCGCAATTCTCCTGTATCAAGCGGTCCGCGAAAAGAAAGGGGTATCGATGATGGATGCCATGAACGCTCTCCTGACCAGGAAAAGCATCAGGGTGTATACACCGAAGCACGTATCGCGCGAACTGATCCAGGAAGTCCTGGAGGCGGCCATGTGCGCGCCCTCTGCCGGGAACGAACGGCCCTGGCATTTCGTGGTCCTGACCGACCGCGCCCTGCTCGATGAAATTCCGAAGTTCCATCCGTATGCCGCCATGCTTAAGCACGCATCGACGGCGATCCTGGTTTGCGGCGATCCGACGAACGAAAAGCACCGGGGATACTGGGTCCTCGACTGCGCGGCAGCGACCGAAAATATCCTGCTTGCGGCCCATGCCAAAGGGCTTGGCGCGGTCTGGTGCGGGATTTACCCCACGGCGGACCGCGTGGTGAATATGCGCGCATTGCTCGATCTCCCTGCGCAGATCGTGCCCTTTTCCCTGATCCCTCTCGGCTTTCCCGCAGAAGACAGAAAGTCCGGGGACCGTTTTGATGCGTCGCGGGTGCATGAGAACCGATGGTAGGCAGCCATTCGGTAATGAAATTTCCGGAACAAAAGACGACAAAAAAACTGCCTGACATGGCGCATATCCGGGGAGTATCTGCGGAAAACCAAGAAATGTTGACAAGGTTTTGGGAGTATGCTATGGTGTTTCGATGCCTGTGCAGGTTTTTGCAGGGCGCAGCACTGAGTGCCTCGGATAGTTTCTAATCAAAGAGAACTATGATCTGCTACTTAAAGGAGGAATTGCAATGAAGAATCTTTCAAAGAGCAGCACTGTTTTATCCTTTGTACTCATCCTGTTCGTAAGCATGTTCGCTCTCTGGGGTTGTGCCAAGAGCGCCGAGGTAACGGCCGTGCCCGAAGCGCAGCCTGCGGCTGCCGAAGCTGAACAGTCAGAGGCAGCCAAAGCTGAAGCACAGGCGCAGGCTGAAAAGGAGCGTACTGCAGCAGAAGCCAGAGCCCGCGAAGAGTCCGAGACCAGTGAACGCGCAGCTGCCGCGGCCGGGGCTGGCCTCAATGCCGTCTATTTTGACTTCGACCGGTCCTTTATCCGCGATGATGCGCGTCCGGTGATGAAGGCCAACGCAGAATGGCTCAAGGCGAACCCGAATGCGCAGGTCAGGATCGAAGGGAACTGTGATGAGCGCGGCACCATCGAGTACAACCAGGCGCTCGGTCAGCGGCGCGCCGCAGCAGCCAGGAAGTATCTGACGGACCTCGGCATTGCGTCGAGCCGGGTCAAACTTATCAGTTATGGCAAGGAAAAACCGGTCTGCAGCGAGCAGACAGAAGAATGCTGGCAGAAGAACAGGCGGGCCGATCTCGTCGCGCGGTGACACCGCAGCAGAATACTCCGCACAGGCGGCACAGAGCGCCGCCTACTTATTCACGACTGATCTTCGAGCGTTCGCTATGATGACAAAAAAAACAATGACCATCTCCGTTTTCCTTCTCGTGGCAGCCTGTGCGCCCCAGGCCGAGCTTGTAAAGACCCGTTCCGAACTCTCCGAGGTCCGGACCGGCACCAGGGCCGTTGAGTCTACGGTGCAGGATCTGCAGAAGCGGCTGGCTGCCGTTGAAAAGCGGCTTGAGGCGGCGGAAATGTCGGCAAAGAGCGCGGGCGACGTGGAAAAGGCCGTGGCCGATGCAGGCGCCCGCTTCGACCAACTCTCAACAGACATCCAACTGGTCCAGGGCAAACTGGAGGAGAACAATTACCGCATTTCAGACCTTGCGCAGAAGATCGATGATCGCGGGTTTAAGATCTCCGAACTGGCGGCGCGCGTTGACGATCTTGACGCAACGATGAAGGCACAGGCCTCCGGCGCAGCGGCCTCCGCGCCTTCGGCAACGGCAAAGGAGCAACGGGCGGCAAGGGTCGAGCCTTCCGAAGCCTACCGCCAGGCCAAAGGAGATTACGATAAAGGCAATTTCGAACTCGCGCTCGCCGGATTCCAGAACTACCTCGTGCAATTCCCCGATGCAAGCCAGGCAGACAATGCCCAGTACTGGATCGGCGAATGCCACTATTCACTGAAGGAATTCAAGAAGGCCATTGAGGCCTTTGCCATGCTTATCAACACCTACCCCAAGAGCGACAAGGTGGCCGGAGCAAGGCTCAAGATCGGCCTGTCCTATCTGAGCCAAAAGAACAACGCAAAGGCCAGGGAAGCACTGAACAAGGTTGTTGCAGAGCATCCCGGCACCAAGGAGGCCGATATCGCAAAGAGCCGGCTCCAAAAACTCGGAAAATAGCGTTGTTCAGCGCTCGTTTTTTTTCGGGACCGCCAACCTCTCATCCCGTCCTCTCACAATAGAGCAGTAAATGCTACCATCGTAGTACCAGAGACGCTCCACTCATCCTTTTTCAGCTGATGTACCCTTAATTATCGTTCTGTTTTCTTTGTGTATGTGGCGCGGTCATTTCAACGTGGTCATCCCTACCATCGGAAATCACAGCGCTATAATAAAAACGAGCAACGTGGTTTCATTAAGTCCGGTCGCTGTAGCATATCATTTAGACATCGAAGCACAGGCTTCAGCCAATCATCGAACCGACTGATATACAATGGAAAAATATTGGCACGGGATATGCTGCTTTTAAAACATGAAAGCGCGACGTTAATCTGTCCGGCGTCGGGAGGAAGCGATGAAGGTCAAAGATCCTGTATGCGGAATGACTATAGAAGATTCCGATGCCGCAGCCACATCAACGTATAAAGGCATGACCTATTATTTCTGCTCACCATCCTGTAAACAGGATTTTAAAAAATATCCGGAATCGTACATCGTTGTAAAAGGCGGACCTTCCATCAAAACCGACGAGCCGCAGCCCGTGCACGTGTTCACCTGCCCCATGCACCCAGAGGTTCGACAACCAGGACCGGGATCCTGTCCCAAGTGCGGTATGGCACTCGAACCGGTTGAGCCGATTATTGCTTCATCCAAAACAGAGTGGACCTGTCCCATGCATCCGGAGATCGTGCGCGACGCGCCGGGAAGCTGCCCGATCTGCGGGATGGCGCTGGAGCCGAGAACGGTCTCTCTTGAGGAAGAGGAGAACCCCGAACTTATCGATATGACCAGGCGGTTCAGGATCAGTACAGTTCTCACGATCCCCCTGGTGTATATCGCAATGGGCGGCTACATCCCCGCGATCTCGCCTGAGAAGTTCATTCCCATGGAGATGCTGAAGTGGATGGAGCTGATCCTGGCGACCCCGGTTGTCCTGTGGGGCGGCTGGCCGTTCTTCGTGCGAGGGTGGAAGTCGATCGTTACCTGGAACCCTAACATGTTCACCCTGATCGGCCTCGGCGTGGGTGTTGCCTACGGATACAGCATCGTCGCCGCTCTGTTCCCGCAGATTTTTCCCTCCTCCTTCCGGGGGAAAAGCGGCGAAGTGGGGTCCTACTTCGAGGCTGCTGCCGTTATTACAACGCTCGTGCTTCTGGGCCAGGTCCTGGAACTTCGGGCACGGAGCAAGACGGGGGCCGCGATCAAAGCCCTGCTCGGGCTTGCGCCGAAGACCGCGCGCCGCGTGAAGGACGAAAAGGAAGAGGATGTTCCGCTGGATCAGGTGCATGCCGGCGATCTCCTGCGTGTTCGGCCAGGTGAAAAGGTCCCCGTGGACGGCACTGTAGTAGAGGGAGCCAGCAGCGTGGACGAATCCATGATCACCGGCGAACCGATTCCCGTTGAAAAACATGCAGGCGACCGGGTTGTCGGCGCCACCGTGAACGGGACAGGCTCGCTCATCATGAGGGCCGAGAAGGTGGGGTCTGAGACGCTTCTTGCGCAGATCGTGCACATGGTGGCCGAGGCCCAGCGGAGCCGGGCGCCGATCCAGAAGCTGGCGGATATCATCGCCGGGTATTTTGTCCAGATCGTGGTCGCAATCGCAATTGTCACCTTTATTATCTGGGCCTGGGTCGGGCCCGAGCCCCGCTTTGTCTACGCGCTGGTGAATGCGGTAGCGGTGCTGATCATCGCCTGCCCCTGCGCACTGGGGCTCGCGACGCCCGTGTCCATCATGGTCGCCATGGGCAAGGGCGCCACAGGCGGCGTGCTGTTCAAGAACGCCGAAGCCATCGAGCTGATGCGAAAAGTAGACACTCTTGTCGTGGACAAGACCGGAACGCTTACGGTGGGGAAGCCGCAATTGAATGCGGTAGTGTTCAAACGACGGATACGACGAGAAGTCGCTGCTCCTGTACGCATCGAGCATTGAGCGAGGCAGCGAACATCCCCTTGCGGCAGCCATCGTGGCCGGCGCACAGGAAAAAGGCGTAACGCCTAAGAATGCAGAGGACTTCCAGTCTAAGACCGGTAAAGGAGTTGTCGGAAAAGTGGACGGTCATGTTGTCGCGCTTGGTAACCGCGCACTGCTCGATGAGCTTCGGATCGATCCTGGCGGATTATCCATGAAGGCCGAGGACCTGCGGAAGGACGGCCAGACGGTGATGTTCGTGGCCGTGAACGGAAAAGCGGCTGGCCTCCTGGGAGTAGCCGATCCGATCAAGGAAACAACGCTCGAAGCAATTAGAGCTCTTCATGACGACGGAATCCGTATTGTGATGCTCACGGGCGACAACAGGACCACCGCCGAAACGGTGGCGAGAAAGCTGGACATTGACGACGTGGTCGCCGAAGTACTGCCGGACCAGAAAGCAGATGTCGTGAAGCGGTTCCAGAGCGAAGGACGGTTTGTGGCAATGGCAGGCGACGGCATCAACGACGCACCGGCTTTGGCCCAGGCCCAGGTCGGCATAGCCATGGGAACCGGCACGGATGTGGCCATGGAGAGCGCAGGAGTGACGCTGGTGAAAGGCGATCTCAGAGGAATCCTGCGGGCGCGGCTCTTCAGCAGGGCCACAATGAAAACATCAAGCAGAACCTCTTCTTCGCCTTTGTGTATAACGCTCTCGGCATCCCCGTTGCGGCGGGAGTGCTCTACCCGTTCTTCGGCATCCTTCTCAGTCCGATCTTCGCCGCGGCAGCCATGAGCTTCAGCTCCGTGTCGGTGATCGGGAACGCCCTAAGGCTTCGTGGGACAAAAATTTAATAGAGATGAATACAGTATCATATATCTCATTTCTGCTTATAGTATTACTCGTGTCTCTTACCGGGTGGGCCCAGGAAGAACATCACAAGCGTGAGCAGCACGGGCACCCGGAATACGCAAAGATCAAAAATCCAATTACAAAGACAGAAAAATCTGTCGCCGAAGGCAGAAGGCTCTATGAGAAGCATTGCATAGCCTGTCATGGAGAAGCAGGAAAAGGGGGCGTAGGCCCTGATCTAACGGTCCCGAGCCGGATTCACGGCAGCACTGACGGCGAGATGTTTCATGTTATTGCAGACGGCGTAGTAGGAACGGCCATGAAAGGGTTCGGGAACGATCTCTCGGACGAGATGCGGTGGCATCTTGTTAATTACATTACCAGTCTGAGAAAAAGCAAATAAATAAGTATGCAGGAAAAAAAGCGATATACTTGATGTATCTTTTCACCCTAAAAAAGGAGGAACTAATCATGCAAAAGATTCTGGTAGTGACCGCATTGGCACTTGCTTTGGCGGCGGCGACGGCATTTGCCCAAATGGGCGGTGGCGGCGGAATGGGCGGTAAACAGCAGCCGGGCGGGATGATGGGTTCCCAGCAGTCCCAGCAGATGATGGGCAGTCAGATGATGAGCCAGGAGATGATGCGCGACATGTCCGGCATGATGAAGCAGATGAACGAAACGATGCAGAAAATGTCCCATGCCATGGAGCACAAGACCGTTACGGACCATGCCATGATGCAGGACATGGGCAAGATGATGCGCGAGATGTCGGGGCAGATGAACGAGATGGCAATGCACATGGAGCAGGGGAAGATGGACCAGGGCACGGTCAAGAAGATGCATGAAAATTTGCAGATGATGAACCAAAAACTGGATGCAATGCAGAAGAGCGCTAAATAAAAAATGCAACGACCGCTGAATGGCCAGAGAGGCCGGAAAGACTCTTGTCAGAGAAAGCCCGGAAGGAATGCATCCGGAGGTTTTGTGAGCAGGGCGCGGGATTACTTCCCAGCCGTTCACGGGGTCGTTGCACTGCTGCTTATTTTATTGTCGCCGCTTGCAGCCGGTGCGGAGGAGGGGCGTTCCTATCTCGAAATGAGCGGCGGGTATAAGACGGGAGATTTCGGCACGCCGACGAGGTCGGAACTGTACTACGTCTCACCGACGCTTGGCTACGTGGCGCCGCGATATGATTTGAGTATAGCTGCTCCTTATCTGTTTCTGGCAAACAAGACAGATATCGAGACAACATCTGAGAGCGGTATCGGCGATGTCATCCTGCGGGGCGGCAGGGTGTTTGTGCCCGAAGGTGACGGCGGTTTTTCACTCGATGGAGCACTGGCAGTGAAGCTGCCGACCGCCGACGAGAAAAAGGGGCTGGGCACGGGTGAGACGGATTACGGAGCATTTTTAAGTGTGCATCAACGCTTTGATAAAACCAGGCTGTCTTTGCTTTCGGGGTACATAAAAGTCGGCGATTCTCCGTCGGTGAACTATAACGACATTTACCTTTATGGCTTTGGAATAGCGCGTGTCTTCGGCAACACCGAAGTGTATGCCGCGTACGAAGGCAGGCGGGCAATGGTTCCCGGCTTCAAAAATCCGCAAGAGATCAATGTCGGATTTTTTCATGTTCTGAACCAGGACTACGCGATTAAAGGCGGCGCTTTTTCCGGCCTGAACAACGGCAGCCCTGATTTCGGCATGAATTTCGGAGTCGTAAGATGGTTTTAGATTAACTTCATCATCACCATCCTGCCGGAACTGCTCAAAACCGTTCTGTATTCTGTTGTATGAAATACTACACTTCTTTGAGCAGACGCTTCAAACTTGAATTACTCTCCCTCGGATTTCACCTCTATTCTTCTGATTTTATTATATAATCTAAACATTATCTATTCGTGCTTTTTGGCGCACGCCTTGCTATAGTATTAGACAGGAGGCACGCAATGCGGAACCTGGTATATGTATTTATTTTTTTGATAGTTTTCCTGCCCATAAACGCTCCATCCCAGGAGGTCGGTGTTACACTCAAGGACCTGGAGCAGGAGGCGCTGAATAATAATCCCGAGATCGGCATGGCCGGGAAAAAAGCCGAGGCTGCCGAAGAACGGAAGTCGCTCGCTTCCGCCATGCCGGACCCCATGGTAGGCGTCATGATCCAGAATGTCGGCGCTCTCGGCATCTCGACCGTGGGCAAGGAAGAAATGAGCATGCAGGGTGTGGTGTTCACGCAGGAGATCCCGTTCCCTGGCAAGCTTTCCACCAAGGGCAGGGCTGCCGCAAAAATGGCGGGGCGTGAGCAGGAAAATTCCCGGGAGACCAGGCTCAGGGTGCTGAACAATTTGAGGACCGCTTACTATGAGTACTTCCTGGCGTACCGGTCCGCGGAGATCCTGAATGAGACCAAGGAACTCATGAAAAACTTTCAACGCATCGCCGAGACCCGCTATGCGACCGGGCAGGGCATGCAGCAGGACGTGCTCAGGGCGCAGCTCGAGGTTTCCATGCTTCTCGACAAGATCGCCGAAGAGGACCGGAAAAAAGAGACCCAGGCCGCGCATGATCAACAGTCTTATCGGCCGGAACCCGCTGGCGCCCCTGGGAAAGCCCGCAGAACCGCCCCGCCGTGCACTGACCAAAAGCCTGGATGAAATGGCTGCCCGGGCCCAGGCCCATTCACCGATGCTCAAGGGCAAGCAGCAGATGGTCGAGCAGGGCGAGGCGGAGCTGTCGATGAGCCGCAGGGAATATCTGCCCGACATGGTGGTGTCCGCCGGTATGTTCACGCGGGGAGATTATAAAGATGTCTGGCAGGCAAGCCTGATGCTCAAAGTCCCGCTCTATTTCTGGAACAAGGCCACGGGCGTCAAAGCCGCGAACGCCGACCTGCATGCGGCACGGTACGAGTATGAGGCGGAGAAACTTGCGACCCTGGCCCGCATGCGCGACCTCTACGCCATGGTGAACACCGCGGAGCACCACCTCCACTTGTACGAATCCGGGATCATTCCCCAGGCACGGCTGGCGCTCCAGTCCGCCTCGTCGAACTACCAGGTGGGAAAGACCGATTTTCTATCGCTGCTTGAGTCGGAGAACATGCTGCTCAAATACCAGCTCATGGAACAGGAGGAGCTGGTGAACCTAAGCAAGGCCCAGTCCATGCTCGGGGAGATCACGGGGGAAGAACATGAGTAGGAATTTCGGATTGCGGATTTCGGATTTCGGATTGAGGAGCGTAATGCGGGTAATTATGATTGCTCTCTGCGTATGTCTGTATAGTTTGCCGGGTTTTTCCCAGGATCATGCCGGGCATCAGCAGGGCCAGGGTGCGGGTGAAAAAAAACAAACGGAAAAAACGCCTGTCATCACGCTCACGCCCGACAAGGTGCAGCTCATCGGTGTGCGCACCGCGGTTGCCGCGTACCGCTCGCTGGACAAGCAGATCCGCACGGTCGGCAAGGTGGAGGTCGATGAGACCAGGCTCGCTTTTGTGAACACAAAGGTCTCGGGATGGGTAAAAAAACTGTACGTGAATTTCACCGGCGACCGGGTCGAGAAAGGCCAGCCGCTGCTTTCGATCTACAGTCCCGACCTCGTGACCGCCCAGGAAGAGTATCTCCTGGCGCTGCGGTCCCGGTCGACCGGCACGGGCGACCTTCCGGAAGTGGAAGCGTCGCAGCAATCATTGATCGAATCAGCGAAGCGGCGGCTGCTCTTGTGGGACATCTCGCCCCGGCAGATCGAGGAGCTCGAAAAGGCCGACAGGCGACAGACCGAAATGACCATCGAGGCGCCGCTGAGCGGCATTGTGCTCGAAAAAATGGTGCTCGACGGCGCCTACGTCACTTCCGGCATGAACCTGTACAAGATCGCGGATCTGTCCCGGGTCTGGATCATCGCCGATATCTATGAATACGAGGTCCCCCTGGTGAAGCTCGGGCAGAAGGCGCGGGTGACCCTGCCGTACTCCCCGAACGAAGCATTGCACGCCGAGGTGAGCTATATTTACCCGGTGCTCGATCCCATGACGAGAACAGTCAAGGTGCGCATCGCGGTGAACAATCCCGGACTGGTCCTCAAGCCGGACATGTTCACCAACGTGGAGATCAGGGTCGCCTCGGGGTCGCGGCTCGTCATTCCCCGGGAAGCGGTGATCGATTCCGGAACCCGCCAGATCGTGTATGTGGAGACAAAGCCCGGCACGTACGAGATGCGCGCCGTGACGCTCGGCGTGCGCGGTGAGAATGACGTCGAGGTGGTCAAAGGCATCAAGAAGGGCGAACGCGTCGTGACGTCCGGCAATTTCCTGATCGACTCCGAAAGCCAGCTGAGGAGCGGACAATGAGTTCAATTGCGGATTTCGGATTGCGGATTGCGGAATGAAAATCTTCGGAGGCAGAAATATGCAAACGAATGGGTCTCTCTATTTGTTTTTTGGGGTTAATCCGCAATTCGCAATCCGCAATCCGCAATGGTACATACCATGTTAGCGAAGATCATCGAGCTGTCTGCCCGAAACAAATTCCTCGTCTTTCTCGTTGTGGGTTTCCTGACCGCCTGGGGCGTCTGGGCCGTGTACCAGACGCCGCTCGACGCGATACCCGATCTTTCGGACGCCCAGGTGATCGTCTTCACCGAGTGGGCAGGCAGGAGCCCGGACCTGGTCGAGGACCAGATCACCTACCCCATCGTGTCGTCCATGCTCTCGGCGCCCAAGGTGCGCGTGGTGCGCGGCAAGTCCTTCCTCGGCCTGTCTTTCGTGTATGTGATCTTCGAGGACGGCACCGACATCTACTGGGCGCGGAGCCGGGTCCTTGAATATCTCCAGGGCGTGACCGGCAGGCTTCCCGCAGGGCGTGACGCCCGTGCTCGGCCCTGATGCCACCGGCGTCGGCTGGGGTTTTCAGTACGCGGTCACGGACGAGACCGGCAAACACGACCTTGCCCAGCTCCGTTCGCTCCAGGACTGGACGCTCAAGTACGCCATCGAATCCGTGCCGGGCGTGTCCCAGGTCGCGAGCGTGGGCGGTTTCGTGAAGCAGTACCAGATCACCGTCGACCCGAACCGGCTGTTCGCCTACAAGCTCTCGCTGATGAAGGTCATGGAAGCGGTCCGGAGGAGCAACCGGGACGTCGAGGGCAGGGTGGTGGAATGGTCCGGCCGGGAGTATATGGTGCGCGGCCGCGGCTACATCAAGGACAAGGCAGACATTGAAAAGATCGCCGTCGGCACCGACGGCAAGGGCACGCCGATCCTGCTGCGGGACATCGCGGCGGTACAGCTCGGCCCCGAGATCAGGCGCGGCGCCGCCGATCTGGACGGCAAGGGAGAGGCCGTGGGCGGCATCGTCGTCGTCCGGTTCGGCGAGAACGTGCTGTCGGTCATCGACCGCGTCAAAGCCAGGATCAAGGAGATCGAACCTTCGCTGCCGGAAGGGGTGAAGATCGTCACGACCTACGACCGGTCGGAGCTGATCCACCGGTCCGTGGACACGCTGAAGGAAGAGATCATCAAGCTCGGCCTGGCAGTGAGCGTGGTCTGCATCGTCTTCCTGTTCCATCTGCCGAGCGCCTTTGTCGTTATCCTGACCTTGCCGATCGCCATCCTCATCTCCTTTATCTGCATGTACTATCTGGGGATCAGCTCGAACATCATGAGCCTCTCCGGCATTGCCATCGCCATCGGCGCCATGGTCGACGCCTCGATCATCATGGTCGAGAACGCGCACAAAAAGCTGGAGGACTGGGAAGCAGGCGGGCAGCGTCCACGGCTCCCGCGTGGACGTGATCATCCAGGCCGCGCAGGAAGTCGGGCCGTCGCTCTTTTTCTCGCTCCTGGTGATCACCGTCGGGTTCCTGCCGGTCTTTACGCTCGAGGACCAGGCGGGACGGCTGTTCAAACCGCTTGCCTATACCAAGACGTTCTCCATGCTGTTCGCGAGCTTTCTCGCGATCACGCTCACGCCGGTACTCATGACCCTGTTCATCAAGGGAAAGATCAGGCACGAGGACAAAAACCCGATCAGCCATTTCCTGGCCAGGATCTATCACCCGGTGGCGGAGTTCTCGCTCCGGTTCCGAAAGACCGTGATCATCATTGCCCTCGTGATCGTGCTGGTCACGATCTTTCCGTTCCTGCAGCTGGGATCGGAGTTCATGCCGCCCTTGTACGAAGGCACGCTTCTGTTCATGCCCACGGCGGTGCCCGGCGCATCGATCACGACCATGTCCGGCATCCTGCAGGCCCAGAACCGGATCATGAAGCAGTTCCCCGAGGTGGAGCAGGTTTTCGGCAAGGCCGGCCGCGCGGAAACGCCGACGGACCCGGCTCCGCTCGAGATGATCGAGACCAATGTGACGCTCAAGCCCATGAACGAATGGCGTCCCCAGTTCAGGAAGTTCGAAGACCTGCGCGACGAACTCGATGCGGCGATCGCGATCCCCGGGGTGGGCAACAACTGGACCATGCCGATCATCGGCAGGATCGATATGCTGTCAACGGGCATCAGGACCCCGCTGGGCCTCAAGATCTTCGGCCCGAAGCTCGATGAGATAGAACGCATCGGACTGGACGTGGAAAAGACCCTGCGCGAGGTGCCCGGCACGCGCGCGGTCTATGCCGAACGGGCGAATACGGGATATTTTCTCGATTTCACGATCAACCGCGACGAGATCAGCCCGCTACGATCTCACGGATCGAGGATGTGCAGGAAGTGATCCAATCGGCCATCGGCGGCATGAACCTGACAACCACGGTGGAAGGGCGGGAGCGCTATCCCGTGAACGTCCGGTACGGCCGTGAACTGCGCGACGATGTGGAGAAGCTCAAGCGGGTGCTGGTCCCGGTGATGGACGGGGCCCAGGTGCCGCTGGGCCAGCTGGCCGATATCCGGGTCACGCGCGGACCGGGCATGGTGCAGAGCGAAGGCGGCAGGCTTACGGCCGCGGTGACGCTGAACATCGACGGAAGCGATTTCGGCGGCTATGTGGAAAAGGCGCGGAAGGCGATCGCGGAAAAAATAAAGATACCCGCGGGATATTCCCTGCTCTGGTCAGGCCAGTACGAGTACATGGAGAGCGTGAAGACCAAGCTCTTCTATGTCATCCCGCTGACGCTGTTCATCATCATCGTGCTGATCTACCTCAATACCGCATCGTGGACCAAGACCGCAATCGTGCTTCTGGCGGTGCCGTTCTCGCTGGTCGGAACGGTCTGGTTTCTCTATATCCTTGGTTATCACATGAGCACGGCTGTCTGGGTCGGCGTGATCGCCCTGGCCGGGCTCGATGCCGAGACCGGCATCGTGATGCTGCTCTATCTCGACCTGTCGTACAATCAATGGCACAAGGACGGCAGGATCAACTCGCTGCGCGATATTGAGGATTCCGTCATGGAAGGGGCGGTGAAACGCATCCGGCCGAAGATCATGACCGTGTCGGTGATCCTGGCCGGACTGGTGCCGATCATGCTGTCGACCGGCACCGGCGCCGACGTGATGAAGCGCATTGCCGCACCCATGGTCGGCGGGGTCATAACCTCGACCATCCTGGAGCTCATCATCTATCCGGCGATCTACGTGATCTGGAAGGAACGTGCCTTGGAAAAAGGCACGCGTTCGGAGTAGGGAGTGCGTAGTTAGGAGTAATGAGTTCGGAGTGAGGAGTTAAACGTAAAACTACGAACTCCCAACTCCAAACTCCAAACTATTTTTGGGAAGGGTTCATCGCGGCATCGTAACGTTTCAGGTAGTCGCTGACCAGGCGCTCGGGTTCATACCCGAGCGCTTTTGCGTAGAGGACCAGGAAACCGCGGAGGTAGGGCCGGGCGGGGAGCTTGCTGAAATTCTCCGCTTCAATGAACTCGACATAGCGCGAGCCGAGTTTCGTCATATCGGCGAGGTTGCGGACGGTAATGTTGCGCTGTTCCCGCAGGTCCCTGAGGACCGGGCCGGTTAATTCCGTGACCGTTGAAGGAAGCGGCTGGGGCGTCGGCATCACTACGGCAGGCATCGGCGTCGGCAGAGGCTCCCGTATCGGCTCGGCGCTCTTGAGATGGCGGATGTCCGCTTCAAGGGACAGGGACGGCTGCCGGGGCTGGGCCTGATAGGGTTTTTCCGCCGGTTGCAGCGCGGCAGGCGCAGGCGGCCCGCTGCTCTGGCGGAGCAGTGCGTCGTAGCGCTTACGGGTCTCTTCGTAGACCAGCGTACGGTAAGCCTCTTCGATGCGCCGGTTGATCGAGGCTGTTTCGTCCGCCGAGAAGAGGGAATAGAGCGCGATGGAGTTCGGTTCATAGATCTTGCGTATCCGGTCGTAGGCCCGGTGGATATCCTGCGACGAGGCGTCCGTGTTGATCTCAAGGAGTTCGTAGTAGTTCAGGTCCTCTATTTTCTTGATCATGAAAGCTCCCGTAAATAATCAAATCACAGACACCAAATCACAAATAAATTTACCCTTTCAATAGAGCATGCTGGCGGTAAGCTGTTCTTTCCTGAGCACATTATGGACGATCCGTTCGATGCAGCGCGCCGGCCGCGAGTAGGGATATTCGATCGCCAGCGGCCGCTTGCTCCGGATGGACTGCCAGACGCAGTCATCGTACTCGACATAGCCCAGATATTCAAGGCTGATGCCGAAGTACTTCTGACAGGCGCTCTTCATTGAAAAACCGATCTGGATGTCGTTCTTGGTCCGCACCTGGTTCACGACGAGCTTGGGCCTGAACTTCATCATCTCGAGCTCCAGGGTCTCGCCGCTTTCCGGCTCCAGCTGCTTGATGCGTTCGATCAGGTCGTAGGGAGTGCGGATCCCCATGTTGTTCTTCTGGTCCATGGCCGCATCGATCAGGTCCTTGATGTTCTGCCCGGTCACGATCCGCTTGAACCGGCGGTAAAAGGCGCTCTTGATGAACCGGTAGGCGTTCTCAATGGCGGTAGGTTCCGGCAGCACCACGAGAATGCCGTGGTCGGCGAACAGGAAAAAATCGAGGATGTTGAAGGACGTTCCGGCGCCGAGGTCGAGGATAATGTAGTCGGCATCAAGGGTTTCGAGGTGCCGCAGCAGGCGGGTTTTTTGCGCGAAGTTGGGGTTGGCCGCATCGAGGAAGTCCTGGGCGCCGCTCACCAGGCTCAGGTTCGGGATGCTGGTCTTGATGATAACGTCCTGGATGGTCTCGACGCGGCGGTTCAGAAAATCGGAAAGCGTCATCTCCGGCACGCCGATGCCGAGCGTCGTGTGCAGGTTCGCTCCGCCGAGATCGGCGTCCACGAGCAGGACCCGCTTCTTCAGGCGGGCGAGGGTGATGCCGATATTGCCGGTGATCAGGCTTTTACCGATGCCGCCCTTGCCGCCGCCGACTGCCCAGATCTCTTTTTTGCGCAGGGCGTCCTGGATCTCTTTCATTAAGCCTGACTCTCCCCGGTGGCCGCGGTTTTCGTTGTATCTGCTGAAGGGGACTCCTCCTCCGGGGCCAGGTCCGCATACGCGGCCTCTTCCTCGAGGATCTCCGCCTCACTGGCCGGTGCTGCTGCGCGGTACTTCTTCCATGGCATCCTCGCCCGCTTCAAGCTCCTGGAACTCCTTGAGCGTCGGCAGGGACGAGAGGTCCTTTAACCCGAAATACTGCAGAAAGTCCTGGGTCGTGCCGTACATCATGGGTTTGCCCGGCACATCCTTCTTCCCCACGATCTTGACGAGCCTGCGCTCCATCAGGTTCCGCATGATGCCGCCGATGTTGACGCCGCGGACCGCTTCCACCTCGGTGCGCGTGATGGGCTGCTTGTATGCCACGATGGCCAGCGTTTCGAGCGCCGGCTTCGACAGTCTGGTCGAGACCTTGACGGTCTTGAACTTCCTGATCCAGCCGAAGTGCTCCGGCCGCGTCGCGAGCTGGTATCCGCCCGCCACCTCGGCAAGCATGATGCCGGCGCCCCGGTCGTCGTATTCCTGCCTGAGCAAGGCGAGCTGCAGGTCGATCTGTTCGGCAGACGCCTCATCGAAGATGCCCTTCAGCTTGTCCATGGACAAGGGGTTGCCCGAGACGAAGAGCAGCGCCTCAAGCGCCGATTTTAATTGTTGATCTTCCAATTTCACTACCTCTAAAAATTATAAGTGTTGAGTCCTTGAAATGCAAAAAAAGAACATGAGCTCTGCCACGAAGGCACGAAGACAGCTTAAGACCTGGTCAATGAGATCGTAAAGTTCTACCGTCTTTCTTCGAGCCTTCGTGTCTTCGTGGCAAAAGATTCTGTTTGTCCGGGTCAAGAGCTACATCGCCATCGGGTCGCCCAGCCTGCCGAGTGCAACCTTGGCGTTCATCTTCACATCCATGTCCGTTGCGGTTTCCAGGATCTTCCGGATCTTCGGGACCGCGTCCTTCACGAACTCCGGGTTGGAGCTGCCGATGTTCCCGATGGCGGCGACCGCGTTCTTGACCGCGTTGGGATGGCCGCTGTCCAGGTAGGCCATGAGCTTCGGCACCAGGCTTGCCACTTCCTTGGGATAATGGAGCCCGATGGCGCCCAGGGCGAAGAGCACGCCGCCGCAGGTTGCCTCTTTGGAGAACTCAAGCACTTCCACGAGCTTCGGTAGGATGCCGCGGATCAGCTCCGGCGCGTTGATGCCGACCTTGCCCAGGGCATGGGACGCCGCTTCGCGCTCGTCGTCGTCGCCGGTTTCGAGCATCCGGATCAGCCGCGGGACCGCGTCGCGGACGAGGTCCGTGTGGGCGAAGCCGATGTTGCCGAGGGCGTAGGCCCCCTCCTGGCGCACGAGGCTCTGCTCATGTTCGAGGAGCGCCTTGAGCTTCGGCGCTGCCGCTGTTGCCGCTTCCTTGAAATTAAAACCCAGGTTACCGACCGCATTGGCCGCATCGATCTTGACGAACATGTCCGGGTCGTCCAGGAGCGCGATCAGGACCGGCAGATGACGCCGCGTGTCGTTGGGGTAATCAAAACCCACGCGCGACAACAGGTTCAATACGCCCGAGCGCACGTCGCCGTTCTTCTCGCCGAGCAGGGTCACCAGGTCGCCGATGAGCGAGCGGTCCGCGTAAATCGCCGTCTCGATCTCGCCGAATTTTTTTGCAAAGGCCAGTGCTTTGATGTCAGGTTTCATAAGTTAAGTAAAAGGGTCCAGGGACCAGGTTCAGGGTCCAGGAGATCAAAACCGTGCTACTTGCCTTCGATCATTCCATCTCCGAAAAGGTTCCCCGTTGCATTGTCCCGGTCCTGCGAATCGATCACGGCCTTCATGATCCGAATGGGGCCGAACTGCTCCATCTGGAAGACCTTGATGACCCGCGTCTTGAGCAGTTCGAGCAGCGCCATGAAGGTGCCGATGATCTGGGCTTTGCTGGTGGTGTTGTCAAAGAGCTCGGTAAAGAGCATGCAGTCCGTGGTCTCGAAGCGCGCCAGGATCTGCGAGATCTTCTCGGTGATCGAGACGGCCTCGGGCGTCACGTCGAAGCTCGCATCCGGCACGCGCGCCATGACGTCCTTCAGCGCCGCAAGCAGGTCGAAGAGATGGAAATCGAACAGCAGCGGCTGATCTTCCTCGGGGATGTCGGAGGCGGCTTCGGCCGGCCGGGTGTAGATCTGCGACCACGTCTCTTCCTTGCCCCCCAGGGAGGAGGCCGCTTCCTTGAAGCTCTTGTACTCAAGCAGCCGGCGGATAAGCTCGGCCCGCGGATCGACGCCATCCTCATCGGCCTCAGGGTGCTCGGGAGGCGGCAGCATTTCCCGGGACTTGATAAGCGTGAGCGTCGACGCCATCACGAGGAACTCACCGGCAATCTCCATATCGAGGCTCTTCATGAGCTCGATGTATTCGAGGTATTGCTGGGTGATGACTGCGATGGGAATGGAGTAGATGTCGAGTTCGTGCTTCTTGGTGAGGTGCAGCAGAAGGTCCATGGGACCTTCGAAGATCTCGAGCTTGATCTGATACGACATGGGTGGCTGGGCCCCTCTGTGCATGGGCCGAATGAATCCGGCCCTGAAAATAGTAGTCTGAAATTAGCGTTATTTGCCTGAAAAGTCAAGAGAAAAGCTTCTTGATTGCGGATTTCGGATTGCGGATTGAGGGGGCAGGTACAGGGTCCAGGGTCGGAGGTCTTCATTTCGCAATCCGAAATACGAGATCCGCATTCGAATGAATTTCTTGACAAAACGTTGCAGTTCAATATAATCAATCGACCCTTCACGGGAATACCCATCTTTAGCACGAAGCAGTAGCAGTTTGAATCAAAGCAGTAGAAAACAGGCTTTAGGATTTGAACAAGAAACCGGTTAAGTGCGTCATCATTGCAGTTCCACCGAACTCCCAACTTCGAACTTCTTCGGCCCGGTCGATGGAAATAAGAATTCCCTTTGATCGGCTAAAATAACATGACCTGCGGCTCTGCCGGAGGATATTTCATTTAGGGGGGGTATATTGTGTTCAGAAGAAAAACGATGAGACTATTCGCAGTAACTTTGGGAGTCGCGGTGTTTGCCGCCGGGATCGCTTTCTCAAATCCCAGCAGCGGGTCAAGCGTGTCACCAGACGAGGCTTTGCAGAAATTGATGGATGGCAACAAACATTATGTAGAAAACAAGCTGACAAACGATGCGATGAGCGACCCTGCGACACGAACGTCGCTGGCCAGGTCCCAGAGACCCTACGCCATTATTCTCACCTGTTCCGATTCCCGTGTTCCGCCGGAAATAATTTTCGATAAAGGCCTGGGTGAGATCTTTGTTGTGCGTGTTGCCGGAAACATTCCCGATCCGGTCGTTCTCGGGAGCATCGAGTATGCCGCCGAACATCTGGGATCGCCGCTGGTAATGGTGTTGGGACACGAGCGTTGCGGAGCGGTAACGGCGACGGTGGATTCAAAAGGGAAGAGTACCGGCAGTGTAAACATTGATGCCATTGTGAAAGCTATCGAACCAAATGTCAAGTCGGCAGCCGCTCATTGTGACGCCTGCACGGGTGAGAAAAAATGCGCTGAAACAAAGAAAAACGAGTTTGTGGAATGCGTGATTGACGCCAATGCAAAAACAGTGGCTGCCGGTCTGACCAAGAGATCAAAAATCCTTAAACATCTGGTCGAAGAGAAGAAGATCAAGATCGTGGCAGCCAGGTACGATCTGGATGAAGGGCTGGTGACGCTGTTCAAGTAGGGTGAGCTAAGCAGTGCGAGAAAAAACGAGGGTCGCGTCTCAATATCGTGTAATCGTCGATTGGGACGCGACCCTTTTCCTATCGCAGCGAAAATTGCGAATTTACGCATAGTGTGGGAGCCCGCAGACTCTGCCCTGACCCGGCCTCCGACTCCGTACCCTATTCCGCAATCCGAAATCCGCAATCCGCAATGGTGAGATCGTTACCCTTAAATTACCCCATCGAAATCCTTGACAAAACATTGCAGTTGCATATAATCAATGGACCGGTCGCGGAAATACCCATCTTTGGCAACCGGTTAGAATTGATTTGCGTTGTATTAATTCATAGGTCAAGGGAGAAATGATGAAAAGAAGAACGATTTTTTTGTATGCGGCTTTGGCGGTATCCTTGTTTGTGTTTGCATGTACTGGCGACAAGAAGGAGGGTAACCAGCTATCGCCGCCCACGTACAACCTGGCAGGCACATGGAACGTGACAGAAACAACCGGCGAAAATACGTGCGGAGACCCGACAGGCATGATGTATTCATTTGTCGCAACGATCGCTCATGACGCGGGGAGCAACAGTCTGATCTTGACGGATGACTTCAATGAGACGTTTGACTTCACCGTATCGGGAAGCAGCGTGACTCATTCCGAGAGCGGGTCCGATGAGTACTGCACAGGCGGTTATACGTGGTCGGTAAACTTGACTGCCGGTTCCGCAAGTGCCATGAACGGGACAAGCAGCTGGTCATGTACATCGTCCGGGGGCTCATGTTCAGGAACGGATGTCCTGAGCATGACCAAACAAGGC
This sequence comes from Nitrospirota bacterium, assembly GCA_963836175.1. Classification (GTDB taxonomy): domain Bacteria; phylum Nitrospirota; class UBA9217; order UBA9217; family UBA9217; genus GWC2-56-14. The sequence goes on from CAWIIS010000008.1 coordinate 142,504, forward strand.
GGTACGGCTGTTCCGACCATCACCGGTTTCAGCCCAACCAGCGGGCAGGTCGGCGCCACGGTAACGATTACGGGCACGAATTTCAGCGCAACGCCTGCTAATAACACGGTAAAGTTCAACGGGGTGACAGCAACGGTCACGGGCAGTACGACTACCACGATTACAACGTCAGTCCCTTCAGGGGCCACGACAGGCAGCATCAGCGTTACGGTCGGCGGACAGACTGCCACTTCAACAGCGAATTTTACGGTAACCATTCCATCTCAAAACTCAGCTCTGACCATCACCGGTTTCAGCCCAACCAGCGGTCCGGTTGGCACCACGGTAACGATTACGGGCACGAGTTTCAGCGAGACGCCTGCTAATAACACCGTAAGGTTCAACGGCCTGCTCGCAACGGTCACGGGCAGTACGGCCACCACGATTACGACGTCAGTCCCTTCGGGGGCCACGACAGGCAGCATCAGCGTTACGGTTGGCGTAACAGCCACGTCAACAGCGAATTTTACGGTAACCACCTCGGGAGGCGGCACCACCGAAGTTGAACCGAATAACTTGAAATCGGCTTCGCAGATCATAACACTGCCGGCAACTATCAGCGGCGTCAGCAGTTCAACCGCGGACGATGATTGGTACCAATTTACACTTTCCTCGCCAAAATCAGTCACGATTACGATCAACGATTTTTCAACATCTGATCTGGATCTGGAACTTTGGGACACCTCCACCATTTTAGACTTGGCCTATACTAGCGGCAGCTCTGATTCAATCACCCAGACTCTGTCAGCGGGCACATACTACATCCTGGTTGATCCATTCTCTTTAACGACTTCGAACGTAGGCTATACTTTGACCGTTCAGTAATTCTGAAGATGCCCCCATTCCAGGGACGAAGGTCTCTGGAATGGGGCTATTTAACGATTACCCTGAAATTACCCCATCTGGGGCATTGACAAAACGTTGCATTTCCGTATAATCTACCCACCTTTCGCGAAAATTCCCATCTTTGGCACGAAGCAGTGGCAGTTTGAATTAAGCGGCAAAACGCATGGCTTAGTATTTGAACGAGAAACTGCTCCAGTGCATCATTTTGAAGTTTCACCGAACTTCCCAACTCCGAGCTCATAAATGCAGTACATGGCTGGTTTTAGATTTAATGGCGTAATCGTTTTTGTATATCACAACAATAGTAGGTACACGGCGCTAGGGTTTCTCAAGTGAACAAAGGTGCAGTGGGAGTGTCAGATAGAAATAACCAGGAGATTTCGGCAGCAATTTGGTAAGAAGAAGCATGTAACACGAAAATAAAAGACCTGATGCTGAAAGGGTCCGCCAAAGTGTATTGAGAGGAGTTCGAATATGTTCGATCCCAAAAACCACATCATCCACCTTGTCGATGGCAGGCTTAGTCCAAAGTCCAAGACAAGCCGCATCGACGTTTGTACCATTGTCACACAGGCGCTGGCCTCAGCGTCACCATCGGGAATCGTGATTCATTTCCATGGAGGATTGGTGAGCGAGAACAATGCTCGCGCTGTCGCAGAAAAAAAGCTTTTTCCGCTCTATTCCGAGCGGGCTCAAGCGTATCCTATTTTCTTCGTCTGGGAATCCGGCTTGTTTGAGGCTCCACTGAACAATATGCGCGAGATAGCCAAAGAAGGCCTTTTCCGGGAGTTCGTGAAGAAAGCAGCGGAATGGGTGCTGAAGAAGCTGCCAAGTGATTCCGGCTTCAAAGGCGCGGGCGGTATAAATTTCAACGAAGCGAAATTGCGGGAGGATTTCGATGCATGGTTCAGCGGCCAGAGAGAAACTCCACCCGAACTATTGAATATGCTGCCGCACGCAACGACGGCCGACATTGCAGTAAAGGTCAAGGGGGGCGCCGCCCTTGATGAGGAAAAGCTGGAAAATGATATTGCAGACAGTATAGAAGGCGATGATGACTTCAAGGATGCGGTGCAAGCCGTTTACAACGGATTACACGGAGAAGGGGCGACGCGTCCATCAACAAAAGGGACCGGCTTGACGGTCTCTGAAAAGTCCCTTATCGGGCCAAAGACCGCTTTCGAGCTGTTCGGGGAGACGGTGACGGGAACTACGAAAGGCTTCGGTCCGATTTCCTGGATAAAGCTCGCTAAGGCTGTAGTGGTAATCGTCGTCAGGGTCATTCGCCGCTTCAGCAAAAGCCGCGCACACGGCATGTACGTGACACTGGTCGAGGAAACACTTCGCGAGTTGTATGTCGACAAGATCGGGAAGCAGGTTTGGTGGGACAGAATGAAGGATGATACCGCCGATGCCTTCAAAGAAGGGGAAGAGCACGGAGGGACAGCGTTTCTCTCCGAACTAAAGACCCAGCTGTCCGGCAATGCCGTTCCTCCCAAGATCACCTTGGTCGGCCATAGCACCGGGGCCATTTATATTTGCAATCTCCTGAAAGCCGCTGCCACGTGTGTACCTGACCTGAAATTTGATGTGATCTTTGAAGCTCCGGCCGCAACCCATATTCTGTTTTCAGAAACGATCAAGCACCACGGGCACCAGATCCGTAATTTCCGACAGTTCGGCATGCAGGATTCGCGTGAAGCTTCCGATACCCTTGTTCCGATCCTTTACCGAAGTTCATTGCTCTATTTCGTTTCCGGTCTGCTCAAGAGTGAACCGGATGAACCCCTGGTCGGTATGGAGCGCTTTTTAAAAGAGACTGCTGTCTTTGATGCCACGTCCTTTCCCTACATAGAGGATTGCAGGAAATTCTACGAAAGCCGAACCAACAGCAGGGTCTGGTCACCCAGCAATGCAGGGCCGGGGTGTAATTCGGACGGAAAAAGTCACGGCGATTTCGACGACAACGATGCTCTAACAATGGAGAGCGTGCAGCATATCCTACAGAGCGGAGTCTGAGCAAACATATGGCGCAAAATGACTACGCAATTTTAGTCGGCATCAGCCGGTATGCGGACCCGGCATTGCAGAGCCTTGAAGGGCCAGTCGCTGATGTCCGGCTGATGCGGGACTGGATCGTTTCTCCGCAGGGCGGAAACGTGCCTTCTGGAAATATCACGTGTATCGTTTCCGACGAGTCGGTCCAGCTGCCTGCGGCTGATGACGAGATGCCGCCTGTCTACCAGGATTTCCTTGATGCTTTTTTGCTTGTTGTTCGCAAACCGGGCGAAAAAGGCTTTCTCCCGCGCAGAGACGGACGGCTCTATCTCTTCTTTTCGGGCCACGGCTTTTGCGAAAAATACCTACAAACGGCCCATGCCGCGCTCTACGCCGCAAATGCGGACCGCGACATCAATTGGAATATTTACGGCACCTACTACGCACAGTGGGCCAAGGGGCACGGCCTCTTTGGCGAGATCGTGCTGATCATGGATTGCTGCAGGGATGCCGAACTATCGAAACAACCTCTCAAAGTTCCCCTGCGGAATCCGACAGATATCGGTGTTCCGCAACAGGTAAAGCTGTTCGAGCTCTACGCCGCGCCGCGAGGCGGAAAAGCGCAAGAAAGAAAAATCCCTTCCCGCAACAACGAAGTGCATGGATTGCTCACACACGCCTTTCTCGACGCGATCAGTCACGCAGATCCCGACGCGAAGGAGGTGTCAACTCACGCGATCAAGGGTTACCTGGAGCAGCGATGGAATGCCCTCTGTGTGGGTGTTCCTGCCGATCCGCCGGAGATCATCGTCCCTTCGAATGGCGAGATCAAATTTACCAGACCGGTTTCTGCTGCCATTCGACAGCACTTTAAACTCAAGCTCCTCGGGGCTGGCAGTTCATTCAAGATCATCAGGGCGGACCTGAGTGACGTAGCGACAGTCATGATTTGCCCGAATGTGGCGCAGGTGTCGTGGGCGGACGGCAGTTCGACGGACTGCAAGATCAGCGACAATATATTCGTCGTGCCGTTGCCTGCAACCTACTATATGGTGGTGGCCGCAACGGCCGGGGGCGCATTGACGCATAAGTTTCAAGCGGGGGACGACGATGTCGAGCTCTAATATCCCAGTAACCGTTCAAATTGCAGATCGCCAGGGCGAGTTGGAAATCGTTGATGGCGGTTTTCGAGTCATCGCGCAGGGTTTTGGCAGTCTGCAGTTTAGTCTTGCCCCGGGGATCTACAAGGCTCGGGCGCGCGCCGGTACGGTACTGACCGAGAAGTTGTTTGACGTGACGGACGGCGGTGATCCCGTTTCGGTGCTCTTTGAACCCTTATTTTTTGCATCTCCTGTTCCTTTGAATGGTACGTCTACCAGTCATGAGTATCACCAACACGCGATATCTGTCGCGAGTGCCGGCGCTCCACTGGACGCCGGCTTGGGACGGGGTGCGATATTTCTGATTAGTGTACGAGACCCTTCCGATGCCTGTATGCGCCAGCGCACGGCCACGCAGGACGTCCGGGACAACTACCGTCGGTCTTTTGACGGATTTCGTTTGCATAGTGCTGCCGGAAACATGCTTCTGGATTTTGACGCTCACGCAAAGCGTGACGTTGATCTCGGCTTCGCTGTTCTGAACGTTCATCTTCAGCCTGGAACCTATGTGCTGAGTTATAAGATGCAAGATTCCGAAAGAATAGCCATGCCTATCACTGTCGTGCAAGGATGGCAAACTCAGGCATTCATCCACGTAGACCTGCCTGCCGATATGGGTGCTCCCGGCCGTGCCGATCTGACCGATCTCGCCTTGTTGATGACGCCCGTGGGCACGCTGTTTTCACCTGGCGACACCCTCTTTCGATTAGCTGAGCTCGCTAGACTTTCACTTACGCAGGGCCGCTTTGCCATAACAAACGCACAAGTGGATGAATTGCTTGCCGAAAAGTTCTCTCATCCCATTCTTGGCTTGCTGGTGGCGCATTTGCTGCTCCTTCAAGATAAACCGCAGTGCCATCTTCTGGAAACGGTGATCGACCACGTCGCAGTAATGCTCGGTCCGGATTTTCCCGATGTGATTGCGATGAGAATAGCCATGGCCCGTCTAGATGACAAACCATCTGTTTTCCCGACGGACCGGCTCACCGCTCCGCCGCTCTTGCGGACCAACTGGGATCTGCTGGCAGCCTACCCTGAATTTCTCCCCGCCGATTCGTTGAACCGCGAGATAGCGTCTTGCATCATACACCGAGGCTTATGGCTGAACTGGAATCCTCCATTGCCAACACCGAAGACGGTAACTCTGGTAAAGAACGTAATGGCTATCATGGTAAAGCTGTCAGCAAGGGTGAAGGAGAAACAACCGGAAGACGTAGATGATGAAAGCGCCGCTCTTGCAGCTATTAATATATTAATTAAAACGATTCGCTGGCGTGCAGTTCTTAAAGCGTTATCAAAAAGTGCCAAGAAGCACGGTTTGATGACGAATTTCACAAGCCTGCAGAAGTCACTGATGCCGACCATGCAGATTATCCAGACGCAATTTGAAGACCAGGAAAATTTTACTTTGGAAGACTTAAAGCAGTTATGCGATGACCTCGGGGTGCCGATGCCGGTGCTTAGGGAGAGCCTTGAAGATCTGGCGGGGAAAATGATTGGTCTGGCAAAAAAGGTGTTGAAGAATAAGATGGATAGCGACATCTAATGACGGAGAAGGTAATTTTTTTGTATAAGAGCGGAATGCACTAAATGCATCAAATTTGGAGTCGTCCTTTAAGTGGAATTGAAAATCAAACCTCGCTGGACGTAAGCGAGAATACTAATACTCGGAGGATTCGGAATATGAAGTTGATGAAAATATTAGTGGTGCTTTTTTCAATGGTGTTTATTTGCGGAAATGCATTTGCTGGGGAAGGCAATGAGGAAGTCTCAGATTTATTTGTAAAAATGAATGGTTCTTTTTTAATGATTAGAAGTGCTACGGCACCTGCGGATATCATTTCTGAACTTACTAGGACTGTCCCTGATAAAGATGCAAATGGGAATTTTATTACAGGGAAAAAATTCAAAATACCTACGCGAAAAAACGTGGAAATCGCGCCAGGCCTTGCTGCAATTTCGTTTAATTTAAAATCAAAAAAGTTTGCCTTTTTTGACTCGATTGCGCCACTTACATTAACTATTAATTATAATCAGAAAACTTATGTAGACTGGACTATTGATCCGTCTAAAGGAACATGGGAGAAAAGTATAAACAATTTTACGTATGCGTGGTCTGTTGGAGTTACGGCATCCAAGTCCCAAGATAGAGAGGCAGTATTTGGTCTCTCTGTAGTTCCACTATTAGTAAGGTGGAATGAATATGCAATTGGAATTGGCGTCGAATGGAGAAATGAAAGCGACGTGGCCGCAAAAAGAGAAAGATTAAACTTAATAGTACCTATCACATATAAATTCTAGGTCGAGTCAATCTTGAAATTGTGACAAAGTGTTCTGAAAGAAGAAATTCAACGAGTGACGTAGTTGCAGGTTGTCCACGTTACCCCTTGGTGCCAGTTGCGATATCCCAAATGGAAGGTATTCTCGATTAAGACACATTTTGGGAATAGATCTTGAAATATACAGGATTGCATCGGTTACAAAACATGGGAGAGCGAGGGTAAAGGCTGGTTAAGCGTCGTGATCGGCTGGAAAATGTAACTGGTAAGTGATTTTAATAAGGATAAAATCTTATAGGCTGTTTTATAGGAGAAGTATTCTCATGAAGAAGTTGCTCTCGCTGCTGTTGCTCGTTGTTGCGTTCTCAGGGTGCGCACACACATGGCCGAATGAGGGAGTGGTTGATAACATCCTTGCCGTCGATAAGCTTGGCGCGCCGCTTAATCCTGCGAAGGGTGAGGTCTTCGTCAATGCTGTCGAGATAGATGAGCATATCAGGAAACTGCTTCCTCATGACCAGAACTCAGTCCTTATCTTCATACACGGCGGTCTTAACATCGAAAGTACCGCCAATGAACGGGCGAATATTTATACCGAACATATGAAAACGGACGGGTATTGGCCCGTATTTATCACCTGGCCTTCGGGGTTTTTCAGTACTTACTTGGAGCATACGTTCTTCCTTCGCCAGGGCGAGTACTGGACCTGGACCGGCCCCATGACCTCCCCCGTTGTCCTGGTCGAAGACCTCGGTCGGGGAGTTATCCGGACGCCGATGGTGTGGTATTATCAAGGGCGTGATTTCTCAAAATCGGTGGTCTTTGACTGGCTGCCGAATGAAAAGAATGCCAAAAAGGTCAATCAGATGCTCGCTATAGAGCAGCCGTCCCGATTTGCAGAGGTTCCGTCTGTTGTGGATGCGAAGGGCGATCTGGTCGGCGAGCAAAAATGGCTGAGTGCTATTGGAAATGGACTCAAGGGAGTGGCACAGACGACGCTCGGCTTGATAACTGCACCGATTTTCGACAGCTTTGGAACAAGTGCCTGGGACGATATGAAGCGGCGAACGCAACTAACCGTTGCCAGGACCTGGATAGACAAACCAACTTTCGATACCGTGGACAGTTACGTGAAGGAGCGGGAAGGTGGTGTTGTCGCTTTTTTCGAAGCGCTCAAAAAACGTCAGCAGGAGAATAAGGACCTCAAGATCGTGCTGATCGGACACAGTATGGGCACGATCGTCGCGAACAATATCCTGAGGCAGTGGCCCGAGATCAAGTATGATCGGATTGTCTACATGGCCGCTGCCTGCTCCATCGAGGACTTTGAAGCCGCTGTCATCCCGCAGCTGAAAAGCAATCCCGCAGCACGTTTCTTCAACTACATGCTCCATCCCATTGCCGAGAACCGGGAAGCCCACATGTACGGTTTGGGCGGAACGGGCACGCTGCTGAACCAGATCGACAACATCTACGAGAACGCTGTGTCCATGAACCAGAGGACCCTGGGAAAATGGGAAAACGTTATGAACGGCATTGAGTTCTTCGACGTTCCCGGCATACAAAACCGGCTCTATTTCCGTACCATGCCATTGAATGGCAGTTCTCCAACTACGCACGGGGCTTTCGCCGACAAGGACTTCAATAACGACAATGTAGGCTGGTTCTGGCAGGAGGATTTTTCGATTAAGACAAAATCGGAACCAAAGACCCCGTAACGAACTATCTCAGGGACGTTGTCTCCGAAGTGGCCTTAGTTAAGCAACGTAGGAACCAACGTTATATATAAATAAGCGAATAGACAAACCGATCAGTATAGCTGAAAGAAAATTATTTTATAAGCTATCAAAAAGAGAAGCCTCCTGCTAAGAATAAGTTTATCCCGAAACTAAATTCTCGCACAGGAGGCCTCTCATGAATGATTCAGATGGTATCAGGCTGCAGGAATTTTGTCAATTCAAGAAAGAGATTCGCGGTTCGACGGATTATTTGATCGTCGGTCTGGATATTGCCAAGGAACGGCATAATGCTTTCTTCGGCACGGCGACCGGCAGGACGCTGCACAAAGGGATGTTCTTTGATAATACGTACGATGGTTTCCAAAAGCTTCTGATCCAGCGGACGCGCTCAAGGTGCAACATGGCCTGCGCAAAGTGGTTTTCGGCCTGGAACCCACGGCCAATTACCATAAACCTCTGGGAGAGTATCTCATCAAGGGCGGACACCTGGTTGTTCTGGTATCTGCTGCTGCCACGTCAAAGAACCGTGAGCTTATGGATGGCCGATGGGATAAGCACGACACCAAGGATGCCGCGAATGTTGCCGACCTGATCGCCCTGGGGAAATGCCTGTACTACGACTGCCCGGGGGAGGATCTGCGGTCCTTGCGGGGGCTGTTGTCCTTAAAGAAACGGCTCAAAAAAGAGGAGCACGGTCTCCGGGTCCGCATCCGCAATCAGCTTCTGGCCCAGTACTTCCCGGAGATGGACCAGCACTTCGGTTCGGTAGCGAGTCTGAACGTGGTCCAGCGATGCATGGATCCCTCGCTTATCTCCCTTATGGAATACGACGAGTTCTGCCGGACTGTATCGCCCGGCAAGGTGAATATGGCGCAGCAGCGGCGGCTTACGCAGATATGGCGGGCTGCCAAGCAGTCCATTGGCTGCATCGTCGGAGAAGCGGTGTCCGTGGAAGCACAGATCATGGTGATGGGACTTCACCAAGTCCGGGAGACGATCAAGACCGTTGAGGACAAAATCGAGGACATCTGCCTGAAGTTTCCGGAGTACTCGTTCCTTCTCATGATTCCCGGTTTCGGTCCGGATGTATCATCCAAGGTCCTGGCCGCCATCGGCGATCCCGAACGCTTTACGAACGGCAAGCAGGTCTTGAAGATGGCCGGGTTTGATCTGTGCGCGAGCCGAAGCGGAAAAACGTCAAACAGCGCCACGCCAGTGATCTCCAAACACGGAAAATCCGATCTCCGCTACGCGCTGTATCAGGCGGCGATCATCAGTTCGCTCAACTATAAAGAGTTCATCGTCTACCACACGAATAAGATAAAGGGACGGGAGCGGGAAAAAGGGATCGGCACCAAGATGCGGGTGAAGCTGGCAGCGAAGCTTCTTATAATTGCCTGGACGCTGATGAAGAAGAAAGAACCGTTCGACCCGAAATACCTCAACCAGGGGGTTAGTAAGGCATAGGCCGGACTGAAAATTGAATTTCGACGTAGAGAGCCCGGGACACAACGTTGAGGCGAATGACCTCGTGAGGGACAATACAGGGCCTCTCATAGAACTTGAGAATCTGGATAAGGGATGCTTGGCGGCAACGGCACGCCGGATATTTATAACGCTTAGAGAGCAAGTTCGCTTTACGTGAGAAAATCGTCGAAGAAAATGCTGATGTCCGAACAGGACGCATGGGTGAAGTGCGTCTTCAAGAAAAACCGTCAGTTATCGTATTGGAATTTCAGCGAAAGCAAGTTGCACTTGACAAGGGGGCTATAGGATGTCCCCAAAGTTCGTGCGATGATGGCTTCCCGCTCCCAGTCTTCAAGCCAGAAGTCGCGAGGGATGGGGGCGTTATGTTCGTTGGCTTTGCCGTACCGCTTGATCCAGGTGTAAAACTTGCTCTTGCTGACCGCAGCCAGGCGATGAAGCGCTTCAGCGGGATACTCCGCCTTCTCGCTCCAGGCCTTGGTGAAGTCAACAACGGCGTCGCGCGTATCATGGGGAACCCAGCCGCCGGTTAAAGCTCCCCAAGTTCTTTTTTTAGCTTGATGTGCTCCTCCATCAGTTCGGAGAGCACTTCATGCTTTCTTGCGAAGCTTCTCTTCAAGCTGCTGGATGCGCTGGGTTTCTTCGCGCTTGGGATTCTTGTCTTGAGTGAAGGCTGCTGCTCCGTTTTCAAAAAACTGCTTCTGCCAGAGGTAGAAGATCGTTCGGCTGCAAGCTGATACTCGTCGCACAGGTCCGATACCGCGATCTGCTCGACCAGGTGACGCTTGAGGATCGAAACCTTCTCTTCGGGGGTGTAATTGTGACGCTTCTTTCGCATGGACTTTCCTCCGTTCGTGATGGTTTATCACAAATCGGCTAAAAGTCCAATTCACGCTGAGCCAAAACAAACGAAGCTAAAGACTGCCGATCATTCTAACAGTTCAAAAGAGAGTTATTTAAATGTTTTGTGATCTCCAAGTAGAAAAACTTATAGATGATTTTTCTACCTTGCAATCGAACCTTGAGCAGTCAATGCCAAGGCTAGCTTTATTCGAGCATTATATAATTGACAACAAGGGCGAGAAAAAATTTAACATAACGAAAGGGATAAGGAATATTGCCTTTTTAGACAATTTTCACGCTTGTTTGTTTAGATTGCATGAATTTTGTGTAGCTGTCGAGTTCTTCCAAGGAAAAGTTAGATTTGAAAGAAAGGAGAACGATTTCCCCGAAGGTTACAAACAAAAATTATTTAGCACGATTGCGGCCGATTCATTAAGATCCGCACTTGACATATACTCCAAATCCATAGCTTGGTTTTATGACCTCAAAAACAAAAAAGCACTCGGTTTTTCATATAAGGAATTTATAAAACCCGTAAAAGAGTTCTCCGTGCCAATCTTTAGAGAGGCTAATAGCATATATCAATCAAAACCGTATCAATTAATCAAAGATTTAAGAGATTCTGAAAAGCATTCAGGTCTTGGAAAACGTCATTTTAAGCTGGTCATCCATGATAAAAAGTTCGAAGCAGAAGTCAAAAATCCGGAGCCACTTAACTTTCAACAAATTGAAAGCGCTTGTTGTGATCTTCTGAATTTGTTATTGAATCTAATGCATGTCTCAACAAAAGAAATTATTGCTCACAATAAAAGCTTTATTTCAAAAAATGATAAATTCGCCAAGCTCGATAACGACGGTAGGTTAATAGGTATATAGCCACAACCCTGACGCAAGAACGAAATGCATTCTGAGGTAAGACTCTAACCACGTCGAGCGAGTCGCGAAAACCACGCTCCTCACGGCGGCGTTAAGCGAGCAAAGAGGCCAAGTAAATTAATAAAAGGAGATTACGATGAGAGCACAGCAAAATCAAATTATCTTTTTATTTTTGTTCTTTGTTACTTCATTGTCCGCATTTGTAGATAAAGCTGACTGCGAGTGTATTGCAGGACCAAAGAGACCTTTTTCCTGCATAGTCATTCAAGGCCTTGATGCATGCAACCATGTCCAAGGATGCGAATTTTCAACCATTGCCGGTGCGGCATGTCTAGGTCAGATTGTTTCCTGCACAACTCATACAAATGAGACTTCATGTATCAACGATTTATGGTGCGACTGGATAATTCCGGCCTGTTCTTCTAGCCACGATTGCCCCAATGGAGGTTGTTGTAACTGGTATATGGACGGAACCTCCAAATGTCTACCGCCCAAATGCCAGAGCAATTTTGATTGCCAAAAAGGATTTAGATGTGTCGGAACTCGTTGCGATGCTCATTGTAAAAGTATTTTCCTTCCAGAGGGCATCTTCGATTACAAGAAAGGGCCTCTTTGTTACTCGAACGGCAAAGGTCATTATTGTTGCTATCCAGACATGGAACATTTCAAATGCTTAACTGGTAAAAGCAATGTACCTGAGGGCACCCCGGTATATGATGTAGATGCGGATTGGAAAGATATGATTTATGATGGTGCCTGTTTATGCCAACGCCTTCCAGAAGGCATCTTCGATTACAAGAATGGCCCTCTTTGTTACTCGAATGGCGAGGGGCATTATTGCTGTTACAAAAGCATGGAACACTTTAAGTGCTTAACTGGTGAAAGCAAAGTACCAAATGGCACTCCTGTATATGATGTAGATGCGAATTGGAAAGATATGATTTATGACGGTGCCTGTTTTTCAGAAGCATGCCAGTAGCTGTTAGTGATTGATAGCTAAAGGCAAGACACTTGGCGAAGACACTTGATACCTGACGTGCATTATTCGAAGGACACATTTTGGGGACAGGTCTTGAAATATAAGAAAATGATTTTCCAAGACCTGACCCCAGAGGAGTGCGATACGAGGTGTAGATAAGTAGTAACACCAAAATAAAAGACCTGACACTATGGTCCTCTATGGTCCTCTGCCCTGGAGCAATAACTGACATCATCCCTTTTGCATGGAGGGGCGGGGAAACTGTTTTCTCCTTGACAACTGTCAACCATATCAGGGTCACGTCTTGACCCCAGAGGTGTGACCCCAGAGGTGTTCCGAAAAGCACTTTGCGCTTGACAGGGGGCTTATAGGATGTCCTTAGAATATTACTCACCTGCAGAAGGCGAAATGGTATCACGAACGATAAATTCCGAATGGGAGGTGTGCTATGGCTGGACAAAGCAGTGAACTGTTTCGGTTTGTGTCACTTCGGGCCCGCTGCGAAGCGGCTGCCATTTCCATTTTTAAAGTATTCGAAGATGATGAAATTAAGAAGATTATTGCTGCACCCAAGAATAATGCGGAGGCATTAACGACCGAGATCAAGAAAAACAGCCTGGTCGAACTGTCGGAGCTGCCAAATATGGCCATTGAACGCCTTCGAAAATGGGCGGAAAACAGCTTTTCCGACTGTTCAACGAATCACAAACATACCCGGGTACGTGAAGGTGCCACGGAGGGCAGGGCGGGCCTGGTCAAACTGACCGAACTGCCCGAAATGGCCTTAAATCGACTCCGAAAATGGGCTGAAAGTTGTTTTTCCGGGAGTTCCATCAAGCCAAATCAGGCGCGCGAGGCCGCCGAGATTGCAGCCGACGGCGCGATCGCAGCCGATATCAAGCGGGTCTGTTTATCCTGGCTTTTTATCAAGTGTGCATCGAATCAGGACCGCCTGAAGCTGTTCGATCCGAATAAGCACGCAGGATTGCGGGAACTAGAGGTATATATTCGTGACGCGGCTTTATTAAAGCATGCAACAACGAAGTCCGGGGAGCAGGACATACAGGCGTCCATTTCCATGCTGGCATCAGCGCCCGTATTCATTCCTGGCAGCGTGTCCATTCCGAAAAAACCAGAAGATAAAAAGAAGAATGACCGGCAGGCGCAGATCATGCAGATACAGACGATACTCAAGCGTGTGCCAATCTATAAATCACTGGCAAGAGCTGCTATGGTCTTTGACAGCACTCGATCAGAGGCTGCAGATATCGAGATCGAGAAACTGTCAGCGGCTTGGCCGCTAAAAGCTGCGTCAAAGACAAAGGCAATAAAGGGCAAGAAAAGCCCGCGGCTGGCTGCCGACGATATAGCGGAAAAGATCCGGCTTGTCCGGGCATCCGCCGCGTTCGCGGATGCAGAGTACCGCAAGGAGTTTGCAGCTTCGCTTACCCCGGCCGAGCGCGACTTGCTTACAAACGTGTATGGTGGGGACTTGGCCCATCTTCCCGGGAGCCTGTCAGCGTTTCTAGACAACCTCGAGAAAAGAAAAAATGAGGAATACAAAATCGTGCTCCTCGCAGCCCAGATGCCGGGCATACAACTGGGCAGTCGCCCCAGGATTGACTCTCGAGGAAGCGTCGGAGCCGGAAGGAGAGTCGGCTGGCCAGTTGCTCAGCCTGGGATTTGCCGATCTCATAGTTGCCCGCGAACGAGTTGTCGAGTATGTCCCGGGGGAGATTGCCTACATTGAGAACGTTCTGCCCGGCGAAACACGCAAGCGCGTGCATACGCGTACGACCGAGACCGAAGAATTAACTGAGGTCGAGCTGACGGAAACAAGCGAGAAAGAGAAGGATCTCCAGCAGACAGACAAGGCCAGCTTCAAGCAGGAGATCGACAAGACCATCAACCAGGACCTTGCCGTCAACGCTTCGGTAAACGTTTCCGGAAAATACGGGGCGGTGGAGGTAACGGCGAGCGCCAGCGCCCAGTATTCGTTGAGCATGAACGAGTCACGCAAATCCGCCTCTGAATTCGCTCAGGAAATTGTCACCCGATCGGTCGAGAAAACCGCGCGCTCTCAGCGGGAACTCCGCAGGCAGCGGCGCCTGGAGCGTGTTGAAGAGACGAACGAACACGGTCTTCAGGGACAGAGTGCGCCCTACAGCGCAGTATACCGATGGGTCGACAAAATTCACGAGATAGAACTCAGGCAATACGGGAAACGTCTGATGATCGAAACGATTCTCCCCGACCCGGGGTATTTCCTGCGCGAGCTCATGCAAGTGGACAAGGACCCACTCGATCTTGCGCCGCCTCCGTCATTTAACGTAGTGGCCGACCCAGAAACCCTGGAAGGCAATCTGCCTACTTTGGTAAAGGTATATTGTGCCGAGGGCGTTCAGCCTCCGCCTGCCCTGCATAAAATCGTTGGAGCAAACTACTCGGCAACCGCGGTAGACGGGTCGTCCGGCGGAAGCATTACGATTCCCGAGGGCTATCGTCCGGTCAGGGGTAATGTTCTGGTGACCGGCGGCAAAGGCGACGATACGTTCGATATGTTCGTGAGCGTTGGCGACAAGGTTGTTATAAATCGTTATGTCGATCCTGACGACTTCGATGGCAGCACGACCTCGAGGAACTATGGCCGGAAGTTTCTCCTGGACAACTGTTATGCGGCCGAACCGAGCATCCCTTACGCAATCCGCCTTTCAGGTCTGCATGCGAATTGCGGTGCGGTCAGCATCGAGGTGGTGACCGAGCGCACGAACGAAGCATACCAGCGCTGGGCTCTCGAGACGTGGGAAAAGCTCTACCAGGCGCATAGCAAGCTGGTGGAACAATACGAAGATAGAAAACGGCGTCTCGAACTGAAACAGACGGAAAAAGCGAAAGGAGCATCTCCCCAGGACGGCGGAAACCCGCTGCAGAATCGCGGCCGCGAGAAAGCGGAGCTCAAGAAGTGGGCAATCTCGCTTATGAGAAGAAAGACTACGCATTTTGACGTGTTGTCCGATGAAGGCCTGGCGCTCGGGAGGCTTGCGTGGGCCAGGAAAGTCATCTCCTTCTTTGAAGTGGCGCTGGAATGGGAACAGATGAGCTATTTCCTGTATCCTTATTTTTGGGAAGACCAAACACTCGCTTGGAAACAGAAAATGGCTATACGGAACTTCGACGATCAATTCCAGCAGTTCCTGACGGCCGGTTCCTGCCGCCTTCTGGTGCCCGTTACCGCGGGCTATGAACAGCGGCTGCTCCATTACCTCACGTCCCCCGATGCCGGGACTGCGGGCGAGGAGAGCCTGCTTGACTGGATCCCGCCACATGACGAAACAGGCCGGGAGGATACGCCTCCCCTCGACGGGCTCGAAGAGCAGTTGGCAAACGTCTGGACCGAGGTAGTTAAGACCAGGAATCGGGACCTCGTCACCGGTAGCGGGACCCTGAAGGTGGTCGCCGACAGCGATCTTGTTGAGGTAAATGCCGACAGTCTCTGGGTGCTTGATCCGCAGATCGACGTGAGCCGCGAAGTCTTCATCAACGGGCTGCGGTATGAAATCATGAAAGTGGAGACGGATACGCAGTTCCAAATCGATTGCCCCTTTGAATTGGATTCCAATGATAACGCAAATTACCTGATCGGCAGCGTTCGATTCGGCGCGCCGTGGCGGGTAAAACTCCCGACGTCACTAGTCGTGATAGCATCCGAGGCGGACAAGCTCAAAGTCTGATCTGCCAGAAGGAAAAGAACGATGGCTAATTTACGGGTACTCTACATCGATGCAGGCGGGTGGTACGGCGGCCAAAAGAATTTAGCCGGCAAAGACTTGGATCCATTGTTCCCCACCACTACATTTGTTCTGATTGCCCATGACAGCGTAGCCCTCTGTTCCTTCAATCACATTCCGGGAGGGTGGAGGTGGTCGGGTCCATCCCTTACTCCAGGGGAAATGACGTCAGTTACGAGGAGAGGGTCCGGACTGTGGATGGAAAACTGGATATTCAAATTCCTTGATACGATGATGGGGACCAAGCTGGGAAAGCAGCTCCCGCAGCCAGACCTGATCGGGCTCCACCAGCATATTCTCAATTTTGAACGGTTTGCCCCCGGGACATTCTTTGAAGCAACCGGCCCGAAAAAGCTCGTGGTGCTGATCCCCGACCTGCACCTCTCCTATTTCAAGGACAGCGCGCTGGACAATTTTGTTACAGATTATGAAGAAGTCAGACTGAGGGGCCGGCATCGTGACGAGTACGCATTCGCTCGTCTGAAAAAGCGACGCTCGCTCGAGATCGAATTTGGTCAGTTTTTGGAAACAATATCGATTTTAAGTAAAGCCAATCCAAAAAGCATCGAAGTCTCATTTCTGGGAGACGTATACGAACTCTGGGAAACCCGTGCAATGGCAAGATGGTTCCAGAATTACAAGCCAGACAATGAACAGAATTTGATAGCACTGCTGCGGACAGTGAACGATATAATAAATCCGCTGGTAAAGGCAGTCAATCCGGCAGCAGCATTAGACTTGAACGATTACGCGGGCCGGTTTTCTGCATCGTTGGGCCATTACCAAGGCATTCTGTATAACCCCGACATTTTGAACACGGCCTTGAATCCTATCCAGGCAGACGTTGCCCAATTGATTGCCTCCAGCCACAAGGGGGAGAACGGGAAGACATTTCTCGACTATTTCAATGAGATGTTCAGCAATCCGTTGCCCTTCGGGGCCGGATCGCCGCTTGGAGCGACGTGGCGTATAATCGGGAATCACGATAATCTGCTGGTGAACGACACGAGTATTCTTGGATACAATTTCATACCGAAACCGTTCAATGTGGACGAGTTCGGCAAGTATCCCGAAAGGGGGGCTGATATGCAAAGAAATGGCCGAACCCCCTTTTTATATCTGGAGCGGCGATTCAACAGGTCACTCATCTGGGGCCTACATGGACACGAGTTGGATAATTTCAATAAAAACTCATCCTGCGGCCTGGGCTATTATCTTACGTTTCTTAATGCGCTGAGTGAAGTCAAGGGGCTTGGCGACGAGATCAAAGCGTTTGAACCTTCTCTTATCCCGCCTGAGGTCAACAGAAAAGCGTACACGACAAAGTATCTGACCTTGCTTGCACAAAAAGAACGAGATCTCGACAGTCTGCGTGTGGTCCTGCTTATCCAAGCCCATACCCACAAGCATCATTGGGAAGATTTGAGCTCCAGATTCGAACAGGAGCGCAGCGACTTGCGACGTAGCCAGCCGGACGATCGGTATCTCAAGCTGAACGATCTGGGCAAGATCGTGCAGAACCAGCTGAAATCAGCGGCAGAAGAATGGCTTTATGATCCTACTTAGAAGTCTGTCGGGGAACAAAATCTAGAACTATTGGGGAATATTGGGGTCAGACTTTAGAATTGACATTCTGTCTCTTCTCGGAGAGCTACGAAAATCTATAGAGGACACTCATAGGTCTTGCGGCTTGACAAATTGTATTTTGTGGAGTTTAAAGGTCACGGACGAATCAAAAAAATGCATTAGCGATGCAAGGACCGCCGCCATGTCCCTTGAATTCTGGCTCATCTATACGGCGGGGTTCAGGGTCCAGTGCATGGCGGACGTATGCCCATGATGAACTCGTAAGCCGCGTTAAGGCCGGCCTCGCAACTTTTACACGATGTCTTCGAGATGACGTGATCCATGAAGAACACAGTGTATTTCGACGAGGGGACCCCGTACCTTATAGAAAACGAGATAGGCTTCAATGACGAGCACACGATAGCCGGAGGCCTGAAGTTTATCGTGTTTCGGGATGCGGCCGGGAAAAGGGTGCGTTGCAAGACGGGCGATTCGTTTGTCAAATTTATCCGTAAAGGAAGCGGCCCGTGCGGGACTGTCTGCCGCGATCCAGTCCGAGATGGAGAGAAGATCGTCAACGGCAATGGGAAGATAGCGGATAACGTATTTATCCGGCATGGCTGCGCTGCCGAAGTTTCTGCATCACCTGCGCATGGGTAATGCCCTTTTCTCCGGACGCGGCCTGCGACTGGGCCACGGCAAGCTTTTCGAAAAGGTCTAACCTGGCGTTCAGCTTTTCAAAGTGTTCAATGCTCATGACAACCAGGTCACCCTCTCCATTGGTGGTGAGGTAGACCGGTTCATCCTGGTCATGGCAGATCGATGCAATCTCGCGTGTTTTGTTACGAAGGCTTGATATGGGTTTAATGATCGGCATGATTATCTCCTTGCTTGGTTTTTATGCTATCACCATATAATGATAAAATCAAGAGTAAATATTGAGTAAATCTGGAACAGCAGAACATCGCTCACCAGGAAAGGACCGCAGTCATGTCCCTTGAATTCTGGCTGACGTTGAACAGCTTGGGGCGTTGTTTCCCCGGAGCGTTGTAAGGAGCGAAACATGCGAAGCATCGCAGTGGCTGTGTTCCTGATATTTTTTCTGACGCCGTCTTTGTCGCAGGCCGCATTCTTTACGTGGACCGACAGCTCCGGGAGGGAATGGTATGTCGATGAAATAGAAAAGGTGCCGCCGGAATATCGCGGCCAGGCGAAAAATCTGTCGCAGACCAACGGCGAGGTGAACGTCGGGAATACCGTCCGAAAAGACGTACGACCCGGCGTTCCTTCTGTCCCGCACGCGGACAGCTCCGGAAGGGGAGAAAGCTTTTGGAGGGGCCAGGCCGATGAGCTGCGCAGACAGATCCGGCTGGAGGAAGACAGCATCGCTTTCTTCAAAGAGAAACGGGCGGATTGCGAAGAGTCGCAAAAGAACATCGTCGGCCGCAGAAGAGACTGCTCCAGGTTGTACGGAGAAAACCAAAAGCGCTCGGAATGGCGTATCCAGCAGCTCAGGACCAAACTGGACGTCGATCTACCGGAGGACGTCAGAAAGGCCGGAGCTTACCCCGGCTGGCTGCGGAAACAGGAACCGACGGCCGGGCCCGCCACCCGGACCGCGGCGGGGAGCATCACGACAGGCCCGCATCTCGACAACTTCGGGAGAGGGGAGCGTTGGTGGAGGGACCAGGCCGACGACCTGCGCAGAAAAATCCGTGTGGAGCAGGACAATCTGGCTTACTACAACGAACGGGAAAACGCATGCGTGGAAGAGCAAAAGAGCTCTGTCGGCTGCAGAAAGAATTGCGCGCTGATGTTCCAGTCATTGAAGCAATATGTCGAGCGCAAGATCAAGCAGTTCAGGACGCGCCTTGAAGTCGAACTGCCGGAAGAAGCGAGGAAGGCGAATGCTTACTCCGGCTGGGTGCGGGAATGACCATGTTCCCATTCAAATATCGCAGGGTCCGGTAAGATGAGATCGGCCTCGACAAAAGGAGATGATATGCAAAAAATGATATTGATGGTTCTGCTGCTCGCCACGACGGTTTCGCCTGCTTTCGCCAGCGGCGGTGATTGTCCCGACCTTCCGGCGAATCAGCAGGAGCTGGCAGCTTTCCAGTCAGCCTACAGTGCGGCAAAGGCGGCAGTGCCTCCGGCACCAGGGACTGGGTCATGAAGGACGACACTGCGGCGGGCCTCGGGACGACCGTGCCGAAATGTCCGAAAAGCTCCAACGACACGCCCATCTTCTATTGGCTCAGGTTCACGTATGCATACAGCACCGAAGCCTCGGACCGTGCGGACCAGAATGCGGTCAGCGACGCCATGAAGGGGACCCCGGAGCAGCAGGCGAAACTGGCGGAACTGGACCGGAAGATCGACGCTTTGGAAGATGCAAAAAAGGAAGCGCGCAAAAACAACGACTCGGCCGCGAAAAACCGGATCAGGGAGGAAGTCAGCGCCGCGAAGGCGGAAAGAAACAAGATCAAAGATGTGATCACCAAAGCCTATGTGGAGCGGGCCATGTCAGGGCAACTGTCCCAGGACATGAACAAGACCAAACCTGACCGCGAGGATGCGGAGTTGATCATCAAGGTCAATGAAGACCATGCCTGGATCCCGGTCCGTGACCAGCCGGTGTCGATTGCCGGCGCTTCGCAGGCGTATTGGTGCAAGGGGGACAACAACGGAGGCCGCCTCGTGATCCTGCTCGGCGTTTGGGATACAAACTTCAAGTCGGACCTTGCCAGGACTTCGATTGTTACCAAGGCGCAGAATATGATCATCGAGATCAACGCCGATCGGCAGATGGCCGAGACCCTGGCGCGGCAAATAAAGCTCGACCTGTTGAAAAAGCAGCTCTAGCTCCGCCGGTGGGCCCGTTTTTGATAGAGGAGCGTTATGTTGAAAAAATTGGAGCAGAAACTTCAAAGCATGGCCGCTGAAATCAAGAAATACGATCCTTCAGGTTTTGGAGACCCGATTGCCATGCAGACGGAGTGGACGTCCTCACTGGGCGGACCATCCGCTGATAAACTGGTCAAAGTCTCTTCCGCGAGACTGGAATTCCGGGCATCCCTCGCCGGCAAGCTGGTTTTTCTTTTTTTTACCTTGACCGGCTTGGGAATCGTGGTCGGCTTCTCTCTCTACAAGCTTTCGCACGGGGGGCTGTCCTTCGATAACGACACGATCGTGCCTCTCTTGATCGGCCTTGCTTTTACGCTCGCGGGAAGCCTTATGCTGTATTCCATCACGGCCCCCGTCGTTTTTGACAAGCGCAACGGGTTCTTCTGGAAGGGGCGAAAGGCCCCGGATGAGGTCAGTGACAGGAAGACGATTACGCATTGCGCGAAGCTTGAAGATATCCACGCCTTGCAGCTCATCTCCTATGTGTGCGCGGCCCGAAAACGCGCTCGCACTACCGATATGAATTGAACCTTGTCCTGAAAGACGCCAGGCGCATCTACCTCGTCCTTGATGACAAGAAGGACAAGGTCAGGGAAGACGCGCGTACGCTTTCTCAATTTTTGGACAAACCTGTATGGGATGCCATATGAACGTATGTAAATAGTTTTGGATCTTCAGGCTTTCATGTGGGCGGAACAAGCGCCTATATGATTTATTAAGCAGTATTTGCGCCATTCTTCGCGTTTTCTGTCACCTTTCTTGCTTGCCCAAGAAAGGTAACCGAAAGAAGGGCACCCGGCGGAAATCTTTAACGGCATGCTCGGTCGTCCTTCGGTACATTTCAGAAACTCGCCCTTCGGGCTCAGACAGTCTGAAATGTTTAACCCTACGGACTCGGTTGCATGCCTAGATTTTCGCATGGGATTACCCACACAAAACCCGGATCCATATTTTTTACATTCTCGTTCTGATAAAGGAGAAAAAATGAGAGCAGGTTGCTTTTCCGTGTTCAGAAGAATCATCGTTTCTCTGGTTTTCGCAGTACTGGCATGCGGTTTGATTTCTTTTGGCGTTTCCGCTGTCATCGCAGCAGAGAATCCCGCGAGCTCCGAGTTCAAGGACCCTTACAACGGCGGCATAAAGCTTCCGAACGGAGGCGGAGAACCAGGCGGTGCATATATGGCATTTATCAAAGCCTTGTACAGCAAGGATCATATGCGAATCTGTAAATTGATGGCCGAGCCCGCTGACGTGCCCAATGTCTTCAGCAAAAGCAAGCCCTGGACAGCACCATCGCGATGTTCACCCAGCCCCAAAGCCATAAGGTTCTCGGCGGGTTCATGAAAGGAGAAGAGGCAACGCTCAATGTCGAGTACAAGCATAAGGGGGCGCCTGAAAATACCGGGTTTGTTGTAATGAAAAAGGTCAAAAACAGATGGGTCATGTCGTCTTCCGGAGGCTCGGGGTCCTCGAACATCAGCGCAGAGGCAAGCGCTACTACGGACCTGGCCAGCGGCTCAACAACGGCGAGTGCCAGTGCCGGGCAATCGCCCGAAGCGGAATATACAGGTCCTGCGTATGGCAAATGGGAGTTCAAAGGACAGGACGATAAGAAAGTTATCTGGACAGGAACTCTTATGGTCAGAGAAGATGAGGTGAAAGTGTGATGCTGGAGATGGCTAACGAAAATGATGGGTCGAAAGGGCGCGGAGCACCCTGTAAGTGGAATCCGGCTAAACGGGAAGTTTCGTTTGGCGGTCCCAAGGGTTCAAAGGAATTCTGTCAACTGACGGCAAAAGAATAACGCAGGGCACGTGGATTGAGGGGGACGAGGACTATTATACCAAAAAAGTAACTATACTGGGAACCGGGACCTGGTCGGCTGTCTTTACAGGGAATGTCAGTGCAGCGGCAAGCGGACAGGCTGATCCCGGATCTGCGTCCGCTCCGAATCCGCCGGGGCCGCCAATGCCGGCGCGGACCCCGAGTTCGCCGTCATTCAGATATCACCAAACATAGAGGAATACACCGGCAAGTGCCCGGTCAGTATCACCTATACTGCGGACATCACGTTCAAGATGCCCCTGCCCGATAAATTTTCCTACCGCTGGGAGCGCAGCGATGGAAAAAAGACCAGGGATAGGGTCGTAAAACCGCCGCGCAACGGTCACATGTCCATCAGGGAAAACTGGAGAGGCGGGAAGCCGGGAGAGAAACACGATGTCTCGATGAGGTTCGTTGCCGAGTCGGGCGGCGCGCAGATGGTACTGGATCCGCCGGGCGCCAAGGTGAAATGTAAATAAAGGTTGGCGTAGCAGAGAGTGTGTGGGTTGGGCTTATTACAGGGAGGCAATAATGATGAAAAAAAGTGTGATCATGTTTCTGGGCCTGTTCTTTATCATGACAAGTGTCGGTCTTTTTAGTGCGGCAGCCGAACAGGATGCAAAAGGAGGAAAGGACCATCCCCTGCTGTCGAGGATGCCAGACTTCTTTATATATCTGTACAGGGATAACGATTTCGACAGTCACAAATTTAGGGATAAGGACGGCAAGCCGGATTCCGGTCGAAGGCCACCATTATCGTATAAAGTACGTTCTCAACAAGGGCGCAGCACAGCCAGGGAAGCTTAAGATCATGAGGAACATCCAGAACGCCCTTACCAAGATCGGGGGCAAGGTTCTTCACGAGGACAGCCACACTTCGACGATCATGCTCCAGAAGGACGGCAGGGAAACATGGGTCGAGGTAAAGCCGTGGCAGACTGGATACGAACTTTTTATCGTCGAAAAAGAAGCGATGAAGCAGGAAGTAGTTGCTGATGCTGCTGCGATGGGCAACGACATCAACGCGACCGGCCACGTTTCGGTATACGGCATATACTTCGACACCGGGAAGTCGGAGGTCAAGCCCGAATCCGACGCCGCGCTCTCGGAGATCGCAAAACTCCTTAAGAACGATGGAGCGCTGAAACTCTACGTGGTAGGCCATACCGACAACGTGGGATCCTTCGAATCCAACATGAAATTATCGAAAGACCGTGCGGATGCAGTGGTAAAGGCCTTGTCCGGAGAAATACGCAATAGCTGCTGCGCGCTTGAAGCCCCATGGCGTTGCCTCCCTTTCACCCGTTACATCGAACGACACGGAAGAAGGAAAGGCAAAGAACCGGCGGGTGGAATTGGTCAAACAGTGATGAAGTTGAGTCCTTCCCTGACCCCGATCGGGTACAGACTGACATCATCTTTAATAGAGCCGGTATTATCGGAGGAGCCTCATGAAAAAAGTTTTTCTGTTTGTGATTCTTGCCTGCTGGTTGCCGTCGATCCCGGCTTTTGCCCAGCAGGCACCCTATGGGCTCCCTCCGGGGTACATGGAAAAGCTCAAAGAAATGCTGCCCCCGGGGACGCAACTTCCCGCGGAAATGGGCGGGGACGATACAGCCGGGAGCTTCGGGAAACCAAAGCCTTTGATCGACCTGCCTCACGTCCAGGAGACCCGGTACAAACCCCAGCCTTCCTCTTCAGATACCCAGTCGCCCTTCGGCTCCGGCAGAACACCGGAACAGAAAGCCGCCGCAATCGCCGCAATCAATGCGGAACTTGATGCAAAGCCCTACATCCTTCCCATCAAGGCATATGCACCGGCGAAAAGCGAGATCCTGAAGCTCGCCAAGGAGCTCAACACAGAGGCGAAAAAGAAATTCGCGCCCGATGAACTGGCCGCATACGCACAGACCGTCACCTGGATGCCCCGTTTCGACGGCCTTCAACTCGATCCGAAGAAAGCCACCCAGTATTCGATCCTGGTTTCCACCGCCACCAACTACTTCACGCGGCCCCGTTACATTGTTGCCCTGGCAACTGCCGTCTTTTCCCTTGATCCGCAAGGCGCCGTGAGCGCCAATAATCTGGCTTCCGCTGTCGTTTCAGCGGGGGAGCGGCTCGGTTCCGATGCCAGGGCGCTTGCCACGGCCCGCAAGCAGGCAGAAGCCGTGTACGCCTATACCCTGGCAAATTCCCTGGAAGATGGCGCATGGAAGGAGAAGAGCTTCACGCCGATCCTGAACCTGGGATACCTGTACATCGATATGGGCAGGCCCGACGAGGCATGCTCGCTTTTCCGGGTGGCGCGCAAATTGAAACCCTTTTCCTGGGACGCGGCCCAGGGGCTTGCAGCATATTTTATCGCCATAGGCCAGCGCGATAAAGCAAAGGCAGTGCTGGAGGACGAGAATCTTGACAAGCCGGCCATGCTGATGGTCGCGAAAAAGTCGGCCAAGCTCCTTGAAAAGAGCGATCCCTTCGGCGATATGCCCCTGGACGCGCCCGAGGAACGCTACAAGGAAGGCATCGAAATCATGAACTCGGAGCCGATCGCAACGGCCGCGGATTTCATTGGCCAGCTGGACCAGAGCGAACGGAACAAGATGCGGCATTTCATCGAAAATCTGCCGCCCAAGGGGAGCTTTAACGCGCCTTCCATCACCAAGGTATCCCAGTACTCGAACGTCCAGGCCATCTCGTCGCCGCAGGGCGTGGGCGGGCTCAAGGAGTTCGCCGAGATGGTCGGCATGTACACCGCCTCAGGATCGGCATCCATCGTGAAAAACCAGATGGAAATGCTGAGCCGTATGGGGCTGAACATCGATCCGGGGGTGGACCTCGATGACCTTGCCCGGCATCCCGAAAAATACGAAGGGAAAGAGATCGAGACCAGGGTCACCGGCAAGGAGAAGTTCAAGGCCAATATGCAGGCAATGGCCGACCAGGCGAAATCCGCCAAGCGGGAAACGAAACCGGGCCAGGCTTCCGCCCTGACCGCCATGGTGAGCACCATAGATCCCTTTTTCACGATACTGCAGATAGAGCCTGAAAAATACGCCGATCCCATGAATGTCGCGATCCAGAAGCATAACTTTGCCGTGCATAACCGCAAGACGAACCTCTACAACGGCTATCTCTTCACCGTCAACAAGCAGACCTACAGCGCCGTGCTGGACGTATTCAGGCTGTACGTGGCCAAGCTCGGGCCGCTTGCTCAACAGAGGGAGGCGGAACTGGAGGCGCTGGAAGAGCAGCTCCAGGGGGCCATGGACGCCATATCGCAGCTCAAGCGGCATGCGGTCCACGCGAAATATTTTGAGATGAAGAACAACGCGACCCAGGTTGCGTACGCAAATGCCACGAACGTGTCGTCGGTCGCCTATGTCCAGAAGATAAAGCCGACCGTGGAAGCCTACTATTACGACGTGATCCGGCATGTTGCCATGATCAGCGACCCCGGGATCAGGAAACAGAAGGACCTGGAGCTGAAAAGTTCGGTCAATGGAGCGCTCATGTGGGCGCTGCAGACCGTGCTCGTGGCCCATGGCTCGTACTCCTACGACGATGAGTGGGACTGCGACTGCGACATCGAGGCCCTGCTCCGTCAGCGGGACGCCGAGCAGGCAGCGCTCGACGCGTTGGAGAACGAGCGCATCGCGCGGAACAAGGCCGCCAAAAAAATGTTCGACTCGGGGGAGATCCCTGAATCGTCGCCGTTGTTCAAGAAGCTCGATGCCTTCGGCACGGACCTCAGCATACCGTTCATCCCGTTTTTGAGCGGAAGGATCTCCTGCGCCCGCACCGTGGTCAGGCTCGATACCGATGCCTTGCCCATCCCGGGTATTGCAAAGCTTTTCGGGTCCATGTCCAGGAGCGAAAATACCGGGGCTGCCACGTATGCCGGCGGCGTGGAGGTCGGTCTTTCCGCGGAGGCCGGGGCCGCGAGCGCCGACGCAACGCTCAGCTTGTCCGGCTCGGTGTCCACGGACGGCAACGGGAATGTGCGGGATTACTCGGTCACACCCGCCACCAGTCTCTCGGTCAGCGTCGGAGACGTGAAGGCATCGCTTGACGCTCAGGTGACGGTCGGGCGCGGTAGTGACGGCAACGCGACCGTCAGGGATTACTCCATGACCGCCGGCGCTGAATATTCAACTGAGGTCGCGAGCGCCGACGTAAGTGTCGGCGGGAAAATGACCTTCGGCCCCAACGGACTGGATTCAGACTTCACCGCAGGCATCAGCAAGGATATAAAGACCGGATACAAGCCGGGCAAAGGCTCGCTCGAGGCTTCAACAAAAAAGAGAGGTTGTTCGGTGTCGACAGAGGTCACCAGCAGTTTCCTGCAAACGGCGCAGGACGTGGCGGACCAGTGGCACGTGAAGGAAATCTGGTCCGGGGAGTTCAAGATCTGAGATGTTGCAATCCGGCTCCATATACTCCAGACTCACAGAGGTTATCCATGGAAATCCTTAATCATCTCCGTGCCTATCATTATGCAGCCGGTGTGCTGGCATGTCAGCGGCACGATCTCTACTGCGGCCAATGCAGCGCATGGAACAACACGCTGAACAATATCCGCGAAGCGCTGAAGCAGTTCGAAGCCGGGCACGCAGCCGAACTTCGCGGCCTCTCTCCGGAGGCCGCGGCGCTCCTGGCCGGGACGCGCAGCCGCCTGGCGGGCCTTGCCAATGCGGCGAATCCCGCGGGCCAGAAGAAGGCCGGCAACTGCAAACTGCCTGAAGGCGTTTGTTTCGTGAAGGCCTCCCGCGCCCTTCTGGAAAAGGTCTGATCTCTGAAAAAAATCTAAGACACCTGTGCTACTATTGAGTCATTAACGTCTTAAAATAAAAACGACATGGTTGAGAACCACCACCCCAACCCCTCCTTGTCAAGGAGGGGCTATGCAATTCCTCCCCTTGATAAGGGGAGGTGAGGTGGGGTGATTCGGGTGTACGGTTCCTGACTGGCTACGAAAACGAGGTCATTCATGTCCATTCGCATGCAGGTCTTTTCTGATTACATCTGACCCTTCTGCTACATCGGCGAGGGCATCGTCGAAAAGCTGAAACAGGAATTCGACCTCGAGGTCGAATGGCGGGGCATGGAGCTCCATCCCGAGACGCCTTCGGAAGGGACCCTTATGACCGCGAGGTTCCGGGAAGAGGACATCAAGCGCATGATGGGGCACCTTCGTCTCATGGGTACGCCCTTCGGGATCGCTTTTGTGGACCGCCCTCTCCTTTCCAACTCCCGTCCGGCCCTCCTGGCAGCGGAATTCGCCAGGGAACAGGGCAAATTTCAGACATTTCACGAAGCAGTGTTCGCTGCCTATTTTTCTCATGGCATGGATATCGGCGATCTCGATGTCCTCAGGCAGATCGCACGCGATATCGGGATGGATGCGGACGAGCTCGGAGACGCTGTTAAAAGCGGGAAGTACGCGCCGACGCTCGAAAAGGCGAAAGAAGAAGCCGCACGTCTGGGCGTGACCGGCGTGCCCACGTTCTTCATCAACGACAAAAGGTCCATTGTCGGCGCGCAGTCCCTTGACGTATTCCGGAAGACCCTTCGTTCTGTGTGAGCTGTCGCTTTTTCTTGTTTCCGTCGAAGTTACGACCCTCTGTGGCCGTTTTTTCGTAACCTCATTGACACCTTTTTTTTGCTATGCTAGATTAGCTCCCGTACGGCACGCATCCGCAAGGTAATATTCGCAACTGGTTAACTGTATTTTTATCGATGCGTTTTCCGCCTACCCTTAAAATACCCCGCACAGGGTATTTACATTGGATCGTACTTTCCCTTATTCTATTGCCTGTTGCCAGTATTGTGATTCCGCATGCGTCATACTGAATGGGACACCGTTTTTCTCACGAGCTTGAACTCAGCGTGCGCGAACAACTGTCTTTGTTCGCTTAAGTTCATATAATCATCGATCGGGAGGTCAGTATGGAAAAGTCTATTGACAGTGCTACACTCTCTGCGTTAAAGACCGCGGAGACGTCGGGGATCAAGACCGTCTGGGACCGGTACGAAGCGCAGAAGCCGCAGTGCGGGTTCGGCGAGACCGGCCTGTGCTGCAGGAACTGCATGCAGGGGCCCTGCAGGATCGATCCCTTCGGCGAGGGGCCCCAGACCGGCGTCTGCGGAGCGAACGCGGATGTGATGGTCGCGCGCTGGGTTGCCGGGCCGTGGCGGCAGGCACGGCATCGCACGGCGGCCACGCCAAGCACCTGGCCCACACGCTGCTGAAATCGGCCAACGGCGAGGCCGCCGATTATCCGATCAAGGACGAGGCCAAGCTCAGGGCGGTCGCCGCCGGATCGGCGTGACCGGCGGCGACGTGAAGACGCTCGCGCGGAACGTGGCCCTGAAGGCGCTGGAGGAATTCTCCGAGAAGGAGTCCCCGCTCACCTGGGCGGCCTCCACCGTGACCAAGGGCCGCGTGGACACCTTCGTGAAGCTCGGCGTGGTGCCCACGGGCATCGACAGCGTGGTGGCGGAGTCCATGCACCGGACGACCTACGGCGTCGACGCCGATCCGGTGAACCTGCTGCTCGGCGCGATCAAATGCGCCCTGGCCGACTATGCGGGGTGCCATCTGGCCACGGACCTTGCGGACATCCTCTTCGGCACGCCGCAGCCCGCGGTGACGAGCGCGAACCTCGGGGTGCTCAAGAAGAACGCCGTGAACATCGCCGTGCACGGCCACAACCCGCTCCTCTCCGACATGATCGCGCAGGTGGCGGACGATAAAGGAGCTGAACGACAAGGCCAGGGCTGCCGGCGCTTCGGAAGGGATCAACGTCGTCGGCGTCTGCTGCACCGGGAACGAAGTGATGATGCGCCACAAGATCCCGCTGGCAACAAGCTCCGTGTCCCAGGAGACCGCGATCCTGACCGGCGCCCTGGACGCCATGGTCGTCGACTACCAGTGCATCATGCCCTCCCTCGCGAACGTGGCCGAGTGCTATCACACCAAGCTCATCACCACCATGTCCATCGCAAAGATACCCGAAGGCCATGCATATCGAGTTCCAGGAGGCGAACGCCCGGGAATCGGCAGCGAAGATCATCCTCGCCGCGATCGAAGCGTTCAAGAAGCGCGACCCGAAGAAGATCAACATCCCCGACGATCTCAAGCCCGGCGATCGTCGGGTTCTCCACCGAGACGATCGTGGGCGCCCTCGCGAAGGTGAACAAGGAGGACCCGCTCAAGCCGCTCATCGACAACATCGTTTCCGGCAACATCTACGGCGTCTGCCTGTTTGCCGGGTGCAATACCGTCAAGGTCACGCAGGACGCGAACTATGTCGCGATGATCAAGGAACTGGCGAAGAACAACGTGCTGATCCTGGCAACGGGCTGCGCCTCCGGCGCCTTTGCGCGCCACGGGTTCATGACGCCCGAGGCGACGAACAAGTACGCCGGGCCGGGGCTCAAGGCCGTGCTCACGGCGGTGGGACAGGCCGCGGGCCTGGGCGGGCCGCTGCCGCTGGTGCTCCATATGGGCTCCTGCGTGGACAATTCGCGGGCCGCGGACGTGGCGGTTGCGGTGGCGAACAAGCTCGGCGTGGACCTGAACAAGCTCCCGGTCGTTGCTTCGGCGCCCGAGGCGGTGACGGAAAAGGCCGTGGCCATCGGCACGTGGGCCGTGGCAGCGGGGCTGCCGACCCATCTCGGCGTGGTGCCGCCCGTGCTCGGCAGCAAGGTGGTGACCCAGGTGCTCACGTCGACGGCAAAGGACCTCTTCGGCGGCTAGTTCATCGTGGAGCCCGATCCGGTCAAAGCGTCAGGACAGCTGCTTGCAGCCATGGCCGAGCGCCGCAAAGGCCTCGGGCTCTCGGCATAGGAGGACGACATGGACCAGATATTCGTGAAACCGGAAAAGTGCATGGGCTGCAGAAGCTGCGAGATCGCCTGCGCGGTCCAGCATTCGAAAGACAAGAACCTGTTTTCCGCCGTGCTCCAGTCGCCGCCGCCGATGAAGCGGCTCTTCGTGGAGGCAGCCGACGGCATCAGGATGCCGGTCCTCTGCAGGCACTGCGAGGATGCGCCGTGCCTGAACGCCTGCATCAGCGGCTGTCTCTACCGGGACGACAAGAAGTTCGTGCGCAGGAGGAAAGAGCGCTGCATCGGGTGCTGGTCCTGCGTCATGGCCTGCCCCTTCGGCGTGATTTCCCGGGACAGGGAGAAGCACATCGCGGTAAAATGCGACCGTTGCCATAAGCTCGATGTCCCGGCCTGCGTGAACGCCTGCCCTACGCGGGCGCTCGTCCTGGCCGAGGTGGACCGGATGTCGGAGGAAAAGCGGCAGAAGGTCGTGTTCGCCGAAACAGCAGGCGCGGGCCGGC
Organism: Nitrospirota bacterium; assembly: GCA_963836175.1. GTDB lineage: Bacteria > Nitrospirota > UBA9217 > UBA9217 > UBA9217 > GWC2-56-14. The sequence continues at coordinate 173,187 of CAWIIS010000008.1, forward strand.
CATAACAGAGGAGGACAGCATGCGTTACGTGATCATAGGCGGCAGCATTGCGGGGGTCTCCGCGGCACAGGCCATTCGCGAGCAGGACAGCGCCGCCGACATCAGGGTGATCTCAGGAGAAAAGTCCGGCCCGTACTACCGGCCCGTCATTCCCGTATCTTATCAGCGGGCAGAAGAGCGAGCGCGAGATCTTCTATCCCGAGGACCCGCTCACGGGGAAGGACATCGCCTCAGTCCTCGGGACCGCGATCGGGGTGGATGCGAAGAAGAAGGAGGTCCTGCTTGCGTCAGGGGAGCGGCTGTCCTACGATGCCCTCCTGCTTGCCACCGGCAGCGTCCCGCTGAAACCGCCGATCCCCGGGATGGACGGGGAGGGCGTGTATCCGCTCAGGAACATGGACCAGGCAGGTCAGGATCCGCGATGCCGCGAAGGCCGCGGGGAGCGCCGTGGTCATCGGCGGCGGCCTGGTGGGGATCAAGGCCGCCCTTGCCCTGCGGGAGCGGAGCCGGTCTCAAGGGAACGGGCCCGCGGGAGGTGACCGTCGTCGAGATGCTTCCGGAGATCCTGAGCGGGCGGCTCGACCGGCGCGGCAGCCGGATCATCCGGGACGCCGTGGAACGGGAAGGCGTCACGGTGCTCACGAACAGGGGCGTGGCGAAGGTCGTCCGCGACGCAAGGGAAGCCGTGACTCGGGTGCAGCTCAGCTCCGGCGGGACGCTCAAGGCGGACCTCGTCATCGTTGCGGCGGGCGTTCGGCCGAACATCTCCTGTCTCAAGGGGTCGGGCGTGCAGGACCAACAAAGGCGTTCTGGTGGATGGGTCGCTCCGGACGAACGTTGCCGGGATCTACGCGGCCGGCGACGTGGTGGAAGGCAGGGAACTGCTGAGCGACAAGAACGCCGTGAGCGGGCTCTGGGGGAATGCCGTCGAGATGGGCCGCGCCGCAGGCATGAACATGGCGGGCGGAAAGGTGAACTATCCCGGGTTCCTCTCGGTGATGAACGCCTCGGAGATAGCGGGCGTTCCCTTTGTCTCCGTCGGGCTCATTGACGCCGAAGGGAAAGAAGTACAGAACGACCTCGCACGACGACGGGAAGAGCTACTGGAAGCTGGTGTTCGAGGGAGATTTCCTGGTCGGCGCGGTCTTTGTCGGCGACCTGAAGAACGCGGGGCTTTACACCGCCCTGATAAAGAACCATGTCCCGATCACCCGGTTCAGAGACAGGATCGAGCGGAGGACCGCTTCGTATCCGGACCTGCTTGTCGCGGGGTGACATTCGTCATAACGTGATATGCGCCGGGCCATTGTCTCTTGATATCCCTCTTGTCGCAACCATTTCCGTTTTCAATGTCAGCGTTCCTCCGTCCAAGCTGCCTTCCTCCGGATGAAAAATATCCCCCCGCACACGTATTTCTCAAAGTGTACGAAAATGGTATACTATTTCCATGCGGGAGAATTCTCATGGGACATGAATCAAGCGGCTATTCAGAAAAAGAACTCCTTCGCATGATCCGCAAATGGGTGGCGCGGGAGCGCGTGCCGAAGCGGGTCCGGGTCAAGGACACGTCGGATTTTTTTCGCGTGGACTACGATGACGTGGTCGTGCTCGACAACGTGCCCTATTTCGTCAGGAACAACGAGCGCGAAGGCAGGTTCGGGATCGACGACGAGCAGAAGTTCTGGGTCAAGCGCGCCCGGGACCTCCTGACCGGCGACGTCAAGATCCTGAAATGGGTCTTCCGCGAGCGTTTCGAGGCCAGGATCGGGAACCTCGTGTTCGACTGCGTGCGCAGCCCGCAGAAAGAGGCGCGGATCCTCGAACTGGTGAGCGGAAAGCCGGCGTTCATGCAGGGCAAGACCGTGCTCGATACGGCCGGCAATCAGCTGCGCATCCTGGACTATATCAGGGGCAAGACCCTGGGCCAGGTGGCGCTGGAGCTGGGCTCGGGCCATGAGGACTATTTCCATAACCACTTTCCCGCGCTGCTCCGCGAGTTCATGGGGCTCGTCGAGGCGATCCGTTTTCTGCACGACCATAATGAGAAGCACGGCGACATCAGGCGCGACCACATCATCAGGGACGATGCGACCGGGCACTACCGCTGGATCGACTTCGATTTCAACTACCGCCACGGCGAGAGCAGGTTCGGCTACGACCTCTTCGGCCTCGGGAACGTACTCCTGTTCCTCACCGGACGGGGCGATATCACGACCTACCGGCTCGCGCGCGAGGATCCGGAGGCCTTCGACCGCCTGACCGGGGACGATGTGAACATCGTTTTCCACAACCGGGTGAACAACCTCAAAAAGATCTATCCCTATATCCCGGAAAAGCTGAACCGGGTGCTGATGCACTTTGCCGTCAGCGCGCCGGTGTACTATGAGGAGACGCAGGAACTGCTCGACGACCTGGGAGAAGCGGGGGGGGAGCTCACTGAAGGGTGATTCGTTCGGAGTCTGGAGTTTGGAGTTCGGAATGCGGAATTTGGAATGCGGAACAAAAAGGCAAGGCGTCTCGCGCAGAGCCGCAGTGCCCGCAGAGAAAAAAAATTAAAAAAGATTTAGGCCTTTCTCTGCGCCTCAGCGTCTCTGCGCGAAAGTTTGTTCTATTTTGAACTGTTGTAAAATGAAAGGAGCCTTGCATGGACACCCAGCCTGAGAGTCCCATAAAAGACAAACACCTCCTTATTGCGGTGGACGAGTCGGACAGCTCGCGCCGTGCCGTGCTGTACGTGGCTGATTTTCTCGGGGGGTTCCCCGGTTTCACGGTCACGCTCCTGAGCATCATACCCGAGCCGGAGCAGGATTTTTACGAGACCGAGGCGGAGCTGAAGGCGTGGGTCGAGGAAAAGATCGCCAAAGCGAATAAACTGCTGGAGCATTACCGGACGATCCTGATCCAATCCGGATTTCCCGAGGACAAGGTGCGCTTTCACACCTGCGTGGGAGATGCAAAGTCGCTGTCTGACGCCATTCTCTCGATCCGCTGCGACCTTACGTGCTGCACGGTGGTCGTGGGCCGCCACCACAAAACCAAGACCGAGGAGTTCCTCTTCGGCAGCACCTCGAACCGGCTTGTCCACGAAGCAAAGAACTGCGCTGTCTGGGTGGTGGAGTAGGGCAGGGTGATGAAATGCGGATTGCGGATTGCGGAATGCGGAATGGGAAACTGAAGCACAACAGGGGGCAGGGTGATGAAATGCGGATTGCGGAATGCGGATTGCGGAATGGGAAACTGAAGCACAACAGAGGGGCAGGGTGATGAAATGCGGATTGCGGAATGCGGATTGCGGAATGGGTAACTCTAAGGAAAAAAGATGCATCATCATACCTGCCCCTGGTGGCTGGGCTATGCGCTTGCCAGTCCGTTTCGCCGTATCATGCATGAACCGGAAACGATCCTCGCTCCCCATATCCGCGAGGGAATTACCGCGGTCGACCTTGGCAGCGGCATGGGTTTCTTTTCCCTGGCCATGGCGAGGCTGGTGGGGGAGCAGGGGAAGGTCATCTGCGTCGATCTGCAGCAGGAAATGCTCGATGCGCTCCAGAAGCGCGCCGAGCGGGCCGGGCTTGCCGGACGCATCCGGCTCCAGCGGGCGGCCCAGGACGATATTCACGCGACCGGTCCGGTGGATTTTGCCCTTGCCTTCTGGATGGCGCACGAGGTGGATGATGTACGGAAGTTCCTGGGCCAGGTTTTCTCGGCGCTGAGGCCGTCCGGGAGCGCGCTCCTGGTCGAGCCGCGCATCCATGTTTCGAACCGGGAGTTTCAAAGGATCATCGCCAACGCCCGTGACGCCGGATTCACGGTGGAAGATGCTCCCCTCGTCAGGATCAGCAGGTCCGCGATCCTCAGGAAAATCCGCTAGCCCTGGAATAAAACAGCGTCTCAATGCAGTAGTACCGAAGAAAAAACTAGTGCGGGAGCGCCCCCGGAGTTGTATAATACTTTAGTCAAACAGGAAGGGCCGCAATTTCCCGCAAAAGGGTTTAGATTCCGGCACAGGTACCACCATATGAAATTCATCAATCTCCATGAAGCGATCCTGAACAGCATGAGCGAAGCGGTGTATGTTGTCGACCGGGACATGGACATCCTCTACGCGAACACGGCAGCGGAAGGATTGACCGGCTTCTCCCCGCAGGAATCCGTGGGGCAGGTCTGCCACGATATCTTCTGCGAGCGGTCGGAGCTCTGCAACGGCAGGTGTCCGCTGAAGCGCGTCATGCTGGACCAGACGCCGGTCCTGCACAAGGGTGCGGAGACGAGGACCAAGTCGGGAGCGGTGCGCCAGACGCAGATCTCGATCTCGCCCTTTTACGAAAAAGAAGAATGTGTCGGCGTGGTGCTGATCATCAAGGACATTACGGACCTCAAGGTTGCCGAGGACAAGATCCGGAAACAGAATGTCTTCCTGACCGCGGTGATCGATGCGCTGCCGCACCCCTTCACGGTCATTGACGCCGGGACCTATCAGCTCAAGCTGGCGAACTACGCGGCCTACCCGGGCAAACTGCCGGAGAACATGACCTGTCATGAACTCTCTCATCACAGCGATGCGCCGTGCAGCGGCGACGCTCATCCCTGCCCCTTTGAAAAGGTGAAGGAAACGGGCCAGCCCGTGACCGTGGAGCATACGCATTGCGTCGCTGACGGCAAATGCCGCGACATGGAGGTCCATTGCTTCCCCCTTTTTGACGACCGGGGAAAGCTCGTGCAGGTGATCGAGTATTGCATCGATATCTCGGAGCGGAAGCAGGCGACTGCCGAGCGGGAGAAACTGATCGTGGACCTGCGGAAGGCCCTTGATGATGTCAAGACCCTGCAGGGGCTGCTGCCGATCTGCGCCGGCTGCAAAAAGATCCGCGATGACAATGGTTACTGGAACACCATTGAATCCTATCTCTGCGAGCATACTGATGCGGAGTTCACCCACGGCCTCTGCCCCGACTGTGTAACCCGGCTCTATCCCGAGTATGCCGGCAGCATGAAGCAGAAATAGGGCGAGAAGTCAATTCGAGGTCTTGATTTATCCGTATCATAGGTTTTATTCTCTGGTTGTGGCCGGAGGCCAGGCTATGATATAGTATGGCCGTGGTAAAAAAATCATCGATCTAAGGAGAATAGTTGGTATGTCTTTACAGTGGAGTGAAAATCTTGCATCGGGCTCGTCGGATATCGACACCCAGCACAAGGAACTGTTCCTGCGCGTGAACAGCCTGCTTCTTGCCGTTGACCGGGGGCCACTGCCCGGGAAGAGGTGTCAAAGATCGTCCAGTACCTGACCGACTACGTGGTGTTTCATTTCGGGAACGAAGAGAAGTATATGGCGAAATACAATTACTCGAGCGCCACGGCGCACAAGGCCCAGCACGAGCAGTTCGTGAAGACGTTCATGAAGCTCAGGGACAGGCTCATGATGGAAGGCATCAATGCCCCCCTCGCGCAGGAGATCAAGGATCTGTGCGTCGACTGGCTGATCAATCATATCAAGTACTCTGACCGGGCGCTGGGCATGTACTTGAAGCTGAAAATGTAGGAAAGCCGGGGATGGTCTTTAAAAGGGTTGAGAGTTTTTCTCAGCCCTTTTTGTTTTTCGGGAGAAGCAAGAAAGGGCAAGATTTTGTCTCGCAAAGTGCGCAAAGGCCGCAAAGGGAACCATGGATCTAATCCTTTTTTGTTTAAAGCCAGAGCAAGCCGTGGTTTAAGTTTTTCTTGGCGAGCTTTGCGGCTCATCGTGGTCTGGGACCATTGCGAGAGACGCCTTTTGTTTTAGGTTTGTCAGGCAATCGGGGGGAAATAATGGTTGGAACTTATTGGTGGTTGGTTGGAGCAAAAGTGTTCTTTTCAGGTCCCTGGTTCCCGCTCTTTCAGATTTTTATGATCGTCCGGGACCATAGGCAGCACCGGGACTGGCGCAGCACGATACTGGCGGTCGTCTGGCCGCTTATGTGCATCTCCATGATCTATGTGCTGCAGGGGGGCATGGACCCGCCCTTGTTTGGCGTCCCACTGGTGGTCCTTTTTCTGACCGCGTGGTGGAGGAATATGTGGGTGTTCATGCCCGGCGTCGTTCTCTACTATGTGACGAGCGCCGTCGTGCTCATTGTCTCTGCGCTACATGGCTCTCAAGTCCACTGGCCCTTTCTGCTGCTCTGGCCCATATCCTTTGCGCTTCTGTTCATGTGGCGCTATCTGAGAATGCGGGCGCTGTTCGTGGCGGAGCATGCACGGGAAAACAAGAGTTAAAAGGTCAAAGCAAAGGGCGTCTCTCGCAATGGTCCCAGACCACGATGAGCCGCAAAGGTCGCCAAGAAAAGCGTAACCCACGGCTTGCTTTTGCTTTTAAACCCACAAAAAGACTCTTGATTAAAGGTTCCCTTTGCGTTCTTTGCGACCTTTGCGAAAAATTCTTGCTGTTGATCCTAGTCAGGAGGTCCCTTATGAGCGAACGATCGTCGATAATGCAATCGCAGGTCATCACGCTTTCGGGAAGGAAAGTGCACTTCTGGAAAGGCGGTTCCGGTCCGGCCCTGCTCTTGCTCCATGCGGCATGGGGAGACGCTGAAATGTCCTGGAGCAGGGTATGGGACCAGCTCGCACAGTCGTACACAATCATTGCGCCCGACCTGCCGGGGTTCGGGCAATCGGAAAAACTTTCCGCACCCACGCTGTCAGATATGGCAACGATGCTCAAGGAACTTCTTGGTGCGCTCCATCTGGACCGGGTCATGGTCGTTGGAAACTCTTTTGGAGCAGGCGTGGCCATAAAGTTTGAGAACGACCATCCTCAGCTCGTCTCAAAGCTTGTACTCGTGGACGGTGGATACATGCCGGTCATTCCCGGTTTCATGAAAAAGCTTATTTCGGTGCCCGGGGTGAACCAGGGATTTCGCGCGCTTATCCGCAACGTTACTTTTTCCAGAAAGACCCTGAATCGGTCCTTTGCAAATCCAACTAAACTGCCTGCCGGTTTCCTCGAAGATATCGAGCAGAGCACCATGGATTATTCAAGGATCTCCTTTGATACGATCATGAACCATAGTTCGCCGCTCACGAAGCCGACGGCTCCGACCCTGCTGGTCTGGGGAGCGGAGGACGGTCTTTCGACCCTGAAGCAGGCAGATGCGATTCAAAAGTGGATACCCGAAGCCAGGCTCATCACGATCGACGGCGCAGGTCATATGCCGCAGGTGGAAAAACCGGAGGAGTTTGTTGCGGCGGTGATGGGATGAGCAACGCCGAACAGAAGGAGAAGTACTAAACCGTGGCAAATCGGGAAAAAGATCGTATCAGGCGCTGGTTGAAGCAAAACTTAAAAGACGCTCCCCTGCCAACCTCCATCAAGGAGGCACGGGTAAATCTCGAAGGGCTTTCGAGCTGGGTGCCGCTGCAGCCTGATACCACGGTTGAGGCAGTCATCGCAGGCGGGGTGCCGGGCGAGTGGGTCAGCGCTCCTGGTGCAACTGCGGATGCTGTCATCCTCTGCCTCCATGGCGGCGGCTATACCATGGGATCGAGCAAAGCGACCCATGTGGTCGCATCATTTCTCTCGGCTGCCTCGGGCTGCCGTGTTCTCGTCATCGACTATCGCCTTGCGCCCGAACATCCTTTCCCTGCCGCGCTTGAGGACACGATCGCTGCGTACCGCTGGCTGCTTGAACAGGGTATTTCGCGCAGTCGCATCATTCTCATCGGCTTTTCCGCAGGCGGCGGACTTGCCCTGTCTACGCTGGTCTCGTTGCGCGATGCCCATGTTGCGCTCCCGGCGGGAGCCGTGCTGATCTCGCCCTGGACCGACCTTGCAGGCACCGGGGAGTCGGTTGTGACTTGCGCCGAGGCCGATCCCTGGCTTACCGATGAGATGAACCGATATCATGCCGCGCTCTATGCAGGAGGAAAAGACCTGCGCCATCCGCTCATCTCGCCGCTCTATGCCGACATGCACGGCCTGCCGCCGCTGCTGATCCACGTGGGCAGCGACGAGATCATGCTGGACGATTCGAAGCGCGTGGCGGAGCGGGCGAAGGCTGCCGGTGTCGAGGTCACACTGGAGGTCTGGGAGGGCTTGTGGCATGTGTTCCACGCCTTTGCATACCGGCTGGCGGAGGGGAAGCAGGCCATCGATAAGATCGGGCAGTTCATCCGGAAGAGGCTGGGATAAAGACTAAGTTCTTTGTACACGGATAAAGGCGGATAAAAGCCGGATAACATCGGATTTAATAATCATCTCAAAATAAAAACGACATGCCTCCCCAGCCCTCCTTGTTGAAGACCCATGTTTGCTGTTTGGTTACGATGGCCCCCCCTCACCTCAGTCCTCTCCCGCAAGGGGAGAGGATGGGATGACGATTTATCCGCCCTTATCCGCGTTCATCCGCTTCTTCCGTGTTCAAATGATTTATGTTTTTCCGTCTCGCTTTTCCTTGCCACCTGCGTAAAATTCCGCTACAGTAACCCTATTACGTCATTCCTGTACCGATGTCTGACGTTGGTACGATCTCATTCTTAACGATTTCGCGAAGGAGAGACTATGCAGAGTAAAAAAACATCGGGGAACCGGGGGCTTATCATTGCCGCTATCGTGGGGTTCATTCTCCTGGCGACATCGCGCCAGATCATCACCTTTATCGCCGACTGGCTGTTCTTCCAGGAGGTCGGCTACGCCGCGGTCTTCAGCAAGACCTTTCAGGCGAAGCTGCTGACCGGCCTGCTGTTCGGCGCGGTCGCTTTTGTCGTCTTCCTCATCAACCTCACGGTGGCCAGGCGGAAAACTTTTCCGCTCCGCGGCGTGAACCCGCTCTGGCAGAGCATGCCGCAGTTGCAGCACCTCGACCTGGACCGGATGATGGGATGGCTCGCTTTTGGCGTGTCCGGCTTTATGTTCCTGCTCTCGTTCACCGTGGGGATGCAGTACTGGGAACAGGCGCTCCTGTTCCTGAACAGCGTGCCTGCAGGCCTTGCCGACCCGCTCTTTAACAAGGACATCTCGTTCTATCTGTTCTCCTTTCCCTTTGTAAACATGCTGAACACCATGGTGCGCAGCATGCTGGTGTTTGCCGCCCTTCTTGTTGTCGTGCTTTATATTTCTCGCGGCGGCGTCGTGTGGCTGGGCAAATTCCTTTCCGTGGACCCGGCGGTGAAACGCCATCTGGCAATCCTGATATCGCTGTTCCTGCTCAGCCTGTCCTTCAGCTTCGCGCTCGACCGCTACGGCCTGTTGACCACGGAGCACGGCGTGCTCTACGGCGCGTCCTACACCGATGTGCATGTGCGGCTTTTGATGCTGACCGTTATGGCCGTGCTGAGCCTTGCCACGGCGATCCTGCTGCCGTTCGTTGCGGCGAAGCGGTCTTTTATCGTGCCGCTCATCGCGCTGGCCGTGCTCAGCGGCGTCTATTTCCTGGGGCTCAAGGTCTATCCCCAGACGATCCAGAGCTTCCAGGTCTCGCCGAACGAGAGCGTGCTCGAGCTGCCCTACATCGCGGACCATATCAAATTCACCCGCTACGGCTACGGCCTGGAGCATATGGAACTGCAGCCCTTTGCCGCGGACAAGCAGCTGGCCTTCACGGACATCAGGAAAAACCTGTCCACGATCCAGAACATCAGGCTCTGGGACGAGGAGCCGCTGCTCAAGACCTACAGCCAGCTGCAGCAGATCAGGACCTACTATCACTTCAGCGACGTGGACAACGACCGCTATACCGTGAACGGCAAATATCTGCAGACAATGCTGTCCCCGCGGGAGCTGTCCTACGCGGACCTGCCGAACAAATCGTGGATCAATGAGCGGCTCGTGTTCACCCACGGTTTCGGCCTGTCCATGGGGCCCGTGAGCGGCATCACCCGGGAAGGCCTGCCGGAGTTCTTTATCAAGGACATCCCGCCGGTCTCGAGCGCAGGGCCGAAGGTGACCCGTCCCGAGATCTACTATGGCGAAAGCCCCAATGACTACGTGATCGTGAACACGAAGACCAGGGAGTTCAGCTATCCCACGACGAAAGAGAATGTCTATACCGTGTACTCGGGAAGCGGGGGAGTGCGGCTTACCTCCTTCCTGAAGCGGCTTCTGTATGCCTCCTACTTCGGGAACCTCAAGATCTTCCTGTCCAGCGATGTGACCGACGACAGCCGCATCATTTATAACCGCACCGTCCTGGACCGCGTGGACAGGATCGCGCCGTTCCTGTCGTACGATCCCGATCCCTATATGGTCGTGGGAGAGGACGGCAGGTTGTCCTGGATCATCGACGCCTACACGCAGAGCAGCAGCCTTCCCTATTCAAAACCGCTTGCCGGCGGCGCCAACTATATCCGCAACTCGGTAAAGGTGGTCGTCGACGCCTATGACGGCAGCGTCGTGTTCTATGTCGGTCGACCAGCAGGACGTCCTGGCCCGGGCCTATGCGGCGGTGTTTCCAGACGTGTTCAAGCCCCTGTCGGAAATGCCCGCCGATCTCCGGAAGCACATCCGCTATCCGCGCGCCCTGCTCCAGATCCAGGCGCGGATGTTCACGACCTTTCATATGACCGATCCGGCGGTGTTCTACAATAAAGAAGACCTCTGGGAGATCCCGTCGTACCGCGAAAAGACCATGGAGCCCTATTATCTCATCACCAGGCTTCCGGGCGACAAGGCGGAGGAGTTCATCCTGCTTCTGCCCTTTACGCCGTCAAAGCGTGACAACCTGGCTGCCTGGATGGCTGCGCGCTGCGACGGCGAGAACTACGGCAAGGTCACGGTCTTTACCTTCCCCAGGGACCGGCTGGTCTTCGGGCCGCGCCAGATCGACGCGCGCATCGACCAGGACTCCTACATCTCGCAGCAGCTCACGCTCTGGGGACAGAGCGGTTCCGATGTGATCCGCGGCAGCCTTCTGATCATTCCCATGGAGGACTCGCTCATCTATGTGCAGCCGCTCTACCTGGTGGCCACGGACAAGGGCGGGTTGCCGGAGCTCCGCAGGGTCATTGTCGCCTACGGGAACGACGTGGTCATGGAGGAAACGCTGGACGCCTCGATCCAGCGCCTGTTCAGCGGCGCGCTGCCGAGCATGCGGATGACCGAGGGCGGCCCGGCCGCAATCAGTCATCGATCCAAAGGAACTGGGCTCCCGGGCGCTGGAGCAGCTGCGCAAGGCGCGGGAAGCGCTCCGGAAAGAGGACTGGGCAGGGTACGGGAAGCACTTGAAGGAGCTGGAAGAGACGCTTCGGGGGATGGCGAAGTGATAAACTAGAAAAGCGTTTAGCCGCAGATTTCGCAGATGGACGCAGATTTTTACCTGCCGTCGAAAAAGTCCCACTTGGCCGTCATTGCGAGGAGCTTTAGCGACGAAGCAATCTCGAAGTGGTTTTTTCGTAAATCGAGATTGCTTCGCTTTGCTCGCAAAGACTGCAAAAGACTTTTTTAGTTATCTATTTAAAAAAATAATCTGCGAAAATCTGCGTTTATCTGCGGCCAAAGTTTTTAGTACCTGAGGTTTCCACGCACCCGAACGACAAGACCGACCGTCGCTTCCTCCAGCTCGAACACGAATATCCGGACCAATTCACTCCTTATAGCTCAGAATACCCCCATTTAACGCGGTGATTTAAAGTATCAGTTTATTTTGCCCTGATTTTACGCCTCTTTAACAGTCATTTATTACTAAAGTATGACTATATGTTGTATAAAAATCGCCTTGACAACACAAGATGTTGTGTTATACTCCATACGAGTTTTGCGCTAGCAAGTAGAATAATTTCTATTGATTTTATCTTCTTCCGGCTTCACCTCAACTACCGTAATAGGCCGCACCCAGGAAAAAGCACATCACTGCAGTGCCATTTGAGCATCTGGCTAAAAAACTGTTTTATTTTGGCAAGTCCAATCGGACAAGATGTAATATAATGTGGGTTGGTCGTAAGGTCGCCCGCATTGATTTGTATTTATAATTTTTATTCCAGGGAGGGAATTCATGAAGAGCGCGGCATCTGCTTCAGCATCCGGCACGGGTCTGAATCTGTCCGAGAACTGCCTTAAGGTTCTTGAGAAACGGTATCTTAAGCGGAACGAGGACGGGACCGTGGTCGAAACAGCCGTGGACATGTTCACGCGCGTGGCCAGGACCATTGCCGATGCCGACCGGGCCTACGGCAAGTCCGATGCCGAGATCGAGCGGACCGCGGCCGAGTTCTACCGGCTCATGACCTCGCTGGAGTTCCTGCCGAACAGCCCGACGCTCATGAACGCGGGCCGCGAACTGGGCCAGCTCTCGGCCTGTTTTGTGCTGCCCGTGGGCGACTCCATGGAGGAGATCTTCGACTCCGTGAAGCAGGCGGCGCTGATCCACAAGTCCGGCGGCGGCACGGGCTTCTCCTTTTCGCGCATCCGCCCCAAGAACGACGTGGTCAAGTCCACCAAGGGCGTCTCCTCCGGCCCCATCTCGTTCATGACCGTGTTCGACGCGGCCACGGAGACCGTGAAGCAGGGCGGCACGCGCCGCGGCGCCAACATGGGCATCCTGTCGGTGGACCATCCGGATATCCTCGATTTCGTCACCTGCAAGCAGCAGAACGACCGGCTGAATAACTTCAATATCTCCGTTGCCATGACCGACACCTTCATGGACGCCGTGGAGAAGGACGACGGACTACGACCTGGTCTCGCCCCGGAACCGCGACGTGGTGCGCACCCTGAGCGCCCGCCAGGTCTTCGACACGGTCGTGAACATGGCCTGGAAGAACGGCGACCCCGGCATCATCTTTATGGACCGCATCAACCAGTACAATCCCACGCCGCATATCGGCAAGATGGAGTCCACCAACCCCTGCGGCGAGCAGCCGCTGCTTCCCTACGAGTCCTGCAACCTGGCGTCGATCAACCTGGCGAAGATGCTGGCGCCGCACGGCAAGGCCGTGGATTTCGACAAACTGCGCCACACCGTGCAGCAGGGCGTCCATTTCCTCGACAACGTCATCGACGTGAACCGCTATCCCATCGACAAGATCGACAAGAATGACCCGCTCCAACCGCAAGATCGGCCTGGGCGTCATGGGCTTCGCCGACATGCTGCTCGAGATGGGCATTCCCTACAATTCCGAAGAGGCGGTGAAGCTCGGCGAGCAGGTCATGCAGTTCGTCACCGACGAAGGCCGGAAAATGAGCGAAGAGCTTGCACGGAGACCGCGGCCCCTTCCCGAACTTCAAGGGGAGCATCTACGACAAGCCCGGCATGGCGCCGGTGCGGAACGCCACGGTCACGACCATCGCGCCCACCGGCACGCTGTCCATCATCGCCGGCTGCTCCAGCGGCATCGAACCGCTCTTCGCGCTTTCCTATATCCGCAGGGTCATGGACGGCGCCGAACTGATCGAAGTGAACCCCGTCTTCGAGCGGGTCGCCAAGGCGCGCGGCTTCCATTCCGACGCCCTTATGAAGGAGATCGCCGAGCACGGCGGCTGCACCGGCATCAAGACCGTGCCCGAGGACGTGCAGCGCGTGTTCGTCACGTCCCACGATATCACCCCCGAGTGGCATATCCGCATGCAGGCCGCGTTCCAGAAATACACGGACAACGCCGTGTCCAAGACCGTGAACTTCCCGCACAGCGCGACCCAGGACGATGTGAAAAAGGTCTACATGATGGCCTACAAGCTGGGCTGCAAGGGCGTGACCATCTACCGCGACGGTTCGCGCGACGAGCAGGTGCTCTCCACCGGCGCCACGGACAAGGCACGCAAGGCGGCAGCCGCTGCCGGCCCATCCGGTCACGGTCGCCTCCGCCTCGCCGGAACTTGCCGAGGAGAAGAAGCCGCGACACCGGCCGGCCCTTACCCAGGGCGTTACGCAGAAGCTTCCCACGGGCTGCGGCAACCTCTATATCACGATCAACGAGGACGAAGAGGGCATTTGCGAGGTCTTCTCGACCATGGGCAAGTCCGGCGGGTGCGCCGCCAGCCAGTCCGAGGCGGTCTCCCGCATGGTATCGCTGGCCCTCCGGTCCGGCGTGTCCATCGATTCGATCATCAAGCAGGTGAAGGGCATTCGCTGTCCGTCGCCGGCCTGGGTCGAGGGCGGCTCCATCCTGTCCTGCCCCGATGCCATCGGCCGGGCCCTGGAGCGCTACACCAAGGACGCCGGCCAGCAGGCATATGCCGAAGCCCAAGGCCGCGACCCAGCAGAACGTGGGCTATGCGTCTACGGACTGCGGCGCGGGAGCAGGGACGGCAAGAACCATCTCGGCATCTGCCCGGAGTGCCCGGACTGCGGCGGGCTTCTGGAGTTCGGCGAGGGCTGCGCTTTTTGCCGCGGCTGCGGGTTCTCCAAGTGCGGGTAGCATCGTACTGCGGAATACAAGATACATTCACAATAATGGTCCGGAGGCACTGTTGAACGATCTCTCCCGGTATCGCAGTTTGAAAAGACCATATGCATCGACACCAGCCGGGAGGGTTTTCTCCCGGTTTTTTTTCACATAGCCCGGCCGGGAAATTGCTTTAACTTGTTGTATGTAAAGGAGATATACATGAAACTCGATGATGTGATCCTGGAACTGTACCGCCTGGCCGAAACCAGGGAATGGGACGGCGCAGTCACCGATGAGGCGCTCTTCTCCGCCATCGAGGGGATGGAGCAGATATGGGAAGTGCACCAGGCGGACAAGATGAAGAACGCCATGGTCATGGCGAACAAAAAACAGCCGAGGCTGTGGTCGTAGGCGCATAAAGACCGCTTAAAAACGACATATTTCTTGACATTTTATAAATATGATTCTAAAGTAACATTAAGCGCAAACTGCATGAACGCGCGGTTCTCCGAGTATTCTCATATTCTCACGAAGCTATCGTCATTGATCAGTGACCACACCCGCCTCGGCGGGTCATCAGCTTACCAAGGAGGAGAATGCGAATGGGCATCGAAAAGATTATGCAGTATGAGTGCAGGGTCTGCGGCAGAAGGATAGATGTAACGAGGACCGGCGACGTGTATCGAGGAGCCGATATACTGCTGCGGCATGGAGGCCGCCAGCGTGAAGGCGCCTGAGCAGTATGGTATTCCGGTTGCAGCACCGAAGCCTGCCATGAAGAAACCAGCGAAAAAGGCTGCAAAGAAGCCGGCAAAAAAGAAGGCAGCAAAGAAGGCTGCAAAGAAAGCGGCAAAAAAACCTGCCAAGAAAAAAGCAGCGAAAAAAGCTGCAAAAAAAGCCGTGAAGAAAGCGGTGAAGAAAAAGGCCGCGAAGAAAGCCGTGAAAAAAGCCTCGAAAAAGGCGAAGAAAAAAAGATAACCCTGATTTCGATCTTCGAAGGGCCCTGGAGATGATTCCGGGGCCTTTTTTATGTGCGAGGTCAATGATCTTGAAAAGGCATTTGGACGCGGATACCAGAAGTAGGCGCTTCTAAGCGAGATCGGATGAACGCGGATAAGGCAAGTCCATAAAGGATAAAACTTTTTTGCTGTAAAAAGGATCGACCCTTGTGGTGGAAGTTGTTCCACCTCAATATCCGGTTTTATCTGCGAAAATCCGCGTTTATCTGCGGCCAAAGGCCGTTTATTTAGGATAAATATATTGACTTATTGACCGCCACTCCGTAGGATTTAGCCATGGGCAAGACTGATTACCGAGAACGCCGCATCCGGAAGCTTGTCGGCCGTGCCATCGGCGATTTCGGGATGATACAGAACCACGACCGGATACTCGTTGCACTGTCGGGCGGCAAGGACAGCTGGACCCTGCTGCGCGTCCTTACGCGGCTTCAGGATCGGGCGCCGATCAGTTTTTCGCTTGTTGCGGTCACGGTCCATCCCGGATTCCCGGGATTCCAGACCGGCCTCATCGAGGCCTATCTCCAGGAGCAGGGGTACGACTACCGGATCGTACACGCGCCGGTCCACGAACTGATGCTCGAAAAACTGGGGCCTGACGATACCCCCTGTTCGCTCTGCGCCCGCATCAAGCGCGGCGTGCTCTACACCCAGGCCCGGGAGCTTGGCTGCACCAGGATCGCCCTGGGGCATCACCGCGAGGATTTTATCGAGACGCTGCTGCTGAACCAGTTCTACAACGGCAAAATTAAGGCCATGTCGCCGCTGCTCACCGCAGACGACGGCCGTAATATCGTGATCCGACCGCTGGTGTACGTGCCCGAGGATGAGATCATCCGCTACGCCTCAGAGGCGGGTTTTCCCATTACCTGCTGCGCCTGCCCCGCCTGCGGCGACCAGGGCCTGAAGCGTTCGAAGATCAAGCATTTTCTCTCGATCCTGGAGCAGGAGCAGCCCGGGATCAAGGCCAGCCTCCTGGCTGCGCTCGGCAACGTCGAACAGCGGCACCTGCTCTCCAGGGAGTCGCTGCCGGACGCGGCATTGCGTGCTTCTCCCTGCGGCAATGCAGACTGTGGTCGGCCGGTGTAAAAGATTGACATCCCCTGCATCCATAGCTTATAATCGCATAATATTATTTGTTAAACACCTGAAATAGTGTGAAATGAGGGCCGCCCGTGGCTGAAAAGAAAAAGCTTGGTGAATTTCTGAAGGAAGCCGGCCTGATCGATGACTTTCAGCTCCAGACTGCGCTGTCGCACCAGCGAAATTGGGGCGGAAAGCTGGGGTCCATCCTCGTTGAAATGGAATTTGTCCGCGAAGAGGAACTTGCCAGGGTGATCGCGGAAAAAATGGGCATCCCCTATGTGAATCTGTTCGAACCTGAACTTCCCGCGGCATCGATCATGCTCATCAAGGCCGATGTGGCAAAAAAATACGCGGTCATGCCGGTAAGGAAAGAGGGGAACTCGATCGTGATCGCCATGTCCGACCCGCTGGATATGGAGGCCATCGACGACCTCAGGTTCAGCACGGGCCTTGTGGTCAAGCCGGCGCTGGCGCTGGAGTCAGAGATCAAAGACGCCATCAGGAAATATTACGACGGCGAAGAAGTGGTCCGGAAACCGAAGGCGGTCCCGGTCGACAAACCGGGCAAGATGGAGATCATTTTCGGCAGCGATCTGATGTCGGTCAGCGGCGAGGCGCAGGTTGCGGCGATTGCCCAGGACGAGATTTCCCGCAAGGGGTCGCAGGAGGACCGTCTCCGCCTCGATGCGCTTATCACCCTGTTGATCGAAAAAAACGTCATTAACCGCGAGGACCTGGTCAAGATGATCTATCAAAAGAAAATCGGGTTGTAGGGTTCAGGAAAGGCGTGCATGAAGACCTACCGGGATTTTATCAGGATAACGACGTCGGAAAAACGGGAGATTCGCGATATCACCCGGGAAGTGTCCCAGATCATTGCGAAGAGCGGTGTGCAGGACGGAATGGTCCTGCTGTTCCCGCACCACACGAGCGCATCGGTTTACGTGAGCGACTCGGACGCAACGCTGACCGAGGACTTCATGGGGCTCATGGAGAGGATCGTCCCGGCCGGCGAGTACAAGCATGACCTTGCCGATGCGAAGCAGAACGGCCGGGCGCATCTCATGTCGCTCCTGTCCGGTCATAACGTGACGCTTCCGGTGACCGAGGGGGCGCTGGACCTGGGCGTGTACCAGACGGTGTATTATGCGGAGTTCGATGGCATGCGGGAAAAGGAAATTCTGGTCAAGGTCATGGGCGAGTAATGCCGGCAAGCCGGCACAACGGCGAATGAAAACCCCTCACCCTCCCCTCGGGGGAGAGGACAAAAGGTGAGGGAGATTTACGGGAAAAGGAGTAGTGCAATGAAACAGCATATACGTGCGATCATGCTCATGACAGTGGCGGCGTGTTTTTTCTGCCAGCCGCTTCCGGCCCAGGAGCAGAAGGGGCCCCAGATCGAGCTCAAGGAGGCGACCTACGATTTCGGCAAGGTTGTCGAGGGGGCCAAACTGCAGCATGTGTTCGTGGTGGGGAACACCGGAGATGCCGCGCTCGATATCCAGCAGATTCAGTCTACCTGAGGGTGCACCGCCGCGGTGATTAGTTCTAATCACCTTGAACCGGGAGCTCTCGGACGCATTCAGGCAACGGTGGACACCGCCGGCAGGAGCGGTCGCCTGGTTAAGAAAATATCGATCTACTCGAATGACCAAAGAAATCCGGTACGGACGATCATCATGACCATGAACATCATCCCAAAACCCCTGCCGTAGGAATGCGCGGCAAGGACGGCAGGGCGTTCGATTTTTCGCGTGATTTCCCCCACCCGGCCCCCAGGGGGGCCGGGTTCTATCCGTATTATTTCCTTGACAATTTTCAGCCCCCTGTGCTAATTTCATAGGGCTTTTTGACCCAAGTGATCAAAGGAAAGGTAGTTCGACTTGAAACAGCACAGACATCCGCACTATCCCAGCGACACGCCAACCCCGGGCATAGGTCCCGTCCCGGCGGGACGGTGACTTCTTCGTTGTGACAGAAAACCCTTTGTGTTTCAGCGCTTGTGTACGATAATACAAAAATTCAAAGCATAATTGCTATTTAGCCGTAAGAATTGGAGGAATTCCCATGCAGAAAAAATATCTCCTTGCCCCTGGACCGACACCAGTGCCGCCTGAGGCGCTTCTGGCCATGGCCATGCCGATCATCCATCACCGGGCGCCTGACTTTCTGCCCGTGCTCGAATCAGCGAAAAAGGGCCTTCAGTGGCTCTATCAGACCAAGAACGACGTGCTGATCCTCTGCTCCACCGGCACCGGCGGCATGGACGGCGCGGTGTCAAATTTCCTGAGCCCCGGCGACGACGTACTCGTGATGAACGGCGGTAAGTTCGGCGAACGCTGGACCAAGATCTGCCAGGCCTACGGCATGAAGGTGGAAGAGGTCATGGTGGAATGGGGATACGCGGTAAAGCCGGAGCAGGTCGAGGCGAGCGCTCAAGAAGAACCCGAAGATCAAGGCCGTGTTCGTCCAGGCGAACGAGACCTCCACCGGCGTGTACCACGACATCAAGTCGATCGCCGCAGTCGTCAAGAAGACCGATGCGCTCTTTGTGGTCGATGCCATCTCGGCGCTGGTGGCCCATGACATCAAGACCGACGAGTGGGGTATTGACGTCATGATCGGCGGCTCCCAGAAGGGCGTGATGCTGCCCCCGGGGCTTGCCTTCGTATCCGTCAGCGACAAGGCCTGGAAGATGGCCGATACGGCGAAGACGCCGAAATTCTATTTCAACTTCAAGAAAGAGCGCGAGAACCTGGCCAAGAACCAGACGCTCTTTACCTCTCCCGTGACGCTCATCATCGGCCTGAACGCCGCTATTAAAATGCTTCAGGACGAGGGTCTCGAGAACGTGTTCAAGCGCCACGAAAAGCTCGCCCAGGCGACTCGCGCAGGGGCCTTGGCGCTCGGGCCTCAAGCTCTTTCCCAAGGAAAGTCCGAGCAATGCGCTCACGGCCATCGAAGCGCCGGCTGGCGTGGACGGCCAGGCGATCTACAAGGACCTGCGCGTGAAGTACGGCATCACCGGCGCAGGCGGCCAGGACAAGCTCAAGGGCAAGATCTTCCGCATCGCGCACCTGGGCTATGCCGACACTTTTGACGTGATCACGGCGATCGCCGGCATCGAGATGGTGCTGAAGGGCCTGGGCCATCCGGTGAAGCTCGGCACGGGCGTGGGCGCGGCGCAGGAAATATTGATGAAGTAACCACCCCCTTTGCCCCCAAGTCCGTAAATTAGGAGGTGGGTAGGACGGGTTACCTGTCTTTCGTGGATTCTATTTTTGGAGGGTTCCATGAAGGTTCTGATCAGCGACAACCTCTCCCCTATCGGGGTGGAGATATTAAAGAAGGCCGGGCTCGAAGTCGATGCCCGGAGCAAGACCTCGGTCGAGGAGATCGAGAAGATCATCGGCGATTACGACGCGCTGGTCATCCGTTCCGCCACCAAGGTGAACGGCAGCGCTGCTTGAGAAGGCCGCGAAGCTCAAGGTCGTGGGCCGCGCGGGAAGCGGCCTCGACAACGTGGACATCCCGGCCGCCACCAAGAAGGGCGTGGTCGTGATGAACACGCCCGGCGGCAACACGGTCACCACGGCGGAGCACACCATCGGCATGATCTTCGCCTGCGCCCGCATGATCCCCCAGGCGTACTCTTCGCTCAAGGCAGGCAAGTGGGAGAAGAAGAAGTTCGAGGGCATCGAGCTCTACGCCAAGACCCTGGGCATCATCGGCATGGGCGCCATCGGCGGCGTGGTCGCGAACCGCGCCATCGGGCTCGGCATGAAGGTCCTGGCCTACGATCCGTTCATCTCGACCGGAGAAGGCGAAATCCCTCGGCATCGAACTGGCCGATCTGCCCACGATCTACAAACGGTCGGATTTCATCACGGTCCATACGCCGAAGACCAAGGAAACGGCGAACCTGATCAACAAGGACACCATCAGCCAGATGAAGGACGGCGTGCGCATCATCAACTGCGCCCGCGGCGGCATCGTGAACGAGACGGACCTCTATGAAGCGATGAAGAGCGGCAAGGTCGGCGGGGCCGCCTTTGACGTGTTCGAGAAGGAGCCGCCGGAGAACCATCCGCTGCTCACCCTCGACAACTTCATCGCAACGCCGCACCTGGGCGCGTCCACCCTGGAGGCACAGGAGAACGTGGCCGTGGCAGTGGCCGAGCAGATCGTGGATTACCTCATTGCCGGGACCGTCCGGAACGCCGTCAACGTGCCGTCCGTGCCCGCGGACCAGCTGCCCGACGCTCAGCCCCTACATCAACCTTGCGGAGCGCATGGGCCTGTTCCAGGCGCAGCTCTGCGAAGGCGGCCTCACCCAGGTAACGGTCGAGTACAGCGGCGAGGTGGCGAACCTCAAACAGGAGCCGATCACGCTGGCGGCGCTCAAGGGCCTGCTGACGCCGATCCTGAACGAGAACGTGAACTATGTGAACGCGCCGCTCATTGCCAAGGACCGCGGCATCGAGATCAAGGTTTCCAAATCAGTGGACACCACCGAATATACGAGCCTCATCACGATCAAGGTCAAGGCAGGCGGCAAGGACCTGTCCGTTGCCGGCACGCTGAACAGCAAGAAAGAGCCCCGCATCATCCAGGTGGACAACTTCCCCATGGAGACCGTGCCCGAGGGCGACATGCTCGTGCTCATGAACAACGACAAGCCCGGCGTCATCGGCGGCATCGGCACGATCCTGGGACAGAACGGGATCAACATCGCCCGCATGCAGTTCGGCCGCGAGAAGCAGGGCGGTCTGGCCATGTCGGTCGTGAGCATCGACGGCACCGTGGCCGATGAGCTCATGGCAAAGATCAGGCAGATGCCGAACGTGCTGTCGGTGAAGCAGGTCAAGATATAGACGCGGAATGAGTGCAGCGATGTTTGCTGAAGGAGTCACCATGCCAGTATTAGTCGTAGTCGGGTGCCCAGTGGGGCGATGAAGGCAAAGGGAAGATCATTGACCTGCTCACGGAGCGGGCGGACGTGGTCGCGCGGTACCAGGGCGGCCATAATGCCGGCCATACCGTGGTGGTGGGCAAGAACGAGTTCATCCTGCACCTGGTCCCCTCGGGGATCCTGCATAAAGGCAAGAAGTGCATCATCGGGAACGGCGTGGTCGTGGACCCTGCGGCGCTCCTCGAAGAGATGGATGCCATGGCCAAGCGGGGCATCAAATTCGACCACAGCCTGCTCATCAGCAGGAACGCCCACCTCATCATGCCGTACCACAAGGCCCTCGATGTGGCGAGCGAAGCGCTGAAGGGGAACAAGAAGATCGGCACGACCGGCCGGGGCATCGGTCCCGCTTATGCGGACAAGATCAACCGCAAGGGCATCCGGATGGCCGATCTCCTGGACGAAAAGACCTTTCGCGAAAAGCTGTCCGTGCAATACCAGCGAGGCGAACTTCATGCTCGAGCGTTTCTATAACGCGCCGCTGGTGAATCAGGACCAGGTCTATGACGAGTACCGGGGCTACGCCAGGAGGCTCAAAAAATACATCGCCGATACCACGCTGTTTCTGAGCGACGCCATCGCCGGGAAAAAGAAGATCCTGGCCGAAGGCGCCCAGGGAACGCATCTTGACGTGGACCACGGGACCTATCCCTATCGTGACCTCGTCGAGCCCCACGGCCGGCGGCGCCTGCACCGGCCTCGGCATCGGGCCGAACACGATCACCGAGGTCCTGGGCATCGTCAAGGCCTACACCACGCGCGTCGGCAGCGGCCCCTTTCCCACGGAGCTGAATGATAAGACCGGCGAACTGCTGCGGCTGCGCGGCAAGGAGTACGGGGCGACAACGGGCAGGGCGCGGCGGTGCGGATGGGCCGATACGCTCGTTGTCCGGCATGCAGTGCGGGTGAACGGCATGACGAGCGCGGCCATCACCAAGCTGGACGTGCTCGATACGCTTGATGAACTCAAGATCTGCGTGGGCTATAAACACAAGGGGAAGCTGTACGAGGAAATGCCGTCGGAGCTTGCGGTGCTCGAGCAGGGCGTTCCGCAGTACATCACCATGCCCGGCTGGAAGCAGACGACGGTCGGCATCAAAAAATACGAAGACCTGCCGAAAAAGGCCCGGTCCTACGTGGAAAAGCTTTGCAAACTCTGCGGCGTCAAGCCGTCCATCATATCGACGGGCCCGCGACGAGACGAGACCATCATTCTCGAGCGGCCTTTCCAGACGGCTAAAAAGCGGTAACATAATATTTTCCCGGCAGGTGGTCGCTTCCGGACCAGTTTCCCAGTTGAATCTTGTTTTTTGTTGACAACTACCCGCATTCTTTGCTAATATACGCCTCTTCCATCGAGGTTGATGGGCCGGTAGCTCAGTTGGTAGAGCACCGCCCTTTTAAGGCGGGTGTCCTGGGTTCGAGTCCCAGCCGGCTCACCAGTTTTTTAATTGCGGATTGCAGATTGCGGATTTCGGATTATAGAGAAAAGGCAGTATTATAAATCCGCAATCCGAAATCCACAATCCGAAATACAATGTCCCCATCGTCTAGTCCGGCCCAGGACACCGCCCTTTCACGGCGATAACGCGGGTTCGAATCCCGCTGGGGACGCCATTTAAACTTTAAGAATCAGCGCACTTAACTGCATGATTCTTATTTTTTTTACACAAATGGTACACAGAATCGGGATGCAGCGCATTTCGATTTTCATGCTCTCCCTCCGTTTTCCCACGCCAAATGAAGAAAGCGCTCAGTTTGGTTTCGGTTCGAACTGAAGAATAAGCACCTTTCTACTTTTTTTTCACCGAGTCCATTTTGTGAACCGATTTACGAGAAGCATGGTGGTAATCTTCTATCGACTTTTTCCATCCTGAGTCTCTATTTATCATCGTTTTAGAAATGAAGAGCACCGTAATCGAGAGGATCTTCGGTTCCACGATCTGAGACATGATTGAAGGCGAGTTACTCCCGGTTCTTTGTCCCTACCCGAACGGGTAGTATCCATTTCTGCCTTAATTCCGTATAATCTCTATGAACCTGATCCCTTGATATGCTGCACACATCGCCAATGAATAGAGAATAAATTTGTTGACAATAAAATACCCTGCTCATATACTTTTTTATTTTTAGACACGTGATCGTTTAATAAAATTGCACATAAAGCAGGTGATCATGATGACTTCACGTTTTTCACATCAGCGCCGTGTCGTTACCACAGGCGCATCGGCCGCGGGAGCATAGAAATGATGCTCCTTATCCGTTTGTCCTGCATCTTCTTTATTTTTGTCAACTTGATGGTTCTGTTCCGCTCCTCCGCCTCCGCCCAGTCGACCGAAGAGAAAAACTTTCTCCTGATGTATTTCAAGGAAGAGGAACTGGTTGTCGAAGCGCCGACGCGGGCCAGAAAATCCCTGGCCCAGACCGCGGAGAACGTATCGGTGGTCACGGCCGACGAGATCAGGCTCATGAACGCCCATACTGCCGCCGAGGTGCTGAACACGGTGACGGGCGTGCAGGTCTTCCTGACGGGCGGGCCCGGCAGCAGCGCGACAGCGTTCATCCAGGGTTCGGGGAGCCGGCACGTTGCGGTGTTCATTGACGGCGTTCCGCTGAACAACCTCTCGGACAACGCGTCAGAGATCGGGTCGCTCCCGGTCCAGAACATCGAGAAGATTGAGATCATCAAGGGGCCGGCATCGTCCGCCTGGGGATCGGCCCTGGGCGGCGTGATCAACATCATCACCAAGGCGGGGCAGCACGAAGGGACCGGCGGGTTACTTTCGGCCTCCTCAGGAAAGCGCGATACGGTTGACTTCCGGGCCGAGGCATCGGGAAAACAAGCACGTGTCGGCTACTATTTCACCGCAGGCAGGCTGCAGACCGACGGCTTCCGGCCGCATAACGATTTTTCGGGAAACAATGGTTACGCGAAGCTGAGCTACGATATCACGAGCCATACGTCTGTGCTTGCAACGGTGAGCTATGACAAGAGTGAAAGAGCTATCGGGGAGTTGCCGGCGTTTGGCATATATGTGGGTTATGACCTGAAAACAATAAGGTCTTCGCTCGAAGTGAAATCGGCTCTGACTGAGAAGGCAGATGTTCAGCTGACTCTCTGGCACCTCCGTCAGCATAGCGACTTCAGTAATACATTAATTGCAACGGATACGGAGCTTTCGGCGGACCACTATCTAGATGACGGGTATGGCGGGAGCCTCAAACTGACATGGAAAGGGCAACTTCACAGCATTGTCCTCGGCGGTGACTTTGATTCCAGGACTCTGGACTCGAACGCGATCGCGGGAAACAGACAGGGGATAGAAAAACAGGCAGCCTTTATCAACGACACGATGTCTTTCGGTCGCCTGACTGTCACGCCGGGTCTACGGTATGATAAAACGGACACGAACGGCGATTTCGCGAGCCCGGGCCTTGGCATGACCTACCGGATCGGGGAGACCACACTCCTCCGTGCTACTGCAGCCCGGGGGTTCAGTGTACCGGCCCTTGCGGGCACCTATGGCGACAATCTCTTTCATGTCTCCAATCCCGATCTAAAAATGGAAAAGGTCAAGTCCTACCAGATAGGCGCTGAAACCGCTGTTGAGAAGTATCTTTGGGTCAAAGTGTCGGGCTTCAGGCACGATCTTGACGATGTACTCGAGAACGTGGCGCTCTCTCCCGCGTCGTTCATCACCTTGAACACCGGCAGGGAGAGACGGGAAGGGCTTGAGGTCGAGCTAAGAACAGCTTCGGTTTATCATACAACGCTCAATGCCGGGGCGTCGTTCATCAGCGCCAAGGACAGGGACACGGGTGAGACGATCAAGAGCGTCGCACAAAGAACCTATGACATTGGCCTGCAGTACGATGGTGACTCGTTCAAGGCCTTAGTGAAGGGACATTATATCTACTGGAACACGGACAAGTTCTTCGAAGGGAAATACGATGCTTTTATTGTCGATGCCCATGTCATGAAGGCCTTGTATACGCGAAACGATCACTCCCTTGAGGCCTTTGCCGATGTTCATAATATCTTCAATGACGAGCAATATCCAGCTGCTATATATAAAAATCCCGGCAGATGGTTCGAGGCCGGGGTCAGATACGTCTTTTAATACATGATTCAAAGTAGTCAACTACTCTAGGGGGGAGGATAGCATGAAAAACAGGATCGTTGTGCTGAAGAAGGGCGTTGAGAAAAAGCAGGTCGTTGAAGGGCTTTGCTGTATGGGAGCACTTATCCCGTACCTATGGATGTAGGTTGTGCTATTGAGGGAGAGCGCTCCGCTCTCCCTCTTTTTTATTTCTCATGAAGAAAGGCATCATTGCTGGCTGCTGATGAAATTATCCCGTTATTCCAAAACCTATCCATCCGCGGACGACCCGGAGTCGGTCATTCTGTTCTCCACCAAGCGCGCCTCGGCGGTGCTTGTCCCGAAGGCCCTCCTCGCGGACATCGAGGCGGGCAGGCTTTCCACAGAGGAGCAGGCCGAACTTGCTAAGCTGGGCTTCCTGATATCGGGCGACAAGGAGGAACGGCAGGAGCTGTTGTCCTATATCCAGGACATGAACGCCCTGGACCGGTCCATGAAGTTCATCGTCGTCGTGAACATGGACTGCAACCTCGCCTGCCGCTACTGCTTCGAAGGCGTCAGGAAAGGGAAACACTATCTTTCTGACGAGGTCGCAGCGAGGTTCGTCGATTTCGTCAAGACCCGTGACTACGCGGACAAGGACGATATCAAGATCACCTTCTACGGCGGAGAGCCGCTCCTGTCGGTGGACCGGATCGCCTCCATCTCCGAACAGATCAAGACCTTTTCCGAGGGCAGGGGGCTGCGGTACGTCTTCTCCCTCGTGACCAACGGAGTGTTGCTGACTCCCGGGGCAGTGAAACGGCTTCAGCCCCTCGGATTGAGAAGCGCCAAGGTGACGCTCGACGGACCGAAGGAGGTCCATGACGCCTTCCGGCCCTTCAGGAACGGCACAGGGTCTTTCGATACGATCCTCCGGAACGTGGAAGTCGTATCCGGCCTGATCAAGGTCCAGGTCGGCGGCAACTTCACGCAGGACAACTACCGCCAATTTCCCCGCCTGCTGGACTTCCTGGTTGAGCGGGGGCTCGGCCCGGAGCGGATCGCGGCGGTCAAATTCGATCCTGTGGTGAACGAGAGCCGCGAGTTCGCCCTCCCGGACTTCCGGGACGGCTGCGACTCCATGGACGAGCCTTGGATTGCCGGGGCCTCATTGTTGCTGCGCGAGGAAGTGCTGAAGCGCGGCTACAATACGCCGAAGATCATGCCCTCGCCCTGCCTGATGGAGCATGACGACAGCTTCGTGGTGAACTACGATGGGATCCTGTACAAATGCCCCGGCCTGATCGGGCGGCAGGGCTGCGGTGCAGGCGATCTGGTGAGCGGACCGGTAAAATACCTCGCGTCCCACGGGCTCGACGACTGGAAGAACGACGATTGCCTGGCTTGTGCCTATCTGCCGCTTTGCTTCGGGGGCTGCAAATACCTCAAGCTCGTCCGGGAGAACAGCATGGGCGGTGTAAATTGCCAAAAAAAATATTTCGACCGGGTCCTCGCCACACTGGTGGCCCAAGACATCCGGTACGGGCTGTAGTCCCGGTCACTTCATGATTAACCGCTTCTCTTTCATAGTAAAACCCGACAAGGCCCTCCCCGTCCTACTGGTTGCGCTCGCGGTCCTTGTGTGCCCTCTTCCCGCGACTTCGTCCGCGTGCGAGACGACCGTCGTCGTGAGCGCTGACCTGAAGCCCTATCGGGAGGTCCTCCAGGGTATCCGCGATGCCTCCGTCTGCACCGTGCGGGAAGTGACACTGCGCGATGGCGACGCCCTGGAACGGGTCCGCCGGACATCGCCCAATGTCGTGGTCGCGATAGGGACCGAGGCTTTCCGGACGGTCCGGCCGCTCCTGGACGCGCCGGTCATCCATGTCATGGTGATCCCCTCCGAGGTCGAGCGCTTCCCGTCGGCAAACTTGTCGGGAGTGAGCATGAGCATCGCTCCCGAGGCATGGCTGTCGGCGATCAAGCGCGTGTTCCCCGGCGCGAAGCGGATCGGGCTGCTCTTCGATTCCCGGAATACGGGCCCCTTCGTCTCCGAGGCGGTGCGCGCCGCTCCGGCTGCCGGGTTGACGCTGATAACGGCGGAGCTCGATGGAGCCGATGAGGTTCCGAAGGCGCTGAACTCTCTCCGCGACTCGGTTGACGTGCTCTGGATGCTGCCGGATCCAGCGGTGGCATCGGCGCCGGTCCTCGAGTACCTGGTCCGCTTCTCCATCCAGCATCGCATTCCCATCATGACCTTTTCAGAAAAATACCTGGAACTTGGCGCCGTGGCGTCGCTGGACGTGGACCCCTATGACATGGGCGTCCAGGCCGCGGAAATGGCGGCGCGGCTCGCGAGGGGCGGGGACGGTCCCGTGCGCGTCTACGCGCGGAAAACAAAGCTCTCGCTCAACCGGAGCGCGGCGGGGAAGATGGGGGTCGTGATCGGCGCGGCGGTTTCTGAGAGGGGCCTTGACGATGAATAGCCCCTTCAGAATGATCCTCAAGGAGCGATTCGGACTCAAGGTCATTACGGCGTTCATTATCGTCATCGCTGCGTCCTTCATCCTCTATACGGTCGTCTGGGCGGTCTATGAGATCGGCAGGCTCAGGCACAAGCTCGAGGACCAGGGTATTATGCTGACGTCTCTCCTCGCGCGGGGGGCAGTGGTGGGCATCTTCACGGAGAACGAAGCGGAGCTCAAGCGGTCGGCGGCGGATGTCCTGAAGCTGCCCGACGTGGTGTCCGTATCGCTGTTCAATGCGGAAGGACGAATGCTCTACAGAGGCAGCAGAATGGTCGGACGGCCCGATCCCGGGACGTTGCCGGAGCGAAATGCACCGGATCCGCCGGCTGGCACGGAGTTGGAGATCGCGGACCAGGCGGACGCGGTCAGGATCTCCCGGCCGGTCTTCAGCGCGTCCCTAGCCGATACGGACGAAACGCTGTATTTCAGCTCGTCGACTGGTCTCGCGCGGGAGCGGGTGATAGGTCATGTCCTGATCGTGATGAGCAAGGACAGCTACCGCAGCGAGATCATCGCGCTCGCGGGAAGGAATTTGGGATTGATGGCGCTGTTCATCGCGGTAAGCGGCATTGTCGTGTGGGGCGCCGTCCGCAAGGTCACGCGTCCGCTCGAGCGCCTGACCGAGAGCGTAAGGGACTTCGAACGGGGAGTGCCGGTGGAGCCGGCGCCGGTCGAGACCAGCGACGAAATCGGAAGGCTGGCATCGGCATTCAACGACATGGTCGCTGCGCGGCGGAAAACGGAGCTGTCCCTGCGCGAGAGCGAGGAGCGCTACCGGCGGCTTGTCGAACTCTCCCCGGACGCGATCTACGTGCAGCTTGAGGGAAGGATCGTCTTCATCAATAACGCGGGCGCGAGACTGCTGGGAGCGTCCGCTCCCGCGGACATCCTGGACCGGAAGGTCCTGGACCGCATTCACGAGGAAGACCACGAGACCGTCGTGAAGCGGGCACTACAGGTCGAGGAAGGGGGGCTCGTTGTCACCTTCCTCCCAGTCAGGTATCTCCAGCCCGACGGGACGGTCGTGGATGCCGAAGTGGCCGCCGCGCCCTTCCCGTTCCAGGGCAAGAGCGCCGTGCTCGTCATGGCCCGCGATATCACGGAGCGCAAAAGCCTGGAAGAGCTGGTCAGAGCATACCAGCGGGAACTGCATTCCGTGGAAAACGCAATGTCCTCGCTGGAATCGCAGATCGAGGAACGGGAGCGGCATCTTATTGCAGCGGACCTGCATGATCATGTCGGCCAGAACCTGGTGGCGTCGCTGTTCAAATTGGGGCTCCTGCAAAAGGGGATTTCCGCGCCCGACGCGCTCAGGCACCTGGAGGAGATCCGCGATCTTATCGGCCAGACCATCCAGTATACGAGGTCGTTGACTGTCGAGCTCAGCCCGCCGGTCCTGTCGGCGATCGGTTTCAAAGCCGCTGTGGAGTCCCTAGCGGAGGGAATCGAAGCGGCTTACGGAATAACGGTCGCCGTCGAGGATGACGGCGGGTCCGATCTGATCGGCGAAAACGTCCGGAACCCGCTCTTCCGGTGCGTGCGCGAGCTGCTCATGAACGCCGTCAAACATTCCCGGGCGAGCGGCGTCGCGGTCTCCCTGGGAAGGGACAACGACCGGATAAAAATTACCGTTGTTGATAACGGGATGGGGTTCGATGCATCGGCGATAACCGGGAAAAAGTCGGGGTTCGGGCTGTTCTCTGTCAGGGAGCGGATAAAGAGGCTGGGCGGCTCGTGCAGGATCGAAAGCCGGCCGGGGTCCGGAACAAAGGTTGTCCTGGAGGCGCCCCTGCATGACGACGTACAGGATAAAAATCTCGGCGCACCGGAACAGGACGACAGGATAACAGAATCGACAGGATAAATTCGTATCCGCTTTTTTTCCGGCAGCCCTGTTAAAAAACTCTTTGGTTTCGGTTTGTAACTGAAAAGGGGGTGGCATGAGCATACGGATACTTCTTGCTGATGATCATAAACTGCTGCGCGAGGGGTTGCGCTCGTTGATATCCGAACAGTCGGACATGTCGGTGGTAGCGGAAGCCGAGGACGGCAGGTCCGCTGTTCAACTGGCAGCCAGACTATCGCCGGATATTGTGATCATGGACATTTCGATGCCGGGGATGAACGGTATCGAAGCTACGCGACTGATCCTGGCGGAAAATCCCGCCGTGCAGATCATGGCACTATCAATGCATCTGGACCGGCGCATGGTGCTGGAAATGTTCAAAGCCGGCGCATCCGGCTATCTCCTGAAGGAATGCGCCTTTGACGAGGTGGTCCATGCCGTGCAGCTCGTTGCGTCGAAAATCATCTATCTCAGTCCGAGGGTAGCAGACGTTCTTCTCAAGGACTATATTCACGGCGTCCGGAAGGGAGAACTGGCACCGTTATCCGAAGTGCCGAAGCAGCAGCGGGCAGTTCTTCACCTGCTGGAGGATGGCAAAGATATGAAAGACATCGTTTCCTCCCTTCATATAAGCATCAAGAATGCCGAGTCCTGCCGCAGGCAGATGATCCTTGATCGCATCCTGCCGTATCTTCTCCGCGCACAGAGTGAAACTGCGGCTGGATTTGCCGTCTCACTGACGCCGCGGGAACGGGAAATCCTAGTCTGGGTCAAGGACGGCAAGAGCACCGGTGAGATCGCATCCATTCTCACAATAAGCCAGGACACGGTGAAATTTCATATGAAAAACGTATTCCAGAAGCTCAGCGCCACCAGCAGGTCGCAGGCCATCGCCATCGCGATCGAGAATAAGCTCATAGAGTCTTGATCGCGCAGGATCGCGCAGTGACAGAACGCATTACCTGTCCAGTACGGTCCTGACCTTTTGCAATAAATCCTTCGGCGACACGGGCTTCAGCAGGAATTCAGTCCCATTGTCGGCGACGCCATTGTCCTCAATGAGTGCCCTTGCGTAACCGCTGATAAAGATCGTCTTGGTGTTCGGGTTTATCGACCTGATCTCTTCGCACGCCTGCTTGCCGCTCTTTTTCGGCAGGATAACATCGAGCAGAACCAGCTTTATCCGCTCCCGGTTGTCTTTAAACGCGCTCACCGCGTCCTCGCCGTCGACCGCCTCTATCACCGAATAACCGAATTCGTTAAGTAGTTGCCTGGTGAAGCCCCTGACCGCCGCATCATCCTCCGCAATAAGTATGGCCTCCTCACCGCGCGCCGGAGACGTCTTTTCCTTTTCTTCTCGCTGCGCGGCCCCCGCAGCTGCAACAGGCAGGTAGATCTTGAACATCGTCCCCTTCCCCGGTTCGCTTTGACATTCCAGAAAGCCTCTATGCTGCTTGACGATGCCGAACGCTATCGAGAGACCCAGTCCGGTGCCTTTTCCCAGCTCCTTGGTGGTAAAGTAGGGCTCAAAGATTCTTTGCCTCGTCTTCTCGTCCATGCCTGTGCCCGTGTCAGTAATAATGATCGTGGTGTACCCGCCCGGTTGGCCGAAGCCGTTCGCAGCGATGAAGCGGCTGTCCATGGTCATGCATTCCGTCTCTATCGTCAGCGTCCCTCCCTGCGGCATGGCGCCCGTGCGTTCGCGGCAAGGTTCATCAGCACCTGTTCGATCTGCCAGGCATCGGCCAGAACGAGCAGCTCGCCCTGGGCGGCGATGACCCTGAATTCGATGTCCTCGCCGATGATCGGTTCGAGCGTCTTTTTGAAGTTCGCAACGATGCTGTTGACTTCCACGGTCCTCAGGTCCAGCATCCGTTTCCTGCTGAAAGCAAGAAGCCCACGGATAAGCCGGGTCGCCCGTTCGCCCGCAGAGAGTATTTCCCCTAAGTACGGCAGGGTGGGATCGTCAGGCTTCAGCTTCATTCGCATGAGAGTTCCATACCCCACAATGACGCTCAGGATATTGTTGAAATCATGCGCAATACCTCCGGCGAGCGTGCCTATTGCCTCCATCTTCTGGGCATGCTGCAGCTGCTCTTCGAGTATCTTTACTTTTCTGATAAGCGCCTCGTTCATTTGCAGGACCGTCGACGTTTTTTCCGATTCGGCCATTGCTTTCAAAACGCCGTTTCTATGCTCTCGCTCATCTGAAACCATCACGGCACCTCACATTCCGATAAATAAATACCTGCATGCAGGATGCGCACAGGGTTCGCGTTATTCCAAAAACCGGTCATGCGTTTAAGTGTCGCTGTTGAAGCTGTTCCCGGAAACATTTTTTCCAAAATACTTATTTGAGCCATGATTGCCGAACTGAAAGAGGATCCTGGACGTTCAGAGGGGATTTTCCTGTCCGTGCAGATGAGTGAGCAGGCACTGCCCGGCATTTAACAGCTTACTGCATAAGTCTTACGCGAAATAGGTTGACTCGTTAACAGCCTGTTCATGCTCTTGCCCCCGTACCTGTTCTTTCCCTGATCAAAACCCTTCCGTTCGCCCGCCGTCCGGT
Organism: Nitrospirota bacterium; assembly: GCA_963836175.1. Classification (GTDB taxonomy): domain Bacteria; phylum Nitrospirota; class UBA9217; order UBA9217; family UBA9217; genus GWC2-56-14. The sequence goes on from CAWIIS010000008.1 coordinate 205,581, forward strand.
ACGGATCACGGCCGGCACGCCGAGTCTCTAAAACATCATTGAGCCTGCTCCGCCTGGACCGTTTGCGCCAGCGATATCTCTTCGGTGGAAAATACCTTGTCGATCTCAAGGACGATGATGAACCGGTCGTTCTGTTTTCCCATTCCCTGGATGAATTCCGTGTTCAGGCGCGCCCCGATCAGCGGCACCGGCTGGAGCGTGTCCGCATCCAGCTCGATCACTTCCTGCACGGAGTCTGCGAGTGCCCCGAGGATCGTGGTCTTCCCGTCCACCTCGATTTCCGCGATGATTACGCAGGTGTTCACCGATCTCTTCGTCACGGCCATGCCGAGCTTGAGCCCGAGGTCCACCACGGCTACCACACTTCCCCGCAGGTTGATCACTCCCCGCAGGAAGTCCGGCATCCGGGGCACCTTCGTCACGGTCGTGAAATCCAGCACTTCGCGGACCCTGGCGATGTCAAGGGCGAAAACCCCGTCGCCGAGCCCGAAGGTCAGATACTGTTTCGTTGCTGTTATATCCGTTGTTGTCATCGGTTCCTTTCCGCGGGTTAGAGCCGCCCCCAGGCCCCCGGTCCGTCCACTCCTAGAATTTCTCGAACTTCCTGTCGCGGGAGTCGCCGTTCCCGCCCGACCCATGCCGACCCATGTCGAGTGTTATGCCGGAAGGCCGGGTCGCGCGATGCGCCGTTCCGGAAGCGGCGAAGCGCGCGATCGGGGCCAGGACTGCGGGAGCGGCCAGTGCCCGGGGCGTCGCGCTTTTCATTGCTGCGCGTGTGCTGTCGATCGTGAAGAATCCCATTGTTTCCAGGAGCTGATCCGACTGGGATGAAAGTTCCTGTGCCGTCGAGGCCATCTCCTCGGCCGATCCCGCATTTTGCTGGATCACCTTGTTCAACTGCTGGATCGAACTGTTGATCTGGTCCGCTCCCAGGCCTGCTCCTTGCTGGACGCGCTGATCTCCTGCACGAGCTCGGATGTTTTCTGGATATCGGGGACGAGCCTGTTCAGCATGGCCCCGGCGTTCTCGGCCACATCGACGCTCGAGCTGGACAATTTGCCGATCTCTCCGGCAGCCACCTGGCTCCGTTCCGCGAGCTTCCGCACCTCGGCAGCCACCACGGCGAACCCCTTGCCGTGCTCGCCGGCGCGCGCTGCCTCGATCGCGGCATTCAACGCCAGCAGGTTGGTCTGCCGGGCGATCTCCTCGATTATCGGAGATCTTCCCGGCAATGTCCTTCATGGCCTTAACCGCCTCGGACACGGCCTTGCCGCTCTCCCTTGCGTCGTTAGCGCTTTTTCGTGCGATCGTTTCAGTCTGCTACGGCGTTGTCGGCATTCTGCCTGATCGTTGCATGCATCTCCTCGATCGACGCGGAAGCTTCTTCAGCCGAGGCCGCTTGTTCAGTCGTGCCCTGTGACATCTGCTCGGACCCGGACGATAGCTGTCTGCTGCCGAAGGCAACATTATCGGCCGCGTTCTTCACATCCGACACGACGCCTTGCAGTTTCCGCACCATGGTTCCGATGGAAATGAAGAGCTTCCCTATCTCGTCACCTGACTCGGCCGTGATGGAACGGGTCAGGTCGCCGCTGGCCACCTGCGCGACCGCTGCGTTCAGGCGGTCGATGGGCTTCAGCGCAAGGTACCGGAAGAGCTGGTAAACGATGAGCGATACCAGGAGCATGGTCCCGATGGACAGACCGGCGAGGATTGCCTGCGACTGCCGCAATGCGTTCCCGATGCTGGCCGTGGTAATACCCGATCCTGACCATACCGATCTTCTCGCTCTCTTGCTGGATCGGACTGGAGAACTCTATGACGTTCGCCGTTGTCGAATCGGTCTGCCGATACTCCGTCAGCACCTTGTCTTCACGGTCCGTAACGGCAGCGAAGACGATGTTTTTATCCCCAGCGCCGACATACCGCACCTGGTTCTCCAGTGCGGCGAAGTTGAAGCTCAGAATCGGCTCAGCGGAGATCGCCGCCAGTATCCTCGCCACGTTCGCGCCCTTCCCGCCGAGCTCGTTCACGAGCACCCTCTTTTCATGGGCGTTGATGACGAGGCCCATGGCGGTGAAGATCAGCAGAAGGCCTAGCAGGATGCTCACCAGGAATTTCCTGGTGAGCGTCCAGTGGAACAGAAAACTGTTTGTCATGGTTTCATCTCCTTGTTCACGCCGCCGTCAGCCGAAAACGGGGAGGGGTCGCGACGCGGTTCGCGTCCTAGAGCGCCCCGGCTACCTTCGCGGCCTTCCGGAGCTCGTCGTACTCCTTGTCGATGATCGGGATAAAGCCGGTAAGCCGTGCCGGACCGAGGATATTCTCGTTCTGCGGGTCGTTCGGCTTCAGCTTGAGCAGGGCGGTCCGTATCTTTGACGCCATCTCCGGCTTCAGCTTCGGCGTGGCGAAGAATGGCCAGTTGGGGAAATAGTCGGTATAGCCCACGATCCTGATCTGGGAAATATCCAGCTTGCCCTTCATCTTTTCCAGCTCGTCTTCCCGGATACCGCCTGCATCGGCAGTCTTGTTGAATACGGCCGTGGTGATGTTCTCATGCTTCTTCGCAAAGGGAAGAACAGAAATGTCCTTGTTGACGTCGAACCCCGCCTTGCTCAAAAGCAGCATCTGAAAGATGTACCCCGCGGCGGAATCCTTGTCCATGAAGACGAACTTCTTTCCTTTCAGGTCCTGGATCTTGTTGAAGCCGCTGTCCTTTCTCACGATAATGATCCCGCGGAACCGGGTGCCGCTCTTCACCTCCGATGACAGGGCGAGGGGTTCAATGTTGCTCATCTCCTTCGCCTGGACATAGATGAGCGGATTTGCGAACCCCACGTCTATCTGTCCCGTTTTCACGGCGTCCTTGAAGGCATTGAAGTCCTTGGGGATCACGATGGTGACCTTTTCCCCGGTTTCCCTGCTCAAGTACTCGGCAAGGGGACTATACATGGCCTGCAGCTCAGGCGCGCTGAGGCGTGGCAGCGTCCCGAACTTGATCTCCGCCGAAGCAACGCCTGCCCCGAACGCGATGAACGCCGCGGCAACAAGCACAACCGTCATTACCGTCTTCATGAAACTCCTCTTCATACAACCTCCTTTTGTTATGGTTATTTTTGCTCAAGTATCAAATTATGCTCAGCAAGGGAATGAACGATCAAGCCCTTCATTCAGGACCACCAGGAAACGCAAAGTCTTGACATCCGATGCCCACTCTGTTCGTCCTCCCCGGTTTCCTGTTTTGAGCCTGTCCTGCGGCGGACTGGATCATGCAACCCGGCCGCCCACCCTGCTCCAACTGGCCTCCAGAAGGCGCTCCCGCACCATGCGCAGGTAGTCCGCCCGGAATTTCCGCAGCTGATAATCGCGGTAATTGCTCTCCCTGAGATCGGCCCATGCCCGCAGCTTGTTCGCTTCGTTCCGTTTCCTGGCAGCGGCGATCATCTCCGGCGTTATGACCGCCGGGCGCGTAGTGAGCTTTTCGTATCCATAGTAGTCCATAAATTCGCCTGCCAGGGTCTCGATGACGGCGATCTCATCGAGGGACAGTGTCTGCTTGAACTTGTCGATGTTCGCCGGGATGGGAGCTTTGGCATTGGATTCCCACAGGGAGGACATGACGGAGATCTTCCGGGCCTCTTGGGAGCGGGAGACGTCGAGCATGGCGGGAAAATATTCGATGCCGAAGAACGAGCAGATCTTCCTGAGCACGGCCTCCTGGCTGGACACGAAGTCCTCGTAGCGGATGGTCAGGACCCTTTTAGGATACCTGTCCGCAAGCTTTTTGCCCGCTTCGTAGGCATTCACCCAGATCATGGCGTTCAGGAGCGTGTCGAAATCGTGAATGATGGCCTTATTCATACTGCTGACCTGGGCGCGCGGATCGCGCACCACGTTCAGGAACAGGAGATCGTCGAAGAGCGACATCAGCTCGTCCGCGTTCTGTACGCTGTCCAGCGATTTATCCATGACGACGCGGGCCCCCCTCTTCGCGCCTGCCTGGAACAGCAGCTCTGCGACCACCCGGTGCACGCTCCGCGGTTCGTCCTTGACGGCGTCCAAGATCTCTTCCGGATCGAAGACCACGTCGGGCCATTTCACCATGCTCACGGTCTGCAGGCCGATGACGTCGACGATCATCTGAAAATAGGCCCGGTCGTCGCGCAGGTCGCCGTAAAGCTCCACGAGGGGCATGAAGTCGACGATATGCAGGGGGTAGGGCGCATAGAACTCGGGATTGAAGTTCAGCCTGAGCCGAAGCGCGTGGCTGCCGCATCGCCGGAGCGGGATCATCAGCACCGGTCTCGGTCTGTTGCGTGATATGACTTCGCCCTGTTGCACGGTATGGTTCGCCATGATGAACAGTCTCCTTTCACGTTTTTCCAGCATTCCTATGCACGAAACGATCGGCACGTTTCGGCATCAAGTGCGACAAACTATAACACCCTGCCGCAGACAATACTACCCGCCCACTTGGGTAGGTACCCGAATGGGTAGGTACCCGATCGGGTAGTTACGCACGGCGCAGGAATTGTGTACATTGGTGCTAATCATGAACATGATCATACGGGATCCAGACATCCTTAATTATCTCGCAGACGCCGAACGCAAGGCTGGGGAGGCGATCCTGGGCCTCTACAGCAGTGCCGTGCAAGCGGAGTTCAAGGCCGACTCAAGCCCGGTGACCGCGGCGGACCGGCTCTCTCACGGCGTCCTGGTGGATTATCTTGCCCGGACTTCCTCATTTCCGGTCCTGAGCGAAGAAGGGAAGGACATCCCCTACGATGTACGAAGGCACTGGGAAACCTTCTGGCTTCTGGACCCGCTGGACGGAACCAGGGAGTTCATCAGCCGGAACGGGGAGTTCACGGTGAACGCGGCGCTCATCCGCCGGGGACTGCCGGTCATGAGCGCTATCTACGCACCGGTGAAGGACCTGCTCTATACCGCGATCAAAGGCGGGGGCGCATACCGGACAGCGCACGGCGAGACCGTCCGGCTCCCCGTCGATCTACGGCGAAAGGGCTGTGTCGTTGCAGGAAGCCGTTCCCACGCGTCCCGGGAGTTCGACGAGTACGTGCAAGCGCTCCGGGCCAGGCATGACGATCTTGTGTTCTTGCCGGCCGGCAGCTCGCTGAAATTCTGTCTCGTGGCTGAAGGGGCCGCCGACCTGTATCCGCGCCTCGGGACCACCATGGAATGGGACACCGCCGCGGGCCAGCTGATCGTGGAGGAGGCGGGGGGCCGGGTGGTGGAGGCGGCAGGCGGCAGGCCACTTCGGTACAACAAAGCTGATCTACGGAATCCTCATTTTATCGTCTCCGGGAGGGAATGGCATGAATGAGAAAGCACTTATAGGGAAACTCGTGGCGCCTTACGGCGGCAAGCTGGTGGACCTCTTCGTTCCCGAAGGGGAGCGCGACATCCTCGTGCAGAGGGCGAAACACCTGCCCTCCATCCAGATATCCTTTCGGTCTGTTTGCGACCTGGAACTGATGGCGGTCGGCGCCTTCTCGCCCCTGGAGCGGTTCATGGGTGAGAAGGACTATCGTTCCGTGCTTCAGCACATGCGGATGGCCGACGGAACGCTCATGCCAATTCCCATTACCCTGCCTGCCGACAGTGTTGACGGTCTGACGATCGGCAAGGAGCTGGTGCTGCGAAGCCCGACGAACGAGATGCTGGCCATCATGCTCCTGGAGGAGGTGTTTCCCTGGGACCTCGAACAGGAGTGCGCCGCAGTGCTCAACGCAACCGATTCGAGACACCCCCTGGTCTCGGAGATGCATACCTGGGGCAGGCATTACCTTTCCGGGCCGCTGAGGGTCCTGAACCTGCCTCGTTACAACGACTTTCCGGACCTGAGAAAGACGCCGGCCGAGGTCCGCGTGATGCTGGAGGCAATGGGGCGGGACCATGTGGTCGCCTACCAGCCGCGGCATCCCATGCACCGCGCCTACGAGGTCCTTACGAAAGCGGCCGCCGAGGAGACGGACGGATCGCTCCTCATCCACCCCTTCGCCAGCATCACCGGGTACGGCGACCGGGAGCACTTCACGCGAATGCGGTGCTACAGGACGCTCATCGAAAACCACTACGATCGCGGCCGGACGCTGATGAACCTCATCCCTCTCGCGGTGCGCATGGCGGGGCTCCGGGCCGGGCTGTGGCACGGCATCATCAACCGGAATTACGGCGCCGACCACTTGCTCATCGGCGGCGACCCCCAGGGCCCCGGCAAGGATTCCCGCGGCAGGGCCTTGTACACGTCCCGCGACGCCCGGGAGTTCTTTCGGGCACTTGAGGACGAGATCGGCGTACGCATAACCCCCCTTAAGGAAATGGTCTACCTGCCCCGAAAAGACCGGTTCGAAGCCGCCGATACGGTCGTGCACGGATCGGAGGAATACATCCGCGTATCGTCTGTGAAGGAGATCGAGGAATCCCTGTTCCGCGGTACGCTGCTTCCCGAATGGTTCACTCATCCGGAGGTGGCGCAGATCCTGTACGAGGCGAACCCGCCGAAGACGCGTCAGGGCTTTTGCGTCTGGCTCACCGGACTGCCGAGTTCGGGGAAGTCGACTATTGCCGATATCCTCGTGCCCCTGCTCATGGCCGCGGGCAAGAAGGTGACGCTTTTGGACGGAGACGTGGTGAGGACGCACCTGACCAAAGGCCTCGGTTTCAGCAAAGAGGACCGGATCACGAACATCCTGCGCGTCGGATTTGTTGCGTCCGAAGTGGTGCGGCACGAGGGTGTGGCGGTCTGCGCGCTGATCAGCCCCTTCGAGGTGGCCCGGGACCAGGTGCGGGCCCTCGTTGATGGGGAGCGGTTCATCGAGGTGTTCGTGGACACGCCCGTCGCTGTCTGCGAAGTGCGGGATGTGAAGGGCATGTACACCATGGCGAAGAACGGCAAGATCAAGGGCTTCACCGGCGTCGACGATGCCTATGAGCCGCCCCGGTCGCCGGAACTTTGCATCGATACCGTCGCTGTATCGCCGGACAAGTGCGCCCGGATGATCATGACGCTTCTGATGGAAAAAGGGTTCCTGCCGGCGAACGGCAGGGAGGCGTCGCGGCAGGCCGTTCGCCAGGAGCTCGCGCGGGGAATGAGCAACCGCCCGGAGAACGTGCAAATGGATGAAGTAGCATGAAAAAACAGGACATGACCGCGGCGGGAACCCGGCCCGCCTGTCCGGAATCGCTGGGATCGCTGTTCCTCACGTTCCTCAAGATCGGGAGCACCGCTTTCGGTGGTTTCATGGCGCTCATAGCGGTCGTGCAGAACTACGCCGTGGAGCGGAACAAGCTGCTCAAACACGAGGACCTGCTCGACGGCGTCTCGCTGGCCACGATCCTTCCCGGCCCGGTCGCGGTGAACGTTGTCGCCTACGTGGGATACCGGGTGCGCGGCGTCATGGGCGCCCTGGTGAGCGCGGCGGGGGTGATCCTACCGTCCTTCCTGCTCCTCGTGGGACTGAGCTATGCCTACTTTCAGTTCGGCCAGCTGCCCGCGGTGGGGAGGCTCTTCCTGGGGTTCATTCCCGCAGTAGCCGCCATCATCCTGGTGGCTGCATGGAACATGGGAAAGAAAGCGGTCCAGGGCGTCCCCGAGTCGCTCATCGCCCTCTTTGCCGCCGGCCTCCTCCTCGGCATCGGCGGTTTTCTGGTCACCCTCGGCATCATCGCGGCGAGCGCGCTGGCGGGGTGGCTGCTGTTCCGTAAAGGACCGTCCGGGACCGCGGAGAACGACGCGCAGGCCACTCGCCGCCCGCAGGAGAAAACGACCGGTATCAGCGACCGGTCCCGGCTGCTCAGCGCTGCCGCAGCCGCCCTGCCGGGTGCGCCTTTGCTAAGCATCAACGCCGACGCGCTGGGCCAGCTTCTCATGACCTTCGGCGGTATGAGCGTGCTGCTCTTCGGAGGCGGCTACGTGTTCATCCCGATGATCCAGCATGTCGTCGTGGACAGTTACGGGTGGGTCACGCGGCAGGAGTTCATCGACGCCATCGCCCTGGGCCAGGTGACGCCGGGGCCCATCCTCATCAGCGCAGCCTTTATCGGCTACAAAGTGGCAGGCCTGGCCGGCGCTGTGGCGGCCACCGTCGGCATTTTCACGCCGCCCGCGCTGCTCATGATCCTCTGCACAAGGTTCCTGGACCGCATTAACCGTTCGGTGGGCATCAGTGCGGGTTTGCGCGGCATCCGCCCGGCGGTGATCGGCATGATCGCCGCTGCCGGACTGACAGTGGCGCGAACAGCGCAGGTCAATGGGATATCCCTCCTGATTTTCGGCGCTGCCCTCATCGCGCTGCTCCGGTTCAAGATGGAGACCGCATGGATCATTCCCGCGGCGGGGATCGCGGGATTGCTGCTGTACTGAGCCGTCCGCTCCGGCGGGAGCGAGCAAATCTCATTACGCCAATGGCAATAAAAAGGCATGAGGTAAACCGCAATGTACGAACAGCTTCCCCGGCCCTCGCTACAACTACAACTTACTTCTTCGACGGGTCCTCGACAGGCGAAACCGAGAAGAAAAAACCTATCAAACCTTTGAATATGTACGATTACGGCATGTCAAAACGTTCAAGGCTTTGGAGAATTACTGAACGGCGATTTGGTGACCTTTGTTCTGAGAAATAACTGAAAAGGCAAGGAAGTTGAAGTGTGAAATAGTTCGGTAAAGCCGGTTGATTTCAAACTTCACTCTTCGAACTTCAAACTTGTAACGTTCTGGAGGGGGATTGAGATGTTTATCCAGGAAGACTATTTCAAGAACATTTTCAACACGGTTCGCGAAGCTATTCTCATACTGGATGAAAACATGAGAGTTCTGTCGGCCAATCGCAGTTTCTTCATTACGTTCAAGGTTGATGCCGCAAAAACCATCGGCTCTCTTTTATACGATCTTGGAAACGGTCAATGGAACATCCCGGACCTGCGCGTGCTGCTTGAGGACATTCTCTCGAAGAACGAGACGGTTGACGGCTATGAAATTGAACATAAATTTGAGAGCATCGGACGGAAAACCATGCTCCTGAACGCCTGCAAAATCAGAGAAAAGAAAAACGACCTGCCGATAATCCTTCTTGCCATCGACGACATTACCGAGCGTAAGGAGATAGAAAAGGGGCTGGAAAAAGCCCGTAAAGAACTGGAAGTAACTAAAATATCCGAGGACGAAGCCCGCGAGTTCGCCGAGAGCATCATCAACACCGTGCGCGAGCCCTTAATCGCCCTGGACCAGGATTTAAGGGTCGTCACCGCCAGCCGCTCGTTCTATGAATTCTTCAAGGTAAAACCCGAAGAGACCGTGGGGCAGCTTATCTATGACCTGGGAAATAAACAGTGGAATATCCCCAAGCTGCGGGAACTGCTGGAAACCATCCTTCCCCAAAAGACGACCTTTGATAACTATGAGGTCGAACACGAGTTTTCTACCATCGGCAGGCGCATCATGCTTTTGAATGCCCGGCAGATTCAAAGAAGGTCGGGAAAAAAGCGGATCATCCTTCTCGCCATCGAGGACATCACCGAGCGTAAGGAGATAGAAGCCGGCCTGGAGAAGAGCCGAAAAGAATTGGAGGTCATTAAGATATCCGCAGATGAAGCCAGTGAATTCGCCGAGAGCGTCATCAACACGGTGCGCGAACCCTTGATTTCATTGGATCAAGACCTCAGGGTGGTCACCGTCAGCCGTTCCTTCTATGAATTCTTCAAGGTAAAACCCGAAGAGACCGTGGGGCAGCTTATCTATGACCTGGGAAATAAACAGTGGGATATCTCCAAGCTGCGGGAACTGCTGGAAACCATCCTTCCCCAAAAGACGACCTTTGACAACTATGAGGTTGAACACGATTTTGCCGGCATCGGCAGGCGCATCATGCTTTTGAATGCCCGGCAGATTCAAAGAGAGTCGGGAAAAAAGCGGATCATCCTTCTCGCCATCGAGGATATTACCGAGCGCAAACGACTGGAGGACCTGTTAACAGAGTCTGAAGAGCGCTACCGGCGTATCTTCGAGACCGCAAGCGACGGGATCGTGCTTCTCGAAAAACGTGAAGGGCATATCGTCCATGCCAATCCGGCCGCCGAGAAAATGCTGGGTTATTCCGAAGAGGAGTACGTCGGGAAAAACCTCCAGGATATCGGGGTGTCGATCGATACGAGCGATTTCCCGGCGATCATGCGGGTATTGAACAAGAGCGGCATCATTAATTACGATGATGTGCCGGTAACAACCAGGTCCGGGCGGAATATCACCACAGACATATATATGGTCGACAGGGCGAGGCTGGCGCAATGCAATATTCGCGATGTCTCCGAGCGGAAGCTGGCCGAAGAGAACCATCGGGAAGATGAAAAGAAATACAAAAAGCTCTTCGACTCCACCCTCGACGGGATCTACCGGGTGGATGCCGACGGTGTTTTCGTTATGATGAACCCCGCCGGGGCAAGGATCTTCGGCTATGAAAGCCCTGAGGAGATAATCGGCAGGAACGCCCTGGAATACTGGAGAGACCCCAGGGACGGAGATGCCTTCAGAGCGGAACTGAGGGCCAGGAAATCCGTGAGCGGATACCACATGAAGGCCAGGAACAAAAACGGCAAGTCCATCGAACTTGAATCGACAAGCCTGAGCAGAGAGGATGAAAGCGGCAATTTCCTCGGCATGGACGGTATATTGAGGGACGTAACCGAGAGGGTGCGGGCGACCGAGCGGATAGATCGCCACATCCAGAAACTTTCCGCCCTCCGCTCCATAGACCTGGCAATAAGCTCAAGCCTCGACATTCGCGTGACCCTCAAAGTGTTCCTGGAGCAGGTGGTGAGCCAGTTGAACGTGGACGCCTGCGATGTCCTCCTGTTCAATCCGCACGCCAAAACACTGGACTATGCGGCCAGCCAGGGCTTTCGAACGCACGCCCTGAGGCACACGCATCTGCGCCTTGGCAAGGGATATGCCGGCGTTGCCGCCCTTGAGAACCGCATCGTGAGCATACCCGACGTAACGAAGGACACCGGTGAGTTCAGGCGGCTGGGGGTCCTGGTAGAGGAGGACATCGTGGCATATTACGGGGTGCCGCTCGTGGCGAAAGGACAGGTAAAAGGCGTTCTGGAGATCCTTCACCGAAGCCCTCTCGAGCCTGACGAGGATTGGCTCGAGTTTCTCGAGGCCCTTGCCCTGCAGGCGGCCATTGCGATAGACAGCAACTCGCTGTTCCAGGAACTCGAACGCTCCAATATGAGGCTTGCCCTGGCCTATGACAGCACGATCGAAGGCTGGTCCCGCGCCATGGACTACCGGGACAAGGAGACGGAAGGACACTCCCAGCGTGTTACGGAAATCACCGTAAAGATCGCCCACGAGATGGGGATGACCGAAGAGGAGCTGGTGCATGTCCGATGGGGCGCTCTGCTTCATGACATAGGAAAAATGGGGATCCCGGACAGCATCCTTTTAAAGCCGGGGCCTCTCACGGAAGATGAATGGAAGCTCATGCGTCTTCACCCGGTGTATGCGTATGAGCTTCTCCACCCGATAGATTACTTGAGGTCCGCTATCGATGTCCCCTATTGTCATCACGAAAAATGGGATGGAGCGGGCTATCCCCGGGGACTCAAGGGAGAGCAGATACCCCTCGCCGGGAGGATATTCGCCGTGGTGGACGTGTGGGACGCCTTGCGCTCCGACCGCCCGTACCGCCCTGCCTGGCCCAAGGAGAAAACATTGGAACATATCCATCAGCTGGCCGGAACTCATTTCGATCCAAAAGTGATCGATGTGTTTTTTAGTTTTATGGCATCGGGAGTTCTGTGACAATGACCCTTCCAAAATGAGTCTTTAATGCATTTTGTCAAGCCGCAAGGCCTGACCCTAAGAGGTCTTGAAATAAGATGGTGAATTTCAATATTTCAACAGGCAAAAAGGGAAGCGTCAAAATCCATTCCCGGAAAGGAGGGGTGTGAAATGATGAGGTTCAGAATCCCGATCAAGTTCGATCCGACTGTCGTCATGTATTTGGTCATTATCGACCAACTTGTGAAAAAGGAGGCAGGCCTGCTCAAAACGCGTGCTACCGAGCAGTTTTTTACCATGGTGCATGAACATGTTATGGCCTACGTTCTTGAAGGCAAGGAACCTCCGGCGCAGATAGCCGGGGCCGTCATGAATATAGCCGATGACGTCATGGCCGGACGAGACGTGGGAATCCGCACCGGCGACTACATCGCGCTCATGAGCTTCGCTAAGTCGGAAAAAAGGGTGTAATGACACGAGATGCGGGGAAGGGGCGCGCGAGCACTCCTTCCCCGCGAACTTATCAAGAACCGGGCCATCACCGTCGGGAGGAAAGGTCTATGATTTTTGAAGGTTTCCCACTTGTCATCGGCTGGGAATTAACGCTTGCCTGCAACCTGCGATGCGGTCATTGCGCCTCATCAGCGGGCCAGCCACGACTGAAAGAACTAAGCTTGAGAGAGGCGCTTGATCTGTGCGATCAGTTTCCCGCTCTGCTGGTCCAGGAGGTCGACTTTACCGGCGGTGAGCCTCTCCTCCGGACAGACTGGCCTAAAATCGCAACCCATCTTCGCGGATTAAATATACCCGTTCGAATGGTAACGAACGGCCTGCTCCTGCCGGAGAATGTGAGCCGCATCAGGGATGCCGGCATTGCAACGGTCGGGGTCAGCCTGGACGGCCTGGAAGCAACCCATGACTTTATTCGCCGCGGGAGAGGATTGTTCAAGCAAGTCATAGCCGGTATTGACGCGTCCATCGCAGCCGGCGTGCCGACCGCGGTGATTACAGCGGTGAACAGTCTCAATATCGGAGAGCTGCCCGCACTGCATGCCTTATTACAGAGCCTGGGCGTCCGTTACTGGCAGGTACAGCCGTTGTTTTCCCTCGGCCGCGTCCTGGAGGGAGGAGATTTGAAATTGTCCGAATCATCATTCCTGGAACTTGGCGAGTTTATACGCGGCACCGCCGCCCTTTGTCGCGCAAGTGGCTTCACGATGATGCCCGCAGACGGCGTCGGATATTTTACCGAACTAGATACGCGTAGCCCCGCGTGGCGTGGTTGCGGGGCGGGCATGGCCTCCTGCGGCATTACGAGTAACGGGAAGGTCAAGGGGTGTCTGTCTCATCCGGATAACCTCATCGTGGGCGACGTTCGTGAGCGGGAGCTGTGGGACATCTGGTTTGACGAGGATGCATTCGCATATACCAGGCGTTTTAAGACAGAAAACCTGGGAGAACACTGTGCAGGGTGCGAACACGGCGAGCGGTGCAAAGGCGGCTGTATGGTCATGTCCTACGCATCCACGCAGCGATTTCACAACGACCCGTACTGTTTTCACGGTATCCGAGCTCGTCAAAGCATTATTGCGAAAAACCAGCAAACATGAGGAATATGGGTCATCTTTCATTGCTTCTGTTTAGACGTGGTATATGGGGACATTAGAGGGATGGAATGCATTAAACAACCAATGCATCAGCGTCCCGCGTCGGTCCCGTATGTGAGGGAACAATGACGTTAAGAGAGATGGTTCAGCAAGCATTCGACAAACAAGGGATTGCAACGCTTAAGGCGGCATCGAAAAAGCTAGGAGTATCAGTCGAGTGCTTGAGGGTGTTTTTAGGCGCCGGTCATATGCCGAAAGATAAGACGCTCATCAAAATTGCGAAAAGTCTGGGGCTGGACGAGAATTTAATCATACTCGCCGCCCATAGAGAAAAACTCTCGGGGGCCGGCGAGGATAATCTTCTTGTTCCCGTAGTCAGCGAATACGAGAGCAAAAGGATATGGCCGATTTCCGAGGAACAGTGGAGGTACCTCGAAAAAAATATGCGCCAGCCGGAAATTCAGCTGATCAGAAAATACCGTCAGGTCTCGACGGAAGGCCAGGTTCAAATAAAAGGTTATGTCGATTTTATGTTCGTGTCGGACCGTAGCAAGCCACCGTCCGAGAGTGCTCCCTGATCGCTCTATGATAGTCTGTCGAGCCTGGCCGGGGGCGAGAGCATCTTAGGGTCATAGTTGCCATTTGGTTTTCCCCTGGTCATTTTATTGCGATGACATGAAAGTAGATCTGGGATGATGCACGCTTTCCGCGAGAAGAGGGAAAAACAATCAATTGATTTGACAAGTCAAATAGACAAGCTCATAATCGCCCAAGCACAAGCAATACGACTTCAAACTTCAGTCTTTAAACTTCTAATTTCCACGATGATCATCCGGCAGTGCAAGCAGAGCGATTTCTATGTTAGCACAGTGAATTCTGTCCCGAAGGCAAATATAGGACAGACTCTCAATTCCGTTCGTTTACCAGGTGGTGAAGAAGAGCGGCGTGGACAAGATTGAAAAGGGGGCGAGGATCATTTCAGCGGGGAAATTTCTTTCCGGGCTCGTTTAGATTTCACTACTGATTGATAGTCGAACTCGGCGAGGAGCAGTACAGCAATTTATTGAGTATGAAAGGAGATCACGCGATGAAAAAGCTGGGCTTTGTTATATTAATTTTTCTCCTCGCCGGCTGCTCTTCAGTGCCGGTCAGAATCCCCACCGTTATGGAGAAACAGTACGATGTTCTCGGCGAGGGCGAGGGTTCTGGTGTCGGGATCATGCTGTTCAATTTGATACCCATAGGCCAGAATGAGCGTCTGGAGAGGGCATACAACGAGGCTATTTTCAGCAAAAATGGGGACGCTTTGCTCAATCCGGTCATTTCAGAGCGCTGGTTCTGGGCCTATGTTCTGAATGGATACGTAACAACGGTGAAGGGAACCGTGATCAAATATAAATAGGCATCAAACTTCACCCTTCAAACTTCACCCTTCTAACTTCCGGAGGAGGCTCCATGGGCGTTATCATGCAGGCTTTTTACTGGGATTGTCCCAGGATCGAGGAGAAGGAATACGGCTGGTGGAACCATGTCAGCGCCGAGGTCCCCGCGCTGCGTGACGCCGGTTTCACCGCGCTCTGGCTTCCTCCCGCTTCCAAGGCGGCGAACATCGGCGGCATGTCCATGGGGTACGACGTCTACGACTACTACGACCTGGGCAAGTACCCGCAGAAAGCGGTCAGAAAGCGGACGGCAAGGACGAAGTACGGACCTGGTTCGGGTCGGAGGAAGAGCTGCGGTCCCTGATCCGGGCCGCGCACGAGAAGGACCTGAAGGTCTACGCCGACCTGGTCCTGAACCACAACAACGGCGCAGACGCGGAGGAATACAACCCCATTACGCAGCGCATGCGGTGGACGCGCTTTTCTCCCCAGAGCAAAATCTTCACCCGCGACTGGACCTGCTTCAACCCCTCGCCGTACCGCGCAATGGACACGACCGCCTTCGGCGACATGCCCGATCTCTGCCACATCAATCCGCGCGTTTCGACCGGCATCCTGAATCACGCCAAGTGGATGATCGAGGAGATCGGCTTCGACGGCTTCCGCTACGACTTCGTCAAGGGGTTCGGCGGCTGGATCGTCCGGGCGATCCACGACCGGACCTACACGCGCGAGGGCAGGCGCGTGGAGATCTTCGGCGTGGGCGAATGCTGGGCAGGCGACGAGTACATCGACAGCTGGCTCGATGACGGTCAACAACTGGGCCGCAGAACCGGGTCGGCGCCTTCGATTTTCCGCTCCGCTACCGCTTGAAGGAGCTGTGCGACTCCTACGGCTTCAGCCTGAGACGGCTCGCCGAGGGCGGCGTGCTGATGAAGGACCGTCCGTTCGAGGCGGTGACCTTCGTGGACAACCACGACTTTCGCGGCGGACGACAACCCCGGGATCGTGAACGACAAGATGCTCGCCTATGCCTTCATCCTGACCCACGAGGGGTATCCCTGCGTCTTCTGGCAGGATTATTTCAATTACGGCCTGGGCAGACCGGGCGAACCGAGCGGCATAGCCGCCCTCGTCAGGGCGCACGAAGACCACGCCGGGGGAACAACGACCGTGCTTCACGCGAACGACGATCTCTACATCATGCAGCGGAGCGGCTTCGGCGGCCAGAAGGGACTGATCTTCGTCCTGAACAACCGGGGAAATGCATGGAACGGGGCATGGGTTGGAACGCAGTGGAACGACAGGGCGTTCGTGCCTGTGGCATGGAACGGCCACGATGACCGCGCTTCCGCAGGAACAGAGGACCCAGGGGGACGGATGGGGCGAGTTCTCCGCTCCGCCGCGAGGGTATGCGGTGTATGCGCCGCTGGGGTAATGTCCTCCTAGTCTCAGTGAAGGAAAAACATAGATAGAAACAACGGCCCGAAAAAGGTCGGTCTGAAAAGGTTGAATGACATGCAAGTAGACGTGACCCTGTGCGGTCTCTAAGTCAACACGTCCAGCCTGACCCAGCAGGGTTATTGCATTAGGTGTTTTAAAGCTCTTAGAAATAAAATGTAATTTTACTCTTTTAACCTATGAGGAAGAATACATGAAAATCGACAACTGGATCGCTTTGTTTGGAATGATATCGGGGGTCAGTGCTTTTGGGGTTGCACTTTCGCAATATATCAAAACGCAGCAATGGAAGCGCGCTGAGTTCGTAGCGAGTGAATACAAGCTATTCGTGTCCAAGCAAGCAGTAAAAAATGCATTGTTGATGCTTGACTGGAATGTAAGGGCATTCGAGCTTCCTGATAAACGTAAAGTTACCATAACCGATGAACAATTATCCGCTGCCTTAGTCCCCCACAATAAGCGGCCAGCTGGTTTCACGGACACAGAGGTGTTTATTCGCGACACGTTCGATGAACTATTGGAGGGATTGCCGGTGTTCTCGCATTATATTGAATCAGGCCTGGTGTCCTTCGATGAGTTCCGAACGTATTTAATCTATTGGGTTGAAATTTTAGCGGATAAAAATAGTGAGAGAAAGCCGGCCGAATTTTATGACAGCCTCTGGTCGTTCATCGATTACTACGGGTATTCAGGTGTTCAAACATTATGTAAAGGGTATGGTTATTCAAGAAAGGGGGAGATCATGAGGGACGAATCGAAGTGTAAAGCGACCGGCGAGAATAAAGCGCTCTCCATTATAGCGCTCATAATATCGATTGTCGCAATAGTATTCACCGGTCTGGAATATAAGAGAGCTGAACGAGTGAACAAGGTGTCGGACTACCTGCACTTGCGAGAACAATTTTACGACACCATAAAGAATATCAAAAGCGAATATAAAACCGGGAAATTGAAGTCAGTGCCGGCCGACAGTCCAGACTGGAACGCTATTGCCCGGTACTGGTATTTTACCTTCGATGAATGGTATGTGACAGAACACTTGAACGATTCGGACCTGAAAGAGTTATGGTCGAATTATTATGAGAAGGTCATCGTAGAGGCTGGTAAGATCCCCGCGTACAGACAGGTTGCCTGTACTCTTATCAATAATCAATTCCAAAAGAATAAGCTTCAGCAAGAGTATGCTGAGGTCTTGAAGCGAATGTTGAAAGAAGGCAACCCGGAAGTATGCATAACTCCGACAAAGCAGCCATGAAATTGGCCTAGTGAGTTGCTATCTCAGAGAATTGATATGTGCGTGCCAATGAAGAAAACCAGAGAAAACGAAGGCGGAATTGCACCAGCTAAAAGGAGGATCGACAAAATGAACAAGGACTTTCAAGCATTGGGAACCGCTGATGACGCCTATGCGGCATGGGCATTGTACACGGGGCCGGCGAAAGTGACGCCTCTCTGGACGAACAGCCGCTGGATCGCGGGTGAATGGAACGGGGGAAATAGGGACACCACCGCGGCGCAGATCAAGAACGATATCGACGCGCGGCTTGGCTGCATCATGAAAACCTTCGCGATGACCCGCGCGGCCATACCCGACGCGCGAAAAGAGGCGGGCCGGAACTATTTCGTGATCCCGGAGTTCTTCTTTCATTCCAGGCAGGGACCTTACCCGTACCTGAAGATAAACGGGGCATATCCCTTCGAGTATATTTGTACGTTCTTCCAGGACTTGCTCAGTCAGATTCAGGTTGGCTTGCTGAAAAACGAAGCCTGGCTCGTCTGCATCGGGTCGATCATGACCTGCAACGTGACGGACATCAACGGGCTGCTCGCGTCTTCTGCGGTGAAAGAACGGCTGGACGCGCTGAACGCGGAGATGAAAAATCTGTCCGCGGAAAAGGGTTACAAAAGCGCGAATGATTTCCATAAAGGAGCGGCCCACATAAAAGCGTTCAGCTACCTGAAGACGGCCGACCCCGTCTCCGATGCGGAGAAGGCGATCGACGATTTGATGAACCTGTACCGTGCGAATCCCTTGTGCATCGTCAGAAACCGCGGCGCGATCTTCAACCTCACGAGCGCGGACATCGCGTGTTCCGGCTACGAAAAACAATGCGAGTCCACGGTCGACCTCACGATGGGCAAGCTCGTCACGGACGGGAAAACCTGCCGGCTGGAGCATGGGGGCATGATCACGGAGTGGGCGGCCGGGTATCCGTCGATAAGCATTCTGAACGGCGATAAAAACTGCATTGATGCGCCGCTGGCTTCAAGGATCAGCGTTCCGGGCCGGTCGCCGGGAGCGGCGGCCCTGGAAACGGGAGTGGAGATCTGCCTGGACCATCGCCTGAAACGTCTGCGCAGGACCGTCGGGATGATCAAGGCGACCGGAGCCGCGCAAGACAATCCGTCCCTTGCCGTCCAGCTCGTTCCCTCAGGAGGCATGCAGCTCCTGGATTATTCCGTATCAGCGGGAAGCAGCGGGGCCATGTTCAACAGCGACGGATGCGATCCGATCCTGACGCGATATGACGACACCGGCAAACCGGTGATCGAAGGCTCGGGAGTGTTCAAGCAGATTACCGCGGGGGTTTATGCAAGCTCCGCCCAGACGATGGTGCAGCTTGAAAAACCCTATTACAGCCACAGCCAGCTCAGCTTCAGATACGGCAGTCAGGATATGACCGGCTACAACAACGCTTCGGGAACGAAAAACGACAATGGACCGACCTGCGATCCGGCTGCCAAAAAGAACGCGGCCCTCGACTCGTATCCGCCGGCGAGAAGAATTACGGTCACGGGTATCGACGTTGCCGCGCTTTTTGCGGCAGGGCCCGGAGAATTGCATCTCTATGTAAAGGCATAGAGCGGAACAAAACGGCACGCCGCGGTCCAGGAGAACGAAAAGAAAGGACAAAATCATGTATAAGACGGAAATCCTTGAGCGGAAGCGCTGGGAAAAAGGTTTGAGTTATTCCGAACTTGCCGACAAGCTCGGCCTGCACCAGATAACCGTTGCCAGGACGCTCCAAGGGGTCACCATGAAACCGCGGACCGTCAAGCTTCTGGCGGATTATCTCGGCGTCGAAATGGTAAATGTAGTCAAATAGAGGCCGGTTTCTCAATCGAGGCGGCAAACCAAGGGAGGCGACCATGCGCAAACTGAAAAAAAATGCTGACGACACGTTCCGGGTGAAGGCCTACGCAGGCACCAACGGCGTGCTGCTGGCCTTCGATCTCGACAAGGCGCGCAAGCCGGGATTTCTCGGCTTCGCCATCGAGCAGAAAGAGAAGCAATAAACCCTGGCAGTGGCTGTTGAACAGTCTGACGTTCCCCGGCAAAGCGCACACGATCCCGAAGTGGAACGCCACGCCGAGCAACCTCGCCCCGATCCAGAAATTCCGCTGGGCCGACTATAGCATCGAACCCGGCACGACGTGCAGGTACCGCGTGCATCTCGCCTACGCCGGTCAGTCGACACCGGCCCTGGGCGAAGCTCTGGAAGTCGAGGTCACGACCGACGACGGCAAGCCCAAGGACCATCGGGTCTGCTTCAATCGCGCCGTGGCCGCAAGCCAGTCATTCGGTCGCAAGTTTCCCGAAGTGGACGAGCTCCTGCACGAAAACAGGGACGTGCCCATCGAGGATTGGCCTGATGCGCCGCGCCAGTGGCTGGAGAACGGGTTGCTGGACGCCATCCTCGGTTCATCGGCCGGGCCAAGGACGAAAAGTGGGCGCTGGACATAGCGATCTATGAGTACGAGCTCAAGGCGATCGTTGACGCGGTTAATGAGGCCCACAAAGCCGGCAGTTGACGTACGCGTGCTCTATCACGCGAAGAAGGGGGACGAGCAAACGTCCCAGAACGAGGCAAGCCTGAAGAAGATCCCCACGGCCAAGAAGCGCGGCAGGGTCACCTCGAAGATCTTCCACGACAAGTTCATCGTGCTCAGCAAGATCAATGCCGCCGGCAAGCGCGTGCCGCAGGCCGTACTCTGCGGCAGTACGAATTTCACGGAGAACGGCGTCTATCGTCAGGCCAATGTCGTTCACGAGGCGGACGACAAAGCCGATCGCAAGGCGCTATTTGCGACCTGTTTGATATCATCTGGAACGACCCTGCCGACGTCGCCGCTGACGCGTACAGTGGATCAACAAGAACAACCCGATCGACCCGGACACAGAGGCTGTTTGGCGGGTTTCTCGCCGCGCTCCGGGAAGACCGACCTTGCGGAGTTCATCAATATCATCAATGCGGCCGACAAGGATCTGCTGTTCGCGACGGCGTTCAAGCTTCCCGAGGACATCCTGGATGCCCTGCTGGGCAGCGCCAACGATCCCGTGCTCCGCTACGGGATCCAGAATACCGCCAGCCGGATCACCGGGTTTCATGCCGATCGGACCGCCGAGTTCACGGCCCCGGCACTGCTGTCCAACGGTCTTGAAGGCTGGGTGAAGGAAGGGCTCGGGGGCAGCGGGGCAACCTGCTGGTGCACACCAAGGCCATCGTCGCCAACTTCACCACCGACAACCCCGTCGTCATCAGCGGCAGCCACAACCTCAGCGTCCCGCCAGCAACGGCAATGATGAGAACTACCTGATCATGCGCGGCGACACCGATCTGGCCGATCGCTACGGCCTGGAAATATTGCGCTTCTATGAGCACTACCGGTTCCGCTACTACGCGAAGCTGCTCAAGCTCAAGAAAGGCCGAATCCCCTGGCGATCGATGATTCATGGGCCGACGACTATTACCACCCGGGCCACATCAAGCAATCGTCGCGCCTGCGATTCTCGGGAAGATGATACGGCAAAAGGAGGATCCATGCCATTACCCAGCTATGGCGTACTGATAGGAACGTTGAACCATTTTGCAAAAGAGGACCCCAATAACTACGGGTCCTGGTATCACGGTCAAATATACGTGGATACTCCCAACGGACAATACCAGTGCGTTGTCGACGTATCGACCCCCAGCGGAGTAAAAGTCCAATATCGGGTAGTCCGCAATTTAGATCAGAATCTTTTAGCGCCCATTCTTGCCCTGTCACCCGGATGGCATCTTCTTGCGAAAACGCCGACATCAGGCGCCATTGATTACATCAGGAGCGCGCTGTTCCGCAAATACGTCCGGATTTTCTTTTTCTTTCTTCCCGATAAATGGCTTCATGCCTTGATCGCCTGCCTGAACGCGCTTTTGAATGCATGGATCGACAGCACCGGCGATAACGCGCTGAATGAACTGGAAGCGAACCTCATCGGCTGCACCAGGGTCTTTGTGTTCGGCGCGCCGTATACGAACGGCCTTGGTGTTCATGACGTCCACATGAACCAGGGCGACCCGCCGGGTCAGTTTCAGCACCTTGACGGCATTTGGCAGGACGGCGGAACCATCATCGAACGGCCGGACGGCGAGTTTGTCGCCGTGATAACGAAATTCGAAACGCAGTCTCTCAATACGGACGATAACGGGTTGCCGATTTAATAAAGTACCTGCATCAATTTACCTGATATTGGTGGATCGATGCGTAGCTATGCGAGCTTAAGGAAAACCAATCGCTTCCTTGACAAGTCAAATACGCAAGTTCATACTGACGGTCGTAACCAACGGTGGCGCAATTCGCAGCAGGAGAGGTAAAGCCGTGATCCGGCAGTGCAGGCAGGGCGATTTCGAGGCAATGTATGTCATCATCAACGATGCCGCAGAGGCGTACCGGGGCATCATTCCTGCTGACCGCTGGAAAGAGCCCTATATGTCCCGGGAATACCTTCAGCATGAGCTCGATGACGGCGTCGCATTCTGGGGATACGAGGAGAACGGCGAATTGATCGGCGTGATGGGCATCCAGGCTGTCCAGGACGTAACGCTCATCCGTCATGCCTACGTGCGGACAGCGCATCGCGGCAAAGGCATCGGCGGCAAGCTGCTGGCCGAGCTGAAACAGAAGACCGGCGGACCAACGCTGGTGGGTACCTGGAAGGCCGCTGTCTGGGCGATCCGGTTCTACGAAAAATACGGGTATCGGCTCGTGACCGAGCAACAGAAGGAACAGCTGCTCCGGAAGTACTGGAAGATCCCCGAACGGCAGGTGGGTTCGAGAGAGTGGTGGGGCAGAAGAGGAACGAGAGTAATGCAACGTAGGAAACAACGTTCACAAAATGCTTCCTCAAAATGCTTCAAGATGGCCGAGTGCAGCATGTAAAAATAGCGGTGCTAAGTTACAATCAAAAAACAAACTTAGGGGGGCAATATGGAAGCGAATGAACAACGAAAAAAGGGCAACCTTTTAAGGAAAATTATTATCATACTTGTTGTTTGTGGAGTCGGTTGGTTTGTTCTGACAAGGTTGGTCGGTGATAATGGTGCTAAAAGACTTGTATCTGCTGTAGTTCATACCCCGATCACTTTAAAAGACGAAGTTGAAAATATTAGTGCGTCATCCTGGAAAGGCATACCATTGTCCCTTACTTTTAGCGGTACGTTGAACCTAAATGTCGATGTTGTTCGTGGCAATCCAGTGGATATATTTTTAATAGATCAATCGGAATTAGAAAATTATCAAAATCATAAACAGTTTAATCATTATACTAATTTCACGGCAGACAAAACTAAGGTTTACAAACGTTCAGCTCGTTTAGCAGAAGGTACTTATTATCTTGTCCTCCGTGATAATACACTCGGTATTCTGTCTGCCTCAAGTAGCGATGTAAAAGTAATGGCACGATTAGAACCCTGAGGTCATGAATAAAACAAACGCCAAATTAAAAGACCTGACACTGAAAGGGTCGGAACAGAAGACCCAGGGGGACGGATGGGGCGAGTTCTCCGCTCCGCCGCGAGGGTATGCGGTGTATGCGCCGCTGGGAAAATAGTTCAGAGATACTAAGCGGGAGCAGGGGAATAATGAAAAGTCCATTTCGGACACAACGTTTCGCCAGATGCGCGATTAGAACCCTGAGGTCGTGAATAAAAACAAATACTAAAATAAAAGACCTGATAGGTGCTGAAAGGGTCCCGCGTTTGGTAGTCACGACAGTAATTTTCTCTAGCTTGACTTGCATACTGGGTCGGGAAGGACATGAAGTATGGAGCGTCTAACAAAATCAGAGATCGAACGTAGGCTACTGGCGGGTTTGCCCATCGGGTGGAAGGACGCCAACGGGAAGGATTGTCAGCTCTTGCTGGGTGATCCGAAGGAGCGCCGTCTTTTTGCTTTTCTTCTGAAGACAATGGATAGAGAGCCGACAGGGCTATCCCAGACATTCATTGAAGGTCTCTCATCTTCGTATAATGGAACGGATGATCCTGCTTTCACGACCGCGGCCTCAACTACTGCGCCTTCAAGCGCTGTACATTGGCGTCTCCAGTCCATTGAAACCGAAGGATTCGGTGGATTAAACATTTGGGGCGGAGGTCTTTTCCAATTTAATTTTGACCAGGAAAGTCTTCTCATTGAAGGGCCGAATGGCAGCGGGAAATCTTCACTGATCGGGGCAATTATCTGGGCGCTATCCGGTGAGAGGCCACGCGATCAGTCGGATAGTCAAGCTCATGAGCCAAAGCCTGTGTTTGGACCGAATGACAAGTTGGCGGGAGAATGGCCGCCGATTGCGTGCTATCCGCCGACAACAGCCGATTTACAATCGTCGCCCAGCGTTAGTGTTCAACTTACGTTTGCAGATCCGCAGTCTGGGATTGCGAAGATTAAACGCACACTAAGCGGCGGCAAGGTGACGACCAGCATCGATCCCATATTTGAAGTGCCTCCGGTCCTTCTTGAAACGGGTTTACTTATGCCTGGCACGCCTTGCCCACATTCGTTTCAATGAGGGGGGCGGTCGATTGACGGATGCGGTGCAGAAACTGACTGGACTGGATGATCTCGTCGCTATTGGTATGCTTGCCGTTGGTCTTTGTCATAAGAGCCGTGAATATCTTTCGTATAAGCGTAAAGAGCTGAATACCGCGATCAAGGAATTTGATCAAGCAATTGGAGAAACACGGGGTGCATTGGCTTCGGTTCAAATCGCCGTACCTAACTTTGTGGCTACCGACACGGATGACGATCAAGGCGAGATGGCCAAGTTTGGCAAAACGCTGACCGATCGAGCCGGCGAACTTACTCAGGTAGTGTCAAATGATCTCGCAGCTGGCTTGAGCCTTACGAGTTCGTCCGTGCAGCATGAAGTTATTTCTGCGATTGGCGGTGCGCAAGAAGATCTGAAGGCGAATCTCGACGGACTTCCAACATGGAAGACCCTGCAATTGATCGCGAAGGCGTTAGATGAAGATTTGGTTACACAGGTATCGGCTGCTATTGCGAGGGCACGCAGCAAGACCGAAGAAGCAGTGCATCTTCTGGAAAAGGGCGCAAAAGACTCGAAATTTCAGCTTAAGGCTGTCGCAGCGCAGTGGCACTCCCAGTATAAAACTGGTGTTATTGAGAATTGCCCGCTTTGCGATCATGAGTTAAAGGCTGTTCCATCGCTAGTTCAGGAACTTGAAGCGTTGCGGGCAGCGGGTGAAGCGGCTGCACGCAGGTTCGACGACAACCTCAATGCTATTTCAGCGGAATTGGATTTTTCTCTCCCTGCATCGGTCAAGAAGATTGGTCCGGAGATATTGATTTTAGAACCACGGACCAAGTTGACGGATGACCTTCGGACAACATTTGTAACCAAGGAGCGTTACGCCAAAATTCTCGTAAAATTCGGTGAGCTTGTCGAAACGGCTCTGTCTGAGACTCCAGAAAGCGAACTTGCTATCGTAGCGGTGGCAGCCAATGAGGATGTTTTAACGGGCCTGAACCAAAGAATTGCTGTAATCGAACGCCTGCTTGGCCTTGCCACATGGTTTCGCGCTCATTCAGGTCTTTGGTCTAGCTGGTGGCAGCATCTCGTCGTCGCTGAAATCTCAAAGAACTCTGAAATTATACTTGATAAGAGTGCCAAGAGCACACCCGAGGAAAAGGCATCTGAAAGCCTTTCGGTGCACCTTTTGCGTTTGTCTGATGCATTGGCAAAGGCAGAACCGTATCGGAAGGCAGCCGAAGCCATGCGCAAAGCGTGGAAGTCGGGAAAATTTGCTACCGTAATCGAGAAGGAACTGAAGCGGCGGGAGGCAATAGCGGAATGTCTGACGCCGCTAAAAAACCTCAGCCCTCTTGCGGAATCTATCTCAAGAGAAGCAATTGAGGGGCTTTCGGATCGAATCGCCACGCTCCTGAATCAAATTCATCTAACCGAGCAATTACAATACCGTGACGCCCAATTGAATCGTAGGGAAGGGCTAATCCTTCGTGGTGGCTTCGTGCCTGATCTCTGTATTGATGCAACCCTTGTAGCAAATACATCGTGGCTTCGGGCCGTGTTGTGGGCATTTGTATTCTCCCTCCGAGAGGAGGCTGTTGCTCAGATCGGGACCGATCCTTTTCCGCTATTTGTATTTGATGATCCGCAATCCACTTTTGATGCGGAACATCGTCATCGCTGGGGGCAATACATCGCTTCTCTGCAAAGTGGTCCCGCTAAAGCACAAATCATTCTCACGACATATGACGAGACTTTTCTTGAACTGATTAAAGTTGGTGGCGTGGTGGGGCGTCAGGCTATGCTTGCAACAGCCGGTACGGAATTAGGTCATATAGGCATATTCGAAGGCGCATCCATCGATCGCAAATGGTCAGGGACTCAAACTCTCAATACACCCGCAGCAGGCAGCGATTATATTGGCAAAGTTAGAGTTTATGTCGAAGGCCTACTGAGGCTCATGCTGCGTGGGGAAGACGTAGCGGTATCGTCTGCAGTAAGAGGTTTTGTAGTCGGGAACTGCCGTGATAAAATTAATTACTTGAACACTAAGGGAATTGCTCCGTGGGATCGCCCTCAGTTTAAAAAGCTCGTCTCGGTGCTGGAAAACAACTTGCCCCCAATTAAGCATATGGAGATGGCTCATCATGCAAGCGGGACTCATCTTGGGATGGCAGAGGCGATTGACGTTGAAAAACACTGGAGAGAAAAGCTGCGTCCCGCTCTTGAGAACGGCTTTCGTCTGGCTCGTGAACACCATCTTCTTCATGGTGGATTGAAGGCGTTGCACGAGGGGTCGGTGACAGTAGCTCTTCCTGAAGGCTATTCAGCAACGGTGAAGACCATTCCTCTACAGGTACTCGGACGAGCTGCGGCTTTTTCCGACGGCCGTGTGGCCGATGGCCGTTTTGATTTTGATGAATTTGGCGCGACTGCTCAGAAAAGTATCGTTCTCGGTCGGCATTTTGCTTACCGACTGACCGCCCCGACCCTCGAACCGGTTGCGCGGACAGGGGACATGCTATTAGTCCGGGAGTCAGGCGAGCCGCCCGCAAAATCCCTTGTAGTCGCTCTAAGCGGCGATCGTATTTTGGCGCGCAGGTTTGAAATATCGGAAAACTATAGCGATGTAGCCGTGCTCACGGCTCAAGCGATAAACCCAAGTCAGATTGCGCCGCCAGTAATCGCGCACAAGGCGACATTTACATTGCATAAGATTATCGGCGTAATCTATGAAGAGAAAACATGGTGCGCGCCTGCGATGTCGGACATGGAAGTCTGTGAATGCGCTGGAGAGTCCATATTGCCAGGTCTTGCATCAAAAGCTCTCGGCTTGGTTGAAGTGATCGGTCAGAGCGCTGAACCGCATGCGCTCAATGGGCAGTACCTCATTATCGGAAAGGAATCAACGGTCGAGGAAGCATTAAAGACGCTTGATGGAAAACCAATAATCGCCGCTGACACCGATGATAATCGGTACTTTAAGCGGCTTCGTGTCACGGCTAGCGACCAACTCGTGCTGGAGAGTCTGGATAGCGGTGGCGATTACGGTCCGGTGGTCCTCTCGACCCCTGGAAACGGCAAAAATTGCTTGTTACGTGTCTGGCCAGTGGTTGGAGTACTTTTTGAACTATCGAGTTGAGCTGTCGAAGGGCCCAGGGGGATAGGTCTTGATAAAGAAACTGTCTTTTCAAGACGTGACCCCAGATGTTATGCTATAGTAAGTACCTTTCGGTCCCGAAGAAGGAAGGATATATGCCAATTACAACAGATTTGGAGCATCCTCCTATTTTGCCCATTGGACGTCACGTAATGGTGCTTGAGCAGTTGCGTGAAATGTGCGTCGATAAATTTCCAGGCTCAACAACACGCACACAGATTATGGGAGGTCTCGAAAGCATTGTAAGTCAACTCAAATCCGTAGGAATCATAGCTGAAGTATGGGTTGATGGAAGTTTTCTTACAGCGAAACGTGATCCGAAAGATACCGATATTGTCCTACGCATACCAGCAAGCGTCTATGATGATGGAACCGAAGAACAGCGACGCGCTCTTGATTGGGTGAACTCAAATCTTAAAAATGATCTTCTGTGTGACAGTTACTTATTCTATGTCTATCCAGCTGATGATGAGAGAGCCGTGCTCAATGACTATAATCATGCATATTGGATTCGCCAATTTGGATTCAGTCGTGGATATGAACTCAAAGGCATAGCAGTTATCCAACTCGGAGGTGGCTCATGAGAAACCTCCTGGATATAATCCAAAAATATCTTCGACTCAAGAGGCTATTCGCAAGACACAGGATCTTTTGCGAAGATTCCCCGAAGATTATACAATCATGGCCAATCTTGAATCATTGGCAAAAAGAGCTACGGCTCTCGAAGACTCGTTTCTTCATACAGCACACCAAGAGCATATGGATGTTTGTACCTATCGAATGATAGCTGCTGATAATGGTAACTATCCTATCATTTCTGTTGGTTCTGCACTCGGTGATTTACAACGTTGGTTTTCTACGGTTTACGACGCACTTAAAAATGGCCCAAAGCAGCGGGCGAGATTGGCTCCGGAGGTTCTACAGCTAACAACCCTCAATTTTGCTTTCACTTTTTCGGGATCTGTCGGTGTCGCCATGACGATACCTAGTGAAAGACTGCTTTTCGATAATGATCTTCAGAGGACTATGCATAAGACAGTGGAAATGTTGAAGGCCGAAAGCAGCGATCAGATACATTACTTTGCAAAAGAACTTGGTGCGGCTAGTATTAGATCACTTTATAATTGGGTGACCGACCATAGCAAGGCGGGGCTGGGCGCAGAAATCAGATGGCTTAGAGATTTTAAAGTTCTTGACGATATTAACGTCGATTCTGTTCATTTGTTTAATTTAGGCAAGGCGATTGAGGAAACGAGTGATACAAAAGAAGAAGTATTAGAACTAACCGGAGACCTAGTTGGAGCGGACATCCAGAGGCATACGTTTCATATGGCTTTTGAAGATGCAGAGGAAGTCCGGGGAACAATGTCAGAAAATATCGGATTAGAATATACTGTTGAACTTCCAAAAAGATATATTGCTACTATTAGAAAAAGATCTTTTGTAAATTATGCTACTGAAGAAGAAAATATTCGACATCATTTGATTAACCTTAAGGCGGTCCAATAAATGATAGCTGTGGCGGTGCCCCACAGGATGTGGCGATGGGAACCATAGGGTCATGGGAACCATAGGGTCAGGGAACCATAGGGTCAGGGAACCATAGGGTCAGGGAACCATAGGGTCAGGGAACCATAGGGTCACGTCTTTTATTTTGGTGTTCGAACATAGCGGCCGTCCAGCGCCGTCCAGGGTCAGACATGAATCTGTAGTTGTTCCCTTTGCTTATATTTTAAATCGGGATTCACCGCACTCTCTGAATCCTCGCTCACCAGGAAACAAGCTTCGTCATGTCCTTTGAATTCTGGCTCAGCCCCGAGGGGCAGGGTCCAGGGGCCAGGGGGAGGTTCAGGGGCCAGGGTACAGGGTACAGGGGACCATGCAAAAAACCTCGATTCACAGCCTTACCCAAATCTCGTGCGTCCCCGGAGGTCTATCAGGTCAAGTTTCTTCCTAATCCTGCGTGTTTTCTCCTGTGGGTTTGGCTTCTTTAGATTGACATTATTCCAGTATTGCGATATTTTACCTTCAGGCGAGAACATGCCATTCGTACATCCGTTTGAGGAGATAAAAATGTCCCAGACTGCGTTAAAAGATGAGATCGTCCGGGAAATCAAGAGCCTGCCGGCAGCGCAGGCAAAAGAAGTGCTGGATTTTATCTGCTTTGTCAAACATAAGGAAACCTTGTCCCGGATCGATCCAACCCAGGCGTACTTTTATACGCCGAAATGGAAAAAGTCGGAGCTGGCCGCGGAAAAGGACATAAAGGCGGGCAGGGTTTCCGAGCCATACACCGCATATGAAACGGACCGGCTGTTCGCGGACCTGAAAAAAGGAAAGCGAAAGGCCGGGAAGTGAAAATCCGCAGAACGAAAACGTTCGACAAGACCTTTCTCAAACTCCCCGCTCAGATCCAGCAGAAGACTGAAAAAGCCGTCAAGCTGTTACTCCTCGAATTTTATCATCCATCATTGCAAGGAATCATAGGGTCACGTCTTTTATTTTGGTGTTCTGGGCATCTAGGGGAAGCAGGGGGGATTCATACTGTTGAGCTTCAAGCGCAAATAGTAGCTTTTTAGTTATGACGTTTATTCCAAAGAAGCATTAGCGATGCAGTGACCGATATGCACTTTGATCTCGACGGATACCCCGTACAATGAATCCTCGTCTTTCAGGAAAGAACCACCGTCATGTCTCTTGAATTCTAAACCAATAGGGTCAGGTCCTTTGTTATGATGTCGTTCCTGGAAAAGCATTAGCGATGCAGTGACAGAAATGGATTTTAATTGGGATGGATACGCCGGAAACCCTGAAAGCACCGCCCGGAAAGGCTGGAGAGGCTGAAAGGCGATTTTGAAGGGTTCTGGAGTGTTCGGATAAATAAACCAATAGGGTCAGGTTTTTTGTTATGATGTCGTTCCTGGAAAAGCATTAGCGATGCAGTGACAGAAATGGATTTTAATTGGGATGGATACGCCGGAAACCCTGAAAGCACCGCCCGGAAAGGCTGGAGAGGCTGAAAGGCGATTGGGAAGGGTTCTGGAGTATCCGGATAAATGACCAGTGGCGGATCATCTTCCGATGGGAAGACGGCGACGCTCTGGACGTGGACATTGTGGATTACCATTAAGGAGGTAGAGTATATGTTACCGAAGAAGAGACCGCCGACGCATCCGGGCGAGATGCTGCTGAAAGAGTTTCTGGAGCCGATGGGCATGACTCAGGTTGAGCTTGCAAAGCATATAGGCTGGACCTGGGCCAGGCTGAACGAGATCGTCAACGGCAGGCGCGGAGTAAGCGCGTCGTCAGCCCTTGCGCTCGGGGAGGCGTTTGGGACCGGGCCGGAATTCTGGCTGAACCTGCAGAGGGATTGGGACCTGTGGCACGCCTTGCGGAAGCATGAGCCTGTGCGGGCGCTCAGGAAGGCGAGCTGAGGACAATCTACTTCCACTGCGGTGGCCTTCTTTATCCAGGAGCGGTAACGACATGAAGCTGGCTAGACTTCAGACCACAACATCTTAGAGCTTAGCCTGAAGCGGCATTCAAATTTTCAAATTAAGGAGTTACGGCAAATGCCGTGACTCCTTTTCTTTTTACCGCAGCAGTATTGTCCCAGTCCCCGTACCGTTAATCCTATCAACAATCCGTTCGGAAAAACAGGATAAGGCAATCTCTCAGTGCTGCTACAGGTGTAAAGCCACCAGGTATATCATCCCATCGTGCTGAAATGGAGATACAATATAAATGCAGGGAGGGACATGCAATGACTAAGACTATCCGCGCAAGTAAGTGTAATTATATGAATTTTAGCAGTAATAATCTGTTCAGTTTTGACGAGGTCGACGGGATAGAACTGAATGGGGGAAATGATGATTTCGGGGATGAGGTACTCAGGCGGCTGCCGTGCGGTCGTCTCGCGGTGGAGCAAGGAGGGTAATGATGGATCTCCATGATGAAATAGCAGCGGTTGCTTATGAACTGTTTAAGTCAAGGAGCGGTATGAGCGGTATGGCCGTTCGGGACTTTGATGATTGGCTTGATGCGGAACGGATCGTATTGGCCAGGCACGCGGGGCAGGAGATCGAGGAACCCGAAGAGGAAGATGGTCCGGAGGAAACGGCCGAGGTGAAGAAAACAAAAGTCTCCGAAGCGTATGATGCCGAGGAAAACCAGGAAGCCGCTTAGACTGATCGTTCCGGCTCTCGGACCTTTTTATGGCCATGGCTTAATATGTTTGGAGCTGTCGGATTTTGCGTGGGTAGTTTTATCTTAATATTTAGCTCAGTTGGTTAGGAAATCATCGGTTATTTTTTTGCACATCCTCTTCGCGGCCGGTTCCCATGCGAAAATCCAGGCATGCGACCGAGTCCGAGGGTGAAGCATTTCGGACTGTCTGAGCCCGAAGGGCGAGTTTCCGAAATGTACCGAGGACGACCGAGCATGCCGTAAAGGATTTTCGCCGGGTGCCCTTCTTTCGGTTACCTTTCTTGGGCAAGCAAGAAAGGTGACAACTAACGTAAAAAAAGGCAATAATACTGCATAATAAGTCATATAGGCGCTTATTCCGCCCACATGAAAGTCAGAAGAGCCCTTTTGTGGACCAGGCTATCTTTCCGTGCTGCGCTTCAGCACGAGTGCGGCATTGATCCCGCCGAAGCCGAGGGAATTGGAAAGGGCCGCGCTGACAACCCTCTTTCTGGCGGTGTGCGGCACAAAGTCCAGGTCGCAATCGGGGTCCTGGTGCTCAAGATTGAGG
The DNA here is from genome assembly GCA_963836175.1 of Nitrospirota bacterium. Taxonomy (GTDB): domain Bacteria; phylum Nitrospirota; class UBA9217; order UBA9217; family UBA9217; genus GWC2-56-14. The sequence continues at coordinate 237,557 of CAWIIS010000008.1, forward strand.
GTCGGGGGAATGATGCTGTTTTGAATTGCGAGGCAGGTGATCGCAGCCTCGACCGCTCCAGCGGCGCCGAGCATATGGCCCAGCATGGATTTCGACGAGCTCACGGCCAGCTGATTGGCGTGCCTGCCGAAGGTTTTTTTGATAGCGATGGTTTCGATGCGGTCGTTGGTCTTCGTGGAGGTGCCGTGGGCATTGATATAGTCAATGTCGTGAGGCTCCATGCCCGCATCAGCGATCGCAAGCTGCATGGCGCGGGCAGGGCCCGCTCCGTCCGGAGCAGGCCGCGTATAATGGTACGCGTCGGATGTCAGTCCGTACCCCACGAGCTCCGCATAGATCCGTGCCCCCCGTTTTAGCGCGTGCCCCCGTTCCTCAAGCACCAGCACACCGGCCCCTTCAGCAAGCACGAATCCGTCGCGGTCCCGGTCAAAGGGGCGGCTTGCTTTCGCTGGTTCGTCGTTGCGCTCCGATAGCGCCCTGGCCTGGCAGAAACCGGCCAGGATAAGCGGCGTGAGCGCTGCCTCGGCGCCGCCGGCCACCATGACGTCCGCATCGCCCCGCTGAATGATCTTCATGGCCTCGCCGATGGAGTGGGTGCCCGTGGCGCAGGCGGTCGAAACATCGAGGCAGGGGCCTTGCGCTCCGAGCTTCATGGCAACGTAGCCGGATGCCATGTTCACGAGCGACATGGGCGTATAGAAGGGGGACACTGCTTTCGGTCCCCGGGAGAGAAAGAGGGCCATGTTCTTCTCAGACGTTGTCACGCCGCCGCGGCCCGAGCCGATCAGCACGCCGGTGCGGAGTGCGAGGGAAGGCCCAAGGGCGAGGCCTGCATCCTTCTGCGCCATCAATGCGGCAGCCAAAGCGTACTGGATAACAGGGTCGGTCTTCCGGGCCTCCTTCAGGCCGAGATACTGACGCGGGTCGAATCCCTTCACTTCTCCGGCGATGCGACAGGGGAAGGCCGAGGCGTCGAACCGTGTTATCAGGCCGATGCCTGACCTGGCGTTGATGAGCGCGTCCCAGGTCGTCCTCATATCGTTCCCGAGGGGCGTCACCGCACCCAGCCCGGTAATAACCACGCGGATATTCATGGCGCGCAGTATACGGTTTTTGCGCGGTTTTGTCAAAATACCTTTGTTTTCCGCAGCCGCGGCCGCCTCCATTTTTACATGGTATTCCTTCATTTATATGTTCATCCCTTTGCGGTCACTCCTTTGCGTTTGACTTCATGTATAATTATGTTATAGTTAACCCGTAAATTGATCAAAATCTTTTATGGAAGGGAGTTTGAGATGACCAAAAAAGACCTGACCGCATTGACGGTGACCGGACTCAAAGCCCTCGCCAGAAAGAAAAAAATCGCTTTGACCGCAGGCGCTAAAAAGGCGGACCTGATCGCGGCGCTCCTCAGGAAAACCGGCGCTGGAAAAAGTACGAAAGCAGCGGGGTCCGCTCAACTGAAAAAGGCGCCGGCAAAAAAGCAGAGTACAAAAAAGACCGCTCCAAAAAAAGCAGCAGCAAAAAAAACGGTTTCTTCCGAAAAGAAAGTCTCACCCAAAAAAGCCGCACCGGCTAAGACCGCAAAGAAGAAAACAGCAGTAAAAAAGGCAGCAGCAAAGTCCGCGCCGATCAAGGCATCGCGCCGCACCTGGGTGGTCCCGAAAAGCGTTAAGGAATTGCGGTCCCAGGAGAAGGTTGCGGACGCAAAATTTTATACCGGCCCAGAGGCCGATCATGCAGCACTGCACTCCTCGGACAAGCTTCCGGCGGGGTATGACGAGGACCGGATCACGCTCATGGCGCGCGACCCTTCATTGACCTATGCCTACTGGGAGGCGACGCCGGAGCGGCTCGAAAAGGAGCGGTCATGGTTCGGCATGGCATCCGAACTGGTCGTCCGGATCTATGATATCACGGGTGTGCAGTTCGACGGCCGCAACGCTCTCGGTTACTTTGATCAGAATGTTGCCGAACCGACCGGCAGCTGGTACTTCGAGACCGGCAGGCCCGGCCATTCGTTCTGCGCCGATCTGGGGATCCGCGCACCTGAAGGACGGTTCCTGACGCTGGCGCGCTCCAATTACATCACCATGCCGCGCGACGGGGTATCGGATGTCATAGACGAGGAATGGATGCTCGCTGATGAGGAATTCTGGCAGCTCTATGGCTTTCCTGACGGTATTTCTTCACCCCAGGTGCAGGAGCTCTGGCGCAGAAGGCATCGGCAGGAGATATCATCGCCCGGGCTGTTTTCGCGTACAAAGGGGAAAAACAAGTAATATGCTTTGGCGCCTGTTAACGGCTGTTTCAGAGTAAGGAACGAAAAGTCCATCCGGCAAAAAGGATGGGCTTTTTTTTGGAACGGAAGGCGAGTATATGCGGGTTGCTGACAAGACGTCACCAGGGGCCCACGCCGGGCAGAGAACGGGACGGGAAAAGGGCTACCTGGCTCTGGTGCTCCATGGCCATCTGCCGTTCGTGCGCCATCCCGAGCATGAGCAGTTCCTCGAAGAAGACTGGCTGTTCGAGGCGATCACCGAGACCTATGTCCCGCTGCTGCGTGTTTTTGACGGACTGGTCAGGGACCAGGTCGATTTCCGCCTCTGCATGAGCCTGACGCCGACCCTGATCTCGATGCTCGCGGACCCGCTGCTGCAGGACCGGTATGTGCGGCATATCAGCAAATTGATCACGCTGTCCGAACGCGAGGTGCAGCGGACCGCGGGACAACCGGCCTTTCATGACCTCGCCTGCATGTACCTGGGCCTGTTCCGCGAGACGCGCGAGCTCTTCGTCTCAACCTATAATGGCGACCTGGTGGCCGCTTTTAAAAAGTTCCAGGACCTGGGAAAGCTCGAGATCATCACCTGCGCCGCGACGCACGCTTTCCTGCCGCTCATGCCGAACCAGCGGGCGGTGCGGGCGCAGATCATGACGGCCGTGGAATTCCATGCCAGGCGCTTCGGCAGGGGACCCCGCGGCATCTGGCTTCCTGAATGCGGGTACTATGAGGGGCTCGACACCATCCTGGCCGAGGCGGGCCTCAGGTACTTCTTCACCGACTCCCATGGCATCTTCCACGCGACTCCCCGTCCCCGCTACGGCGTGCATGCGCCGATCACCTGTCCTTCCGGCGTGGCAGCCTTCGGAAGGGACCTTGAATCTTCCAAGCAGGTCTGGAGCTCTGTCGAGGGGTACCCGGGAGACTACGATTACCGCGACTTCTACCGGGACGCGGGCTTCGATCTGGATTATGCTCATGTCCGTCCTTTTCTGCATCCCGACGGAGCGCGGGTGAGCCTCGGCATAAAATACCACCGGATCACGGGGCCGACGGACGAAAAAGCTCCCTACGTCCGGTCCCGGGCGCTCAGAAAAGCGGCCGAGCATGCCGGAAATTTCCTTCAGAGCAGGAAGAAGCAGGTCCAGTGGCTGGCAGGCCTTTTTGACGACCGCAAGCCGCTCATGGTGGCGCCCTATGACGCCGAGCTCTTCGGACACTGGTGGTTCGAGGGGCCGGACTGGCTTGATGCACTTCTCCGGAATATCGCCCCTGACCGGGAGACCCTCTGCCTGATCACGCCGGACGAGTATCTGCAGGAATATCCGCGCTGCCAGGCAGCGACGCCGTCGCTGTCGAGCTGGGGGCAGGAAGGGTATGCCGCGGTCTGGCTCGACCGCTCGAACGACTGGATCTACCGGCATCTGCATATGGCTGCCGACCGGATGGTGGAGCTTGCGCAGACCTACCCCGATGCCGACGGCCTGCCGGGGCGCGCGCTCAAACAGGCGGCCCGGGAGCTGATGCTGGCCCAGAGCTCTGATTGGGCGTTCATCATGAAGACCGGCAGCCATGCAGAGTATGCGGTCAAGCGGACCAACGACCACCTTCTCCGGTTCACCCGGTTATTTAACGATATCCGGGCGAAATACTGTTGACGAAGGCTGGCTTCGCACTATAGAATACGCGGACAATATTTTCCCGGAGATCGATTACCGCCACTATGCTTAAACCATCCATTATCAAAGAACTGAAGAATATCGTCGGCGCCCGGCACCTGTACACCGTCAGCCGAGGAACTGGTCGCCTATTCCTATGACGCGACGCGCAAAGAGGCGCTGCCCTGGGCTGTTGCGCGGCCGTCCAGAACAGAGGAGGTCGCCGCGATCCTGCTGCTGGCGAACCGCGAAGGTTTTCCCGTGGTCCCGCGCGGCGCAGGCACGGGCATGTCAGGCGGCTCCGTGCCGGTGCAGGGCGGTGTGGTCCTGTCCCTGGAGCGCATGGACCGCATCCTCGAGGTCGATGAACAGGACCTCCTGGCCGTGGTCGAGCCCGGGGTCATCACCGGCGAGCTGCAGCGCGTTGTCGAGGCGCGCGGGCTGTTCTATCCGCCCGACCCGGCCAGCCACGCGGTCTGCACCATCGGCGGAAACGTCGCGGAGTGCGCCGGGGGCTTACGGGCCGTCAAGTACGGCGTGACCAAGGACTACGTGCTGGGGCTCGAGGTGGTGCTTCCCACGGGCGAGATCATCAAAACCGGCGCGCGCACGGCCAAAAGCGTTGCCGGCTATGACCTCACGAAGCTCATCGTCGGCTCCGAAGGCACGCTCGGCGTGGCAACGAAGATCATCCTGAAGCTGCTCCCGCTGCCGGAGAGCGTGCTGACCCTGTCGGCGTTCTTTCCCGATATCGATTCCGCCGCGCGGGCCGCAAGCGGCATCATCAGGGAGCGGGTCCTGCCGCGGGCGCTGGAACTGGTGGACCGCGCATCGCTCCGTGCCGCGGAGCAGTATCTCAAAGAAGACCTGTCCGGCGGGGCGGCCGCCATGCTGCTGATCGAGGTTGACGGGACCGTTGCAATCAGCCGCGCGCGAGATGGAACGCGTGATCGCCGTCGTCTCCCGATGCAATGCCTCGCGGATAGAGCAGGCGCGCGACGACGCTGAGCGCGAACGGCTCTGGAAGCTGCGGCGCTCCATCTCTCCGGCGCTCTACACGATCAAGCCGCGGAAACTGAACGAGGACATCGTCGTGCCCCGGAGCAGGATCCCCGACATCCTGCGCGAGATCGAAGCGATCGCGGCCCGGCACGGCCTCCTGATCGCGAACTTCGGCCATGCCGGCGACGGGAACATCCACACCAATATCATGATCGATGACGCGGACCTGCCGAAGGCCGAGATCGCGGTAAAGGAGATTTTCGCCGCCACGCTGATGATGGACGGCAGCATCTCCGGCGAGCACGGCATCGGATTGTCGAAAGCGGCCTATCTGCCGATGGAGGTATCACCGGCGGCGCTTACAGCCATGAAGAGGATCAAACAGGCGCTCGATCCGAAGAACATCCTGAATCCCGGGAAGATATTTTTAAATGCGGATTGCGGATTGCGGAATGCGGAATAAAACAACTGAGAACATGATCGCGACGGTGGTTCTGTTGGCCTTGTGCGCGTTCTCTCCGGCGCAAGCAGCGGCCCAGGGTGCTGCGGACGGCGCCGATCCGCAGGCACTCGCTGCGAACGTCGCCGCACTGGAGCAGGAAGCCGCGGTACTGGAGGAGGAGAACCGGGGAATGCGTCAAATGGTCCAGTCGCTGGACGACGACGAGGTCTACCTGGTCGTGGACACCGAGAGCAACCGCCTCTTCATCCGCCGGGGGGAGCATGTCCTTAAAACCATCGTTGTATCCACCGGGAGCCGTCGACTGGTAAGGATGAAACCGGCAGGAAATGGTTCTTTGAGAGCCCCACCGGTGTGCTGACCGTGCTCGGCAAGGAGCGGAACCCGGTATGGATCAGGCCGGACTGGTCCTATGTGGAGGAGAATATGCCGGTCCCGCCGAAGAACGATCCCGACCGCCTCGTCCGCGATGTGATGGGCAAGTACGCGCTGCTGCTCGGCAACGGGTTCAAGATCCATGGGACGACCTACAAAAACTTCCTCGGCACAGCCGTTACCCACGGATGCGTGTCCATGGATGACGACGACCTGGAATTGGTTTTTAAAAGTGTTTCGATCGGCACGAAGGTGTATATCTATTAATGCAGATGGCCGGTGCAAGTCTTAGAATTTGGTTTGCATTGTTTTCGGCCTGAGGCCGCGCAAAGATGTCTAAAACAACCGCTCACATAACAGCCTGTTTGCTTCTGGTCCTCTCGGTGTTTCTCATGGGTATGGACGGGACGGGGATGGATGCCGCCGGGCAGGACGGCCTGGCGGCCCGACAGCGGGAGCTGCAGTCACGGATAGAAACGCTTCGGTCCGAGCAGGACCTGCTGCTTTTTCAGAAGCACGTCTCCACGCTGGATTCCCGGTATGTGGTCCTCGATCTGACCCGCGGACGCGGGCAGTTGAAATACCGCTCGCGCGTGTTCCTGGATTTTACGTTCAAGCCGCTTCCGAAGAGAGTGATTCGGACCGTACCTCGGGGAGTGCGGGTGCTGACCGGAAAGATCGAGGGACCGGACGGCCGCTTTGCCCTGCTCTTCGGCCAGACCTTCGCACTGCGCACGAAAAGGACCGCAGGCCGCGGAGCGCCCCAGGTCATCGTGCCTCAGAAGGAAATGCGTTCGATCTTCTTTGCGCTCGAAGAAGGATCGATCGCCTATATCCTGCGCTAAGCGCAGACGCTTCCCATTATTTTTCGGCGAGGTCTCCCACGGGAGGGGCGCTGTAGACCGAGCATTTCAAACCGTTCTTGCCGCTGTTCTTCACTTCGTACATGACCGTATCCGTGAGCTTGACCAGGTGGTTGACGGACTGCGGCGCGCTGTCGAAGGTAACCAGGCCGAAGCTGAACGTCACCGGCCAGTCGTTGGCTGTCACAAGCTCCAGCAGCTTTTCTCTGATCTTCTCTACCGCCGTCCGGGCCATATCGCTGCCCGTTTCCGGGAACAGAATGATGAACTCATCCCCGCCGAGCCGGGACACGATGTCCGTCGTCCGTATGGAGTCGGCAATGGTCGCCACGACCAGCTTCAGCAGGCGGTCTCCCTCCTGGTGGCCCTTGTTGTCGTTCACGGCCTTGAAATTATCCAGGTCAAGGTAAGCAGCGCTGAAAATATGACGGTACCGCAGCGCCCGCTGGATCTCACGTTCCGCCAGTTCCGCGAAGTACCTGCTGTTGACCGCCCCGGTCAGGTAGTCGATCCTCCCCAGCTTCTGCTCCCGTTCCATCGACGATCGCAACCCAGCCAGCACCGAGCTTGCCAGAAAAAAGAAGGAAAGTTCCATGAACAGGTTCCAGTAAGGGATGGCGGCATGGCGGCCGCCAGGTGTAGAGAGAATATCGGCCAGAGACCAGGCAACAGCGCTCAAAACCGACAAGCCGATGCCGGCGGCGGGACCGGCAAACCAGGTGGCGAGCGAGACCGGGACCAGGTAAAAGATGAAGAGCGAAAGGTTCGGACCGGTCGTGTAGTCCAGGGTGCCGAGGGCTGCAATGAGCAGCGAGCCGAGGATCAGGATGGCTGCCCGGGGTTGTTTCTCCAGAAAAGCATAGACCGAAGGCATTGATCGTTTCATGTTCAAAGCTTAGTTGATAATCCGCAAAAAATCAAGCAGAAGGCAGGTTTTTGACTCATTTTCGGTTTGACTCGCGGCGATTTCGCGGTATAATGCCGCCATGCGCGAACTCACGAAGGGTGAAGATTTTTATGACGGAACGGCCTTGCTGGGCGATCCGGTGCACGGCTATATTTCGTTCACCACGCCGAGAACAGCGGGAGAAAAGACCGAAAAAGACCTTATTGACACGCCCTGGATGCAGCGGCTGCGCCAGATCTACCAGCTTCAGAGCGCCCGCTGGGTCTACCCCTCGGCGGAGCACAGCCGCTTCCAGCATTCGCTGGGAGCGATGCACCTGGCAGGGCGGTTCGCCAGCCACCTCTATCCTTCGCTCAAGGCCGCGGTCCCCGACTGTCCTTCGGCCAATTACATCGAAGAGCTCCTTCGCGTTACCGCGCTGCTGCACGATGTCGGCCACGGCCCCTTCGGTCATTTCTTCGACGACAACTATCTCGAACAGTTCGGATTGACGCATGAGAAGCTCGGCCAGCATATCATCAGGACCGAACTTGCCGAGGTCATCAAATCGATCCGCCGCGGCCCTTCAGGCGATTTCTCAAAAAAGGAAAAACTTGACCCCGACCAGGTGGCGTTCCTCATCGGCAAAGGCGCCCACTCGCCGGCCCGGCAGCCCAAATGGCTTGTTTTTCTTCAGCCGTTGCTCTCGGGCATTTATACGGTCGACAATCTCGATTATGTGCTGCGCGATGCCTATATGTGCGGCGTTGCTGTCGGCGCCGTGGATATCGACCGCCTCATGTACTATACCTTCTTTACCGACAAGGGCCTGACGCTGCATAAATCCGGCCTTACGGCGCTCAACATGTTCCTGAATGCGCGGCTCTACATGTACACCAATGTGTATTATCACCGGACCACGAGGGCCATCGACGAACATTTGAAGGAACTTTTCAAGGACACCATGGCCGCGCTGTTCCCCTACAATCCCGTGGAGAACCTGCCCGAGTACCTGGAGCTTACGGACTGGACGCTGCTTGAAGCGGTGAGACAATGGGGAAAGGACGAACAGGGGCCGACGTCCTCATTGGGCCGCGAATGGGCCGCCATCCTCGCGCGCGAGGTCAAATGGAAGATGGCCTATGATGTGACGCTCTCGATGCGCGCTTTTGAAAAAGGAAAGACCATCATCGACAAGGCCGAACTGGTCAAGCGCATCAAGAAGAGCCTTCCCCCGCATTTAAAGGACCTGCAGTTTGCCGTGGACATGGCGAGCCAGGACCCACGGCCCATCAACCCGCTCATGATGGGCGAGCGGCAGATCCACGTTTTCAATCCCTCGACGCGAAAAGTGGAAAAGGAACCGCTCAAGGATTTCTTCGACTACATTCCCGCCCGCGTTGTGCAGTGCCGGGTGTTTACCCTGAACCACGACCATGACCGGCACCTTGCCGATATTGTCGAGAGCGTTCTGGGGATTCAGGAAGAGAGCAGCAAGACGAACGTTTGATCTGGCGGCAGAGTTGCCTTCCGGCGTGACCCTGCCCTGAGACCGTTATGCAGAACAAAAAGAACCCTCCAAAAAAAACAACGAAGCCAAAGGCCGCAAAGAATGCCGCTGTGCCAACCGCTGCCGCTCTTTCGTCCGGCGACCCGAACGCGATCGTCGCCCACTTGTTGAAACGTGAGCAGTTCTTGAGCGAATCCCTCCATGCGGCTGAAGAGCGAAGGAAATGGGCGGAAACGGTCCTGGCCGCCATGGGTGATGCCATGAGCATCCAGGACCGCCAATATAAGGTGCTGTACCAGAACCGGGCGCACATCGATCTTATCGGTTCACATACAGGAGAATACTGCTACCGGGCGTACCATGGGCGGGACGCCGTGTGCGATGGTTGTCCCGTGGCCATGAGCTTCGATGACGGCAAGCCGCATACCGCCGAGCGCTCGAATGCGAAGGCGCCGGGAACCCTGCAGATGGAGATCATGGCCTCGCCGCTTTTGGACAGCGCCGGAAAGGTCATCGCCGGCATCGAGGTGGCGCGGAACGTGACCCCGCGGTGGCGGGCCGAGAATTCACTCCGGGAAGAGCGGAATTTCGTCAATGCCGTGCTTGATACCGTGGCGTCGCTGGTGCTGGTCCTTGATACGGACGGGCGGATCGTCAGGTTCAACCGGGCCTGCGAACAGCTTGCGGGCTACACCTTCGAGGAAGTGCGCGGAAAGCATGTTTGGGACCTGTTCATTCTGCCTGCAGAAATCGCGGGCGTCAAAGGCGTATTCAAAAACCTGAAGTCGGGCATGTTCCCCAATAGCTATGTCAACTCCTGGCGTATCCGCGATGGGAGCAGCCGGCTCATCTCCTGGTCCAATACAGCGCTGCTCGACGATGCGGGCAACGTCCAGTTCGTGATCCCCACGGGGATCGACATCACCAGCCAGCGTCGTATGGAGGAATCCCTGGCCACGGAAAAGGAACGGCTCGCCGTGACCCTCCGGAGCATCGGCGACGGCGTCATCACCACGGATACCCTGGGACGGGTGGTGCTGGTCAACCAGGTCGCCGAATTGCTGACGGGGTGGACGCAGGACGAAGCTCTCGGGAAACCGCTGAAAGCGATTTTCAACATCGTTCACGAAAAGACCCGGAAGCCCCTGACTGCCCCGATCGAGCAGGTGCTCCGCACGGGCAGGATCGCTGAGCTGATGAACCATACGGTCCTGATCTCCCGCGACAACACGGAACGGATCATTGAGGACAGCGCCGCCCCGATCACGGACGGCTCAGGCGCGACTATCGGCGTGGTCCTGGCCTTCCGGGACGTTACGGAGAAAAAGCTCGTCGAAGCCGAGTTCGCCAAGGCTGAGCGCGTCGAGTCCATCGGTGTGCTTGCGGGCGGGATCGCGCACGACTATAATAATCTGCTTACCTCGATCCTCGGCAATATCAATCTCGCGCGGACCTTGATACAAGGTTCCGAGACGGAAAAGGCCGCGGCGCGGCTGGCCGAGGCTGAGCGGGCATCCCTGCGGGCCAAGGACCTGACCCGGCAGCTTTTGACCTTTTCAAAAGGGGGGGCGCCGGTCAAAAAGGCGGCGTCTATCGCCGAACTCATCAGAGAATCGGCGCTCTTTGCTCTCCGGGGGACGAATGTTGAGTCCGTCTTTACCATTCCCGGCGACCTCTGGACGCTGGAGGTCGATGAAGGACAGATAAGCCAGGTCATCAATAACCTCATCATCAACGCGGTCCAGGCAATGCCCGGCGGAGGCGGGACCATTCAGGTCCGGGCCGGGAATGTTACCGTCAGAAAGGGCGATGCGCTGCCGCTTACGCCGGGGACCTACGTGCTCATCGAGATCGAGGACCAGGGATGCGGCATCCCGCAGGAGAACCTCAAACGGATTTTCGATCCCTATTTTACGACCAAAGAGCGCGGCAGCGGCCTCGGTCTGGCGACCAGTTATTCCATTATTAAAAAACATGACGGGCATATCGCGGTGGATTCGGTCCTGAAGGCCGGTACGACGTTCCGCATCTATCTGCCGGCGTTTCACGGGGAGATCGCGCAGGAACCGGCGCCCCTGGAGCAGTGCCAGCAAGGGACCGGACGGGTCCTCATCATGGACGACGATGCGCTGCTCCTGGAGGTGGCCGGGGAAATGCTGAAGAGCCTGGGGTACGAGGCGGCGGTCGCCAGGGACGGGGTAGAGGCTGTCCAGTTATATCACCAGGCCCGCAAGGAAGGCCGGCCTTTCGCCGCCGTTATCATGGACATTACCGTTCCCGGCGGCATGGGCGGCAAGGACGCGGTGACGCTCCTGCGCAAGATCGACCCGTCGGTGAAGGCGATTGTTTCGAGCGGATATTCCAATGATTCGATCCTGGCGGATTTCCGTTCCTACGGCTTCAGCGGAGTGCTCGTGAAACCCTACCAGGTCCGGGAATTGGGAGCGGCGCTCAACGCTGTCCTGCAGGGCAAGAGGGACCGGTGAACAAATATAAGGATGTATATAGCATTATGATGGTCACGATTGTGGCTGTTGCCATAGTCTGGATCTCCGATGCTGCCTATGATGCATACATCACTCATGAGGGCACGTTCCTGGCCATTCTCACGGATACCTCCGGCCATGAACCTCTGCTCCGTCTTTTCCTGGTGGCTGGATTTCTCGTTTTCGGCATCACCCTTTCCGTTATTGTCACAAAACGGAACAAACTTTCGAACGTCAGCCGGGCAAATGCGACGGCCATCGAGTCGTCCATGGACGGGATCGCGATCTACGATCGTGACGATAAGTATGTCTACGTGAATCAGGCCTATGCAAAGCTCAATGGGTACGACAGCCCGGCCGAGGTCGTCGGGAAGACCTACAACCTGATGTATGACGACCGGGAACGGGCACGAATGGAACAGGTCTGCGTGCCGGCGCTCAGGAAAAACGGTACGTGGCGCGGCGAGTTGCATGCCACCAGAAAAAACGGCAGCACGTACTTTCAGGAAGCATCGGTCGCCATGCTCGACGACGGCGGCCGCATCTACATCGTCCGCGACATCTCCTGGCGCAAGCGGAGCGAGGCGCGGCTGCAGCGGTCGGAGCGTTTTTTGAACACCATTTTCGACAGCATCCGCGATCCCTTCTGCATCTTTGACCGCGATTACCGGATCATCCGCGTCAATGATGCCTATGCGCAGATGAAGAACCTGCTCCTCAAGGACCTGCTCGGCAAAAAATGCTATGAGGTGCTGTACAACGGGACCACGGTCTGCGACAACTGCGTCGTGCAGAAGTCTCTTCAGTCGGCCGATCCCTGCGCCAAGGACAAGCTCGTCACGCTTCCGAACGGCGACGTCGTATGGTTTGAGATCTACACCTATCCGATCCTGGATGAGGACGGGAACGTCTCGCATATCATCGAGTACACCCGGGACATTACGGACCGCAAGAAGTCAGAGGATGACAAACGGCGCATGATCGAGAAGCTGGAATATCTTTCGAGGACCGACGCGCTGACCGGGTTGATGAACAGGCGGGCGCTGACCGAAAGTCTGCTGTACGAGCTGGACCGGTCCAGGCGGTTTGATTCGGACCTGTCTCTGATCCTCTGCGATATCGATGAGTTTAAGGAGATCAACGATACCTACGGGCATGACGCCGGAGACCGCGCGCTCCAGACCCTCTGTGCGACCGTGACGGCGATCCTCCGAAAAACGGACATCGCGGGCAGATACGGCGGGGACGAGTTCATGCTTATCCTGCCGGAGACCTCGGTCAAGGGTGCCGAGATCCTTGCAGGGAAACTGCTCGATGCGCTCGGCGGGATGGACCTCGATTTTCTCGGAGGAGAGAAAAAACGCACGCTGTCGGTCAGCATCGGGATCACCGGTCTTGAGACGAAGAACGACACCATCGATACGCTCGTCAAGCGCGCCGACGGGGCCATGTATGCTTCAAAACATTCGGGCAAGCGCAAGACTTCTTCGGCCCCCGGGGCATAAAGTGGATCAATGCAAAATGCAAAGGGTAAATTGATGCAAAGTCCAAAGCCCGCTTGCCGTACCGATTTTGCATTTTGAAATTTGCACTTTACTTTTTGCACTATGGATCTTCCGGGTTTTGTGTGGGTAGTTTTTCACCCTTTATCGATTTTCTTGCATATCCCCTTCGCAGCCTGAATGAAATTTTTGACCCGTCTAAGGCCACATCCGCTCGATCGCGCAAACTCGGCCTTTGGCCTCAGACAGTGCGCGCTCGCCCTTGCGGGACGCTTCTTTAGGCCAAGACGGGTGCCCAAAAATTTCATAGGGCCGCTCCGTGGACATGCGGGGTTGGTTTAAAGACGTTTCACTAAAAGCTTCCCATGCGAAAATCTAGGCATGCGACCGAGTCCGTAGGGTTAAACATTTCAGACTGTCTGAGCCCGAAGGGCGAGTTTCTGAAATGTACCGAAGGACGACCGAGCATGCCGTTAAAGATTTCCGCCGGGTGCCCTTCTTTCGGTTACCTTTCTTGGGCAAGCAAGAAAGGTGACAGAAAACGCGAAGAATGGCGCAAATACTGCTTAATAAATCATATAGGCGCTTGTTCCGCCCACAAGAAAGCCTGAAGATCCGCTTTTATGATCCCGCCCGCTATCGCAATCCCCGTATCTCTTTTACTTTCGCGACGATCGCATTCTTCGAGATGTCCTCGAAATCGAGCAGCTCTTCGGGCTTTCCGCTTTTCGGCACTCTGCGAACGGCAAGAGCATAGACCGAAACCGGATGTTCGGAAAGCGCGCTTCTGACCGCTTCGCCGATTCCCCCCTCGGCAACATGGTCCTCGACCGTGATGACCGCCCCCGTGTCATCCGCGGAACGGGCAAGCGTAGCCGCATCGATCGGTTTGATGCTGTACAGGTCGATGATGCGGATCATGGTCCCTGCCTTCTTCAGTTCTTCATAGGCCTTGAGCGCTTCATGCACGGTGATGCCTGCGCCGACCACGGTGGCGACATCCTTGTTACTCGACCGCAATACCTTGGACCCGCCGATCCAGAAGGCCTCGTCATTACGGTAAAGGATGGGTGTGGCCTGTCGCGTGGTCCGCAGATAGGCTATGCCGCTCTGTTTTGCCATTGCTTCGACAAGTTTTTCCGTTGACACTGCATCGGAAGGATAGAGCACCGCACTGTTTTGCAGCGTTCTGAACATGGCAATGTCCTCGAGGCCCATCTGGGACGACCCGTCTTCGCCGATCGAAACTCCGGCATGGGAGCCGCAGAACTTGATATTGGCGAGAGAATACTGGCTCATGCGTATCTGGTCGAAAGCGCGGGTCAGGAAGGCGGCGAAGGTCGATACGAAGGGGATCTTGCCCCGGATGGACAGGCCGAGCGCCGTGCCGACCATGTTCTGCTCCCCAATGAACATCTCGAAAAAACGTTCCGGGTACTTCGCCTTGAATAGCTCGGCGTAGGTCGAGTTGCTCACCTCGGCGTCGAGAACGATCATGTCCGGGAAAAGAGGGAAGATCCGTTCCAGTGCCGTGCCATAGGCGTGTCTCGTGGCAACGGATGCGTTCGATGCATAGGAGACCTGCCGCAGGATGCCGGCTTTCTGTTCCGCAGGTTTTAACTCCTCGGGTTTCGTGATCTGCCCCACCAGTGTCTTGTCAACAATGCCAAGCTCGGCTAACGCTCGTTGGAGCTCTTCTTTATTGAGGGTCTTTCCATGCCATCCGTTCTTGTCCTCGATAAAGGAGACCCCTTTGCCTTTTAAGGTTTTCGCGATGATCATGACGGGCCTGTCCCTGGCTTCCGCTGCCTGTTTGAATGCCGTAAGGATCTGCGGCAGATGATGTCCGTCAATGACGATGGGCTCCCATCCGAAGGACGACACGCGGTTCTTGTATACGGCGAGGTCATGGCCGTACATGGTCTCCCCGCGCTGGCCCAGCCGGTTCACGTCCATGATGCCCACGAGGTTGTTCAGCTTGTAATGAGCAGCCACCTCAAGTGCTTCCCATTGCGAACCCTCTGCCATCTCGCTGTCTCCGAGAAGCACATAGGTGCGGTAGGGCAGCTTATCGATGTACTTGGCGTTCAGCGCCATGCCCAGTCCGATAGACAAGCCCTGTCCGAGCGAGCCTGTTGCCGCCTCGGTATACCTGAAGGCCGGTGTGGGATGGCCTTCAAGGGGGCTGTGGAACTTTCTAAAGCCAAGGAGCTCCCGTTCAGTTACCTTGCCGGCAGCCGCCCAGATCGAATAAAAGAGCGGTGACGCGTGGCCTTTGGAAAAGAGGAGGCGGTCGTTGTTCGGCATGCGCGGGTTGTCCAGGTCGAACCTGAAGGCGCCGCCGAAGAGGAGCCCGGTCATGAGGTCGGTTGCGGACAGGGAGGATGTCGGATGTCCAGAGCCTGCTTCTGTTGACATGACGAGGCAATAATAGCGGATAAGTCTGGCAATGCTTTCAAGGTTGTTCATGGGGGCCTCTTGGTAAACGAAAGTGAAACACACTACGTTGATGATTTTCCGTGCTGCTATTGAGACTAATTACTGAGCAGCTTGCGTTCGTCACTCTTTGTATATGCCCTTTATCTTTATGCTAACCTTGACTTTATTGCGTTGAACTGGAGTCGCCGTTCTGGCAGTAAGGATCTCCTTTTCAAATTCAATGGCTTCGTTCATTTTTCTCCCCCAGAGACGAGCCTTGATGTCATTAGATAATACGTTCGAGTCGTATGGATACAAGCCGCCGCGAGTTTCCCGCAGAACAACATCGTTTTGTTTAATTGACGTATCCATCAACACATACGTTCCTTTCATAATCACCGAGGCAGGCGGAAGATTTTCACTTCCCCCAGCGACCCAGCCTCGCTCGTTCATGCATTGTTGAAAATAGAGCTTGTACGCATTTTTATCAACTTTTGTCTTTGTTTTTGCATTTGCGTTCGTTGCGCCCCATTCAACGTCGTAAGCGTATACGCTCGTTGAAGAGATGTAGTCGCCTCTGTCTGCTACAGGTGTCTTCGCAAAGACAGCACAGTCCGCCTGATCTCTCGGTAAATCTCGCGCGAGATCGTAAACCCGTTTCCAGCCAGTGCCGCATCCTGATATCGGAACTATTGACAAAAATAGAATCCAAATGACTATCCTGTTCATGACGGTATGCCTCCTCTGATCAATTATAACGTAATTTCGACAGTAAGAACGAAGTGAAACCCGATATTTTTTCCATTATCCATGCCATTCATCGTCACTTCGAATATTACAGCCTATTGACGTCGGGTTTCACCAAAAACGTTCTACCCGACCTGCCGGCTTGTGCGCTACGACGATGCCGTGTTGTAGATCACCGGCATTTTCCCCTTCCACCTGTTCCAGGTGTCGTCGTCGGTAATCAGATCAGCCATAAAGTGTGCAACGTTGATGCGACTGGTCTGGCCCGCATTGAAGAGCGCGCTTCTTGTCGGTGAAGCATGCGCTTCATACGGGGTGACCTTGTCCTCATTGAGCAGAGTATCCGGCCGGACCGCGGCCCACTCGATCGCCCTGTTGTCCTGGCCGACACTGGTCCGCAGATAGTCCGCTGCCTTCTCGTTGTCCACATGCGGAGGCAGGAGCATACGAAGGAGACCTATGACGCACCTTTGGCCAAAAGATATCGGCTCGTGGAGATCGCGGTTGCTGTTGCCGGCTGTGTTCATGAGCACAAATTTGGTTGGCGTGTTTGCCTTGTTTTCCTTGATGGCATTGCACAATCGGCGAGTTGCATCGGTCACCAGCATGCGCGGGGGGCCGTAAATGCCCCTCCAACTCAGATTGTGCCCCAGACACGACGCCACCGCCGCACATCCATTGACAATCTGGGTCATCTCGGCGTCGCTGAGGTCAAGGATGCTCGCCTTGATCACGGACAAGTGATCGTGATTATGGACGACTTCCAGCAACTTGTCGGATGATCGCACAATCACTTTGACGTTGTGTCTGCGATTGAGCAGCTGCTGCACCAGCAACCGCCCAGTTGCCCCGCTTGCTCCAACTACAAGGATGGTCATCATTCTGCTCCTTCTCCTGATGCCAACGCGACGCTGACTCGCCGCTTTTGGCGAGTCAATGTCGAGCGCCTGGTTGTAATTTTTATTATTTAGGGCCGACGAATAAACCTATGACATTATTATCAAGAGGAACGGGCAAGAAATTACCAACCCGAGAATATTTTATGTTAGCGAATCCGAAAGATAATAACGTGTTGGCCAGAACACGAGCGGCCTCTACATTATCCTGTGTGTTCGAGATTAAGATAAAGATACCGCTTTCTGACTCAACACCCATCATCACGCCGACTGATTTTATTGACCATCCAGCAGTCGATAAAACAGAACCGATTTCCTTGCAAAAATTAGTTGATTCTTTTGATAAGCCGTATTCTGTTAGTTCAAGTTTTTGGCCAGCGAACACGCGCATCTTGTCTAAAAGAAATTTTTTTTGTTCGGAGCTTAAACTACGAGGACGCTGCTTTTCTTCTACCGTTTTAGCTAATTCCAATGCACTTTCAGATTTTTGCTTGAGTTCTTCGTCAAGTCGCGTTCGAAGGGTCTCATTTTCCTTGTCTGATTGCTTTTTCAGTCGAGACTCTTGAATTTTTAAACCAAAGCCAATTATGCTTAATAGAATGATAAGGCCAGCAATAACCATGCCGACTTTTGACAAAATATCGGCTGAACTAAACCAGGACATATTATGGACCTCCTAGATTGGGCGTTATTATTAGGATTCATCTATCTCGCAATTTATTTCTTTTTTTAAAAAAAAGTCGGTAGGTCGGGTAGAGCGCAGCGAAACCCGACATCTTCGGTTCCCTTGCGCTACTGCGAGTATTCTGGCAAATAGGCGTCGGGTTTCACAAAAGACGTTCTACCCGACCTACCCCGGCTGACGCTAGAAATTGACGGGAACGATAATCAAACCTGTCGGGTTTCGCTCCGCTCTACCCGACCTACAAGGCTAACTTCTTCAAGAAGGCAGATTTGCCCCTCCACATGCTGTAGAGACAGTATAGAGAGATAATCCATGAAATAGAGGCCACGATCCACAATAACATTAGGATTCCATCTCCATAAATACACAGCAAAACGCTGTGGACCCGCCTCGTTAGAATTAGCGGTTACTCTTCGATCTGGACGGGCAAATCGATTTTATTTATCTCTCGGTTCCAATAGAAAGAAATTAGAAAGAGAAAAAACAACCTCAACGTTTTTATCTACCGAGTACTTGCTCTTAAGTTGGTTAGCTAACTTCGTTATTTCACTCTCGATATTGGCTTTAAGATTAGCCAGGTCATTAATACTCTGTTCCTTTGTTTTCAAAATCTGGAGCAGAGCAACTCCGCTCCATTCTACCTTTAACCTTCGCATGAACTTTTCGTATGGGTCTGACTTGTACACTTTATCTTCGGTCGGCGCGTTGAGAAAGTGGATTGAAACAACAAGGTTATAAATGCCTTTATTCTTTATTTGTATGGGCGCAATAACACTGTCGCAGCTGGAAATATCGCTGTAAGAGCTAAAACCTGCTAAAGCATTTGATGTAAACAAAAACACCATTAAGAACGTAATACTTAATATTCGATTCATTATGATCTCCTTTGCTTGCATTAAGATCTAACAAGTTGTTTACTATAAGCAAAAAGCATCGTAACTATTCAGCATATCTGAACCCATGTGGGCGTAAACCGGATAAAAACCCTTTTGGTCGCAGTTTTAAAAACAATTCCGGTCTAACCAACCGCGAATGCACGCTAATGTTTTTTCTGAATTTTTCGCGTTCATTCGCGTCCATTAGCGGTTATTGCCACCGTGCTTTAATCGGTGAAATCCTCGTAACGCAGATAATGTTTTGACCTGAATAGTTACAAAGCATCTAATACTAGATGCCGGTTTATAATATTATATGCAAGCATCTAATATCAGATGCTTTCAGGGCATATGCTATTATATGCTTTTGACGTTTTCACTCTCCGAGGAAAGCATCTAATATCATATGCTTTCCCGTATACGTAGGCACGATAATCTGCCTTATCAGCGTCGTTGTCAAAGATTCCAATGAGGTTTTTAAGGGCATAGAGCTGAAGAGAAGGGAGTGGGTTTAACGAATGGAGTGTAAAGCCTATTAACTGAGTCTCCTACTGGTCCTCTCCTTAGCCGTACACAACCTCACCTTCACTTGCGTAGAGCCCGACGAGAGAAGAGCCGCTTTCAAACTCCTCCGGCGTCATTGTAATGATATCGAAAGGTATCATGAATTTCTTGATCGTCAGGATTTCAGCATCCATGGTCAAGCGCGCACGTTCGAAGATGTCCTTATTTTCGAAATCAGCGGACAGAACGACGATATCAACATCGCTGTCCTCGGTCGCCTCTCCCTTCGCCTGAGAGCCAAACAGAATGACCTTGGAAACATGAAGTCCGGTCTGCTCCAACTGCTTTTCGAAATAATTAATTGCCTCTAATACAACTTTTTTAGCCATCTCAGCACCTTTTTAGCCAATCATGCGCTTCACGAAGGATAAAATTGCTGATGCTTTTTCGATTGCCTCGAAAACATCTTCTTTATCGGGCACCATGATGATATCCGGATACCTGAATGCGGCGCTGTATGGCGTCAAGATCCTTGCATGCTCTAGGAGCTGCTGAAAGCTCGCATCAATCCCAGAACAAAGCTCGACGAGAAATTCTACGTCATGGCTCCGTTGCACCGGCTGGAGCTTGAACGACAGATATGCCTTGAGGGCCTTTTCCGCGCATTGCTGGGCATGATATATTGCCGTATCCGGGATCGCGGTCTCGCCTTCCATGAGTTTGTTCGCGGATTTCAGGTCGTTTTCAGACTTAAAAAGCCATGCCTCATGCTGCTTCATAAAGTTTTATTCCTTCTTTTTTTATCTTGTAACAAAGGGTCGTAACATCGCTCGCAAGTTCTTCGAATTCATCGCTGGTATAAACGATAATATCCTTGGCGATCTTCAGTCCCTTTAAGGATTCCATGCCTTTCCGCGGTCTCTTGTACTGTTTCTCATCCGACTTATCGACGACAATGAGCACGTCAAGGTCGCTCTCCGCGTCGGCTCGACCCCACGCATGAGAACCGAAAAGGTAAATTACTTTCGGGTTATACGCTTCCGTCAATCTGTTTTTAACGATTTCTATGATTTGGGAAGTCATTCCGCACCTTTGCTTAACTACCAAAATTTAATGTTTCTGCCGAGACAGGAATCCTTTTCATATATCTTCACTGTTCATTAGTTGCCCCACGTCCGATCATGGTCAATTATAGTGCAATTTCGATTGCGAACGCAATTTAATTATCGAATCAGAACCCAGCTAGGAGCAAGCTGGAATGACGGCTGCGCATGAAGCATATTGTGGACCTTTACTGTAGCACTATCCTGTGATCAAAAATGCATCGTCTTCTTAATTATTTCGATCATGGGTCCGGGATACACACCAAGCCAGATCAGCAGTACCAGAAGACATGCAAGAACCGCGTTTCCGATCATCGAGGCAGGAGCAGGGTGATGCGCAGCCTGTTCTTCCGTCCGTTCAAAGAGCGCCGCGATGATGCGCAGATAGTAGAACAGGCCGATGGCGCTGTTGATGACGAGGACGATGATCAGTGCCCAAAGGGAGGATTCCGCGCCCGCACCGACCACATAGAACTTGCCGACAAATCCGGCGGTGAGCGGAATGCCTGCGAGCGAGAACAGCATGGCGCTGAATACCGCAGCAAGCCAGGGACGGCGCCAGGCGAGGCCCTGGTAGTCTTCCATAAGGTCGGCGTCACGGTCCTTGCCCGAGACCACGCTTATCACGCCGAAAGCGCCGATGGTGGTGACGAAGTAAGCAACGAGGTAAAACGCGGATGCCGCGATCGCCATGGGTCCGCTTGCAAGCAGTGTTACGAGCAGGTAGCCGAGATGCGAAATGGACGAGTATGCCAGAATGCGTTTAACGTTGTTCTGTTTTAGAGCGAGCAGGTTGCCCACGAACATCGATGCGACGGCAACAGCGCTCACGATCAGGAGCAGGCTGGGGTGTTCATGGATGTTGATGCTTGTAAAGATACGGAGCAGTACCGCAAAGACAGCGCCCTTTGATATGGTTGCCACAAATGCGGTCACCGGCGCGGGCGCGCCCTCGTATACGTCCGGCGTCCAGAGATGGAAGGGGACCACGGCAAGCTTGAACCCGAGGCCTGCCAGAATCATGGCAAGTCCGGCTGTCAGCGGCAACCCGTATGTTCCAGTAGAGCCTATGCGGGAAGCGATGTGGGTGAAAATCATGCTTCCGGTTTCGGCATACACGAGCGCCATGCCGAAGAGCAGTACCGCTGACGAGGCAGCGGCCAGGATGAGGTATTTGACGCCTGCCTCGGTGCTCCGGAGGCTGTGGCGATGGTAGGCGGTCAAGGCATAGAGCGAGACACTCAACAGTTCGATGCCGAGGAAAAGCGAAGCGAAGTGCGTGGCTGCGGTCAGCACCATTGCCCCCAGCGTTGCCAGGAGCAGCAACAGATAGTACTCCTCCCTCTCTCCGGTGCGGTCTTCAAAATAGGAAAAAGACAAAGCAGCGATTGCAAAGGTCCCGATCACGATCAATCCCAGGAAGAACAAGGCGTAGCGGTCGATAATGATGAGCGAGGTCACTTCACGCGGCGCCTGGCACAACGCTCCAGAAACGCTTGCAAGCGTCAACGCAAGGCCGGAGAGCGTCAAGATCACGGTCAGCAAATGGCTGCGGCGCAGGGAGATGGTCAGCATGACCACAAGAGCGGTGATCGAGAGCATGATGAAGGGTGAAAGGGCGGTCAGGTCCCCGATGTTCATTGCCCGCCTCCTGTGGTCGATTTAGGCTGCGTATGGCTTGCGCAGCATTCAAGCCCGCTCAGCACCGGTTTGGCGGTATCCAGCATGGCCTGCGGGAAAAGACCGAGCCAGAGCACAGCGATGATCATGATCGCCAGCATTCCTGTTTCACGGACAGAAAGGTCGGGCATCGCGAGGTCAACGCGCGCTGCTCCGTGGAACACGCGCTGCGCTATCCGGAGCGAGTAAACGGCTGAAAGGACGAGACCCAAGGCGCCGATGACGGTCAGGGTGATGTTCACCGGGAAAGTGCCGAGCAGCACAAGGAACTCGCCGATGAAATTGGCTGTGCCGGGCAGGCCGAGCGAAGCAAGCACGAACAGCAGGCCCATGCTGCTGAGCCGCGGGGTGCTGGTCCAGAAACCGCCCATGCTCCCCAGTTCGCGCGTATGGATGCGTTCCTGGATCATGCCAACAAGCATGAACAGCGCGCCCGTGGTAATGCCATGCGCCACGATCTGGATGACCGCACCGGACAACGCAGCCGTGGTTCCGGCGAAGATCCCGAGCAGCACGAAACCCATATGGCTTACGCTGGTGTAGGCAACGAGACGCTTCAGGTCGGTCTGGCTAAAGGCAAGCACGGCCCCGTACACGATGCCCGCGACAGCCAGTCCCATGACTATCGGCGCTACCATGTGCACGGCATCCGGGAAGAGCGGCAGCACAAAGCGCAGGAGCCCGTAGGCCCCGGTCTTTAAGAGCAGGCCTGCCAGAATAACGCTTCCTGCTGTGGGAGCTTCGGTATGCGCATCAGGGAGCCAGGGATGGAACGGCAGCATCGGCAGTTTCACGGCAAAGGCGATGAAGAATCCGAGCATGAGCCAGAGTGAGGCCGATGGCGACATGGTTGTTCCCAGCAGCAGCGGATAATCAAAAGTATAGAAACCGGTGCTCCTGCCATGAATGAAGTAGAGCCCCAGGATCGACAGCAGCATCAAAAGGCCTCCGGCCTGGGTAAAGATAAAGAACTTGTACGAGGCGTATACGCGGTTTTCGTGCCCCCAGATATTAATGAGGAAGTACATGGGCACGAGCATCAGTTCCCAGAAAAAATAGAACAGGAACAGGTCGAGCGAAAGGAACACACCGAGGATGCCCGCAAGGATAAAGAGCAGATTTAAATGAAAGAAGCCTACCCGGTCGGTGATCTCGGTCCAGGAGCAGATCACGGCCAGGATGCCGAGAAAAAGCGTAAGGGACACCAGTATCAGGCTCAAGCCGTCCAAAGCCAGGTGAAAACTTATGCCGAGCTGCGGGATCCATGCACGCTGCATCTCGACCAGCCAGGTATCAGGTGCAAGAGACACAGCGGCAGCGTGCTCGTTCCAGAGCAGCAGGACCAGTATCAGATCAAACGCGAGCGCACTTAATGCGATCCAGCGCGGCAGGTTGCTGTTCTTCCCGTCGGAGAGCCATGCTGCCAGTCCGCCCAGAAGCGGTATGATGATAAGCAGGAGGAGGATCATAGTGTTGTAGCTTTCCTCTCAGTAGCCCCTCCCTTGATGGGAGGGTGAGCTATGCAGGTAGCTCTAATTACTTCTAGTACCCCTTCAATGTTCTGTAATACCTCATGGTTCCAAAATCTGAAAACCTTAAATCCTTGTGATTGGAACCAGGCATCTCTTGCCGTATCTTTTTCAGATGCAGCATGCTGACCGCCGTCTACTTCGATTATCACGGTTGATTCAAAACAGATGAAGTCTACAACGTAACTCCCTATGGGTTCCTGTCTCCTGAATTTAAGTCCTTCTATCTGTTTTGTGCGAAGATGTTTCCATAATAATCGCTCAGCATCAGTAGGCCTCTTTCGAAGGGTCTTGGCGATATTGGTGATTCCTGATGTCATGTCTTTGCCCCTCCCCCCAGCCCCTCCCACGAGGGGAGGGGTGACCTTGCTGCTTCGAGCTCTTTGGTGTACTCTCTCCCTTGATGGGAGTGACCATACTGCTTGAGCTCATTGCTGTAGCCCCTCCCTTTATGGGAGGGGTGAGGGGAGGGTGCTTCTTATGACACGAAAATCACCACTCCCAAGAACACTACCACACCCATAGCAATCCCCATGGCATACCAGCGGATGCTGCCTGTCTGGGTTTTGCTTAAGCCACGATGCAAGGCCGCATTCAAAGTAACAATACCGTCGTATCCACTATCCATGAAATCGTCTTTATTAATTTTAGCGATCCAGGCAAAGGGATTTACAAACAGGGCGTCATACAGTGCATCAAATCTCCAGCCCGCGACCCAGAATCTGCGAACCGTTTCGATTGGGCGGAATGCTGCCAGCTTCTCTATAAAGCGCAGGTTTGCGAAGGTAGAGAACATAAGCAAGCACAATGCCCGAAATTGAGACTAGAGACGCCACGATCTGTAAGATCAGCTCCATGCTCCCTGTTACATGCTCCAGTAATATCGGAAACACCGGCGATATAAAATTCGAGAAAACCGGCATATTCCCAAACGTATCGGGAAGTTCAACAAACCCTCCGACAATGGATAAAAGAGCGAGCACGATGAGCGGAGCGGTCATTCGCCTGCCCGGTTTCGTACTAAGCCCGATCTTTTCTTTTCCAAAAAAGGTGACGAATACCATCCTGAAGGTATAGAGCGAAGTTATGAAGGCCCCCAAAAGTCCTGCCAGCCAGAGCCAGGTGTTGCCTGTTGGCGACGACCATGCCTGCCACAGGATCAGGTCCTTGCTGTAAAACCCTGCGGTCACGAGCGGCAATGCCGAGAGCGAGGCCGAACCGATGAGGAAGGTCCAGAACACAATAGGGATACGCTTCCTGAGCCCGCCCATCTTGAACATGTCATGTTCCTCGTGCTGGGCCAGAATGACAACGCCGGCGCCAAGGAACAGGAGCGCTTTAAAGAACGCGTGGGTCATGAAGTGGAACATTGCCGCTGACCAGGCGCCAACGCCCAGGGCAAGGAACATGTAGCCGATCTGGCTGATCGTTGAATAGGCGAGTACGCGTTTGATATCCTTCTGTGCCAGGGCGCTGAAACCTGCAAGCAGCAGCGTTGCGGCGCCGATGACACGCTACGGCCGTCTGAACAGGAGGCGCGAGCAGGAACAGAACGTGGGTGCGGGCAATGAGATACACGCCGGCGGTCACCATGGTGGCCGCGTGGATCAGCGCGCTGACCGGCGTGGGGCCGGCCATGGCATCGGGAAGCCATGTCTGGAGCGGCAGCTGCGCTGATTTGCCCACAGCTCCTCCCAGGAGCAGTGCAGCAGCAGCTATTGCGAGCGGAGAGCCTATTTGCCATTCAGTCGAGGCCCGCTGCATCAGTTCCTGGATCTGGAGCGTTCCGAGGTTCGTGTACAAAAGGAACAGGCCGATGGCCATGGATGTATCGCCGATGCGCGTTACAATAAAGGCTTTGCGTGCGGCCGTCCCGTTTGCGGGATCTTTGTACCAGAACCCGATCAGC
Organism: Nitrospirota bacterium; assembly: GCA_963836175.1. Taxonomy (GTDB): domain Bacteria; phylum Nitrospirota; class UBA9217; order UBA9217; family UBA9217; genus GWC2-56-14. The sequence goes on from CAWIIS010000008.1 coordinate 262,929, forward strand.
AGGTAGCTGCAGAGGCCCACGCCTTCCCATCCGAGATAGAGGAGCAGCAGGTTGTCGGCAAGGACGAGCGTCAGCATGGACCCGACGAAGAGGTTCATGTAAGCAAAGAACCGGCTGTATCCTTCGTCGTTCTGCATGAATTCCGTGGAATAAAGATGAATGAGGAAACCGACAAAGGTGATGACGAAAAGCATGACGAGCGAAAGCGCATCAAGGGTGAAGGAGATATTGGCTGAAAATCCACCGACTTTCATCCAGGCCCAGAGGGTCTGTGTGAATGCCTCGCCCTGAGATCCGATGAACTCGATCGCCATGATCATGGTAAGGAGTGCGGACAAGCCGACTGAGCCCGCGCCGACAAGGGCGATTGTGGCCCTGGAAAGGCGACGGCCTGCCAGCGCCAGGACCAGGAAGCCGGCAAAGGGAAGTGCGGGTATGAGATAGAGTAAATCGTTCATAGTTTAGAGTTCGGTGTTCGGAGTTAAGGAAATGAACAAATTCTTTAAAAAAAGATAAGATCCAAGGTTCTCCTTTGCGCCCTTTGCGGGCTTTGCGAGAGACGCCCTATGCTTTCGATCTTTTGGTTCCGGTTTGTCCGGGTTAGGGCAATAGAATATTTATCCTTTCATACTGTTCGCAGCATCAGCATCCAACGTCTTCAGGTTGTGGTACAACTGGATCACGAGCGCCAGGCCGACCGACACCTCGGCTGCGGCCATGGTCAGGATAAAGATGAACATCACCTGCCCGTCGGGCTGTCCCCAGCGGGCGCCTGCCACGACGAAGGCGATGCCGACGGCGTTCAGCATGATCTCAATGGACATGAGCATGAACACGATGTTGCGCCGGACCAGCACGCCGACGAAGCCAAGCGCAAAGATCAAGGCAGCCAGGATCAGGCCATGCTCCATGGGGACCGTTGCCATCATGAATCGCTCCCTTCACCTTTTCCATGGCGATGGGGCCTTCCGAGGTGGTAAGCTCCCACCAGTCCGGCAAGGAGAAGCATGGACGCCAGTTCAACACCGATCACATAAGGGCCGAAGAGCGCGATGCCGATCTCCCTGGGGGACACTTCACCGCCTGCGGAGAGCCGTTCCTGCCCGGTAGCGAACAGGTAGATCAGCTCGACTGCGAGGACCATGATAAGGACCGACGGGCCTATCCATATTCCCGGCGTCAAAAGCCGGGCTTCCTGTTTTGCCGCCTCTCCGCCGAGGTTCAGCATCATAATGACGAAGATGAAAAGCACCATGATGGCGCCGGCGTAGATGATCACTTCGAGCGCTGCCACGAAGGGAGCTCCCAGGGCAAAGAAGATCAGCGCCACCGCCAGCAGCGATACAATCAGGTAGAGAAGGGCATGCACGGCATTCGTCCGGGTAATGACCAGGACGGTCGAGATAACGGCCACGAGGGCAGATATGTAAAAAAGAAGGTTCATAAACACCTATTTTAGCCACGAAGGCACTCTGTTTAGGGTAGCAAGCACTTCGTATCTACCGGCTTTTCTTCATTTTGCCCATCGCCTTTGCCTTTCCCCTTGATCGACAGGCCTGCGACACGATAGAAATTATAATCATGGTACTTGCCGGGGCCGCTGATCAGCAGATCTTCTTTCTCGTACACCAGGTTCTGCCGCTTATATTCGCCCATCTCGAAATCCGTGGTGAGCTGGATGGCATAGGTCGGGCATGCTTCTTCGCAGTATCCGCAGAAGATGCAGCGCGAGAAGTTGATCCGGAAGAACTCCGGGATACCGCCTCCCATGCTCGTCCTCGGTTGACTGGAGCGAGATGCAGTCCACCGGGCAGGCCACGGCGCAGAGATAGCAGGCGACGCAGCGCTCCTGGCCGTCAGGGTCCCGGGAGAGGATGATCCTGCCGCGCCACCGGGGAGGGATATAAGGCCGCTCCTCGGGGTACTGGATCGTCGCCCGTTTCCGGAACATGGTCATGAAGACCGTATAGAGCGTTTTGAGAAGACTAAGCATATGTTAAGTTGTTACTGCCTCTCCTTCAAGGAGAGGGTCGGAGTGATGGATGGGTTATATAGACATGTAGCAAGTCCCATCCCACCTTAGTCCTCTCCTTGAAGTGTAGGCGAAAAATTATCTGTGCCTATCTTAGCAAGAACAACTGCCCCCGTCACCACAAGATTCACCAGCGACAACGGCAGCATCACCTTCCATCCGAACGACATCAGCTGGTCATACCGCGGCCGGGGAAGCGACGCCCGGAGCAGGATGAAGAAACAGATGAACACAAAGGTCTTGATCAAGAACCAGACGATCGGCGGCAGGAACGGCCCCATCCAGCCGCCGAAGAACAGCGCTACCGTGATCGCCGAGATGAGCGTGATGCCGAGATATTCGCCCACAAAGAACATGCCGAACTTCATGCCCGAGTATTCCGAATGGAAGCCCGCAACCAGTTCGCTCTCCGCCTCGGGAAGGTCAAAGGGCAGCCGGTGCGTCTCGGCGATCCCGGCGATGAAGAAGACCACGAAGCCGATGAACTGCGGCACCATGAACCAGCCGTCGCGCTGCGCTTCGACGATCTCGCGCAGGTTGAACGAGCCTGCCAGCATGACCACGCCCATGAGCGACAGTCCCATGAACACCTCGTAGCTCAGCATCTGCGCCGACCGACCGCAGGCCGCCCAGGAGCGAGTATTTGCTGTCCGATGCCCAGCCTGCCAGTGCAACGCTGTACACGCCGAGGGACGACATGGCGAGGAAGAACAGCAGCGCCGATGTTCAGGTCCACGACCTCGATGCCCGGCGCAAAGGGGATGACGGTGAAGGACATGAGCACGACGACCATGATGACCGCAGGAGCAATGATGAACACCGGCTTGTCGGCAAAGGGCGGGACCCAGTCCTCCTTCGTCAGGATCTTGACCATGTCCGCCAGCACCTGCAGCAGGCCGAAGGGCCCGACGCGGTTCGGGCCGTAGCGGTCCTGCCAGAGCGCCAGGAGCCGGCGCTCAAGCCAGATCAGCATTGCGCCGATGGTCAGCACCACGAAGAGGATGCTGAAGATGACCAGGATATGATAAGAGCGCTTCATGTCATGTTGTCTAGCCCTGCTGATTTATTTTTGTCCGTTCTCTGATGCCCGGCGCATACATGCTGAGTTCTTCTGAACCGAAAATACGATACATCGGAGAATCAGGCTTTTCGCCTTGCTTTGTTAGGTCGGCATCAGGAAGGTTTTTGAAGTAGTTTATTTCCGCGACGACCTCCCCCCTCACCCCAGCCCTCTCCCGCGAGGGGAGAGGGGGAACTTGTCCCTCCCTTGATGGGAGGGATGAAGGAGGGTGGTCGATCAAGCGGATTCCCGTATCGCCGTCCTTTAAGCTGCCCGCCGATCTCCTCCTGGTACTTGTTCAGCGCCTGGACCGAGTTCCACCCCGGAGACCAGTAGCGTGCAATAAGCGGTGCAGGCGGTTGGCCCTCGTATCCTTCCATTGAAAAGGCCAAGGGAGAATCAGCATCTTCAGCCGGTTTGGGTTCATGTACGCTGATGTCCGCGAGCATTGCCGTGCGGCCGCTGTACCGGTGCGGCTGACGGGGTATCTTCTGTCCTGATATCCGAAAGTCAGCTGTTGGTGCAATGTCAGAACTGGCTTGAAAACAGGCAAGGAGGAGACCATCGCCTTAATAACATCATCCAACGATCCTATACCCTCTCCCCTGAGGGAGAGAGTTGGGTGAGGGGGGCTTTCCCGATCGCAACCATTATATCATCGATCCACTTCCAGCTTTCCTGAATGTCATGGTTCGGATCGAACACCTGATAGAACCGCTGTGCCCGGCCTTCATTATTCACCAGCGTACCGTGGGCTTCCGCAAATGTCGCAGCAGGCAGGGTGATGTCAGCTTTTGACGATGTTGGATTGATCAGATGGTCAATGACGATGACGTTCTTTGCGCGATCGAATGCATCATCGACGATCTTTGCATCGGCCCTGCGAAAGAGATCGTTCTCAAGGATGATCATCGTGTCTGCCTGACCATTCTGGAGGGTTTTGAATGCAGCGTCTACACTTTTGCCGTTCATGAGAGCCGAGTCCCATGGTGTTGCATTCAAGAACTGTGTAACAGAGTTCGGTCTGTTTCCCGATCGAGCAAAGAGCCCATGCAACATTGGCGGCTGCCTGGATGACGGCTTCATTCATGCAGCCGGTGCCGGAGACGATCAGAGGGCCGCTTGGCGTTCTTAAGCGACGTGGCGATCTCCTTCGCAAATGAGAGGAGTTTCTGACGGTCCCCCTCACCCTGGCCCTCTCCCACCAGGGGAGAGGTGACAGTCTGTCCCTCCCTTGATGGGAGGGATGAAGGGAGGGTCGCATTCGAGATTCCCGGTACAGCAGGTGCGTCCGGATCCAGCTCATGAGCGATGGCAAAACCGAGCCGTGCGATATCATCCGGTGAGGCTTGATAGGTTTTCGTTGCCACATCATCCAGTTTCGTCTTTTCACAGGATGCTATATAGAGCGGTGTTTTTGCGTTCTGTCCTGCGTTCCTGACTGCATTATCATCCCAGGCTGGTATTTTCATGGATGCCGCGGTCTCTCGCTGCTTATTCTGCGCGGCCTGACGGAGAGCGAGTGCGAGCATCGGGGCTGTGTTGGTCACGTCCTCGCCGAGTACCAGAACCGCATCTGCGGATTCAACGTCATGCAGAGATGGTGTTCGGGCAGGGCCTTTCTGGAGGATATCGATGATGAGTCCAGTAAGTATGTGCTCTTTGTCGGACAGGCCTGAATAGAAGTTGTCCGGCCCGACGAGTGTGCGAAGGGCGAAGTTCGATTCCAGCGACGCCCGGGGAGAGCCGATGCCGATCACGCCTTTGCTTTGGGACAGCATGTCGGTAATGCGTTTGAGCGCGGTTACTTTTTCAACGGGTTGCTGCTTCCCCTCACCCCGTCCTCTCCCACAAGGGGAGAGGTGTGTTGCCCCTCCCTTTATGGGAGGGGTTGGGGAGGGTGATCTTGCCAGTGCCTTTCTGATCCTTCTGCCGCTGTTCACGAACTCATACCCGAACCTGCCGCGGTCGCAGAGAAAGTAGCCGTTCACCTCATGGTTGTAGCGGTTCAGGATCCTGCGCAGCGTGCCGTACCGCTCGCCCGGAATCGTGTTGCATCCGATGCCGCAATGAACGCAGATCGACGGCGCGGTCTGCAGGTCCCACTTTCGGGTGTAATGCTGTTTGAGCGTCTTGTCCGTAAAGACACCGGTGGGGCAGACCTCGACCAGGTTCCCGCTGAACTCGCTTTCGAGCGCGCCCGTCTTCATGCCTGCCGAAATAGACGTTGTCATGGGCCCCGAACACGTTAAAGTCGCGGCCGCCTGCATAATTACGATAGAACCTGACGCAGCGGTAGCACTGGATGCAGCGGTTCATCTCATGATTGATGAAGGGGCCGAGGTCCTGGTTTCGGTGCGTGCGTTTTTTGAACCGCGTCCGGCGGTAATTATGGCCGGTCATGACCGTCATGTCCTGAAGGTGGCACTCGCCGCCCTTCGTCGCAGACCGGGCAGTCATGCGGATGGTTCAGCATGAGCCATTCGATCACGCTCGACCGGAAGGCCCGCGCATCAGGATCGTCAATGGACAGGCGCATGCCTTCGGCCACCGGGGTCATGCAGGACATGGTGATCCTGCCGCGCGTGTCCTTGTCGTCCTTGAACACCTTGACCGCGCACTGACGGCATGCGCCCACGGAGTGCAGGGCAGGGTGCCAGCAGAAGTAGGGAAGGTCGAACCCCAGCGAGAGGCAGGCCTGGAGGAGGTTCTGGCCTTCCTTTACCTGATGGGGTTTATTATCTATGTAGATCGTGATCATAAAAATAATCTTTAAATGCCCTCTCCTTCAAGGAGAGGGTTGGGTGAGGATGGGTTTATAGAGGTAGTATGAGACCCATCCCCCACCTTGATCCTCCCCTTGAAGGGGAGGAAATTCTTATCAAGTCTGACCGTTTTCCCACGGGCATTTCTTCTCCCGTATATGCCTCTCAAAATCTTCACGGAAGTACTTGATCGCGCTCTGCAGCGGCTCCACCGCGCCCGGTGCAAGCGCGCAGTAGGTATTCCCCGGGCCGAGCAGCCTGCATTGCTGCGCCAGAAGATCGATGTCGCCGGTTTCTCCCTTACCGTTCTCGATGGCATGGAGCATCTTCTCGATCCACGGCAGGCCCTCGCGGCAGGGCGTGCACCAGCCGCAGGATTCGCGTCTGAAGAAGGTCTCCAGGTTATGCACAAACCCGACGGGGCAGGTCCGGTCATCGAGCACGATCATGGTGCCGGTGCCCATGCGGCTGCCCGCTTTCATGACCGAATCAAAGTCCATCTTTACATCCAGATGTTCGGCGACGAGGAAGTCGGTCGACGCGCCGCCGGGGATCACGCCCGGAACTGATAGCCCTCCTGCATGCCTCCGGCATGTTCTTCCAGAAGCTCCCTGACTGTGACGCCCATGGGAAGTTCCCAGTCCCCGGGTTTTTTCACCCTGCCGCTGACGCCGTAGAGTCTTGGTGCCGGCGTCGGGACCCGTGCTCAAAGCCTTGAACCAGTCCGGGCCGTTCTTCACAATATGCGGAATGTTCGCGATGGTCTCGGCATTGTTCACGATCGTCGGCCTTCCCCAGAGGCCGCAGACCTGCGGGAAGGGCGGTTTGGAGCGCGGCGTGGCGCGCTTTCCTTCAAGGGCGTTCATCAGCGCCGTTTCCTCGCCGCAGATGTAGCGGCCCGGCGCTGGAATGGATGCGAAGGTCGAGGTTGAACCCGGAGCCAAGGATGTTCTTTCCGAGATAGTCCTGCTGCGTACGCTTCTGCGATAGCCTTGCCAGCCGTCTTTTCCGCAAGCTTGTATGCCCAGCGGAGAAAGATATAGGACTTGTCCGCCTGGATCGCATAGGCGCTCACGATCATGCCTTCGATGATCTGGTGCGGATCGCCTTCGAGCAGCAGCCGGTCCTTGAACGTGCCGGGCTCCATCTCGTCGGCGTTCACGACGAGATATTTGAGCTTCGGCGCGTTGCTCGCCCATGGGCACAAAGCTCCACTTTGCGCCCGTGGGGAATCCCGCGCCGCCGCGGCCGCGCAGGTTCGAGGCCTTGACCATGTCCTGCACATGCTGGGGCGTCATGCGCAAGCGCCTTGCGCGCGGCCTGGTAGCCGCCGGCCTTCTCGTAGTCTTTCAGGGAGAGCGGTTCCTGGCCGGGACGGATGTTATTGGTTAGAGGTCGTTCCATAGTAAAACCACAGAAATCTTTGACCGGTAAGTGACAAATAAACCTCTGATTTACACGGTAAAACTTGGTTTCAGCTCTTATCATATCTGTGTCCGTGTAAATCTGTGTCAAAGATTATTTGTATTTCTCAGTATCTCATCCATCATCTCCGGCGTCACCGGACCATACAGCTCCTCATCCACCATCATGGCCGGAGCCCGGTCGCAGGCGCCGAGACAGGAGACGGGAGCAGGGTGAACCGGTCGTCCTCCGTCGTCTCGCCGAAGCGCGATGCCGAGCTTCGCCTTCAGCAGGTCCAGCAGGGGATCATATCCCATGACCCAGCAGCTGATGCTGTCGCAGACAAGGATCACATGCCTGCCGACGGGTTTCCTGAAGATGAAACTGTAGAACGTGGCAACGGCGTCGAGCTCGTCCGGCGACATGTCGAGCATGGCCGCAACGTCCTTGATCGCTCTCGTCGGATACCCAGCCGCGGTGCTTCTGGACGATCTTGAGCGCGTCGATGGATGCGGACTTGCTTGAATTCGCAGCTGCGCAAGCTCGGCATTGATCTCTGTCTTTTCTTGTTCAGTGAGCATGATATTTTTACCTCCTCTCCCCAGGGGAGAGGATTGAGGTGAGGGGGTGTCTCTGTTGCTCTCAAAATAACTTCACAAACACCCTCAATATTCATTAAAATGTCCCTGTCGCTAAATCTCAACATTCGTATGCCTTGAACTTCCAACGTCCTGGTTCTTGCAGTATCTTTTATTAAGCCTTCCTCGGTATAATGCTGACCGCTGTCAGCCTCTATTGCTATCTTGAGCTCTGGTGCGAAGAAATCAAGAATATATTTGTCGATCGAGAACTGTCGTCTGAATTTAATTCCGTTGAGTTGGCGGTTACGAAGGACCGACCAAAGTTTTTTTTCAGCGTCAGTCTGATCCTTACGAAGCTTTCTGCTTTCTGGTATATTGGGTCGTTTCAACGTCCCCCCTCACCCCAGCCCTCTCCCCCTGGGGAGAGGGAGCTTTTAATCTATCTATCCAGATCCGCCAGTATAAAATCAATGCTCCCCAAGATCGCCAGCAGGTCAGCGATCATCAGGCCCTTTGCAGATCTTCGGCACCATCTGCAGATGCGGGAACGACGGGGTGCGGATGCGCGTGCGGTAGGACTGGGTGCTGCCGTCGCTGATGAGGTAGTAGCCGTTGTTGCCCTTGGTCGCCTCGATGCCCATGAACGCCTCGCCGGCGGGGATCACCGGGCCCCAGCTCACGCCGAGGAAATGGGTGATGAGCGTCTCGATGTCCTGCATGGTGCGCTCCTTGCGCGGCGGCGTGGCCAGGGGATGGTCGGACTTGTACGGCCCTTCGGGCATGTTCTTCACGCACTGCTCGATGATGCGCAGGCTCTGGCGCATCTCCTCGACGCGCACCACGCCGCGGTCATAACAGTCGCCGTTCACCGCCGTGGGAATGTCGAACTCGAAGTTCTCGTAGCCGGAATAGGGCCGCTTCTTGCGGAAGTCCCATTCGATACCCGCAGGCGCGGAGACCCGGGCCGGTCACGCCCCATTCGATGGCTTCATCGAGCGTGTAGGCGCCGACGCCTTTGGTGCGGCCTTTGAAGATGCTGTTCTGCATCACGATGCTGTCGTACTCCTCAAGCCGCGGCGGAAGGTAGTTCAAAAAGTCGCGCACGAGCCGGTCCCATCCCTTCGGGCAGGTCCTGCGCCACGCCGCCGATGCGGAACCATGCGGGGTGCATGCGGCCGCCGCAGATCGCCTCGACGATGTCGAAGACGCGCTCGCGGTCGGTGAACATGTAGAACACCGGCGAGAGCGCGCCCACGTCCTGGGCAAAGGTGCCGTACCAGACCAGGTGGCTCTGCGATGCGGAACAGCTCGGCCAGCATGACGCGGATGATCTTGCGCGCGGTCAGGGACCTCGATGCCGGCGAGCTTCTCCACGGCGAGGACAGTAGGCCAGGTTGTTCATCACGCCGCCGAGGTAGTCGACGCGGTCGGTGTAGGGGATGTAGGTGTGCCAGGTCTGGCGCTCGGCCATCTTCTCCGCGCCGCGGTGGTGGTAGCCGATATCGGGCACGGAGTCCTTGATCTCCTCGCCGTCGAGCTGGAGGATGAAGCGGAGGAGACCGTGCGTGCCCGGATGCTGGGGGCCGAGGTTCAGGAACATGAAGTCCGTGTCCTCTGCCGTGCGCTGTCATGCCCCAGTCCTCGGGCCGGAACTTGAGCGCCTGCTGTTCGGCATCGCTTCCTTCTCATCGGACAGCTGGAAGGGCCCATCTCGGTTGCGCGCGCGGGATGGTCCTTGCGCAGGGGATGGCCTTTCCAGGTCGGCGGCATCAGGATCCTGCTCAGGTGCGGATGACCGTCGAACGTGATGCCGAACAGGTCCCACGACTTCGCGTTCGTACCAGTTCGCGGACGGCCAGAGGCCGGTGATGGTCGGGAGGGACGGAGCGTCGCCCGTGAGCGGGACCTTGATGCGGATGTCGTCGTTGCGGTCAAAGGAAAGAAGATGATAGACGACGGTGAAGTCGCTTGGCGGCTGGTCCTGCCGGTGTCGCGCGTACCCGCTCGTCGATGGCCGTGAGGTCGTAGAGCATCCTGTAGGGGCGGTCGATGGCGGTCTTGAGATGGCGGAGGATGTCGCGGGCCTTGTCTTGCGTGCACCCAGAGCGTGGGAATGTTGTCGCGGGTCGGCTGGACCGCGAGGATGGCGTCGCCGAAGGCTGTCGTGAGGTCGTTGATGATGGGATTGTTTTCCATAGTTAAGGCAAAGCATTGACACTGATCTACACTGAGAACAGCTATGATGAAAACATATACGTATTATTTTTCAGAACTTGATATGCTCGCACGAAGCTTATAAGCGTTTCCTCCCTTCAAGGGAGGATTAAGGTGATGGGTCTGCAGAGTCCGCATCAAACGCATCCTCACAGCCCTTCCTTAAGGAAGAGTTTGGTCGCGGCGTAGGCCTCGCTATGATACAAGCATGTCATGCCGGCTTATATCATAAAAAATCAGTGAAAATCAGTGTCAAAAAGATCCTACACTTCATCCGGCGGCCTCAGGACCGTCGCCTTCATACGCTCTTCACGCTTCAGGTCGCGCATGCACGGCATCTCGGGCCGGATAATGCCCTGCGGACCAGCGGCCCAGGTCAGGGGCCGCCGCTCTTTGCCTACTATGTCCCGGAGCATGAGCAGTCCTTCCATGAACGCATCGGGCCGGGGCGGGCAGCCGGGAACATACACGTCCACGGGCATGAACTTGTCCACGCCCTGGACCACGCTGTAGATATCGTACATGCCGCCCGAGTTGGCGCAGGAGCCCATGGAGATGACCCAGCGCGGCGCCATCATCTGTTCGTAGAGCCTTCTGATCACCGGCGCCATCTTGATAAAGACCGTGCCCGCGACGATCATCATGTCCGCCTCGCGCGGCGTGCCGCGCATCACTTCCGCCCCGAAGCGCGCGATGTCGTACTTGCTGGTCAGGCTCGTTGCCATCTCCACGTAGCAGCAGGAGAGGCCGAAGTTGAAGGGCCAGATGGAATTTTTTCTGCCCCAGGCAAGCATGTCCTGGAGCCGGGTGAACAGGAGGCTTTGGCGCACGGCGTCATCGAGTGGGGCGCGGTCGGGTTTTGTAATTGAATAGTTCATAGCTTATAGTTAGGAGTAAGGAGTTAGGAGTTGGGAGTTGGGAGTATAGTTCGGAGTTATTAGTTCGGAGTTGGGAGTGGAAAGCTCCGAACCCCGAACTCCCAACTGGTCTCATCAACTCCTCACTCGTTTTTCCGGCGATCTCCATTCAAGGGCGCCGAGCCTCCAGAGATACACCAGCGCGGCGGCAAGGACGCCGATGAAGATCAGCATTTCAGCGTACCCGGCCCAGCCGCTCTCGCGCAGCGAGACTGCCCAGGCATAAACGAAAACGGATTCCAGGTCGAAGATGACGAAGAACATCGCGATGAGGTAGAATTTAACATCAAAGCGCACCCGCGCCGAGCCGGTGGACATGATGCCGGACTCGTAGGGTTCATCGGTCTGCTTCTCCCGGTGGCGTTCGCCGAGGAAGTAGGACAAGGACAGCATGGCTGTTACGAGCAGCAGGACCGCGGCGAAGTACAGTGCCAGCGGCCACAGGGACGATGACGATGATCCGGGAATGGAACCCACGTGTGTTCCCTCCTGGTTTTACCTGGTAGAAAAAAGAATAGCACAGCCGGGACGAATGTCAAGAACAGGATTGGTGCAACAGATTGAAAGGTTGACAAAAATAATGAACGCTGATACTGTATCCTGTCATCATAACGAAGGCATGATGCCTTCTATTTCAGCCTACGTAAACCATACGTACAAAGGAGGATGCATGAAATTACGCTTTGCGGTTGCATTGTGTCTGGTGCTTGCTGCAGGACAGGCACGGGCGGCAGGTGACGGGGAAATAAAAACCGAGAAGCAGAAACTGAGCTACAGCATCGGCATGAACGCCGGCCGTTCCATGAAGGAAAGCCTCAAGACCCAGTCGGTTGACATTGACCCGGCCGTTCTCCTAAAAGGGCTGAACGACGGTATCATGGATACGAAGCCGCAGATGACCGATGAAGAAATGAAAACGGTCCTTGAGGCGCTGCAAAAAACCATGATGGAAAAGCAGCAGGAGCAGGCGGAAAAACAGGAGGAACAGGCGAAAGTGGCTGCTGAAAAGAACAAGAAGGACGGGGAGGCATTCCTCGCCGCCAATAAAAAGAAAGAGGGCGTTATCACCATGCCGAGCGGCCTTCAGTATAAAGTCCTGACCGCAGGCAAGGGCAAGTCTCCCAAGGCCACGGACACGGTGACCGTGCACTACCGGGGCACGCTGATCGACGGCACGGAGTTCGACAGCTCAATCAAACGCGGACAGCCGGCAACGTTCCCCTTGAATCAGGTGATCAAGGGCTGGACCGAGGCGGTGCAACTCATGAAGGAAGGGTCCAAATGGCAGCTCTTTATCCCCTCGGATCTTGCCTACGGCGAGCGGGGGGCCGGAGCTACCATCGCCGGCAATGCCACGCTGATCTTCGAGGTCGAACTTCTGTCGATCAAGTAAGCGACACCCGGATGCATTCATGCCAGGCCGGCCTTCGGGCCGGCCTTTTGTTTATGGGAAGGAAGGGATATCATGTCTAAAAAGAGCAGTTGGCCGCAATAGAACGCAGAGATCACAAAGAAAAGCAAAAGTTTGTTTCGTAAAATTAGGATCTTCAGGCTTTCATGTGGGCGGAACAAGCGCCTATATGATTTATTAAGCAGTATTTGCGCCATTCTTCGCGTTTTCTGTCACCTTTCTTGCTTGCCCAAGAAAGGTAACCGAAAGAAGGGCACCCGGCGGAAATCTTTAACGGCATGCTCGGTCGTCCTTCGGTACATTTCAGAAACTCGCCCTTCGGGCTCAGACAGTCTGAAATGTTTAACCCTACGGACTCGGTCGCACGCCTAGATTTTCGCATGGGAAGCTTTTAGTGAAACGTCTTTAAATGCGCTACTGGTGGTCAGGCGTCTTCTCACTTCCGCCCTGGTTTATGTTCCCTCCCGCACCGCACCTTCCCATTCCTTCAGTTTTGCCGTGATGAACGAAATGATCTCCTCATGCTCTTCCGTGCCGCGGTCCCTGATCGCAAGCGGCCGTCCGAATGCGAAGTGGACCGGACGCGCCGGGTCTATCTTGCCGTAATCCTTCAGGAGCGGACCGTTGCCCCACGCGTCGTTTTGAGCGCGATCGGGACGATCGGCACGCCCGCTTTTTTTGCCAGCTTGATCCCGATGGTGTTGAACGCAGCCGGATCGAAGACCATGGAGCGGGTGGTCTGGGGAAAGATGATGATCGAAAGACCGGCGGCAAGCCTTGCCGTACCGCCGTCGAGGACCGCTTTGAAATCATCCCGGGCATTTATCCTGCCGACCGTGATCGGGTCCCGCGCGCGCATGATGTGCTTGAACACGGGATAGTCGACCAGGCTTTGCTTCACCACAAAGGTCGTGTCCTTGATCGGCGCAATGAGCGTCGGGAGCACAAAGGTCTCGAGCGTGCTCATGTGGTTCCCGATGAACACGCAGGGGCCGTCAAAAGAGGTGATGTTCTCGAGGCCTTTCACCTCAATGGTCACGCCGACACGCTCGAGGGCGCGGAGCGTTAATAAACTGTCGCGGCACCAGTCGGACGTATCATAGCTGCCGTGTTTCGCCTGTTTGCTGCCGGCTGCGACGATCCCGACCAGGTCCCTGTAGAACGTGAGCGAGGGGAAGTTTTTTGCCAGGAACGATATGCGCGAAGCGGCCGTGTTGTAGCGGCCGTTCTCAAACGTAAAGGTATCCACAGAAGCTCTCCTGTGCAGGGAAGTGCGCGTTATCCCGGAATGGTGCGTAGTATACCACGGGCGGGGACAGGTACGGAAGAAAAAATGGGGGAGCTCGCTTCGGAAGACGGGAGGTCCGGCGACGGCCGCTGGATGAAGTATCCCTGTGCGTAATCGATGCCGGTGGATTTGACCTGGCCCAGGATCGCCCTGGTTTCCACATACTCGGCGATCGTCTTGATCCCGAGGCTCTCCGCCAGCGCCGCAATGCTCTTCACGATGGCCTTCTCGGTCGAGCCCTTCTCTCCCATGTTGCGGATGAATTCTCCGTCGACCTTCAGATAGTCGACGCTGAAGGTCTTGAGGTAGTGGTAGGAAGAATAGCCCGCGCCGAAGTCGTCGATGGCGAAGCGGAACCCCTCGCCCTTCAGGTCGCGGACGAAATCCTCAATGAGGCTCAGGTTCTTTACCGTGTCGCGCTCCGTGATCTCGAACACCATCTTGGAGGGGTCGATATGGTAATCCGTGAGCAGCCGGCGGACGGTCGGCATGAACTCGTTCAGGACCAGGGCCTTGGGTGACAGGTTCAAAAAGAGATAGCCATGGTAGTTCTTGTCGCGCACCCGGGAGAAGGCCATGTCGATGAGCTGGTAATCGATCTTGCCGACGACGCCCATCCCTTCAGCGGTTTCGATGAATTCCGCGGCTGCGATCACACGGTCCCCGATCACCATGCGCGTCAGGACCTCGTACGCCTCGATCTTCATGGTCTTGATGTTCATGATCGGCTGGAAATAGGGCACGAACTGTTTGCGCGACAGCGACTCCAGGATCATGATGTTTTTCTCGTTGATGGTCCTCAGGGCAACAACGTTGTCCCGGCCGGTGGACATGGTAAGGCGGTCCTTGCCAAAGGACTTGGCCTGCGACAGCTTGCTGTCGGCCAGAAGGTAGAGGTCCCGCGCCTCCTCCGCATGGTCCGGATACACAGCCACGCCGATGGAGGCTGTGCCGGTGAGCGTCCCGCCGTCCGGCAGCGGAAGCGACAGCTCCCGCACGCTTTCGATGAACCGCTGGGCCACGATATATGCCTGGCCTTCGTCGCAGAGCGGCAGGATGGCCGTGAACTGGTCGCCGTCATACCGCGCGGTGATGTCGCCGCCCCTGACCGCGGCCCGCAGGACCGAGGAGAAACTCTTGAGATAGCAGTCGCCGATCTCGTGTCCATAGGTGTCGTTGACGGTCTTGAAGTTGTCGATATCGATGACGAGGAGCGAGAACTGGTACTGCTGCTGTTTTGAGCGCTCGGTCTCGTACTTGAGCTGGTCCCAGAACGAGCTCTGGTTGTACAGGTTCGTGAGCGGGTCCCGCGTGGCAAAGCGCTCCATTTCCCGGGTATAGAGGGCAATGGTCCTGACGGATTCGGCGCTATCCACCAGGGCCGTGAGCATGCTGTCGCCCGCGATCTTGTCCAGGCCGCTCCACTCGCGCCCGGACCTGATGCCGACGCCTGCCATGCCACGGGATACAGGATTATCTGATGGAAAATCAATGGTTTTTATGTTTATAGACGGGGTAGAAAAATCGGGCGCTGTCCGGTCCGGGAGGGCGGTGGTCTGGACCAGGGAATACTCGGGGACCATGCCGAAGGCAGGGCAGGAGGCAATTCTCTGCAGCACCATCCCTTCAATGATTTGCCGGGCGCCGGGCGGCGGTGTGACCTGCCAGAACAGGTCGAGCACGTACCGTTCGTCATCGCCAGGCTGGAAGATAAAGGCAAAGCAGACATCGAGAACGTCGCCCGCTTCAATGAGCAGCGAGCTGGTGCGTTTTCTCCAGTGCTTCGGGGTGTCGGATGACAGGGCAAAGGTCAGAAGCCCAGCCTGGAATTTCATGAGGCGCTCTGCTTTGTCATTACCGCGAAATATATTCCTGATGCCCATAGCGCCCCCGTTCTGATGTTTCAATACCGGTTCAGTTCAAGTATAGCGGATGTAATACTTTTGTCAAAAAGGGGCGCAGATTGGCGCATTTTCCGCGGACCGGGCGAGGGGATAAAATGACTTGCAATCATCTAAAAAAAAGAGAAAATGCCGTCCATGAAAACGCTGACACAGTTGGTCGCACAGATGGTGATGCCGAGGATCAACGGCATGCAGCTTGAAGACCCGGCGTATCGTCATGAGATCGAGGCGCTGGTCCGGGAAGGCATGGGCGGGTTCATCCTCTTCGGCGGCAGCGTAGAGCGCACGCCGGCCCGGCTCGCCGCTCTCCAGGCGCTGGCAACAACGCCGCTTTTGATCTCCTCTGATGTGGAACGGGGACTGGGCCAGCAGCTTCAGGGCGGCACCCGCTTCCCGAGCCAGCGCGCGGTTGCCGCCGCGATCAGCCGCGGCTCAAAATCTGATGCCGGACTGCTCCAGAGCATGCTCGACGCAGTCCGGACCGAGACCAGGGCCGCGGGCATCCATATCGTGTTCTCGCCGGTCATGGACGTGAACAACAACTCCGACAATCCGATCATCTGCACCCGGGCCTTTGGCGATGAGCCCGGGGTCGTTGAGTGGTTCGGTTCTCGCTATATCACCGGTCTGCAGCAATCAAATCAAAATGGAAAGCTCGATCTTCTTGCCTGCGCCAAGCACTTTCCCGGCCACGGCGACACGGACCAGGACTCCCATTCCGTGCTGCCCGTGATCAAAGCGGACCGGGCGCGGCTGAACAGCGTGGAACTGCCGCCGTTCCGGGAGGCAGTGAAGGACGGCGTCGGCACCATCATGGTGGCCCATCTGCTCGTTCCGGCCCTGGATGCGGAAAAGCCCACGACGTTCTCGAAAAAGACGATCACTGCGCTGCTTCGCGAGGGCATGGCCTTCGATGGATTGATCGTGTCCGATGCGCTTGATATGGGGGCGCTGGCCAAGGCCTATTCTCAGGACGAGATCGCGGTCCGTGCCGTGACCGCCGGCATGGACATCCTCCTCCATCCCGTTGACGCGCGGGTGACGATCAAAGCCGTGACAGCGGCTGTTGAACAGGGCAGGCTGACCAGGACCAGGATCGAGGAATCCGTCGGCAGGATCCGCGATGCCAAGATGCGGCTCGGGCTTTTCGATCCCGCAGGAACAACGTCCCCGGAGATCGATTACGAAAAGCACCGCAGCCTTGCGCGCGAATTGAGCCGGAGGGCGTTGCAGATCCTCTCAGGGGACAAAACGGTCCTGCCGCTCGCTATCGAACGAGCAGCCTGCTTCATGCTCGATGACGATGCTGAAGGCAGGGGAGAAGTTTTCCTCCGTACGCTCCAGACAAAGGTCGGCACGTTCACCGGGACCGTGCTGACTCCTGATACGGAATTACCGCAAACGCACCTCAGCGAACAGGTCGCAGCAGCGGACTGGGTCGTGCTCCCGATCTTCTCAAAGATATCCGCTTCCAAAGGACGCTCGGGCATTTCACCGAAGCTCCGGGCCATGGCATCACAGGTCATCGCAGCAGCCCGGGCCGCAAAAAAACGGTCCGTGGTCATTTCGTTCGACAGCCCCTACATCCTCGAACAATTCAAGAACGCCGATCTCTGCATTGCCGCCTATGACCGTATGGACGAGATCCAGCAGGCCGCGGCGGAGATGCTGGTGAAGGGGTAGCTTCTGATGCGGAATTCGGGAAGCATCATGTTCGTCAATGATACGCTTGGTCTCGTCAGTCTCCTCGGAGTCTATAGGGTCAGGTTTTTTAATTTGACATTCTCCTCGTTATTTGCTAAATTCCCCTTGTGACCCGCCCCCTCCGCATAGAATACGCCGGTGCCGTCTATCACATCACCTCCCGCGGCAATGAAAAGAAGGCCGTTTTCAAAGACGACCAGGACCGCATCAACTTCCTGAACACTCTCCAACATGTTAATAAGCGGTATAACTGGCTCTGCCATGCCTACTGCATGATGGACAACCACTATCACCTCCTGATCGAGACGCCTGACGGTAATCTCTCCCTCGGAATGCGGCAGTTGAACGGGGTCTATACACAGCTTTTTAATAAACGTCATCAACGGACTGGCCATCTGTTCCAGGGCCGGTACAAGTCGATCCTCATTCAGAAAGACAGTCATCTTCTCGAAGTTTGCCGGTACGTGGTATTAAATCCTGTGCGGGCACGGATGGTTGAACGACCGGAAGTCTGGCAATGGTCCAGCTACCGTGCCACGGCGGGGCGGGAATCACCAGCACCGTGCCTGACCACGGATTGGATCCTCGGACAATTCAGCCGGAAGAGGGCCAAGGCCGAGCAGGAATACCGGCAATTCGTCGAATGGGGGATCGGCAAGGAGACTATCTGGAGAGAGGTGAAGGGACAGTCTATTCTGGGTGAAGACGATTTTGTGGAAGGTCTGATCTCCCATATCAGGAAACATCAGGACATTCCTGAAATACCCAAGAGTCATCGGTATGTGAACAGACAGTCTCTCGACAAGATATTTCCGAAAAATGTGATACTGGACAAGAAAAAACGAGATAAGAAGATCATTGATGCCGTGCAGAAATATGGTTATACTCAGCAGCAGATAGCCGCTCATCTGAATATGCATTATTCAACAATCAGCAATCTGGTGAGAGGGAAGGCGTAACACCAAAATAAAAGACCTGACACTTTGTGGGGTTGTGATGCATAACCAAGGCTGTAGACTTTTGGAGAAACTGATATGAGCGGCAAAGACAAATTCCTTTTCTACACCGCGGAAAACGGGCGCGGTAAAAGTTGAGGTTCTGTATAAGGAAGAAACCGTCTGGCTGACGCAGAAGACCCTGGCCGAGCTTTTCGGCGTTCGAGTCCCGGCCGTCAACCGAGTACATCTCTGATTTCGATCAGGAGATTAATCGAATAGAGGGAAAAAAATGAGAGGCATTATCAGTTTATGACACCAGCCGCAATTGTATCAAAACTCTGGAACTACTGTAACGTCCTCCGGGACGATGGGATGAGTTACGGCGATTACCCTTCGACTTCGCTCAGGGCGCTTACGTATTTGCTGCTCCTCGGGAAATTGCCGGCATTATTCATCCCGCAGTATGAAGCGCGGCGATATAAGGCAGGTTCCGGTACTTCTCTCCAAAATCCATCCCGTATCCCACCACGAACAGATCCGGAATTTTGAACCCTTTATCAGTAGTGTCCGGTTATCGTTTTTCCAAAGTGCGATAACTCACTGTCACACAACAATAAAAAGGGCAAAATGCAACTTTTCGATTTGAACTCAGTTTATCTCGATTCATCCTATAATCCCTCTCAGCTCTTTACGAGGAGGGACGAGAATGAATTCCGGAAAAACCGTTTTTGCTCAACTGATTCAACATCTACCACGGTACGAGTTCAACCAATGCGTCCTTCGTTATCATGGCAATCACAAGGTCAGGAGCTTTTCATGCATGGATCAGTTTCTCTGCATGGCGTTCTCTCAATTGACCTATCGCGAAAGCTTACGCGATATTGTAACGTGTCTCAATTCTCATCGAGCAAAGCTTTACCACATGGGCTTCCGAGGGAAGATCGCCAAGTCCACGCTGGCAGACGCCAACGAACATCGGGACTTCCGCATTTATCAAGACTTTGGCTATCTGCTCATCGACATCGCCAGCAAGCTCTACCAGAACGAGGATCTTGGCAAAGATCTGAAGTTCTCGGTCTTTGCTCTGGACTCAACGATAATCGATCTCTGCCTATCCACCTTTCCGAGGGCGACGTTTCGGAAAGAGAAAGCAGCCGTCAAGATTCACACCCTACTAAACGTGCAGGGATCAATTCCGACCTTTATTTTCGTGACTCCCGGCAGCGTTCACGACGTCAATATAATGGATACAGTTCCGTTCGAAGCAGATTCTGTCTATACGATGGACCGTGCATATCTCGACTTCGAGCGACTCTATCACATCAACCAGCTTGCAGCGTTCTTCGTCATCCGGAGCAAGCACAATACAAGACTGCGTCGTATCTATTCTGCTTCGGTGGACAAATCAATCGGTGTGCAAGCCGATCAAACAGTCCTGCTCGTCGGCTACAAATCGCGCATGGCCTACCCCGATCCTTTGCGTCGGGTACGATATCACGATGCCGAACGAGACAAGCGCTTGGTGTTTCTTACGAACAACTTTCTTGTGCCGGCAAAGACCATCGCGGATATTTACCGGTCCCGATGGAAGGTGGAGTTGTTCTTCAAGTGGATCAAGCAACACCTACGGATCAAGTCATTCTTCGGAACGTCATCCAACGCGGTCAAAACGCAAATCTGGACAGCTGTCAGTGTTTATCTGCTCGTGGCGATTATCAAGAAACGATTGAATCTGCCTGGCAGTCTTCATACGATTCTACAGATTTTGGAGGTCAACCTTTTCGAGAAAGTACCTATTTCTCAGCTGGTTGCCGAGGCAATCAATCACGAAAACGAACACTGTGACGATAACCAATTGAATCTATTTACGTAACAACCGGACAGCACTGACCCTTTATATATGATCGGCACGTCGGCAGTACGCCGGGGTTTTTTGTCGAGCAGCCCCGCGATGGCGAGGCTTGCCGGTCCTTGTTCCGAAAACCTTGTAACAGTTTAGCCCTTTTCACTCAGCAACCGTTGCCGATCTGCAGTTGGGACGGCCCCTTCCTCAGCGCTCTCGTATACCCAGGGCCGGAAGATATACTACCGTCATTGTATTCTTAGGCAGTTTTTTCATTTCAACCGGTATTGTTATACAGCGCGGCTAGTGCTGTGGCGGTATCGGCGATATGGAGAATGTGCAGAATTCCCGTGGATGGACACCCTGCCAACCCCGAACCCCGAAGTAGCCTCAAATTCGCTCTCGGCATCGGACGACCTATCAGTTGGAGAATGCCATTTCTAACGGAACAATGAACAAAAAGGTGCATTATTGAGGGGATTACCCTTAAAATACCCCGACCCATAAAAAGTAACAATATATTATGATGTTGCATGGTATTAAAATATGAATTTCAATCTCATTCCGGCTAAAATTATAAATTGAGCTTGACCGAAACATGCGGCATTGCTATAGTCGCATTTCTTTATAAAAACTACGACTATAGTATCTAAGGGGGGGGATACTATTAGGAAAAACATGATCGTTTTATTTCTTTTTAATCGTTATTCCGGGTTGAATTCCCCGCCGCTTGCGGCGTAATAGATTTGATAAAGGGAGAGACTGCATGCATTCGTAACGGTGTATCGGCCAAGGGGGGCACGTGGGAAGATTTGATCGTTCTACGCATTTCGAAGCCGGTGAGTATCACGGTTATCTGCGCTCAGGTGTATTTCTTCCGTTTCTACTCGTTTGCCTGCTCTGTGCGCCCTTAAGGGCGATATCGGCCGAAGACAGTATCGAAAAAGACCTTCAGGCGGACCTCGGTCGGAGCAGGGAGATTGTTGTAAATATTGAAGCAAAACTAGCCAAGGGCGCTGCAATAGGGCCTGACTTCGGGCAGCTTAAGGCCGTTGCGGAGAGCGTCAGAATCTCCAACCTGCTGATGGAAGAACGGTTCAAGCTCAGGGAAGAGAAGGTCAAGTCATTAGGCGCAAAGGCGGTTGATCGTCACGAGGCAATGGTTAAAGGATACCGGAAAGCGTTGGCCGAGTATCTGGCACTTATCGATAAGCTACCTTCCACTGGATCTATTCCGCAATCCGAAATCCGAAATCTGCAATCCCTTTTGGATAAACTCGTTGCCAAAAGAAAACGCCCCATCATCGGCAGTCTGCCGTACAAGCACCTCAACTATCCCGCAATCGAACCCAGCATTGCCCCTGAAATCACGCCCGCTTACAGGGGTGGAAATAAGATCGTATCTCCGGATGATACCAAAAGTACACTCGAAGCGCCCATATCAAAAGAGATCGCCGCCCTTGCACAGTCATTGAACTGGCAGCCCGCTGCCATCTACGAGCATGTAAAGAACACCATTGAAACCGAGTGGTACTGGGGGTGTCAGAAAGGGGCGGAGGAAACGCTCCGCCAGAAGAGCGGGAACGATTGCGATCAGGCGCTGCTGCTTTCGTCGCTTCTCAAGGCGTCGGGGTTCCCGACACGGCTCGTCCGGGGGAATATACAATTCTTCGCATCCGATGACAAACCCATCGAGAGGGTCAAAAACCTGACCGGCATCGACGATCCCGCAAAGATCGCCGAGTTCTTCCAAAAGGCCGGCATACCGTATAAACCGATCATAGCAGGCGGTAAGATCGCAAACTTCCAGATCGAGCATATATGGATCGAATCACTCATCCCGATGGCCAACTACCGCGGCGCGATCCTCGACGAGCACGGCAAGACCTGGATCGGACTGGATACGGCCATCAAGGTGAAGGGATACGAGTACAATCAGCCAAAGGACCTCTTTGAGCAGGCGGGGATCGGGGATCAGCTGTCAACGATCAGGGAAAAGTATCTCGCACTCGACCTGAACTCGCTACCCTCCACCACACAGCCCGCAACGCCGTTGGAGTACCTTCAGTCTTCCATAAACGCCGAACTCCAAAAGCAGAATTCTCAACTCGCGTACGCTGATTTTCAGCGAACAAGGGTTCTTCTTCCCGAGGTCCGGAACATCCTGCCGTCTAACACACAGTTCACGCTGATCAAGGCGACCAATGAATATACTTCAAATCCTGATGAACTTGTTCACAAAATTCGTTTTATCGCTGCAAACTCGCAGCCTGCAACGAGTAGTTTATTAGACATTACCCTGCCGCTGTATAAGCTTTCGAACCAGCAAATAGCCATAAGTTATGAGCCGGAAACCGTGCAAGACCAGGAGATCGTTGATTCTTATGGCGGGCTGGATAATACGCCGAGCTATCTGGTGCGGCTCAGGCCGGTGCTCAAGATCAACGGGGAGAGGATCGTCGTCGCCACGGACGGTCTGCCGATGGGCGCTGATTATACTATGACCATGGAGCTTTATTCGCCCTCAGTAAATGAGGGCGTTACGCCTGTGGAAACGATAACCAACACCATGATCACCGGAAACCTTACGGTCATCGGCATTACCGCCGGGAAGGCTATGATTACTCCCTCGCCCCTTGCGGGAGAGGGAGGGGGTGAGGGGGAAAAAGATGCCGAGCGGCTGCTGTATGAAGCGGCAAACCATTACACAGACCGATGGAACCAAGCAGAAGATGAGTTGGCCTCGCTCCTCCATTTAACCATTGCGCGACCGCTTCCCACCGTCGTCACCCTCGCCGGGATGATCGACGTTACCTACCTGCTTGACATGCCGCATGACTTCACCTGGAAGGGCGTTTACGTTGATGCGGACCTCAGAAGAATAGAAGCAGTTCGGGGTCCGGAGTCAGGAGTGGGGAGTGAAAGCGAAAAAGAGAAGCTGTTCATGCAGCTTTCATCGCTGCAGGGCTCGATTCTTGAGAATAGAATCTTCGAGGACGACTTTAAAGTGGAAAGTATCTCCACCGCCAAGCTTTTCCAACTCATCAGTCAGCCATCAGCTAACAGCTATCAGCTACTTACCATCGACAAAACCAACATCGACTCAATTCTCCCGGCGTTGTCCTACGACGACAGCATCAAGGAAGACATCACGAACTCGGTCAATCAGAACTATACGATAAAAATCCCGGAGTCCGATCTTACCTATCACGACTGGACCGGGACCGGGTACATGAAAGAGAATGCCGAGACGGGCGAATCCGGCTGGATGCTTTCCGGTATGATAGCCGGAGGATGTCCGGTTGATGCTGTTTGGCTGGAGACGCATTTTCAAAATACCCTGGGCCATTCCTATGAAGGAATTGTGAACAATGATCCTTTGTCCGCCGCCTGGCTCCGCAAAATAGCCGCAACAGATGAACAACCGGTAGCGGTGGTAAACAGTGTCCTGCCCAAGCCGCTTGCCGTATTTGTCGCGGATTCAAAAGGAACTCCTGTGCCAGAGGCAAGC
Source organism: Nitrospirota bacterium (assembly GCA_963836175.1). Classification (GTDB taxonomy): domain Bacteria; phylum Nitrospirota; class UBA9217; order UBA9217; family UBA9217; genus GWC2-56-14. The sequence continues at coordinate 286,501 of CAWIIS010000008.1, forward strand.
GTAACGTTTAAAATCATTGCCGGTGGCGGAATGCTCCAGTGTCTTAATGCCGCAGGGGAGAACGAAGGGCCGCTTTCAGAAACAAACTGCACCGCCACAGCAGGCGCAAATGGCATTGCGCAGGCGGCACTTACGCTCGGAAAGAGCACAGATGCCAATCCTCAGTATATGAAGCTCCCCAATGACGAATTTTCCACCCAGATCGGCGTGAACCTGGTCACTGCTATTGCTTCGGGTCATTCCGGCGAGCTTCAGTTGGACCAACCGTTCACCCAATACGGCAAACCGGACGGTCCGGCAAAGATCAAGAAGTTCAACGGCGACGGGGCGGCGTGGTATGTCAATAATCCTGTCGGAAGCCTTCGCGTCAAAGTACTGGACCAATACGATAACGTCGTATCCAATGTGACCGTTACCTTTTCCGCCCAGACCGCGGAATCGATAGACCCATCAATTACGCTTCCCACCGTTTCACAGGGATTCAGAAACATCGAATTCTACAAAAGCGAGGAATGCAATTCTGATAAGCATATTGCCTATCCGCTTCACGGAGACTGCGCCACCTACTATGGAGGACAGACAGGCGTAGGCGTAAAGACCGAATTTTTCGGCGCCGTGGTAAATGCCGTGCTCGGCAACACCGTCAACACCAAATACAAGGTAAAAGCAACGGCCCTGATCCAATCCTCTGAAACATTCACGACATTCACCCTCAGCACCTTCGGATCCAGGGACAACGCCGATGGCTATATATCGCCGTCGCTCCAGATCACGCGTTTGGAATTGTACAATGACCGGGGAGAATTGGTGAATGCCGCAAAGGCGGGCACGGAACTGAAAGCGCCGCTCACCGCGGCGCTCGCCCTGTATACCGAAGAAACAACCACCGAGGGGCCGTATCAATGCACCATCAACAACCAGCAGACAAATTGCTGGAAAGTAAAGCCGGTCGGGGTAATAAAAACGAAAAAGATAGCAGACGGGACAGTCACCTTCATCCCCAAAGATGGCAACGGCCTCGTCACCGCCACAACAATCACGAACAGCCAGTACCAGGCACGGTACACCACAGGCGTCACCGCTGCAAAGAACACCATCGAAGCTTTCGGAGAAGCGACTGTTTCCGTGCCCGAGGTGTTCTACGACACGGCAAACAACTGCAGCGCATCCAGAACGGCAGTGCCCGTAGACAAGGAGGTCACGGTCAAATCCGGCCAGTTCATCGCCTTTGAAAAAGACTCGGGTCAGGCGCATACAGGCATATGCGGCGTCGATCCGGCAACACACCAGACCGCCTGTGCCTATGACACCGGGCAGTATGAAAAAGTCACCTACACCGTATTCGGCGTCAATGCCGCATTAGCCATAGAGCCGGAAATTATCCTGCTGAATGACGAGGGCTATTCCACTGTTGATACGACATTCAAGTACACCATTCTGCCGCCCGAGTATAACGCCATCATCGCGGACGTGGACATTTACAAGACCGGCGCAAACGCAGACGAGTGGATAAACTATATCCCCGGTGACAAGACCCAGGGACAGGGGACGGCGGGTTTTGTACAAGGCACGAAATTCGATATCAATACCCTGTACAAGGCGCAGGTGGTCTTGAACCGGGGGACGGATGTGGAGATAAGGAGCGACAAAAAAGAAATACCGCTTGCACAGCTCAAAGTGCTAACCGAGGAAAATCCGTCCAAAACACCGGATGAACTCAAATTCGGGGACGGAACCAGGCTGGGAAAGAAATATCGAATGGAGTTACTGTCGAGGGCTTTGCTCAATGACTGTACGAGTCTCAGCGGTAAGATAACCAGTGTAAATGAAAACGGACTGCAGGCGGCAGTACCGGGAGTGCAGAACGAATATTACCTGTCAGACTACCCCATTGAATTTTCCGAAGCATTTTTCGATGGATGCAAGGTAAGGATCAAGGACATGACGGACAACGGCAACCTGGATGAATATCTGATCCTGTCGAACAAGAGCAGAGCCGACCTGGACGGAGGTATGCTCGGTAATCCAGCGCTCATAGATACCGTTGTCCTCTATGGAGGCATCGGAAATACGTTTAAAGTCGTAGTAAACGGCGCACAGAAACTTCTACCAATCGAACCCATGGGCGTCATTGTTCTGGCACTAGATGGGCTCAGGCAGGATGTACTATATAATCCGGAAGAGCAGCAGGTCAACGACCTTAACAGCGACTACTACGTCCAGCCTGAAAATCTCAAAGGTTTCTGCGATGTTCTGGGAGGTAAGAGAGGTCTCCTCTCCTGTGACAAAGAAGGATGGGAAAAAAGGCACATCAAACTGCCGGAAGTAACGGCTATATTCCCGTCTATAACGCTTGCGTCGTGGGCTAGCATCTTCACAGGAATGATGCCGGGAACAACATATGACAGCAGCGGCAACAATGTTGGCGGTACTGGAATTCTCGGTAATGAGTATTTTGCAAGAGATCTGTACGGACAGGATATCGGCGCTCCCCGCTATCTCGAGAATGGCTCCTTTCAGAGAAAATACAATCCAGCAGGGGTCATCTCATTCAGTAGCGGAGCATTCAGAGGATACGATCAATATGGCCACTGGGAAAAATTGAATGATAATAGTTTCTTTATTCCTTATCAGGGCGATTGGAAGGTGCCGATTAGCCCGGTAAGAACCGCAACCGAGCAAGGAACGCCTCAGAACGATCCGGCTATTTTAAAATCAAAGACAGTCTTTGAGGCCATCGCCAGCGAGCCGGGAATCGAACGCTACTTCAAGGAAAAAGGAGGCGACCCAGTGGTTGTAGCAAACAACCATTATGCCAGAGGTGCATACTGGCTCACCTGGGATTTAAACTTGATCGCGGGCTCATCAGGAGAAGTGCTCGACCGGCAGAGTTGGGACAAGTTCGATGATTACTTGTCAGGGAAGTATAAAACATCCCCTGGATCAACAGGGATGCAGAATGAAATACCTTTTTCCGCCTTAACGGTCTGGTATCTTCCGGGGCTTGATCACCAGGCCCACGCAAGCGGCATGAGCTCTTATAAGGACTATTTTAACAATAACACAGATGTTTATATTGGAAAAGTAGTGGACAGATTAAAAGAACTGGATGAATTGAACAACAAGATATTCATCGTCGTGGCGGACCATGGGCATACGGCGATGCCTGAGAACTTGACCTATCGGGCGAAAGAGAAAATCATAGGATTGATAGATGTAATAACCGAGATGAAGGCGGAGATGTCGTGTGAATTAAAGCTGGATTTTACAGAGCCAGAATCAACGGACGATGTCAATCTGGTTTATGACGCATATAACCGCAAAGAAGCTGAACGAAATAACAACAACCTTCATATATGGGAGTTGGGGGAGGTGATGAAGAAATTAAACAAACAATATGCAGAAACCAGTCCCGGAACAGATATCCCGCAGAAAATGGGTTATAGAATATTGGCACCCTCACAGATTGCCGACTTGTATAATAACTCAGTCTATGGAGCCAAAGGCACATTAGACGAGGCCTCGGTGATAGCGGCCTTAAATGGGCCGATGGCGCATATCTACGTCAAAGATAGGACAAGTACTGATTGGAAGACGCATGGCAGAATCGTCGAAGATATCGGCTATCTGGCGGAAGTATTGCGGCTCCTCTTTTCAACAAACAAAACACCATCGAACTTAACAGACATGTTCCCGGAAGGACTGATTGAATACGTATTATTCGATACTATCGGTCTGAATCAAAATATGGCGTATTCGATAGACGCGATATTAATCAGGAAGAGTGTCAGTCCCGGCGAAAAATATTGTGTGTACAAAGGAATCAAACCCGACAAAAGCGACATAGAATGCGATTCTCTGCAAAGTTATTTCGGAAATAGCGGCTATGTTAGTGCTGTGGCCAGAATAAACAACATGGAAAACGAAGACAGGAGCGGCGACATTGTACTCCTTATGAAAGACACAACTTTCGGCAATACTATTGACAGGTACACGACTGGTGTTGCCTGCAAATCGTGGCATGGATTGCTGAATCTATCAGATTCCTATGTGCCATTCATTTTGGCTTATCCGGGTGGTAACAGTTTTGAGCTAAATACCATCATTGACAGACAGTCTGTATATCCAACTGAACAGTCGGTTTGCCCCAGCTTTCAATGTGAAGGTAACTGGAAGCTAACGGACATAGTGAAAGAAATCATGAAAATACAGTATTGAAAAGAGTGAAAGAAATATGGAGGCGACAATGAAAAAAGTGTTTTTATCTCTTGCGGCTGCAACCATAATTACGATTTTGGCGGCTACTGGTTACACCCAAAATGCATCGGATTATCTTGTCTGTCAGGATATTGGCGGCTTTAAGAAATACGGTTGCGCATGTGGCACCGGCGCGGGCATCTTAGTGCCGGCGGATCACTTTGGGGAAGATCATAATGATATTAGCTGTACAGTAATTTATCACAGCATGGCGCAAAGAATGGGAATTGACGTTGAACTCACCAAACACTCCGGATCCGACTCCGACAAGTGGTTGTTGCATGAGATAGATAGAGAATTTAGAAACTATTACGGCATTCCCGGGAAGTCCTACGGCTCACGTCAGATCAACGGGCAAACGATTATAGAAAATCTTGTCGCAGGCGGTAGTTATCGCTGGATAGGCGGTACCAAGGTTATTGTTATCGAATATCACGATTCGCAGATGACAAAGCCCGAGCCGAATGAAGTAATTCAAGCCTATTTAACAAAGCATCCCTCGACCATGCAGGCATTTACCCTGGCAGATTTAAGAAGCAATGTCAACAAAACGACCTGGATCAAAGACGAAATGGACCGCCGCCTCTGGCTGTGTGATAAGTGGTTTATGCAGTTGCAGCTCAGGAAGACCGAGGAGAAGCAGGTATATCAGGAAACCGTCAAGAGCATGAACATATTCCTCGATTATCGTGAGAAATACTATGGACAAAAAGCGGTGGATGATAAGAATCTTCTTGCCAGTTATCTGAACACTAACAACGGCACGGGCATCAAGGCAAAGCATAAGGAATACAAGGATTGGTGGGTGGTGAATAAGGAAAAGGCGATAAGTTTGTAGCAGTGCGGATTGGATAAAACGAAGTGTCGAGTTTCGCGTTGCGGATTCGAGAGACAAACGGAGTCGCAGGGTGAAAAGCAGCTACACAAAATATTATCGGCCTATTATCGCCTCGCGGGCATATGAGCTCATGCGCCTCTACGCAGTGCTATTGTATTTACGCGCCTTAAAAACCCTTCTGCTCCAATACTCCACCCAGATCGACGTGAACCTGGTCACTGCTATTGCTTCGGGTCATTCCGGCGAGCTTCAGTTGGACCAACCGTTCACCCAATACGGCAAACCGGACGGTCCGGCAAAGATCAAGAAGTTCAACGGCGACGGGGCGGCGTGGTATGTCAATAATCCTGTTGGAAGCCTTCGCGTCGAAGTGCTGGACCAATACGATAACGTAGTATCCAATGTGACCGTTACCTTTTCCGCCCAGACCGCGGAATCGATAGACCCATCAATTACTCTTCCCACCGTTTCACAAGGATTCAGAAACATCGAATTCTACAAAAGCGAGGAATGCAATCCTGATAGGCATATTGCCTATCCGCTTCACGGAGACTGCGCCACCTACTATGGAGGACAGACAGGCGTAGGCGTAAAGACCGAATATTTCGGCGCCGTGGTAAATGCCGTGCTCGGCAATACCGTCAACACCAAATACAAGGTAAAAGCGACTGCCCTGATCCAATCCGCTGAAACATTCACGACATTCACCCTCAGCACCTTCGGATCCAGGGACAACGCCGATGGCTATATATCGCCGTCGCTCCAGATCACGCGTTTGGAATTGTACAATGACCGGGGAGAATTGGTGAATGCCGCAAAGGCGGGCACTGAACTGAAAGCGCCGCTCACCGCGGCGCTCGCCCTGTATACCGAAGAAACAACCACCGAGGGGCCGTATCAATGCACCATCAACAACCAGCAAACGAATTGCTGGAAAGTAAAGCCGGTCGGGGTAATAAAAACGAAAAAGATAGCAGACGGGACAGTCACCTTCACCCCCAAAGATGGCAACGGCCTCGTTACCGCCACAACAATCACGAACAGCCAGTACCAGACACGGTACACCACAGGCGTCACCGCTGCAAAGAACACCATCGAAGCCTTCGGAGAAGCGGCTGTTTTTGTGCCCGAGGTGTTTTACGACACGGCAAACAACTGCAGCGCATCCAAAACGGCAGTGCCCGTAGACAAGGAGGTCACGGTCAAATCCGGCCAGTTCATCGCCTTTGAAAAAGACTCGGGTCAGGCGCATACAGGTATATGCGGCGTCGATCCGGCAACGCACCAGACCGCCTGCGGCTATGACACCGGACAGTATGAAAAAGTCACCTACACTGTATTCGGCGTCAATGCCGCATTAACCATAGAACCGGAAATCGTCCTGCTGAACGACGAGGGCTATTCCACGGTTGATACGACATTCAAGTACACCATTCTACCGCCGGAGTACAACGCCATCATCGCGGACGTGGATATTTACAAGACCGGCGCAAATAACGCAGACGAGTGGATAAACTATATCCCCGGTGACAAGACCCAGGGACAGGGGACGGCGGGTTTTGTACAGGGGACGAAGTTCGATATCAATACCCATTACAAGGCGCAGGTGGTCTTGAACCGGGGGACGGATATCGAGATAACGAGCACTTCGGAGATCAATACGGACAATGCCGGGAATAACAACGGCATTTGCGAGGCGAATGAAGCGTGCAAGGACAAGGTGACGATTCCGGTGGCGCAAATAAGAATTTTAACTGATGAAAACCTACCAAAAGAACCTGAAGAAGTAAAGTTCAGTGACGGGAGCAACAATAGCAACGGGACAAAAAAATACCATATTGCAATTAAGTCCCAGTCATGGCTCTCAACATGTGAAACGCTGACGGGCAGGATAGTTACTTTGTCCACGTCAACTGCAACGATGGGCCAGCCGGTAAGCACGCCGCAAATCAACAACGGCAATGCATCGGAGCACCCGATCCATTTCATTGCCTCCGGAAATGAATGCTACCCGAAAATAAAGGACACGGTAGACGGGTATTCCGATAAGGATAAATTCATCATCTCCAACAGGTCGAGAACCGATTTGGATATAGGACTTCCGTCTCATGTATATAACACCGCGGTGCTTTATGCTGGCCTCGGAAACAATTTTATGATAGAGGTTGGCGGCGTTCAGAAGATGCTGCCTATAGAACCTGTGGGTGTTGTCGTCCTTGGTATCGACGGATTGAGGCAGGATGTGCTGTATGCGCCGAGTGGAACGAATGACGGTACGGGTGTACACGCCTCCTACTCCGATACTGTCGGACCTGGTTTCAGCAGTCCCTATTACGTTCCTCTTTCAGCTGTTGAGGGATTCTGCGCTGTCATGGGCGGGAAGTACGATGACGGTATTTTTTATTCATCATGCGATCCGGCCGGGGCGTCGGACAAACATATAAAACTCGAAGACGTCACCACCATATTTCCATCGATCACGTTTGCGGCCTGGGCGAGTATCTTCACAGGAATGACGCCGAGTGCAACGGGAATTACGGGAAATGAGTTCTTTGCGCGTGACATGTTGGCGAATTATGAGACAATCCCCGGCATGTATATGCTTCCCTCAGGCATGGTGACTTTGGATGCGGACGGCGGCGCTTTTAGGCCGCTTATTCCCGGTGGGTCTTATTCCTGGTTAGATATTACAAAATCGCTGCCCTTCATCTTGAATTATATAATGCCGGCGGACTTTGGCATATACAGCCACCCGACATTACAGTCGAAGCTTGATGAGTCAGCGCCTGGCCATGCATTGCGAACTGAAGTAAAGCCGCTCTGGGCCGACATCAACACGCTTGTTGCGAAGCGCTATAAGAGAATCTCCGATGCAAAATGTGACGCAATAGAAAATGAATGTAGAACTGTCAGCATGTTCAACCAGTATGCGGAAGGGGCAGACGGGTGGGGAACTTCAGGTCCAATATCCAGACCTCTGTTTGAAGCAGTGCAATTGCCAGGAGGAGTAGGGACGTCATATTCAGCCGCATTAATGGATAGTTCTTCAGCGGATGAAACAGCCGCGTTCATCAGTAGTTATTTACCGAATAATCCCCAAAACGGAAAGAGAAAAAATTTTCCGGCTCTCTTATCCGTATACCTGTCGGGACTTGACCACTATGCTCACATAGAAGGTATGGCCGAATATGCGGACTACGTTAAATCAACAACAGACGGTAAGTTGAAAAAGATCGTAAATGCTCTTAAAGACGAAGACGAGTTTGACAACAAGATATTCATCATTGTGTCGGATCATGGTGAGACAGCGATGCCATGGGATTACAACGTCGATGTTACTAATCCAGCAACGGGACAGGTTAAAAGTTTAACGCCTGAAACATCGTGCGAATTAAATATGAAAAATTTTGATACCTTCAAAGTTCAGGCACCTGAGCAGGCCAACAATAGCTTGCATATATGGGAGATGGGGGAGATGTTTACCAGTTTTGCTCCTTCATCGGCAGGGATAAAGCTCCTTGCGCCTACAGAACTGAATAATACAGGCGTCAATATTACTCAAAACCCTTATCAAGCAAACGTAGTCGCAGCTTTGAATGGCCCGATGGCGCATATTTATGTCAAGGGCGGAGACTGGCAGGGTGATCCTGACGAAACAAGACTTGGGGTAGTAATAGATACGCTTATTCGTGCTCTTACGTTGGGCGATAATGCGACCGATAAGGTCAAAAAAGAATTAAGCCGACTTACTGCTTCAGTCGATAAAATTCTGGTAAGGAGAACGCTAACTGGTGCGTATGAAGTAGTAATAAGCGTTGGAGAAGACGCTTCTGGTATTGTGACTATCAGCACAGATAGCCTTGGATCGTTAAACAATACAGAATATCAAAGAGCAGTCAGCCGAATTACTGAAATGAACCACGCGAATAGAAGCGGCGATGTAGTTTTGATTATGAAGGATGACACATTGGGCAATGCGATAGACAGATATTCGACGGCCTATGGCTGCAAATCTTGGCACGGATCGCTAAATTCAAGTGATTCATATGTACCGTTTATCGTTTCATATCCTGGAGGTAACAAGTCGGAACTTGATGCTTTTTTGAGCCCGGTATGTCCAGGCAACAATTGTGACGGAAATTGGAAACTTGCTGATTTGGTAGAAGAAATATTTAACAAACAATATGGAAAGCAATAGGAGGCACCATAAATGAGAAAAAATAATATAATAATACTTTTGTTGGTTCTATTGTTAATTCCGTCCATAGGATTTGCACAAAGTTATTCCGATTATTTGATCTTGCAAAATATCAATCCCTACAAATTGGAAACGGCACAAAAAGTCGTGGGCGGCTATATCGGTGGCCCACGTGTGTTCGATGGTCCAGGCGCAATTGCTCCTACTGATCATTTTTCTCCAGATCATACTGATAAAACGTATGAAGCATATTATGAAGGTGGAAGTACTTTAGCTTCTGCAACCGTCCAGGTCACCAAACACTCCGGCTCTGATTCCGACAAGTGGTTGGCACATGAGGTGGAGAGGGGGTTTAGGGATACAGATAAGTTAGAGTCTGGTCCTGATGAAGACAGCATGGTCAGAGAAGTAAGTGTTCTTAAGGTATTCTTTTACGGCGGAGGAGTTGTCGGATACAGATGGTTCAGCAACAATATCGTCGTAAATATACAATATACTAATTTAGGAGGGCCAAAACCCGAACCACTAGAAGTGGTAAAGGCTTATCTTGCAAAATTCCCCTCATCGATAGTCATGAGCGATATTGAATTTAAAGCGAGAGCACACAATGAAACCTGGATCAAAGACGAAATGGACCGCCGCTTGTGGCTCTGCGACAAGTGGTTCATGCAGTTGCAGTTGAAGAAGGTTGAAGAAAAGCAGGTATATCTAGAATCCGTTAATAGCATGAACATCTTCCTTGATTATCGTGAGAAGTACTACGGCATGAAAGCAACCGATGATAAGAATCTCCTTACAGGTTATCTGAGTACGAACAATGGCACAGGTATCAAGACGAAACTAACGGAGTACAAAAACTGGTGGAGTGTGCATAAATCAGATGCGATTAGCTTATAGCGGTTATCAAACAGCGACTAAGAGCAGCAAAAAGATGTGCCGGTCATTGACGGCTATCTTTTTTATGTTGATATTGACACCGCAATCCATATCGGCACAAACGACTTTTGACTATTTGATTTTACAAAATATAGGTCCATATAAACTGGATCGACCAGAAAAAATTCTTCCTGGAAGGCCGCCGATAGGCGGGCCGGAGACATATGATAACCCTGGGACAGTTGGCGCCGCAGATCATTTTTCATTGGATCATGCCGATAAAACATGCAAAGTAATGTACATGGGTGGAAATGGCATTCCGTCACCCACTGTCTTTGTTACCAAACACTCAGGTTCCGAATCCGACAAGTGGTTGCTGCATGAGGTGGAGAATGGTTATAGAGACGATGAAACACTAAACTCAACAGTTGATACCAATGTTCAAATGAGAACAATAGGTGGAAACATGGTTTATTTTATTGGGATATATGGCGCGAAGAGTTATGCATGGATCAGTAATAATTACATAGTGGTAAAAATAAGCTGTTCAAGCTGTCCAAACACAAAACCTGAACCCCTCGAAATTATACAAGCATATCTACAGAAATACCCTTCAAATATTACGGTAACTGATACCGATTTCAAAAGTCATGTCCACAGTGAGCAGTGGATCAAAAATGAAATGGACCGTCGCCTGTGGCTTTGCGACAAGTGGTTTCTTCAGTTGACGCTTGGAAAAGCGCAGCAGGTTCAAGTCTATCAGGAGTCCGTCAAGAGCATGAACATCTTCCTTGATTATCGTGAAAAATACTACGGGACTAAGATCGCGGATGAGAAAAATCTGCTCGCCATTTATTTGAGCAGCAACAACGGCACGAGCATCACAGCGAAGCTGAAGGAGTATAAGGATTGGTGGGGCATTCATAAAACGGATGCGATAAGTCTGTAGCGGATTAAAAAAACGCATAGGAACAACGTTGATTCTTACGGTGCATAACTTTATTGAGAATGGAAAAGATGAAACGAACACTCATTATATTAATTTCAGTGCTATTAATACCGGTAATTTCAGCCGGGAAAGATGCGCCAAAAAAAACATCGATCGATACGATCCAGGTGCTCAAGATCGCGGCACAAGACGAGCGGGCTGTTATTACAACTCCTGATGGGGCGATGTTAATCATCAAACCGGGCGACTCCCTCGGGGCAAACGGCAAAATCACCGAGATAGCGGCTGACAGGATTGTTGTCGAAGAGACAAAGGGGAACGAGACGGAGAAGGTCATCATCAGACTGGTACACGGGAAGCAGAAAGTCGAGCGAATGAAGAAAAACGGCGAACGAGCACCGGCCATGTACGCGCCGGTGAAGAGGGACGCGAAAGACAAGACGCGGGGGAATAGTGTTTATTAATTGCGTCGCTGTTTGGCGCACTAACGAAATAGACTTTGTAACATACGGGAAAGTCCTCCCTCACCCAACCCGCCCCTCTCTGGGAGACGGCAAAGGGGGCGTGGCAACGTAGCAACTTTTTCAAATGCGTTTGTATTAGTGTCGTCCAAATGAAGCTCATAGCAACACGTGGGGGGATGATTCATGCAGAGAAAAATTACGCTGCGAAGGGCCATTTTGGCAGAGACGTGGATCGCCTTCATGCTGATCATGTTTTTTCTCCTTCCCACACGGATATTCGCCGCGGACTTTACCGCCGTCTCTCTCGGCGACTACGGCAATGCCACGGTCATGGAGGTGAGCGGCAGCTACGACGCAAAGAACCCCGACGGCTCGGTAAACGGTGCGCCGCGCAAGGCCATCGCCAATGAGTTCTTCCGCACCCACAAGGACGAGTATGACTTCCTCGTGGTTTTCTCGAATTTCGACTTCCTCATGCCCGCCGACGGTCATGCCAAGGCTTTCTACCTTGGTGTGAAGAACGACACGCAAAACATCGGCATACCCGCGTTCAATTACGCGCAGGGCTTCGGCAGCACGAATGACAGGCTGCAGGGCATGGTGGACATGGGGAACCTCGGCGGTCTGGCGACCGATCCGATGGACCCGAAGTTCAACGAGTCGCTGTATTTTCTCTCGCACGAACTGATGCACCGATGGGGCGCGCATGTGACGTTCAGGAACGCGGACGGCAGCGATAGCACTGCGCTCCTGGGTACGGACCAGGACCACTGGAGCTTTCTGCTCGATTCAGGCGGCTCGCTTCTCTACGGCAATCGTTGGCAGGACAACGGCAACGGTACCTTTACCTCTCTCGCACCCCAAAACGAGATGAAGCTCTACAGTCCCCTGGACTTGTACCTCATGGGCATGATCGACAGATCGAAAGTGCCGCCCATGCTCCTGATCGACAGCCCGGGCATCGACGCCGCTCAGCAGCCAAAAGCCGGCGTCACGATCAGCGGAACGGCAAAGACCGTTACCATCGACAACATCATCGCTTCCATGGGAGACCGGATACCCGACGCAACAACCTCGCAAAAGTCCTTCAACACCGCTTTCATCTATATCACCAATCCCGGGACCTTCAGCGCGGACGCAATCTACCAGATCGAAAACCTCCGCAGCGGCTTCCTGACGCGCCATTCCATTCTTACCGACGGGCAAAGCATCATGCAGGTCGCCTCCACGCTCAAGGAAGATACCCCGTCCAACCCCGGGTTTTTGCCGCCATCCGCGACGCCAAGGACGGTCCCGCCGAATATCGACGAGGGCGTGCAATGGCTCATGGCCGCCCAGCAGGCTGATGGAAGCTGGATGGACCTTGCCCAAACCATGGAGCGCGATACTGCCGAGACAACGCTCGTATTGAGAAGCTTCGCCACTGCCACGCAAAATTATGGAAAAGCGCTTCAGTGGCTCGGCAGCGCTCAGTCCGTGAATCTCGACTACCTCACACGAAAGATCAAAGCCCTGGCAGGCGCAGGCCAGGATGTCGCTCCGCTGGTTCAGGATATCCTCTCCCGGCGGAACACGGACGGAGGATGGGGGAGCGGAGAGTATTACGAAAGCGGCAATGCGGATACGGCGCTTGTGTTGCTCACGTTATCCGCAACAGGCTATTCCGATCAGGCCGTTCTCTCCCGGGCGATAAACTACTTAAAGTCAAAACAGAATGATGCGGGCGGCTGGGGCAGCGAGGACAAAGGGGGCATGGTCCAGGAGACGTCGAATGCGCTCTCGGCGTTTAATAAGTACCGGACGACCTATCAGCTAGACGATGCCATCACGAAGGGCACGATGTGGCTCATCGGCAGGCAGAACACCGACACGGACGGCGGTTTCGGCAACAGCCCGAGCACCGTGTATGACACAGCCGTGGCGACCATGGCGCTTCGGGAGCTGAACGTATCCACGGACGTCACGAACCAGGCGCTCGCCTATCTTCTCGGCCAGCAGTCGGAAAACGGGAGCTGGAGCAACAGCGCCTATCAGACGGCCCTGGCAGTGGACGCCATCTACAAAGCCACGGTCGATCCTGACCTGGCTGTCACATCGGACGACATTACTATCATCCCTAATAAGATCAGGAGTCTTCCGTCGAACATCGTGATCAACGCGAACATCTCGAACCTCGGCCAGACAAGCGCGCAAGCCAAAGTCGTGCTCTATGAAGGTTCTATTGCCGACCAGAACAAGCTCGGTGAGCAGACCCTTGTGTTCCCCGGCCAGCAGGCCACGACCGTGACATTTTCCGCCACGGCCAGGGACGGCAACGAACATCGCTTCACTATAGTCGTCGATCCCGACAATGTCGTAAAAGAGTCGAACGAGTTGAACAATACAACCGTAAAAATACTCTATCCGGAGGCGACCTATGATTTCGAGGTCTTGCCCGCTGACATCGGCATAACACCGGGCGTTGTGGATCAATACCAGAATGTCACAATCGCGGCAAAGATAACCAACAAAGGCACCATGAATGCCTATAACGTCCAAGTCAGGTACTATTTTCGACGAACCCGGTGCGCCGTATGAACTGGCGACGCTCACGGTTGACATCCCTTCCGGCTCCGCGATCACCAAAGAGGTTACGTGGCGCGCGAACAAAGCGGGAACGAATTTACCGCTGATTGTACAGGTCGATCCGTTCGATAATTTTACCGAACTTTCAGAAACGGACAATAACGCGACCGTATTGCTGACGGTGAATGACCTGAAATTGACGGATCCGAATCTGACTGTGTCGTACCAGGACATCGTGATCACACCTTCTCCCGCGCTTGAGCGCGGAAACGTAAATGTTTCGGCTCTGGTGAAGAACGAGGGATACTCCACGGCGACGGATATTACCGTAAAGTTTTATCACGGAGTCCTGGGCCCGGATGGAACGTTATTCGGGACTCAGATTGTTCCGGCCCTTGCGCCGGGCGAAAGCGTTCGGGTTGCAGCTGACTGGACGAACATCCGGGAATCCGGAGAGAAAATCATCTATACCCAGACGGCCTATGCGGGCACTGAGATCAAAAAGGATGATAATGATGTTTTTACAACGATCAATATTCTATCGCTTCCTGATCTTGCACTCTCCGTCAATTCCATAAGCCTGAACCCTGATTTTCCCAAGGATGGCGATACGGTCCTCATTACGGCGACCGTTCAGAACCAGGGTGAACAAAGCGCTCAGAATGTGCTGGTGAAAGCATATGAAGGGGCGACGTTAATCGGGACGCAGGAGATCCCTTTAATCGCCGGAAGAGGATTGATCACAGTATCATTCAGTTATGCGACTGCCGGAAAAGAGGGGGCACACAGCATAACGATTGTTGCAGATCCGGAACATGCAATAGACGAACAAAGTGAGGATAATAATGCCGCTTCGAAGACCTTCAGTGTTCAAAACGCGAATATGTGGGTTACTGAGCGATACATCTCTCCGAATGGTGACGGTGTGCAGGACGACACGAAATTATTATTTCGTTTGGCTGCGGCTCAGACCGTGACTGTGGTAGTGAAAAACGAAAAAGATGAGACGGTCAGGAACTTCAACGGACCCGGATTGACGAATATTACGGATGGCTGGATTCTCTGGGACGGCCTTGACGACAGCGGCAGGGTCGCCGATGATGGTGATTACCAAATCCAGGTTCGCGATGCAAGGAATAATACCATAGGCGTCCAGATAGTCATCGTCGATAATAACCGTTCGCCTTTATTAAAGGCAATTGGCACGGATTATATGTATAAGCAAGACATTGGTTGTAATGCCGCGTTTAAGGGCTACGACTGGCTATGGGCAAATGATGAAAGCGGTTTCTTTGTTACTGCTATTTATCCAAATGGAAATAACTGGAGCCGCGGGATTTCATTCTCTCCGCTTAATGGTGAAGCTGTAAACCTATATTCCGCCGGGTGGAGTGATATTTGGTATCCGCGTCTGGCTCCAGACGGAAGGAGCATGTCATTCATTCAACATGATGATTGGTCAAAAAGGCTTTTCATTTTGAATACCGAAAAAAGTACACAACTCTTATATAGTGGGTCGCCCTCGTCTAACGTCTCTCATACTTGGTCTCCTGACAGCTCCAGCATCGCCGTAACTAGTTCCTTGCAAGGCTTGAAAATATTCAATCTAAAAAATGCACAATGTTCTTCCGTGACATTACTCGAGCAGTCCGCCTCATTTGCGTGGTCACTTGACAGCTCAAGTCTGGCCTATTTCGATAGCAATACTAATCAGGTCGTTGTTTCAGACGTGTGCGGGACAAATCGTCGGGCAATATATTCAAGCGTCAGCGGTATCAACTTAACCGCCTGGCTTGATAATGAGCGGATACTTTTTTGGAAAATGGGATACGGGACGGGAGCAATTCATCTTTTAGACGGTACGATTACAAAGATATCAGAATTCATCTCGCCTGCATTCTCCCCTGATTATAAAAAGTCTCTGATAAAAGGGGGGGGAACTGATGTTATAGACATTGTGAGCATAGACGGCAGGATCTTGCAATCCTACCGTCTGCCGTCAGATTACGGTATTAGTTATGTGAAGTGGTCGCCGGATAGCCGTTATGTCGCCTTCGCGCAGGAGTGGAACACAATAATACTGGATTCTGAAACCACCAGGATGGAAATCCTCCCGGGAGCCTATTACGTGTCCGGCTGGTATGATCAAAAGACGCTCATTTACGGAGGTATACGTCTGTTCAATGTTGAGACGAATGAGACCCACGTCCTGTCGAGCGTCAATGATTGGAACTGGCCCCTCCAGTACGGTTCAAGTTTTTCCATATCGCCGTCCGGCAGTTATTTGTCCTGGCGAGACGCCTTTCTTAGTTCGTGTCAGGCGCCTTCCTATTTTCTAACGACGTCACTACTGAACCTTACGGCCAATCTCTCTGCCACGAAGGGGGGCGACAGCATTACCTTCAAGGGAATCGCGGCAGATCTGAACTTTGAGGATTATCGACTCGAATACGCCGATACAAAAACGCCCGAGCTATGGACTCTTCTCGCCCCCTCGTCCGATGTGCCCGTCATCAATGACGTGTTAACGACCTGGGTCCCGCCGTACGAAGGCACCTTCTATGTGAAGTTGACCGTACGGGACAAGGCAGGTAACGTTGCAATAAACAAACAGCGGATATCCTGGGGAAAATCGCTAAGCGTGACGAGTTTTCAAAAAAACCACGATATCTTCTCTCCCAATGGTGACGGCATAAAAGATACCGTGGAGCTCCATTACCGCGTTCTTGAGCCCATTCATCTTGAGTTTACCATCTATGACGAAACTGATCATCTCGTCGCGACGATGCAAAAAGACTATCCGTTCCCTGTTGATGACTATGTTGCGTGGGACGGCGTCGACAGCAGCGGTCGGCCCGTTCCCGAGGGGAAGTATAAGATAAAAGTCTTTGATTACGATTTCTTCATCGAAGTCGACAATACCCCCCCGGACGTGAATATCGCAATGGGCAAAATATTCCTATCCGCGGACCTTCCCGTGCCGTCTCTGGATATTGTCGGCCATGCTGTTGATCCCCATTTATCGTCCTGGGCTGTTGAATCGGGAGAAGGGGACAACCCGCAGACGTGGTATCAGTTTATGAACGGCGACCAACAAGTCGCAAAAAATGGTCAGGATGGGAATCCGGTTCTTGGTCCGGTCCAAGATGGCGTGCTGGACACTTTTGCAGGAGCCGCGATCGGCTGGCTAAAAGGTAAAAAACTGAGGATTACGGCGGAAGACGCGGCCGGCAACAGAACTACAAAGGTTTCAGATTTCGTCGAGGAAACGATGAGTTTTTACCAATGGAATGAAGACGTCATCTATGGCATCGTTCCAGCGAAACTAATACGGCCGGGGGTCCCACGTCTGGGCGGATTCGAGACGATCCGGCTGCCGCTCGAGAGCATGAACGTGCAGTATTGGACAAAGGACCGGGTATGGCGTGATGTCCAACCGCTAATAACCGACCTTGTTGCGGGTTTGATCAACATACCATGGGACACTTCGAATCTGTATCAGGACATCCTCGCCGTAAGGATCAGGGCAGTGGATAGTTTAGGGATACAACATTTTTCCAACGCACTGACTACAGCGTCCATATTTTCGATAGTGTCTCCGCAATGCAGCACTGGATTGAGCGCCGACAACTCTCTTCTGGAGAAACTTTCACTTCTCAAGCTCCAGGTGAAAAGCGGCCAGGATAACCGTTACCCTGACTGGACGGATTTCAAGGTCTATGATGCTTCCCGGGATGACGTGCCGGAAGGCGGCTTCTCCCTCTCTCCCCCGCCGTATTATCCGGGGATGTCCTATCAGATCCGGATGCAGGGGACCGGAGCGAGCGGTAATATCTACAACGCTGAAACTGTTTTCCCGTCAACCTGCCCCATCGAGATTTCGCTGGATGTGGATGTGAAGGAGGCTGACTGCGGCTTCAGATCGAACAGTGTGGTGCTTAAGACTCAGATTACTCACAATAAGGAGATATTCTCCGCGTCCCTCAAAACACTGAAGTATTACATTAATAAGACTGAAGGACTGCAACTTTTGCGCGGTTTCAATAACGTTCAGGAAGGATTAAGCACGACGGTTGATACTTCGATTTTTGCAGAAGGAAGCTATCCCATTAAGGCCGTTCTCGCGTATACGGAAGTGAATTCCAATATTCTTATAGAGGTGACATCCGATATTACGCTTATCGTGGACCGCGTACTACCTGCAGCGCAGATTGCATATCCGAGCAAATCCACAATGATATGCCCGATCAAGATGTCCGACACGAAGAGCGATTGGTACGGAATTCATGTTGAAGGAAAGGCTACCGACAATAACCAGGTGAAACGCTATGAGCTGAGTTACGGCACTGGGGAGAATCCGTCTCTCTGGATGCCTGCCACAACCCTAACGGGAGGCCAAAGCAAAGCTATCGTCGGTGAAGGAGCAAAACAGGGGGCTTTCGGCGCATGGGATGTAACCAATCTTAAGGATGCGTCACTCTCTCTGAAGCTGAAGGTTGTAGATGCTGCCGGGAACTCCAGCTGCGCGAAGACGAGTTTTTCCATGGACACGCTGGCAGAGATAACAAACGTTGCCGCCGATAAAACGCTCTTTTCACCGAACAGCGATGGAACGCTGGATGACATAACCGTAAGCTACCGGATTGATGAATATGCTTCGACGGGAGTAAAAGTTTACAAGCTTATCAAGACGGAGGGCCCTGAAATTCTCGATTCCTCGCCTGTGCGGACGATCGTTTCAGACGGCCAGCATCTCGGAGGGGCAGGAAACGCCGCTTGGGACGGTAAGGGAGACTCCGGCACAGTGGTCGCTGATGGACGATATGGCATTGCCGTCTCGGCTGCGGATTCGTGCGGCAATACCGCTCAGAAATGGGCCGGCATTGAAGTGGATAACACCCCTCCGAACGTCGCCATTTCATCTCCCAGGGCCGGGGACCCCCTGGGCAATATCGTCGAGGTCAGAGGAACGGCGGAGGACCTGCATTTCAAAAGCTTTGCGCTTGAAGCGGGACAGGGCGACATGCCAGCGTCATGGACCAGTATCTTATCCGGCGCTGCTCCGATCACGTCCGGGATCCTGGGCAAATGGAACATTTTCGACCTTTCGGGGAAGTGGACATTGAAGCTTTCCGCGGTGGATGCCGCGGGCAATAAGAATGAGACCAGGATGACTCTCGATCTAGGAACGCGGCAGAACCTGATCAAGTCCCTCGATGTCGCTCCGAAGCTCTTTTCGCCGAATGACGACGGAAAACTTGAGGCAGTAACGGTTACGTACGAGCTTACGGATGTCTGCGACATAACGACCGAGATCATCGATCCGGTCGGTACGGTCAAATGGACGGTGCAGGCCGCCGCTGTCCCGGCGGGCGTTCATTCGCAGGTCTGGGACGGCAGGGACGGCGCCGGAATGCCTGTTGCGGACGCACAGCACCGTGTAAAGCTTACCGCAGCACTTTCGGCTGATGCATCGGTAACACAGGCAGAGGCGGTAACCGTAACGCTTGATTCAACCCAGCCCGCGGTCGATATAACACAGCCGGCAAATAATGCTTATATCAGGACGGACGTCACTCTGAACGGGTCTATCACGGACGTGAATATGCAGGAATACTCCCTGGCGTATTCCGATGATGCGGGCACAGTGTCCATCGACCAGGGGAGCCAGTCAAGGTCGAATTATACGTTCGGTACGCTCGCGGACCTTGCCGAGGGTGGTTATACCCTCATGATCAAAGCGAAGGACCTGGCGGAGAACAGCACTGATAAAACGATAGCGTTCACGATCGATCGCACGCCGCCCGTTGTGAAGATCGACGCGCCAAAAGACGGCGAGTACTACGGAGGAGACAAGAACGTTATCAACATCAGCGGCAGTATCGTCGAAAAGAACCTCGAAACCTATAGTGTGCGATATGGATCCGGTGACAATCCCGCCCAGTGGACCGAGCTCTCATCGGGCAGGACGCTGCCGGTCATTCCGCTGTTATATGCATGGAACGTTGGGTCTGGCGCAGGGATCCCTGACGGCCTGTATACGCTGTCGCTCTATGCCAGGGACACGGCAGGGTCTGATGCTGAGGTCAGGGTGAAAGTTACGGTTGACAATACAGCGCCGGAGGCGTTCATCAGCTCGCCCAAAGAGGGGGATTACGTAACGGCTTCGATAGATATTGCCGGGACGGCCTCAGACCAGTATCTCGATACATATGCGGTCGAGATGTCGGAAGGCAAATGCGACGCGGCGTTCAAGTGGGCGCCGATCAAGACCGGGACTGTTCCCGTTCAGAACGGCAAGCTCGCCCGATGGGAAACGCTGCCGCCAGACGGCGAATATTGCCTGAGACTCGCGGTCGTTGACAAACTGGGAAACAAGGCGGAGGCGAAGGTCAACGTAAAGATGGACACCCATCCGCCTGCCGCTCCGGTGCTGTCAGGAGAGTTGGAAAATACAACTAACGCACGGCTCACCTGGGCGCGCATCGCGGAACCCGATATCGCCGGGTATAACGTATCTCGAAACAGTCTGAAGATCAATACGATACCGGTATCCGACCTGACGTATCTCGATCAAAACCCGGGCGAGGGCGTCCATACCTATACTCTTAAGGCCGTTGATCTTGCCGGAGGGGAAAGCGTTCTTTCCAATGAAGTGAAACTCACCGTCGATACTATAGGTCCGGACGCGCGCATTCGCGCCCCTCTCGATGGCGTTAGAGTCAGCGGTCTTTATGACATCAAGGGGATCGCCTACAGCTTAAGTGATTTTAATAAATATCGCACCTACTTCGCTCAGGGTGCAGATCCGTCCGCATGGACACTACTTCGTGAATCGCCGGTGCCCATTTCTTACGGAACGCTGGCGCAATGGGATACCTTCGGCTTGGGCGACGGGGCGTACAGCATCAAACT
The DNA here is from genome assembly GCA_963836175.1 of Nitrospirota bacterium. GTDB lineage: Bacteria > Nitrospirota > UBA9217 > UBA9217 > UBA9217 > GWC2-56-14. The sequence continues at coordinate 307,563 of CAWIIS010000008.1, forward strand.
CGAGGCGGAGGACCTCACCGGCAACATAACGACTCACCAGGTTTCCGTAATTATTGACAATTCACCGCCAGCCGCTCCCACGCTTGTTTCCGCTGTTCCGAACGTGTCTAATCTTACCCTCACCTGGATCGCGAATTCAGACGCTGATCTGGCGGGGTATCTGATATACCGGAACGATCAGTTTGCCAACGCTTCAGGCGCAGTGTTCGGCGATCTGAAGCCCTATCTGGTCACCGGGACCGCGTATATTGACAAGGCACTGCCGGACGGCACATTCGCCTTCTCTCTTGTGGCGGTAGACCAGGCAGGCAACGTGAGTGATCCATCGAATTCCATCAATGTGAACATCGATACCCATGCGCCGCACGCAACCATCGTTGAGCCGCTTAATAAGTCAATGTTTGGGAATAATGTGCTTGTGAAAGCGGAAACTCCCGACCTCGATGCGTCATCGGTCCAGTTCCAGTACAAGAGGAATGCGGACGCGACATGGACGAATATCGGCAGTGCGGCGACCATGCAGCCGTTCATCACCTATTTCGATCCGACAGCCCTTGCTTTGACCTACGGGGACTACAACCTGCGGGCGGTAGCGACCGACAGAGGCGGGAAGACGGATGGGACTCCACCGGTTGTCACGATCACCTATACCGATCTGAAGGCGCCTTCGAATCTGCTGGTCAGAACGGTCGGGAACAACGCGACGCTCACCTGGTCGTCGAATGGAGCAGTGTATCTCAACGGGTATAATCTTTACCGGACATCGGGGGGTGCGTGGACGAAGATCAATACAACGCTTATTTCGGGCACTGTGTATCAGGACAACAATCTTTCCGACGGTGTTTATACCTACAAAGTAACCGTTGTTGACGGGTCCAACAACGAAGGTGAACCTGCTAACACGGCCCCGGCGAGGGTCTATGCTCCGGTGATTGAGCAGCCGCAGTCGCCGACGGCTCAAAGAACGCTTCAGCTTAACGGAAGCAACGCAGCGGCTAACGCCACCGTTGAAATAGCGGTTCAAGCGGCTTCGGGTGCCGGGACGATCGTTGCCGTCAGTGCCGATCCGAGCGGTAATTTTCATTCTTCCATCGATCTTACTGAAGGTGAAAACAGGGTTACCGCCAGCGCAATAGACAGCGACGACAATGTGAGCAGGGTCTCTGACACGGTGGCGCTTATGTACCACGAGCCGCCCGCCGTGCCGACGGGACTTACCGCGACCGTCCTGGACCGTACCGTGAACCTGACGTGGAACCTGAACCCGGAACCTGATATAGCGGGATACAATCTGTACAGAAACAACCGGAAGATAAACCAGCCGTCGCCAGTCACCGCAGGCACGGCGAGCGCATCTTCAAGCGAATATTACGATGTTGAGTACAATTTTAATCCGGAATTGGCTTTCGACAATAATCCTGGAACATTCTGGCTGTCCGCTTGCTGTTATTCCGAATCGCCTGAATGGTGGCAGCTTGACCTGCCGCAGGCGGAGCCGATCAATCGGATCGACATCCAGTGGGTTCTTGAGGGAATGGATTATGAGATCCAGGTGTGGATCGGCAGTGAGTGGGTAACCGCGGCTGCTGTGATCGGGAATACCGACACTTTCAACAGTATCGAATTCGACCGCGCTTACAGTACCACCAAAATCAGAGTGTACAGCTCGGGAATGAACATTTACGGCCAGTTTGGTATAGGCGAAGTATCCCTCTTCAAAGGCGGCCTGCTGACTGCGGCGTCCTTCGGTGATGCAAATCTCGTAAAGGGAATTTATGATTATGCGGTAACAGCTGTCGACGCGGAAGGATTCGAGAGCGCTTCATCGACTCCGGTGCAGGCGATTGTCGGCGATTTCGAATCACCCGCAGTGCCACTGGGGCTCGTTGCCGCGCCTGAGGGATCGAATATTCTTCTCACCTGGACGCCGAACTCCGAGTCGGATTTGTCCGGATACGATGTTTACCGGAAAGACGGCCAGAGCTGGATCAAGGAGAATGGTGCACCGATTGCGTCGGCAGAATATCGGGTGGCAAACCTGAAGAACGGCGGTTACATTTTCCGCGTCACGGCAGGAGATCTCGCAGGAAATGAAAGCGAACCTTCGAATGAGGCTGCCGCCGAGATCTCTATTGTAGTGCCCGTGCCGTTCAATCTGAGGATCAGTGCCGTGCAGGGGCGTGCGGCGCTGAACGTGGCCTGGGACTATGTTGCGGGATCCCCGGCACGGTACAATATCTATCGGGGTATTTCATCCGGAGGCCCCTATTACCAGGTAAATGCGCTTCTTATAAATGAGCAGCTCTATACGGATGAGGGACTGACAAGCGGTACTTCGTATTACTACGTCGTCGCAGCGGTAGATCCATCAGGGAACGATAGCGATTATTCTGATGAAGTTGTTGGCATCCCGACGGACACTGTTGCACCGTCGCAGCCGAAGATATTTTTCCCTGCGACTCCGGTCATGCCGGTTGTTCTTTATACGAATCAGACCGGTATTTCCGGCACTGCTGAACCCGATTCGACTGTCGATGTATCCATAAACGGTGGTCTTCAGGGGACGGCCATATCTCGTGAACACAATGAAATATTCAAGACAACGCTTAACTATTACTACTCCAATGGTTTGGATTTATCACGTGACGGCAATAGGGTAGTGTTCAGCGACGGCAGTTCAAAAATCTGGATTAAGGACTTGAGGACGGGCATGACGATCGATTCAGGACAGTACGGGAGCGCGCCGAAGTGGTCGCCTGACAGCAAGCAATTCTTGTATTCTTCGTCAAGCAGGTTGTATATCTACGATTGTGAAAAAGCTTCCCGATCTCCGCTGACGGGAGATATGTATTATGAATACGGCGGCGTGTGGTCTCTGGATGGACAGCGAATCGCTTTTTTCACCAATAGGAACGGAAGCTACGAAATATGGATCAAAAACATGCACACCGATGATCTGATGCAGATTTCTTTTTCCGGGTATGCGATATACCCGAAGTGGTCTCCGGACGGGAAGAATATGGCTTATCGGGATTCGTCTGGAGGCTTTTACTTTATCAACATCGAGTCTGGCGAACCAACACTGATCGAGACAGGAATTTATGATTTTCAGTATGAATGGTCGCCGGACGCCGGCAGTGTAGTGTATGTAAAGAACAATGCCCTGTGGATCATTGACGTGAAAACACAGAATAAGACGCTTTTGACTCCATCGGGATTATGGGAGAACAAGCCAGTCTGGTCGCCGGATGGACAAAAAGTTCTTTTTGTCTATTTTGAGAGTTCGTTGAATAAATATTCCTTGGGATGGAGAGATGTCGCAACCGGTGAAAGGACCGTGGTCACATCAGACGGGATAACGGCGAATCCCTCGGACATTCTTTGGAGCAGATCAGGAAGGATCGCTTATTCTGAACCGAAGGCGGTGAATCTAATAGACCTCAAGGGGCAGTTCCGGCTAAATGAATTGAGACTGTTACCGGGAGAAAACCGCATAACCGCAACAGCAAAGGACGAAAGCGGGAATACAAGCATTGTTTCGGACAGTATTACAGTTGTTTATGATACGAGCCAGATGCCCGATGTGGAGATAAGGGCTGACGATGTTTTCCTGTATCCGCCGTACCCGCTTGCCGGAAAGGATGTTGCGGTAAATGCGGTTGTGTGGAACAGGGGACAGATGGCGGTCAGGGACGTGGACGTGGACCTGTATATGTGGGATTCCTCGGGCAATCTTACACTGGTGAAATCCGAGAGGATTTCGTCCCTTGCTGCGGGTGACGGGACGATCATTGACTTCACCTGGAACAGCGGTTCGCATCTGGGCGTCAATACGGTCGTGGCGGTGGTCGACCCCGTGAATACGATCCAGGAGTTTCGTGAAACAAATAATGTTGCGATGAAGGAGATAACCGTCGTTGCGAATGAAAGCGTCGTAATGACAACGAGTCTTGACGCGCAGTCATATCAGACGGGGCAGAACGTCAACGTCCGTGTTAACCTCAAGAATCCCGGCAGGGAAGGTGACGTTACAGTCTCGGCGACCATCGAAGATGAAAACGGCTATATTGTGACCGGGTTCGATCCCCAGGGCGCTCATCTTGCCTATGCCTCGGAGCGTGATCTGCTCTTTTCGTGGGATACCGGCTCCGTCTTCGACGGGTCATACATGGCGCATGCCGTTCTGCGAGACTCCTCCGGCATTGTAACGGAAAATGTCGTCCCCTTCACAATTGCACCGGACGCGGTCATGGAACTCTCTCTCGTAACGGACAAGCTCGGCTATGGTCCGTACGAAGACGTAGGCATAGACTTCACGATAACGAACGGCGGCAAGAACACTATTGTCCCCGAGTTGATCGCAAAGACGAGGATCAGCGATGCGGGCGGCGTGGTTTTGTTCAATGATGAAAAAAGTGCGAGCAATCTTCTGCCCGGCGCGCGGGTCTCCTTAAGCTCTTTCTGGAACACCGGGCTTAACCTTCCGGGCGAATACCATGCGGACCTTGAGCTGTTTCGAGACAACCAGCTTATTTCAATGAAGTCAGTATCGTTTGCGATCAATGCTTCTCTAAAGATGTCCGGCAGTATCACGACAGCATTGCCGGTCGTTTCGGCGGAAAATCAGGTGCAGACGACCTATACTGTCATGAACAGCGGGAATGTCGATGTCGGTGGAGGCATGTTCAAGGTTCTGGTTTCTGATCTGGAAACGGGAGAGATAACCGAAGCGTTCAGCAGACCTGCTACAATAAACAGGGGAGAGTCTGTCACAGATATGGCACCAGTTCCAACTCAGGGTCTTGGACTGAAGACATACACACTCCTGCTCCAGTATTCGGATACTGCGAGTACCCTGACCTTGGCGAGTACATCAATGACTATAAAAGACATGACATCACCGGTGGTGACCATCCTGTCGCCGGTGGCGGGAACTCCGTATACCACGACCGTGTCGTTCCTAGTAACGGCCTCCGATGATGCCTCCGGGATCGACTGGATTGAGTACCGGCGCGATGACGGCTCGTGGAGCCTCCTGCCGGTCTCCGATCCGGCGAGCGGCAAATACGGCGCCACTTGGGACCCGACCATGGATGACAACGGCATACACCGCATCAGTTTTCGTGCCATGGACAAGGCAGGGAATGCGAGCGATCCGGTGACTGTAAGCTATGAGGTACGGATCAACCGGGCGCCGACGACCCTAGCACCGGCCGCGCCCGCGGACGGCGCGGATGTCGGGACGTCCCTGCCGGAGTTGAAGGTCAATAATGCTTCGGACCCAAACAACGACTTGTTGACCTATACGTTCGAGATCTATGCGGACAGCGACCTGACCGTGATGGTCGTCGAAGCGGGAGGCATCGCCGAAGGGACCGGAACGACCTCCTGGCAGGTGCCTCAGGAACTGAGCGAAAACGCACGGTACTTCTGGCGCGCGAGGGCATTTGACGGGAAACTCTACGGGGAATGGATGAGCACCGCCGCGTTCAGGGTCAACACCGTTGATGACCCGCCTTCGGCTCCCGTGCCCACGAACCCGGACGACGGGACTGAGGTGTCGACGCTCACGCCGGCGCTGACGGTCATCAACGCCGTGGATCCCGACAGCATTTCCCTGACCTACAACTTCCAGGTCGCCCTGGATCCCGCTTTCACGCAGTTCGTGACATCTGCTCTGGGCGTGTCCGCAGGACTAGGAACGACATCGTGGCAGGTTCCTGTGCTGCTCGCGGAGGACGTGTGGTACTACTGGCGGGCACAGGCAGATGATTGGATAATCCAGGGCGACTGGTCAGCGCCATCCGTCCGGTTCTTCGTGAACACCGGGAACGATGCGCCGACAGCTCCTTCCATCATTGCTCCTTCGGATAACTCGGAGATAACGACAACAACTCCTGACGTCGTGCTGCAGAACAGTACGGATCCGGATTCTCCGGCCATCACGTACAGCATCGAACTGGATACCGTGAGAACCTTCGATTCGCCCGCACTGCGCCGCATGAGCGCGATTCCGCAGGGACAGGGAACGACAACATGGAGTGTTGACGGGCTTCTCGACAACACAGGCTACTTCGTCCGCGTGAAGGCGAGCGATGGCGCTGCGGAAAGCGACTGGTCGCTTGTGAACGCGTTCTTCGTGAACACCCGGAATGACGCTCCGTCGGCAGCGGTTCCCGCAAATCCATCGGACGGCGCAGGGGTAAATGTATTTACCCCGATCCTGTCGGTGCAGAACGCGACGGACCTCGATCGAAATATTTTGACTTACGATTTTGAGGTGTACGAGGACTCCGCCTTAAGCATGCCTGCGGCATCCTCGGCCGGTGTTGTTGAAATGCAGGAAACGACGTCATGGACGGTTTCCGCGACGCTCAAGGAGAACCGGACCTATTATTGGCGGGCGCGGGCTTATGACGGCGAGCTTGCGAGCGAATGGACAGCACCGCTCTCCTTCACCGTCAACACCGGCAACGACGCGCCGACCGCGCCGACGATCGTCTTCCCGGCAGAGGGAGGCAGCGTCGATATCGCCATGCCCACACTCACGGGCCTGAATGCGACAGACCCCGACAGCAGCCGGCTCACCTATGACTTTGAAGTGTTCTACGATTCCGCGATGATCTGGACCGCTACGGGCATCGCCGAAGGGACGGCAGGAAGCATATCGGCGACGCTCTCCGTTGCGCTCACCGATAACACGGTCTACTCCTGGCGCTGCCGGGCAAGTGATGGAGAGCGAGACGGCGCATGGACGGCCATGACAAAATTCACGGTCCATCTGCCCCGGACGGGCATCACCGTGGATATTGCGTTCGAGCCCGAGACCCTGAACCAGAAGAGCAACGGCGACTGGGTCACGGTCGAGATCGAGTTGCCGCATGGATACAACGCATCGGATATAGATATCGCTTCGATCCGGCTTGAAGGAACCATTCCTGCGGTGGAATGGCCCTATGAAAAGGGAAAGCGGCGCCACGAGCACGGCTGTGAACATGAGCATGCTGAGCATGATCATTCGAAGCTGAAGGTCAAGTTCAGGAGAAGCGATGTGATCGCGGTCCTGCCCGCAGGGAATCTCGTTCAGGTGCATATCACCGGGACGGTGGCCGGAACGCAGTTTGAGGGTGTGGACATCATTAGGTTAATCCACTGATAAGATCGGCATCTATCAGCCGCCGGCTCGCATGATCCGGGGCTTTTTGGTGTGTGGAGCATGTTCGATGGTTTGAAAGTGCAAGACCCTTCAAAAGGTATTTCCGCAGACGATACGGCGGCGAATTTGGTCACTGATGTTCTTTTTTCTGAGGCAGGGATAATCGAGGCGGTCAAGCATATGTCCAACGGCAAGTGCGCATTGCCGGCATTATTCATCCCGCAGTATGAAGCGCGGCGATATAAGGCAGGTTCCGGTACTTCTCTCCAAAATCCATCCCGTATCCCACCACGAACAGATCCGGAATTTCGAATCCTTTGTATGCTGATCGGCACCTCGGCAGTACGCCGGGGCTTTTTGTCGAGCAGTCCCACGATGGCAAGGCTTGCCGGTCCTTGTTCCGAAAATCTTTTATAGAGACATGCCATGGTCTCGCCGGTATCGATGATCGTGTCGATGAGCAGCACGTGTTTGCCCCGGATGTCGGTCGTGGTGTCCTTGCTGATGACGAGGTCCATGGAGGAAACACTGCCTGGACCATAGCTTGACGCCTGGATGAAGTCAACGAAGACAGGGACCGAGATGCGGCGAACGAGATCGGTGAAGAAGACCAGCGCGCCCTTCAGGATGCAGACCGCGACCACCTCTTTGCCGGCGTAATCGTTCGATATGTCCTGTGCCAGCTCTGCTACCCGTTGTGCGATCGTTTGTTCGTTGAAGAGTATCCGGTGCGGCGCTTCCATGGCCCTTGCTCCGCTCTTTGCATGACACGAGAGTAAATCCTGCGTTGGTTACCCGCAGCAACCATCCGGGTCGTTCGTTTGATATCACGAGGGCATCTATTGAGGTGGTTGTGGATGTCTCGGCAGCCAGCCGGGAGGAGTCATGGCGGCGGGTTCCATGATGAACTGCCACTCGTTGTATTGGTTCTTTCCTTCGAAGTCTTTCAGCTCTTCAGGAAAACCCGCCTTCTTGATGGGGGTTTTTTCGCTTGTGCTGTACACCCCTTTAATGGTGTTCCCATGGAACATCTCGCGGACCAGTTCGAAATCTTCTCCGGTTATCGGGTCCTTGTACTGCCGGCGCAGATGGCGCTTGCCGTTGGGTGATCTTTCGTCCTTGAGCAGTGCGTCGATGCTGTCCGGGAGCTGGCGCCTGCCCTGGTAGTTATAGTAGCTCTCGATGGCCAGGCGGTACTGGTTGCCTCTGAACAGCAGTTCTTCCTCCTTGTCGCGTTGAGCAATATTCTGCCACGATTTCGCTGCCGACCCGAGGGAGATGCCGATGATCACAATGGCGGCGAGCAGGGCGATGTAGGTAAATCCATTGCGGATTGCGGATTGCGGATTTCGGATTGTGGAATGCGGATTGCTCATTCCAGCATTCCCTGGCTCACGAACTTGCCGTTGCATTCATAGAAGACTTCCGTTGATGGCTGGTTCTTTTCTGAGCTGTTGGGGGCAAACAGGTATTGAAGGGCCTGCGGTTCCTGGTCAACGGTGAGTTCAAGGGTAAGAACATTGTTCTCGAACCGGCCTCCCTCGTTCTGCCACAGCAACTTTGCCCCTGCCGGCAGTGTTTCCACGATCTTTGCGCGCACCGGACCGGTGGAAGAGGAAAGTATTGTTTCGCGCGAGCTCCTGTCGCCGGGACCGGTCTTGGGAAGGGCATGCAGCACGGTGTTCCTGAGCAGCAGGCCGTAGAGCGGGATGCTCCCGGCATCCCGTGATGAGCGGACAAGGGAAAAGGGCGCCAGCATGATCGTTCCGCCTTCGCTCCTATCGATCACTATCGCGGGCTGGTCCGTGCTGTTCAGGGTTGCGGCCGCATGCATACCTTTTTTCTGCGCCTCCAGGACCGGGCCGGTCACCGGGACCGTGCCGGACAGGCCGAATCCCGGTCCGTCGGCAACGGTCAACAGGGCAGCGCTCTCGTCCGGTTTGCCCTGCTTGAAGGTGAAGCCGAACGCTTCAGCCGCTGTTCGTATACCCTCATCGGAACCGATCAGGACGAGCCCCTGACCCTGATGCAGCCGCTCCCGCAGCCAGTCTGGTTCCGGCAGGTTCTCATTCGTCTCGAACAGGACATAGATGTTGAACAGGTTGCTCATGGCCTGAACGGCGAAGTCCGCGGCATTCCCCACGATCTTGGTGTAATAGCCATCCTGTCCCAGGGCCTGTTTCAGTACCTCTTCGGACAGCGCGCGCTCCAGCGTCGATCCCGCGGTACCCTGCCAGACGAGCACCCGCGGGAAAGGGGAGCTTGATCTGAGGGCCGCGAGCGGCCCTGAAACATTCAGCGGTCGCTCGGCCAGCAAGAGGTCCCGGGCCATATTGTGGGTTTGGTTGGTCACTGCGGCCTTGAGCTGAATGGTATAGGCCCCCTGGGGGAATTCCACGCTGTCGATGGTCAGGGTGGAGGTTTTCTCCGTAAAGGGGAGCTGGCGGCTGAACAGCGGACGCGCCGCATTTGGTCCATTGATCTCGATCCTGAGGGACCCGGTCGATACGGGAACGTTCCCTGTGCTTGCGGCTTTGTACTGGAGCGTGAAGGGCCGGCACAGGGCAGCGGCTTCCGGCGTGTTGTCGAGCGTGCCGCTCACGGCCAGGGTGGGAAGGATTTTGATGTCAGCGGTCCCTGAGGCGAGCGGCGTTTCACGGGAGAGCTGGACCGCTATCCGGTAAGTCCCGATGGGCAGCGCCGTTTGCCGGAATGAACGGTCGATGCGCTGCTCCTTGCCCGGGGAGAGTTCGTCGATCTTGATCGTATCAGTGTGGACGGCCTTGCCGGCCGGATCCAGCAGCTGCAGGGTCATGGCAAGGTCCTTGTATGAGGCGCCGGTAAGGTTCACCGCAGTAAGGACGATTGCGATATCTTCATCGGAGCTGAAGGAGTTCTTGACCGGGTAGACCCCGAGCAGCAGGTCAGGGACCTGCACTTCAGCAGCGGCAATATTGTTGCCCGTATTCGATTCCGTGACCGCATCTTCACTATCGGCAATTGCATAAAGCGTCCGGACCCCGTTTTTTTTATGCAGCGGCCAGTTGATGAGGACCACCTGCTGATCGCCGGGTATGAGCTGACGGACAGCGGCCTGTTCGATCAGCGTCCCCCCTGCCGCGGGGTCGCCGTCATACAGGGCGAGGCGGCTTGGACCTGCCGTGCTCTTGCCCTCATTCCTGACCCCGATGCCGACGGGGAGGATCGCTCCCGCGGGCTTCTGTGCCTCGATAATGGCCGCAAGGTCGGGCAGATGTGCGCCATAGACGACGGTGCGTTCCTTGGCGCTTTCGAGCGGGCCATCGGCAAGGATTGCCTTCAGCGTATGCGTACCGGGCGCGATCTCAGTTACGGGGACCGTCTGGACCGCTGCGCCGGTAAGTTCGAGCCTGTTTTTCCCTATTCGTTTCTTGTCGAGGAACAGTTCTATTTTTGCTTTTCCCGTGCCATAAACATAGGCCGAGACAGCGACCGGGCCCGACGGTTCATAGTAGAGCGGCTGGTCCGTGGCGAGGCCCAGGACCGCGGAATTTCCCGCGTCAAAAAGCGCGCGCCCGGCGGCCACGGACACGGGTCCGCTCGGCAGGCCCGGCCCTTCCGGAAGGGTGGCCACGAGGCTGTAGGACAGCTCCCAGATGCCGGCCTGGTCGATCGTGGTCGTGACCGGCAGCACAACCTCCTGCCGGCCGGTGGTCAGGGTGATCGGGCTTTCGATGGCCGGCCGCATCGTTCCATCGGGTCCCCGGAGCAGAAGTTTTGCGGTAACCGGGAGCGGCGTCGATGCATTGATCCGGAGCAGGGCGAACAGGCCGGACTCACCCCGCTTCTCGACGATCGCATCTGAAATGGCCACCGTGTAGCCGCTGACGGCCAGCAGTTCCCCGTCCTCACGACGACTGCCGTCAATGTTTTGGAGGCCCCACTGGATGGGATAGAGGCCCGTGGGCAGGTCCTTGGGCAGCGAGATATCGAAAACGCCGGTATCAACGACAATCTGGGTATCAACTATGCCGGGTCCGGTCAGCGTGACTTCGCCCTGGCCCACACCGCTGATCACGGCTTTTATTTTTTGGCCCGCGCGTGCGACGGAGCGGTCAAAGGTCAGGTTTTTGGCGGCATTGCCGAGGGGGATGCTTCCCCGGGCCAGCGATCTTCCACTGGAGTGATAGATCGTATAGGCGACCGGTGCAGTGGTGTCGCTCGCCGAAAGTTCAAAGGTGAGCTGCGCTTTGTCCGCCGTGAGCCGGAACATTTTTTCCTGGCCCGCCAGGCGCATGAAAAAGTCCTGGTTCTGAGCGATGCCCACTGTATCCAACGCGGTTATTGCCAGGGTTGCCGAGAGGCTGCCGGCTGCCTGCTCCCGAAGAGGGTCAACGCGAAAGGTCAGCGGGAAGGGGAGCATGGGCTGCTTCTGTTTCTGGAGGGGCGCTGCCACCGGAGGCTGGCCAAGGGAGAAGCGGCCCGCATCAGCTTCGACCGCCGCGGTGACCGCCCTGCCTGCGGCATCGAGCAGCACATATTCCAGGTGGTAGTTGCCGGCTGGCAGGTCCGCCGGGACCGGGAAGGAAAAAGGCAGGGTAAACGATTTTCGCTGCATGGCCGGAAGATCCACGATCTGGTCCGGGGTTGCCGTCTTGCCTGGTCCCACGATGGAGATCCTGGCTGCCGGGGCCTCTTCCTGGTCCGGGCGGTGTATCAGCAGGTTTACGTCCAGTTGCCGGCCCGCGGTTGCCTGCAGGGTCTCTTCCGGAGCTTTGGCCCACGCCACGAGGTCGCGAAGCAGGACCTTTTCGTCCTGTTCCAGCCGTCCCTGGCCGAAAGAATAGTCCGTAAAGAGCGTCGTGATCACGACCCAGCCTGCTCCCACGGGATACACGACCAGCGTCGGATACCCGTCGGGCCGGGCAAGCACGATCTGCGCTTTTTCAGGCCAGGAGGCCAGGTACCCGCTCGTTTCGATGTCCGGGATGCTTTTCCTTGTTCCGCTCAGCAGGGGGTGCGAAGACTGGATCGACGAGGCGCGGAAAAATGGATTGTTGTCTTGCGCCCAACCGGCGCCGCTAATCGCGGTCTTCGAGCCATCGGGCACGGGCAGGGCCGCGAGATCGCCGCCGTTCTGCTGGGCAAAGACGATGATGACGCCGCCAGACCGCACATAGGCATCCAGGCTTGCCTTGAAAAACGTTGAAGCGGCATGGCCGGAAAGGCCGCCTGACGGGATGATCAGCATTGGTTTGGTCTTTTCGAGCCCGGCGACGTCGCTGCTGTCCACCAGGACCGTTGGTTCGCGAAGAGCGGAAAGCAGGGCGGGCCAGGGTTCGAAGAACCCGCTTTTGAGCACCGCGGCATCCGGGCCGGCAAAGAGCTCGGCCTCGAGCGCATCGCCGCGGAGGCCTTTTTTTGTACCCGTCCTGAGCAGGGCCGAAGGGTCATCGGACGGGGCCGCAACAGGACCGGTCCGTGTTGCAAAGGCTTCATTTGCCGGGTTGGTGCCCTGGGGGAACCAGAATCTTTCGCCGCCGCTTTCCTGCGCCTGGGCAGGGAAGGAGACGCAGAGCAGCAGCGCGGCAAGGATGAGTGGTTTCTTAATTTTCATGATTGACGTAGTCATAGGTGTGATGGTCTTTTAAAAGTCGGATTTAACCGCCGAGACGCGGAGGCGCCGAGAAAGCATCATAAAAATAATAATGATTTTCTCTGCGTCTCAGCGTCTCGGCGGTGGACAATTATTTTCTGATGAAACCTCTATTCTATAAACGTCACCCGGTTGATCTCCTTCAGGGTGGTTACGCCGGCCAGGACCTTGGCAACGGCCGACTGGCGCAGGGTGGTCATGCCTTCGGAGAGCGCGGCTTTTCTGAGCTCCGAAGACGGCCGTTTTTCGAGGATCATCTCCCTGATCCGGTCGGAGAGGTCAAGGAACTCGTGAATGGCCTTCCTGCCGCGGAACCCGGTATAGTTGCATTCCTTGCATCCCGCGTGCATCGTAGAACACATGGTCATGGTATTGCTCCGCGTCCATGGCGGAATCATCGAGCTCTTTGCGCGAAAGCGTGACCGGTTTCTTACAGTGCACGCAGAGGATGCGCACGAGCCGCTGTGCCAGGATGCAGTTGAGCGACGAAACGAAGTTGTAGGGCTCGATGCCCATGTTCAGGAAGCGGCCGAGCACGTCGAAGGCGTTGTTCGCGTGCACCGTGGTGAAGACGAGGTGGCCGGTAAGCGCTGACTGGACCGCGATCTGGCCGGTCTCGGCGTCGCGGATCTCGCCGACCATGATCTTGTCCGGGTCGTGGCGCAGGATGGAACGGAGGCCGCGCGCGAAGGTGAGGCCCTTTTTCTCGTTCACCGGTATCTGCGTCACGCCCCTGAGCTGGTATTCAACGGGGTCCTCGATGGTGATGAACTTGTCCTCGCCGGTGTTGATCTCGGTCATGGCCGCGTAGAGGGTCGTGGTCTTGCCGCTTCCCGTGGGGCCGGTGACGAGCACCATGCCGTAGGGTTCGCGGATGCTCTTCCGGAAGCGGCGCAGGTCGTTCTCGTCGAATCCGAGACTGTCGAGGCTCGAGCGTATTCACGCCGGCGGTGATGGATTCCTTGTCCAGGATGCGGATGACCACGTCCTCGCCGAAGGCGCGAGGGCAGGATCGAGACGCGGAAGTCGATGGTCTTGCCGCCGGTCCGGATCTTGAACCTGCCGTCCTGGGGCACGCGGCGCTCGGCGATGTCGAGGTCGCTCATGACCTTGATGCGCGACACGATGGCGCTGTGGAACTTGATGTCGATCGGCTCGGTGGCGAGGTAGAGCACGCCGTCGATGCGGTACTTGATCAGACACGTTCTTGTCCGTCGATTCGATATGGATGTCGCTGGCGCGCCGCTGGATGGCGTCGAAGATCGTGGTGTGCATGAGCTTGATGATGGGGCTTTCGTCCTTGTCGATGCTCTCCAGGGAGAGGACCTCCTCGCCGTTTTCCTGTTCCTTGACGATGTTGAGCTTGAAGTCCTCGGACACGGTGTGGAGCACCCGCTCGGAGGTGCCGCTCCGTTTGACCACCGCCAGGATGGCCGAGGTGGTGCTGACGCAGACGTCGACCGGACGGTCCAGGATCATTTCGAGCTCATCGATGGCCGGGATGTTGTTCGGGTCGGTCATGGCCACGACGATGCCGCCGCCGTCCGTCTCCTCGACGGGCACGAACTGGTAGCGCTGCATGAGCTCCACCGGGATCTTCTCGAAGAACGCGGGATTGATGCGGAATTCCGCGAGGTCGAGGTAGCGCAGGTCGCGCTGCTCGGCAAGCGCCTGGGCCAGCACCTCTTCGGTGATGAGCCCGTTGTCGGCCAACAGCTCGCCGATGCGCTTTCCTCGGCCCTCGGGCCGTGCCAGGAGCTCGCTGATCTGCTCCTGCGTGATGAGCCCCTTGGACACGATGATCTCGCCGAGCCGTTTTCTTCTGAAGGATGTCATTTGAGTCGCGCCCCCATTTCGAATATCGGAAGATACAATGCGACCACGATCACCGCAATGACAATGCCCATGGTGAGCATCAGCACCGGCTCGATCATGGTGGTGAGCAGGTCAGCCGGTTCTCGACCTCCTGGTCGTAGAACTCAGCCACATCCTCGAGCATCTGCGGCAGGTCGCCTGACGACTCGCCCACCTCGATCATCCGTACAGTCATATCGGGAGCGATCCTGGTTCGTTCGAAGGCGTCTGCCAGGCTTACGCCTTCGATCACCTGCTGCCGGGCGTCCGTGAGCCGCCGGGCGACAACGGAGTTGGCGATCACGCCTGCCGTGGTGTTCAGCGCTTCACCAGCGGGATGCCGCCGCGGAGCACTGCAGCCAGCGTGCGGGTGAGCTGTGCCAGGACATACTGGGTCACCAGCGTGCGGACGAGCGGGATCCTGAGCACGAGGCCGTCGAGCGCTGTTTTGCCGCCAGGAGTCCTCTGCCAGAAGTAGATGCCGAAGCCGGCGGCGATGATGCCGGAGAAAATGAAGGGGAAATAGGCCGTGAACATGCTGGTGAACGACACAAGCATCATGGTCAGGAAGGGGAGCTCACCGCCATTGTCGCCGTACATCTGGGTGAAGTTGGGGATGATGTACAGGAAAAAGAGCAGCAGCACGGCGCCGAGCGCCAACACGAGGAAGGCAGGGTAGGCGAGCGCCGTGACGAGCTTGCGCTTGATGGCAAGCATCTTTTTCTGATACGCGATAAAGCGGATGATCACCTCAACAAGGGCGCCGCTCTTTTCACCGGCGCGGACCGTTGCCGTGTAGAGCGGAGAAAAATAGGCGGGGTGGTTCGCCATGGCGTCCGAGAGCGCCGCACCCGACCGGATCTCGTGCAGGATGCTGGTGAGCGCGGCATGAAAACCCTGTTTTTCGGTCCGCTTTTGCAGGATCTCCAGTGACTGCACGATGGGAAGCCCCGCCTTGATGAGCGTGGCGAATTCCTGGTTAAAGATAAGGAAGTCCTTGGCACTGCCGCGGGTGCTGCCGAGCCCTATCTTCTTTTCCTGCAAGGAGGTTACGAGGTAGCCGCGCGCCTCGAGGTCCTGTCGCAGCTCCGCCACATCAACGGCCATCGCCTCGTCAGTGACGGCGGTCCCATCTTCGCGCATGGCTTTATACGTATAAAGAGGCATTCAAAATAATACCAGATAGGACTCGTATAAGTCAATAAATGTATTAAGGAAACATGGCAGGTCAGCGGAGATTTTTCCAATACTTCTTCTGAACCGAGATGATTTCCTCGATGATCTGTTCTGCTGTTGCTGGGGAATGAGCCTGTTCAGGCGGGGGTTCTGATCTCAGCATTGCCAGAATAACGGCCCGGACACCGTCGCGCAGACCCTGGGGACTGTATCCGCCTTCAAGCGAAAGCAGGATCTTGCCGCCGCAGGTCCGGTCCGCAATATCCTTGACGAGCCCTGACAGAGCGCCGAAGCCCTCGGCCGTCACCTGCATGCCGCCGAGGGGGTCCGCAAAATAGGGGTCGAATCCGGCTGATACGAGGACGAGTTCGGGCTGGTATTCGAGCGCGATGGGTTTGAGAATGCGTTCGTACACCGAGAGATATTCCACGTTTCCAAAGCCTGTCGGGAAGGGCGCGTTCACGGTGAATCCTTCGCCGCGACCCGCACCGACCTGGTCAAAATTGCCTGAACCGGGGTAGTAGGGGTACTGGTGTGAGGAAAAGTAGAGCACGGACCGGTTGTCGTAAAATGAGTGCTGGGTGCCGTTCCCGTGGTGGAGGTCCCAGTCCACGATAAGTATCCGTTTCAGCCCATACTGCTCTTTTGCATAGGCCGCTGCGATTGCGACATTGTTAAAAAGACAGAAGCCCATGCCATGCCCGGGCTCGGCATGGTGGCCGGGTGGACGGACGAAGGCGAAGATCGATTGCGGATTGCGGATTTCGGATTGCGGATTGAACAGAGCATCAACACTCTGGAGGAGGCCGCCTGCGGCGAGGCGGGCGATCTCGTAGGAGCGGGCCGACAGGCCGGTATCGGGGTCGAGCTGGGCATGGACACTTCCTGCCGTGTTCGCCACTCGCTGGATATACAATGGATCGTGAATGAGAGCCAGCTCGCTTTCCGTTGCCAGGCGCGGTGAGATCTTCGGCAAGCCGGTGAATTCCCTGTCAATGAGATCGTGGATGACCCGCAGCCGGTTCGGGCTTTCGGGATGACCGTCGCCGGGGTTGTGCTCCAGATACCGGTCGTCTCTGATGATTGCAAGGGAGGACATTGCCTTCACCCTTCTATTGGTGCGGGGAGATTCTGCGGAATCGCCTGATCGTCACCCTCCAACCCCTCCCATCGAGGGAGGGGCTACGATCTCCCTCTCCCCTCAGTGGGAGAGGGCTGGGGTGAGGGGGATTTACCGGTGACGACACTCCGAGTGTATCAGAAATCTGATCTACCTAAAAAAAACCCTTCAGCACATGCATCGTGATATGCGGAAGGGTTTTTGTCCTTGTTCCCGGAGCAGTGAAAGATCGTCTTCTACTTCTGGTCCCCCGGCCGCGCGATCGGCGGCGGAGCGACTTCCTTGTAGTTCTTCACTCCCAGCGAATCCAGCCATTTCTTCATGGCCTGCGGGCTGGGGCACCTGGCCGGCATCCTGGTGCCGGGAGAGCAGACAGCCAGGACCGTCTTGACCAGGTCCAGGGCGCTGAACTCCAGGATGTCCTGGATGTTCTTCGGCGTAGCATTGTCGATCATCAGGATGTTCTCGCGGTACCAGCCGTCGCCCCGGGGGGTCATCGGCCCGCAGGGGACATGCTCGACATTCTTCGGGAGCGCGCCCTTTTTCAACGAGAAATTAGAAACATCGGCGCGCAGCTGCTGGAGACCTTTAAAGGCCGGGTTCGAGCAGATGCCGGCCTTGCCCCAGCAAATGGGGTCGAACCGGGAGATCTTGATCCCGCAGCAGTACAGGTACGCCCGGTCGCCCAGTTCAGGCGCCTGGCGGATAACGATGTAAAAATAATCGTTTTTATATTCATACGAGCGTATTGCTTTTTGAATACTCAATGGGGCTCCGTTCTCCCGGTCCGGGAATCGTATTACGCTTGTCAAATGAACGGCCTGCGAAAGTTCTCTTACCTGGTCCTGCTTTTTGGTCTTGGCCTTTGTCCTGGTCTTGGTTTTGGCAACAGCGGCTTTTTTCTTCGGAGCCGGTTTTGCTTTTAATTTTGCCTGCAGCTGCTGAACCTGTTTTTTCAGTGCATCGATCTCAACGCTCTGGTCCTTCAGCATCAGCTCGAGCGTGGCGTTGTCCTGCTTCACCAGTTCGAGCTCCTGATTTTTTGCGTTCAGCTCATGGCGTGCCTTGTTCGCATAGCCGAAGCTTACGATCAGCAGGACCACCACCAGGGCGGCCACTGCGAGGAATATGAGCTTTGCTTTTTGTTTTTCGCTCTCTTCGTTCCGTTCTGCTCTCTCCATGCGTTATTTCTATCCTCCCTCTCTGTCATGAAAAAGATATGTTATATGTTAGTGGTATCGTTTGACTTCGAACCTGGACAGCTTGACCGGGGTGCCCGGCGCGATGCCCGCCTTCTGCATGGCAATGCTGATCTGCTGTTCCGCCGTATCCACTCCTTCGAGGTCGGGCAGCAGCAGCCCGCGCTTTCCGCCGGCCTGCACGATCACGCCGTAGCGCTTTGGATCGAGCATGCTTTTGTCCGCGATCACTTCGGTCGGCGACAGCACGTCCACGCTGTACTCCAGGGCACCCAGCTCATATTCCTGGATGCAGCCAAAGCGCGGATCGCAGGTCGCGGCACTGATCGCGTTCCGTACGACCTCGTGGGCCACATCGGGCTCCGCGGGCTGGAAGGTGCCGATGCAGCCCCTGAGCATGCCTTTTATTTTGAGGCAGACGAACACGCCTGCCCGCTGCGTGAGTTCGGCGGGAAGTTCGTACTCCGGGATGGTGAGGATGCTCCCGTTCCGGATGTAGAGCTCAACCGCTTCTTTCGCCAGTGCTGCGAGAGGGTGCATTACATCTCCCGTTGTACCACGTAATCCGCAAGGGCCAGGAGCGCCTGGCGGGGTGACGAATCCGGGAAGAGGTTCAGGGCCGCCTTCGCGCCGTCGGAAAAGGATTGCGCCATCGCGAGCGCTTCATTGACCGTATCGTATTTTTCCATGATGCCGATGGTATAGCTGAGGTCCGCGTCGGCCATGGCCTCTGCCTGCAGGATCTCGTTGAGCCGGCCCTTTTCATCGGGCGTGGCCTTGCGGATCGCATAGATGAGCGGAAGCGTGACCTTGCCCTCGGCCAGGTCCTTGCCGAGCACCTTGCCGAGCTGCTTCTGGTCCGCGGCATAATCGAGGGTGTCGTCGGTGATCTGGAACGCATAGCCCAGTTTTTTCCCATAGGCCGTGAGCGCGTCCTCCTGCGAAAGGGGAGCTTTGCCGATGATGGCGCCGAGCCGGCAGGATGCGGAAATGAGCACGCCGGTCTTGCACTCGACGAGGCGATAGTAGTCCGCCTCGGTGATGTCGATGTTCTGGATCTGCATGAGCTGCAGGACCTCGCCTTCGGACATGGTCGTGGTGGTCTCGGAGAGAACGTCCATGACCCGCTGGTTCTGGAGGCGGACCCCATGGTAGAGTGCTTTCGAGTACAGGTAGTCGCCCACGAGGATGCTGGCCTGGTTGCCCCAGAGGGAGTTTGCCGAGGATTTGCCGCGCCGGACCTTGGCTTCGTCGATCACGTCGTCGTGCAGGAGCGAGGCCGTGTGGATGAACTCGACAACGCCGCCCAGGGTATATTCGGCGCTGTGGTCCCGGCAGCCGCAGAGCCGCGCCGAGAGCAGGTGCAGCAGGGGCCGGAACCGCTTGCCGCCCGCGCCGAGAATGTACTTGCTCACCTGCCGGATAAGCTCGACATCGGTCCCCAGGCTCTCATGGATTCGGTGCTCCATGCGCTCCATGTCGGACTTGAATTCTTTCAGAACGTCTTGAATGGTCGTTATCATCACGTGGTCTCAGGGGGGATGCTTTAAAAGAATAATAGGGGAGAGACCCTGTATTGTCAAGGTTTTTTGTGGCGGAGAGGGGTCTGCACGTGGTTAGGTGCGGGTAGTACAGCTTTTTATCAGGAGTAATCCGCCCACTGCGGCACCTCAAGCAAGCCACTCCATGGCAACCAACTCTCCGAACTTTTTAAACTCCGGATCGCCCGTCACGACCCTGGCTTTTTTCCTCATGCCGAGGGCCGCTGCGAAGCAGTCCGCATAGGCAACCGCGTGCGCGCCCTTGAGCTTCGCTGCCTCAAGAGTATTTTCCTTATCAGCGGGTACGACGGTAATCGGAAGTTGCTCCATCATCGACCTCACTTCTTCCGCATCTTCTCTGCCGCGCTCCCGGAACGTAGTATAGTAAACTTCGCCGAAGTTGATCACGGAGAGGAAGAGTTTCGTCTTCCCCGCCTGGGCCGCCTTAAGAATCTTTTCAACCTGCGCGCCGCCGGCTTCATCCTCAAAATGCGCGAGCAGCGCATAGCTGTCGAGGACGTATGCGCTATCCACGCTTCGCCTCCTCGCGCCGGTCTTTCAAGAGCGCCCTGGTCAGTGACGTTTTCCCCTTCAACATGCCCCGGGAAGCCGAGATCGGGTCATCGGGAAGCGGTTTCAAGAGAATCACCCGCCCCTGGCCTTCTTCGATCGAGATGCGGGTACCTTTTTTAATGTTGAATTTTTTTCTGAGTTCCACGGGTATGATCACCTGCCCCTTGATGGTAGCCTTTGATATGGTCATGGCATACCTCCTCTCTGCAAGTCATACTATTATAGCATTGGTAATACCTGCTGTCCATAGGAATTCCTTCCCCGCTTAGCAGGGATCGTCCTTCACCGGCGGCGAAAAACCATTAGTTTTGTCATTCTGAGCGGCAGCGAAGAATCTCAGTTTTACAACAAATTCACATCCTTCACTTCGTTCAGGATGACCCCTTTGAAAGCCGGCGCTCAATGCTCTGCAGCAAGGCCAGGACATCAGCGGGAGAAATAGTGTCACCGACGCACTCAACGCCGGAGTGGGGATTGAAGCTTCCCTTGAGCTTATCGTCTATCACGAACCTGCCCCATGCGGCCCTGCGCCTGGGTTCGTCTTTTTTGAAGTAGAAGTAATTTCCGTGGGCCGCCGCGTTGCGAAGGTGGCGAAAGACCTCGAATTCCGGCGATTGATCGTTATGAACGTCGGCGACGGTGTAGGCAGTGCAAAGAAGCATGCAGCAAAGCGACTTCACCACTGAATCCGCCGTAAGGTCGCCGGACAGGCACAGAGCGTGAACCTGTTCCATGTCTATGGCCAGGTCGGGCCTCACCTTGCCGCGATACCAGGCATGCTTATCGGGACCAGGGGCAAGAGGATCCTCCTTTTCGAAAACGGTGACTATTCCCGCGGTTGCTGCCAGAAATGCTGTGACCATTTCGTAGAACGGGCTGTCTTGCGTAAAGATGATAGTGGGTGGGCTACTCATTGCGCTCGCTCTCTGATCGTCGACGATTGAATGAATCATGAAATTTAGTTGAAAATTACGCATGAACGCCGAGTTGAGCCGACTTGTCGGCTGGAACGATTTGTGTACGCCCGGCACGGGCGTGAACTTATGGGGTGCAAGTCCCCTGTACGAGAACCACAGTAGCACAAGTACTAGCCCAAGGCAAGGGCGGAAGGGCGACCGACCGTCTGAAGGAAGCCTAAGGCAAACGTGCGAGCCGACGAACAGAAACCGCATACAAGGCTCAGTCCCCGGGCAAGTTAGCACAACATAACGAAGCCCACTGGTTCAGGGGATAGGGTAAATGCGGCGGTTGTGCACGGAAAGTTCACGTTCTTATCCGGGGAGATCTGCGCGACATGCGATAGGATCGTCATGAGAAAATCCGGGAAGGGTCAACCCGGCAACCAAGGCCCAGGCATATCAGTCGGCTGTCGCCTGATACGAGTCCCTCACCGGGAAACACGAACCAGACAGCACCTCATGACGAACCCCTATAGCGCCCTGCATGGAAACATGCGGGGTGAGCGCGCAGAAGTCAGCAGACGGCATAGTAGTCTCCGGCATATCTGCGGGAGACGAAGGCCAGAACGCGGAAAGGAGGAAGGGCATTCCATAAGCTTCGGGACGGTGAAGAGTCCGACACGGATGAGCCGATCCGGGCGCGTTGTGGAGAGACAGCCCACTCGAATGACCACAGTAGAAGAAGTTGTAAGCAGTGAGAACATGCAGCAGGCATGGCAGCAGGTCAAGGCGAACAAAGGAGCAGCCGGCATCGACGATATGACGATTACGGACTATCCCGAATTCGCCAGGGCCAACTGGCCAAGGAATCAAAGCCTCTTTGCTGGACGGGACGTATAAACCCACTCCGGTCAAGAGGGTCGAGATTCCCAAAAGACAGCGGGGGAACCAGGCCACTCGGCATCCCCACGGTCTCCGATCGCGTGATTCAGCAGGCGATCACCCAGGTACTCGTCCCTGTATTCGATCCCCATTTCTCCGAATCGAGTTACGGGTACAGACCGGGCCGCTCGGCGCATCAGGCTGTAAAGAAGGTGGTTGAGCTGATCAACCAGGGATACCGCTATGCCGTTGACATCGACCTTGCGAAGTTCTTCGACAATGTCGATTGGGACGTGTTGATGAGCCGGGTCGGAAGGCGCGTCAAGGACAAGGGCATCCTCAAGCTGATCGGCAAATACCTTCGGGCCGGAGTCGTCGTAAACGGCAGGCTGAACCAGACATCCAAGGGCGTTCCGCAAGGCGGGCCGCTTTCGCCGCTCCTGAGTAATATTCTTTTGGATGACCTCGATAAGGAACTGGAGAAACGGGGGCATCAGTTCTGCCGGTACGCCGATGACCTCATCATTCTGGTAAAGTCGAAGCGTGCCGGAGAGCGCGTGATGGAGAGCATCAGCCTGTTCCTTGAAAAGAACCTCAAGGTGCAGGTGAACAGGGACAAGAGCAAGGTCGGTACCGCGGAGTCAAGCATCTTCCTCGGTTTCACGTTCCACCTGCAAGAGGCTGACCGTGTCCCGGAAGGCGTTTGCAAACTTCAAGAACGAACTGCAAACGCCTTACCGGCCGCAGCTGGGGTGTATCCATGGAGCACCGATACCAGAAAATCCGCACCTATTTACAGGGATGGATGAACTACTTCGGTATCGGAATGCGGTACAACGACGCCGTGGAACTGGATCAGTGGCTTCGCCGCCGGATTCGTATGTGCTACTGGAAACAGTGGCGCAGGACGAGGAAGCGGGTCGGGGAACTGATGAAACTCGGTGTCGGCGAACGGCCACGCAGTAACCGCCGGACTGAGCAGGAAGAGCTACTGGCATCTTGCAAAGACCGAAGCCATCGAATGTGGGTTTGTCCAACGCATATCTCACAAAGCAGGGGCTTACTTCAATCAGAACACTGTGGATCAAGATTCACTATCCGGCTACGGCCCGATGATTTCCGCGAACCGCCTGGTGCGGACCCGCATGCCAGGTGGTGTGGGGGCTGGGGGAGAAAATCCCCCGGCTACCCGATTAATCGGGCTTATTGTTTCTTCTTTCGCCGCGAAAAAAGTTTCTTGAGATCCACAGAAAAGCCAAAAGCCCCTGGCTTCAAATTAATTGCATCAACAAAACGAGTTTTCCATGTGCTATTCTTGGTTGCATCAGGCAATTTCTCTTCTCTCTCTGGGTATTTGGCAGAAAGCTCAACGCAAAACGTTGCGGATGCTTCCGCTATATTATTGATAGAACCCGTTTGGATAAAACCTGCTGATTCATCTTTATCTGTCTTCTGTTCTGCGATGAAACCGTACTCGAAGTTTCCACTGATTTTCCAAATGCCCTTGTACCAACGATAGACCGGATCTATTTCAGTCAGTACTTCATCTGCGACATCTATTCCCGGAGTAAGAACTTTTGAAAGCTTTTCTCCTGCAATGTGGGCTAATGCGACAAATCTCTTTTCCGCATTTCTGTTAAAACCGCCGGCCAAATGCCAATACTCGCCGGCAGCGCCCCACTGAGCATCCAGCCGTATATACTGCATTTGCGGGATCAGTTCTTTGAATTCCTTTTCTAGTTCTCTCCAGGTTTGCATCTTTATTCCACTTCATCAAGATAGAGTCATCTGGATTCGATTACAGTATTTATAGGGACGCTATAAACCCAATAGGCAGGGAACGAAAGTGAAGAATTAGGTTTAATACTGACCTTTATAACCCTAAATCTGTTATTCCGTTTCCCTTTTATCATCCTCACCGCTGTACAGACCTTTCTGTGCTAAATATTTGACAAGGGAAGGGTTAAGAATCAGTTTGCCATCTTGTACGTTCTGCCCAATCGCAGTAACAGCAATCAAAATGGCTGAATTAAAAGCTTCGATAGCATCGGCAGGAATTTGCTCGTGATCTTGTGACCAGAGATGAAGATATTTTTTACGCGTAATACGAATCGAGTCGAAAGCTTTTTTGAGATCGTCAGTTATAATACCGTAAGCATGCAGTATTTGTACGCGACGATCTTGGCCCAGTTTCTCAAATTTGCTGCCGAACACTGATATTTGATCGTGCTCGGTCATTGGTTTGTTGTTTAAGTTGATCGTTGCAATTTCGAAAAGTAACATTGCCACCATTTCTGCTACCATTCCGCATAAAGCAATAGTGCCCAGATAATTGCCGACCATGTAGCCTGCCTTTGCATGGCGTAAAGGCCATACCAGCTTGTCAAGAATACGTTGTTCGACTGGAGCTGCAAATAATCTTGGCTGCTCTTTGCTAATTTCTTTAAATCTTGCAATAAGGTTGTCTAAATCAGAGCCAATGCCAGGAGTGCAAATAAATTCAACGATTGACTCCAAAGTTGGCTTGTTGCCGGTCGCCGAAGCCCAAGGCTCATCGACATCTAGCAGTTGAAGAGGATTTATGAAAACTTGAATTGTTTTTTCGTCAGCCATAGATTTTTCGTCGGATTGCAATAAGGCTTTGTCAAATTAACACGCGGGTGAGCCGCGTGATTTTCGCGGCGGTCTCGACCCGCCTCGTTAGAATCATTGGCTTCACTTTCACTTCAGTCTCTTTTTAAGAGTAAGATAAGAAGCAAGATAAACGCTACAAAACAATACGACGCCGAGTGGCGAAAAGGCGATTTTCCAAATCAAATCTGGCGAAATTATTAAAAGGATAACGGTGACAAGAATAGTTATACCAATAGTCATTCCGTATGCACCAAATAAAATTTTAACTTTACTGTTCGGCTTGAAATCCCATAAAAAATTATCAATAAAATCGGTTTTGTCTTTGGGAATTGCACTCTCGTTCAATAAACTTTTTTTAGCCATTGAGCTATAAACAAGCCATAAAACAAGGAGTAGCACTAATAGAAGAGGAATGATAAGCCACTTGTCCTCTCCAAGAAATACCGTAGGGGCAAAACTCACAAGGATCACAAGAAACAATAGGAAGGCGACAGCCATTCTGTTAACAATCAGTTTTTCATTTATTGTCATGTTTAATCCAAATCCTTATTGACCTGTTATTTTAAGTCGCAGGGTTATATATGTTGAAGATCGCAATTGCCACCATGCTCCAAAGGCCGTAGATAATTATATTTGTCAGTACTAATACTACGAGCAGGGTAAAAGCCTGACGTTTCGATATCGGGAATATTTGGCTTAACGCCGCGTGCCAGAGAAAGACAATCCAGACAAAGCTAAGCAAACCTATGTATCGAGCGAAAGATTCAAGATATATCATCGGCAAAGACAGGAGGTGTTTGGGAAAACTGCATAATACGAAGGCACTTAAGAGAAAGGGGAAACGAGTTCTCGTCTTGAATAAAAGTTTGGCAGATAGAATAATAACCAATGCATAAAGACCGGGAACGAGGAATGAAAAAGAATAGCGTACGTACAATTCTTGTTATCAATGAGGCTTGTTCATTCGGTTGATGAACGTCGTGTGTGTACACCGCGATTGTGGAAAGGACAACAAGAAAGGCGATTAGAATAAATGGTTCAGGACGCGTACGATTCTTAAATTCTTTAAAAGTGTCGTACGGCTTGATGATGACGCGGTAAAGAATTGTAAAGTCCATTGACGACCTCTTAATTGGCTTTGTGGGTTAACCAGTTGTTTACTAGAAGCAACCTGTCATCTACAGGTATATACAATTATCTACAGGCATATGCTTGTATCTACCCGTAGATACCTGCCATGTATATACAGATATATGCTTTTTGCCGTCGCGCTGGTCATCACCTTGCATCTACCTGTATATGCTTTTCCAGCAACGTTCCCGCGATTTTACCATACTTCACGACCCAAAGCTGCTTCTCGGGATTCCACCTGCCTCCTGCAGCCTTGGCTTGCGTGCGGGAAGGCATATCGTCAGCTTTTATGTGTAAATGAACCATGCTATCCTGCGTGTATCGCGGAGGTGGCGGCGTCCAGTCGGTTTTTTCGATGACAAGCTCAACCGTTTTTATCCTCTGCTGAAGCTTTGCATCATACCTGAAGCGCACGCAGAGCAATGCATCGCCGTACTTCGCTGACAGGCTCTTGGTGCCGCGCTGCCCTGCCTTGAGGATCAACCGTGTTCTCATTGGTGCCTCCTGTTCATATAAGTATGCCAGGCACGGTGAATAACCTTAGCATCGTTTCCTGTTTTTCGCAACACAGAACTGAGCAAAAACGGTACTGATCGATCACCGGCCATATCGCAATACTCCCTGCATCATCATTGTCCCGAGACCGGGCAGGAGCTGCTTTTCTTTCTCATGAGTAAGCATGCCCCAGTATATGTGAACATATGTTCACTGTCAAGGCGGAAAGAAGGTCAGAGGCTTGGTCACGTGCTGAGACGCGGCGCAATTGGCAATCCGAGTAGTTGTCAGGCATGAGTTGTTGAGTTGTTCAGTGGGTAGACAGGTTGGGCAAAACGGTCGATCGTGCCCTACGGATTCAATGCTGAATATTGGCACAAAAGCGATACCCAAAAGGTTTCTTGGCGGGCGCATCGAGAAGATAAATCCGATACGCTGCGCGTCGGAAATTCCGTGCGTGATGGAAAAACCCGCAGGATAAATGGTCTTCAGAAATCCACGGGGTAATCATGGAAGGGGTCGGAGAGTTCGGAGCCCATCATCGCGATATATTCCTTCACAAACTCGACGATCTCTTTCCTCCGGCTTGAATCGGAACAAACGTCGGTCATGTCGCTTATGTACTCCTGCAGCCGGATGCAGTCCTGCTTCAAGACATGGATCTCGCGAACCGCCTGCTGTTCCGTCAAATGCCAGACATCGTTGATAGGCGCGAACCGGGGATGATAAAACACCGATGCGTGCTCCTCTTCGAGCGCGGCGACCTGCTCTTTGAGCGACGCTATGTAGAGTTTCAGCTTTTCGTCCGGCAGCGTGTCGAGCGTCCGGGTTTCCGAAGCGACCCATTGCATCTCAAGTTTGAGGAGGGTGGCAAGGTCCTTATCGGCATAGGCGGCGGTCACCTTCTTCATCAATTCTTCTTTCCGTTTCTTTTCCGCAAAGTCCATTTCCGTGTCCGGGTGCAGGGCCTTTGCCAGGGAAAGGTAAAGGCTTCGCATACTTTTGAGCTGATGCGCTTCCTCTTTTTTCCGCAGCTCTTCCTTCGCAAGTTGTTTCTTCGACTTATACTTTCGGGAAAAAGGCTCTTCTCGTTGATTATCGCTGCTCTTGAACTCGTCCCGCATGCGCCTGACAAAACGCGCGAATTCCTCGGGAGTATCTCCCATGGAGTCCAGATCGATGTCCATGCCGAAGGCGCCCTTCGCGTGTTCCGCGAACGCCCGCTTCATGGCGTTCTGCTGACTTTGAACTTCCTCGCGATAATTCGATTCCGACCAGGCATTATAAAACAGTTCGGTCTCCTGGTCAGGCTCCACATGGGCGAACGCTTCATCGCACAGGAGGAGGATGACCTTGCGCATATTCTCTGCCTGACGCGCGCCGAGTTTTAGCTTTTTTGCGGCTTCGCCCAGGGCTTTTGCAAGCTTTAGCCTGCTTTGGGAGATAACCTGCTGCAGGTTGGGTATGTTCGCGTTGTACGCTTTGAGCACGGTTTCAAGCTTTGTCGTGTCTTTGCGGATCGCCTGCTGAAGCTGCTCGATGCGTTTTGTCAGGCGGTTGAAGGCCTGCTGGTTCTTTGTCAGTTTTTTCTTTTTCCCGGCAACGATCTTCAGGTCTGATTTGGCTGGTTTTTTCCGGCGGATGGTCTTGTTGCGAATGAGGAAGGTGTTTGGTTGTCCATGGTAATTCAGAAGAGATGTCGCCACAAAAAGCACATAAGTCACAAAATGAACTTCTTTTTATCTCCCGCAGAGGCGCTGAGACGCTGAGAAAAACGAGGTTCTGTTCTGGCTTCAAACAGAAAATTAAAATCTTTTGCTCTCTCTGCGCCTCCGCGACTCCGCGCGAGTTCAGCCCTTTATCTCGACTTGTGAATATGCCGCTACAGCTTCATCGCCTCGTTCACTTCCGCCAGGGTCTGGGCAGCGATAACGCGGGCCTTGCGGGAGCCTTCGTGGATGATATCGGCGATCCTTTTCGGGTCGTCAACCAGTTCTTTCCTTCGCTCCTGCATCGGCTTGAGGTAGGCCAGAAGGTGCTTCAGCAGCTCCTTCTTGTCATCGACGCAGCCGATGCCGGCGCGGCGGCATTCCACGTTCACATGATCGCACCATTCCTTGGGCGCGAAGATCTTGTCGAGCGCGAAGAGCGGGCAGACGTCGGGATTGCCGGGATCATTCCTGCGTACGCGCGCCGGGTCGGTCACCATGGCCATCACTTTCTTCGTGATGTCCTCGGGGCTGTCCGAGAGGTTGATCGTATTGTTGTAGCTCTTGCTCATCTTGCGGCCGTCCGTGCCGGGCAGCTTGGGATACTCGGTCATGAGCGGCTGCGGCTCCGGAAAGATCTCGCCGTAGAGCTGGTCGAACCTGCGGCCGATCTCGCGCGTCAGCTCCAGATGGGGCAGCTGGTCAACGCCCACGGGCACGAAGTGCGCTTTATAGATGAGAATGTCCGCCGCCTGGAGCACCGGGTAGCCGAGGAAGCCGTAGGTGTTCATTTCCCGGTCCTGGATCTGGTCCATCTTTTCCTTGTAGGTCGGCACGCGCTCGAGCCAGGGAAGCGGCGTGGACATGGAGAGCAGCACATGGAGGACGGCGTGCTCGGGCACGAGGGACTGCTTGAAGAGCACCGCCTTCTCCGGGTCAAGGCCGGCCGAAAGCCAGTCAATGACCATCTCCTTGACGTACGTCCGGATCTTCGAGGTGTCGGCATAGTTCGTGGTGAGGGCGTGCCAGTCGGCGATGAAGTAGTAGCATTCGTACTGGTCCTGGAGCTTGCGCCAGTTCTCCAGTGCTCCCAGAAGATTGCCGAGGTGCAGAAGGCCGCTCGGCTGCATGCCGCTTAAAACCCTTTTTTTGCTCATGGATGATCCTTTAGGAGTGGCAGCCATTCAGGTGCTGAGGCTGAAGACTGAAGGTTATTCAAGAAAATCAACTTCGATACCGAGCACCCAATTCAGACCCTCTGATTTGCTACCCATGGTTTTATTTTTTACGGTCTTCATCCTTCAGTCGTCAACCTGAATAGTTTCCGCTCGTCCTGCCCATGGCCTGTCTCACTGGTAATAGCGTCCCAATAAGATCGACAGCAGTGGATCGATGAGCGGCCCGATGATGGCGCCGAGGATATTGAACGCCAGCAGCAGCATAAGAATGACGAACCCGTAGCGTTCCAGCTGGTAGTACAGGGCCGCCTGCTTGTCGGGGAGCAGCCAGTAGACCACTCTGCTCCCGTCCAGCGGCGGAATGGGAATCATGTTCAGCACGGCCAGGACCACGTTGATGATCACGCCCGACTGGCACATCAGCACCAGGGGTGGTCCGAACCAGTTCCATGCATCGCGTGGGGGTGGCCTGTGCGATGGCGGGCAGGACCAGGCGCAGGATGACGGCAAAGGAAATCGCCATCACCATATTGATCCCCGGTCCCGCGAGGGATGAGAGCGCCATGCCTTTTTTCGGATTCTGGAAATTGTAGGGGTTGATCGGGACCGGCTTCGCATACCCGAAGACCATCCTGCCATCCGTGGCCCAGAACAGCAGGAGCGGCATGAGCACGGTCCCGAAGAGATCGATATGGGACAGCGGATTCAGGGTCAGTCTGCCCATGTCGCGGGCCGTGTGGTCGCCAAGCCTGTTCGCCACCCAGCCATGGGCAACTTCGTGCAGCACAATGGCGAAGATGATCGGCGGGGCCATGACCACGATCTTTTGTATGATGTGCAGTTCTTCCATAGGATTAGAGAAACAAGCTGTTACCGCGGTAAAAAGCCATTTTTCCCGGCGTTTTGTTGAGCGTTGATAGTAAGGGAAATGAGAAGGAGTGTCAAGAAAAAATAGGCAGCGGGCGCATTATTCCTTTACAGGAATGAATCCGTTGCTGTCGATCGTGATCAGGAATACCTTCTTCTGCGCTTCGCCGGCTCCGTTGAACGCGGTCGATCCGGAGATGCCGGGGTAGGCACTCAGCGCTGCAAGGCCGTCCCTGATGGCCGCCGGCGTGTCCTTCTGCTCCTTGATGAGCGAGAGGACCATCATCGCGGCATCATAGGCCTGGGCTGAAAGGATATCGGGGGCTTCCTGGTATGCGGAACGGTAGGATTCCACGAATTCCTTTACCGCGGAGTCGGTGTTCTCCGGCATGAACCCGTCGGTAAAGACCGCGCCTTCAGCATGGCGTCCGGCGCGTTCGAGCAGGTCCGGCGTGTGCCAGTTGTTGGACCCGATCAGTTTCATGCCCGTGATGTTGTAGAACGCGAGCTGGGGGATGAGGAGGCCCACCCGGTCAGCCGTGCCGGGAAGGTAGAGGGAATCGAAGCTGGGCGCATAGTCCTGGAAAAGCTTTTTCCGCTCCGCGTCGTCCTCCGGGATCTGGATCCTGCGGGAGCGCAGGTCGATATCCATGACGCGTCTGATATAGGGGCCGAAATCGTTGGTCTCCGTCGGGTAGGGGACGGTCGCGAGCACGTCTATCTTGTTTCTCAGTTCACGGGCAAAGAGGCGCGACAAATCCCTGCCGTAGGGATCGTCGGGATACATGATCACGATCTTTTTGAGCTTCTGACTGATGACGTACTGTGCGGCCGCGCGCGCCTGGCTCGCGTTCGTGAGCGCATTTCTGAATATCCAGGGGCTTAGTTCTCCCAGTCCGGCGCCCGAGGCGGCCGGCGTGATGACCGGGACCTGCAGCTTCTGGATGATCGGCGCAAGCGCTTCCACTTCGCGCGTCAGGAGCGGTCCGATGGCAGCTACAATGCCTTGAGGCCCGAGTTCGGAAAGTGCGGCAGCCGCTTTATCGGGTGATCCTTCGGTGTCCCTGACAAGGATCTCCACGCGGTTCTCAATGTTTTTGAGGTTGTAGTTGTACACGGCAAGCTGGATGCCCCTGAGCACACGGTCACCATAGAAGGCGGCCGGTCCGGTCTGGGGGATGAGCGCGCCCAGGGAGTAGCGCGGCGACGTGAGCTGTGCCGTAGCATCGACCTCGAGCATCTCTGCCCGGGTCTTTTCGGGGTGCGTCGGGAATTTTGCAAGGAAGTCTTTGGCAAGCTTGATGGCGTCACGGTACTTTTTCTGCTCGATCATGAGGCTTGCAAGGCGCAGCAGGGCGAGGTCAGCGGGGTAAACGGCACCCTCCGACAGGGCCGTGAGGTCGTCTTCCGTAAGGTTCCTGGCCACCATTTCGCGCACCCGCTCCCGGTATCCAGCCTGCTGGTTTGCGTTCGGCGAGGACCCGGCAAGGTAGGCGAATTCCTTCACCGCAGGCAGATATGCCTCCTTTGCCGCATACGCGGCCGCCAGGACCTCGGCAATCCGTACAAGCCTGGCGGGGTCGGTTACCCGGGTCCGGTCCTGCAGGTTCGCTATGGCGAGGTCGTATTCCTTGATCTCAAAGTAACAGAGACCGAGCTTGTATTTGGCGTCGGTGATGAACGGTGAAGCAGGGTATTTTTCGAGGACATCCTTGTAGTTGCTGAGCGCCTGCTGGTAGTCCCGCTGTGCAAAGCGCACCTCGCCCATGAGGAACCGCGCCCGGTCCTGGTGCCTGCTTTTGGGGTACAGCACGGCAAAATCATTGGCTGTTTTAAGCGCGTGGTCATATTGTTTTTTGGCATAAAAGGCCTCTGCCTGGTCCAAAAGCGCCCGGGCATCCAGCTCCCATGCCGGTTCGGGAGGCAGTTTCGGCGCGCAGCTCGTGAGAACCACGGCGCCAAGCAGCAGTCCGGCCATGAACACTATGAAGGTGCGGCGTAGCAACATCCTTACTTCCCTTTCTTAGCGGCGGCAGCGGCAATGGCGGTCTTGCGCTTCAGCTTCAGCGTCTCCGCCTGGCGTTTCCGTTTGCGGGCTATCTCTTTCTCTCTTTCACGCATGGTTCGTATTCTCCTTTCACTGGAATGATCGGTACGGCTCAGACTGCACACTATAACGAAGATGCGGCTGTTTGTCAATATGTTCGGGCGGTCCTGGCCGAAATGGGGCGGTATTGCGATTTGACCTTGTCCGCCCAGGCGTCTCTGAATGAAGGTGTTTTTGATTTTTTATGAATTTTCTCTTGATTTATTTTATCCGATGGATTAGATTATACCCCTCATTGTCCACGATGGGCGAGTAGCTCAGCTGGGAGAGCACCGCGTTCGCAATGCGGGGGCCGAGGGTTCGATCCCCTTCTCGTCCACCAATTTTCCATCCAACCAAGCCCCACAAAGTGCAAAAGCCCCTTTAGAATAGGGGCTTTTCTCATTCCTCTTGCTTTTCCTCGTCCGATGTAATATACTCAAATCCAGGTGTTTTGGGTGTACTTTAATCCTAATGTACACCCAAAACGGAAGCAATCCCTTCGCGTACACCCAAAACGGAGAAAACCTTTATGCCGAAACGAGTTATAGGGTTATCGGACGCAAAGATAAGAAAAACTAAGCCTCAGGCGAAGAAGAGCACTCTTTTCGATGGCGGCGGACTGTTTCTCCTCGTGACGCCGACGGGCGGAAAACTTTGGCGCTTAAAATATCGCTTCAATAATAAGGAAAAGCTGCTGTCCTTCGGCTCATACCCTGAAATAACCATTGCCACAGCCAGAAGGAAGCGCGAAGAAGCGAGGTCGCTCGTTGCGAACGGCATCGATCCCGGTGAAGTTCGCAAGACGCAGAAGGCCGCAGGCATCGCAGCCACGGATAGTGGCTTTGAAGTTGTGGCGCGGGAATGGCACGAGAAGTTTTACCATCGATGGACGCCTGGTCATGCTCAAAAATTGATGAGACGGCTTGAAGTGGATGTTTTTCCCTGGGTAGGAGCGCGGCCCATCGGTGAAGTGAAGGCCCCTGAGCTGCTCAGCGTTTTGAGACGCGTGGAGTCAAGGGGTACACTCGATACTGCACACAGGGTAAAGATTCTTGCAGGTCAAGTCTTCCGTTATGCTATCGCGACTGGCAGGGCCGAGCGCGATCCCTCAGCAGACCTGAAAGGCGCTCTCCCGCCGAAAAAACAGACCCACCTCGCGGCGGTCACAGAGCCGAAAGAAGCAGCAGCTCTTCTCCGAGCCATCGACGGCTATAACGGTTCGTTCATTGTGAAGTGCGCGTTGCAACTGGGTGCGCTGTTCTTTGTGCGCCCAGGCGAATTGCGTCATGCAGAATGGTCCGAAATGGATCTTGACGCAGGCATCTGGGCAATCCCCGGCCCCAAGATGAAGATGAAACAGCCTCACATCGTACCGCTGTCGCGTCAGGCCGTAGAAATCCTCAAATCGTTGAAACCGCTAACAGGCAGCGGACGGTATGTGTTCCCGAGCCACCGTTCGACGTTGCGGGCGATGAGCAACAACGCCATTCTTGCCGCGCTGCGCCGCATGGGTTATACCAAGGACGAAATGACCGGCCACGGCTTCCGGGCCATGGCCCGCACGATCCTCGACGAAGTCCTCCACGTCCGGGTTGAGTACATCGAGCACCAACTCGCGCATACTGTGCGCGATCCGAACGGCAGGGCATATAACAGGACCGCGCACCTTGAAGAGCGGAAGAAGATGATGCAGCAGTGGGGCGATTATCTGGACGGATTGAAGACGGGGGCGAAAGTCCTACCGTTTGCGAAGAGGGCGGGGTGATCTTAGCTCAATTGGCGCGAGTCACTGGAATAATCCGGGGCTTTTTTTCGATTTTCGCATACGCTGAATGTCATCCATCTCTTTTCTGGACTTTTTTTGCTTCCTGTAGTAATGTTCTGTATTAATTGGAAGATTAGTTTCGGCTTTGGACTTCATAGCCGATTAATATACATGTTCAATAATCGAGAAAGGCGTACCTATGAAGAGTATTATTAAAATTGAGGACGGCAAAATACTTGTATCACTTAATAATGATATCTATGAAATGGTGGCTATCAAGTCTGCGGCTCATGAGATGACCGCTTCATTTATCGTGCTAATTGAACCCATTGATGGGAAAAACACCGGTGTGTATTTTCAGCCTAATAATAAGAACAAGCAATTGGATGGCTCTAAATTGAATGAGGCTGCACTTGATTTTTGCAATAGAGTATTAGACCATCAATTACGATTAGATATAGAAAGAAGATATGGGAATATCAGAGACATGATTGTTAAGCAGGCATTTGCACCTATATCAATATCACAGTTGTCCAAAGAAGTGTAGCTAGTACATAGTGCCCAAAGATGATTAAAACAAATTACACTATCTACCCCCTTCGCTTCATGCGCTACCCTCAGAACCAGAGACTGTTGGTTAATGAAGTTGGGGAGTATCTTTTCCTTTCAGACGAGGATTTTTCTTTATTTACAAATTATAGCTTGTCACCCAATTTACGCATCTATCGTGATTTAAAAGGCAAACACTTTCTTTCCGATTCCACCTCCACAATACCCTCTCAAATCAATTTATTGGCA
Source organism: Nitrospirota bacterium (assembly GCA_963836175.1). GTDB lineage: Bacteria > Nitrospirota > UBA9217 > UBA9217 > UBA9217 > GWC2-56-14. The sequence goes on from CAWIIS010000008.1 coordinate 342,264, forward strand.
ACAAAATATCGGACGAAGAAATCTTACCTGAGACATTTTACCAGTCTCCATATGGTGGTCGTGACTCTTAGGTGTAATCAAATTTGCAATTATTGTCATGCGTCGAGTAAGGATGTTTCTGTTCAGAATCATGATATGGATGTTGAAACGGCGAGAAGCGTTGTCGAGATGATATTTGAGAGTCCCTCGCCATCAATAAAAATTGAATTTCAAGGAGGAGAACCGCTTCTCAATTTCGATGTAGTTAAAGAGATTATTAGCTACTCCGAAAAAATAAACAAAGCAAGAGGGAAGCATCTCTCATTTGTTCTCTGTACAAATCTTACGCTACTTAATCAGGACATTCTGCTCTATCTAAAAAAACACAACGTTTTAATTTCCACATCATTAGACGGGCCTAAGGGCATTCATGATGCTAACAGAAGAATGCGATCAGGAGGAAGTAGCTACGACAATGTGATTGAAAAACTGAAATTGGCAAGGTCTATTGTTGGCCCTTCAAATGTGTCTGCTCTCATGACGACAACTCATAATAGCCTTGGGAACTTGAATGGCATAATTGATGAATATGTCGGGCTTGGATTTCAAGGCGTTTTTTTACGGTCTTTGAACCCTTATGGATACGCTAAGTCTGCGCATGGTGCATCGTTATCCTATAATATGTCTGATTTTGTTAACGCGTATAAGAAAGCAATTGAATATATCATCAAACTAAATCAGAACGGAACTAACTTTGTTGAATATTTTGCAGCGATTTTGTTGACTCGAATTCTTACGCCATTCTCAACTGGCTTTATGGATTTACAATCGCCAGCTGGAGTAGGAATTCTAGGCGCTATATACGATTTTAATGGCGATATTTATCCTTCGGATGAATGTCGAATGCTAGCGGCTATGGGTGATCCACATTTTCGTCTTGGTAATGTCAAACAGGATTCATATGACGATATTTTCAACGGATCCTTGCTTCAGAATATAATTCATAATTCATGTGTTGAAATAATACCTGGTTGTCATAGCTGTGCTTATCAGCAGTACTGTGGAGTTGATCCTATTAGGGCCTACTCTGAACAGAACGATAAAGCTTATATGGGGCATATGCCTACGAGTGATTTTTGCGAGAAGTACAAGCAAATAATAACCTATTTCATTCAGTTAATTCAGCAAAATGACCAATCCGTAATGGATGTACTTTGGTCGTGGGTAACAAGACGCAACTATAACGAGGTAAGACTTTAATGAAGTCGTTTCAAGGTTCATCATCAAATATAAATTCTCCTATTATGGGTGTCGTGACCAGGCACACTTCGCGTAGCTGGTTCAAGAGAAAAAGCAACGTAGAAATTCTTTGCGTAAATGAGCGCTCTGGTAATCTACCAAAAGCAGATGCATATATCTTTGCAGACGAATCAATTTCTCCGCCACATATTAGCGTCCCATTGATCCGAGGACTAAAGCAATCCGATCTGAGTAGCCTCAATGATGGCGATGTTGTCCTTTTATCACAGGACGGTAAAGTAAACGTTATTTATGATATCACTTCAAGCCACAATGCAATTTTTGCGACGAATCGGTGCAATTTGCATTGTTTAATGTGTCCCCAACCTTCAAGTTCAGACCCAGAAAATATTCTTAAGAATAATTTGCTCTTGATCCAGATGATGAATCCGGAAAAAACTTCACATGTCGCTATCACGGGTGGTGAGCCGACAACACTTGGAGATGGACTATTAGAACTTATTCAATCATGCAAAAAATATTTACCTAAAACTGCGCTGGTAGTCCTGACTAATGGCCGGAAATTAGCCGATATGGAATTCGTAAGACGCATAGCACTGTTGAATCATCCCGATCTTGTTTTCGCCGTTCCATTATATTCTGATAATGATACCATTCACGATTTGATAGTCGGGGTTCCAGGGGCGTTTTATGAAACCATCAAAGGGCTTCACAATCTTGCTTTATTTAAATATAGGGTCGAGATCAGAAATGTGATTCATGCTTTGAATAGCGATCGGCTTCTCCAACTTTCGGAGTTTATCTATCATAATTTGCCATTCACATCTCACGTTGCTTTCATGGCGCTGGAAATGACAGGGCTGGCGAGAAACAACGCTGATAAACTTTGGATTGACCCTTATGATTATTCGTCCCAGCTGGTAAATGCAGTTCGTTACTTGCATCGAGCTGATATGAATGTCTCTATATACAACCATCAATTATGCACACTGCCCACATCAATGTGGCCTTTCAGCAGGAAATCAATATCAGAATGGAAAAATAGTTTTTTAAAAGAATGCGACGAGTGCATGCAGAAAGATAATTGTGGAGGATTTTTTGAAACAGGCAATGGCTTCTATAGCAAGCATATTCGCCATCTCGAAAAAAGGGTTTAAAAAAAATGGAAAAAAGGAATTGACATTTGATTTTATTTATTATATCCTTATACTATAGCTAAAGGAGGATTATATTATGAAGAAACTTTTTAAATCATTATATCTCGTCGGTACAATTATTCTTTCAACTGTGGGGTTGGGCCATTCTGCAGGAGCGGTGACTATCCCTCATAATAACCCTTTGGCAATTCACGAAAGCACACCACTGTACCTTGAGCACGCATCAGTGATCAACCAACAGCATGCTCAGCAAAACGTTCAACTCGCCGACCATGAGTCGCATTACTCGCATTCTTCTCACGACTCTCATTACTCACACCGTTCGCATTATTCTGGATATTAAATAATTAAGATTTTCTCTTGTGAAGGTGAACTTGTAAAGGTTCACCTTTTTTTGTTTGAAAACAAAGCTGGTTTGATCACATTTGGAGAAAGGAGGCAAAAAAGTGCTCAAGAAAATTAGTCTTACGATCTTCGTTTTATTTTTTGCTCTATCTGCCGTTTATGCTGCTGAGTTTTGGGCCTCGCAAAAATCAAATAAATATCATTACCCGAATTGCGTCTGGGCTCAAAAGATAAAATCTTACAATCTAATTAAATTCAAAAACCCAGAAGAAGCCATGAGAGCCGGTTATGTTCCGTGTAAAGTTTGTAGGCCCCCTGTCTCGTCAAAGTCGGAGATTCAACATAAGAATGAATTCTTTGCGCAAAATCAAAGATGACAATTGATAGTTCAGTGCCACATGCCATTATGCGAAAAATACTTCTATTCACTTTGGTTTTAGCGCTTACTGTTATTGCAAAAACAAGTTATGCAGAAAAGGCCGTTATCGCACTATATAAAAGCGGCTGTGATTACTTCATAGCAGCGAATCGAAACGGATATTACTTGCTTGAATGGTATGGTGGCTATGATCCGACTGAAGGTGATAATATTGTTGGATCTTTAAGTTCCTACGGATTCCATGATGTATACTATCCGTCTGCCGATGCTGAGGGGCATATTTACATAGAAGATTTTTGGCTATCGAAAGAAAGTGCACTAGAACAATATATTGAGCATTGTAACTGATCTTATTTTCCGGAGGTACCAAGATGAAAAAACTACTCTCATTCATGCTGAGTATATTGCTAGTTTTAACTCTGAGCGCACCGTATTCGTTTGCAAAAGGAGGCAAGAATAATCATACTGGATCAAAAAGCGGGTCTTATACGAAAAGCAGCGCTGGTTCAACTCGCGTTCGAGGATATACTAAAAAAGATGGAACCTATGTTGCCCCCCACCATCGAACTAAACCAGATAAATCTAAAACGAACAATTGGAGTTCGAAAGGGAACGTAAATCCGTACACTGGGAAAAAAGGATCAAAAAATCCGGATAAGTAATTTTGACTTGAATTTATTGTTTTGAAGAGGAGATAAGATTTGGATCAGACAACCGTAACGTCTAACAAACTAAATTTCGACTCTTGGTCAATAACACTTTTTCGAAAGCAAAAACGTATCCAAATAGAAACGCTTGATTATCATGCTGGGCCTTTGATGCTTAACCGTGACCAGCTAATTGATATTGCTCGAAAGATGGGACTGCATGTTCGGACAAGGATTAAAAAATCGAAGGATTAACCCGTCCTGCAAAATTGAAGGATATGACCTTTCTTGTAAGGTACGTCCATAATCTGCTAAATCTCAGTATTTCTTTCTTTCTATCTTCTCAACAACCTTCCCGACGATCGTGTATTGCTCCTGGTCCGAAAGCTCAATGTCAGAATATTTCGGATTCAACGGGTGCAGCGTCCTTTTCTTGCCGACCTTCTTAATCTGTTTGAGAGTGGCCTCACCTTCAGAGTTTTTGATAACGACAAAATCATTGTGGTTTACTTTTGCCTGCGGTCTTACGGTTATCCGATCCCCCTCGGAAAACTCGGGTTCCATGGAGTCGCCCTTGACCTCCAGCGCGAAGACGTGCTCTCCCTGGACATCGGTTTCAATCCAGTCTTCGGCATCCTCGGAGTTGAAGTGTTCGGCAGCCTCGGTCCAATGGCCGGCGAGCACCCACGAGATTACGGGGATCTTCCGCATCTTGCTGGTATCAACAGGCTCCACGTTTTTCGGCAGGTAACCGGTCTGTCTCAGGAAGTCCTGATAATCAGCATGGTAGGACTTGAGAAGGCTCATTACCTTAGTGAAGGTCGGCGATGTTGTTCCTTCCTCGATTTCATTGATGTGCTGGTGAGAAATACCGCCGACTTGTTTCGCGGCCTCGCGCAGCGATAGCCCGGCTTCCTCCCGTTTATTCTTGAGGTATTTACCCACCTTGCTCATAGTGTCTATTATATCTTACAACATGCTTGACATGCAAGAATTTTATCTGTAAGATATATCAGACAAAAGGGCTGGTTATGACGCAGTTCTCCAACGAGCGTATAAACGAGCCCGTTTTTATGGTCTCGAATGTCTGATATATCAGACGATAAGGCCACTTTCAAGAACAAGGGAGGGGGGATGGAAATGATAAGTCTCGAGGTGTTTCCAGGCAGCATCGAGGTGATCAGTCAGGCGCTTGATAAGTTCGGGGAAGCTCACGTTTCCGTCGGAGCATGGGATGAACCGGTCAGGATCAATGACCTTACAGCAGAAGAGGCTGCTTTCGCTCAAAAATATTTCGAAGATATAGGCTGCAGAGTAGTTGAGAAGTGAGGGGCAGGACCTATGCAGGATGAAAGAACGAACAAACCGGAGATGAACATAATCGAAGACCCGTCCATCGATGGCGCAGCTCCGGACCAGGTCGACCAAATCAGACAGGAAATCGGTGAAGCAAAGCTGAATGCGGTCCTGTACGCGTGCATCTCCGAGCGTGCCGAAGAGATTCTGCTGCACGGTCATCGAACCGTCTATGCCAGCGATCTTAAGAAGCGGATGGAGAAGCAGGAAAGCCTGTTCCTTCTCGATATCCGGCTTAGCGAGAACTTTGTGGCAGGCCATATTCCGGGCGCGATCAATGTCGAGTTCATCGAGGTAATGGAGCCAAACAACCTATCTCTTCTGCCCAGGGATGGAACGCCGATCATCATTATCTGCTATACCGGCCACACAGCTTCACAGGTCAATTCGATCCTGAACCTGCTTGGCTATAACGCCTGGACGCTCCGGTTCGGGATGATGAGCTGGAATGCGCTTACATCGACCGGCCTATGGTCCTCCAGGCACCAGCAGGAAGTGGTCGGCGGCGGATTTCACGTCGAGAAGGCATAGCTTATAAAAAGGAGGTTAGCGAATGCTCGTAAAACAGATCGTGAACTTGAAGAAGGTGGTGGTGGATTCGGACCTCAAAGTTTCGCTCACGCTGGAATTCATCGCAGCGGACCGAGCGGGAAAGGAGAGGGTGTTCGAGCTGATCAAGATGCAGGGCGAAGTGCTTGAAGCATCGTTTGAACAGGCCCAGGTGCCCATGCCGTTTCCGGTCGAGGCTCGCATCAGGAGCGGGGAGCTTGAAACGTCACACGTTTAAGGAGCGTCATGGCCTCACCGCAGAAGGAGAACGGATATACGCCGATCGCGAACGAACTGCTTGACGCATTCATGCAGGCTGAACCTTTCGGAACACGCCTGGCGCATCGTTATCTGCATCATCCGCCATTCCTATGGCTGGCACAAGAAGACAGCGTATCTCACGCTGTCGCAGATCGCGCGGGCGACCGGCCTCGATGTCCGGCTGATCCCGAGGACGGTCAAGAGGCTGAGCGGACGGGGGATCATCCTCCGGGACGGCAACGCCTACGGGCTCCAGAAGGACTATTCGCAGTGGAGGAGTTCATCAGTAGAGATGTCATCTGTAGTGATGAAACCTTCATCAGTAGTGATGACATCAGTAGAGATGAAAAGTTTCATCCGTAGTGATGAAGAACCTTCATCTCTAGTGATGAAGGCCGAGGGCACTTTTCCCGAACGAATGACGCGGAGTTATCGGCACCTAAAGAAAGAAAAGAAATCATTAAAGAAATCTCTCTCTCAACACAACGCTTGAGCTTGCCTGAGAGAGAGTCGGTTTGTAAAGACCTGAAACGCTTCTTTCCGACGCTGGTCGTACCGGACGTAGTCACAACTCAGCGGGCCTATCTCTTCCTCGCAAAGCTCCGCTTCGGCGAGATCAGCAAGGACGAGATACGCAGCCCTCCGGCGTTCCTCATCGCCATGCGCGACGAGGACATTACGCCGTACCTGGAACGGGAAGCAAAAAACAGGGCGCGAAACCGGGCACTTCAGGAGGTGACACATTGAACCTTCGCACCATGCGCAGCACGGAGCACGACATCCAGTCCGCATTGTTCTCCTGGGCGCAGCTCCAGACAGCCTGCTATCCCGAGCTTGCCCTCATGTTCGCGATCCCGAACGGCGGAAAGCGCGAGAAGCGGCAGGACAAGAAAGGCCGCTGGTTCTCGCCCACGGCTCAGAAGCTCAAGCGAGAGGGCGTCAAGCGCGGAATCCCTGACATCTTCCTGCCTTGTGCGCGGGGAGGGTCACACGGCCTGTTCATCGAGATGAAGGCCCAGGACGGCAAGGTGTCGCCGGAGCAAGCCAGTGTCCATAAGCTCCTGTGGGAAGAAGGCTACGCGGTCATCGTGTGCTACTCCCTCGAAAGCGCGATCATGCTGATCACCTGGTATCTCATGGACCATCCGTTCTCGGAGAATTTTCCAAAAGTCGACAGAGCGTAGCTTAAGCTGCTCGAAACGCGAATAAAGGAGACATTACCTGATGAAAAAATGCTTCACACTTCTTGTCTCAATCCTGTTCCTGCTTCCGGTCGTCCCGGCCTTTGCCGGTGAGGACGGCGTAGCCATCGTCGAGTTCATCGTCAGGCACAATGCCAGGGCGCAGCAGGCGCGGGAGGTGGCGGACGCCGGGTACTTTCATGCGGGTGCTCCAGAACGCGAAAGTGACCGGAACGCTCACGGAGAAGTATTTCAACGGTACGGACAAGAACACCACGGATTACACCACGACGACCGACACCACCCAGGCAGGTACAACGGCAGCGATCACGCTATCCGTCCCGCTCCTGGACTCCCGCGAGGCCCGGGAGCGGACACGCGACATGCTTACGACCGTTCAGTCGATCCGCGAGACGGCGCTTACCGTCGTTCAACCAGCTCAGGGAGAAGCAGGCGACAGCGCGGAACCAGGCAGCCAGGATGAAGGAGCTTTCGGCTTACGTTGCGTGGCTTCAGGAGCGCGTTGATGCAGGCGTTGACTACCAGAAGGAACTTGTTCAAGGAAAAGCTCGTGCTGATGAAAGAGCAAGAGGCGCTCGACATCGCACACGCGCAGGTCACGACCCTGACCGATTCTCTTCTCGGGATGGTAGACGAAGGCTCAAGGCAGCAGTTAAGGACAATGCTCAGGGAAAGGTGGTGATGAACATGGGAGGACGCGGAGGCAAAGCGCCCGAAGGGCGGAAGCGGCGGAAAAGGCGGAGGTGGCAAATAATGGCGACACGAAGCAGCAAGAACTGGAAAGCGAATATGCCGGGCGGCTGGGACGCGCTGAACACCCATGCGCTGTACCCAGCCGCCAACATTTACGGGATACCAATGCTGACAGCCTACGACGGCGCCGGAGATCCTCGGGCTTGTCCCATTCACCAGCATCGGAACTCCTGCCGAAGGCATGCCTGTCACTTCTTTCTGGACGATTACCGTTTTGAGCGGGTCTGGAACAGGCCGTCTGTCTACGTTCCCAGACTCTCTCAATTCCCTGTTGTCCTTACTCCGGATTTCTCTCTCTACACTCGACTGGCCGTTGTCAGTCAACCTCTGGAACATATACCGCAGCCGGTGGCTTGGCCGGTATTGGCAGGAGCACGGTATCACCGTTGTTCCGACGGTCGGCTGGGCAGGGGAGAGCTCCTTCTCGTTCTGCTTTCAGGGCATCCCGGTCGGTTCGACCGTGGCGCATTTCTCCGCCTGATGTCCGGTCCAGTGACGTGCTGTACAAGTTTCTCGCCGGATACCAGGAGATGCTTCGTCAGGTGCGTCCGGTCAGCGGTCTGGAGCTACGGGATTCTTCCGGTGCAGGTCCGGTCCCTCGATGTCGACGGCGAGAGGCCGCAAGATCATCGAGTTCCCGAAGAGGTGGCACTGATGTTCGCACGGCTCTATCCCAAGATCGTCTCGAAGGCCACCCGCGCCGGCCAGCGAGTGTATGTCTACTTCCGGAAACACCAGGACGGAAAAGACACATGGCATTACGTCCGGGACGGCGAATGCCTCGTGGTGGAGGGCGGGCCGTCGACCGGGAAGACATCGTTCATCAACCGGCTGGCTGAGCAGCTCAAACGGGCAGGGGAGAACGTCGTCTACATCGACGCCCTGGAGCCTATGACCACATGGGTCAAGGCATGGAAGCTTTTCGGCAAGGACATCGACAAGCGCATTGACATCTATATGCGAGCGCTGCCGGACACCTACTACCTGATCGTGGACAATGCGGAGAAGCTCACAGATTCAAAGAAAACGACCGTGCTCTTGAGCTGATGCAGAAGGCGAGGGGAACAGTCGTCGGGTGTACTCAGTTCTCCTGGCTCAATCCGAAGATCAAGGTTCGGCTCAAGGGCGCAAGGATGCAGAGCCTTGGAGCAGGGGCGGACACCTACGACGCTACTATGTTTCTGATCGTGATCCTGATCGTCATTATCGCTGTTCTCGGTATGTCGTCTCTGCTTTTCGTTGCTGCAGCAGTCCGGTACATATTCCAAGGCATCAGAATGGGAGGTCGCAAGATATGACATGGATCAGTCACATCGCCGTTGGCACGGCCACGGCGAAGTTCTTCGGGTTCAACTACTATCTCGCTGCTTTCGGCTCGATCCTGCCGGACCTCGCTGAACGGCTGCTGCCGGGCAAGGTCGCGCACCGTGGGCTTACACACTCGCTGGCGCTCTGGTCGATCACGCTTTTCCTGACCTGGAACCAGCCGCAGATGCGGGCCGTGATCCTCGGGGTGTGCGTCGGGCACCTTCTTATGGACTCTCTCACTGTTACTGGCGTCCCGGTGTTCGACGAGAACTCGAAGAGCCTGACCTTGTTCGGCGGGAAGATCAGGACAGGGAAGCCGGGGGAGTACATCATTGCCGGGTTGATCGCGCTCGTTGCGTTCGTGCTCATCGGCTACTCGCCGTTTGCTTCGATCGGAGCCAAAGCCACCGACCTGGCTGGAATTGAGAGAGCAGGGGACCATCGACAAGCGGGAGTACAAGGAGAAGAGGTTCACGCTGCACTGAGTCTATACCACTACTCTATATAGGTAAAGAGAGAAAAAATGCAGAAATATGGCTTTTCAGGGGTAAAAAGCAGCCCACAGCACAGGAGGATTCGTGATATGCTTGATATAACGTATTCGGCAGTCAGGAAAGATTAGGAGTTTTACGGAAGATCGTTGTTGCTTTCTATCGCGCTGCTTCTTATCACGGCGATTGCCGGATCTGGGCAGCTGCGGCTCGCATACGATAGACAATGTACAGGCGCAAGTCTTTTTCAGTCCTCGAGGCGGCTGCACCGAGGCTGTCGTGAGCACGATCAGCCAGGCAAAAACGGAGATCCTCGTTCAGGCTTATTCATTCACATCCGCGCCCATCGCCAAGGCCCTTGTTGACGCGCATAAGCGCGGGGTGCAGTTCAGATCATCCTCGACCGGTCGCAGCGGAAGGAGCGTTACAGTTCCGCCGACTTCACGGCTCACGCGGGCATCCCGACTTACATCGATGCGGCCCACGCGATCGCGCACAACAAAGTCATGATCATCGACAAGACAGTGGTCATCACCGGCAGCTTCAATTTCACGAAGGCCGCAGAGGAGAAGAACGCCGAGAACCTTCTCGTGCTCAGGTCGAAGGAGCTTGCAAGGGGCTACATCGAGAACTGGCAGAGGCACAAGGAGCATTCGGAGGGATACAAGAGGAGGTAGGTAATAAGCTACTCCGCCGCAAGCAGCGGGGTATTGAGAACCTTATCAAAATCAATTACGCCGCAAGCGGCGGGGAATTCAACCCGGACTGACGATTAAATAAAATGAAGGATCCGGTTTATTCTTCCTGCGTTATAGCGAAGCTTGAATCTGCAATAATCGTAGATGTAGTTCGAATGATCATGGTATTATTCAACTGGTCTGCAAGGTTTCCTCTTACCTCTGTTCCTGTATGCTGATCACTTTCCATTGCAGTAGTGGCGCGATATAGCCGACTTGCATCCGTTGTTGACTGGAAATAATTCATTGAGTTTTCCTCCAACCATCGAATTTTCGATTATCCTGAATTGTTAGCTGTGGTATAGGCGGCATTCCTGGTCCAACTTGAATCTGCATCATTGATTTGGTCAATGTCCCATTAGTTATGAATTGGTGGCAACCCGTTTTAGTGCTTTCAATTACAGCACGAGGCAAAGTATAATCTATCGTCTGCACCGCGCCCAGTAGGACGGCAGGGTCATACGGTTCTAAAAGTTTCAGTTCTTCGACATAACTGAGGTGTATTTTTTTCAACAAACCGTAAAACTCCATAGAGGGATTCTCTATCTCCAAACCGAGTTCGCGTGCCTCGCGTCTGTTGATTGTATAATCATGGCTCCCTGACTCCGCACATAGGAAGTCAATAATCTCTTTAGACTTTTCTTCGTCTTTCACTTGTCTTTTTAACAGCTTTTTGGCTAAGAATCGTATTTGTGATTTTGAACGAAAAATTTGTCCCAATACCAGTGGGTGCACCTTATTTGACAAGTCCACCAGCAATTGCGCCAAGTCTTTCCCATCTCTGATGCCAAGTTCGTTCGCTGCATCTAAATAGCCCCGTACTGCTTCAACACTTACTGGCGCTTTCACCTGTGACATATTGGGAACAACTGGGTTCAAGGATGGTCAATGCTTGCGGTCAATTGGCCCCAAGACCGCTTGCTTTGTCATCACAATTTTATTTGCGCCGAGTGAGATGAGTGTGCCAGCGCTAAGTGCTTTTGATATCACAATTACTTCGAGCTCATCACAATAAATATGCAGCAGATTGATTAGCCGCCACGCGGCAGCCGTATCCCCTCCATTGGTGTGCAAAAGTAGAGATATCTTTTTTGTCGGACCAATCTCATCAAGATGTTCAACAAAAATATCAATTATCTCCGTCGCAACTTTTGTTTCGAGACCCCTTCGGTCACCAGTAATGAAAGAAATCACGGAGGACTTTCTCATGGTTTCTATCTCTTTGAATATAGGTTTTCTTGTGTCAAAATTCGACATAAACCATGCCCTCCAGGTAGTGGTTCAGATGCAACTACAACAGTTTCACGAAGTACTATCTGTATTCTATAAGAGTATAGCTGACTTCGGGTGTCTGGTAAAGAACAATTATTACGACGTGTACTCTACAATCATCCAAAGCCACAACTGTTGCAGACTTCAGGAAGTACTTCTTGCCAGACAAATATATCATAATCTCAAGATTACACATAGTATTTTGTTGTGATCGTCAGAGCGTTCCACTGCGCTATATTTCCTTACAGTAAGAACCCCGCTCCGCTCAAACGCGCACTGCGCATCGTTTCGCACAAGGTGGCTCGGCTCCGTCACCATGCCTTCACCACTTCGTTTCGCCCGACTTCGCGCACTCATACATCGACAAATGACTGATGCACAAGGAGCATTCGGAGATTTACAGAGGAAGATAGAACCCTATCGGAAGCCCCCCGGCGCCACACTCAAAGCTGGTTTTACCATTACCCGCGAGAAGCTCGCCGCCGAGATCGGCGGCACTCGCTTCGCTCGCAAGACGCCCCCTCGGCGCGGGCTGGTACACGTTCAAAAGAATTTTTCCCGCGCCGGGGGGCGTCAATCATCATAGCGCTCGCTGGGGAGCGCTCGCTAAACCGTACACCACAGAAACAACGACAAATCAACGGCAAAGAACCCCGCTTCGCTCAAACACGCACTGCGCCACAAGTCGTCGCAGAGCGCACCGCTTCGCATAAGGAGGCTCGGCTCCGTCACCACGGCTTCTCCACTTCGTTCCGCTCGACTCCGCGCACTCCGCTAAACCCGCTCCGTGCCGCTCCGCTCGCTCCACTCCGTTGCGTACGCCGTCCTGCCTTCGCCTCGCATCTTTTATTTAGTGACAGCTCCGCGTAAACGCGGACTTCGCCACAGGGCGGCGAAGACCGCACGCTCTCATGAGGTTGCAGGACATCCACAGCAAGGCAGGGGAGCGCCTTCCTGCGGCTGTCCGGCAGCTGTCATAGTGCTCCGCTTCGCTCTGCTCAGTGTCGCTAAGAACCTCGCTCCGCTCAAACGCGCACTGCGCCACACACCGTCGCAGAGCGCACCGCTTCGCATAAGGAGGCTCGGCCCCGTCACCACGGTTTCTCCACTTCGCTCCGCCTGGGCTCCGCGCACTCCGCGAACATCCGCTCCGATGCGCTGCGCCCGCTCCGCTACGTTCCGTACGCCGTCGTGCCGGGGCCTCGCATTTTTTATGAGTGATAGAGACAGCTCCGCGTAGACGCGGACTTCGCCAAGGTCGGCGAAGACCGCACGCTTCGCAATCGGTGGCCGGACATCCGCAGCAAGGCAGGGGACGCCTTCCTGCGGCTGACCGGCAGCTGAGAGGCTTGATAGAACCAAGAGCTTTATCATAGCGCTCCGCTTCGCTCTGCTCACTTGCCGGCAGGCGCGGCGTAGCGGCACGCGCGGCGGTAAGACCCATCATTCAATACAATCTTGACCATCAAGAGCGATGCAAAACCGATCGGTATTCCCGCCGCCTGGTATCGCTATCGACGAACTCGCCGGGCACCGGATGCGTCGCCGCTTCGCGACCGATCGCACCCGACGCCCAGCTCGAAGCCACCGACGATAAACCAACGGCTCCGGGGCACTACGCCGCACCCCCCCGCCTTCCCCCTCCCCCCTGGACCCCCCAACCCCCCGGCATCCCCCCCCTCTTCGGAACTCCCAGGGGGGCGGGGGCACTCTTGGGGGGGAGTTGCGGCTCGGTCCGACCCTCCCTCGCCCTACGGGCTACGTGCCCCGACCCCCTTCGCGATATTTTTGTGCTCCGGGGGCACACGTCAACACCACACCTCGGGGGTTACGCATATATAGGCAAGCATGGTTGGCGCAAACAACAAAGTCGCGCCCACCAGACATGCCGGGCTTCACCCCCGAACCCCCGGGGTCGCAACAGTCATTCGCTTTGCAACATAAACCGCAAAGCGAACGCCCGTTGCTCCGTGGAAGTACACCTACTACCTGTCAATTCAACTACAACACCACCAACATCTACTACAACAGCAACACCAGCATCAACATCATACGCCCACACCCCGCTACGCTCGCGCCCGGTGGGTTCCGTCGTGCCCGCAATGCGCTAAAAGCTCCTTGGTATCCCGAGCCGGGCTTTGCCCTCCCACGGCGCCGCAAACGCGCGACACGGGCAGACCTTATCTTAACGCTCCGCTTCGCTACGCTCTCTGGCGGTTTCTGCCCGCGTCGCATGCGCGGCTTGGCTGGTGTTCCGACGCGCTCAGGCAATCGCGCTGAGCGGGCACTCCTACACCCACACGGTCGTTCGCTTCGCTAATCCCCCCGCCCAACCCCGCGAAGAAACGGAAGACAATAACGACAGCCTCCCGCCTCTTCGCTTCCCGTCTGCCCCCAGGGGCTCCCCGCATCCTCCGCCGAAGAGCAAACCTTTGAACCCTGATTGGTATCGGGCTCGTGCCTCCGCTTCGCTCCGGCACCAGCCCCGCTGTCCATTCGGTCATGAGCCTTGCGCGAACCGGCAACGCTCACGCCCTCGCTCGATCTCCCGCCCACCCACCGCGCGTCAAAGACTGCCTCACTCCCTCGGTCACTCGATTTGCAGTGACTGGCAACTCTCGCGCCCTCCTTCGATCGGCAGACTTCGCCGCGCTCCCGTCCGCCCTCTCTGGGCTCCCCAAAAAGCGAAGCGGAACGCGAAGCGCGTAGCGCAAGCTGCTCGAAAGGTCAGGGTCTTTTTCTGATAGCGACAACGTCAACTGCCCGCCTGCGACTTTTCATGCCGTGCAAGAAGAGCAGTCGTCATGCCAGGGAAAGAAACCCTGTCATGCCGACCGCATTTCCTTCTTGGCGCACGTCCTGAAAAGCCGAGTGAATCGCAGTCGGATTATTGGAACTCTACACCCCCGGCCTGCCGCTTGTAGAGGCCGGTGGTTTAGAGTTTTTCCTGAAAGGAGGTGGGTCTTGTGGAGCAGGTCGTCGCGGTCCTCAACCAGGTCGCCGGTCCTTCCGGCTGGTGCGAGGTCGGCCCGGCCTGTGCGGAGTGCGGCGGGTGTGCCCTGGCGCGGTTGTTCCCGGTAGATCCTCAGTTGTCTTTCCGGTTCTCGGAGCCGGAAATAATCTCAAGCGGTAAATAGGAGGTAGCACAATGGACAAGCAGCATGTAGAAGGGTGGGGCGTGATTCACATGTACACGCGTGAGCAGGCTATTGAGGACGGTCAGCTGGTCGACGTGAGCGAGACGCCCGAGGCGAAAGAGGCGGGGTTCCGTGTTCCGGTCTGTCTTACTGTGGGCGTGCATGCGCTCGTGCAGGTGCCGGAGCTTCTTTCCGGCTGGCAAGACTACAGCGGGCGGTTATGGGACACATCTGTTCCTGGCTGCTGCGGCTTTCAAGCGGGCAGGGGAGAAGCACTTGTTCCGTTCGAGGTGATCTACCAGACCGACCCGCGCCGGTCCGCTACGGTCACGCTGTGGCTTTGTTTCTCGGAGTTTGAGGGTTTCACGATCCTGCTGCCGGAAGAGTATTAGTCGTGTGAAGTCGCAAAGAGCCCCGGAATGGTCCGGGGCTCTTATACTTAAACAATCGTCTGATCAATACTCTATTCCGTTCCAAGACTTCAATTTATGATATTGTTGGCTGTGTTTCCTGAACTTGTTGCAGTTTCCATTTTCTGAAATCTAATAAGTATCAAATCGTAATTGTCAGTACCTGCCCTTAAAACGCATTCTCGTTGACATCGTTATGAATCAGGAATATATTTGCCTAAAGTCTGTATATGAACTTGTATATGAATTGGCATATTCCTTGCAAAATGAGTAAACAACGGAAATCCGTATTTTACTATGGGTCTGGTTTTTAGGTGTTTTACTATCCCCCATAGTCAATAACTTGTTGGCTCGGTCCAGCATTACAATACACACTCACCCAAACGGGCTGTGCCGCTGGAAAGATAAAATATCAAACGAAAAGGAGACTTTTAATGAAAAGACTGGTCTGCATATCGTTAGTTTTAGTGTTCTTACTTCCAGGTTGTGCGTTGCATAGAAAGTTGTTTTATTCAGAATCAGAAATGGCTGAATATAACGCGAAGGAACAGGCGAAGAAAGACGCAGAAAGAGATGAAGAAGCAGCCATTGATAAAGTATTTAATCTTTCCTCAGGCAATGACAAGCAAGAATATGGTTGTCAATTTATTGCGATTGATACTTCCAGTAGCATGATGGGGTTTACTACTTCACACGATGTTTCACGGGCACTTCGAAAAGCAAAGGAGATTGCTGTTAATAAAGGCGGTAACGCAATACGATTAATAATGTCGTCTACAAGTTTTGATTCATCAAGTATGACCTTTGAAGTTTATAAATGCAAAAGAACACCTTTTGATAATTAGAAGACAGGAGCAATACCAATGCATATCGCAATTCTAGGATGGGGATCCCCTCCTATGGGGACGCAAGACCTGAGTTTGATAAACACCATGGCGCTTGGGTATTTGATGGTCCGGAACTGAAGATTGAGTTCTCCCGAGTGTCTCAGACCCGTGGAGGTGCGTTGACGCTTGTGATTGATCCGACGAATGGTGCAAAATGTTGTGTTGCACAGCACGAAAAGTAACCGCCGAGATCCGGACGATGCTATTTGTGATCTTCGGTCCCGGGAAGGAACAACAATAGCAAAAACATTGGCATTTACTTTGCTGACGGCTCACGGAATCAGTTTAAAGATCAAAATACTCTCGCAACAGTATCGGCGTGGGCTAAGTCCATGAATATAGATGTTGTCGTCTGGCCCGATCTGCCATCCAACTTTCAAAAGGTATGCGGTAGCGCTTTTTCTATCGCTAATGCTGTCGCACACTTACGCTTATTAGATGAAAGCGCAAAATCTGACGCGGCTATGTACGTGAAGCGAGCGCCCGCTTTCGTAAATACGCCGTTGCGTTCGGCCCTACAAGAAGGAGAGCCACTGTTCAGCTTTTGACTACCAACCAGGCGCTCGACGGCGACGCGCCAAAGTCAGCGCGTCAGCGCCGTGTTAATACAAAACTGGATTAGGAATAGAGAGGTGAAGTATGCAATTTATTGAAACAGACAAAAAGCGCGAGGCAAAAAGGGATAAAGTTTCAAAGTTGGTTACTGCCTTCACCGACATATTTGCTCCTATAGAGAAAGAAATATCTGTAATAACTGATGAGTGTACTGGTGCCTATTTTATTGAAGTTCACATAAAATCTGAAAAAATACTCCAACTAGGTACCATTGATGTCCCATTAGATCCAGATGAACAGGGTGAGTATAGAGCCAACCGCGATGCTCAGGAAGACCACGCAGCATTTTCAAAGATGAAAGAAGACGCAAGAAAAGGTCGCGTATTTTCAAATATAGTAGCAGAATACAATACCAACTTTGATAAAGAAAAACCCCTTAAGATAATTGGTGGTCAGCATAGATTTCTGGCAATAAAGGAATCTTTCGAAAGTGACGTAAATAACGTTCACGGCATTAAAGTTTATTTTGACTTGAACCGCGACCAAAGGCTGGATGTGCAATTAATTTCTAACACAAATATTGCTGTTGCGAGTGACCTACTTGATCGAATGTTTGAAACAGTCAAAGGCCCGGACTTGCGCAATTGGTGCCAAGAAATTGGATTATTATCTGAAGGCAAAGATTTTTCTGATAAAAAGGAACGGAATAACGTAATAACTGTTAGGCTAGCTCGTACTTTCTTGCTAAGTTATTGTCAGGGTAGAGTTGATAAGAAAATTAAATATGAAGAATTGAATTCCACGCCAGTAATTGCTAAGACGGGCGTAGTCGATGACGGATGGGAATCGTTAAGGTCGCAAATACCGTCAATATTTAAAGATAAGAAAATTAATGAAGCTGCGAAGCAATATGCTTTATTACATAAAGCCCAATATGATCATTACAATAGCAAAAAACGAGGATCATCTGAATATGCACACAAGGCAATGACTTATCCTATTTTATCTTCCTGGGCATATATAGCGGGCTATTTAGAAGATAATGGAATACGCCAGAAACGGCATTTTGACTTGTCCAAGAGCAATTCCACCGATCCATTGAATACAGCTGCTATGGCCAAGGGGCACCACAAAACAGATCCAGATAATTACAGAGGACTAGGAACACGTGCTGACAAAAAAGAGTTGGGCAGATTATCTGAGCTCTTCTATTTACAGACAGAGAAAGGGTCCGGCATAAGCCAACCTTTGGTGGATTTAGCAATTAAAAAATACCATGCAAAAATCGCATCACTAGAAGTCATTGAAGCTGAAAAAAGGCTAGGATAGAGCAATGAATGAGTTTGACAGTTATTGCATTACATTATTAGATGAGGCAAAGCGTTTTCTTGAAATAGCGTCAGAGAAATTTAAAATTGACCAGAACAGCAATGTCCTTCCATATTTGCGTGCCTCTCTTCTGATTTCTTTTTCAAGTCTTGAGGCAATTGTTTTTGGCGTAAGTGATGACTTTGTTGACTCTACTGCTCTTTCTCTCCATGAAAAGGCTTTTTTGGATGAGAAGGAAATTATACTAAAAAATGGAGATTTCGAAATATCTGATAGGCTCAAAATGACACGGTTGACCGATAGAATTGAATTCTTGATGCAAAAGTTCAAACCAAATTCTTTGAACAAGAATGACGCCTGGTGGCCTCAACTAAATGAAGGGATAAAGAAGCGAAATTCTATTGTGCATCCAAGAGAAAACGAGAAGCTTACCATAGATAATCTTCGAATCTACATTTATGCAATAATCCAATGTATCGATGCAATTTACAGGGCCGTCTACGGCCGCGGTTTCCCCCAAATGTCGTTAGGCTTAACGGCAAGAAATAACTTTGACTAACGCTGGCAATTGTTTCTGCCGAACTTGGGCTGCGCGCGTTTACTGCTAAGAGCGCTTCGCCGCAAGTTAGTAGGTGTACTTGACAGACGATGGCAACAAAGCGGGGTTCACGATTCTGCTGCCGGAAGAATACTGAGCCGCTTTGGGCTGTGGATAGGCCCGGAGCCATCCGGGGCCTTTTAGAGCCCATGCACGAGAAGCTTGACATGCCTTATCCATTCCTGTAAGATATATCAGACAACGGGAAAGGGGAAGCATGGAAGTCAAGATTCTTTTGAAAAACGAAAAAGGTGAAGCACTCGCGGTGACCTGCAAAGAATGCGGGAAATTCACTTTAGACACGCTAGACTTTCTCTGCGCCTCATGCACCTTCGATCACATGATGCGCTCTTTTTTTGTCCCGCCTGTCAGATATATCAGACAGAAAGACGAGCAATCCCATACAACAACCAAGGAGGACGACCATGTTTCAAAAAGCTGAACGGAAGAAAGCACGCCTGCGGCTTGCGCTCTGCGGACCGGCAGGCAGCGGCAAGACCTACAGCGCGCTCCAGATCGCCAAGGGCCTCGGCGGAAGGATCGCGCTGATCGACACGGAGCACGAAAGCGGCTCGCTTTACGCCGACCTCTGCGAGTTCGACACCGCCTCACTCACCCCGCCTTACACCCCCGAGAAATACCGGAACGCAATCGCCGCTGCTGAGGCAGCGGGCTACTCGGTCCTGATCATCGACAGCTTTTCTCATGCATGGGCCGGGGAAGGCGGCCTCCTGGACATGCACGACAAGGCCGCTGCCGCTTCTCGGAGCGGGAACAGCTTCACGGCATGGCGCGAGATCACGCCTCAGCATAACGCCCTTGTAGAGGCTCTCCTGGGCGCACAGCTTCACGTTATAGCCACTCTCCGGGCAAAGACGGCCTACGACCTGGTAGACGACGGGAACGGCAAAAAGAAGCCCGTTAAGGTCGGTCTGGCACCTATTCAGCGCGAGGGAGTGGATTACGAGTTTACCAGCGTTTTCGACATGAGCATCGACGGCCATGTTGCCACGGCAACCAAAGACCGCACCCGCCTTTTCGACGGCAAGCATTTCATTCCAGGCATCGAGACCGGTCAGGCCCTCATAAGCTGGCTGGAGACCGGCATAGACGGCGACGCGAAGGCAGCGGCTGCGCGGGACGCGCTCGCTGCCCGGATCAGTGCAATCGAGAATCTGTTCGAGTTCCGCAACTGGTGGAAGAAGCACCAGACGGAGATCGACGCGCTGCCGCTCATAGACCGGACTATCATCATCGACCTCAAGGAACGAAGAAAGGCTGAACTGGAGAAAGGAGAAGTCAAAGATGGCGCACTTGTATGAACTGAGCACCGAGCTTGCCACGATCAACGACGAGATCATCAGCGCTGACGGCGAGCTTACCCCGGACCTGGAGGCGCGGCTTGACTCCGTCGCCCTCGACTTCCGCGCGAAATCCCAGGGCATCGCAAAATGGACACTCGACATCGCGGGCGTCGAATCCATGATCGAGACGGAGATAGCCCGGCTCCAGCGCAAGAAGAAGGTCGCCGAGAATCTCCGGACGCGGCTTATGGCATACATCAAGGGATGCATGGAGCAAGCGGACGTGCCAAAGATCGAATCCCCGACCATCACGCTCCGCATCCAGAAGAACCCGCCGAGCGTGGAGATCCTCGCGGAGGACCAGCTCCCCGCGAAGTTCATCCGCATCAAGCAGATCACGGAATTGGACAAGACCGGAATGCTCGCGGCCCTCAAGAACGGCGAGGACGTGCCGGGTGCCCGGCTCGTCACGGAGAGAACACATCTTCGCATCAGATAGGAGGCAAGGATTGGAACAGAAAACGCTCTGGATCATCTACATAAACCCGGATTACCCGAAGTGCGGCGACATGTTCACCGCAGTCAAGACAACGCCGAGACTGCTTGAGAAGGACATTGCTTTTGTGAAATTGCAGCACTCGTGCCAGGTCTTCATCGCGCAGGGGGTCGCGAGCCGATGATGGCGGATGGTTCGTTCGACCTGGACTTTCACTGCCCGGCCTGCAACATGGTCTGGCTCGTTACCTGTAAGGCTGACAACGCGGACGGTATTCCCGTTCCGCATCATAAACCCGAGACCGAGTGTCCGCTCTGCGCCACACCCGGCGAGATGGGACGAAGGAGGATAAGAAAAGCATGAATCCGGTAAGAATTAATGTGACGTTCACGCAGACGCTGGACAAGGAACCGCTGGCCGTGCTGCATGGCCCGTTTTACGGCAACTGCTCGGCGCACACACCGAAAGAGCTGCGCGCCATCGCCGCGGCGCTCACGAAGATCGCTGACGATGCATTCGACCATCCGACGACCAAGCGCACGTACAGAACCGTATCGCGTGCCTATGACGTGAAAGTCTAATCCAGGAGGGTCACAAGAGCATGAATCCGCTTGGCGTATTTTCCAACAACATTCTGGTCGCGGCATTAAGCGCGTGGTGGCTTTCTCAGAGCGCCAAAGTCCCGTTGACGTACTTCAAGACCCGTCGATGGGACTGGTCGCTTCTCCTCCGCATAAGTCCGGGCGGCATGCCGAGCGCTCATTCCGCGATGGTCGCGGCAGCGGCCCATGCGGTCGGCCTTTACATCGGGTATAACACCGCCACTTTTGCCACTGCCTTTGTTCTGGCAGTGATCGTCATCTACGACGCAAGGGGCGTCCGGCTCCAGGCCGGGAAACATGCCCGGATCATCAATCTCATGACACCGGAAAGAGACGAACCTTTGCAGGAAGTCCTTGGGCATACTCCGAAGGAGGCTTTCTTCGGCGTGCTCGTCGGGATCGCCACGGCGCAGTTCGTCTGGTTCGTCTGGCGATAGGGAAAGGGGGAACAGTGAAGATATACGATCTGCTTTGGAAAAGGACCGAGGACAAGAACGGCAAGGCGAGATGGGAGAAGGTCGGCGTCCTGATGGACAAGGACGACGGCAAGAAGTCGGTCAAGATCGACCTCGTGCCGGCAAGCGGCTGGGACGGCTGGCTTGTCGTGGCGGAGCGCAGGCCGAAGGATACGAGCAATGAACAACACTCAGCGCCTCTTGATGAGGGCGAGATTCCATTCTAAAAGGAGAGATACGAATGCAGAATGCAGAGTATGTGGTACAGAGAAACGCACTCATCCCAGCGCGGTAGCATCGCGAACAAGAAGGCCGGAGCAAACCCGCAGAGCAACGCAGACCGGGACGCATGGAACCGGGCATTTCACGGAAAGATGAATGACCTTGCGCGGACGACCGGCGTATGCAGCAGAACGAACAATTAATGCGAAATTAAAGGAGCCGTGTAAATGGAGAAAGAACAGCAGGCTGTGGGTAACATCCTTCCGGAAACCGGACTTGTGAGATTATCTCAGATTCTCGGAGACAAGAAAAAAGGGATACCGCCGATCATCCCGATCAGTAAAAGCACATGGTGGGCGGGGGTCAAGACCGGACGTTATCCGCAGCCTGTTAAGTTGTCGGATCGCTGCACATGCTGGCACGTCGATGATATCCGGTCGCTGATAATGCGGCCAACGCAATCATGACGAGCCCCGCGATCCAGCGCAAATCTTTGCCTTGCATCCTCGGAATGGATGCTGTATCATCTCTTCATCACACCACTAGGACAGCGGCCGTTGCACCCCGGTTCGAAGGAATTTTAGGGGCGAAGTAGTGGGTGTACTTTTGGGTGTACGAATAAAAATCGAATAGGATTAGTATTGGTAATTCAGGCGGTTATACGATCAGTTCGATTGCCTTCTCGCCACCAAAATAAAACAAAGCTGGTCATTCTTGACCGGCTTTTTTTATTTCAGGAAGGGGATCGAACCAAAGGGAGTTTGAGGGAAAGGATTTCACTCATGTTTCGGGAGAGGTCACGAGAGGGCAGGCCCTTTCGTGAAGCGAAGCGCGTGAGATTCCCCTTCTCGTCCACCAATTTTCATCGTTCGCAGAAAAGCAAAGCCTTGCATGATCACCATGCAAGGCTTTTTGTTTGGAGTTTTCCAATGTTTTGATTCAATCTGCGATTGTGCGCGGAATTCTTCCGGCGTGATGATCGGAATCGTTACGGCAGCGGCAATCTTTTCGGGTTTGGGAGGTGACGTCCGGGATGTCCGGGACGAGGCGGCAAACAAGCGGAAGAAACAAACATGATCACCACCGCTGTCAGTATGAGTGCTTTCCATCCCTGCTTCATATAAGCCCCCTTTCTCATTTTTAGCGCGCCAGGATTTTATCTTAAGGATTGATCAGAAAATTGCTGGATCCGGCTGGTCCGCCGATGACCACGACCCGCCTGCCTTCTATGCGAAGCCTGCCTTCCGCAAAGAGCTGGATCGCGCGGGAGTAGATCTTGTGCTCCTGTTTCAGGATGCGTGCGGAAAGGGTGTCCTCGGTGTCGTTGTCCAGGACCGGGACCACGGCCTGGATGATGATGGGGCCGGTGTCCATGCCCTCGTCCACGAAGTGCACGGTGCAGCCGGAGAACTTGACGCCGTGATCAGCGCGGCTTTCTGCACATGCAGGCCGGGGAAGGCGGGCAGCAGGGCAGGGTGGATGTTCATGATGCGGTTCGGGAATGCCTTGATCAGCGTCGGCGTGATGATGCGCATGAAACCCGCAAGGACGACGAGTTCCACGCTGTGCTTCTGCAGTTCCTGCACGAGCAGTGCGTCATACTCATCCCGTTTGCCCTTATATCCCTTCGCGCTCACGTGGACCGCCGGGATGTCGTGCTTTCGCGCCCGCTCCAGGGCAATAGGCGTCAGCCTGATCGCTGATGACAACGGCGATCTCCGCGGAGAGTGAACCGTTTCGATATTGTCGATGACGGCCTGGAGGTTCGAGCCGCGGCCGGAGACGAGCACGCCGATCTTGACCTTTTTCATGAGAACCTCAGTGCAAAGTGTCGAGAATACGAAGTTCGGAATGCAGAGGGTCGGTAAATGGCAGTGCGAACGTTGATTTTGCACTTTACACTTTGCAGCTTTGCGACTTTTGACTCGTCTTTTCCTATATTTGACGATCTGCTTCCCCTTCACGATCTCGCCGATCAGATAGGCCTTCTCGCCGAGCTTTGGCGCGCTTTCATGACCGCCTCCGCCTGTTTCGCCGGAACGGCCATGACCATGCCGATTCCCATGTTGAAGTCGCGGTACATTTCGCTGTCGTCCACGCCGGCTTTTTTCTGGAGGAGCTTGAAGATGGGGGGGATGTCCCAGGTATCCTTGACGATGAGGGCCTGGGCGCCTTTCGGGAGCATGCGCGGCGTGTTTTCGGTGATGCCGCCGCCGGTGATATGCGCCATGCCGCGGATGTCGAATTCCTTCATCAGCGCCAGGATGGTCTTTGCGTAGATCCGCGTCGGCGTGAGCAGCACCTCGCCGAGCGGCCGGCCGAGCTCGGGAAGGGTATCGTCCGACGCCGTAGCCGGCTTCTCGAGCAGGACCTTGCGCGACCAGCGAGTAGCCGTTGCTGTGCAGGCCCGAGGACGCAAGGCCGATGAGCTGGTCGCCGGGCTTGATCCGCGATCCGTCGATGATCTTCTTTTTTTCCACCACGCCGACGGCAAAGCCCGCGAGGTCGTATTCATCCTTCCCGTAGAATGACGGCATTTCCGCGGTCTCGCCGCCGATCAGGGCGCAGCCGGACTGCCTGCAGCCTTCGGCAATGCCTTTGACGATGTCGGCGTGTTCCTCGGGCTTCAGCTTGCCCGTGGCAAAGTAGTCGAGGAAAAAGAGCGGCTCCGCGCCCTGGACAACGATGTCGTTCACGCACATGGCGACGAGGTCGATGCCGACGGTGTCGTGCTTTTTGGTGAGGAAGGCGATCTTGAGCTTGGTGCCCACGCCGTCCGTGCCGGAAACGAGGACCGGATTCTTGTATTTCTTGAGGGCGAAGAGCCCGCCGAACCCGCCGATGTCGGTGAGCACTTCCGGCCGGAACGTTGATTTGACATAGGGTTTGATCTTCGAGACAAAGAGGTCGCCGGCATCGATATCAACCCCGGCATCCTTATAGGTAATGGCCATGGAGGTTCCCTTCTGCAAAATTTTGTCGATACTACCTGTAACCAGACGTCTGTCAACAGGTTTCAGCCGCAGAGAACAGACGGGGGAGTGGGAGCTGGAGACTGACTGGCCATGGCTGCCGTATCGCCCGAATTCACGGCGTTCATGATTTCCGGGTCTTCAGACCTTCGTGAACTGAGGATCATCCTTGAGCACTGGATCGTGTCCATTCCTCCTGTCTCATCTCTTGTTCTGGATGATCGTAATCCTGTTCTGGCTGGACGCTGTGATGAGGCGCGCTTCCGGACGGATGGCCCGGACCTTCGTAGTCATCGATCTTGATCGTTCCCAGGAGACGTCTGGTATATATCCCGCTGATAAGCGACAGGACTCGCCGATGACGCTTCCGTCAGTTCGATCTCCTTGATCTCCGCGGCGAGGAGGTCACGGCCTATGCCGACATGAGCAGCGAAGCAATAGTTCCATGGTTTACTACCCTCGGCCGTGTTGCAAGAGGGGACTTTCCTGACCGCAGGCGCGGGTCCGCCAGATCCTGCGTCCATGCCGACCGTCCTTATGGCTCTGATGTTCCGGCGTCTGGCCGATTGCGGAAGAGACGGCGGGATTCACAAAGAACGTGACCGCGCGCGCTCCGCAGGAGGATCGACGAGTCCACGAGCTGCCGGAATGCCGGATGATAGGGGCCGGCCAGGATGGTGCCGGGACTTTCCAGTTCCTCGGTCGGCTGGAGCCCCATGCGGATGACCTCGATGCCGGCTGTTCTCGAACTGCGGAACGGCGTTCTTGCACCATTGTACGGCTTCATCAAGGGATAAGGGGGTATACTGCCCGAGCGGTAGAGCGCTTCGAGCGGGGTTTCCTTGATCACGAGCGCAGGGTAGATCCGGACGAAGGCGGGCTTCATGTCGATGACCTGTGTACGGTTTCCTTGAACGTCTCGGCTGTATCTCCCGGGAAGCCGGGCATCAGCTGCAGCCCGATGGTGAAGCCCTGTTCCCGGAGCAGGGTGACGGCATGGATGGTGTCGGCGGCGGTGTGGCCCCGCCCGGAACGCAGGAGCACGGAATCATCCATGGATTGCGCGCCGAGCTCGATGGTTTCGACGTGATGGTCTTTGAGAAGGCAAGGATCTCCGGCTGATGCAGTCCGGCC
This sequence comes from Nitrospirota bacterium, assembly GCA_963836175.1. GTDB lineage: Bacteria > Nitrospirota > UBA9217 > UBA9217 > UBA9217 > GWC2-56-14. The sequence continues at coordinate 368,061 of CAWIIS010000008.1, forward strand.
TGGTGGAGAGGCGGATCCCTTTGATCCTGCCCGAGGGATGAACGGGCGGCATGCCTCCAGATAGCTTTTTGCTCGTGCCAGGGCCGTGAAACTGCCGCCATAGAACGCGACCTGGCCGGCTCTTGCCCTGACCGCTGCCAGATAGGCGGTGATCGTAGGGGCGACGGAGGATGGATCAAGCGGGTTCTCTTTCCGGTGATATTCTTCTGATTGCAGAACACACACTGGTGAGGGCATCCGGCATGGGGAATGAAGAAGGGGATGATCATATCGATTCAGGAGCCAGGAGACAGAATTCAGAATCCAGGAGCAAAGAGAAAAAAGCATGAAAATTCCCTATTTCTCCTGACTCCTGCCTCCTGGCTCCTGGCTACCCAGTCTTTCGAAGCGCTTCCTTCGCAGCTTTCTGCTCGGCTTCCTTTTTGCTCTTGCCTGTTCCGCGGCCGTAGAGCTGCCCCTTGACCAGCAGTTCCACTGTCGAACTGTTTCTGGTGGTCAGGGCCGGACTCGGATACGACGCGGTATTCGGGCAGCGGTTTCAGGCGCTCCTGGCAGCGTTCCTGGAGCGCTGTTTTGTAGTCAAGGGAGGTGCGTGACGCGCAGGTCTTCTTGATCACGTCCTCGAAAAAGCGAAGGATAAACGCTTCGGCGACATCCTTGCCGGCATCGAGGTACAAAGCGGCGATGAGCGCTTCAAGGGCGTCCGCCAGCAGCGAGTCCTTGTCGCGTCCGCCGGTCTGCTCTTCGCCCTTGCCGAGCAGCAGGTAGGCGCCGAGCGCCAGGGTGCGGCCGATCACGGCAAGCGCGGGCTCGCTCACGACCGCCGCTCTGAGCCTGGAAAGGTCTCCTTCGGTCGAGTCGGGGCAGGTCCTCATGAGATGTTCGCTCACGATGAGCGAGAGGACGGCATCTCCAAGGAACTCCATCCGTTCGTTGTGGTCGGGGACCTTGTTTTCGTTGGCGAAGGATTTGTGCGTTAAGGCACGTTCAAGGAGCTGGGGCTCCTTGAACGTGTAGGAGATGCTTTGCTGAAGGTCCGCGAGCGTGCGCATCTTAGTTCCGGAAGCGCTTGAACACCAGGCACGCGTTCGTGCCGCCGAAACCGAAGGAATTGGACATGACGACATCGACCTGCGCGTTTCCGCGCGGTGTTCGGGATATAGTCCAGGTCGCATTCAGGGTCGGGATTCTCCAGATTGATGGTCGGCGGGAGCATCCCGCGGTCCAGCGCAAGAATGGAGATAACAGCCTCCACGCCGCCTGCTGCGCCGAGCAGATGGCCGGTCATGGATTTCGTGGAGCTGACCGGGATCTTGTATGCATGGTCGCCGAACACGGTCTTGATGGCAATGCTCTCGAGCTCGTCGCCGTACTTGGTGGAGGTGCCATGGGCGTTGATGTAGCCCATGTCCGCCGGCGCGATGCCCGCGTCCTTGATCGCCATCTTCATGCACCGGGCCGCGCCTTCGCCGTTCGGGGCGGGAGAGGTGATGTGGTAGGCGTCGCCCGAGGCGCCGTAACCGACCACCTCGGCATAGATGCGGGCCCCGCGCTTGAGCGCGGACTCCATCTCCTCTAGGACCACGACGCCGGAGCCTTCGCCCATGATGAAGCCGTCTCGCTCGGCATCGAAGGGGCGGCTCGCGCGCTGCGGTTCATGGTTCCGGGTGGAGAGGGCCTTCATGGCGTTGAACCCGCCCACACCGGTCACACAGATGCACGATTCGGTCCCTCCGGCGATCATGGCATCGGCATCGCCGCGCTGGATCCACTTGAACGCGTCGCCGATGGAATGGGTCCCCGTGGCGCAGGCCGTGACCACGCTGATGTTGGGGCCCTTGGCGCCAAAACGCATGGAGATATTTCCCGCCACCTCGTTGATGATCAGCATGGGGATGTAGAAGGGCGTGATCTTGCGGAAACCGCGTTCGAGATAGACCTTGTGGTACTTCTCGATGGCCGGGAGCCCGCCTATGCCGGCGCTGACAATGACGCCGACGCGCTCGGCGTTCTCCGGCGTGATCTTGAGTCCCGACATGTCCATGGCCATCTGGCTTGCCGCGATCGCCAGATGAATGAAGCGGTCCATTTTCTTGATTTCTTTCGGCTCGATGTACTTTTCCGGTTCGAAACCGTGGATCTCTCCCGCGATCTGCGTCGGAATGGTCTTGTCATCGAACTGTGTAATGGGGCCGATGCCGGACCTGCCGCTGATCAGGCCTTCCCAGCTTGCTTCCGTATCGAGCCCACGGGCGTGACCATGCCGACACCGGTTACAACAACTCTTCTCTTCAAAGAGGATACCTCCTGCATAATAAATCCGAAAAGCCAAAAAACCCGCTCTCACAGTTGCGGGAGAGGTCTTCTGGCTTTTTGGATTTTGTGAGACGGATTGGCTCGTGACGTTGAATCCGTTACTTTTTTGCCTTGATATAGTCGATCGCGTTCTGCACGGTCGCTATCTTTTCCGCGTCCTCATCCGGGATCTCAACACCGAATTCTTCCTCGAGCGCCATCACGAGTTCCACGGTATCGAGCGAGTCGGCACCGAGGTCGTTGACAAATGATGCCTCAGGTTTCACATCCGCTTCCGGAACGCCGAGCTGCTCAGAAATGATCTTTTTTACCTTTGCCACTATCTCTGCCATTGTATTCCTCCTGTAATTATGTCCTTGATAATATAAAAAACATGTTTCTCAAACGTGGTGCATTCCAGGGAACACGCGGAACTACATGTACATCCCGCCGTTCACATGGATGACCTGACCGGATATGTACGATGCCCAGGGTGATGCAAGGAACCTGACCGCATTGGCGACATCGGCGGGAGTGCCGAGCTTGCCCAGGGGGATCTGTTTCGCGAGCTCCGTCCTGACGTGTCTCGGACAGGGCCTGCGTCATGGCCGTTTCGATGAAGCCGGGGGCCACGGCATTGGCGGTGATGCCGCGATTCGCATATTCCCGGGCGATGGTCTTGGTAAGGCCGATGAGACCGGCCTTGGACGCCACATAGTTCGCCTGGCCCGCATTGCCCATGGCGCCCACGATCGAGGCGATGTTGATGATCGTGCCGCCGCGCTGCTTGGTCATATACTTGAGCGCCGACTTCGTGCAGAGGAAGGCGCCCTTGAGATTGATGCTGAGCACCAGGTCCCAGTCCTCGTCCTTCATCCGGAGGATAAGCCCGTCGCGGGTGATTCCGGCGTTGTTCACGAGGATATCGATCCTGCCGAACTTCTCGACGACCTGGTCGATCATGGCGGTCACGTCGGCCGACGCCGCCACGTTCGCTTTGAGGGCAAGCGATTTTCTGCCGAGCGCTTCAATATCCACCGCGGTTTTCTGGGCCGCTTCGAGGTTCACATCGCAGATGGCGACGTCAGCGCCGTCCGTTGCGAGTGCCAGTGCAATGTCCCGTCCGATGCCTTGTGCCGCGCCGGTGACCAGTGCTATTTTGCCGTTCAAGCTCATGCGATCGCTCCTGCCGGGTGGTGATACGTATTCTGTCCCGTGTTGTTATTTCGAGCAGCTGCCTTCGATGCCGATCCCGTTCAGGGTGAACATGTTGTATTTGACGTATTCACCCGTGCACGAAACGCGGTCGCCTTTATGAACGGCAGCAGCGTCCTTGGTGCGGACGTCGACGACAAAATCCTTGGAGCGCCCCGGGATATCCACCGACACCACGATCTTGACGCCCGTTTTACCCGTCAGAACGTCGTGGACCTTTCCTTCGGCGGAGACCTGCTTTCCCTTCAGCGCTTTCAGGTATTGTTTGATGTCTGCCGAGGTATATTTCGATTTGTCCATGTGGTCTGCGACATCGGCGGCAGTAACCTGTCCTGCATGGGCCGGTCCGGGGGACAGGATGGCCACGCCTGATATCACGAGCATTGAAAAAACGATCGTGAAAAATTTCATAACCATGACTAACCTCCCTGGTTGGATGTCTGTCAGACTGCTATGAAACGCCGACGGCATGCAGCGTGTCGTTCATGCTCTTTTGGTCTTCAACGTTCAGGATCTTTGCTTCCTTGGCGATCCGCTTCACCAGCCCGGAAAGCACCCTGCCGGGGCCTACTTCGATAAAGGTGTCGACGCCGTCTGCTGCCATGCGTTTGATCGAGTCTTCCCAAAAAAGAGGAGCGCTGATCTGCTTGATGAGCGACGGTCTCAGGTCAGACGCTTTCTGCACGTACTGCGCGTCGGCATTGTTTACGATCGGTATCGTGAGATCGCTGATGCTGATGTGCTCGAGTTCCTTTGCCAGCCGGTCGCCTGCCGCCTGCATCATGGCGCAGTGTGATGGCACGCTTACCGCAAGCGGCACCACCTTTTTCGCCCCGCGGGCTTTGGCGAGTTCCATGGCCGCTTCCACGGCTTTTTTCTCGCCGGCGATCACGATCTGGCCCGGGGAGTTGTAATTTGCAGGGGCAACTATACCATTTTCGGAAGCGTCAAGGCAAGTTTTTTCTACGTCCTGCCGCTCCATGCCGAGAATGGCCGCCATGAGTCCGGCGCCTTCAGGAACGGCCTCCTGCATATAGCGGCCGCGCTTCCGCACGAGCGCAATGGCATCTTTGAGGGTCAGGCCTCCGGCAGCAGGTGATGGCCGTATACTCGCCGAGACTATGGCCCGCGGCAGCCACGGCGATAACTCCGCGGCGCTCGAGCGGCTTAAGCATGGCGATGCTCGCCGCAAGGATGGCGGGCTGGGTATTTTCCGTGAGGTTCAGTTTCTCGACAGGACCCTGGGTGCAGAGGTGCGCAAGGTCGAAGCCAAGCACCGCGCTCGCGGCTTCGAAGACCTCGCGGGACTCCGCGAAGTTCTCATAGAATTCTTTGGCCATGCCCACATACTGCGAGCCCTGGCCGGGGAAGAGAAATGCGATTTTCATAGGTATGACGGCCCCACCCTTTTAGACAGGATAGCAGGATGCCTTCAGCAGCGGTTGTTCCTCAGTCGCGCCGATCCTGGTATCTGTGTCGATTCTTTTTAGCCCCGGATTTCCTTGAACTTCTTGATCATGACCGGCAGGACCTCCAGAACATCACCCACGATGCCGTAGGTGGCAACGCTGAAGATGGGCGCATCGGGGTCCTTGTTGATCGCGACGATGACATCGGATGACTGCATGCCTGCCACGTGCTGGATGGCGCCGGATATGCCGCACGCGATATAGAGCTTGGGACAAACCGTCTTGCCGGTCTGGCCTACCTGGTGCGAGTAGGGGATCCAGCCTTCATCCACAGCGCCGCGGGTTGCGGCAACGGCGCCGCCCAGGACTTTGGCAAGCTCCTCGAGGAGATGGAAGTTCTTGACGCCGCCCATGCCGCGGCCGCCGGCCACAATAATGTTCGCTTCGCAGATATTGACGGTCTCGCCCATTTCTTCCACGGTCTTTATGACCCTGGTGCGGATATCGGCTGCCTGCGTGAATTTTACCTCAATGATATCGCCGGTGCGGGCATCATCTCGGGGGGCCGGCTTCATTACCTTGTGCCTGACCGTCGCCATCTGCGGCCGGTGGTTCGGGGAAACGATGGTGGCCATGATGTTGCCGCCGAAGGCAGGCCGGGTCTGGTGAAGGTTGCCGGTTTCGGGATCGATGTCGAGCACGGTGCAGTCTGCCGTAAGTCCGGTGTAGAGCCTGGCAGCGACCTTCGGGATGAACGAGCGGCCGATCGCCGTTGCGCCGGCGAGGATGATCTCGGGTTTGTGAAGCGTTGCGAGGGTCGTGAGCACGGCGCTGTAGGAATCGTCGTTAAAGTCCTTGAGGGCCGGGTCATCGGCCAGGTAGACGACGTCGGCCCCGTACGCGATGAGGTCTTTGGCCTTCTCCTTGATGCCGTGGCCGATGAATATGGCTGAAAGCTTTGCCTGGCGCTTATCAGCCAGCTTTCTTCCTTCCCCGAGCAGCTCAAGGGCAACGCTTGAGATGCCTCCCTTGTGCTGTTCAGCAAAGACCCAGACGCCTTTGAACGCTGAAAGGTCCTTTGCCGCCGCAACGGCTTCTTCGCCGGTCCGTTCGATGGCCTTGAATTCACAGGCCTCGATGCACGCGCCGCACAGGGTGCAGCTTTCCGTGATAAAGGCCTTGCCGCCTCGCATCTCGATGGCGCCAAAGGGGCAGGCGGAGACACAGGTCTCGCAGCCGGTGCAGGTGTTTGAAATGACTTGAACGCTCACAGGAAACTCCTTGTAAATCAGAGGACAGAGGTAAGATGAAAGATAACAGATGAAAACGTTACGTCTGTCTTCTGAATGTCTGACTTCTGTCGTCTGCTATATCAATGACTGCTCTTTCAGCTTCTTCACGACCTGCTCCACCTGCTGTTCGATCGTCCCGGACAGGATCTCCCGCTGGCCGCGGGGGGCGGGCGGGAATATCCGAACGACCTTCGTGGGCGAACCCTTGAGGCCGAGCATGTTCTCGTCAGCGCCGATATCCTTGGCCGTCAGCGTCGCGACCTTGAGGCTCTTGGCCTTCATTTTGCCCTTCAGCGAGGGCAGCCGCGGCTGGTTGATCTCCTTGACCACGGTTATGAGGGCCGGGAGCGAGGACTCCACCACATCGTACCCATCGTCCATCATGCGCTCGACGGTCATTTTACCGTCGGCTATGGCCTCGATTTTCTTAATGTAGGCGATGAAGGGGATGCCGAGCATGTCCGCGGTCTCGGGGCCGACCTGGGCCGTGTCGCCGTCGATCGCCTGTTTTCCCGCGATAACAAGGTCGTAGGAGCCGATCTTCTTTATGCCCTGGGCAAGGGTATAGGATGTGGCCCACGTATCGGCCCCGGCAAAAGCCCGGTCGGAGAAGAGCACGACATCGTCAACGCCCATGGCCACGGCCTCTTTAAGCGCGTCGGCGGCCTGCGGCGGTCCCATGGTCACGGCCGTCACTTTGCCCCCATGCTGTTCGCGCAGCCGGAGCGCCTCTTCAATGGCGAACATATCAAAGGGATTGATGATGCTCGGGACACCGTCCCGGATAAGCGTGTTCGTTTCCCGGTTGATCTTCACTTCTGAGGTGTCCGGAACCTGTTTGACTAACACAATAATATTCATACCGATACTCCATGCAAAATTCCAAATAACAAATTTCAAGTAAGCTCCAAGCACCAAGTTCCAAAACTCAAACTGTTTGGTGCTTGCTATTTTAAAATTGGGTCTTATCTGTTATTTGGTGCTTAGGATTTGGTGCATGTTACCCTTACTTCTGTCTCGTGGCTTCCTTGATCATATCGAGGGCGATGACGTTGCGCTGGATCTGGTTCGTGCCCTCATAGATCTGGAGGATCTTGGCGTCCCGCATCATTTTCTCGACAGGGTACTCTTTCATATAGCCCGAACCGCCCATGATCTGCACCGCATCGGTGGTGACCTTCATGCCGGTGTCGGTGGCGAAGAGCTTTGCCATGGCCGAGGCGCGGGAAAAGTCCTTGGCTCCGTTGTCCATCATGCGGGCCACGGAGTAGACCAGCGCTCGTGCAGCTTCGGTCTGGGTCTGCATGTCCGCGAGCATGTGCTGGATGGCCTGGAAGGAGGTGATGGGCTGGCCGAACTGGACCCTGCCTTTCGCGAACTTGATGCATTCGTCGATGGCGCCCTGGGCCACGCCCACGCCCTGGGCCCCCACGCCCGCACGGGAGCAGTCGAGGGTCTTCATGGCCACGATAAAGCCCATGCCTTCCCTGGCGATCAGGTTTTCCTTGGGGATGCGGCAGTTGTTGAAGATGAGCTCGGTCGTTGATGATGCGCGGATGCCCATTTTGTTCTCTTTTTTGCCGAACGTAAAGCCGGGCGTGCCTTTTTCCACGATAAAAGCACGAGGCGCCGCGGGCGCCTTTGGCCTTGTCGGTGATGGCGATGACGGTGTAGATCTGGGCCTCGCCGCCGTTCGTGATCCACTGTTTCGTGCCGTTCAGGACATATTCATTTCCTTCGAGCTTGGCCGTGGTCTGTACGCCGCTGGCGTCGCTGCCCGCGTTCGCTTCGGTAAGGCCGAATGCCGCGAGGTGTTTTCCCGACGCGATGTCGGGCAGATATTTTTTCTTCTGGGCATCGGACGCCGTGGAGCAGAATGGGGTAGGTGCCGAGCGCGTTGGCCGCGTAGCTGGTGGAAACGCCGAGGCAGGCCTTCGATATTTCCTCGATGGCGATATAGAGATCGAGGCTCTTTTTGCCGAGGCCGCCGTATTCTTCGGGAATATAGATACCGAAGAGGTCAGCCTGGGCCATGGCCTTCATGATGTCCGTCGGGAACTTGTTCTGTTCATCCAGCTCGGCCCGTACCGGTACGATCTTCTCAACCGCGATCTGCCGTGCGAGATCGCGTATCATGATCTGGTCCTCTGTCAACAAATAGTCCATTACATCCTCCGGATTACGGTAAATTTTTATATAAAATATGAACCCAGATAAATTCTATAAAATTAAGGCCCATCCTTACCACCGAACGAGCGCCGAGGCCCAGGTCAGTCCGCCGCCGAAAGCCTCGAACAGGAGAAGGTGATTGTCCTTGATCCTGCCGTCGCGGACCGCTTCGTCCAGCGCCATGGGGATCGAGGCAGCCGACGTATTCCCGTATTTAGGAAGGGTGAGCACGACCTTTTCCATGGGCATGTTCAGGCGTTGCGCCATGGCCTGGATGATCCGCAGATTTGCCTGGTGCGGAACCAGAAAGTCGATCTCTTCCGGTTTTACCTTGTTGTGCTCCAGTGCTTCCTGAACAACGCCTTCGAGCGCCCGGACCGCGGCTTTGAAGGTTTCATTGCCTTTCATCCGGATGAAGTGCATCCGCTTGCGGATCGTATCGTGGGACGCGCGGGTGCGAGGCGCCGCCTGCCGGAACATGGAGCAGGTCTCCGAAAGCGAACCGTCGGAATGCAGATGCGTAGAAAGGATCCCGCGTTTGCCCGCGTGCCGCTGGATCACGACCGCGCCCGCCCCGTCTCCAAAGAGGATGCAGGTCGTGCGGTCCTCCCAGTCGGTGAACCGCGACAGGACCTCGGCCCCTACGAGGAGGATGTTCTTATACGCACCGGACTTAATGAACGCATCGGCAATGGACATTCCGTAGATGAACCCGGAGCAGGCTGCGGCGATATCGAAGGCAGCCGCATTTTTCGCGCCGAGCTTATCCTGCAGCACGCATCCCATGCTCGGCAGGATCGTGTCAGGCGTCATCGTGGCCACCAGAATGAGGTCCAGGTCCTGGGCCCCGATGCCGGCGGCTTTCAGCGCTTTTTTGCCTGCTTCATAGGCAAGGTCGGACGTGGTCTGGCCCTTTTCCGCTATCCGGCGTTCCTTGATGCCCGTGCGCTCCGTGATCCAGTCGTCGCTCGTATCAACGAGTTTTTCCAGGTCCTGGTTGGTGATGATCTTTTTCGGGGCGAACGAGCCCGTTCCTGTTATCCGCGCGTGGATCATTTTGCTTTCGCAAGCTCCATGTTCTTTTCGATGTCCTCGTGGATGTGCTTGTTGACCTCGCTCTTTGCAAGCTCCGCGGCAACGCGGATGGCATTCTTGATCGCCCGGTCGGAGGACCGGCCGTGGCTGATGATGCTGATGCCGTTGATGCCGATGAGGGGCGCGCCGCCGTATTCGGCGTAGTCAATGCGGCGTTTGAGCGACCGAAAGGCCGGCCGCATCATGAAATAGCCGAGCTTCCGGACCAGGTTGTCGCCGATATTCTCGCGGATCATGAGCCCGATGGTCTCGGCAACGGCTTCGGAGATCTTGAGCACCACATTGCCGATGAAACCGTCGCAGACCACGACATCGGCATTGCCGCTCATGACGTCGCGGCCTTCCACATTGCCGATGAAGTTGAGCGATGTTTCGGTCAGGAGCTTGAACGCTTCCTTCGTCAGTTCATTCCCCTTGGTCGCTTCTTCGCCGATGGAAAGGAGGCCCACCCTGGGGTTCAGGTTCTTCAGGAGGTATTTCGAGTAGACCTCGCCCATGATAGCGAACTGCAGGAGGTGGTTCGGCTTGCAGTCCACATTCGCGCCGACATCCAGAATGATGCAGGTGCCTTTCATGGTCGGCATGATCGTGGCAATCGCCGGCCGTTCGATTCCCTCCAGCTTGCCCAGGACAAAGAGCGAGGTGGCCATGGCCGCTCCGGTATGCCCGGCGCTGATCACCGCGACCGCTTCACCGCTCTTGACGAGTTCATTTGCGACACGGATCGAGGAGTCTTTTTTCCTGCGAAAGACCGTGGCGGGAGAATCAAGCATATCCACCACCTCGGTTGCATTCCGTATTTCCATGGGGAAGCGCCTGCGCATGATGGTGTTTGTTGAGCTCTTCCTGGATTACCTGCTCGATCCCCACCAGGATGATGCCGACGCCGTATTCCTTTGCCGCCTGGACCGCACCGGCAACAACGGCATGGGGCGCATTGTCCCCGCCCATAGCATCAACAGCGATCTTCATACGGACTCCCTGCAATATAAAAGGCAAAGAGGTATACCGAAGAACACAGTATCATCCCTTTGCCTTTGAGCGCACGAACGTTATATCTGCTGGACCGTGATGACTTCGCGGCCATTGTAGGTGCCGCAGGAGATGCAGGCGTGGTGGGGTTTTTTGACCTCCTGGCACTGCGGGCAGACCGCGACGCTGGGTGCTTTCAGGTGCTTATGGGTGCGCCTTTTGTCTCTGCGTGACTTGGATGTTTTGTGTTTTGGATTAGCCATGTTTCTATCGTGCTCCTTCTATTTTTTGAATATGTCCTTTAGTGCGGAAAAGGCCCCGAATGTTCCTTGTTCATCACGCTTGCAGCTACACTCCGCTTCATTGAGGTCCTTGCCGCAGAGGGGGCAGAGACCTTTGCAATTCGCATCATGGAGCGGAACCATGGGAACGGCGATGAGCAGCTGTTCCTTGATAATGGCAACGGGCTCGAGCTCCTCGCCCTGGTAAAATTCCGTATCAAGCTCCGACCGGTCGAGCTCATGTTCAGCCCCGGTCTCCACGGTGCTCGCCGGAGCCAGTTCAACGCTTACGTCGGCATCGATCCTGTACGGAAAGGATTTCAGGCAACGGCTGCATTCGAGCAGAGGTTCAGCTTGTATCCTGCCTGCAACATGGAGCAGCCCCGCGCCCGACGGCTTGAAGCTCAGCACTGCCGTAAATGCCGTCGATGCTGTCCCTTTGTCGAACAGATCGAGCTTGTGGACAAGCTCCAGGGTAAGCCCCTCTGGCGGTATGTCATTGATCTTAATAGCCATTTTAGCTGCTCCGGGGGCTGTAAGTCTCGAATTATATAGAGAACATCCCGTTTTGTCAAGAAAAAAGACTTTTTATCAGAAGGGCCAAACCGGGTCTGCTTTTGCGTTTGGTTGGTACTCTGTTGCCGGACCGAACAAAGTTTAAGGGCTGCCTGTCCCGGTCTTATTGGGGCCGCCGCCCTTGACCCTGCTGAGCAGAACCAGGCCGATGACGAAAAAGGCCGCAATGGACAGGATGGCCGGACGTTGGCTCCCGAAGGTTGATGAGATCATGCCGAAGACCAAGCGGTCCGGCGATGGCCGAGGATTTTCCGACAAGAGCGTAGACCCCGAAGTACTCCGCTTCCCTTCCGCTGGGGACGAACTGGGTGAAGAACGCGCGCGTACCGGCCTGCACACTGCCGAGGCCAAGGCCCGCGGTGCAGGCGATCATCCAGAACTGGGCCTTGGTCTGGACGAAGAAGGCGGCCACGGCAACCACTGTCCAGAGGAGCAGGGAAAGGATGACCACTCTTTTCGGCCCCCAGATATCGGTGGGCTTTGAAAGGAAAAACGCGCCGGCCAGGGCCGTGATCTGGACCGCAAGAAAGAGCCCGATCAGTTCGCCCTGATTGAAACTGAAGGTTGTGGCTGCAAGGCTGCTTGAAAAAATGATGACGGTATTGACCCCATCCTCATAGACAAGGTAGGCCAGCAGGAATTTTCGTGCTTCATGCTGCCGCAGGATTTCCTTCAGGGTGGCCACGGCACGCTTAAAACCCCTGATGCCGGCCTGGAATGGCGAGACCGCGATGGGGGCATCGCGGGGCAGGAACAATAATGCCGGCAATGAGAAGACGGCAAAAAAAAGGGCGACCATGGGCCAGATAAGGTGGAGGCGGCCGGTCTTTGCCAGCGGCAGGGCAATGAGCAGGGAAAGGATGGAGCCCGCGTACCCGACGCCGAAGCCCCACCCCGAGACCCTGCCCTGGTACTCCTTTGGCGCGATCTGGGGAAGGAAGGAGTTGTAAAATACAAGCCCGCCTTCCATGCCGATGTTGGCAAGGGCGATGAGAAAAAAACCGAGCACAACGGCGCCGGGGGGAATCAGGGAAAATCCCGCAACGGCAATGACACAAGTAAAGGTGTACACGGCGAGGAGCCGCTTCGTGCGGCCTGCATAGTCTGCGATGCCGCCGAGAAAGGGTGAGGTGAGGGAAACGATCAGCATGCTCAGCGAGATCGCCCGTCCCCACCAGAGGTCGCCCTGGCCGGCCGTGTTCCCGACAATGACATTGATATAGTACACCTGAAAGATGACCGCAGCGATCACGGCGGAGTAGCTTGAGTTGGCAAAGTCGAAGAGGCACCAGCTGATGATCTGTTTTTTGTTCATGATGGGGCCTAGCCGGCCGTGGTTCTTTCTATGGCAGCGTAAACGATCTCCACCATGCGCTTCAGCTCTTTTGTCGACATCGTGAGCGGCGGCATGAGCACGATGACGTTGCCCAGCGGCCGGATGATGAGCCCCTGTTTTCTGCATTCCAGAATGACCCGGATCCCGGCCTTGTCTTCGAGGGGGTAGGGTTGTTTCGTCTTCTTGTCCCTGACCAGTTCGATGCCGACCATAAAGCCTTTCTGCCGGACATCTCCCACATGCTGAAGTTCCCTTAATGCCAGCAGTTGTTGCGACAGGAACGCGATCCTGGGCTGGAGCCTCGACAGGGTGCTTTCCGACTGGAAAAGATCGATATTCGCGATCGCGGCAGCGCAGGCCAGCGGGTTTCCCGTATAGGTATGGCCGTGAAAGAATGTTCTCAGGTCCCGGTATTCCCCCAAAAAGCCCTGGTATATCCTGTTCGTCGTGAGCGTGGCCGCCAGCGGCAGGTACCCGCCGGTAATGCCCTTGGCAACGCAAAGGACATCGGGAGAGACGTCCTCATGTTCGCAGGAGAACATCTTCCCGGTCCTGCCGAACCCGGTAGCGACCTCATCGGCGATCATCAGAATATTGTGCTTTGTGCAGAGTTGCCTGATCTTTTTCAGATATCCCGGAGGCTGCATGAGCATGCCTGCCGCGCCCTGGACCAGCGGTTCTATGATGAGGGCCGCTGTTTCATGGCAATATTGCCTGATCACCCGGCCGGCCTGCTCAGCGCAGTACAGCCTGCAGTCCGGATAGGTCCTGCCGAAGGAGCAGCGGAAGCAGTGCGGGGTAGGGATCTTGCGGGTCTTGAACAGCAGCGGCCGGTAGATCTCGTGGAAGAGGTCGATACCGCCGACGCTCACGGAGCCGATGGTGTCGCCATGGTATGACTCGGTGAGCGATATAAAGCCGGTCTTCCGGCGATAGGCGGATTTTTGCTGCTGCCAGAACTGGAACGCGATCTTCAACGCGATCTCGACGGCCGTGGATCCGCTGTCGGAATAGAATACCTTTGACAATCCCCGGGGGGCGATCGACACCAGTTTCTCAGCCAGCAGGACCGCGGGCACGTTGGACAGGCCGAGGAGGGTGGAGTGGGCGATCTTCTTCAACTGGCGGGCTACGGCTGCGTCGATCTCTTTTTTCCGGTGGCCGTGGACCGTGACCCAGAGCGATGATACCCCGTCAAGGTACTGTTTGCCCCGGATGTCGGTGAGGACGCAGCCCTTGCCGCTTTCGACGATGAGCTGCGAACCTTTTTCCCATTCCTGCATCTGGGTGAAGGGATGCCAGAGGTACTGTTTGTCCAGCTTTTCGATGCGGCGGGCGGAGCTTTGTTTTCCGGCAGGCGTCTTGATCACCAACGGTTCTCCTTCGTGTCCGTGCTGAGCTTATCCCGCAGCAAGAGTTTTCGGTTACATCAAAAACTGCTTCGAGAACCGGGGATTTTCCGCAGAGCCCGGCAGTCTGCTTCAGGCGCTTATTATATTTCAACAACCCTGTTTGTCAATCACAAAAAGTGCTTGAAAAGCCTGGCTTATTTCTGGTACAATGCGCTTTGCTGATTGTGGCCCTTGAGTTCTTCCGGAGGATGTGTATCATTATGGTATCCAAAAAGAGATGGTATGCTGTCGTCTTTTTGCTGCTCGTTATCGGGATCCTCATTGGTCTTATCCTTGCATCGCGCTTGAACCTCATGTCGCAGCTCACCGCCAAAAGTCAGGTGTCGTCCAGATCTATCGACACGCTGGCACAGTTGAGCGAAGCGCTGTCGGAAGTGGCGGCGGTGTCTACCCCTTCGGTCGTAAATATCTCGACAACGCGGGTCATTAATTCACGGGATGAAGCCCCCTTCGATTTTTTCGACGATCCCTTTTTCAGGAGGTTCTTCGGCGACCAGTTCCCGCACCCGGAGGTGCCGAAGGAACGCAAGGAGCAGAGCCTCGGGTCCGGGGTCATCGTTTCAGACGACGGGTACATCGTCACGAACAACCATGTGATCGAAAAGGCGCAGGAGATCAAGGTCCTGCTGGGCGATAAGCGGGATTTCAAGGCAAAGCTTATCGGGGCAGATCCGAAGACCGACCTTGCGGTCATCAAGATCGATGCTAGGGGACTGCCCGCGCTTCCCTGGGGAGATGCAACCAAGCTGAAGGTCGGCGAGATCGTGTTCGCCATCGGGAACCCTTTCGGCCTGAACCAGACGGTGACCATGGGTGTGATCAGCGCCGTGGGGCGGGCCAATGTCGGCATTGCCGACTATGAAGATTTTATCCAGACCGACGCAGCCATCAACCCCGGCAATTCCGGGGGAGCGCTGCTCAATGCCCGGGGCGAACTGGTCGGGCGTCAATACCGCGATCATCTCGCGGACCGGGGGCTACCAGGGAATCGGTTTTGCGGTGCCGAGCAGCATGGCCCGTCAGGTCATGGACAGCCTGGTCAAATACAAAAAAGTGGTCCGGGGCTGGCTCGGCGTGAGCATTCAGGAAGTGACGTCCGATCTTGCCGAGGAGTTCGGCGTCAGGAACCTCAAGGGAGCGCTGGTCAGCCGTGTCATGAAGGGAAGTCCCGCGGACAAGGCGGGCATCAAGCAGGGCGACGTCATCCTCCAGTACAACGGCAAGGACGTAGAGGACACGGGACACCTGCGGAACATGGTATCCCAGACCCCCATTGCCTCGAAAGTGAAGGTCAGGCTGCTCCGGCAGAAAAAGGAAGTCGAAGTCGAGGTCGCGGTGTCGGAGCTGCCCAAGAATCTGGCAGAAGCACCGTCACCCCCGGACGAGGAACCGGGGAACCATGCGGAAAGCAGCGCCCTTGCCGGTCTGGTTGTACGAGAACTGACGCCTGAGCTCGCCGGCCATTTCGGACTCGACGGAATCGAGAGGGGGATCGTGATCGTCAAGATAGATCCGGACAGCAGGGCCTACGAGGCCGGCATCCGGCCCGGCGACCTTATCCTTCAGATCGATCAGAAGAACACCCCGACCCTGGAAGCATATAAAAAAGCGGCGGGCGCGGTCCGGTCCAAAGACAGGGTCCTGCTGCTGGTCCGGCGGAAAGGCGAGGACCTGTTCGTTACGCTCAAGCCGGAATAACGCTTTATTTCGTGCGGCCCGCTCATTCCCGGAGCGGCCGTATTATTTCCTAGCTGTTCCGATCTTATATAAAAGGAGGTGAAACAAGCATGGGACTTATCCTTATTCGAATGCTGTTTGTGGGCGTCGGCACGCTGCTCGGCTATTATGTCACGACGACCCAGTTGGAAGACCAGGTCAGTAAAGCGGAGGGGATGGCGATAGGGTTCGGGGTTGCCGTACTCATCATTCTTACGGAATTTCTGTTCAGACGGGTATCATTGAAGGTCATTGTCGGAGGGATCCTCGGCTTCATCCTGGGGCTGACCGCCGCGAACATTATCGCCGCCCCCCTTAAGCTGGTCCCGCTCGATAGGAGCATACGCGATTTCATCCTGCTGCTGATGAACGGTTTTTTCGGGTACCTCGGCATCACCATCGGCGTCAGGGAGGGTGAACGGTTCAATCCCTCGAACATCAAAAAGCTGTTTAAGGGCGGGACGGACGAGAACATCAAGATCATGGACACCAGCGTGATCATAGACGGCCGCATCGCCGACGTCTGCGAGACGGAGTTCCTCGACGGCACCATCATCATTCCGCAGTTCATCCTGCACGAACTCCAGCATATTGCGGATTCCTCGGACTCGCTGAAGCGCGCCCGGGGACGTCGAGGTCTCGATATCCTGCACCGCATCCAGAAAATGAGCCACATGGAGGTCCGGATCGTCGAAGAAGATTTCCCGAAGATCCGGGAGGTGGACAGCAAACTGATCGCGCTGGCCAAAAAGCTCAGCGCAAAGGTGATCACCAACGATTTCAACCTGAACAAGGTCGCGGAGCTTCAAGGCGTCAAGGTGCTGAACATCAATGACCTGTCCAATGCCGTCAAGCCCGTGGCTCTGCCGGGAGAGAGTATGCGCGTCTTTGTCCTGAAAGAAGGCAAAGAGCCGGGCCAGGGAGTCGCCTATCTTGATGACGGTACGATGATCGTGGTCGAGAACGGCCGGAAGCACATCAACAAGAACGTGGAAGTGGGTGTCACGAGCGTGCTCCAGACCGCGGCCGGCAGGATGATCTTCACCAAACTCAAGGAAGAGGTGGAACACGAATAGCAGGAGACAGAATACAGTAGACAGGAGACGGGGAGACAGGAGACGGGGAGACAGGAGACAACTGCTTTTGATTTAGTCTATCAGTCTGTCACTCTGTTAGTCTATCGGTCTATCAGTTTATTTACAGGAGGGTTCATGTCAGGTCATTCAAAGTGGGCGACAACGAAGCATAAAAAAGCTGCAACCGATGCAAAACGGGGAAAGATCTTCACGAAGATCGGCAAAGAGATCACGGTTGCCGCCAGACTGGGCGGCGGCGACCCCGACGGCAACCCCCGTCTCAGGACCGCGGTAGCAAAGGCGAAATCGGTCAGCCTGCCTGCCGAGAACATCAAACGGGCGATCCAGAAGGGTACGGGCGAACTGCCGGGGGTATCCTACGAAGAAATAACCTACGAAGGATACGGACCGGGTGGCGTTGCGGTCATTATCGAGGCCCTGACGGACAACCGGAACAGGACCGTTTCCGAGATCCGGAATATTTTCAGCAAGGCCGGCGGCAATATGGGCGAGGCGGGCTGCGTTTCCTGGATGTTCCACAAAAAAGGGTATCTGGTCGTCAGCAACACCAAAGCCAACGAGGACCAGCTGATGACGCTGGCGCTGGATGCCGGCGCCGAGGACATGCAGGTCGAGGACGGGAACTTCGTCATAACCACGGCTCTGAGCGACTTCGAAAAAGTGAAGAAGGCGCTGGAGGATGCGGCGGTGCCCCTGGACCTCGCGGAGATCACCATGATCCCGCAGACCTACGTAAAGCTCGACGGCAAGGAGGCGCAGCAGATGCTGCGGCTGGTTGATACGCTCGAGGACAATGATGACGTCCAGAACGTGTACGCGAACTTCGATATCCCTGACGAGATCCTGAATGCGGAATAAGTGACTGAAGGCAGGAGACAGGAGACAGGAGACAGACAAAAGACTTAAGTTCAGTCTATCAGTCTGATAGTCTATCAGTCTGTCATCTGTCTTCCGGGCTTTGGAGGATTTATGAGAGTTCTGGGGATCGATCCGGGGACATTGACGAGCGGCTACGGAATCGTTGTTGAAGAGGACCATCGAGCTGTTCCATGTGGCGTCGGGAGGCATCAGCCCCTCGGCAAAACAGCCGCTCCCGAAGCGGCTTATGAAAATATATGAAGAGCTCGAAAAGATCATCGAAAAGTACCGGCCGAATTGCGTGGTGGTGGAGGACCTCTTTGTTTCCAAGAACATGCAGTCGGCGCTCAAGCTCGGCCATGCCCGTGGCGTGGCCATCCTTGCGGCAATGAACGCGGGGCTGCCGGTGTTCGAGTATGCCCCGACTGAGGTAAAGCAGGCCGTTGTCGGCACCGGGAAAGCTGAAAAAAAACAAGTGCAGCTGATGGTGAAAACACTCCTGAGCCTGCCGAAGATCCCGCACCCTGTCGACGCCGCCGACGCCCTGGCCGCCGCCATCTGTCATATCCATTCCTCGCGTCTCAGGGAAATACTCAAGAATCCCACGTCCCTCCGGCAATCCGGGAGGGGTGGCGGTCCGCGGGGCGCTGTCGTTCGCAAGCCCCAGGTGGGTTGAAATGATTGCGTCGCTCACCGGCAGACTCAGGCGCAAGGCCGTCGATTATCTCATCCTCGATGTCGCCGGCGTAGGCTATCAGGTCTCCGTACCATTCTCGACGTTTGTCCGAATCCCTGACGAGGGCGACGACGTCTAGTCTCCATATTCATACCCATGTGCGTGAGGATTCGCTTTCCCTTTTCGGTTTTTTGAGCTGAGGCGGAAAAGGACCTGTTTCTGCTCCTCATCGGCGTCTCCGGCATCGGCCCGAAGCTTGCCCTCACGATCCTGTCCAGCCTTTCGGTCGATGAAATCGCCGTTGCTATTCAGTCTTCCGATGACCAAAAACTCAGTTCTGTTCCCGGTATCGGCAAGAAGACCGCGGCCCGGATGGTTCTCGAACTGAAGGACAAGGCGAAACACCTGATATCCGATCGTGCTCAGGTTGAACGGATTCACAATATACCGGATATCGAGGAAGATGCTATCTCTGCGTTAGTGAACCTCGGTTACAAAAAACAATCTGCGGAAGACGCTGTCCGGAAGTCTTTCTCCTTACATTCCGGGCTTACGGTGGAAGGTCTTATAAAGGAGTCGCTCTCCCTGCTGATGAAAAGGAAATGAAGGCCCTTCAAACGGGTGATGTATGGAAAACGGACAACCACCCTTGATCCACCAAGTGCTGCAGACAATACCACAGGTGATAACTTCCTGCTGGAAGTGAATGAGGGTGGAATAATTATGATATCCGGGAAGAAGCTGATTGTCGTGATGCCGGCATACAACGCCGAGAAAACCCTCCGCCAGACATACGACGAACTTCCGCATGAATATGTCGATGAGATTATTCTGGTTGATGACGCGTCGAACGACCGGACGGCGGAACTTGCCGGACAACTCCAAATTCATACGGTCATTCACGCGGAGAACAAGGGGTACGGCGGAAATCAGAAGACCTGCTACAGAACGGCGCTTCAACATGGGGCCGACATCGTGGTCATGGTCCATCCCGACTATCAATATTCCCCGAGGCTCGTTACAGCGATGGCATCGATGATCATATCAGGGCATTATGATGTTGTCCTGGGCTCCCGGATCCTGGGCGGCCGGGCGCTCCGGGGTGGGATGCCGTTCTATAAATACGTCGCGAACCGGGCCTTGACCTTCGTGGAGAATATCGCGCTCGGCATCAAACTGTCGGAATATCATACCGGCTTTCGCGCATTCAGCAAGGCGGCGCTCGAACAACTGCCGCTCGAAAACAACTCCGATGATTTCGTGTTTGACAATGAAATGCTGGCGCAGGCCGCCTACTATGGTTTTCGCATCGGCGAGATCAGCTGTCCCACAAAATATTTTGACGATGCGTCGTCAATCAATTTCAGGCGGAGCCTGAAGTACGGTTTTGGCGTGCTTGCAACGTCGGCGAAATATATTCTGCAGCGGTCGGGTATCGTGCATTTGAAACTGTTCAGGAGGGGATAATCACCATGAGCAGCGGCCACGCTCAACAAACTTCACGCGGTATCATTCTCTCGTATGATTTTATGAAGTATCTGATGCCTGGAGATTCAGGTAGAATTGTCAGGCTGGTTTTATATGGAATACTGATCACCGTAACATTCGGCTTGTATGCAAAGAGCGTCAACTTCGATTTTATTGCGAACTGGGATGATAATACCTATGTGATAGAGAACGAGCTAATTCGAAGCATATCGCTCGATGCCGTCGCCAAGATGTTCACCACGCCAGTGCAGGCAAATTATGCGCCGCTGCACATAATGAGTTATGCTATCGATTATGCATTGTGGGGGCTGGATCCGGCGGGCTACCATCTCGTAAATATTCTCCTGCATGTTCTGAACGTCTGCCTTGTATTCCTGCTGGCCAGGCGCCTTCTTGGAAAGGATTCGGTCGCTTTCTTTGTCGCGCTGGGGTTCGCCGTGCATCCTCTGAACGTTGAAAATGTCGCCTGGGTATCGGAGCGCAAGACGCTCCTGGCCAGCGCGTTCTGCATGTCCGCATTCATTGCGTATCTTAAGTCCCGGGAGCGTGCCAAACCGGCATACTATTGGATCAGCCTTCTATTGTTTCAACTCGCGGTATTATCAAAGGCCACCGCGGTTATCCTGCCGCTATTGATCATCTCTTATGAATTTCTGTTAGGGGGCGGGAAACCGATCTCTTGGCGTCTGGCGCCGTACCTGCTCATATCAGCCGCCGGAGCGGCGATGACCGTGGCGGTCCATTTCCAGAGTAATGTCATTGACGCTGAAACGATTCACCCGGACATGCTGCTGAGTACGGTCTACCCAACGATGGCGGTTGTGTACTGGAAATACATCCACCTCCTGTTCATTCCCCACGATCTCAGCGGCTTTTATGACGCGGTCCTGTATGGCTCCTTTCTGGACCCGCCGGTCTTTCTATCGATTTGCGCATGGTGCTGTGTGCTGTTTATTGTTCTTCGATGGGGAACTCAGCAGGTCCGTTTCTTGTTCTTTTGGTATTGGATCTGTTTTCTGCCGACCGCGAATATTATGCCCATTCCGGTCTACTATGCTGATCGGTACATGTATTTGCCTGCTATCGGTGTGTTTATCATCGCTGGATTGACGTATGACGCATTCTTGCGGCATGCGCGCGCATCCGTCGTCAACGCCTATCGGACGTTCGCCCCTGTCGCGGCGGCCGCGGTTATCATTGTGTATGGCGTGGTCTCGTACAACAGGCTCGATGTTTGGGCAAATGAGCTGGTCTTCTGGCAGGACACGGCTGAAAAATCACCCAATGTTGAACGCGTGCAGGGTAATCTCGGAGAGGCATACTGGAACAGAGACATGTTGCCCGAAGCTGAACAGGCGTTCCGACGGCAATACGCGATCGAGCCGAAGCGATCGACTCTTGCCACCTTGCAGGTAATTATCGAACAGCAACGCATCGAGAAAGAACAACGCTGAAGCATGCGGCGTGTATCGGGAAATTGGAGCGCTCATTGAAGGACCGAATCATAGAACCTGAACAGAACGACGACGATGTCCAACTCGACCGGAGCCTGCGGCCCGTCCGTTTCAGCGATTTTGTAGGGCAGGACCGGATCAAGGAGAATTTGCAGGTTTTTATTGACGCGGCCAGAGGCAGGGGCGAAGCGCTGGACCATGTGCTGTTCTGCGGCCCGCCGGGCCTCGGAAAGACCACGCTGGCGAACATCATTGCCCGGGAACTCGGAGTGAACATAAAGTCCACGTCCGGCCCGGTGCTGGAACGCGCCGGCGATCTGGCGGCCATCCTGACCAACCTGCAGCAGGGTGATGTGCTCTTTATCGATGAGATCCACCGCCTCAATCGTGTCGTTGAAGAGGTGCTGTATCCGGCCATGGAGGACTTTCAGCTCGATATCATCATCGGGCAGGGTCCCGGCGCCCGCTCCATAAAACTCGATCTGCCGTATTTTACGCTCGTGGGCGCCACGACCCGCACCGGGCTGCTCACCTCCCCGCTTCGCGACCGCTTCGGTGTGATCGACCGGCTGAGTTTCTACTCGCCTGAAGAACTGCGGACGGTCGTGGAACGCTCGGCGGCGCTGCTGCAGGTAACGATCGAGCGGGAGGCCGCCGCGGTCATCGCCGGCCGTTCGCGCGGGACCCCCCGGATAGCGAATCGGCTGCTGCGGCGGGTGCGGGACTTCGCGCAGGTGCAGGGCGACGGCATCGTGACCGTGACGGTGGTGAAGAATGCCATGCAGCGGCTTGAGGTCGACGAGCGGGGTTTCGACGAAATGGACCGCCGGTTGCTGCTTGCGATCATCGACAAGTTCGACGGCGGCCCCGTCGGGCTCGAGACGCTGGCAGCGGCGTTGAATGAGGAAAAGGACACGCTTGAAGATGTCTATGAACCGTTCCTGATCCAGGAGGGATTTCTCGACCGGACCCCCCGCGGCAGGCAGGCAACGAGACTGGCATATGAGTATTTCGGCAAGAAACGGTCCCCTTCTCAGGAGCGGCTGCTATAGGCCGAGGACTTTAACCTTCAGTCTTCAGCCTAAACACCTGAGCAATTACGGATTTACAGGAGTATAGATAAATGACCGGCCAGGGTATCAGGTCAGCCGTGCTTGCACTCGTTGTCATCCTGTTCACCGGCATGGCCTATGAGCGGAACACTACGTGGCATACGCTTTTAACTCTTTGGCTGGATGTTGCGGCCAAATCCCCCGAAAAGTCCCGTGTGCATAATAACCTGGGGAACTGCTACCTTCTTGCCGGCAGGCATTTCAAGGGGATAGAAGCATACGAGCGGGCCGTGGCCCTGGACAGCAATAACCACGAGGCGTACTACAACCTCGGCGTCAACTATGAAAATGTGGGGATCATGAATCGGGCGCTCTATTATTACGACCGGTTCTGCAAAAAAGCGCCGTCCTCATACCGCGAACAGCAGGAACATGCCTGTAAACGCGCTGCTGAACTGACCCGCGGCGCGAAGTGAACACGATCAAGGGTCATTCCGTTCCAGGAGTCCGACATGAAGATCTTTTTTCATATATGCTGCGCGCCCTGCGCCCTGTACCCCTATTACCGCATGAAGGAGGAGGGGCTCGATTCGGTTGGTTTTTTTTATAATCCGAACATCCATCCCTATCTTGAATACAAAAAACGGCTCGATACGGTGAAGGAATTCTCCGGCCGGGCGGGGCTCGATGTGATCTACCGGGATGGCTATGACCTTGACGAATTTCTTGTCCGGGTTGCCGGCAAGGGACCGGGACGCTGCGAGCAGTGTTACCGCATGAGGCTCGCTGTCGCCGCCGCAGCCGCGCGGGAACGAGGGGTCCCGGCAATGACCACATCGCTTCTGTACAGCAAATACCAGAAACATGACCTGATCGCGGGAGTGGGAAGGGAAATGGCGGCTGAGCACGGGATAGAGTTCTATTACGAGGATTTCCGGCGAGGTTGGCGGGAGGGCATCGTGGAATCAAAGGCCATGGGGCTCTACCGGCAGCAGTACTGCGGATGCATTTACAGCGAGCGGGACCGCTACCGGAAATCAGGGGTAAACGAGTAGCGGGAACTGAGTAGTTAATCCGCCGCAAGAGAACGCAGAGAGCACAAAGAAGGGGGAAGCGGTTTGTATTTTTTGAGATCTTTGCGTTCTTTAGCCGCCAACCTGAATAGTTATAAAAAATATTTATTGCCAACGGTCATCATGCTTTCGGTCCTGCCCCTGATGCCTGCGGGAGCGCTCTGCTCGGAGAACATCCGCGTGGCCATTGCCGACAACCAGCGGAAGATCGTGCTCGCGTCCCCCTCCGGACTGGTGGTGGAGGGGCGGGCCTCCGTGCAGGGCGAACGGACGATGACCGTGGGCGCGGCGTCGTTCGGTTCCCGGCCGATGCGGGTGCGGTCTGCTGACGATTTCATCCGGGTGAACGGGAAAAGCTTCCGGGGCTGGGTGGAACTGCGGAAAAACAAGAACGGCCTTCTCCTGGCGGTCAATGAACTGGATATTGAGCTCTATCTGCTGGGAGTGGTTGCATCCGAGATCCCTCATGACTGGCGCCCGGAGACGCTGAAAGTCCAGGCCGTGGCTTCCCGGACCTATGCGCTGTATCAAAAGCGGAGAGCAAAAGGGAAACTTTACCACGTGCTTGCCACGGAGAACAGCCAGATGTACAGCGGCAGGGTCGGTGAGCGGCCGACCACGACCCAGGCTGTGCGGGAGACCGCCGGGCAGGTACTGGTGTACGGCGGGGCGCTGATCCCCGCTTTTTACCATTCGAGCTGCGGCGGACATACGGAAGACGCTTCAACACTGTGGGAAGTCAGGGAACCCTACCTCAGGGGTGTTGACTGCGACTGCCAGGATATATCAAAATACGGCCAGTGGGAACGGCGGTTCAGTCTTGACACGATTGCTCATGCGCTTCGCAAGCGAGGCTACCCCGTGCCGCAGATCACCTCCGCGACCCTGGGCGCGATCACACCCGCCGGCAGGGTGACGGACGTGACCATCGGGCATACCAGCGGCGCCACGGTGGTCCCCGCCGAGGCGCTCCGCGCCGCTGTCGGCAATGCGCTGATCCCCAGTGTGTTCTTCGAGCTGGAGCTGTCGCAAACGGGCCGGGAGCTGGTGTTCTCCGGCAGGGGGATGGGGCATGGCGTGGGGTTGTGCCAGTGGGGCGCCGAAGAAATGGCGCGGCGTAATTTCGGCTACCGGGCGATCCTCGGCCGCTACTACCCCGGCACAGGGATCGCCGCCATGGAGGAGCTGTGATCGCCGCCTGGCGGCATGACGGCCGTGACGTCAGTAGAGCGGCGCAGATGAGCTATTTCTCATGATGAAAACTATATTCAAGAATAATCTCGTGACGCTGGTTATCGTTGCGGTCATCACTGGTTACGCTGCGGCTGCGTACCTGCGGAACAGCATTTATCTGACTCCGGTAACGCTCTGGGGAGCGACGGCCGCCTCGGCATGGCACAAGCAGCGCCCCCACGAGAACTATGGCCAATCGCTTTCGACCGCCGGTTTCTATGAGGAGGCGCTGCGGGAGTTCATGATCGTGCAGTCCATGCCGGAGGACGGAAGTGTTCCCCTGCGCGACCTGTACCGCGAGATCGGCGTGGTCTACTTCAGATTGAACATGGTCGACGAAGCCATCCGCGCCTGGAAAAAAGGGCTGGTCTACGCGGACTACGATCCGGGCCTCATGAATAATCTGGCGCTGGCATTTATGCAAAAGGGGCAGTACGCCGAGGCCGAAGCATATGCGAAGCAGGGACTGATGATTGACGCTGCCATGCCCTCACTGCTGAACACGTTGGGGGAAGTGGCCATGCGGAATCGGGACCATGGGCAGGCCGCGGACTACTTTCTCAAGGTACTTGAGCGAAATCCCGATGATCCCTCGGGAGGATGGAATGCCGCTCTTGCGCTTGCCCGGGACGGGCAGTACGAAAAAGCGCTGGCGCAGGTGACCCGGTACCTTGCCCGGGAGTCGTCGGTGCATAACCGACAGCAGGCGCTTGAACTGCTGCATTATCTTAACAAAAAGCTGGACAGGAAATGATGGTTTCTCCGGGACGCAGTTCCCCATACCCTTCTTTGGCACTGTTGTTGTTCCTGTGCGGCAGCGGATCTTTCCATGAAGATACGCTCCCACCACTTGTCCGTCACGCTTGCCCTGTTCATCCTGTTCTGCTCTCTGCTCGCATCCGTTGCCAGAAACAGCCTCTACCGGACGCCGGTCAGGCTTTGGGCGGCAACAGCAGCGGCCTCGCCGCAGAAACAGCGGCCCCACCTGAACCTCGGCCAGGCCCTTGAGGTGGCCGGATTTCATGATCAGGCGCTGCGGGAGCTCCGGACCGTCCTCTCGATCCCCTGGGACAACAGCATTGAAAAACAGGACGTATACCGGGAGATGGGCAATATTTATCTGTTTGCCGGTCGCTATGACGAGGCGGCCGCGGCGTACCGGATCGGATTACGCTACCTGCCGTCAAGCCCGACGGTCCTGAATAACCTGGCGATCGTATTGCTGAAGCAGAAACGATTTGCCGAAGCGGCTGAACAGGCCGAAGCGGCGCTTGCCGCGGACCCATCGATGTCGAACGCCATGAACACGCTGGGCCGGATCCATGTGTCCCAGGGCGCCATTGACAAGGGAATTCACTTTTTTAAGGCGGCGATCGAGAAAGCGCCGGAATCCGCCGCGCCCTATATGAACCTGGCGCTGGCTTTTGAACGCAAGGGCGACTATGAAACAGCTTATCGATACGCGAGCGCCTACGCATCGGCTGACACGACCCCTGCCGGCCGCAAGAGGGCCGCATTGGTGCTGGACCGGCTGCAAAACAAAAAACAGAAATAAGCTTCCTGGTCCGCGTTGACCGCATGAAAATGCCGAAGAGGACATCACTGAGTATGCCGAAAAAAGGACGGACCCGCGGGCTTATTCTGTTCTCCGCCCTGCTGGTTCTGCTCCTGACAATGGCGACGGCGACGCGGAACCGCGTTTTTCGCGACACCGTAGGCTTCTGGGCGGATGCCACGGAAAAATCGCCGGGGAAACAGCGAACGCACCATAACTACGGCTGCGCCCTGTCCGATGCCGGGCTGCATGACGCCGCACTGCGTGAGTTCAAAAAGACCCTGGCCATGAAACCGGACGGGAGCGTACGGTTAGGGTATCTCCTGACCGAGATCGGAATTTCCTATTACCATCTCGGGCAGTATGACAAGGCCATAAGCACCTGGCGGCAGGCGCTCCGGCGTGAACCCGGCAGCGCCGAACTGCTCAATAACCTGGCCATGGCGTTCCTCAAAAAAAAGAGATATGCCGAGGCCCGTGCGCATGCGGAGCGGGCGCTGGCGATAGATCCATCGATGGCGGACACGTTGAATACGCTGGGACAGATCCAGCTTGCCCAGAGTGATCCCGAGGCGGCGATCCGTTTTTATCTCCTGGCCCTGGAAAAAGAGCCCGAGGTGGCATCACGCTATTGGGACGTTATCGAGGTATTTGAAAAAACAGGCCGCGACGCTTTGGCCCGTGAGTATGCGGACAGGGCGAAAACGCTGGAGCAGGATGCCGGATCCAGACAGCGGGCACTCAAGTATGTGGGTTCTATGAAAAGCATGTAACTATGACGCATTCGTAAAAAATCATTATCCACCGCCGAGGCGCGGAGAAAGGCACTTTGAAAATTTTAAAGATTTTCTCGGCGTCTCAGCGTCTCCGCGGTTAAATCCGACTTCTTACGAACCCATCAAACTATTCAGCAACCGTTTCACCCTGGATACGGCAGTTGGCCACATAAGTCACAAAATTCACATAGTAATATCAGCCTCTTAACGCAGAAAGCATAGTAACCTTCTTTATTAATTGCTTTATGTGCCTTTTGTGGCTGAACTGCTTTTTTTAGGTTCACACGGGTTTGACGCTCACTCCTTCGCATCCTCCGTTTTCGCGGTAACAAAGCCTGCAAATAACTGCAACTTTGTGTTTATACCCTGAAAATACCCTGACTTAAAAAATGAAAATAAAAATCAAATACCTACAGTGTCCAATATGCCTTCCGCTCACCTCAAATTAAAATTTTGGATTGACAAAAAAAAATTACAGATGATACTGCGCAAAGTCATAATAAACCGAATATCACGCATTCGAAAAGGAGGGCAATATGAAGAAAAGATTTGCTGCATTACTGCTTTTAGGCTGGCTCATACCTGCAGGTATGGCATGGGCCGAACCGCCGGTCTCGGTGAGTCACACTCTGACCAGCTACACCATGGGCACGGACACGGTTACCGCCAGCTATACCCTCAATGTGAAAAATTCAAGCACTGGAAGCATATCCAATTTAATCCTGTCCCTTGTCCCGTTTCCTGTCATCAGCCAGGACCAGGTAACTCTGAACATCACAACCCTCGAACCGCAGGCGGAAGTCCAAATCCCCTTTACGCTCACGACCCCCATGCTTCTCGATCAGAGTATGTTAACGATGCTGCCCATGTCCTGGGACTGCGAAGGCACTCTTGTTGACATGGGTCCTATTCCCATACAGTTTCCCGTTGGTTCCATTGAAGGAGGTTCGCTATGAGAACCTGCATACGCCATAATGAAGTCTCGAAGTTTATAGCAAAGAGCAAAGGACAGAGAACCGGGAGTTCGATGTCAAACCCGGATAGACGCAGGCGCTGCATGCTATTATCACTTTTGATTCTTTTGACCTGCCTTACCAGCCCGGCCTTTTCACATGCCGATACCTGCTCCAATACAAGCATTGCAGCAGGTATGAATTACACGGTTGGGCTAAAAGAGGATGGAACAGTCTCGGCCGTGGGATACAACGAAAATGGCCAGTTGAATGTCTCCTCGTGGACGAATATAAAGGCGGTAGCAGCAGGCTGGTATCATACGGTCGGGCTAAAAGAGGATGGAACAGTCGTGGCTGTCGGAAACAGTAGGTCTGGCCAGTTGAATGTTTCCTCCTGGACGAATATAAAGGCAGTAGCAGCAGGCATCTCTCATACGGTCGGGCTCAAAGAGGATGGAACAGTCGTGGCTGTCGGAGACAATTAGGTTATGGCCAGTTGAATGTCTCCTCGTGGACGAATATAAAGGCGATAGCAGCAGGCTATTATCATACGGTCGGGCTAAAAGAGGATGGAACAGTCGTGGCTGTCGGAACATATGTCGACTATGGCCAGTTGAATGTCTCCTCGTGGACGAATATAAAGGCGATAGCAGCAGGTATGAATCATACGGTCGGGCTAAAAGAGGATGGAACAGTCGTGGCTGTCGGAAACAACAGCTATGGCCAGTTGAATGTCTCCACCTGGACGAACATAAAGATGATAGCAGCGGGCTGGGATCATACGGTCGGGCTAAAAGAGGATGGAACAGTCGTGGCTGTCGGAAACAACAGCTATGGCGAGTTGAATGTCTCCTCCTGGACGAACATAAAGATGATAGCAGCGGGCTGGAATCATACGGTCGGGCTAAAAGAGGATGGAACATTCGTGGCTGTCGGAAACAACGGCAGTGGCCAGTTGAATGTGTCCTCCTGGACGAATATAAAGGAAGTAGCAACAGCTTACTATCATACAGTCGGGCTAAAAGAGGATGGAGCAGTCGTGGCTGTTGGAATGTATAACGGTTTCTCGGACCCGCGGGATGTCTCCTCCTGGACGAACATAAAGGCGATAGCAGCATGCCCAACTCAGACGGTCGGGCTAAAAGAGGATGGAACAGTCGTGGCTACTGGGAGCCAGAATGTCTCCTCATCGTGGACGAATATAAAGGCGATAGCATCAGCAGGTTCCTGTCAAGCGTTTGGTCTAAAAGAGGATGGAACAGTCGTGAATACTTCTGTAGGATCGTCGTTGAATGTCTCCTCCTGGACGAATATAAAGGCGATAGCAGCAGGGGTATCTTTTTCGGTCCTCGGACTAAAAGAGGATGGAACCGTCGTGGCTGTCGGAAACAACAGCTATGGCCAGTTGGATGTCTCCTCTTGGACCAATATTAAGGCGATAGCAGTAGGCAGGTATCATACGGTCGGGCTAAAAGAGGATGGAACTGTTGTGGCTGTCGGCTATGGCGCGCAGGATGTCTCCTCGTGGACGAACATAAAGGCGATAGCAGCGGCGGTTACGGTTATCATACGGTTGGGCTAAAAGAGGATGGAACAGTCGTGGCTGTCGGAGGTAATTGGTATGGCCAGTTGAATGTCTCCTCCTGGACGAACGTAAAGGCGATAGCAGTGGGCGAGTATAGTACAGTCGGGATTAAAGAGGATGGAACCGTCGTGGCTGTTGGAGAGAACAGATTTGGCCAGTTGAATCTTCAGTCATGGGACAATATCAAGCAGCCTGTATGTGCATCTAGCGATGCCACTCCGCCGATTACGACGTACGCGATAGGCGGGACAGCAGGTAGCAACGGGTGGTACGTCTCGGATGTCTCAATTACCATGACCGCGACGGATTCCGATTCCGGGGTGAAGGAGGTTCATTACAGCATGAATGGCGGCGCTGAGGTCGTGACGGCTGGCAGCTCCGCGTCCGTAAGTTTGACCGCGGAAGGCAGTCATCCGGTGAGCTATTATGCAATTGATAATGCGGGAAACACAGAGGCAGCGCACAGCGTATCCGTGAGCATCGATAAGACGCCCCCTGCTATCACGATTACAGGCATTGCCGACGGCGCATCGTATACCCTCGGTGCAGTCCCAACTCCCGGCTATACGGTAACGGACAATCTCTCCGGCGTGGTAAGCCAGAATGCCACGCTTGTGGGCGGGAACGCGAACGGCGTGGGCGTATACACGTACATCGTGACCGCTTCGGACTTGGCGGGGAATACCGCTTCTGCCACGGCATCGTACAGCATTGTCTACAACTTCAGCGGCTTCCTCACGCCGGTGAGCCTCGACAGGCCCTTCAGGCAGGGGAGCACCATACCCGTGAAGTTCCAGCTCACGGACGCAAGCGGAACATATATATCCACGGCAACGGCAACTATCACGGTCCAGCTGTTCTCAGCCGACCAGCCCGCGGGCGATCCGATCGAGGTTACTTCCACGAGCGGCGCGGATACGGGGAACACATTCCGGTACGACGCAGCGGACAGCCAGTACATCTACAATCTGAGCACGGACGGTCTGTACGAAGGGACGTGGCAGATACGGGCGACGCTCGACGACGGGACCGTGAAGACTGCGTTTGTATCGCTGAAGGTGAATTGAACGTATTTGTAGCGCCGGGTTTTCCCGACGGATATTCAACTCCGCCCCCTGTAAAAGGGGGCGCTACAACCGCTTTTGCGTTTTAACAATGATTCATGATATGGGGCAGGCGAATCGCCTGCCCCTTTCTTTGGCGTGCCGAGCATGTTCGACAGTTTGGAGTTGCAAGTCCTGTACCCGGTCTGATGGAGGCGAAGGGTTAGCGAAGCGCGCCATCGTGAGATGGGGTCTGAAAGTGGAGTAAACGCGCGGGCCGATTTGGGCGCGACGAATAAGGTTGATGGTTTATTTATCTGGGCAAATATGAGCAGATTGTGCGCATTATCGCTCATAAAAGTACGTATTTTCATGCGCATGTAATATAATTTTATATTATTAATCAAGTATTTACATGTATGGCACGGCTATTGCTTATAAAACGGAGAAATTAGTATTATATTGTAATTTTATGAAAAAGTTTGGGAATATTTCGCCGGCAACTATGGTGAAATTGAAATGCAAAAACAGAAATTATCGCGAAAGGAGGCCTGGCTGCACGTGGCGGTAGCATCATTGTACGACAGTAGGTAAGGTCGTGGAATTTTTTTAATAATTAATAATCCGGCACGCAGGGACGGCGGATTAAAATTTTTTGAATTGCACTATAAACCTATTCTAAATAGCGAGGAACCAAAAATGAAAAAAACCATGGTTGTAACAGCAGCACTGGCATTTCTGCTCCTGAGCGCCGGCGCGGCACTGGCAGGCATCGCAGGCGGCAAGCACGACATGAGGACCCACTTTTTGGGCGGTTTTAGTGGTGGATACGACGAAGTCTGCGTCTATTGTCACACGCCGCACAGCGCATCATCGGATGCTCAGCTCTGGAACCATACGGGCTCGACACAATCTTTCACCACCTACACAAACACATACGGAACCTTGGATGCCACAATTGGTCAGCCCGGCGCTGCGTCGATGCTCTGCCTGAGCTGTCATGACGGCACCGTTGGTGTTGATGCTTTGTTCAATGCGCCGAACTACGGCAACAGAGCGGGTACTGCAAAAAGCATCCTTACCGATAATACTACTGAGTGGGTACTCAATAACACAAGCCCCGCATATTTTGATGCCAACATCTCGACCGACCATCCGATCGGCTTCGTATATAACCAAACCCTCGCAGATGCCGACGGATCTCTTGTACTTGCGTCTACCGTTGCAGGCAGCACCTATGTGCGCCTTGCCGCCGGTGATACGGTGGAGTGCTCAACCTGTCACGATGCTCACAATACGACGAACAATCCGTTCCTGAGGTCCAGCAACGCAGGGTCAGCGCTCTGCCTCAGGTGCCACGTTAAGTAAATTAAGCAAGGCAAAAGATACGAATGGCGCAAGTTCAAGAGGGGAGGAGACTCCCCTCTTTTTTTGGTGTATGGCAGGCTGTTGTACGGCAAAAAGTACCAAAAATGTTTGACTTTATGGCGATGAAGTGATAATTTACAGCGCTGGATTGTAATGCGGTTTTATGGTCAACCGCTGTTATCGGGCCTAACCCGGACAAGCCGGGAACCTCAAATCCGATAATATTCACCACGGATGCACACGGATAAGCACGGATAAAAACTTAAGATAGAGTCCTTTGTTTTTTCAATCTGTGTCAACCCGTGGCAGTATTCCGTGGTGAAACTAATTTATATTTTCTTGCCATTTTGAGTAGAATTTGATTCCTTAGTTACGGAGTAAAAATGCATAACCGGGCGGTGCTTATACCTCTGATGCTGCTGCTTCTCGCCGGGTGCGCGACAAAAGCGCAGCAACAAGAGTTGATAGCGTGGCCTTCGCTGCCGACGCTGCCGCGGATCGCCTATGTGGCCAGCTACCGGGGGTCGATCGATTTTTTTAACCCCACATTTCTGGATGCTCTCCTTGGGGCCAGCAGAGCAAGAGTAAGAAATGACCTCAACAAGCCCTTTGGCGTGTCCGCCTATGGAGACAAAATTTATGTTTCCGATACGGGGTTTGACTATGTCGCCGTGATCGACACAAAAGAGCGGAAAGTGTCCTTCCTCGGCGCCGGCGGGAGGGTTGTTTTGAAACAGCCCCTTGGGGTCGCGGCCGCGGCTGATGGGACGATCTATGTGGCCGACGGAATGCTGAAAAGCATCTACGCATATGACCAGAAGGGCGCGCTCCTGTCCGCGTTCGGCAAGACCGGCGAGTTCCTCAGGCCGGCGGGGCTCGCTGTCAATAGCGGGTTGGGAAGGCTCTATGTGTCTGATGCCGCGGCCAATGCGGTCTTTGCCTACTCCCTCAAGGGGGAGCGCCTCTTCGAGTTCAAAAAAGGCGAGGAACCCGGGGACGGGTTTTTCAATGCGCCGACCCACCTTGCCATCGACAGGAGAAATGGAAATGTCTTTGTCACGGATACGAATAATTTCAGGGTGCAGGTTTTTGACAAAGACGGCGCCTACTTGAGAAAATTTGGGCAGCTGGGCGACAGTTACGGGGATTTCAGCAGGCCCAAGGGCATCGCTGTCGACTCGGAAGGACACGTGTATGTGGCGGATGCGGCGTTTAATAATTTCCAGATATTCGATGACATGGGCATATTGCTGCTGACCGTAGGGACCCTGGGACAGGGGGCCGGAGGGTTTCAGTTGCCTGCGGGGATGTATATCGATGACCAGGACAGGGTCTATGTCGCCGACACCCTCAACAGGAGGATCGAGGTTTTTCAATATATGAGCGATGCCTGGAAGCAGGCGCACCCCGAGGAGTTCAATAAATATCTGCTTCCCGGAACGGCGGTAGAATGAGGTTTTCGCGGGTCCGGAGCGATTGAAACCACTGTGGATGCCCGGAGAAAGCAAACGGTTTGATGCGCGCTGGAGGCAGATCGTTCTGCCGAGTTGCTCGGGAAATGGAGCCATGACTCAGGGCAAAAGCAAAGATAGAAGATTTTACTTAACCACGAAAAAGCAAAGGATGTACGCAACAGCGAATGAATTGGTCCTACAAAAACGCAGATTTTGGATCCCATTTTTCCTTATCTCCCCGCCAAGTTTTCCATACTTTTTTCACATGGTTCGTGCAGTAATACTCAATACTGAGCGATTATGCGCATGAGGTTGCATTTATCAGGCATAAACACTAGTAACTTATTGAAACAATGCAATAATTTTGCTATTTACATAGGCACGATAATTGCTTGTATAGTTACTAACGAAATACTACGTCTGCTTCCTGAAAGTTATGTACTTGCATAAAAATTTATATAAAATATTATATTTATCAATATGTACCGTTCTTCTTCTTGGGCCGGGGCGTGCGGATGCTTATCGCGTTTCAGGCTCAGTGGCATTTACCTATAATGTTGATGAATCGAAAACTGGAAATCAAAAGACTTCTTCAAATTCTTTTACTCAGAATTATAACATAATGACTCAAGATTATATATGGGACCCGCGCTTCCTTCGATTCAGTGCCGGAGTCGGGTATAGCGTGTCCACCGTAAACTCGGAGGCCCCCGGCATCTCGGAGAAAGAAAACAAAGGTCTGAATTACAACCTTGGCATGAACTTTTTTCCCGGCAAGATGATATCCTGGAATATGTTCGATAGAAAAGCGACAAGCAGGGTGACCAATGAAGATGCTACAGGATACGATCTAATAACGAATTCCTATGGCGGAACCCTGAATCTTAATCTCAGCCGCTTAGAAGGGCGGCGGCGTCGGAGTAACAACAATAACAACAACAATAACAACAACAACAATAACAACAACAACAATAACAACAACAACAATAACAACAACAACAACAATAACAATAACAATAACAACAACAATAATAATAACAATAATAACAATAATAACAATAATAACAATAACAACAATAATAATAATAGCCGGTTCCATTTCCCCCTTCCTGATATTGGACTTTCTTATGAGCATGTTGAGTCGGATTCAGATAGGACACAGAATCCTGCCCGTGAGTCTCGTGACAACGTTAGCCTGTCGATGAGATACCACATTAATAACAAACGGGACGATCTGAACATAAATCAGACCGCGGAAACGTATAAAAACTTCGTCAGCGGCGGAAGTTATGAAACGAAGACCACGAAGATTGATAGCAAAATCCATGTCTCTCCAGACGCTGACCTGAATGTGAGCGGCAGCCGGGCAGACCGGACAATCATGGGCAGCCTTTCCGGGTTTACTGATCCTAAACGAACAGAATATTTATCCAGTGTATCCCTTAATTACAAAGAGCGGGATGGAATACGGCATGGCTACGCCTATACGTTAATCAAGACTCTGTCGGACGTCGATGAACGAACCAGCCAAAATGCTGCGGCCACGGTGTCATATCTCATCAATCGCGACCTGTCTTTGCGCGGAGGATTCAATTATAGCTTGGCGGATTATCTCCTTAAAGCCACACCGGCAACTCCGGAAAAAAAACAGAGCCTGGAGAGCGGAGGCGCTCAAACCGGGGTGGCCTACCGAAAAACGTATACGCCGGATTTTCTCGGGCCATTTGCGATGAATACTGATTATGGCTTCAATACGGGCTATACGAAGGTCATGTCCAGCCAGGTCAATGAGGACAGGGGGAGCGGCCTGTATTACGAAAACACCGCTGCTCTGGGATTCACGAGCACGGGATGGAAAAAGGACAGCTTGTCCACGTCGTATAATATCTCCAACAGGAGAGACCGGTCTCCTCTAGGCAACAATGCTCGGAACGAAAATTTCAGGCTTGATACCTCTACGGTCCGGATTCCTAGGACAACTGTACGAGCCAATATGTCCTATAACGTTAGCGAAAACAGCGTCACCCAATACAATGAGTTATTTGAAACAGCAAATAATACGAGTAATAATGTAGATAAGGTGAGTAATAATGTAAAACGGAGAGTAATCATCTACCTGGTGACTGCGGGTTACCGGGTATCGCCTTCCATGAACGTTGATGCTGGAGCCACGCAAACGACTACTTCTAATTCTAACACCGAACCCACACTTTCGACCTTGACGCCGGATACCCCCGCGACGGTTGAGGAACTGGCATATATTTCCGCCAACTATACAAATGCTATTACCCGCAGCCTGATATACCGGGCAACTGTCCGCGATGAATTGCGAAGTTCGTCCGGGGCAGGAACAGAAACGCGCACTATTGACATGAACCTCGATTACCGTATCAGGCAGATCCTGCTGAATTTTAGCTATCGCTGGCGATCGTTTTTGCCTGACAAGGGTCTTGCTACGTACAATCAGAGTTATTACGCAAAGCTGTCGAGGCCTTTCTGAGGAACGTGGGCTTTTTCAGCGCTCAACAAACAGCAAGCGAATCGTTGCCGACCATGCATACCCTGAGCAGCAGGAGAAACGTAGTCCCTTACGAGACCTGCTGTTCTCGTGAGACAGCGTGTATTTCCTGTTCCTGACAGCCTCTTATGCTGCTCCTTCTGATGCCTCCTGTTTCCCCCTGCGAGCTGACAAGGCTTCTCCGATTTAACGATAGGGTTATCCTAGAAAAAGCATTTGGACACAGCTAAACACGGATAAGAGCCGGATAACTGCGGATTATTTCTTTTATAAGAGGTTCACCCAATGGGTGAACGCTTTGCTTTAGAATTTATCCGCGTTAATCAGATGTTTCCGATTCTTCCGTGTCCAAATGCCGTTTTTAGGGTTATTGCTTTTGCGAGATTCTACGCAAACATTGCAGTTCCGTTTTCAGGCACATAGTCTATGATGAGCAAAAAACAGGCGATCATCGAGCGTCAAGAATAAGGTGAGAAGGGGCGCCTCGGGGACAGCTCCGGGCGATAGAGGCTTCGGGCGAAGGATCCGGCGTATATCGGACATCTGGGCGAGGTACGATCCACAGCCACTGATGTCCGGCATACCTGATGCAGACGGCGGATAGCTGCGGATAGCTAAGGTGTTTTTACGCTGCTGGTCGGCAACGGCTGAGGCGCCGGCGCAGCTGTCCCGGTCGGGACCGATGCTGGTTGGGGTTGCTGGACCGCAGCAGCCGGTTTCCGGCCGGCCATGTCGATCATGGCAGGAGTCTGTATAATGATGATGGTCTTCTGATCCCTTATCTTGAACCCGCGATCAGGCAGCGCCGCCGGGTATGCGGCGGCAACGAGCGATTCCTGGTTGATGCCGCCTTTTTCCACCAGATATTTTACCAGGGCCGTTGACCGTTCCGATGCAAGGATTCGCGCGTCTTTTGCAGGGGTCTTCTTCCTGCCCTTGCCGCGGGCTGCGACCGGCAGGGTCATATTGCCGACGACGATCTCCCGGTCCTTCAGGGCCGGATTCTTGAGCAGTGCGGCAAGCTTCTGGAGCACAGGGACGCTGTCCCTGGAAAAAGTGACCGAACGGTCCAGATAGAGCATCTGCTCGGAGATGTTCACGATGACGCGGGTGTCGGCGGCCTGCACCTCCGCTGTGCCCGCGTTCACTTCAACGCTCAACTCTTTTGTTACGGTCTCAATGACCGGCGCAATCCATGCGGTTGTTTTTTTCTCCGCTTCTCTGCACTTTCTGAGGTCTGCCTTTGCTTTTTCGAATGCCGGCATGCCGGCTTTCAACTGCTGGTTTTCCGCGGTCATGTGCACTACGACGGTAAAATAATAAAACGCTGCAGCACCGACAACGGCTGCGAGCAATGCTCCCAGAATGTATGTTACGATCTTCATGACAACCTCCTTCGTGCTCGGGTTGATGCGCAGCGACCGGAACTGTCGGCCGGGACACTTACTTACTGTAAACGGGCGAACGCTTTTTCTATCCGGTCAAGCCCCTTCTGAATGTTTTCCATGGATGTGGCATAGGAAAGCCGGATATAGGCATCGGCGCCGAAGGCATCGCCCGATACGAGCGCCACCTTCGCATCCTCGAGCAGGTAGGCGGCGAGGTCGGATGAGTTCTTGATGGTCTTCCCGTTCACGCTCTTTCCGAAGAGCTGCGAAACTCGGGGAAGGCATAAAAGGCGCCGACCGGCATGAGGCAGGAAATGCCCTTCATCTTGTTCAGGCGCTCCACCATGTATCTTCTTCGTTTGTCGAATTCGACGTTCATGGTCGCGATGAAATCCTGGGGACCGCGAAGCGCCTCGACAGCCGCTTTCTGGGAGATGGACGCAGGATTCGAGGTGCTCTGGCTCTGGATGTTGGCCATGGCGGAGATCACATCCTTGGGGCCGGCCGCATAGCCGATGCGCCAGCCGGTCATGGCATGGGACTTGGAAACGCCGTTCACCACGATGGTGAGGTCCTTGATCTCCTGTGCCGAGCGAGGCGATGCTGAAATGCTTGAATCCGTCATAGAGGAGCTTTTCGTAGATCTCATCGGAGATCACATAGATCCTGTGCTTAACGGCGACTGCCGCGATCTCTTCGAGCGTTTTTTTGTCGTAGGCCAGGCCGGTGGGGTTGGAAGGGCTGTTCAGCACCAGCGCCTTGGTCTTTTTGGTCACCGCCTTTTCGAGCTTTGCTGCCGTAAGCGTGAAGCCTTCCTGCTCGGTGGTCTCCACGATGACCGGGGTGGCATCGTTCAGAAGCACCTGGTCGGGATAGGAGACCCAGTAGGGGGCGGGGATGATGACCTCGTCGCCGGGATCGAACAGCGCTTCGGCAATATTGTAAAGGCTGTGCTTCGCGCCGCAGGAGATGAGGACCTGCGATCGTTCGTAGGCCAGGCCGTTGTCCTTCTTGAACTTCTCGATGACCGCGTCCTTCAGCTCATCGGTGCCGCCTGCCGGCGTATATTTGGTGAAGCCCGACTGGATCGCCTTGATGCCGGCCTGTTTCACGTTCTCCGGCGTGTCGAAATCCGGTTCGCCGACGCCGAAATCGACCACATCGATTCCCTGCGCCTTCATGGCCTTGGCTTTGGCCGCTGTTGCCAGGGTCGGGGACGGCTTGATCGCCTTAGCTCGTTTTGCAATGCCCATGCGTGTGGTGACCTTTCTATCCAAAACAGAGTGAAAAAAAGAGTATAAACAGTTGTCTAAATGCTTGGATTTTTATCATAGCGAACCGCCAATGTCAAATGGTTTCTTGGACCGCAGGCGCATGCGTCCGGCCAGGCGGGCCTATTTTCAGTCCAGGAGCATT
This sequence comes from Nitrospirota bacterium, assembly GCA_963836175.1. Lineage (GTDB taxonomy): Bacteria > Nitrospirota > UBA9217 > UBA9217 > UBA9217 > GWC2-56-14. The sequence continues at coordinate 406,816 of CAWIIS010000008.1, forward strand.
AAGGAATCTACGACCTGCGGCGAGCGCAAAAAAGCCCTGCTTCGTCCGTGGACGAAGCAGGGCCTGACAGGCGAACAACTGAATATGCGTTATTTGATAAGCTCGACCCTGTCGCCTTTAGCGATGGTGTCCTTGCTTTTCTTCACCAGGGCGGTAGCTGTTGTGTCCTTGACCAGGACCACCTGTGCCTCACCAAGGACCTTTCTCGGGAAGCCTTTTTTGAGCGGGTCAATGAAGACCGTGAAGCGGTCGCCCGGTTTTACGCCGTCATTGCCGCCTTTGTCCAGAAAGAGCATGTCGAACGTTCCATTGATCGAGCGGCTGTCTATGACCTCCATGATCTGTCCGTCGATGCTGCGGCCATTGTTCTCGGGGACCGAGTAGATGAGCACCGGTTCCTGATAGGGCGCCAACAGGTTGCCTTTTGAGATGCTGTCGAAGGAAAGGGAGATCCGTGCGGTGAGGTAGGCGGCGTCGGGGGCCTTTTCGATCACCTGGAGCATGCCGAGGACCTTGATCATGCGGCCCATTTTTTTGCCGGTTTGGGGGTGCTTTACATTTTTCACCGGAGCGAAGATAAGGTATTTGTCCCCAATATGCACGTTCTCCGGTGCGTTTACCTTGATAAAGACGATATCGTCGAAACCGAGCAAGTTTTTCGGTTCCAATGCCCCGGCAATGGATTCCTCCCAGGTGTCCGTGCTTACATAGCTTGCGCTGAGCATGGTGTACTTGTCAATGAGGGGATGCGCAGCCTCCTGCTCCAGGATGAGCCCGCGTTTGGCCGGCTCCTCTTTCTGCGCCGGTGCGGCTTCCGCAGGAGGGCCCTTGACGGCTTCCGCAGGAGCGGGCGCCGCTTCCGCTTCAGTTTCAGCGCCGGTCTTTTCTGCAGGCGCCTGCAGGGCTCGCTCGAGCATGGCAAGGCTCGGGATGGCGAGCCTGTTCCCGGGATAGATAAGATCGGGATTCCTGATAAAAGGATTTTCCTTCCAGATGAGCGGCCACAGGAACGGGTCTTTGAGCAAACTGTTCGAGATGTCCCAGAGCGTATCACCCTGGACGACGACATAGATGCCGCTTTCCGGTGCAGCCGGTTCTGTTATTTCCGGTGCAGCCGGTTCCGTTATTTCCAATGCAGCCGGTTCTGTTATTTCCGGTGCAACTGGTTCTGTTTTTTCCGATGCTACTGGTTCCGTTTTTTCCTGGGGCCGGGCGGTGGAAGGGAACAGCATGAAAGTGGCTGCGATCACAAGAGTGAAAACGAGGGTATGCGACCTATTGGTCATTCCTGCCTCCTGATTGTCCGTCAACAGTTGGGATTGCTTCGTCACGTTCAGTTTTGGTTCCAAGCCGGGGTTTTTGGAGTTTCGAGAAGCGACCTGAATATAACATTCTGCTCAGACATCTGATGCAGCTCAGATGATCGCTTGCGGTAAGATAGCCGAGAAACCTCTTGTTTGTCAAGAGAATTAATCATCTCAGGAACTTGCTTTTGCGGTATCTTTTTGGTATTCTGCCCTACCATGACGACCGGGCATAAAGAACAGCAGACGGGGTTCAAGCCAGTGCTCTACCTTCTGGCGTTCATGCTCCTGACCGCGGTCGCCGTCGTGCTGCAGCTCAGGTTCAGGGGGTTTGAAGGGCCCCTCTCGGACAGCCTCCTTATCATCGTCCTGATCAATGCAAATTTCCTGCTGCTGGCGGCGGTCATCGTCATGATCGCCCGCAGTCTCTGGAAGCTGTCGATCGAGCGGAAACAACGGGTGCTGGGGGCCCGGTTCAGGACCAAACTGGTCACCGCTTTCGTCAGCCTGTCGTTCATTCCGCCGGTCCTGCTGTTCATCATCGGCAGCGGCATGTTCACCAGCAGCATCGAGCGGCTCTTTAATCTCAGGATCGAGAACTCGCTCAAAGCCTCCCGTTCCGTTGCCGAGGCATATTACGATCTTCTCGATAAAAAGGCGCTCGCCTTCGGCAGGGAGATCAGCAGGCAGATGGCCGAGGAACAGCTGCTGGACCGTTTTGAACAGCCGGTGCTCAAGGAGTATCTGGCCCGAAAAGCGGTCGAGTACGACCTGGGTGGGATCGAGCTCATTACGGCCTCCCGCGAACGGCTGGTTACGGCGGTCACGGGGCAATTCCCGAAAAAAACGTTCAGAGCCACGTCCACCGAACTGGCTGCGCGAGCGTTATCCGGAGGGGCCGCGTCCGACGTCATCGAGCTGGGGAAGCGGGGACAGATCGTGCGTACCGTGGTCCCGCTCCATGCCTCCGCCGAGGACCGTCAGGTGACGGCGCTGATCAGCATCAGCTACTATGTCCCCGAGAACCTGGCGTCAAAAGCGGCCGAGAGCAGCACGGGATATTCGCAATACCGGGCGCTGCGGACCGAAAAGGAACCGATCAAGCTGGCCTATCGGCTCGGGTTTCTCGCGGTAACACTGTCCCTGCTTCTCGCCGCCATCTGGGTCGCGCTCCGCGTGGCTGCCGGCATCACCGTGCCGATCCAAAAGCTTGCCGAAGGGACGGCTGCCGTGGCAGCCGGCAGGTTCGATTACCACATCGACGAAGCGACGGGAGACGAAGTCGGGGTGCTGATCGCTTCATTCAACAAAATGACGGGCGACCTGAAGCATTCCCGGGAGCGCCTGGAGCAGGAGGTCGCTTACAAGGAAACGATCCTTTCGAACATCGATACCGGTGTCGTTTCCATGGACCGCGCCGGCAGGATCACTACCATCAATCGGGCGGCCTCGGACATTCTGAGCGTCCGGGACCAGGATGTGCTCTTCAAACGATACGACGAGGCTTTCAGCTTCATCGAACTGGGTCCGGTGCGCACGTTGTTCAGCAGGCTCGAGAAAGGGCCGGGCCAGGCGGAGGAAGAACTGTCGCTGACGGTGCGCGGCAGGGTCCTGACGCTCCGCATGAGGGTCACGATGCTGCGGGACGGCGGCGGGGCGCTGGTCGGATCGGTCATCACCTTTGACGACCTGACGGAGCTGCTCAGGGCGAAAAAGGCGGAGACCTGGCAGGATGTGGCCCGCAGGATCGCCCACGAATTTAAAAATCCGCTCACGCCCATAAAGCTTTCGGCCGAACGCCTGCGGAAAAAACATGCCGAGGGAGCAGCGGATTTCGATGCGGTGTTCGACGAGTGCAGCCGCACGATCGTGCAGGAAGCGGACGGTCTGCGAAAGCTGGTCGATGAGTTCGCGAACTTCGCCCGGATGCCGAGTGCGAATCCCGTGCCGCAGCCGCTCCACCAGGTACTGGAGAGCGTCATATCGCTCTACGCCGGAGCGCATAAGGACATCTCCTTTGTGCGCCGGTTCCAGGCCGACCTGCCCGACGTGCTGCTGGACCGGGAGCAGGTGAAGCGGGTGTTCATCAACCTCTTCGAAAATGCCGTCGAGGCCATGGGCGGCAAGGGCACGATCCTGATCACGACGGCCATGAACGCTTCAGGCAGGGCGCAGGTGGAGGTAGCGGACAGCGGACCCGGCATCGCGCCCGAGGACATCCCGCGGGTGTTCGAGCCCGATTTTTCCCGGAAGAAGAAACGGCGGCCTGGGGCTTGCCATCGTGCACAAGATCATCGCCGACCACGGCGGCTCGATCCGTTTTGAACAGAACATGCCGACGGGCGCGCGCTTTATTATAGAACTCGCCGTCAGGGACAGGGAAGTTCGGAGTTCATAGTTCAGAGTTCAGAGTAACACCGCACCATTGATGGTGCGTCTCAGCTCCGAACTCCCTGCTCCGAACTTAATTTAAGGGGGTCACATTGGATACAGCATCAACGATACTGGTAGGGATCATCGTCGTGTTCGCGCTGGTGAAGGTGATCGGGTACCTGGGCCGTCTGGGCATCAAACAGATAACCCCCCGGGAGCTCGATCAGAAAAAAGGAATCATGCTGATCGATGTCCGCACGGACAGGGAATTTAACCTGGGACACATCCCCGGCGCGGTCCATGTGCCGCTCTCCGAGGTCGGCACCCGGGTCAAGAAGGTGAAGAAGGACAAGGAACTCGTTGTATACTGCCGGAGCGGCAACCAGAGCATCTGGGCGATCAAGCGCCTGATGGGCATGGGCTACACCCATCTCTACAACCTGAAGGGCGGCTATAGTGCCTGGAAGAGAACTCATTGACGAACTGAGGCGCGACTATCGCGCCAAACGGCCGCAGATCGTCAAGCGGCTTGCGGAGTTCAAAGAGGCGTACCGGAAAGGCGACGCCGTTATCTTCGAGGAATTGTGCTACTGTATCCTGACCGCGGGGAGCAGCGCCAGGATGGGGATGCGAACGGTCGAGGCGCTTCGCGATCTTCTGCAAAAGGGGACGCAGCAGGAGCTGCAACAGCGCGCCCGGGCGAGCCGCGTGCGGTTCTGGCGCGTCAGACCGTCCTACATCGTTCATACGCGGGAAAGTCTGCGGGAGCGCTGCGGCCTTCGTATGCGATCGTTCATTGAGTCCTTTGACAGCCCCGAAGCCCTGCGGGATTTTTTTGCATCGGACAAGGGGATCAAGGGTCTGGGGTATAAGGAAGCGAGCCACTTTCTCCGGAACATCGGATTCAGCGGCTATGCGATCCTGGACAAGCACATCCTGAACAGCCTGCGCGAGATGGGCGTCATTGGAAAGCGGACGAAGCCGCCCGCGACGCGCGCCCGTTACCTGGCGATAGAAAAAAATGTGGCCCGTTTTTCCCGCGAGATCGGGATCGACATGGACCACCTGGACCTGCTGCTGTGGTCGCGAAAGACCGGCGAGATACTGAAGTAAATTTCGGATTGCGGATTTCGGATTGCGGAATGAAAAACGATAATCCTAAAAAGAGCATTTGGGACGCAGATAAAATCGGATAAACGCAGATAAAGCCCGAACAAAAATTGATTTTTAACTTCAAAAAAGAATCACCCAACAGGTGAGTTGCGATTCGATCAAAAGATTTTGTTTTATCTGCGCAATCTGCGTTCATCTGCGTCCAACTGCCGTTTTCAGGATAATGCCGATCAGGCGCGGAGGGGTAACTAATGAGCGATAAAGGTCTGAAAAAAGCGGTCATCATCGGAGCGGTGCTCGGCGCCGTGCTGAGCCTGGGCGCCGCGCTTGCCATGGATTATGTTCTGTCCGATTCGCTCCAGGGAACGTGGCGGGACGCTGCCGCAAAGGACGTGACCAAAATCTTCGGCGCCTCCTGCGGCCGGAACTGGTGGGCCGTCTCGCTCGTCCTGGTGTTCGTCATGTCGTTTTTGGCCGTTTTTGGCGCTGTTCTCGGCGTTGTGGCAGGCGTGATCATGAACCGTTTCTTCAAGCTGGTGCTCAAGTAAACGAAGCGGGTGGCGCGATCCACGGAGATCGGTTCATTCCTCAATCCACCCAATAGGTGAGTGCGTTGTTTACGATTTATCCGCTTATATCCGCTGTTAATCCGCTCCTTCCGTGTCCAAATGCTTTTTTCAGACTCAAAGAAAAGCGCAAATTTTTGAATTTCAGTTTTATTATTTCTGCATCCTATGCGATCGGCCAATGGTTTTGATCTGAGTAGTTACACTGCTTTATCCGGTGTCACTGCTCATCCCCCTGGTAAAAAAATGTAACTATTCAGCATATCTGAACCCATGTGGGCGTAAACCGGATAAAAACTTTTTTGGCCGCAGTTTTAAAAACAATTTCGGTCTAATCAACCGCGAATGCACGCGAATACACGCTAATGTTTTTTCTGAATTTTTCGCGTTCATTTGCGTCCATTAGCGGTTATTGTGCCACTGTGCTTTAATCGGTGAAATCCCCGTAACGCGGATAATGTTTTGACCTGAATAGTTACAAAAAAATGATACCGCGAGGAAAAAATGAGCCTGAAAAAGAAGAGACCGCATTGCTCGACATGATTTTCTTGTTTTTTCATTAATTAAATGCTCAGTAGATAGAAAACCAACACCATTTTGAGCATAATCACTCATAAAATAAAGCTTTTGGCTATTTTTTCCTTAACATTTTAATGCCAATATAAATAACTTATTGATATAACAGGCCAATGCTGCCATGGTATGTGTATTGCATGATAACAGACAACTAGTAAAATAAGGCAATAGTTGCATAATGACAAGTTGAACACTAACTAATTGAATTTATTGAGGAGTTTTAGAGATGTCAAGGAAGATCATGCTCGTAATTCTGATGGTGGTCTGTTATATGTTTGCTATCTCTGGTATGGCTTCTGCCGCTGGTATCGCGGGCAGCAAGCACGACTTTTCCTCGTATAGCGGTGATCAGGGAGTCACCAATTTTGCGCGAAACTTCACTTCTACTCCTGGCGGTGAAGGCATTCAGGAGCCGTGCGTGTTCTGCCACACCCCGCATGCCGCCGCGCCGGGGGGATTTCTCTGGAACCGGACCAACTATGTTGCGACCTCTTATTTGATGTACTCCAGTTCAACGTGGACCGGGAGCGAATCGGGGCCTACCGGTTTGACGCTTATGTGCATGAGCTGTCATGACGGCATAACCTCCATAGCGGTTGGAGATAATGGCGGAACACTTATCAATGCGCCCAGTCCCGGAACGAACCCTGGCGATGTGTCGCTGGTTACTGTAGGCGCCTACCAGTACATCGGCGAAGTTTACTGGCAGCCCGGCAATTTCATCATCCCCGGATGGGGGGCCAATATCGGCAACCAGATGCCGGAATCGGGCAGCACTCAGGCGAATCTTAGCGATGACCATCCGGTATCGTTTGAATGGCAGATAGGCATGATGCCCACCGGCATTATTGATCCAGGAAATTGGGTGGGAGAAGGCGCGACATTGCTCAAACTTTTCGGCAATAACAGGATGGAATGCTCCACGTGTCACAATGTGCATAATAACACAAACGAACCTTTTTTAAGGATGTCGAATACCGGCAGCAATATGTGCCTCACGTGCCACGACAAGTAACGACGGCTTCGGTGAAACTGGGCAATCTTGATTTTAAAGCTCCCTCGGAGGTGTGTATGGACCGGAAAATATACCTGATGGTCGCAGTTATCCTGGCGGCGTTGTCATTCCTCCTGCCGGGTGCCGGCTCTGCAGCTCCCGCGCTGATCGGTTCCATTGCGGATGCCGTATATCGTCCGTCAAGCATAGCCGTGGATTCCCAGGGAAACCTCTACGCGACCGAGACGGCGAACAATATGTTCAAAGTGTATAACCGGAAAGGCGCGCTGATTAAACAGTTTCAGACCCCGCGTCCGATGGGTGTGGCGGTGGATGCCTCCGGATATATCTATATAGGATCGACCTCCCGGAGCGCTGTTGATATTTTTGGTCCGGATTATAATTATGTGCGCAGTCTCGGCAAGGGCCCGGGAGAAATCGTCGAACCGGTCTCCATTGCCGTGGACGGCGAAAGGGTGTACGTCCTTGACAGCGGCAGCAGCACGGTCCGCATCTACGATGCGTCAACAGCCAAGTTCCTGTTCAGCTTCGGCGGCAGCGGCAACACGGACGGTCTTTTCAACGCACCGATGGCCCTTGCCCTGGATGACGCCGCGGGCGAGATTTTTGTCGCCGATCTCCGGCAGACGCCGGATACCGGCGGCGGGCTCATCGAAGGCGCAAAAATACAGGTATTCGATAAAACGGGCGCTTTCAGGAGATCTTTTGGCGATTACGGTTTCTCGGGGGGAAAGATCGGCAAACCGTCAGGCCTGGCTTTGGATGGTTCCGGCAATGTTTTCGTTGCCGACATTCTTCAGGGCGCGGTCCTTTCCTTTGATGCGGTGGCCGGAACGTTCAACAACGCGGCACTCTATAAAACGGTAAGCTCGAAACCTCTGGATGTGGCAATCGGAAAAAATAAGATCGCCTATGTGCCGTTGGCGAACGACCTCAGGAAAATCGACGTCTACGGTCTTGATGGATATACGACCATGGATACGGCGCCGGCTGCCCTGGCTTTCACCAGCAAGCAGCTCACCCCGAACGCTGAAGCCCAGACGGTCACGATCGCCAACACCGGAAACGGTTCTTTAGGATGGACGGCGGCGGCCGACAGCGACTGGATAACACTGGATGCCGCGACCGGGACCGCGGGCCCGAACAGCACGGGCAGCCTTGCCGTTGGCACGAATAATGCGGACCTGAAAGCCGACACGTACCATGGTGTGGTAACGGTAACGTCCGATTTCGGCCAGATAGACAGGATTCCGGTAACGTTTACGGTGACTCCCGCTGCGACGATCGCCTTCAGCAACGGATCGGTCGCAATTGAAGCCAAAAAGGGCAAAACGCCGCCCGCTCAGCCGATAACGATCGATGTGCAGAATGCCGAATCGCTCTCGTGGGACGCTATCTCCGATTCCGACTGGCTTGCCATCACCCCGGCCAAGGGTACGACAACCACAACATCGGCCCTCTCCATTATTGATATGGATAAGCTCGCTCCCGGATCGTATACCGGGCATATCACGCTTTCCGCGCCGACCGCCATAGGAGACGGCAGCAGGCTGACCGTCACCCTCACGGTGAAGCCGGGTACAAAGATCAGCGTGGCCTCGAACATCCCGGAGGCCAGGTTTACCGTCGTAAGCACCGCCGCCACCTATACGGGTTCCGGCACGGCATGGAGCGTCGAGGACGTTCCGCTGGGAGAATACACCGTTACGTTTGACGCGGTAAGCGGATATCGCAAGCCCCTTGCCCAGACAAAAAGCCTGATCGACGAGGAAATCGCGCTTTCAGGATACTACCGTTCACATGCCGAGATCGCCGGCCGCACGAATATCATTGTCGGCAAAGGCGCGCATCCGAATAATGACTCCCTGGTCAGGATCTACAGGAACGACGGCGCCCCGGCCGCCGAGATCATGGCTTTCGGCCCGGACAGCAGGTCCGGGACCACTGTGGCTTCGGCTGATATCGACGGAGACGGGGTCGCGGAGCTTGTCGCGGAAAGGTCCGTCGGCGCGGACCAGCCATCCGTCGTGCGAGTGCTCAAATCCGATGGAACAACGCTGGTTGAGTTTGCGCCCTTTACAACGCCCGGCAGGGTCAATGTGGCCGCAGGCGATCTGAACGGCGACGGCAGAGCGGAGCTCGTGGTCGCCCCGGCGGACAACGATATGAACGCCCCGGTCAGGGTGTATACCTACAGGGCGACCGCGGACACGAAGGAGCTGGCGGCGACGGGGATCGAGCTTACCGCCCTTGGATACGATAAGGCGGTGGCAATTGCCGTTGCGGATACAACCGGCAATGCCGCGCCGAAGCTCGTTACCGCGTCTCAGTCGGTCATGAGCGTCTGGACGATCGATGTCTCAAAGGGCGCCGGAAGCTGGTCAGCCCCGCTCTCTAATGATTTCAAATTCCCCGGCAGAGGCAACAAAGTTTCGCTCTCGGCCGGAGATACCGACGGCGACGGCAGGGATGAGCTTATTGCCGGCGAAGGGGCCGGCAACGCCAATGCCTCATCATCGAATGCGCCGTCAGGGGTACTCATCTTCAAGACCGACGGCGCCCCGGCGGGGAATTTCGCTCCCGCCGCTAACTTCCCGAACGGCATGAGCGTGGCGGCGGCCGACCTGACCGGCGACGGCATCGCCGAGGTGATCGTCGGTTCCGGGGTGGACCAGCGCGCCGCGGCAGGACGCAAATCGTCACACGTCATGATCTTCGACTCATCGGGAAAGCTTTTGAATACCATAACGCCCGACGCTGATTCGCAAAGCGGTGTTACTGTCGCAGTGGGGGAGATGGGCTTATGAGGCGCTTACGGCACGAAGGAGCGGGGACTATGAAGAAATCGAATTGCATACTGATCTCACTCGTACTACTGGCAGGCATGTTCTGTGCCGCAGGTGCATCATACGCGCTCGATGCGCCGCATAACCCCCCGATGGTCGTCTGCAATAAGTGCCACTTTCCCTATAATAACATACCGCTCTATGCGCAGCAAGCTCCTCCCGCGGGCAGCACTCTCCTGAACGAGCTTTGTATAGATTGTCATAATTCGGACGTAGGAAACGATAAGGTCGCGAAGGATGAGTCCAAGTACGTCCAGACCCATTCGAGCATTGCGACCGGGCTCTCCGGATCGGACCTGGTCCGCAACGGCTCCTATCTCATGGAATGCCGTGCCTGCCATAACCCGCATCTGCAGGACCAGATGAGGTCCAATTCCGGCCTGGGCACTCTGAGTTCAGGTTTAACTTCCAGCATAACCGACACGTCGCTGACGGACATTACTCAAAACTGGGCGCCTGGCCAGTTTAGCGGCGCGGTGCTGATACCGAATACGGCTTACCCGGCGGAGACCTACCAGATCGTTAATAACGACCAGCAGACGCTGTACACCGGCATCACCAGCACCATTGGCGCCATTAATTTAAAGTATGCGGGCGTGGGTAAACCCTATACGATCAAATACGGTAAAATGATCAAGCGGTATGTCGTGACCCCGAGGAGCGGCAAAAGGCTCGTCACCTTCGTGAGCAATTCCGGACCCAATTCCTTTGCATCATCAACGGTGCTCCTGAACGGTTATACGACAGGTGTGTGCCAGGTATGCCACACCAAAACCCTCGGCTTCCGGGGCAATGGAGCCATACTGGATTACGGTGGCCATGCCGGGTCATCAGGCTCGAAATGCACCGGCTGCCATAAGCACTCCAATGGTTTCATGGGCGAGGTTGGTTCGGGTGTTGGTTGCGACAGCTGCCACGGCGATCCTCCTGTAGGCTCCACGACACTTGTTTATAAGTCCAGGACAGGAGCTACCGTCTCCTCAGACTCTCCCGGGGCCGGCGCCCATCAGCCGCACAAGGACGCCGGTTTCATCTGCGATAACTGCCATGCCGGCGGCATGCTCCAGGGCGGCGGGGCCGCGGGAAACGACAAAACCGATATCGGTTTTTCACTGGCATCGGTGACCACGGTGGGAAAATATGACGGTAAATCGCCGCGCACTACCTACCCCTACCTGGCGCAGGGTTTGACCACGCTGACCACGGCCGGTTCGCTCAATTGTACGAACCTCTATTGCCACAGCAACGTGCAGTCGGGCGTCAGCGGTACCTACTCCGCTGCTACGTCAACGCCGAACTGGACCAATGCAACAAGCGGCCAGTGCGGCACCTGCCACCTGGGCGACGGCGCAAATGGCGATTTGTCCCTGATCAGCACGGGAAGCCATACCAAGCATGTGACCCTCGCCACCTATAATTACGCGTGCGACCAATGCCATAACAACGCCGGCACCGGGCACACGAACCACGTGGACAATAATATTCAGGTCGCCTTCTCCGGCTCCGGCGCATACAGCCAGACGACCAATACCCCGAAAAACGGCTACGGCAACTGCACGGCGAACTATTGCCACAGCCAGGGGACCGCTTCTTACCAGACCCCGTCCCTGACCCCGGTCTGGGGAACCAAGTCATCGGGCGCCTGCGGCGCCTGCCACGGATCGAACCATACCACGCCTCCGGCATCATCGGCCCACGCCAAGCACGTGGGAAGCTCGGCAGGCAATGTCTACAAGTACAGCTGCCAGAAGTGCCACTATGACTCCGTTTCATCAACCCCGAGCAGCACGACCATGCCGGGGCTTATCAACCTTGTGACCCATGTGGACGGCACTCGTGACGTCAGCCTCGATACCACAACGACCCTGGTCGGTTCCGGTGCGGACTACGACGGCACGAGCTGCTCGAACGTATACTGCCATTCGACGGGCAAGCCCGAGGTGGGGATCCCGATTGCGCAGCTTCCGGGCGCGTACAACGGCAGCCACTACTCCACCGTTTCCTGGGCCGATACGCTCACGTGCGCGTCCTGCCACGGCAAAACCCAGAATACCGGCACGTATAAAGGCTACCCTGACTACACTATGGCCAGCCAGGCAACGGACAGCGGGACCGTCCGGGCAAACAGCCATGTGCGCGGTGCGACGCATAATGCCACGTCCTGCGGCACCTGCCATTACACCGCCACGCAGAATGGAACGGTCATCTCCTCCAGCGTGCATGTGAACGGCGCCATCAACGTGAACTTCAACACTACCGTAACAGGCACCCAGGCCACCTATTACACGGCTGCCACTACTACGCCGAACCGGACCTGTTCGAACGTGAACGGCTGCCATCCCGCGGGAACGCCGTCGCCCTCATGGGGCGCCGCAGGCGACTGTACCACCTGTCACAATGCCGGCAGCACGGCCCTTGCCTATGCTCACAGCGCGCATTGGGCGACCGCCGCCGGTGATTCAACTCTGCACAGCCTTACCGGCAATGGGTCTCAGCAGAACTATTATCAGTTCAATTGCGGCGTCTGCCACTATTATGCGCCCACACCCCATTACGGCGCAACCGGCGCGCAGCTTGCCGGCGTGGATTTTAACCTGGACACGATCTCAACACCGACCAATAACGGCGTTTACACGGCAAGCAGCACTACCTTTGATTCCAGGGGCTTGAAGATCTCGCTGGCCGGCACCTGCGGCACGATCTACTGCCATAGCTCCGGCATCGTAAGCGGCATCACCCCCACGATCACCTATAAGGCCAACGTCCAATGGAGCGGGACCTCGACAGGCTGTAATTTCTGCCACGCTTCGGGCCCGGCGACGAACGCCCACGGCAAGCATATCGTTTCCTACAGCTCGACGATCGGCTGCGTGGAGTGCCATCAGCTGACCGTGAACACGAATAGTGCGATCGCGGACAAGAGCAAGCACGTGGACGGCGCCAACCAGGTCGCCTGGAAGTCCAGCGGCACCAACAGCACAGCGGACCCGTATAATACGGCCGCGGACAGCTGCACCAACCTGTACTGCCATAGCCAGGGTACCGCTGTTTATTCAGCTCCGATCTCGATGGCTGTCTGGACGAATTCGGCATCGGGCGCCTGCGGCGCCTGCCACGGATCGAACCATACCACGCCTCCGGCATCATCGGCCCACGCCAAGCACGTCGGAAGCTCGACGGGCAATGTCTACAAGTACAGCTGCCAGAAGTGCCACAGCGCTTCCGTTTCATCGACTCCGAGCAGCACGACCATGCCGGAACTTATCAACCTTGCGACCCATGTGAACAGCACGCGTGAAGTAAGCCTCGATACCTCAACGAACCTGGTCGGATCGAATGCAACCTATACGTACAGCAACACGAGCTGCTCGAACGTATACTGCCATTCGACGGGCAAGCCCGCGGTGGGGATTGCGGCCGCGCAGCTCCCGGGCGCGTACAACGGCAGCCACTACTCCACCGTTTCCTGGAACGCTACGCTCAATTGCGCATCCTGCCACGGCAAAACCCAGACTGGCGGTGCGTATAAAGGCTACCCTGACTACACCATGGCCAGCCAGGCAACCGACAGCGGGACCGCAAAGGCAAACAGCCATGCGAACGGCGGTACGCATAATAACGCGTCCTGCAGCGAATGCCATTACAACACCACGCAAGATGGCTTGACCATCGCCTCCAGCGTGCATGTGAACGGCGCCATCAACGTGAACTTCAGCCCTGCCAGAGGCGGCGGCGCGGCCACCTATAACACGGGTACGACGCCGGATCGGACCTGTTCGAACGTGACCGGCTGCCATAGCAACTCTCCTTCGTGGGGCGGCGCAGGCGGCTGCACGCCTGCCACAATGCCGGCAGCGCGCCTCTTGCGTATGCTCACACCGCGCATTGGGCGACTGCCGCCGGTGATACAAGCGCGCACAGCCTTATCACCAAGGCGTCTCAGCCCTCGTACTATCAATTCCAGTGCGGCGTCTGCCACTTTACAGCGCCCGATCCCCACTACGGAGCGACCGGCGAGCAGCTTGCAGGCGTGAATTTTAACCTGACCTCCTTCACAACGCCGACCAATAACGGCGTCTACACCGCGGGCAGCACCACCACGCTCGATTCCAAGCTGCAACTGATCTCGCAGAACGCCACCTGCAGTAAGATCTACTGCCACAGCTCCGGCGTCGTAAGCGGCACCACCCCCACGATCACCTATAAGACCGGCGTCAACTGGAGCGGGACCTCGACAGGCTGTAATTTCTGCCACGCTTCGGGCCCGGCGACGAACGTCCACGGCAAGCATATCGTTTCCTACAGCTCGTCGATCGGCTGCGTGGAGTGCCATCAGGCGACCGTAAGCACCAATTCCGCGATCGCGGACAAGAGCAAGCATGTGGACGGCATTAATGACGTCGCCTTCAGCGCCTTCGCGGGCGGCTCCTGGAGCGGCACGCAGTGCTCCAACACCTACTGCCACAGCAACGGATCCTCGGCAACGGGCAGCCATCCGACGCTCAGCTGGGCCGGCGGCACGATCAATGCCGAGTGCTCCAGCTGCCACGGCGGCAACGCCGCGGCGGTCACGAAGATCACGACGAGCGCCCACGGCGCTCATGTGAACGATGCGGCGAACAACAAGGTCGGCTTCAGCATCGGCTGCGCGGCCTGCCACAGCGCCACGGTATCGTCGGACCCACGATCTCCAGCTTTACCAACCATGTGAGCAAGACCGTCAACGTCCGGTTCGACAACGGGACCTTGAACAAGAACTCGGACCTCCCGACCTTTAACGGCAGCAGTGCCGATAACACGGTCCCTGCCGGCGCGGTAAAGAACCCCGGGACCGCGGCAGGCAACTGCTCGAACGTATACTGCCACAGCATCGGCAACCTGTCGACAGCACCGGCAGCGGTGGTTACCGCCGGCGGCGCGAGCTTCCGGACGATCGCCTGGAACACCGGGCGATCACCTGCGACGGCTGCCACGGCAACCAGGCAGGCAAGGCTTATCCGACCTACGCGAGAGGCGTCGGCCGGCTCGACCACGGCGAACAGCCACGCGAAGCACGTGGACAGCAGCAGCCTTTCCTGCGACTACTGCCATATCACCACCACGGTCAGCACGGTGGTCACCGTCGGCGCGATGACCGTCATCCCCGGCGGCCAGCACCTTGACCGGACCGAGGATGTATCGTTCAAATTGAACGGCGGAGTGACCGGCTCGTATAATGCGGGCAAGACCTGTTCCAACACCTACTGCCACGGCGCCAATCCGTCGGTTGCCTGGGGCGGCACGACTGACTGCGCCTCCTGTCACGGCGCGAAAAACAACGGCGATCTTTCCGCCGGGGACCACGGGACATGCGATCCACTATGCGGTCACGACCACGGCAACGGGCCTGACCCAGGGAGACGACTTCACGACCGGCTATGCCTACGGCTGCCAGTCCTGCCATCCCACGGACCAGCACGCAAAAGGAAAACAGAGCACCTACAGCGCCGCAACAGTGTCCGGCACGAGGATCACCTTCGGGCAGTACACCGCCACGACCACGGCGCTTAACGATGCGGACAATTTCACCTACACGAACGGCTCCTGCGCGACGAACACCTGCCATACGAACGGCCGGGGCGCGGCGGCGGTCTCGCCGGTAACCTGGACCGGGTGCGAAGACGGCGCCGATTGCGGCGTCTGCCATCGCGCGTCAGGTGAAAGATATACGACCATGACCACGACGGCGACCCGCTTGTCCACGCCCATGCCATCCATATCGCAACGACCGGTATGGCTTGAGCGGCAACTACACCTGCAACACCTGCCACAGCTCAACCGCGGCAAGCAATACGCAGATTATTAATTCGAGCGCGGCGCGCGGCCAGCATCCGAACGCGGTTACGAACGTGTCGTTCATGCACCTTCGCGGGCGGTTCCTGGAACGGCACCCAGTGCTCCAACACCTACTGCCACAGCAACGGATCCTCGGCAACGGGCAGCCATCCGACGTCAGCTCGGCAGGCGGCACGATCAATGCCGAGTGCTCCAGCTGCCACGGCGGCAACGCCGCCGGCGGTCACGAAGATCACCACGAACGCCCACAGCGCTCATATGAACGATGCGGCGAACAACAAGGTCGGCTTCAACATCGGCTGCGCGGCCTGCCACAGCGCCACGGTATCGGCGGACCTCACGATCTCCAGCTATACCAACCATGTGAGCAAGACCGTCAACGTCCGGTTCGACAACGGGACCTTGAACAAGACTCGGACCTCCCGACCTTTAACGGCAGCAGTGCCGATAACACGGTCCCTGCAGGCGCGGTAAAGAACCCCGGGACCCCGGCAGGCAACTGCTCGAATGTCTACTGTCACAGCATCGGCAACCTCGACGGCGCCGGAGCGGTGGTTACCGCGGGCGGCGCGAGCTTCCTGCCGATCGCCTGGAACACCGGGACGATCGCCTGCGACGGGTGCCACGGCGGGTCAGGCAATTCTTATCCGACCTACCTGGGCACGTCCGCCGGCTCGACCACGGCGAACAGCCACGGGAAGCACGTGGACAGCAGCAGCCTTTCCTGCGACTACTGCCATATCACCACCACGGTCAGCACGGTGGTCACCGTCGGCGCGATGACCGTCATCCCCGGCGGCCAGCACCTTGACCGGACCGAGGATGTATCGTTCAAATTGAACGGCGGAGTGACCGGCTCGTATAATGCGGGCAAGACCTGTTCCAACACCTACTGCCACGGCGCCAATCCGTCGGTTGCCTGGGGCAGCACGACTGACTGCGCCTCCTGTCACGGCGCGAACAACAACGGCGATCTTTCCGCGGGGACCACGGGACATGCGATCCACTATGCGGTCACGACCACGGCAACGGGCCTGACCCAGGGAGACGACTTCACGACCGGCTATGCCTACGGCTGCCAGTCCTGCCATCCCACGGACCAGCACGCAAAAGGAAAACAGAGCACCTACAGCGCCGCAACAGTGTCCGGCACGAGGATCACCTTCGGGCAGTACACCGCCACGACCACGGCGCTTAACGATGCGGACAATTTCACCTACACGAACGGCTCCTGCGCGACGAACACCTGCCATACGAACGGCCGGGGCGCGGCGGCGGTATCGGCGGTGACCTGGACGGGTGCGAAGACGGGCGGCTGCGGCGTCTGCCATCGCGCGGGCGGCGAAACATTTACGACCATGACGCAGACGGCGACCCGCCTGACCACGACCCATGCCATGCATATCGCGAACGACCGGTATGGCTTGAACGCCAGTTACACCTGCAACACCTGCCACAGCGACACCGCATCGAACAATACGACGATCAACGGTTCCGTGGGCCGGAACCAGCATCCGAACGCGGTTACGAACGTCTCCTTCAGCAACTCCGTGGGCGGCATCTGGAGCGGCACCCAGTGCTCCAACACCTACTGCCATTCAAGGGGCACCGCATCGTCCGGCACGCACACAGACATTTCCTGGACCACGCTGGCCACGAACTGCAGAGGGTGCCACGGCAACGACAGCACTTCGGGCGAGTTGATCGCCACCGGCACCCACGGCAGACACGTGGGCAGCCAGGCGTACGCCTGCTACAAGTGCCACAGCGCCACGGTCGCAACGGGCACGTCCCGGACCATCGGCGGCACCGGCAGTTACACCGTGCATGTGAACAAGATGGTGGATGTCAGGTTCGAGGGCATCAACAGCAGCGGCACGTACAGCGGCTTGACCGGCACGATATCAAGGACGCCCGGCGCGAGCGCGAGCACCTGCGGAGCAACGGCCTGCCACGGCACGAGTTCGCCGGTGTGGAACGTTCCGTATGCCGCCACCATAGACATCTGCGTCAAATGCCACGGCAATGCGGCTGCCACGAGCGCCAATTACACAGCGGACCAGAGACTGGCCGCGCCCGGCTACATCGGCACGACCCCGACCGGCACGGGTGTGAATACCGCGAGGAACTACGGCACGCTGTCCGGGTTCGCCTCGATTTCGACCAACACCAAGGTGGGCGCCCACAACGGCCATCTGAAGTCCGCCGGCGGATACTCGTCTGCCGTTGTCTGCACGACCTGCCACCAGAACGTGGTGTCCGTGACGACAACCTCGCATATGGACGCAGCCACGACGTTCGCCTGGAGCGGACTCAGCGTCACGGGCGGGCTGACGCCGACTTACAACGCGGCAACGGCAAAGTGCTCCACGACCTATTGCCATGGCAACTGGTTCCCGCTCATCAACCAGGGAACGGGCACCGCGCCGGTCTGGAATTTAACCACGTACATCACCGGGACCGCCGGGGCCTACACGGATTGCGATAAGTGCCATTTATCGCCGCCCCTTAGGTGGCAAGACAATTCGACACCCCACGACGGCACGTCCCTGGCGTCGCGCGGTTGCACCCTGTGTCACCCCAATTTGGGATCGGGAGCAACTCACATTAATGGTGATCTGGAAGCCTCGGGCGGGGACAACTGCCTCGACTGCCACAGTACTGCAAACCTGAGCGCGAGACATTTGATACATACCGACGCGAGCGCGAGCGGGTTCATGCAAAATAAATTAAAAAGTGCGGGTCACTACGGCGACTCCTCATGGTGGTATAGTGTCTCCACTTCCGGCGGGGTTCCGAAATTCTCCTGCGGTTATTGTCATCCGGCCGCCAGGCTCACTTTCCACGACGCCGAGTCCGGCAATACTACGAGGGACCTCGATCTAACGTATACCAGCGTCACGTCTACCTTGGCGCCGATCAAGTGGAAAAACGCGGCGACCGTGTCCTTAAGCCAGACGGAGGGATCCTCCGTGGTCTGCGGCAGCGTCTACTGTCACAGCAACGGCTACACCAGCGGCACCGTGCACCAATACGGGTACGTTGCTTCGCCGAACTGGTACGGTTCCGACCCCTGGGGCACCGACGACGCCAACAAGTGCTCCGGCTGCCACGGCAACTCTCCCACCGGCACGTCGGCGCATGCGGTGCACCGGATGGGGATCCACGAAGACAACGTCTTCTCGGGGACAACCGGCACGGTGTTACGGAGCGGAGCGACAGGCAGCGGAGCGGCGCATGGAGATCCGGCCACGGCGACGACGATCAACTGCAACGTCTGCCACATCGGGACCGTCGCGGCGTCGGAAAACTCCCAAAACCCCGTCTGCGCGGCGTGTCATACGGATACTAACGAGCCGTTGAAGGGCCACGAAAAAATGGTGACTTCGAATACTTCCACGCTTCACGTCAACGGCACGGTGGATGTCGTCTTCGCGCCGGTCAAGATCAAGACCCGGGCGCAGCTCAGGACCGAGAGCACGCCGACCATGTGGGAGCGGAAACCGATTGTCGACAGTTATAAAACCACTTCCACCGTGTTCGATCAGGCGACGACGACACTCAACAGTTCGCCCACCTACAGCACGGCGAACAAGAACTGCACGGTCTCGTGCCATAACAACGTTACGGTCTCATGGACGGCGACGGGAGTAAGCTGCCAGTCCTGCCATACGGCACTTTAGGGGGCGGCCATGAGAATGATGAATACGAAGAAAACCGATACCAGAGGTGAGGTGGACATGAGAGAGAATATCCTTCGAAAAATGGGACGCATGAGCACCGTCAAAAAAGCGGGTCTCACGTTTATCCTTCTTCTGGCAGTCATGCTTCTGAATCTTCAGGAGGCGAAAGCCGCCGAGGCTTTATTTACTAGCGGAACCGGAACTTGGCAGGCCCCGAGTGGCGTAAACTCGGTGATCGTGGAAGTCTGGGGCGGCGGCGGCGGCGGCGGCGGAAACCCGACTACTGCCGATGGCGCCAGTGGCGGCGGCGGCGGCGCTTACTCAAGAAGCACGGTTTCGGTAACTGGGTTAAGTAATTACGCAGTTGTGGTCGGGACGGGCGGATCCGGCGGTACCACTGAGGGCTGCACTTCAGGCACTGACGGCGGAGACAGTTCCTTTAACGGGACGACGGTTTCTGCGAGGGGCGGAATCAAGGGGTGCGGACCTAATTTGGGCACGGGCGGCACGGGTGGTTTAGGGGGCGCGACCACCGGCAACGGCACCGTGAAAAACAGCGGCGGGCAGGGAGAAAGCGGCAACAGCCTGAACTCCGGTCAGGGTGGTTATGGAGGATCGTCAGCTGGTACCGCAGCTAATGGGTATTCCGGATCTGCTTGGAGTACGATTACTTATCCCACGGCAAATACCCCCGCAGGCGGGGGTCATGGGGGCAACGGCGGAGGTGCGGGCCAAAATGGAAGTCCAGGTATTGCTCCCGGCGGCGGCGGCGGCGGGTCGGGTGACGGGACGAGGACGGGCGGCGCAGGCGCGAACGGCCAGGTCAGACTTACCTATACACCTCCCACCACCGTCCACATAGAGGACGATACCAATCCTCCTGACATAGCGGTTTGTACAGGTACGGACAACGTGGCGGTGGACACCTTCACACTTCGGGAGTCTGGTTCCTTAGACAATGGCTTGGTGACCTCGGTCACGGTAACCGTCAACGATTGGTATAAAGTTGTAAACACGTATGTGAAGGACAACGATGGAGCAAACATCCTCTGTTCCGCGGGTACGCCTACATCCAATACTATATCGATCACGGGCTGCAATATAACCGTTCCTGCCGGTCTGACGACCCCCTTCAAAATCTATTTCGATATGAATGGGGCCACCGCCGGCACGCTGACGGCAAGGGTCACGAACCTCACGCTGGGCCCGAACGGCACCGTGGGGAATAAATTAGACACGAGCAGCGCCGTGATTTCCATGAATACGGCCCCGCCCGCCCGGATCACCAACTTTTCCGCAACGCCCCAGCCGGGGCAGGTGTATATGCTCTGGACCAACCCGACCGCTTCCGATCTTCAGGGCGCCGGCAATCCGCACATTATGCTCCGGCGCAATGTGGCTAGCTTTCCCACAACTACCTTGCAAGGCGATTTAATCATGGATGACACGGCGCCGGTGCCAGGCGCCCAAATAGAGACCAATGACAGCACTGCAATAAACGGCGTTACCTATGGTTATACCGTCTTCAGCAGCGACATCTGCGGCAACTGGAACCCCGACGCGATCCTGGGAGACAATGCCGCTACCGCCACGCCCACGACAGGATGTATGCGGAACCAGCCCAGTCTGGGGTTTGATTACATGGCCAAGACCATCACGAGCGACAGCGGGTACGCAACGTATGAGCTGACGATTAAAAACCTGGATTCTCTCTGCTCCGACATGACGTTTACGCTGGGCGCCGTGAATACGAACTCCGCTGATTTCACCGCTACGACCTTCAACCCGTCGGGACAGATAACGCTCGCGAGCGGCGCCACCACGACGGTGAACATGATCGTAACGGCGGCGGGAGGGAAAACATCGGGAGAGACAACCACCGTCGCGACTTTGTACTGTCCCGACCATGATGATGAAGCCTCGCTTTATTCGCCGCTCACGACCATCGCGGTGTCAGGGGGCGCGGGCTCTCTTATGCACAATTCCAATGCAACGGGAAGTCCCTACTGGACCGCCTCGGGGGGATGGGGCGTTTCGGGCGGCAGGTACGGACAGTTCGTGTGCGAAACGTGCCATACGAAGTCCGCGCCCAACATCAAGGGAGTAAAGGGGGCCATCACCGCCCCGACCTGGACCACCTGGGCTTCGAACGGGACGTATACGGTCACCTCCGATTTCAAGTCCACGACCACCGGCTCCGGCTTCGGCAACGACGCGGGAGGGCATACTTCTTCCAAAAAGGTCTGCGAAGTTTGTCACAGCACGACCAAGTATCATCGTTACGCGACGTCGGGGCAGACCAGCACGACGCACTATAATGCTCAGGATTGCACCAAATGCCACAGCCATAACGTTGGATTCGATCCGGTCTGCAACTCTTGCCATGGCATACCGCCCACGGTGACTTCGACAGGCGGCCCCTACGGCCTGGCTGACGATCCGGCCCCAACCGGCTCGAGCACGATCGGGTCCCATCAGAAGCACGCCCTCAATCTGGGGTATAGCTGCACGAAGTGTCACAACGGGTACGACACCACCATGGGAGAGGCGCAGCCCAAGATCGACATCGGCTTCAGCATGTTCGGCAAGAACGGGACCGGCACGATCTATGGCGGCGACACCGAGGTGACGTACACCTACCGGGCCAGGAACAACACCACGGTCCTGATGAACGACACCAGGGCCTGCTCCAACCTCTACTGTCATGGGTCGACGCTTACCAGGGGCACGAATACCACGCCGCAATGGACCGCCATCGGGTCCGTCATATGCGGCAGCTGCCACGGCACCACGGCCGCGACAACGCCGAACAGCGGCGGCCATGATCGGCATGCCGGCACCGCCGGCGGCGGAATCGGGCTTTCCTGCGCCGATTGCCATGGAGGCACGGTGAACGGCCATATGAACGGCAGCGTTGCGTGGGTGCTGAACAAGAGAAATGTCAGGTTCGGCGACCTTGCGGCGTATAAAGGCGTGTTCAACGGCTCTACCGGCACCACGGCGCCGAGCAGCAGCTATGGCTCGTGCTCCAACGTATACTGCCACAGCAGCGTCCAGGGGAACGGCGGCATCGGCGATCCGGCCACGCATGGCACGCCGACCTGGGGCGGAGGCGCGCTCACTTGCGCAACCAACTGCCACGGCGATCTTCCCGCAACCGGATCACACGGCAAGCACGTCGGCAGCATGGGCTACGGCGACTGCACGACATACTGTCATACGAACGGCGGCGACGAATCAGCGGCGCATGCGAACGGCACGATCAATGTGACGATAAACAAGGCGGCGTACGGGTCCGGGGCAAACTACAGCCAGGGCAACAATCCCCCGCAAACCGGCGGGTACGGCACCTGCAGCGCCGTTTATTGCCACGGCAGCTACGCGGGCGGCAACAGTCTGGCCCCCACCTGGGGGGGCGGCGCGGTGGCCTGCGGCGCCTGTCATAAAGCAACCGTTGCCGATCCTCCGGTCACCGGAAGCCACGAGCGGCATACCGGCACGGGCGCAGGCGAGCTTCACCTGACCTGCAACAAGTGCCACGGCGCAAACGGCGCCGGTCAGACCGGGCATCAGGACCTGCGCGTCCAGTGGAACCTTGAGAGGACCGACCCGAAATTCGGGAACACCGCCAGTTACAGGAGCGCCCAATCGGGCTCAACCGGAGCGAAGGCGCCGAGCGCCGCCATGGGCAATTGCAGCAGCGTATACTGTCACAGCAATGTGCAGAACTCCACCGGGACGACGGTCTTTACCAGCTACGCCACGCCCACCTGGGGCGCGTCGGGCGTGTCCTGCGGTTCGTGCCACGCGAACCCCAACACCTCCGGCAGTCATGTGTCGCATAATACGGTATATGCCAATGATTGTACGCTTTGCCACACAGGAGCTGGATCGGGCAGCGCAAATCACGGCAACAACAAAATTGATATAGTTTTCAATTCAACGAGGGTCGGAACGAGCGGGGCCTACAGCCAGGGGTCTCATACCCCGGGCAGCGGAGGCTTCGGATATTGTTCCAGCACCTACTGCCACGGCTCGTTGACCCGTGCGCAAACTACGACCATGAGCTGGGCGGCGAATAGAATAACTTACGACACGTGCACGATCTGCCATGGCATTCCACAAGGACCCGCTGTAGAGAATGGAACATCAGCGGAATATTTGCGGTCCCCGGGCGCGAATGGGACCGGCACGGACACGGAAGGCCAAAGCGCGGCCACGGACAAACAGGTGGGAGCGCATCGGGCGCACTTGGCGACCAGCGACCAATATACGATGTCAAAATATTCCGGAGTTATCGCTTGCACAAACTGTCATGACGTTCCGGCCCCATCCGCGCCCGGCGGACATGTGAACAGTTCAAGGCCGGCGGAAGTGACGTTTGCAAACAGCCTGTTGGCAAGCGCGAATGGTTCCACACCGGCATACAATTCCACCACCGGGCGCTGCACCAATGTTTACTGCCACGGAGGGAACATGCCGAGCGACGGCGTGAATCCGCCGATAACAAACGCCACGGTCACCTGGAACGATACAGCCTATCTTACCGGATCTGCCTCCCTTACGGCTGACTGCGACAAGTGCCATCTTTCACCGGCGACATCGCAAACCCATTCCGGTGTAACGACTTTCAGCCAGTGCACACCCTGCCACCCTCACCTAAGCAGTAACGGAACTTTCAGCGATCCGTCAAAGCACATCAACGGGATCTTGGAAGCCGACGTAAGCTGCATGAGCTGCCATCAGGATGGAGAGGGTTCCAGACGGAACATGACCACGGAAATAAGCGGCAACCCGGCATGGGGCCACAAGAAATCAGAAAACGGGGTTTGGCACGCGGAAGACTGCGCCGTCTGCCACATGGAAGGCGACCCGGCGGATGGTCAGCGCACGTCTTTACACAACAACGGTACGCTTGAGTTCAGGGACCCCGACACCGGCATTACGATCAGGACTGTTTCGTTCGGCGGCACGGGCGCCGGCGTTTACACCTCGGGCACAGGAACCGCGTCCGCTGCGACCTTTAGCAGGAATACCGGAACCAGAAAATATTGAGTCATTTGCGGCGGCGGTCCAGATAAATCTCTGCCTCAAGTGCCATGACGCAAACGGAGCGGCCAGCACAGCTGCCCGGGTAGCCACCGCGACGTCTGGAACGAAGCCGTTCGGTAACTCAGCCGGAACAGTGCGCGACATAAACGCCCATTTTGCGACGACGAACGCATCGTATCACCCCATAAGGGGCAGGCAGAACAACTCCTATGCTGATGCCAATACGATGGCTGCCCCATGGAACAGCGCGGGGTCTCCGGGAGGCACAAAGACCACCAAGACCAGTTTGACCAATTGGGGCTGGCTCATCACCTGCTGGGATTGCCATGACAGCTCCTCGACCGCTCGCACCATCGGCGGCGGCGCTGCAAGCGTGACCGCCCACGGCGCCGCCTCGACCCTGAGGGGGAGTTATGATGCGGCTATAGCGACTGCTACGCCGCTCTGCGTCGTCTGTCATAAGTCTGCGACTTACTGGACTTCCTACACTCACGGGAACGGCTCTGGCAGCGCTTATAGCAATCCCGATACTGGTCGGCATGATGTCGGCGAGTCGTTTTTTGGCTGCACGATCTGTCACGGGACAACGTACCAAGCTGGAAATGCTGCTGCCACACACGCCTCTGGGTCGATTAGAGGTGAAAATGCCCACGGGTTTAACACGATCGCTGATCAATCAACCACGTCATGGCCTACCGGCACTCGTCCGTATGGTTTTATGCGCTCATCAAACAACGACTGGACGTATAACATGACCACCAGAACATGCGCTGGTACCATGTGTTGGCACACAACTTCCTCCACCTATACGCCGGGAGGCACCTACTAACTAATATAACTGCTGAAAAGTCGTGCAAGTGCAGGGCGGGGTCATTCCCCGCCCTGTTTTTGTCGTATGGAGAAATCATGCCTGGAACATTTAAGGGGTAGGCGGCCTGCACGACTGGATCGAGATTGTATGAGGTTGTTGGGAAAGCGAGAGGTAGCTGGTTGATATCTTGCTGGAAGAATACGTGCCTGTCCTGTAATGATGCAGCAGAAAGGGTTCCTGACAAGCCGGAATGAAAGGCTAAACACTTGTTCAATTCAGATATGAAGTTGCGTCTATACTTTCTTTTTTCACTCCTCCTGATATCGCTCCTTGTCCTTCCCGGTTGTGAAAAAAAAGCCCCCGAAGAGGCAAAACCTGCAGCGCTGAAACCTGTAGATGAGAAACCCGCTTGGATAAATCCGAAGGAAACCAGATTAGCCGCAATCCCTGAAAACTTCGAGGTGGACAAGGTTATTCTCTTCAGTGCCTATGGAGGTCAGGTCGTCTATGCCGCCCGGAACAAAGAGGGTAAGCGATTCATCGTGGCGGGCGATAAGCCGAGTCAACCCTATGATGAGGTGTGGACGGACAATATAGCTTTGAGCGCTGACGGACAACGGCTTGCTTATTCAGGAAAAAAAGAAGGCAAGTGGTATTTTGTGCTCGACGGCAAAGTAGGAAGGCCTAACGAAAATACGGGAAGCACCTTATTCAGCCCAGACGGCCGTTTTGTCGCATGTGAATTGAAAAATAACGGTAAGTGGTCTATTGCAGTCTATGATGGAGAGAAGGAAGTTTATCGCAGTCAAACTTACTCAGACACCTTTCGGTCACCGGCCTTTAGTCCAGACAGCCGTTTGCTTGTTTACGAGCTTGGCGATGCGACGAAAAGAATAGTCTTTTTTCTCAATGTATTTACAAAAAAGATAATTAAGGAACGGCTTTATCCCGAAGGTGAAAGGCTGGGAACTATTTCTTTTAGTTCAAATTCTTCGCGGGTTATGTGTGAGGTGAAAAAAGAAGGCAATCACTTTCTTGTTTTGCAGGATTTTGCCCTGAACGATGAAAGAAATGTAGTGTTTCCTTACATCGCGGCAGAACAGTTTGTTTTAAGCCCGGACGGTAACCATATTGTAACTATTGCATCCAAAGAAGGAAAAAAGTATTTAGTCGTAAGTCCCTGGGGATCTCCGGCGGAGGGAAAAGAACGCGGTCCTTATGATGCGATTGTTTCACCTGTATTCGGTCCCGACTCAAAGACGGTCGCCTGCCTCGCACTGAAAGGAGGCAAGTGGCGCAGTGTAGCCGGGGATAAGGAAGGCGCGAAATACGATGTTGTAGGCGACGTCCCGCTGGTCTTCAGTCCAGATGGCGCAAAGATCGCTTATCGGGCGATGAAGAAGGAGGGGAAGTGGGTCATGGTTGTCTCGCCGTCCTTAAAACCTGATGCCGTCAAGGAGGGTCCGGCTTATGATATGGTGGTTACACCGGTTTTCAGCCCGGACGGCAGGCGCATTGCTTATAGGGCAAGAAAAGGGCCGATCGAGAATGGCAGACGCTTCATCGTGATCGCCGATGCGGAGACAGGCAAAGTCATCAAGGAAGGTCCGGTCGGTGATGAAATCTGGCCGCCGGTCTGGAGCCCTGACGGCAAAGCGGCTGCTTATGGAGCGCGGATAGGAAGGGAATTCTGGTGGAAGGTTGAGAAACTGCGTGAACAGCTCTCTCTGCTATCAGCGGACAGCTTTCGGGTAGCTGCCAGCTCCCTGGCGGTTTTCCCCTGGAAGGTTGCCACATCTTTTATGCCGAGCACTTCTTCATGAAAGATTTCCGCCACATCGTCAAACTCCACTTTTGCCGTGTATCCTTTGATTCCATCATGGTTTCACTCCCGCTTCGGGGAATAAAACGCCCTGTACTTTGGTTTTCAGCCATGGAATAGTTTCTCACAATGGCTTCATCGCGCTCCTTTTGCTTGGTCTGTGTGCAACAAATCATTAGAAGGAGAGATCCTTTACGTTAAAAAATCTCATTTCCACCCAAATAATCGCTGAACTCATGACTTTTGCAGGTGGCTCTTAAGATGACCGATAAACAACACAGCAATGACGCAGTTCCTTCCTTTGTCGGACCTCGCACTATATCCGGCGCGTTGGCTTTTATTTTTATTCTGTCGTTCGCGATCTTTATACCCGTCCTTAGCAATGGATTCCTCTATTTCTGGGATGATAGTGAATACATCATTCATAATGAGCACATCAGAGAACTGTCCACTGAAACTGCCCGCTGGGCGTTTTTTGAGTTCTATGCGAGTAATTGGCATCCTCTCACCTGGCTAAGCCTTGCGCTGGATTACGAGCTCTGGGGCCTGAATCCCGCAGGGTTTCATCTCACCAATATTGTCATCCACTCGATCAACGCCGGTTTGTTTTTCCTGCTCTCCCTGGCACTGCTCAAGAGCTATCTCAATGCCATTCATCCTGACGGCAAGAAGTCAACTTATTTTACCATGCACAGCGCAATCTATTGTTCTCTGCTGGCAGCGACTTTTTTTGCGATTCATCCGTTGAGGGTCGAATCCGTTGCCTGGGTGAGCGAGAGGAAAGACGTCCTAAGTCTGTTTTTCGGTCTTCCCGCGGTTTTTTATTATCTGAAGCATGCTCAGCACCCGTACGACGGTTCGGGCTTTCGCGACAGCGCCCTTTCTTTCATCGCCTCGCGGTATTATTGGGTCTCGGTCGCGTTCTTTTGCCTTTCCCTCCTCAGTAAGGCCATGTTTGTAACCCTGCCTCTGATGTTGCTGGTCCTGGACTGGTTTCCGCTCAAAAGACTGGACCGACCTGTCATCATTCGAAGGCTCATCGAGAAGGTTCCGTTTCTTCTGCTTTCCGGCATGGTAGTCGTACTTACGATTTCCGCTCAAGCGTCGGCCATCATGCCGATTGAAGATGCGAGCCTGTTGTCGCGTATCCAAATCGCATGCAAGTCCATCGTGACCTATCTATGGAAAACCGCATGGCCCATAAACCTGAGCACCTTCTACTTATACCCGGGGAACATAACCGGCCTGCGTCTTGAATATATAATTCCTCTGCTCTCTGTCATCGCAATTACGGCATGTTGCGTACTGTTGAGGAAGCGTCACCCTGCGCTTATGTCCGCATGGCTGATCTATCTCGCGGCACTGCTCCCGGTTATAGGCCTGGTTCCAATAGGAACTGTTGAGATGGCTGACAGATACACCTATTTGCCCGGACTGGCGGTATCACTGGTCATGGCCCTTGGCATCACCGCTGCAATTGCACGGTGCTCGGGGTTGCGATCGGCAGTCATGTTCATCACAACAGTGACCCTTTTCATGCTGCTGGCCGACGCCTATCTTACTGTACGGCAGATATCTTTTTGGAAGGACGATGTTGCGTTCTGGAGTAGGGCTATCGATGTGAAACCGCATTTCTCGGGGAGGACCTATTATCAGCGCGGAATAAGTTATGCCGCGCAGGGCGATTATCACAAGGCACTGGAGGACTTAGGCGAGGCGCTTGCTATTGCCACGAGAAAAAAGAACCGTGACGCAATGTTCACCAACTTGGCTGCGCGGGCAAGAATCCTGCAGCAATTGGGCGATCTTAACGGAGCAATAGCCAGTTACACGCTTGCCATCTCGTCGGATTCTACTTTGTCCAAGTCTACGTGTTATCTTGAACGAGGCGCACTCTATAGAGAAATCGGTCGTGCCGATTTGGCGAACGAGGACTTCAGAATGGTTAACGGGGGGAAGTGACGGCAACCAAGGAAACTAAATTACTCGAAATCCGCAAAGATTATCAAGCGTAATCCCGTGTCCGTAATTCCATACCGGACTTGCCCGATCAGAAGCACAGCCTCATCTTTTTTTCGCATCCCCGGCGATTCGCCCGCGAACAATCACGCCGTTCAGGACAGTCGGGGATAAACCCCGACGCTACAAAAGCTAAACGTAGCGCCCTCGTTTTTATCGGGGGCGGTAAGCAGCCGCATGCAGTAAAGGGAGGGCAACATGGGGGAACGAGGCAACTATCACGATGATCAATCTTGACCGGCATTCCACATACAAAGCCACTGTCCATTACGAAACGATCGAGAATCAGTCAGCTGGCCGGCAGCTTTTGAGCCAATTCGAAAAAAGCCTGCACGAGCTTTGAGGAAAGTGATTCATGCCTAATTCTCCGCAGGCCAAGGGACGTGTTGATCGGCTCTTTGGAACATTCCAGGACCGGGTCATAAAAGAAATGAGGCTTCCGGGGTCAACAATCATGAAGAGGGCAACAAGTTCCTGGCGCTTGAGAGCGTTTGTTCGTAACAGAAAAACACAACTTCTGCAGCTTGTTAAAATAGGACATTTCTACTTTGGTAAGAATACAACATTCCTGTTCGGGGTTGACAATGGATGAAAAGCCTTTTGACTTTTAGCCCAATTTATCGTATATTGCGCAAATGTTAAACAAGATATCCAGTCTTCTTTGGTCAACAAAAGTCGCCCTGGTCTTACTGGTTTTGATCTTCCTTTTCTGTGTTGTCGGCGTGAGTCTTGCCCCGTGACATGGGCAAGGAGGTTGTTTTTTCCTCCATATGGTTCAATCTCTTATTAGTCCTTTTAATCGTTAATATCGTTTTTTGCATAGTCAAACGAACAAGGATTCTTCGCCTGTCTCAGACTCGGGACGACGATCTTTCATCTGGGTCTTGTTGCTGCTCTTTGCCGGCGTGGTTTACGACCAGCTCTTTTTTTTTGAAGGAGCAATCCGTCTTACCGAGGGTGAGACCCTCAGTTGCGCCGATCCGGCGAGTTATGACCGGGTAAAAATGGGCCGTTTTTTTCAAATCCCGGAAACTGAACGAGCTGGGAGAGCTTTATTTTCATAAACTTCATACCCCCTATGTGAGGAAGGGAAAGAGAGAGGGGTCGCAAACGAGATTGCCGTGGGCGAGGATGTTCAAGCGGGGAGAAAGCGGATTATTTATGTGACCCGCCCCTTGAAGTATAAAGGGTTTGAGTTTTATCGCGATGAAAAAGACGGGTATTCTCCGTTATTTGTGCTGCGGGACAGGCAGGGTAAGGTGCTTGATGGCGCCTATGCTCCTTTGCAGAGTATTCAGCAGCAAGATGGAACTTTTCTTTACAGGAGTGGAAGCGCCGCTGCGCCCGGGAGTTTCGATTTTCCTCAATATCCCGAGCTCCCCGCTGTTTTCAAATTGCAGACGGTTTATCATCCCGACAAGATAAAAAAGAGGACCGGAGAGGTTTCTTTTCAGGTCTGGCCGATCGTCCACGGGAAGGACCCTGAAGGAGAACAGAGCAAGAAGAGGAGCTTTTTAACGGAAAGGCGGCATTCGGGGAGAGGGTCAAGGCGGGAGATTATTTCCTCTCCATGGACGAGGTGCGTTACTGGACGAGTATGAACGTAAATTATCGTCCGGGCTTGCCGTTGATATTCGGCAGTTTCTGGATTACGCTTGGAGGGCTGATCCTGAACCTGATCCTGAAAACGGCAAAAACTCATTAAAACCTGCTAACCGCAGCATGGCAGCGATAACCGCTAATGGACGCGAATGAACGCGAAAAATTCAGAAAAAACTTTAGCGTGTATTCGCGTGCATTCGCGGTTGATTTAAACCGGAATTGTTTTTTACGGCATTAAGGGAAAAACCAAGGTGAATGAGAACAACGACGAGTTGAGTTTTGAGGAAGCAGCCGGAGCATATCCGGATTTCCCCCGCATCATTATCCGCAAGATGGACACTGCCCTGCGCGGGGTAACGCTGACCGCGAGGGCGCTGGAACGGGCGAAAGAGGAAGGCGCCCTGTATGACGTCTCGGCCGACCTTGGGCACAAAACCCCCAAGCCGGTGCTCGGCGGGGCGATGTTCAGGGACGGGACCGTGGTCCTGGGTCTGGAAGACCTGTATCTGCAATTCCCGAACAACATCATACAGAAAAGGCAGCCCCTATACCCTCGATGCGATCGACGGGAAGCTGTGGCTTGTTGACGGCAAGGAACCGGTGGAAGAGGTCTTTTTTGTGCCTGTTCCCGCGTATTTCGGCAAGAAGACCAGCAGGGGCACGCCGATGGTCAAAATGGCGACGCCGAGGTTCCCCTGCTGCCTGTTCATCCGCATTTATAATTACTGTCAGTTCTGGGAAGAGAAGACCCCCTGCACCTATTGCAGTTTCGTGAAGCAGGAGGAAACCGTCTATACGCCGGAAAGTCTGCAGGACCTGCGCGAGACGGTGGACGAGGCATTGAAAGAGGAGGGCCGATGGACGGTCCTCTTCCTGAGCGGCGGCTCGGACCCGCGGGGAAATTCGGCCTATGAAAATACGGCGGACGAGTACGTCAAGGCGCTCAGAATGCTGCAGGGGTCCTTTGGAACGGAAAAGGTCTATGCAAGGATAGTCGCCAATGCTTTCCCGAGGGACCAGCTTCTCAGGCTTAAAGAAGCGGGGGCCGTCACGTATGAGCCCCATATCGAGGTATGGGACGAGAAGCTCTTTGAATCGATCTGCCCGGGGAAGGCGAAATATTTCGGCAGGCAGTACTGGATAGACAGCGCCCTCGTCCGCCGTGGAGATCTTCGGCAGGGGGAACGTGTGCACCCAGTTCGTGGGGGGGTTGAGCTGATGCAGCCGCATGGGTTTAAAACAATGGATGAAGGACTGAGGTCCACGCTGGAGGGCGTCGAATTTTTCGCCCGACACGGGGTGGCCTCAAGCTTTTTCATGCTGTGGGTCGTGGGAGGCAGCATATTGCATGCGCAGGGACAGAAACCGGCGCCCCTGGAATATCATATAAGGCTTGCAAAGGGCGTTCGTGAGATTCAGAAAAAGTATAAGTTGAGCATGGATTTCAACAATTACCGGAGCTCTTCGGGCCGCCCGGATGTGGACCTGGCAAGGCTTGACTACAATAAAAGTGTAATCAGCAATTTGAAAACAAGTCGAGAGGCGTATCGACTGCGATAAATCTAATATATGAATGAAAATAATCATGACCTGGGTTTTAAGGAACTGGCGGAGAAATATCCCGATTTTCCGCGCTTGTTGATCCGCAAGCTTGACGCGGAGTTGCGCGGGGTCGTCATGACCGAGCGGGCGGTCAAACAGGCGAAAGAGGAAGGGGCTATCTTTGAAGCCTCCTCCGAGGACCATGGCCAGGAAACATCCCGGCCGGTGTTCGGCGGGGCGTTTTTCAGGGACGGAAGCTGGGTCCTGGGCATGGAGCCCATGTTCCTCCAGTTCCCCGAGGGGTATACCAGAAAAGGCAATTCCTATACCATTGATGCGGTTGACGGGAAAGTATGGCTCTTTGACGGCAGCGAGGCCGGTGGAGGAGGTCTTTTTTGCGCCGTATCCCGCATATTTCGGCAAGAAGACCAGCAGGGGAACGCCCATGGTGAAAATGGTGAGCGCCAGGTTCCCCGGCCTCCTGTTCATCTATCTCTATAATCGCTGCTGTTTCTGGGCGGAGCAGATGCAGTGCAAATATTGCAGCTTTCCCACGCGGGTGTTCCGCAGGAAACCCGGCTTTTCGCAGGAGGACCTGGACGACATCCAGGAAACAATGAACGAGGTGTTGAAGGAAAAAGGGAAATGGATGAACATCGTTCTGCTTGCCGGCTCCGAACTGTCCGGGGCCTTCGCCCTTTGACAACGAGGTCGCGGAGTATGTCAAGGTGCTGACGACGCTGAGGAAGACCTTTGGCTCGGAAAAGGTTTATGCGAAGATCGTCGCGAGCGCTTTTTCCCGGGAGCAGATGCTCAGGCTGAAAGAGGCCGGAGCCACCACGTATCAGCCCCATATCGAGGTGTGGGACAAAAAACTTTTCGAATGGATCTGTCCCGGCAAGGCCAAGTATTTCGGCAGGCAGTACTGGATAGACAGCGCCCTTGCCGCCGTGGAGATATTCGGCAGGGGATATGTCTGCACCCAGTTCGTGGGGGGCGTCGAAATGATGCAGCCCTATGGATTCAAGACCATTGACGAGGCCCTGGCATCCACCCTGGAAGGCGCCGAATTTTTTGCCAGCCACGGGGTCGGCCCGATCGCCATCATCCACCGTCTTGAGAAGGGCAGCGTGTTTTATCCCCAGGACCAGAAACCCGCGCCTCTGGAATATTATGTGCGGCTTATGAAGGGCATCAGCGACATTCACAGAAAGTACAACCTGAGCGTTGATTTCAACAATTACCGGTGCCACCCGACAGGGGACCTGGACAGGCTTCACACCGCCCATATCACGAATGCGCCTGTCGGCGAATAAGATTAGCGAAGTCAGTAAGGGTAAATGGGGAATTTTATATTGATCTTGACGGCGTTTGCTTTCTCCGATTATCTTTTCTCTGTGCGATACTCAGATTATAGGAAGGCCGGTAAACGTTATGGATAAATTGCCAAAGGAAGCAGTGGATATCATCAGCGATTCCGAATCAATCAAGGTCCTCACAACTGTTGACGAGGAAGGCAATCCGCATGCCGCTTTCAAAGACGACTTGACCGTTCTTGACGACGGAAATCTGGCCTTCGGCGAGGAATTTGAAGGCTCTCAAACCAATGTGAATCTGGTCAGGAGCATCTGGTTCGATAAAAATGTGGAATTGACCGTGCGGGACAAAAACGGAACGACCTTTCAGATCAGAGGAAAACCCTACCGGTATGCCCACTCGGGGCCTTTGTTCAAGAAGTTCTATCTTGCGGAAAGAGAAAAACGGGGCGCTGACTCCGAGCTTGCCGGTGTATGGATCATCATTCCGGAGCAAGTCAGGAATGAGACGTATGAGGTGCGGAAAAAAGAAGAGGACGAAAAGCATCCTTTTTTCAGGCATTTTGACCGCGCATCGGTAAGGAAAGTAAAGCGATGATCGTGAATTTCCCTCGGGGGGATGAAAAATGGTAACGGAGACGCGTATGTCCAAAATAAAACTCTTTGTCCTGCTTGCGGTGTTTGTCGCGGGAGGGACTTTTCTGGCAAAGGTATATCTGGACGCAAAGAGCCCGTCGAGCGTCAAAGTAACGGTTTATAAAGTTGAGTTTATGACCGGCCGGTCGGATGCGCAACCGCTGGTCGTTTTTTCGGACGCCGCAGGCAAGGAAATAGACCTTGCAAATGAAACAGGCGATTTTTTCGGTCAGGCCCCGGTGGCGGCCGGCGTTTACAAGAGAATAAGATTGACCGTGAAAAACGGGTTTAAAATGAGCATCGCGGACGCGGAAAGCAATCCCTGCGGAGGCCCGCAATTTACCGACCGTGTCTTTCCCATCGTCGAGGGGGCGGACCTGGATTCGCAGGTGCCGGTATATTTTGCCTCGGATGATGACGGCGGCGGGGCGTGGGTGGGCTCGCAGGTCACGAATCTGATGATCAGGCCGTTAACGGTAAGCCAAAACCTGACGACACCGGTGAAATTCGTGTTCGTTGTCGCAGACACACTTTTCTGTCCGGGCGGTGAAGTGCAAAGGCGGGCCCCCTGGTCTGTCTGGCCGGAAACCAGTTTATAGCGCTACAACAGGTTTCGGCCAAAGAGCACATACTCGTACTATGCCCATCGCATTTTCGGAAAGCGTTGGTCCCGGCTGTTTTACCGGGAAGCATGAGTCATCGATATAATTGGGGATATTTTACGTACCATTATTTATGGTTATGCAATTTGGGCCGCAGCTCCCCGTAAGTATGGCTTGACAATACTTCAAATGTAAGTTAAAATCTGATGACATAAAATAAAGGGGCGTGTATTTTTTTACTGTTTTTCAATCTGCGGAACCGGACCACAGGACTCTAATTCATTACTAAAAAGGAGCGGATATGGAAATAAATATGAATCCTGATGTGCGCGTTTACTGGAGCGCTACGGTTATCTACGGCTTGGCTGCCTTGTTGTATATACTGTCATTTGTTCAAAAGAAGGAGAATTTTTCCGGCGTGGCAATGAAATTTGCATGGTTAGGCTTGATTGTCCACGCAATCGGCACGTTCTATCCCGCGATTACCCATAAGTACACTCACATCTGTTCGTTCTACAAAGTCATGGGCGGAACAACCATGATAGGCATGTTCGTTTTTCTTACCATGTCGACAGTGAAAAAAGAGATAAAACCGGCCGCCCTTATGATTATGCCGCTTTTTTTTGGTTTGATGGTGTTGGGAGGCCTGATCCCGTGTCATCCCTTGGGACCTTCACCGGTATACAAAGGCTGGCAACTCTGGGGTCACGTTACGGGCGCAGGGTTCAATTTCGGATTTGCTTCACTTGCGGCGGCCACAGGAATGCTTTACTTGATCAAAGCTAAGGGGAAAACCGGGTATCCCTATGATCAACTGCCGAGCCTGGAAACATTAGACCGTTGGAATTATCGTTTTGTCCTGGTCGCTTTCTTTTTTGCCTGCGCCATGGTTGCTTCCGCCAGTCTCTGGGCCATCATGAAATTCGGCATGGTGAAGAAAACCATGTTTCTGGCGTCGATCGTTTGGGGATTCTGGAGCATCTATGCAGTGGCGTTAGGCGTGCGCTGGTTTCTCCGTTGGCAGGGAAAGAAACTTGCATTCTATTCACCGGTTGCTCTCATTCTGGTGATGTCGATCATGTTCTACATGGCGCCTTTCGGGGAAAAGAATTACCATAGCGGACCCTTTTTCTATCCTTATAAAATGGATAGCATGAACACCGCCCCCGAGAAGCTTGATAACAAGAACACCGTTCCCGGGACCGAACAAAGCGGGCCGATTTCCTCCGTTCCTCAGGATTTGGCGTCAGCGGTAAAACTTGCGAGCAAAAAATAGGAAAACCGTGTCAGCGGTGTTGTGAAAACCCCGCTCCCGGTTTTGCGCGGGCAAGCAAGGTTGAGAGGGAAATCATGTTGTAGGTGACAGAGATCTCTGCGGAGCAACAACCTGAGTAGATACAAGAAAGGATAAACGTGGAAACTTATCTTATCTTTTTCTGGTTTGCGGTGGCTCTGTACGGCGTAAGCAGCCTTTTTTATGTTTTCGGTTTTATTCGCAAAAAAGAGCGCTTTTCTTCGTCCAGGGAGTGATTTTTTCCGCGCTGGGTTTTATTTCCCATACGATTTGTTTATCGTTCTATTGGACGCGTCCGTCACAACTGGGCTTCTCAACGTTTCAAGTCATCAACGATGCGGCCTGGTCCGGTATATTTGTGTTTCTTCTCGTTTCAGTCGTTGCTAAATCACTGAGACCGGCCGGAATTCTGGTTACGTCGTTCACCATGGTGACCATGGTCTGGGCCGCGGTTTCCGAAAAAGAGATCGGTCCGACGCCGCCTTCATTCGACACTCCGTGGTTCTGGGTGCATGTATTTACCTCCGCGATTTCCTATGGGTTCATGCTGACTGCCGCCGCAAATGCGCTGCTTTACCTATTAAAGACAAGATATGCCGGAGACGCTTTTTATGAGCGGCTGCCGGACCTGAAAAAACTGGACGATTCAAATTATTTTCTTATCAGCATTGGGTTCGTGATGCTGACCTTGATGATTATTTCCGGCGCGTTCTGGACGCAAAGCGTATACGGCAATTATTGGGCCTGGGACCCGCTGGAAGTGAGTCGTTGATATCCTGGCTGGTCTATGCGATCTGGCTGCATCTGCGCCTGACTCTAGGCTGGCGCGGGATAAAACTCGCATGGTATGCTTTGTTTGCCTTGCCGGTGATGGTAATTTCCATATGGGGCATACCTTTTGTTCCGGAAATGTTTCACCGCGGTTTTCGGGTTGATCACTACGTAAAATGAAAGTTGAATACCACGTAAAATGAAAAAAATATTAAGAACCTTAATCGGGCATGGGCACAATTTCGCGACGAGGTGCTGGATAATGACCGTCGTGGCGGTCTACTGGTTCGATCGTCTGTCCAGGGAAAATACAGAACTGCGGTCCGTGATCGCCGGAATGAATAAAGAATTTTATTATCTTGGACTGGCATGCATAGGGGTCATTCTCCTTGCCGGGACCGGGAGGACTTTTTACCCGAATGACGTAAAAAAGATTTTTGATAAAGAACGCGAGAAAGAAAGGATAAAGCAGCTGTTGAAGATGTATCTCATCCTTTTTGTCGTTCTTTTCACGGGAATTTATTTGAGATACAGCGCTCTGGCGGGAATTGAAAGAGAATTATTGCTTCTGGGGCTTGTTTGCCTGCTGGTCATGCTGCCCCTTGAGGTTGAAAGGTCCCTCAGGTTTAGATACATTGGAAACACGTATGGCAAGGAGCCGAAGAACCTGGAACGAGTCTGGAAGAAGATGATGGTGGTGTGGCATATCGTCCTCCTGTCCGCGCTTGCCGCCGGAACTTATTTCCAGTATGTTACGGCGTTTAGATTTTAAAAAATGAAGATTTGTTTAATTGACCCTCCTCTTCCCTACAGTAGTCCGCCCCTCGCTCCTTTGATTTTAGAGTACTTAGGCGGGCTTACTCACCGGGCGATGCCTGACGCGGAAATTGAACTTCTCGACCCTAAATTTCGTCCTTTCTCCGTAGAAAAAGTTGAGGCGGATTTAGTAGGCATCTGCGGCAGCCGCATTGTCACTCTTCCCTGGGTTTACAGCACCGCCGATACGCTAAGGAAGAGGGGCATGCAAGTTGTTCTAGGCGGATTTAACCCCTCAGCCATGCCGGAGGAAGCGAAGAAACATGCAGATGCGGTGGTAATCGGCGAGGCGGAGTCGGTCTGGCCTGAGGTCCTGGAGGATGCGCGGAAAGGCCAACTGAAGCCCTTTTATTACGGGAGCCCTCTGCCGCTGGAGGATCTCCCCCTGCCCATACGTATGCCGGGCTATAAATTCCACGGTATATTTACCATGCGAGGCTGTTCCCACGGCTGCAAGTTTTGCGCTCTCCAGGGGCTCTACGGAAAAGCTCACCGGTACCGTCCGATTGAGGAAGTAGTGAAAGAGGTCGATGCGCTGAAGGAAAAATTTTTCTGGAATACGGACGGAAATATCTGGGGCGGCAATGTCAATCGCGCGATAGATCTTTTTACCGCGCTTAAGGGCTCGAACAAAAAATGGTATGGTTTCGGCGATCTCAAAGCGCTGGAGACGCCTTCGGGAGACAAGCTCATTAAAGCGGCGAGGGAAAGCGGACTCCTTTCACTGTGGCTGGGGTGCGAAGAAAAATATGCCGGAGCTTTTGAAAAAAGCAAGATCGAGGCGATAAAAAAATTAAA
Source organism: Nitrospirota bacterium (assembly GCA_963836175.1). GTDB lineage: Bacteria > Nitrospirota > UBA9217 > UBA9217 > UBA9217 > GWC2-56-14. Next base: position 445,208 of record CAWIIS010000008.1, read on the forward strand.
AGACAACGGTATCGATCCGATTCTTGCGATTATCCTCGGGAAACGAACTCATACTCCGGATGATTTTGATCGCATAGTCGAACTTTCCGATAAGTTGGGCGTCATGGTTCACCCTTTTCTTTTGGTCCCGTTTCCGGGGACCGAGCTGTATGAGGAATATAAGCCGTTCCTGCTGAGAGAAGGCCAATGGAAATTTTATGACGGCGCTCACGCGCTTTTCAGCCATCCGCAGATGAGCCCGGAGCAGAGAGAAGAGAAGTTCTTTTCCATAGTTTTTGAGCTGCTCAGTCTGAAAAGGGTTTTCAGGCACTTGTTTGAAATTCCCCTGAATGTGTTTCCGGCCGGACATTTTGCCTTTTTGATGCGTGAGTTTCCGATGCGGCAGGGTATGAAAGCGGCATATAGAAAGTGGCTCGCCGAAAAAGCGGACAGCGTGGCCACTGATAAATTGTCCCTTGAGAAGGCATGATGCTCACCTCCTCATGAGGGAGGGGATACGGAAACGGATTTTGGCATGAAAGCCTTATTCATAATAAACAATTTTACGCATGATTTATTTACAGGATTATGGACAAGCGCGATCCTGGTGATTTATCTGTTGAGCAAGAGAGCGCAGGAACAGGCGCTTCTCGCGGCTGAGCTTCATCCTGTAATGCATATGTTTTTCTGGCTGGGAATATTTTCAATAGGGATGATTCTCGGCACGGGGTTGGTCAGGTTTATTTACTACAGGCCGGAGACTGACGGATCGGAGCGGATTAAAAAGAGCCTCTTGATCTATAAACATCTGCTGCTGGGCGCTGTTTTTATCGGAGGCACTTTTTTGGCTTACCGATGGACGTATTCGTAAGATAGGTGTGACACCAATTTTCGTGAATCGATTATGAAAAAACTTAAAAAGATACTTTTAATAACTCCTCCGTACCACTCCGGCGTCGTGGAATCAGCCGGCGTATGGCTTAACGTCGGGTTCGTGTACATCGCCGGGAGCCTCCGGGCGGCCGGGTATGGGCCTGTTATTTACGATGCGATGAGCCACTGGCACACCTACGACGATATCAGGAAAAGGATAGAGGCGGAGCGGCCTGACGTGGTCGGCACAACCGCTTTTACCGCGGAGATCGTGGACGCGCTCAAGGTGCTTAAACTGGCGAAGGAGGTCGATTCGACGATCACCACCGTCATCGGCAACGTCCATCCGACCTTTTGTTACGAAGAGCTGCTGACTGCGGCGGACAATCCCGTGGACTATATCGTCATGGGCGAGGGCGAACAGACCATTGTCGAGCTCATGGACTGCCTCTCTTCGGGCGGCGATCTTGCAAAGGTCCGGTCAATCGCGTTTTCCCGGGACAGCAGGGTCATTGTTACACCGCCGCGGCCGTTCATCCAGGATCTCGACAGCCTGCCGCTGGCCTGGGACCTTGTTGACTGGCCGATATATACCTATAAACCGATGGAGGGCTCGGTGCTGGCCATTACCAGCACGTCCAGAGGGTGCAGCCAGAAGTGCAGCTTCTGCTCGCAGCAGCTTTTCTGGAAGCGGCAATGGCGGGGCAGGAGCGCGGAGAACGTGGTGGCGGAGTTGGAGCATCTTCGTGACGAATACGGCGTGAATGTGGTCATGTTCGCCGACGAGACGCCGACGCTGGACGGAAAACGGTGGGAACGCATCCTGGATCTCCTTATCGAGCGCAAGGTGGGCACCAAGATCCTGATGGAGACCCGTGTCGATGACATTATCCGTGACGAGCACATCATGGGGAAGTATAAAGCGGCTCTTATCGACCACATCTACGTGGGCGTCGAGGCGACTACCCAGGCGACGCTGGACTCATTTAATAAGAACATCAAAGTGGAGGATTCCAAACGCGCCCTGGATCTGATCAATGCACAAGACATTGTGTCTGAAACCTCTTTTGTGCTGGGGATGCCCGATGATACGCCCGAGAGCATGGCAAAAACGCTCGAGCTGGCGAAATTTTACAATCCGGACATGGCGTTCTTCCTGGCGATTGCTCCCTGGCCCTATGCCGAGATATATCCATCACTGAAGGACAACATTGAGGTATTTGACTACAGCCGCTACAATCTGGTGGAACCTGTGATGAAGACGAAGACCATGACCCTGCAAGAGGTGCAGGACTGGCTTGGCAAGGCTTCGCGAGAATTTTACACCCACAAGATGAACACGCTCAACATCATGACACCTAAGAAACGGGAGTTCATGATAAAGGTCATCCATATCATCGCCACCAGTTCCTACCTGGCGAAGACCATGAAGGGCACGATGCCGCAGGAAGTGCGGAAGATGCTTGAACAGGTCAAATTAGCATCACGGTAGCGTTCATGGCACTCGTGATGGTCCCCCAATTTCTATCCCGCCAGAAGTTCTCCGAGAATCCATCCGGTACGCCGCGCATGAACCTGGGATCGAGCGTCGGCTTTGGCAGTAGGCAATCCTGTTGCTTTTTCACAGAAAGGAAGGTTTATGCCGAAGAAGAGTCTCAAGCCGTCTCCATATCTTTACCCTGCGCCGGTTCTTCTGATCAGTTCACGGGAAGAGTCCGGCAAGCCTCATGTCGCAACCATATGCTGGGCGGGTGTTCTCTGTTCGGAGCCGCCGCTGGTGGGCGTATCCGTACGGCCTTCGCGCCGCAGCAACAAACTTATCAGGCGCGGTATGGAATTCGTTATCAACATACCTTCGCGCAAATGGCTGAAGGAAACAGATTACTGCGGATTTGCGTCAGTAATCGACACAGATAAGTTTTCAACGGTCGGCTTTACTGCGGTAGAGGCTGAAAAGGTGGACGCCCCGCTGATCAAGGAATGCGCGTTAAACCTTGAATGCGTGGTGAAACAGATACTGTCTCTGGGCTCACACGACCTGTTCATTGCCGAGGTCGTCGCGGCACACGCTGACGAAGATATTCTCGATGGGGAAGAGATCAGCATGGAGAAACTATCGCCGTTTGCCTACTGCCCGATTGTGCATGAATATCGCGCCATTGGAGATAAAATAGGAACATACGGATTCAGCACTCAGCGGGACCTGAAAACTGCAAACCACTGAGGCTGCAGGGATTAAGTTGGAATAGAAAACCTGATAAAACCCTTTTTTTCGAAGTGCTCATCTTTCGGTGCGCGCTGTGGTTCGATAGCAGGATTTAGGTGCAAAATAGTGCAGGGTCATTGCTCGGGGGGAGGACCTGTGACGGTTCAGTACGATTCATTTCTGTTCTATTTTATGAGCATATGTTCCCCATTAGCCGCAAATACGGCCCGTGCGCAAAGCTCTCGGCCTGCAGACGACGCAAAGCGCCTGGTCGGCACCTGGCGGCTTGTCTCGATAGCGGGAAGCAAGCTTGGACAGTACCGCGGCGAAAAGCCCACCGGTCTTATCTATTACGACGACAAGGGCCAGATGGCCGTGCAAATCATGCCCGGCAGAAAGCGGTCCAAGTATGCGGGCGCTTTGCCGACCGCGGAGGAGGCGCAGGATGCGCTCCTGGGCTACACCGCCTATTTTGGGACCTATAGGGTTGACGAGAAGAAACGGACAATAACCCACCATCGCACGGGCAACATCAATCCGGGTGGACTGGGCGACTTCGTAAGGCGTTACGAGTTTCTCTCTGATGATAAGATCGTCCTCATGCCTGTTGAGAGCAACGCCGGTCTGACATGGGAGCGGGTCAAATAAGCGCGTTCTGGATATCATGGAAGGAGACAGCACATGTTCGTTATGAGGTCCGTATTTTACGTCCTGGTGGGTGCTCTGCTGGTTAGTTGTCAACCGCAGCCAAATAAGCAACATGCCGATCGAAACGAGTTTTACCAGGACGTAAAGACCGCCAAAGTGATTGTTCGAGAATCATACGGTGTGCATAAGGGAATCGCTTTGCCGTTTAAGAGCTATGTCGAGGCCTGGCTCAGGATCGCAGGTGTGGCTGTCGCGGACGATGCTTCCAGTGCGGATTGTGTTATCCGCATTGCTGCTGAGGGTGAGCCCTTGAAAGCGATTTCCGGCTTATCACGCGATCTCTTCACCGGAGCGCGTCTCACCGGAACGATCCAGATCGAACGACCGTCCATTCACAAGGACGAGGTGCGCTTTTCCGGCGTAATCAATCCCCCGCGCAGGTTCCATGGCAGCGACAAAATCGACTACAAACGGCCGGAGAATGCCCCCTTTTTATATTCACTGAGCGACGAAGATGCCCCCCAAAAGACCGGCACAGACAAAACGGCATTCGATGGGTTCAAATTCCGGCTCGCGGTCCTGATAGGTCACTATTTCGGCAGGAGTGTATTGCTCATAGCCTTGGACGATTATAACAGCAAGGGCATATTAAGGGAATCCGCGGTAGAGGCGCTTGCCGCTCTGGGGAAGCCTTCAGTACCGTACCTTATTGATGCGTTTCGTTTTTGTTCGCCGGAAGCTGAAAAGGGTGTGGGAGAAGCCTTGGAAAAGATCACTGGCGAAAAATACGGTTCAGATGTCAAACGCTGGAACGAGTGGCTCAGTCAGCAAGAGCAGACGCGGTAGATAGAGGATAGTTTTGAAAGCGGTTCCAAAATATCTTATCGTTGCGGTTCTTATTCTGCTGGGTGTTGCCGCCTATTTTTTATTCAAGAACCTGACCCCTTTTGACCGACAAAAACCGGAAGTAGGCGAATCTGCCCCCGCAATTTCTCTTGCGGACCTTAACGGCGGCATGGCGCGGCTTTCGGATTTCGAGGGCAAGGTCGTGCTCCTTAATTTCTGGGCAAGCTGGTGCCCTCCCTGCAAGGAGGAACTTCCTGGTTTTCAGAGGGTATTTCTGGCATACCAGAACAAGGGTTTTGCGGTAATTGCCGTAGCCATCAACGACATCACTCCGTCCGTGGTCAACGAACTCGGCGTCCTCTTTCCTGTCGTTATAGCGGACGAACAGGTAAGCAGGGACTACGGGAATATCGCGCACATCCCGGTTTCCTTCCTTATCGGGAAGGACGGGAGGATCATCAAAAAAGTGAAAGGAGTGTACTCGGAGGCGGAACTGCGGAGCGACGTTGAGCAGGCGTTGAAGTGAACGAACCAGGCGACGCTTGATTCGAGCGGCGGAGGCTTTGGATATTACTGTGCGCGGTCCGGCGAGTGCGCGAATGAATACATATCAATCTCTCGTATACGCGAGGTCGCGAAAGAGTTGAGTGTCAAGTCAGTCAGTGAGACCTCTCGCTGTGACTAATGATATATTCGATGTATTCCTGCTCAAGTTTCAGGTCCGGCTTGACCGGCATCCCTGTCTCGGAATTAGTGTTGGCCATGCCGATCGCAAGTATGATTGATTCCGACTGGCCTGGCAGCAGAGACCGGGGGCCCCACTGCAAAAAAATGACCCTGTTGTCGGGGCTCGCTAAGGGGACCAGTCTATTTTCATCGGTAAACGATCCCGGCTGGTTCGAGAAGTAGCCGAAATCCGGCCGTACTCCTCCCATCCACTGAATGAAATTCGCCGCGCCAGAATAGAGTAAATATTGTTTCCCGGGAATTGCCGTATTCCCATAGTCGTACATCCCGGCATACGTGTTTTTCGTCGTATCAAAGGGACCTTCGTAATTGTATAATTTCCCCTTGGTCCAGCCGATATTGCCCTCCGATGTTCCGAATTTACCCACCCAGGGTTCATCTCCGTATATATAAAAATATCCGTTCACGCTCTGACCGATATTCTTTATGGTCATGACGAGCGTAAAAAACTGATCGCCCGCGCGGTAGAAAACGTACCGATCCATCAAAAACGGGGCGCCGGACAAATCTATTTCATGGCTGCTTCTGATCATGATCTCACCCTTATGATCATGAATTACCTTGCTGCCGAGATACTTCCAGTGGGACGGGAAAACGGGCTTCTCCGGGCTGAATATTGAGGTGATCGATTCATTCGCATTGCACCAGAGATGGAGCCATCGGGACCCGTCATAATAGGCCATGCCGGTTTCGTTCATCATCACTGATTCATGCTCATACTCGGAATAAGGCAAACCTCCGCCCACGAACATTCCCTTGGGAGCGAGCCCTTCGCTGTCCAGGAATCTGCCGAATGCCATGAGGAGTTTTTTGTTGTCCGGGAAGGAATTCAGGATGAAGCCGCTTCCGGAATTAGTGTGCCACTTATACCTGACATGGGAGCCGGGAGATGAGCTGTGTGTTTGGTTTTTAGAAAAAACCAAGTCAACGATTTCGGATTTGAAAAGCACCCGCTCGTATTCACCCAGGTAGATATCGTCTTTCAGCTCGAACCAATAGCCGTTCTCGCCTTTAAGCAGGTACATCCCCTCTAAATTTCCGTTGAAATTCAATCGAGTGGTGCTCAGGATGAAGACAAAGAAGACGATAGAGACAATTCCTGAAAGAGCGAATATTCCTCTAACCGAAGAAAAAAATAAAACAATACTTTTTCGAACCATTATGGGGATACCTTTGATTTTAATAGATGCAAGACGCCGGAACGGCATGCACTATAAACCAAAGAGAGGTTATAATCAATTAAAAAGTTTATAAACTAGTAAAAAAATCGGAGATATGTCTCCCTGAACGAAATGAAGGGTCTCTCATCCAATTGAAAAAAGAGATTTTTATCGCTCGGAAAAAGCTTGGATAAACTTGAGGAATTGACTATAATAGCGCAACCATTTTGAAAGATGTCTATAATATGGCGCTACACGTTTGAGTTAGTGCAACGAGGGAATTGGTGAATTATCCGTTCAGGGACCGCTTTAGGTCCATTTTTCAATTAAAAGACAGTCCGCACCGGCTTGCCCTTGCATTCGCTGTCGGCGTTTTTATCGCTTTTTCTCCTACCCTCGGACTGCATGTACTATCGTGCCTTCTTGTAGCATGGGCATTCCGGCTGAACAAACTGGTGGTCCTCACCGCGACCCTTATCAATAACCCCTGGACCATCGTGCCCATGTACGGTTTTTGCACCTGGTTCGGCGGCAAGCTCATGGGGAGCGAGATTGCCATGCCGCAGCTCGCGTGGAATGAGCTTACCCTGTCCAGCGCCTATGTGATCATTAAACCGTACCTCTGGCCCTTTGTTGCGGGAACGCTGGTAGTGGGAGGCATTGCAGCTGTCATCGCATACTTCCTCATCTATAGGCTGGTGATCCGCTACCGAAAGCGGGAAGGCACATGACAGCGGCGCGGTTGTTACAGGCCAACCGGTGCCCGATTTCGGATCAGCGCGAGCATCTGCCGCGCAAAGAGTGCTTCCCCGCTTTCCGGCGCGAGCTGCAGGATGACCTCATATTCCCGGGCGGCGTCATACACCAGGCCCATCTCATAGAGGTTTATGGCAAGATTGTAATGGGCGGAAAGATGGTTCGGGTCCAGAGCGAGCGTTCTTCTCAACAGGGCCACCGCCTCTTCCGTCCGATGGTCATTGGCGTATAGGGTAGCCAGGTTGTTCAGCGCATCCGCATAGTCCGGGTCGAGTTCCAGCGCCCGCTCAAAGTGTTTCATGGCTTCGGCAGGCTTATGCGCCAGTTTATATCCGTGGCCGAGATTGTTGTGCGTCCGTGCCTTGTACGGCGATTTCGCGACCGCGTCGCGCCAGATCGTTGCTTCATCGACGTAGAGCGATGAGCGGAGCAGGCTCAGGCAGAAAAGCGTGAAAATAAGGCAGGCGGCGCATGCGATCCTTTTCTGTATCACGGCGATATCAATAGCATAGTGCCGGTAAAAAATCAACAGCAACCTTTGGGTTGATGCCTTCGGCCGAGCAGCTTGACTGTTCTTTTGGAATGGATTATTATGACCACGATGTCCACTGAACCGGTCAGCATTGTCATCCCCATGTACAATGCTGAAAAATATATTGCCCTTGTTCTTGACGCTATTTATCAGCAGGATTATTCCGGCGAGCGGGAAGTGATCGTGGTGAACGACGGCAGCCGCGACCGATCTCTGCCGATCGTGCAGGAGTATGCCCGGCAGCGGGCAGGGATGACCATCATCGATCAGCCGAATCAGGGTGCTGTGGCGGCAACCAACAATGGTTTCAAGGCAGCGAGGTACAACATCATCTGCAGCATCGATTCCGACGTGGTGCTGCACCGGGATTGGCTCGGGAAGGTAATGGCCGAGTTCTCCGATCCCCGGGTGGGGGCCGTGCAGGGATATTACAAGACCCCGGCCGGGGTCCCATTCTGGTCGAGGATGATGGGCTATGATGTGGAAAAACGGTATGATGAAATCAAGGGGAAGCACGTAACGCAGGTCTGCACCGGCAACACCGCGTATCGAAAGACGGCGCTTGACAAGGTCGGCCTGTTCGACAGCGTCTTTGTATACGGATATGACAACGATATGAGCTACCGGCTGCAGAGGGCCGGCTATACACTGGTGTTCGGAAAGACGCGCTCTGCGATCACTACTGGAAGGCGGACCTCTCAAGCTATGTCAAACAGCAGTATCGATCCGCCTACGGAAGGATGCAGCTCATTGCAAAGCACCGCGACCGGATCACGGGCGACAGTGTATCCGGGCTGCGTATGATCCTGCAGGTTCCCGGTCACTCTGGCTGCGCTGCTGCTCCTCATGGCAGGCGCAGCAATGACGGCAGAGGGCTGGGATCCGATGGTCCTCATTCCAGGGTGCGCGTTCTTCCTGGTCGCACTTATGGACCGCGTATTTTTTGCAGCAAGCGTGGTACGGAAACAGCGGGACGTGACAGCGGCCCTGCTGCCCCTGGTGCATCTGTTCAGAAATATGGTCTGGTGCTGGGCGCTCGCGGAGTGGTACTCGCGATGCCTGGTGAGACCGAATGGCTTGTAGCGCGACCCCGGGGTGACCATGATAAGCCCACAGCTCTTTCCAATCCTGTTGCTGGAAACGAATATATGAAATTACTGGTCATTGTCCCTGCATATAACGAAGAAGAAGCCTGCCCCACGTGATCAACGATCTCCGGGACCAGGTGCCCGCTGCGGACATCCTGGTCGTTGACGACGGTTCGGCGACAGCACGGCGCTGATCGCGAGGCAGCAACAGGTGCATGTCCTGAAGATGCCGTTCAATCTCGGGATCGGCGGGGCCATGCAGGCAGGTTATCTCTATGCCCGCAGGCGCGGCTACGATCTGGCGGTCCAGTTCGACGGCGACGGGCAGCATATAGCGCCAGCGAGATCGGGAAACTGCTGACGCCCCTGCAATCAGGGCAGGCGGACCTGGTGATCGGGTCCCGGTTCACCGGCGAAGATCTTTACACGACCCACGGTGTTCCGGAAGATGGGCATCATGGTCTTTTCGTTAATACTCTCCCGCATTCTCGCAACTCCGGTGACAGACACGACCTCCGGCTTTCGGTGCGCCAATCAGCGGGTGATAGAGTTCTATTCCCGCATCTATCCCGACGATTATCCCGAAGTGGAAGCACTGGTCCTTCTCCATAAAGCTGGTTTTCGGATCGCGGAAGTTCCGGTGCGCATGCGGGAACGCCCGGCGGACGATCATCAATTACTGCGGTGCGGTCGGCATATTACATGGTCAAGGTCCTGCTGGCCGTTTTTGTCGATCTGCTGAAGAAGGTGAGGTGAACCATGGATCTTGTGCGGATATTGGCGGTACTCGGGGAGCGGCGCCGTGTTCATCGTGGTCATCGAGCTCATCCGCAGAGGTCGCCTCAAGGAGCGATATTCCCTGTTATGGCTCTTTGCGAGCATCGTTATGCTGGTCCTCTCCCTGTCGCGGGCACTGCTTGAATATGTCGCTCATGCGCTGGGGATTTACTATGCGCCTTCGTTCCTCTTCCTGATAGCATTTTTGTTCCTGTTGCTCATCACGCTCCATTTCTCCGTGGTCATCTCCGGGCTGTCTGAAAAGAACAAACGGCTGGCCCAGGAGATAGCGCTGATGCGAAAGGAAATGGAGGACCGGATTGTTTTACCGGGCACCGGTGCGGCAGGGGAAGGGATCCCAGGGCACAGAAAAATATCGCTTTACAATAAAAAAATGAAATGTTAGCATGTACGGCACTGATCGTGAGGAGGATCTGAAAATGGTTTTCATGCAGGGTGATGATTGAAAAAATTGACAAACTATTCAGGGGACCGCGCTTTACCTATCGGCCTTTGCCCTGATCGCCGTGATGGTGCTGATCGCCTACTCCAACACCTTCACCGCTTCGTTCCATTTCGATGACAACCTGCTATTGTGGAGAACTCAGTGATCAAGCATGCAAACTTTGACAACATCTTGCAGATGCTCTCAAGGGCGCACAGGCCCATCGTTAGTCTTTCGCTCATGCTCAATTATCGGCATCAGCGGGCTGAACGTCGTCGGGTATCATATCTTCAACATCTCCGTCCATATTTTGAACAGCATGTTCGTGTATCTCTTGATTCTGTGGACCCTCAATCTGCCCCTGTTGGCCGGGAAGTACGCGAGCAGGGCCGGCAAGAATGGCCCTGTTCGGGGCGCTGCTGTTCGCAGTACATCCGATTCAGACCGAATCCGTCACCTATATCATCAGCAGGACAGAACTGCTCGCCACGTTCTTCTACCTTGCCACGTTCCTCCTGTTCATCAGGGGGTGCAGAAGCAGAAGATTCTGATACCATATCGGCGGCCTGTGTTACCGTCGTTGCTTGCCACGGGTTCCAAGGAGTGGGCAGTGACGCTGCCTGCCGCTCATGCTCGCTGTATGACTATCTGTTTCTGCAGACGGGGAGGTTGAAACCGGTGCTGTCCCGGTGGAAAACCTACGTCCTTGCTGTCGCATCGTCCTGGGCGGTCGTCTACTATCACCTGGATCATGACGTCCGGGCAGCAACGCGGCCATCGGGTTTCAGCGTGCAGACGACGAGCGGCATCAACACCGGCACCTATCTGCTCACGTCCTTCAACGTCATCTGGACCTATATCAGGCTGCTTGTTCCTGCCGATCAACCAGAACCTGGACTACGATTATCCGATCGCGAAGACCCTGTTCGAGTTCCCGACCTTGCATTTCGTTCCTGGGCCATGTCGCCGTGGTTGTCTTTGCCTTCTGGTTGTACATGAAAAAAGGGATGGAGCTGATCCCTTTCGGCATTGCCTGGTTCTACATCGGCCTGTCGCCGGTCCAGAGCTTTGTGCCGATCATCGACGTCATTTTCGAGCACCGGGTGTATATGCCGTCGATCGGATTCTTTATCGTGTTCATAAGCGCCTACGAAGCGATCTTTGACTGGTTCGGCGCACGGCAGGCCGTGAAATTGCAGCGGAAAATGTCCCCGCCATAACACAACACACGCTGACCCGGACGAGCCGGTAGTACCCAAAAGGTTTCTCGCAAAAGAGAACGCAAATGGTACTTTGAGTAACAACCTTGTCTTGTTTAAAATTAAATGCAAACCGTGATATAAGATTTTTTTGGCGTCCTTTGCGCCTATGCGAGAAATATTCCTGTCCTTTTAATAGAATCTGATCTGTAACCCCAAAACTCGTGAAAATCGCCGAGATCGTATCCACCTTTCCTCCTGCTCTCGGAGGCATGGCCAATGTCTGTCTCCAAAACGCCAGGGAATTGGCCCGCTTGGGACATGACGTTACCGTGTATACGGTCGATTACGGCTGCCGGAACGGCCGCCAGGATCCCGAGGATTTCAGGGTCGTGCGGCTCCGGTCTCCGTTAATCTATGGAGCAGGCGGCGTCTTCCCCCAACTGTACATCAAATTAAGGCGGCTGAACTCGTCCACCTTCATTACCCTTTCTTCGGCGGCGCCGAGTACGTCTACCTGGCTTCGCTCCTGCGAAGGCAGCGCTACTTTCTTACCTACCATTGCGATGCCTTCGGCGATTCCCCGCTCCGCTCACGGATCATCGGGCTGTACGAGTCGATCCTGCTGAGGCCGATCATCAATCGGGCCGGCATGATCGGCGCTTTGACCCGCGAGCACCTAGAAAGCTCGAAGATCGCCTCGTTCGTCGACTGGAGCCGTGTCATCGAGGTTCCGAACGGCGTTGATACCGACCTGTTCCAGCCACGGCAAAAGGATGCGATGCTGGTGGACCGGCATCATCTTGCAGGAAAGAAGGTCATTCTCTTTGCCGGCAGATTGCAGGCCTGCAAGGGGCTGGAGGTGCTGATCGATGCCCTGTCCCTGCTCAAGAACGAGCAGGCGGTCCTGCTCATCGTGGGGGGAGGATATGCGGACACTGAGTACCGGAGGCAGGCGGAAGAAAAAGGTCTGCAGAACAGAGTGATCTTCGCCGGTCCTGTACAGCATGAAGAACTGCCGGGGTATTATAGCCTGTGTGATTTTCTGGTGCTCCCGTCGACCTATATGGAAGCCTTTGGGCTCGTGGTCCTCGAAGCGCTGGCATCGGGGAAGCCGGCAGTTGTTTCGTCGCTGCCCGGTCCGTCCCGTCTGGTCGAGCATGGTGTCGACGGCTTTGTTACGAAGGTCAATGACCGCAGGGACTTGGCGGAAAAAATGGAATATTTACTCGGGGATCCCGGGCGCTGCCGAGAGATGGGCATGGCCGGACGCCGGAAGGTCAGTACGCTCTATAAGTGGGCAGATATAGCGTTGCGGCTTGAACAGGCGTTCGAAGAGATCATTGGGGCATGATCCGGAAAAGAGCTTTTTGGACGCGGATAAATACCAATAAACCGTAAAAAGCATGAGAAGATGAAGCGCTTCACGCCGGATCGGGCGCAGGCAGCCGGAAGGTTCAGGTGTTCTCAGCCGCCAATTACTTCATATCTTTAAACCCTTGAATAAGGGAGGTATGATGTTGATAGCCACGTCAAGAAAATGAATGTTATTACTGCCGACATTTCCATCTATCATGATCCGAGGTAGAGCAGTTAATGCATGTGCATGGCTCGCAAATATATTGCCTGGTCGAGTCGTCGTTGCTGTTTTGTATCCCTGCTTATTAACAATATCGAACTCCCGCTGACCAGCTTCGTGTCTGCTGCCGAATGGATAGCAAAAATGACGGACTTCGGCGTCCAGCTTTGTTTCAAGCATTTGCTTTGAACTTACTATTTCTCGTTCGGCTTCAAGGTCTGAAAGCCTGCTCATCGGTAAATGATTGTGCGTGTGAGCTCCGATCGTAGCTCCGGGCTCCCTGCTTAGTATCTGCAACTGTTGCCACGTAAGAGCCAGTTCCTCCGTTTTTCGATACAAGTCCACCTTGTAGGGAGTGAAGATCTGCTGCACTATGGACAGCAGATGCCCCGCGCTGGCGGCATTCAAAATGATATTTCTCAGGAGCGTGAAGGCTTGGGCCTTCGATGACACGGTCCTGCAGGAAAGAGCATACTGCACACCGTCGACCTGGAAACTAAGGCTGTCCTTGGTCCTGATCAAATCTTCGGCGAGATACCACCAGAGGATCCCGCTTCTCTCCGGGAAGCTTGTCGCAACATAGACGGTAAACGGGACACCATGTTTTTTGAGCACGGGAAGGGCATAGTGGAGATTATCAGCATACCCGTCATCAAACGTGAATGCAGCGAGTCGCTGGGACGGGATTACGCTGTTCAGAAGCATGTCATAGATGGCATCCAACGAGACAATCGAATATTTATTTTTTCTTAAATACAGTATGCACTGTTCGAGGTATTCCGGCGTTACTTCGAGCGCTTTGTTAAAAAATGAATGTTGTTGCCGTTCGGCTGTGATTCTGTGAAACATGAGAATAGAAGCAATCCCACCATACCAGGGTTTGAAAAGGGAGGCCGCCTTCGTCAGAGCGGCAGCAGTATAGGCCGATTTCATCAAAATCTGTTTTGTGAAGTAATTGTTGAATAGGTGCACGTCACGTTCCTAGTTGTTGAAAATGATCATCTCTGAATACAGATTATCAATACATTCTTCCGGCAAATTCGTGCGATAAGCAAATCGGTTTTGCGCACGTGTCAGGGTAAATGATGTAGGGGTTCCTCTTAAAAATCTGTTATCAACGAAAATAGCAGCTATTCTCAGCATAACAGCCAGTTTGAATCGAAGACTGTCGAGATATTTTGCGAATACATCAGGATTGCTTACAAAATGTATATGACCGAATGGTAATTTTTTCTTTTTCACTTTTGTCATGATGCAATAACAGGTCCCGGACCCGGTTTTTATCAACACATGAATGCATTTAAATTTTGTGTGGTCACGAAATATAGTCAATTCTTCCTCTGCCAGTTTCTTTTCTATGGACGCTTTGTCGAGAATAATCGTCACCGGGTCATTCTGAAATAGAAACCGAAACGAAGGAACAGGGAGTACTATCCTTAAGTGGGATTCTATCTTTCTAAAACCGATCTTGCTCAGGAGTGCGCTGACGGGCGCTATGGGTGATAAATTCGTTATTACCCCGTTGTCTTTCAGGGATTGAAGCAACAGGCCAACACCGCTGCCTTTATATTTATTGTCGACAACCCAGCTGGTCTGATTGCAGAAAACATATTCGGCTCCATTGATTATGCGTTTGCTGAAAATCGTACCTAAAAAGCCGACCACTTCTTCATGAGCATTGACCAGGATATAGCCGAAATGATCATGAGGACTGCGCCAATGATTCACGAATAAATTATTCCAATCCTGTTTGGTGATGTTTGGATTTGGAAAGGAATTGTGCAGCAAGGTATATATGCTTTCAAAATCAGTCGCGTATGCCTTTCTTATTGTTACCATGCAGTCCCTTTGTGTTTCGTCCATGTTCGTCGAGCGGGGTCGTTAAACCTGACGGGGTTTTTTCAGCAGGCGCTCATACAATGCCTGACCCTGACTATGATGTCTTGCCGACCATCGTCTCGATGGTTTCTTTTATTGCGGGGTAATTCACCATCTTGATAATTTGAGCAGTATCAAAACTTATGCCGAATTCTTCTTCTAGCGTGAAAATGAGGTTTATTTGCTTTAACGAATCCCATTCCGCAATCGTTTCAGTTGATGATAGTTCATTAATCTGGGAGGGGGCGATGCCGAAAACAGAGGCCATCGCTTGCTTTATCTTATCTTCCATATTTCACACCTATGCCTATATAATCAAACGCGTTTGGTTTGTAGGCCCCCATGTTCAAAAGATAGTTTTTCTCTCCCTCTGACGTGTTTGTTACTTTAAATCCAACCGATTCGTAGAATTGAGCCACCTGCTGATTTTTTGGGCTTTTTATGTATCTGGCCGATAATTCGTGAATTTCAAGCTTCTTCAAATGAGAAATCAAAAAATCAAAAAAGGCAAGTTCAACGTTTCTCCCGATAACCCGACAACTCATCAAAAAGCTGTCAATTTCGGCTTTCTCTCGTCCCGAACCGACGCTGACGATAGCGAGACCGACGACGCCGTAATCGCCATATTTATCGTTCACCTGAAAGGAAAAAACAACATCGGTAGCGCTATCTACAAAATTTCGTATGGCGGTTTCGGTATATCTTTTTGTCGTCAGATTGAATTGGTTGGTTTTTTGCGTCAGTTGCGCCATTCTTGGAATCAGCGCAGCGTCATTTATATGTATGGCAACGGTCAATCCCAGCGATTTCAGATACTCCTGCAGCGTGGCAAAATGACGTTTCTCTTTTTCCCGGACTTCCTGTTGTTTATACATCTCGATCTTCTTGCCGTCTTCTTTACTCCGGGAAATATTCAGGAATAATCGGCGGCTTTCTCTTATCATTGCGGGGTAGTCGTGAATTTTTTGCGGGACTTGTAATACCGTGACCTGCGGCAGGCTTTCCCTGATATAATTTGCTTCGAATGCGGAGTCATCGACAAATACCAGGCTATCCAGCCCGATATTTAATTCTTTGGAAATGGAGGTTAAATTCGCCACCTTGTCTTGCCAGTTGATTTTTTTTATGGCGATATTCTCGTCTCGAATCATCATATCCGGATGGTTGTTTATTACCTCATCAACATCTTCTTGATTGTTCTTGCTGCAGATCCCTATCAAGACGCCCTGTTTGGACAGGCATAATGCCAGGTATTGTACTTCCTCAAACATGACTCCATCGGGATGCTTACCGGACATCTTGATACCCTCAATGCCGTCTTCACCCAGGATCCCTTTCCAAAGCGTGTTGTCACAATCAAAGATCAGCGCCTTTTTTGCCTTGCCGTTTGCTGATAAGACGAGCGGTCCTGCGTGGTTTACATACTCTTTGTAGAAATCAACGGTATAGAACACCTTTGAAGAATAATAATATCTTAAATCAATGCTTTTTTCTATCGATATCTTTGCGCAGACACGGTCAACATCCAGTACAAACATGTTCGGCTTGATCCTGTCCGCGAGATATGCGTTGAGCTCGGCGCATATATGGTCAAAATTGCCCGGCAGTGTGGCGTGATGATTGAATGCGAGTGATGAAAATCTGTTGATTATGACCATCGATGAGTGCATGAGATTCTCAAGAACATAGTCGATTTCTTCTTTTGTTTTAGCAAGAATTTTTTTAGTATCTTCGGGGCCCATAGTTTCCGCTTTATACTGGAGTCCGTCTATAATGTTCGCAGCCTCCCAAAAAACGACTATGAGATCCGCGTTCTTATATTTCAGGCTGTCCTGTACGATATTGTCATAATCTCCCAACGACACGCTTGCATTAACTCCGCTGCTCCGCAACGAATATTCAAAAATTTCCTTGAGCTGAGCGATAACAATATTGGACACCAGCGCTATTTCATATTTTTCCCCGCACTGGTTCTTTTCCAATAACGAATTCTGTTTCAGTATTTCTGAATATTTCAATTCTTTCATGTCCCTACCTGCACCACTGAACATCGGTTATTGCGGCGAATTATCTCTTTGTTTCTTTATGATTCACTGATTAGCTCGATCATGAAACGGTTCGGCAGCATGAGAAAAGCGATCTTTCTATTACTGAAAGCGACGGCACTGACCGGGTTCACGATTAATTTCGCACCTGCGGCCGATAGTTCATCTATGGATCGTTGAATGTCTCTGGTTCGGTACGCGAAGTGATATATCTTAATACCTGCCTGTAGCCAGGGACGAAGTACCGTCGAACCGGGTAATTGCTCCAATAATTCTATTCGGGGCGATTGGCCAGTCAGGAACGATCCTCGTATCCCTTGGACCTGGTCCTCAAAGACCGTTCCCTCCCGGGTATAACCCAGGACCTTTAATTTTTCCTCTTCCACCTGAATGTTGTCGCATGCCCAGCTCACATGGTGAAATTCAAGATTTATTGTATTACCACCGAGATCGTTCATGGCAAGCATATGTCGAAGCCCTCTAGCAGTTATTCCAAGATTGTTTTTTCGGAAGTCATGTCTCCGCTATACTTGAATCCATGCTGCGGGGAGAAACCTTTTGCAGCGGATCAGGCATAGCATGGCACAAGACAGGGATTTCAGTCTCCGGTCTTCTATTTTTATCGTTTTTCGGAAAAGTGCCGCTGCCTGATCAAACATTCCCAAACGCTGATAGACCCGTCCAACCGCATAATGCAAAAAGAGCTCTGCCTGGACACGGTCATCATCGGAGAGATAGGGGGTATGCTTGTTATAAACAGCTGTCAGCCGGGCAATCTGGCGCTCGGACACTTTAGAAATATTGTCATCGTCGAGCCAGACGGCACCCAGGCTTTCAGGGATATACGTGAAATGTTCGGTTAACCGTGCTATTTTCAGCCAAAGATCATAATCCTCAACTGCGATCAGTTCTTTATCTTCACTGAAACCACCTGCCTCGACAACAAGGTCTCTGCGGACCACAACACTGGAATGCGGTATCGCATTTGGCCTTGTCATCAAATCAACGAATGCTTTATTTTTGATAGGCCTGCCCGATTTTCTGGTTAACTGGATCAATCTCCTCGGATAAATATCCAAATCATGATAGATAATATCGGATTCGAAAAGGTATTGCGATGAAATCTCCAGTTTCCGCGGGTACCACCAGTCGTCGGCATCCAGGAAACAGATCCACTCTCCCTGGGCGACTTTAAGCCCATTATTGCGAGGACGAGCAGGCCCGCCCCAATTCTCTTCATACAGGTAGGTCAGATTGAGTTTGTTCTTGAACGAGGCAACGATATCCCTGGTTTCATCGGTCGAACCATCGTCGCACACGATGAGCTCGAAATCTTTGAAGGTTTGAGTTTCGACGGATTCGATGGCACGCTTTAGCTTCTGCGCACGATTGTAGGTGGGGATGATTACAGAATAAAGCGGTTTCATACGTAATGAAGCTCCATTCGTTTGCAAAAAAAGATCATCGGCTTCGGGAGGTTTTGGGATACGTCTCGCATTCGTGTGGCCATATAATGGCTCCTTTATTTAACAACGTATTCGTTTCCCCGGGTTACGCTTTCACAATAGCCGCGTATTCCAACGTCATGCGCTCCACAGTAAACATCCGCTTATACCGCTCGAAACCGAGCTGGCCCTGTTTTATTCTGAGCGTCTCATTCTGCAGTAACTGTACAATATGTTCAGTATAGGATTCAATATCATCCTTGTCAACACACCAACCTCCGTCACCGTCCTCGACAACTTCCGAAAGACCGCCGACCCGGGTGGCGACAACCGGTATGCGATAAGCCATGGCCTCCACAGCGGTGAGCCCGAAGGACTCGAACGACTGAGAGGCTATTAGCAATACATCGCTGGCGCGGAGCAGGGAAAGCCGATCGCGTCGAAAGCCCAAGATATGAACAATGCCTCCCAATTCATTGAGTTCGATGAGACTGCGGACCGTTTCCATCTCTTTGGAGGACCCGTAACCGCATATTATCAGTCGGGCGTCGGGAACCCGTTTGACGACCTGCTTGAAAGACCGAAGGAGAAAATCATGCCCTTTTCGCGGCTCATAGGTTCCGAGCATAAGGCATACAGGAGCGGAGTTACCTATTCCCAGTACAGTTCTTGGATCACCCTCGGGCTTTTCCACGACCGGTGGCTCTACCCCATTGTTTATGAACGTTGTCTTTCCTGCTCCGGCGATAACAGGGCGTATGCTCATGGATTCTGCAGACGCACGGGAAACCGTTACGAAAAAACTGGTGTTCGCAAGCACCAATCTGTCCACAAGCCACTCAGGTAGCCTGGTATGCACTCTTGGCTTGGTGACGAGATTGTGAAAATTGTGAACCGACTGTGCTCCTCGGCGAACTAGTCCCCATCCGATACTGGCGGCGCGGCAAGTATCGCCGCCAGGATAGCCGCCATTCACGATCATCAAGCGGTCGGGGCTGCACCGCATGAAGAGCTTTTGAAACGCAAATACGTTATATAGAAAAAACCCATATTGCAGAATAGGTGACAACACAATCCTGATCATATCGAAAAACCGGTTTCGCCGGTATCGGGCAACAATCTTGCCGTAGAAGGGGACGTCATGGCGCATGATCTCGCATTGCCTGCGTAGCCCGCCTTCCAGCGTCGCGAGACCGGGATGGTCTTCATTGCAGATGATGGTCAGCCTATCTCTTTTATCCGGCCAGTGGTTGACCAGCGAGAGGAGAAAAGTGTCCAAGCCGCCGCAATAGAAATTCTCGGTAAAAAAAATAATATGCATGTTGTTTTGCGAAATACTACATGTCTCTTCGGAATAAAAGTTCGATTCTCTTCCCGATACGGGTTTGGCCAAACTTCCACCTGATATATATGAGCTGGGCTAGGTATGCGGCCAGCGGCGCGAACGGTCCCGGAATGCCTTTTTCGCGGTACTCAGCGCTCAACCTCCTGCGCACCACCTGGTAGGTATGTTTCAGGGTCACTGCATTGGCCCACTGCAGAAGCCGAATTCTGTCCGCCTGAGGAAGTTCTTTCGTCTCAAACAGAGGTGAGAATACCCAATGAGATCCGTCGTTCAAATGCTGCTCGGGGTCTCGCAGGAACAGGTTGTTTTCCAACACCCATTGATAAAGCTTAGACTGAGGGAACGGCAGAATGTTATAGAAGCGCACATTCTCAACAGGGTAGCGAAGGGCGAGGTCGACTGAGTCTCGAACATCCTCCTCGGTCTCGCCAGGAGACCCCAGCAGAAAAAAGAGGTTCACGGGGAATCCGATCTCGGTTGCCCACTTGATTCCGGTCTCGATCTGGTCAATGGTTTCGCCCTTGTTGATGTTTTTCAGAATCTTGTTGTTGCCGGCTTCTACGCCGAAGGCGATATAGCTGAAGCCGACCTCTTTCATCCGAAGCAGCATGTCCTTAGTCACCCGATCGGCCCTGATGCCGTTGCCAAGCCCGATCTTGATACCAGCAAATTTTCGTTTTTCGATCTGGTCGCAGATCTCAAAAACGCGTTCCTGTTTCAAAGTGAAGTTGTCGTCTCCGAACTCGAATCTGCGGTACCCCTTCTGGTACCAGTATTCCAATTCATCCCCGACCGATGTCGCGGACCGATATCGCCAGCGGTTGCCGATGGTGTACAGCACCGGACAGTAGATGCAGTGAAATGGGCAGCCGCGCGATGTGATGATGGTGATGAAATCATATTTTTTTAGGTCGAACCGCGCATAGGTGGGGAACCCGACCTTGTCAAGATCATCAATGAATGGCCGGTCACCGGTGTAAAGGATCTTATCTCCATGCCGGTAGAGGAGCCCTTTGATCTCATGCGGGTTCGCATTGTTGTTGCAAAGTTCGATGATCGTATTGTCACCTTCAAGGGTTATCCCGTAGTCGATCGAAAGACACTTGGCAAGAACAGACTCTCGCATCATTGACACATGAGGTCCTCCTGCGACGATCAGAACCGAAGGGAAGCGTGTCTTGATTGAGTCGATCAGCTTGTAATGATCGAGGAATTTGAAGCTCATGAGCGATAGTCCGATAAGGTCAGGCCGGTAGTCTTCGATTGCCCGCAACAGGTTATCGACATTTTCGTTATGGTACATGTCGAATACGATATTATCTATGCCATTCTTGTCTAGTGCGTGCGAAATGTATCCCAGACCGGCCGGAAGATCGGAATACCGGTAGTGGGATTTTTTGTACGCTGGTTTTATCAAAAAAACACGCTGGATTTTCATCTGCATCCTCATTGACCGGAAAGCGTTCCATCCATAGTACTCACGGCGTCCGTTGTTATTTTGTTGCTATGACTAAATATCCCATAACGGGGTTTGGGCGGAAGTAGAGCTTATCCAACCGGCTGGCCACCCAATTAAATAGATACATTACTGGTTTCGCAAAGAACAGTAGTCTGAAGATACGCATGCAGATGCCGGTCTGTTCACGGGGCATCATGCTCAGAAAAAAGATAAATACCTGAGCCGCAGTCGCGACTGCGCCGCCCCAGGGGGCGATGCTGATGCGGTCACTCGGGAAACCGGCTTCCTCGAACAGATATCTCAGGCCAAATTGAGTATAGCGGAAATAATCATATGGCTGTTCATGCTCCTGCTCGAAAAGCGGCGCAGAAACAAAAACACACCCTGTTCCCGGTTTTACCACCCGGAAAAACTCGCGGATAGACTCCTTCGGTTTGTTCAGGTGCTCAAGAACGTGCGAGCATATAATCAGATCAGCTTCTCCGTCGTCAAGAGGCAAGGCATCAGCTCCGGTGATAATGGCGTCCACAGTGCCATGTAGGTTGTCCTCGATATCGTATCCTACATAGGTGGCCTCCGGGCAGTTCTGCTCGATCAGCGAGGCGAAGCGTTTATTGCCGCATCCAACGTCGACGATCAGTTTCGGACGACGTTGCTGCAACAGATTTTTGAGGGTGGAATGTTCAGGGTGCATGACGAGGTATACGGCATTCGTCAGGACATCCCAAGACTCATCCACACGGTGTGCAGCATATATGGTCTTTCTTACTGTTTTAGTATCCTTCGTCTGATCACTCAAGAACGGCCTCCTCAGTCCATGTCGCAATGCACACGAAGCCGCCGCCGCCGATCAAGCGGAGGAAAATACGTTTCGGTAATATGAGACATGCAAGTAATTTAAATAATTTTAGTATTTCGAAGTTTACTTTGCCGATTATATGGGTAGGTTTGAAGATCTGGTGGAACAGCAATGAGCTTTTATAACAGTAAAAATCATAGGCAAGGGGAACAAGACCCAGTGAAACAACAAATTGATGGACATCGTTGACATGAAATTCCCGTAAATGTCCGTCAGGATGGATTGCGCTGGGATAGACCTTCCTGCGGCTTAGAACGTAACTATCGAACACTGAATTCTCCAAAGGGAGCTTGATAAGGAAATACTTTGTGAGCGGCGCCAGATCACGGATCAATTTTTTCGAATTCGGGACGTGCTCCAGGACATCGAAAAGTATGAGGAGATCGAACGGTTTATTGTACATCAACTTGATCGCTGAGATCGTTTGAGCCGTGTCCAGTGAAGTTGTTCGAAGGTAGTGCACGGCGCCATTCCCATAATGCTCCAGCGCATAGCGGATTGCCCCCTCGGAAACGTCGCAGCCGAGACCGTAGGCAGCACCTGTCCGGTTCGTGATCTCGTACACGTTACGACCGAACCCGCATCCGACCTCGAGCACGGAATCGATTTTGCCGATATCGACTGTGTTCAGCATGTGGAGGGCGGCATCGGACTTCTCAACGCAGGTTTGTATCTCGAAGTCGCGTTTAGCATCGGTCCTGTTCGCCCAGTCGGTGTAAAATTTATTCAAGTTTTTCATGTGTGCCTGTCCTTCCGGGATCAACGGCTGCGATCCGATAGTTCCGCTGCCAAGACGCACGGAAAATTTATGTTTTAGTCTTTGCTATTCTGGTAAATTCATTTGCCCATTGATTAACGACATTTGATGAAGTATTGGCAAAATTGCGGCGTGCAGCCTGGCGGTCAGGGTTATTCCACCACGCTTCAACGTTATCATAAACTGAATTCACTGCTCCAGATGCAGCCTCAGGGGCATAGTATCTCTTCAAGTGAATATTTTGTAAATCTATAGTAGTCGTGAGGCTCTGCATGGCATCTCCAGGACATTGGAACGGTAAAAAAAGCATGCCCGCCTTGTTTTCGATGAGACTCTGCGGCAGGTTTTTTTGTATCGTAAACATGTTCCAGAACCTGAGTACACAAAATCGTATCAAAAGATTCTGCACCGATCCCTGTGTCAGTACAATCAACGTACTTATCTGCCTTTGTTCTCTCTCCGTAATTTGATTTGCTTGTCGGCTGATAATCTATCCCGAAATAACTGTTTACGCGTCCATAAAATAGAGATTCATAGGGTTTAATCCCGCAACCGATCAACGAGGTTGAAATAGGGCGAACGGTGTGCCGTGCCGGGGCCCCGGTCGATTCCGATCGCCCCTGCCCGTTTGCGGTTCCCGCATCCTACATCAAGAGTTTTATGTGGCCCGGTCATAATGCAGTCCCCTTTTTTGCAAACAGTTTTATAATATCCTTGCGTTCCATGCTGATAAGCCACGGCATAGTCAGAATGAACAATGTCACCAGCATGAGATAAATAACGCCGGAAGTCAGAAAGGGTGGCAGGAGTGCGACTGCTTCCGGTTTTGACAGGTCCCAGAAGAGGCCGACTGGCATTTTTGCAAGGTATCCCGACCCAATCGCCATACCTATCCCCACGACCTGATAGAGCCATTCAAATTTCCAACCATGGTAACGGGCAATAGCCCACGCCAGTATGTTGACAGAGAGGATGTTCACCAAGACCATTTTAAGCGCCATCCCGATGGCTCCCAGTCCTAGCCCGGGAATTAACACTTCATGGGCAGGGGCCATCACAACGTAGGACAAGGGAAGACTGATAAACATTATTGCAAAGCTGATTGTCGCATAGGTCTTTGTAAGTCTTCCCGCCAGCATCATGGTTCCGCCGATCTGCCCCATGGATTGATGAATCGGGTACAGAAACATAATCGCCAAGACTGGTACTGCCGTGAGATAGGATTTTCCCAACAAGAGAGTAATGATCTCTTTGGTCCAGGGAATCAGGAAGCCTGACAATATCGCACCAACCATCATGAGCGAACGAGATACCTTATGGTATAGTGCGGCGAGCCGCTGTTTGTCCTGGTGTGCGTTCGCATCCGCAATCTCTTTCCAGAAGACATTTAAAATTGAGCTGGTAGCCAACAAACTGACTGTCGCGAACTGATACGCTATCTGGTAAAAACCCTGCTGACTTGAGCCCCCAAATCGTTGAAGCAGCCAACGGTCAGCGAAATCATAAAAAAAGCCGATCAGTGACAGCAGTGCCAGCGGTCTGCAATATATCCAGTATTCCCTCAACATTGATCGAGCGGAGAGATCCTCCGACTCAGCTACCAGAGTTGTTGCCCCTTCTCTCCTGAGGAACCAGTACGCCCAGAGGACAGTCAAGGGATACTCCACGATAAACAGCCACAGGATCGTCGTGACCGACAAAAGACCATAGACAAGAAGTATATATACCAAGACGAGATGGACGACCCCCAGCACCATGCTGATGATCTGGACCCGAACGGTTTTTCGCGACGACTCACCAATTTGGTTTAGCGTCTGCCATACCTGCTGCTGCATGAAAGCCGCGGTAAGGGCAAGCAAAATTATCGTACGGGAATGCCCAAGCCATATCTTCGTGATCATCGCCTCGGGCATGAGCACGGCAATCATGAACGCAGGTATGATGAACTGCAACGCCAGCCAACCGAAGTAGTATAGGTAAAATCGTCTTCCACGGCGGTGTTGCGAGGCAAACGTGTAAAAAGCGCTGGAACTTCCCATGTCGAGAAGCGTCCGGACCGCGACAAAGCTCCCGAGAAGAAACATCATGTCGCCATAACCAGACGGATTCAGTCCTCGAGCTACAAGGAGACCGCTAAAAAAGCTGATGACGGAACGTATCGTGTTGGAGACCATTGAGACAATAAATCTGGTTTTAACGGACTCGGAATTGTACATTATCGCCTATCGTTCTTTCCGATCATCTACACCGCCGCCCCAGACGGTATGTCGAAGTTTCCACTCGCCGCTGCCCCGGGTCCAAAGGTGGGGGGATAGTCCCCGGTAAAAATCGACTACTTCCCAGAACTCCGTTTCTGTGATTCCCAAATAGTTGAGAAAATCAGGAAAGTATTTTTTCGGAAACTCGCCGTCATAGCGCTTCACGAGTGCGATGCCTTCGTCACGAGTAAGATGTCCGTCCCGGATCTCATGGGACGCATCCGACGTTGTCCGCGCGATCCCGAATTTGATATAGGCCAGGTAGAAATGAAATCCGTCCGTTTTGTCATCCAGACTGGCATATTTCGAATAAGTGCCTTCGGACCGCTCGGCATTCGCCTGGAACCCCGTGTGCTCCACGGAGTAATAGTAGTTCTCCTGCGGGACCCATTTTTTGTAATAGGACATCCAGTGCATTTCTGGATTCAGTTTTTGCATTGCTGCAACATCTGGTGTTTTGTAGAATTCAAAGGGGTTGTTCACGATCTCTTCATTCGAAAAAACTCCCGCCTCTAAGCCGTGTTCCACCAGTTCCTCAAGGCCCGACCCCTTGTAGTAGAGCGTTTTGAAGTCTTCAGGGGATTCAAAGGGCTTGTTAATGCTCCTGGTCGATCCGCCGTACTCCAGTTCGCCGCTTTCTCCATAGAAGATGAGCGGGATGTTGAACCGCAAGGCCATGTGGAATGCATAGTTCTTTTGTCCGTAGGCAAAGGGGTCCCAGGCATCACCATGGAGCTCGAAGGCCAGCCGCGCAAGCTTTCGGTGCAGTATGCCGTTCGGGAAAAAGAGGAGGTTATCGAAGCCGGAATCCTTGAAGCTGACATAGTTCTTCCAGCCGATATCGGTGTACATGAATGGCGCCCAGGTGATCGTCAGCGGGTGCATGCCATACTTGTATTTCAAGAGATGAGATACATAGGCGCTGTCCTTGCCGCCGCTTCCCGGGACAATGCAGTCATAACGGCCGTCCTTCGACCGGTGTTTATCGAGCAGGTCCACCAGCAATTTTTCTTTTTCATTCCAGTCGATCACGTTGTGCTTGAGATGGGCGTAGTTGCAGGCGCTGCATACGCCCTGCTCGTCAAACGTTATGCGCGGACGCTGGTTGGATACCACGCACTTCGTGCAGTAGCGCACTTCCTTCGGTCTGTTCGGGAGCTGCTTGTCAAGCGTCTTCTGAAAAAACATGGGATCCTCGCGGGATATAAAGTCAAAGATCTTACGATCGATGTATGAAGTTGTGATAGATCTGCAAACCCTTTACGCCGCTCTTCTCCGGATGGAACTGACATCCCCAAATGTTCCCTTTCGCGGTCACCGAGCAGAACCGATCGAGGCCGTATTCTGATTCGGCCAGGACCGTTGACGGGTCGTCTGGAACGCATATATAGGAATGGACGAAATAAAAGAAATCCTGCTCCGTGATCCCGTCCAGGATGGTCGCGCGCCAGCGTTCTTCGGGGCCGGACTGCACGCCCGGGAGGGACGGTATCAGTATGCGGTTCCAGCCGATCTGCGGTATCTTGAATAGCTGGTCTGTTTCGGCCTGTCTGAACTGCACGACCTTTCCGCTGATCAGGTCCAGTCCTGCATGGCGGCCGAACTCCAGACTTTCCGAGAAGAGAAGCTGCATGCCGAGGCAGATGCCGAGCAGCGGCCGGCCGCTCTGCACGTACTCCCTGATCGCCTTGACCAGATCCCGTTTCTGCAGCTCCTGCATGGCCTGCTCAAAGGCTCCGACGCCGGGAAGGACCAGCCGCTCGGCATGGGCGATCACGCGGGGGTCCGCGGTGATCACCGCGTCTGCACCGACATGCATGAGCGCGTGCTGAATGCTGAACAGGTTCCCCATGCCGTAATCCACGATGACGGTTCTATGCATGGTGATGTCCAACCGTTTCCCTGCAGAGGATGCTCCTTGAGCGCAAAAGGTCCTTTGCCGCGGGGATGCTCAGGGGCGTCAGCCGGGTCCGCATGAAATCGAGCCCGCCCCTGGTCTTCTTCAGGAATTCGATGTTCCCTTCGTCGCGATACTCCTTGTCGCTGATGATCTCATCGACGTAGTAATAGTGAAAGATCGAGGAGGCGCAGACCGCATCGGCGGAGCCGCTTTGCACGGCCGCGGCCAGATGGTCGGCATTGCCGCATCCGCCGCAGGCGATCACAGGAACCGGAACCGCCCGGGCGATGTCGCTGATGAGCTGCAGATCATAGCCCATGCCCGTTCCCTCGCGGTCGACCGACGTCACCAGAAGCTCGCCGGCGCCGAGTTCAACGAGCTCTTTTGCCCAGGAGAGGACCTCGCGGTCCGTCCGCTCCCGTGCGTTGTCGGTATAGACCTGGTACTTCCCATCGTTCAACTTGGCCTGGATCGAGCCCACGATGCACTGCGATCCAAAGCTTTGCGCAGCGCGCGCAATGAGCCCGGGATCGGCGACTGCGGCAGTATTGATCGCGACCTTGTCCGCGCCGGCCCGGAGGAGGTCCCTGATGTCGTCGAGCGACCGGATGCCCCCGCCGACCGTCAGCGGAATGAAGATGTTCTCAGCGGTCCTTTTGACGATCTCGATCAGGTTGTTCCTGCCGTACAGGCTTGCCACGGCATCGATATAGATGAGCTCGTCGGCGCCTTCCTGGTAATACCGGTTCGCAAAATCCCAGGGTTTTCCAAGGACGCGCAGGCCTTCCAGGTGGATTCCCTTGACGAGGTTCGGCCCCTTGATGTCCAGCCGCGGTATGACCCGGATGGTCTTTACCACGTGGTCCATCCTCCGTCAACCAGGATGTTCTGGCCGGTAACGTAGGACGACGCGTCGGATGCGAGGAACACCACGGCGCCCACGACCTCATCGGGCATGCCCATCCGTCCGAGCGGGGTCTTCTTCGAGTATTTTTCCACGAAGGGCAGCGGCTGGTTGTCGAAGATGCCACCCGGCGAGACCGTATTGGCCCGGACCTTGTCCTTTGCATAATAGGTGGAGAGATAGTTGGTGAGGGCGATGCCGCCGCCCTTGATCGCCGCATAGGCTGCCGGCATCGTCATCACCGTTCCTTCATAGACCGAAAAGTCTGGCGCCGCAACGCCGTAGGTCGATCCCATATTGATTATCGAACCGCCTCCCTGCTGTTTCATCTGTTCTGCCACCTTCTGGCAGCAGACAAAGTACCCGCCCAGTTGCGCGTCGACGTTTGCCTTCCATGACTCAACAGGGATTGCTTCGAATTTGAGCCCCCAGTCCTTTGTTCTGGGATATGCGCTGTTGACCATGATATCGATCCGGCCGGCATCCTTGAGGATCGAATCGATTGCGCTGGCGACTGAGCCCGATGAGGTCATATCGAAAGGGACATACCGAACAGTAGAATCGTCGATGATATCCGCTGCCTTGTCGCGGTTTGTGTCGGCGATGTAAACAACTGCTCCGAAATCGCGAAGACCTTTAACGATTTCTTTGCCGATCAGGCCAGCTCCTCCGGTGATCAGTGCGGTTTTTCCACGCAGGGAAAAAAGATCATGGTAAGACGTTCTGTCCAAGGACTTTCTCCTATTTCGCCGTATCGGGCATGCGCAACCAATGCCGCAATGGGCAAAGTTTAAAAAAAACCGCCACCTTGTTTCAGGTGAAGTTATAATACCAGATTTTTAAAATTATGCCAATTTATGGCATTGACTTCAAATCAGGGAATGCGTCGAAGATGATGCAATTATCGCGCAATCGCATTTTCCGACAAGGTACGAATGTCGAAATCGTGCTCATCCGGGCTTGGCTCCACATAGTGCATAAAACGCACAGATGTCATGGTTGCCTTTTCTGTTCATCCGACATGAGGGTATCTATCTCTTGCCAGAAGATTTCCCTTGTTGACGTATGTTCGGACTCCCGGGTGGTCAAAAAACTGTACCGGTAGTCTTCATAGCGGCTGCGATTCATACGGTTGATATCGACCTGGTCGCCTCGAACAATTTCATCAACGTTATAAATGGGCGCTTCAAGGTAATCCGCGAGGGATTGCAGCTCTTTTATGAACGTTTTTTTGCCGATCGACAGCTGCTCATTGGTATAAATGAATATTATAGGCTTGTAATTAAGAACGGGATAGCTCGTTGCCGTGCTGGCATGAGTAAGCACAAAATCGGCATCCTTGACTAACTCGGCGGTCAGCCCGCGATGCATCTCACGTCCCTCAAAGAGCTCATCGCCGTAATCCGATGTTGGGTACGCGGCTATGACGATCCTGGTCCCGTAGGTTTCTTCCAGTAAATGAAAGAAGCTGTTTAGCGATCGATAATAGGCGACAGCATTGATCGGAGCAAAACCAAAGAATGCGTGATCCGAGTGACTGGGGAGGTTGATATCCAGAAACACGGCATAGCGGCCTTGTATCAGCCTGTCTACCCGGAAAGACGCTTGCACATAGTGATCATAATCGAACAAGTTGATCGGTACCACTTTAACCGCATATTGATGTTGAGCCAGCAGTACGTTGCCTGCTGCAAAAACGATTTCAAATGGCTTAACGAGGTTCAACCTTCTTAACGCCGATGCCTTTGCCATGCCGGCCACTATTTTCGCCGATCTGAAAGGCTTATCCAGGCCGGACAATACCCTGCGCAATAGTGAGGCGTGAGCAACCGGTACGGCTCCCCAGCTGAAAAAAAGCATCCGGCAATGATACTTGCTCAGCAATCTGAAAATCCGGCTGAATCTGCCTTCATACGCTATCAGCATGATATACAGGGCATCCCGGTTCTCAGGACGGAGAATTCGCGCTTCAAACTCGTCAAAGGTCCTGAGAGCGCGCAGATAGTCAGTAGTCTTCGAGCCCTGCTGCGAATACTCCTCACGCACGAGTGAAACGACATCCCAGTACTCTACGGCGACCTCTTTTTCTCTCAGATAATCGATGTACCAGTCGCGTGACACTTTATCGGTCAAACGAATAAATGAGACATAAATAACTTTCTTCTTCATTGAGGCCATCCGCCGTTTTCACGATATATAGCATGCTGATAAGATTGGACAGGTTGCTCAATACCATAATGGTCGAGCACTCCGCAAGGTTTGCACCATTGTGCCATAATAAAAAAGTTCAGCAATTAACCCTCTATAGCAGTATGAATTTCCCGAGGGGTGAGATAATGTGATAGTAAAGGCATTTTTTCATGATAACGTTTAAAAAGCCTTTTTGACTCGCTATTCGTGAAAATCCATTTTTTACATTCCTCGAAATCTGCAACTGCGGCATCCTCCTTGTGCATTCCCAGATTAGCCAGAGCGCGGCAATATCGTCCAACAATATGGAATGGATAGGGTTCTACGATAAAACGATCAAAGATCTCTAAAGCTCTTTGGTATCTGCCATTTTTTAAATTGCTATTGTTGAAGAAGTTTATATCAATATTCGTATCGTATACTAAACGCTCAAGCGCTTCGGCCGTAATCTCAGGAGTGTCAAAATTACGACGGCCAAGACGCACTCCGTCCCAATCGTAATTGTTTGGGTCAATCGTGCCACTTGCTACAAGTTCCCGGTACATTTCGCTTCCAGGCAATGGAAGCGCATGAAATATATAAACCCAATCAACGTCTATGGTTTTCATAAAATCGATCGTTTCTTGCATTAACTCTCTGGTTTCGGCAGGGAAGCCCAATATGAAATTTACATAAATAGAGAAATCTTTGCTGCGCAAATATTCCAGTACCTGCTTGGCCTTTGATAACGAAACATTCTTTTTGATAATATTCTTTTGTACATAGGGAGAGCCTGACTCAATTGCCAGAGATGCCTCATCAATCCCCATGCTTATCATGGCATCAATGATTTGTTCATCCATAATAGCCACGGACAGGCCTTGTGGTAAAAAAAACTTGATTGAGGTAAATAATGAAGACAGCTTTTCAGCTAACGCTAAAAATTTATCTCTTTTGACTGCAAACGCATCATCTTCGATGACAATTTTGTTGAAATTGAGGTCGTTTATTAGATGATGAAATACTTCCAATATTTTCTCGTTACTCTTGATTCTTAATTCTCTGCCATGAACAGTGTGACTGGCGCAAAAAGTACATTGGAAGGGACAGCCGCGGGTAAACATCAAGCTTCCACCCACTGTTTTTCTGTAAAAATCAATATCCAAAAGGTCAAATGCCGGCATTGACAAATCGTCCAGATTCTGAATCATCGGGCTTACATTATTTGAACTGTCCATGTTCATACTGCTCCTGCTTGTTAAGCCCTGTATCTCAAAATGTTTTTCATTATTCTGGACTTTATTCACAAATTCAGCGAATGAAAGTTCTCCTTCTCCTCTTATAACGTAGTCAATGCTGTTATTCGATAATAAATTATGGCAATGATTCGTGGCATGATTGCCGCCACAGACGACAATGGCTTCAGGCCATTTTTCTTTTACAGCTTCTGCTATAAGGATCGAGCTGTTATGAGCAGATGAAAATAAAATCGAAATACCAATAATATCAGGCTCAAATTCAATTGTGGACAATTCAAGTTCGATAAAAGACGTCAAGGTCAAAGGGGGAGTGTTATTATATTCTTTGTAAACTTTGAATAGATCCTTTCCGATATCCAACAGTTTAATTTCAACATCTGGATTATTCTGTCTTATATAAGCAGAAATATCTAGTAAGCCTATAGGCATTGAAAAGCTGGGTACTCTCAGAATTGAGGATTTATTCAAGAAAGATTCCTGCTCATTAGCCGGCATGGAACTAGGGTTTACCAATAAAAGTTTAATTTTTTTCTTCCCCATCTTTTGCCCCCTCGCAGGAAATACTCAAATTCGATATGCCCATGGTCCCTGATCAGGCTGTCCTGACATGCTGCCAGAGCGGTTCCCCTGCGGATGCCGCGCTCACTACGTCCACCGCTCATCGGGCCCGGACTGTTTGTATGGACGATGGCTCCAGGGCGTCCAGCCTTCTTTGACCGTTGCCATGATCTCTTCTTCCGTGAGCGTGAAATTCGCTAACTTGTAGTTCCCCGCCGTGATCTTCGGCGAACCGATCGCTTTCAGGAGTTCGTAGTTGCCCTTCGAGAGGTAATCAGAGGGAGAATGGGCGCTGACGCCTTTCATGGGAATGGCACCGCTGCAGCGGGGGCAATATCGTTTGACCTGGTCCATGAACTCATTCGGATTCAGGTTCCACCATCCGTTCTCAATCGGGTAACCCCCCGGTCCTTCAAACAGCATGTCCTGAGCAGCGGCCACCTCGCAGAAAAATCCGCCTTTCGGCGTTATCGAAGCGGCCCATCTCCACTGGACCCAGCAATTGCCGATCAAGCGCCACATGAGTTCCCGGTCCTGCAGAATCTCTTCTGCGGCGATCAGGAGCGGCTGATGTACCCCGACCTCCTTGTCCTGGTGGTCATTGTACGTGATCAGGTCGTGATCGAATGTCTCGGTGATAATGTCCTTATATTTATCCCAGTTCTTTCCGTTCGTCCAGAGCTCACGCTTTCTTCGTTCGGGAATGAATTTCCTGACAAGCTCGAAGAACCTCCGGGAATTGAGGATGGATCGTCGGCTCACCGCCCATGATGCCGATCTGTCCCGCATATCCCTCAAGGGAACGGATGGACCGCTCCACGGTGGCCAGATCCATATAATAGGGACGGGGATGATGTCCGACAAACCGTGTGCAGCTTGAACAGGTCAGATTGCACGCGTTCGTTATTTCGATCTGGACGACTTTCATTCTATATATCGGCAGCATACCTTCTCCTTGTGATACTGGATTTCGTATTAGTTCTCAAACTTAAAGTGAGATTCTTTCTCCTCGCGGTGTTCTCGATAGGCTGACAAGCCGATTGTGCGTTCCCCCGGCCGGGGGAGAACGTAGCAGGTAATCCGATCGAGGAAGCCGGTTCTGACCCCGGCTTTAACGATCCTGTCCTGTAAATCGGTGTCGTTTACCCTGTTCCAGCTTTTTCTCCAGCACTGGATGTTGTACTTCATGAACTTGAGATACGACCGGTAGAGCCACGTTTGGGTTCCACCGATTCGCGGCATATCGTCCTTGACATTGACAACCTGACGCACACCGTTCTTCTCGGCCTCGTATGCGCTCAAGACAAATTCATAATCCCCTTCGTTGGCGAACCTGAGCAATACATCGAGATGGTCCGGGGTCCAGATGTCGTCGTCATCGATCCGAGCGATCCATTTCCCCTTCAGCATCTTCAGCGCGGTATTGGCTGCGACGACCGGTCCTGCCAGCCAGTGATTTTCCGCCGTCGGAGGGTAGCGGTACCCTCGTTTTGGAATGTTGAAGAAACGGACTCGCGGATCCTTGATGGCCGTGATCACCTCTTCGGTCCTATCAGTGCAGTGGTCGCCGATAATCACGAACTCGAAATTCTTGTATGTCTGGTTCAGAACGGATTTGACCGCCCGCTCCAAAAGGATCTCGGCCCGATTATAGGTAGGCGTGTACACTGAGATGAGAGGCTCCTCGTCTATTTTTTCGTATGCGTGCGCATGGCGGAGGCGTGCGAACCGCAGTAATACCGGTTCGGTCGCTGTGTAGCGCAGCGCAACCATATGGCTGATGCATTTATCCGCAAACGTTCTTGTTCTCTCAGGCATATTAACTCTCATGATATGTCAAACATCAGGAATTACCGGATGCGTTCTGCTCCGAGGGTTCGTGGTCCCGTTGGCCTATGTCCAGCTGGTTCCCGTCCCCTGTGCGCTAAGTGGTCCGGCCCCGCTCCATAAGTTGTTCCACCATGAAAAAATCCAATTCCGAATCAATGTCAATTGACCGTTCCGGGGGCATGCAATACAGCTGCGTGTCTTCATTGAAGATTGTTGCATGGTTAAACAGCGCATCGCGCCTCCACACATAAATGGACGCGTTCATGTCAAAGCACTTCGGCGCGTCCTGTCTGCGGCTGATCGGGGTCGGCAGTGTTTTTGATAATCGGGCCACTCCATTGCCGTCCAGTTCAACCAGATTGAAATAGGGTGATCGGTGGGCCGGCGCGCCGGTGATGACATTGGAAATACCGCGTTGCTCCAGCAGCGCCACGGCCTCGCGAATGTCCTGAACTGACCGGAGAGGGGATGTCGCATCAAGATCGACGACGATATCGAAGGAGCAACCGCATGCTTTTTCGGCTTCCCGGACGCAGTGCTGTATAGCGGGAATTTTCGGGGCATCGTCGGTTGCAAGTTCGGCTGGCCGTTCAACAAGGTGATCCGCTCCGCATTGCCGCGCCGTATCGAGTATAAGCTTTGAATCGCTGCTCACGGCGATGACCGCAAAAAGACCGGATGCCTTTGCCTGCTGGAGGCTGTAGGCAATCAGCGGTTTGCCGAGGAGCGGTCGGACATTCTTGTTTTTTACGCCTTTTGATCCGCCCCGGGCGCATATCGTACAGATCCTTTTCATTGTGCGATCCAGTTCCGCTGTTGTGCCGACAATTCCGCAGCTCTTATCATGCCCATGACCTCGACTCCCTGTGGGAGGGTGCAGAGGGAATCCAGCCGGTTCTCCAGAATGGCCCGGTGCTGCTCCCTGTAGGTGAAGTCTCGATCTACCTTGAACACTTCGACCGCCTTGTCGATCATGACGCTGCCTCTGACAAGGTCCGCTTCAATGGTATGGTTGTCCGTATTGATCAGGATATTTCTCCGTGTCAGGCGGTCCAGATAGTTCATTTGAACGAACACCAACGGACACTTTCTGGTGATCATCATGAGCATCCTGACATCGTCGCTCTGGATTTCGAGCGTGCTGTAGTGGCCGCCCAGGGCTGTCAGTCGCTCCCAACCGCCCAGGAGCCAGTTCAGATAATCGAGTTCATGGCTCAGATCGCGGAGTACTCCTCCTCCCTCCGTGGTCCGTGCCGAATAGGAATCCCGGTAATCTGTTCCAGGCCGCCATGCAGGGAGGTATTGCCCTACGTAGGCCTGCAACGATATCAATTTCTCGTCCAGCAGGACCGTTCTCAGTTTTTGCAGGACCGGGTGAAACCGCAGGTTGTATCCCACGAAAACCCGTTTAAATTCATGTCTCGGCAACTTCTTTTCCACGTGGAATAACGGCTTCTCAACGAGCACTGTTCCGGCGAATCCCAGATTCGCCAGTTCTGTGAGCGTCCGGTAATGCTCGCTGGTCCTGTTCGCTATCACAACGTAATCCGGTTTCCAGGCGAGCGCATCCGCCAGGGTCCGGTAGTGTGCCGGGAACTCGATGTTCCTTGAAGAGACCACGGCCACTTCGCATCCGAGCTCGGTCAGCAGCCGTGCGTGCCTGCTGCCGATGGATCCATAGCCTACGACGAGCGCCTTCATTCGAAGATTCCCGGGTATTCGCCTTTTGCCCGTTCAAGGTCATCCAGGCGGCCGATGTCGATCCAATATTCCCTGATCGGGAAGGCGGCGGTCTCGAATCCCTCCGCGATGATCTTCGCAAAGAGGTCGGTCATGTCGAGATGGTTCCCGCGGGGGATATGCGTGAGCGCCCCGGGCTCAAGCACATAGATCCCGGCATTCACAAAGAAGCGTTGCACCGGTTTTTCCTCGATCTGAAGCAGCCGGTGCTTTTCGAGCCTGACCACGCCGTAGGGCACCTGAAAGTCGTACTCCCGGACGCACATGGTGGCCTGCGCCTGGTGCTCGAGATGGAAGTCGAGGAGCTGCTGAAAATTGACCTTCGTGAGCAGGTCACCGTTCATCACCAGGAGGGGATGCTCCACTTTCTCCGGCAGCAGGCCGATCGGTCCGGCTGTACCCATGGCTTTGTCCTCATGGATATAGCGGATGTCTACGTTCCAGGCCGAGCCGTCCTTGAAATGGTCCTCGACCATCACGGCTTTGTAGTTGACGGACAGGTAAAAGTGGCGGAACCCGTACTCGATGAAATTTTCCAGGATGGTCTCCAGGATGGGTTTGTTCCCGACCTCCAGGAGCGGCTTGGGACAGTCGTTGGTCAGCGGCCGAAGTCGGCTGCCCATCCCGCCGGCCATCAAAACCACGCGGTTCTCCCGTTCACGCGGCAGGATGAGGTTATTCAGGACCTCGATGCCTGCTACACAACGGTCCTTGTCAAGGAGCGGCACCTGGCGGATCTCTTTCAGTTTCATGGTTGCCAGGAGGTTGTCGCGGGTGTCGCCCACGTTCGCGACCGTGGGATTGGGGTTCATGACCTCTGTCACCGGCAGGTCGAGCGAAATGCCCTTCAGGATCCCGCGCCGGACGTCACCGTCAGTAACCGTTCCCAGGAGCTTCCGGACCGGATCAATGATCAGGACGATCTGGAGGGCACTGGCATCAATGACCTTGATGGCGTCGCGGATCGTCTTGTCCGGGGAGAGCAGTACCTTTTCCCAGTTTTTCATCGTGAGATCACCTTTCCCGGTACCCCGAACACGAGCACCGCTTCGGGAACATCCTGCAGAACTACCGCGCCGGCGCCGATGATGCTGTTCCTGCCAATGCGGACGCCTTGCAGCACCGTGGCGCCTGCTCCGATATGCACACCTTCCATAACAGCGACATTGCCGGACAGGGTAACGCCCGGCGCCACATGCACATGGTCAGAAATGGTGCAGTCGTGGTCAACGGAGGCCCGGGTATTGATGATCGTGTTACGGCCGATGACGCAGCCAGGCTGAATGACCGAGCCTGCCATGACCTGTACGCCTTCGGCAAGGAGCACGCCCACTGCTATCACTGCAGAGGGATGAAGAACGCTGGCGAAAGAGAAGCCCCTGGCCTTGAACGTGTCGAACAAATGCTTTCTGAGCGCAGGCTGTTTGACCGAGCCGACGCCGTTCACCAGCATGACTGCGCCGGGTCCGTGCTTATGCACGACCTGGTCATTGCCGATGACCGGGATGCCGAGGATGCTGGTGCCGTGCTTATCCAGGTCGGGGTCAACGATGCCCGTGATCTCGACCGTCCTGAGCAGCAGGGTATCGATCAGGACCTTTGCGTGGCCTCCTGCGCCGAGTATGATAACCGGAAGATTCATAGGCCTACCATCTCATCCTGGTGATAGTCTTTGTCAGCTTTTTTGCCGAGCATTTCCCAGTACCGGAGGGGGGACAAACCGTTTCCCGGTCGTTTGCAGGTCAGGTTTTCCGGAGACAACACCTCGCCTTTTTTTATGTTCCGTGCGGCTATAAGGCTCCGCCGGGCTACGACGATATTCTTCTTTTCGATGGGTGCCGGTTTCTTCTCGCCTGACCCGAGGGCCAGCTCAACGTCCCGGATGGCGCGCACCATCGCCCTGAGTTCGCGGGGCTCCAGGGACGCCTTGTGGTCGGGGCCGGGGAGTTCACGATTCAAAGTGAAATGTTTTTCGATCACTGATGCGCCACGGGCGGCGGCAGCGATCGGGACGATCATGCCCGGGGTATGGTCGGAAAATCCGACGGGAAGTCCGAATGCCTCCCGCATGGTGTCCATGGCGCGCAGGTTCACGTCCGCGAAGGGGGCAGGGTATTCGGTCGTGCAGTGCAGGAGGGTGACGCGCTCCTGCAGGCTCCGCTTGCCCCGGGGGGAAGCGAGTGCCGCCCTAAAGGCTTTGTGTGACGGTTTTTCTTTTTTGACCGTGTATCCGAAGGCGAGAACGCCGAGTGCCGCCTTGATGTCGTCCAGGGTGCTCATGCCGGTGGAAAGAATGATCGGCAGGCCGGTTCGTGCCGCATGGAGGAGGAGCGGGCCGTTCGTAATCTCCCCGGAAGGCAGCTTGAGCATGGGCACCTTGATCCGCGCTGCCAGCAGGTCTATGCTGTTCTCGTCAAAGGGCGTGGAAAGGAACTGGATGTCCCGCTTCCGGCAATGACTGGCAAGGACCCGGTGTGCAGACTCGTCGAGCTCCAGTTTTTTGAGCATATCCAGCTGCGACTCGGCCGAACCGGTCGCGGCCTTCTGGTAGTCGGCCTTGGGAGCCGCACTGCTGACGAGCTCTTCGGCCTTGAAGGTCTGGAACTTGACCGCATCGGCGCCGGCACCAGCAGCCACGTCAATGAGTTTTTTCGCCATCTCAAGGGATCCGTCGTGGTTCACTCCTGCTTCAGCGATAATATAAATACGGCTGGAAGCATTCATCGTGAACCGCCTGTCCCATAAAAATGTTTTTTCAGCAAGGCCTGCAGGTCGGGGACCTGCTGCAGCACGGCAAAGATCCTGGACGAACTGTTCCCGTCGCCGTAGGGATTGACGGCTGTGGAGCAGTCCCGGACGTACGCTTCCTTGACCGCCCGTTCGATGTCGGCCGCCTCGGCGCGGCAGTTGATCACCGAAGACGCCTGCAGCCTGCCTTTCTGGCGGTCGCCGATGTTGACCGTCGGTTTTTTGAATGACGGGACCTCATAGAGCCCGCTGGACGAATTGCCCACCACGGCATCGATCTGGGCGACGACGCTGAAGTAGCGGAGCTGTCCAGCGAGGTGAATGCCACGGCGTGGGGACGGGAGGCGACATAATCGTCGATCATCTGCATGAGCTTTCTGCCACCCGTGTCGGCATTCGGTTTGGTGAAGAGCAATCCCGTTCCGTCGCCCTGGAGGTCAAGGGCGTTCAGCAGCTCTTGGAACTGCGCCTCCGGCGATGCCGCATCGAGCGTTGCCGGGTGGAACGTAATGAGCAAATTTTTTTTTCGGAACGTGAAGCCGAGGGAAGGCTCCAGTTCAGCTCTGGTCTGCAGTTTCATCTGGAGGATCCGGTCGATGCCCGGATTTCCCACGACATGAACGTGGTCGGGGTTCTCGCCCAGTTGTTTTACTCGTCGCGCCGAGTCCTCGTTCGTGACGAAATGAAGATGGGCCATCTTCGTTATGCTGTGCCTGATGGATTCGTCAAAGGCGCCCTCGGTCGTATCGCCGCCGGCAATATGGGCAACCGGGATGCGTGCGACCAGTGCGGCCTGGGCTGCGGCTAATATCTCAAAACGGTCTCCGAGCAATATCAGAATGTCAGGCCGGAGATGATCAAGTGCATCGGCAAAGCCGATGACACCCAGCCCTATGGATTTGGCAATTCCAACCGGCGTGTCGCTCGAGAGCAGCATCTCTACTTTGGCGTCGATCGTGAAGCCGTCATTCTCGATCTCTCTATAAGTCAGGCCAAACTCAGGGGACAGGTGCATGCCCGTGGCAATGACCTGAAGCGTAAGCCCGGGGTCCTGCTGAATATGTTTCATCAGCAGAAATAGCAGCCCGTACTCGGCTCGGGTTCCGGTTACGATGCAGATTTTACGAGGATACATGGGGAGCTCCTAAAAAAGCGCTGCTCGGAATATTTATCAGCCGTCGTTCTATACTCTCGGCCACGGTCAGATCCATCCGAGGGGAATCACCGAACATGGGAAGACGGTGCAGTAACGTCCAGGCCGGACGCATACCTATACCATTCCGGTTCGCAAATTCAATCAGCGTGTCCCGTTTTGCGGCGCGGTTTTCATCGAGGAGCAATACATTGAGCCAGTAATTGCTTTTGGCGAAATTGGGCTCGGTAAAGAACCTTAAGCCAGTCATGCCGGTAAAGGCATCTCGATAACGTTCAGCGAGCGTCCGTTTCTGCTCGAGAAATCGAGGAAGCTGCTCTAACTGCGCGCATCCCATTGCGGCATTAATGTTGGGAAGCCGGTAATTGTACCCGACCATGTCGTGGGTAAAAGCCCACTGGTGCGCGACACGAGCGGTTGTCGTGAGATGCTTGGCCAGTGCGCCCAGTTCCTCATCGTCGGTCAGAAGGGCGCCGCCGCCGCCAGTAGTAATGATCTTGTTGCCGTTGAAGCTGAGTGCCGCGAATTTAGCCAGGGTTCCCGTATGCCTTCCTTTGTACTTCGAGCCGAGTGACTCAGCCGCGTCTTCGATCACTTCAAGGCGGAAACGTTCTCCGGCAATCAGCAGCGCGTCCATGTCAACTGAATGGCCGAACGTATGCATTGGAACCACCGCTTTAATTCTTCGCCCAGTGCGCCTGTTGTAACAGCCGTCGCCGCGTATGTCTCCGATTTCGCGTAAATAAGCGTCTAGCTTTACCGGATCGAGCCCGAGCGTCTTTTCCTCGCTGTCAACAAAATGTGGGATTGCGCCGCAATAGGCGACAGCATTAGCTGTCGCTACAAACGTGAGGGCAGGCACCAGAACTTCATCACCGGGCGCGACGCCCGCCAGTTTGAGGCAGATATGCAGCGCTGCCGTTCCGTTGACTACCGCCACGACGCAGCGCGCTTCCGTATACTCCCTGAGTTGCTTCTCGAACAGGTCGACAAATTTCCCCACGGAGGAAACCCATCTGGTGTCGAGACACTCTTTAACATAGTCCCACTCATTGCCCTTGAAGGACGGCTCATGCAGACCAATAACGCCATCCTGTCGCGGAAGCGCCGACTGGACGGTTTTGACGATATCTGGTATGTCAAAGCCACTATGCATAACACTATCCTTAACGACGATATGGCGGCTCAATTTACCTCTCCTGCAACAACGATTCCGGACCTAAGAGCATACGCAGGGGATATTCGCGGTCGGAAGAACCGTACTCTATCCGGCGGGGGTCTGTCCGGGCGATTAACGGGCGGATTTCCAATTTTTGCACCATTAAGACATTTTGGATCTCTTCGTTGACCAGTAAATTTCCGTTCTGGTACTGCACTACGAGAAGATTTTGTGGATATATTTTTTTGGTCCCCTTAAAGGATTCATACTCCACCGCGGTTTCGTCCCAATGATTTACCCAGGCAATAATGCTTTTCCTGTCGAAGGCATCCGACATTGACTCGGCAAAATGGCTGTCAGCATTGTTTTCGCCGGTTGCTTTCGTATAAA
This sequence comes from Nitrospirota bacterium, assembly GCA_963836175.1. Classification (GTDB taxonomy): domain Bacteria; phylum Nitrospirota; class UBA9217; order UBA9217; family UBA9217; genus GWC2-56-14. The sequence continues at coordinate 485,899 of CAWIIS010000008.1, forward strand.
ATATGCTCAGAGGGGCAGCGAATTCGTAATCGCTGCGCCAGGGCCCGAACAGTCCCATTTCTTTTCGGGGCATATCGATGATGACGAACGAATGGTCCTTAAGATCGGGGACCCGCGTCGTAAATGCCCGCCAAAACGAACTCTGTTGCCGCCAGTCGCGTTGGTAGCCTTCGACGATCGAGTTGTTGAATAGTGTTCCTCCTATTATGGCAAGCATCAGCAAACAGGAAAAGATAAATCTGCCAACTATTCCAGCGCCCTGAATGAGCGCGAGAACGGATGCAATAATGATTGCCGCACCTATGTTAGCCAGGAGTCCGTGACGACTTCCGATGCCGTACATCACCGCAGATCTTGTTAGCATATACGGGGTGAGCCCGGCAAATACGAGGGACAGACCGAATAAAAAGGTGATAACAGTGTTTCTCTTCAACCGGGACGACGCAGTTTTTTTGACGCTTGATGGCGTCCGGACGAGTATCGTGAGGATCACGGCGAGCGCCAGGAACGTTGCAGTTTTGTAGACATTTTGAAAGAACACCGGAACGCCGATTTGTATGAACGCGTATTTCCAAACGTGGTAAATATAGTTCAAAGAAATAACGTAGTTGTTTTTCACCCGGACCAGGCCTTCTGTGTTCAGTGCAGGGAGGGCATACGCGTTTTGATAAACGCCGAATTTCGGCTGTAGGAACAGGACATAGACGATGGCCAATGCCGAAATGAGCAGGTAAGGCAGCCAGCGCTTGAGCGTCTGCCAAAAAAGGTTATTCGGGACAGATTCGGACCTGGCCAGGAGCACATAAATTATGATCAACCGGGATACCTCGAACAGGATGAACGATTCGAGACCCATTATCGAGAAAAAATAGAACAGATAGGACAGCGTTTCGGAGGTCCATGCATAAGGTGAATTCATCAGGCTCTTCATGGTGAGAAGAATGGAAATTAAGTAGAAGAGAAGCATTGTATGATATGGCTGCGTAGTAAGGCAGAAAATGTTAATTACGGGCGACAGGAGGTATATCGTTGCGATTAAAATCGGGATTAAGGATGCTGGACTGCAAAGTCTTCTGCCGATAGCCCATAATAAATAAGCATTGGCGGTAAGCAGGATAAAAAATTCGATCTGCCATATATTGGAGGCGTGGGCCGGGGAGATGTCGAACCATTGGAAGTTCATGTACAGGATGAAACCAATGAGTTGATGGCCCAGGCTTTTAAAGGGGAGTATGAATTCGCCGAGGGAGCCCGAACAAAAATAATGCCAGGCCCAGGCCCAGTCATCCCACCAAAGCCCTTCCAGCGCCAGCAAGTGGCCGCGGCAAAGAAAGGCCAATGCAAGAATGATCCCGGTCTGCACTGCTGCGTGCGGGAACCAGCGGATTATCCATGTCTGGTAGAGGGCTTCTACTTTTTTCGAGGAGTAATTCATGTTCCTTTCTTGTGAAGAAGTCCGTGGAATGTGCTCAAGAAAAATCTGAACGATATGGCCGTTTCCCTGGAAATAACGCTATAGTAAAACAGCTGAAAGAACTTGATCCCGAGCATTGCCCCTAGGAAGAACATGCCGGGTGCCTTTTTCACGACGTCAAGAATCTTTTCCCCGGCGCTGAACCAGGCCACTCCCTGGTCCGGTTTTGCGAAAATGACCTTAAGCAGCGAAAAATCGAGATAAAAATTGAAGTAGCTAAACAATATATCGCGTCGTATTTCCTTCTCGCTGTTCCCCAGCGGGACATAGGAAAAAGGGATGGGCTTAAAGGGGTTTTCGATAAAAGTGGATACCGAGACAAAATTGTCATAAACACCCTGAATATTCAATCGATTTTCCTGTTTGGCCAGCTCATAGAGCTCCGTCCCCGGGTAGGGTGTTGCATTGTTGAAGCGCACCATATCTAAACGCAGCTTTTTGGCCAATGCGATGCAATCCATTCTGTCCTGATGCGTTTCTCCCGGAAGGCCGTAAATGAACGTAGCGCTCACATGAAATCCGATCGTTTTCGCCAAGGTCACGGCGTTTACACATTGTGCCGCCGTTTCGCCTTTTTTGACGATCTTCATAAGCCGCTCCGAGGCGGTCTCAAGACCGAAAAAAACGCTTTTGAAACCGCTCGCGTACAGGTCCTGGAGGAGCTTTTGGTCGACATTATCGCCCCGCGCCTGAAAGGCAAAGCTCATTCTTTTATCAAAACCCCTTGCTTTTATCAGTTCGAGGAGCGTATAAATCCTTTCGCGGTTGACCAGGAGATTGTCATCGAGAAAAACGATATTCTTTTTGCCGTACCGGTTGAGTAAGATATCCAATTCGTCAACGATCGCTTCCGCGTTCTTGAACCGATATTTTCGACCTGTGGTAACTCGGTTGCTGCAAAAAACGCATTGGTACGGACAGCCCCGGGAGCTGACGACAAAGCCGAGGTCGTATCGTTTAGAGGTAAAGTAATGGTATGGAAAGGGCGGCAAACGATCGAGGTCTTCTAAGATCGGAGAGATCGCGTTGTGAATGATTTTACCGTTTTGCCGGTATGATAAATTTTGTATGTGCGTGTAATCAGTGCCCGCTTTCACGTGCCGGTATAATTCCAGGAGCGGTTTTTCTCCTTCCCCCCGAATCACAGCGTCCACCTGGGGATGAGACAATACCTCTTCCGGCAAAGCGCTGGGATGAACGCCGCCAAATACCACCACTGATCCGGGATACCGTTCTTTTAATTGTTTCGAAATCAGGAGTGCATTTTTAAACGCAACAGTTAATACGCTGAAGCCGAAAATGTACGGTTCCGTCATGTCCGACGTGTATTTCGATGCGAGGCCTGAGATATCATCCTCAATTTGCTCATCAATAAACCTGGCCTCGATCCCTTCTCGTTCAGCTACCGCCAGGAGGCTTGCAAGGCCGATGGGTACCGAGATGGGCAAAAAGGGCTGGAAGATCTTTAATGCGTCTTTTGGCGATGAATTGATGAGTATCATTTTTCTATCGAGACTTCTCCGTGAATTTGCTTGTCAAAATTAATGCGTTCTTTTTCAATGACGAGGGGTCGATTTAAGACCTGTGTGTGAATTGATCCTATATATTCTCCTATGATACCGAGGAAAAAAAGTTGCACAGAAGCGACGAAAAATAATCCGATGACGAGAGGGGCCATGCCGACTGAGAATGTATCCCAGAAGATGAGTTTATACAAGAAATAAGTACCCGCTGTAATAAGGCTGAAGGCGGACGATGAAAAGCCCATAATGGTTGCCAATCGCAAGGGGATTTTGGAATGATTGGTAATGCCCAGCATCGCCATGTCGTAGAGCGTGTAAAAGTTGTTTTTCGTTATGCCTCGTGTTCTTGCCGGCTGTGTATATTCTAGCTTCGCGCTTTCAAAGCCGACATCTGATATCAATCCCCGTAAAAAAGGGTATGGATCATTGATGTTGCGCAGAATATCGATTATTTGCTTGTCATATAAACCGAATCCGGTGTTGTCCTTCGTAAGTTCTATTTCGGACAACTTGTTCAGAATTTTATAGTACATCTTCCTTACGAGAAACATCGCGGGTGTTTCCTTGCTTTGAGTCTTGACGCCAAGAACAATCTTATATCCTTCTTCCCACTTGCTGAGAAAATCACGGATCATCGCCGGAGGGTCCTGTAAATCGGAAACGAGTAAAATAGTAGCGTCACCTCTCGACTGCAGCAAACCATAAAAGGGGGACCTGATATGACCAAAATTTCTGCTGTTTACGATAACTTTAACGTTTTTGTCCTGTCTCGCCAGGTCTTTCAATATGGATACTGTTTTATCAGTTGATGCATTATCAATAAAAATGTGTTCGTACTCATAACGAGGCAATACCGCAAATACCTCTTTTACCTGACGGTATACTTCCTGGACATTCGGCTCTTCGTTGAAACAAGGTGTTACAATGCTGATCAACGGCATTTTATCACTCCCCCTGACTGCCATATGCTAAACGTTTTCTATTTGGCTTCATTGTTTTCATGCAGGAGTCCTATCCTTATTTCTTCCGCTTGTTCTAAAGACGAAGGCTTATCTTCCAGGAACTTGTACTACTCGTTGTTATTTCGTCATGCAATAGGCTGGAAAAATGCATGGTGTAGCAACCGCTAAATATTATAGTGATCGGATCTATAGCGCTGCAAATTATTGTTGTGAGTAAACCAGGAGATGGTTTCCGCCAGCCCTTTTTTCAAGCCTTTTTGTCCCCCGTATGCAGGCTCCCATTCAACCAGTAATTTTGCTTTTGAGTTGTCCGCCCAGAGCCGCTCGACCTCGCTCTTTTCAGGGCGCAAACGGACCTGCTCGGTTTCTATCTCGATCTTGGCTCCCATGACTCTCGCTGATCATCTTGACGGTGTCGCCTATGGACACCTCGAAGTTGCTGCCGATGTTGATGACCTCGCCGATCGAACGGTCCGACTCAGCGACAGCGATGAATCCGCGCACCGTGTCCGTTATGAAATTGAAGTCCCGGGTGGGATGGAGCGCGCCGAGTTTGAGCACGCGCTGGCCGCTTGCGATCTGGGTGATCACCGTGGGGATGATCGCCCGGGCTGACTGGCGGGGCCCGTAGGTGTTGAAAGGGCGGATGATCGATACCGGCGTATTAAAGGAGTTGAAGAACGACATTGCGATCTGGTCTGCGCCGATCTTGGACGCGGAATAGGGCGACTGGCCCTGCAGGGGGTGATCTTCGGTGATGGGGACGAACTTCGCTGTCCCATAGACTTCGCTCGTTGAGGTATGGACGAGCTTCTGCACCCCGAGCTCGCGGGCGGCCTGAACGATGTTCAGCGTTCCCTTCACATTGGTGTCCACGTAGGTGTCCGGCGAATGATAGGAGTAGGGGATGGCGATCAGCGCAGCAAGATGCATGACCACATCGCAGCCCTTCATTGCGGTCTTTACGCCATGGGGGTCTCTGATGTCGCCGGCAAAGACATCGAGCGACCTCCGAACTTCGGGCTCGGCGTTGTCGAGCCAGCCCCATGAATTGAAGGAATTATAAAGCACAAAGGCCCTGACCGAGTGTCCCTGTCGCACCAGTTCCTCGGTCAGGTGAGAACCGATGAACCCGTCAGCGCCGGTGACAAGGATTTTTTTGTTCGCTAAGGTCATGCTCTGTCGTCCCTTCTCCTGCCGGCGTTCCGTCAGATAGTGGTAAAGGTTTGTATGAGGTCCTTGTCGATGCCGTTCTTCAGAAGCTCTTTATAAAGTGCATCTCGTTTGAGAAAGGATGTCACCACGATGCGGTCATAGGTTAACTGCCGGATGGTCTCTATCGGCATGACCTTGTTGCCGAAAAAGGCCGCGTCCGGGTTCTCCATATCCACCACGCCTGCCAGTTTCAGGTTCGTTTCCTGCAGCGTCAGGTAGGCGATCTCGGCCACTTCATCGGCGCCGGCAAACACGACGGTTTTTACGCCTTTTACCTGAAGGTCCTGGAAGAGCGTCTGTAGGTTTTTTCGTGCCTCGCGGTAGATGCTGGTGTAATCCTGGAGCATATGATAGGTGAGCCGGGTCTTTTCCGTGAAGCCTTTGGGAGTGAGGTAATAGGCGTAGCGTTTCGTCGGGATCGCTTTGACGGTGATGTATCCCTTTTTTACGAGGTTCTTGATGTAGGAGTTGACCAGGCCGAGGGCGATGCCGAGTCGGCTGCTCAGGTCGCGCTGGGTGAGCGAGTCGTCGTTCGCCAGTTCGTGGAGGATCTGAAGCGAACGGTACTGCTCTGTTTCAGGTGCCGGGGTGCGTTCATGACCCATGTTCATGTTTTGAACATACCATGTTCGGCAGCAGCATGTCAAGCAGTAAGTTGCTGTTTATTTGCCCGGAATGAGCTTCTTGCGTCTTCCACCGGAGACCTTGATAAACCTTTACACCCTGTCATTCTGATGCTATGATAATTCGAGTTTAAGAACAGGCTTTTGTGAAGGGGAGTTCGAATGGAGCCAAAAATATGTCTGGCGCTCGGCGGGGGAGCGGCCCGCGGCCTGGCGCACCTGGGCGTGCTGAAGGTCTTCGAGGATGCACGCGTCCCGATCGATATGATCACCGGCACGAGCCTCGGGGCGCTGATAGGCGGGCTCTATGCAGCCCAGCCCGATGCCGGGTACTGGATGGGAAGGGTGGAGCAGTTCCTCCGGAGTTTCCGGTCCCGTAAAACCCGGCTGGAGTTCATCCGCAGGATGGAACAGCCGAACAATAACCACGGCTTCTTCAGCGACATGGCGAACCTGATCCGCAAGGGCTATTTCTGGGGCGTGACCGCCACCAAGCCGGCCTTCATATCGGAACAGGAGTATGAGGAATTCATCTATCCGCTTATCCCGGATATGATGATCGAGGAAACGAAGATACCTTTTGGGTGTGTGGCCACCGACATCCGGAACGGCAAACGGGTCGTCTATACGAAGGGTTCGCTCCGGCGGGCCGTGAGCGCCAGCTGCGCCCTTCCGGGGATCTTCCCGCCGGTGGCGGACGGCGACATGCTGCTCGTGGACGGCGGGTGGGTGGAGCGGGTGCCCGTGCGCTGCGCCCGGGACATGGGCGCGGATATCGTGATCGCCGTGGATGTGTCGAGCGAGGTCGGCCCGTTCGAGGACAAATTCGGGCTGGACGTGGTCCTGCGCGCAGATGCGGTGACCCGGATCTACTTGAACGAGATTCTCGTCACGGAGGCCGATGTGGTCATCCACCCGGCTGTCGGAGAAACCCACTGGGCGGATTTCAGCAACCCCCGGGACCTGTTCCGGCAGGGCGAGATCGCCGCGCTTGCCAAGCTTGTCGAGATCCGCACCGCGATCCATCGCGCAACATCGCCACCAGCGCCGCAGCCGACCATTGTGGACCATATCAAGTCGATCAAGGATAAGATCATCGATAAGGTGGTTGGCGGAAACCGTAGAGCGCACGGAGCGTTTCCCTAATCAACCATGCAAAAACCCCTGATCATTGCTCATCGCGGCGACTCCTCCCGCGCGCTTGAAAATTCCCTCGAGGCCTTCCGGCTTGCGCTTGCTGTGCCGGTGGACATGATCGAGTTCGACGTCCGGAAGAGCCGGGACAACCAGCTGTACGTCATGCATGATAGGGAAACCGGAAGGACAGCGGAGAAGAACATCAATATCGAACAGTCCTTGTCTGAAGAGATCGCCACTGTCAAGCTCAGGAACGGAGAGCCCATACCGCGTCCTCGGTGATGCTACTCACGCTGGTAGCGGGAAAGGTCGGCCTCAACATCGAGATCAAGAGCGAAGGCGCTGGAGCGTTGACCGCAGCGCATCTTGCGGGTTCCGGGTATAACGGCCCGGTGCTCATTTCCTCCTTTAAGGAAGCGCGAGGTGCAGGATGCCCGCCGGGTGATGCCGGACTGCCGGTGTCGGGAATCTTCGATACGTTCGTCCCGGCGAAGTGAATAAGTATAGATCGCATGGGCTACGGTCTCATCAGCCTCAGGAAAAAGACCGTGACCAGGGAACTGGTCAGCGCCTGTCACGACCAGAAGATCAAGGTCTATGTCTGGACCGTGGATGACGAGGACGAGATCAGGCGTTTCATCGAGTGGGGCGTGGACGGAATATATACTAACAAACCCGGATTTTAAAAAAAGTCGTGGACGGCTTCAAGTGAGGATTGCCCATATCTATGATAAATACAAACAGCACTACCCCGGATTTTCTCTACGACCTCATCGTCATCGGCGGCGGCATCACCGGGGCGGGCGTTGCGCGGGATGCGGCGCTGCGGGGGCTGTCCTGTCTGCTGCTTGAAAAGGGGGACTTTGCCTCTGGCGTCACGTCCAAGTCCACGCGCCTGATCCACGGCGGGCTCCGGTACCTCGCGAACTTCGAGGTCGATCTCGTAGCTGAATCGCTGCGGGAACGGGCCATCCTGCGGCAGCAGGCGCCCTATCTCATCCATCCCATGCCGATCCTCATTCCTATCTATAAGGATGATCCGCACGGCAGGGCAGTCATGTCCCTCGGCATTCACCTCTACGATCTCCTGTCGCACGAAAAGGACATTCCGCATTACTTCACTTCCAATAGGGAAAAGACGCTCGGGTCCGCAACCGCATCTGAACAAGGAAGGTCTTGCGGGCAGCGCATTGTTCTACGACCATCAGATCATGATGCCCGAGCGGCTCGTGATGGAGAACATCATCTCGGCACGCAGGGCCGGCGCAGTGCTGCTGAACTATCACCGCGTCGAAAAGATCGAGGAACAGGGTCATATCACCGTGACTGCCAGGGATGTTCTTTCGGGCGGCACGAAGATTTCCGCGGCAAAGGTGCTGGTGAACGCGTCAGGGCCCTGGATCGACACGGTCCGGCGCGCGGGCAATATCAACGAGACGAAGGATCATCCATCCGACAAAGGGCATCCATCTGGTGCTGCCCAAACTGTCCGATCAGGCGCTGTTCGTGACCTCGCGGGACGGTAGAATGTTCTTCATCATTCCGCTCGGCGCCTACTCGCTCATCGGCACCACGGACACGGAATACCGGGGCGACCTCGATGATGTGCATGCGCAGACAGGAGGACGTGGATTATCTCCTGACCGAGAGCAGGCGGGTCCTGCCGGGGATGAACCTCACGAAGGAGTCGATTCTCTATACCTATGCAGGCATCACGGCCGCTTGCATTCTCCGGCGCGAGCGAGTCAAAGATATCGCGCAAGCACCGGGTGATCAGGGAAGGACGGACCGGCAGGATCATCACCATTGCCGGCGGCAAACTCACGACCTACCGCAACATGGCAAAGGACACGGTGAATGCCGTATGCAAGGCACTTGGCAGAACTGCCGCATGCGTGACCGATAAACAGCCTCTTCCGGGCGGGCTTCCGGTTTCCTATGAGGAATATATGCGGGAAGCGGTCCCCGAGCTTTCATCGCGCTATGCCATGCCGACCGAGACCGTGCGGCATCTGATATCGTTCTACGGAGCCAGGGCCGAGGATGTGCTTGAACTTGCACGAAAGGATCCGTCTTTGCGTGCGCCGATCTCGCCGGACAGCCCCGATCTCTATGCGCAGGTCCTGTTCAGTGTGCGGGAAGAGGGCGCGAAAACGCTTTCGGATATCGTGCTTCGGAGGATGCACCTGGGGATCTCGACCGGCCGCGGCGGCCAGCAGGCGGAGAAGATCGCTGCCCTGGTCGGCAAAGAACTGGGCTGGAGCTATGATGAGATTAAACAACGGGTGGAAGAGTTCAGGGTGGATCTTGAAAAGGACCGGTTCTGCCTGAAACGCTGAACAGGGTTTGTAGGGTGGGTTTCAAACCCGCCCCGACCTAAAAGGAGGTAACCATCATGAACTGGGCGCATATACATCTTATGATCAATCATTTTCCCGTGATCGGCGTTCTGGGGGCGCTTCTGGTGTTCGGCTATGGTTTGGTGCGCAAGAGCGACGAGGTGAAGCTTTTGGGCCTCGGATTGTTCATTCTGATCGCGCTCGTCACCATTCCGGTGTTCCTCACGGGAGGCGCCGCTGAAAAGGTCGTAAAAGACCTGAACCTGCCGGGCGTGACCGAGTCCTCCATCGGCACGCATGCAGAGATCGCATTGCTGGCAATGGCGCTGATAGAACTGCTTGGTGCGGTTGCATTGGGAGGTCTGTTCCTGTTCCGCAAGTCAGGCGCACTTCCTCAATGGTATATAGCGCTGCTCCTTGTCATGGCGCTGGTTTCAGCAGGGACCGTGGGTCTTACGGCGAACCTGGGAGGGCAGATCAGGCATACGGAGATCAGGGAGTCGCGGTGAGGGGAATTTTCGGATACAAGTCCATTGGGAGGTTGTATGGCGCAGTTGATGAAAGGCATTGAGCTCTCTTCAAAGATCCTTGCCGCGGTCAAGGAGGAGACGGACAGACTGGCGAAGCACGGCATACGTGCCGGCCTGGCGCTCGTGCTCGTGGGCGAGGACAAGTCTTCCCACATGTATTACCAGGCCATCCAGAGCTCTGCCGCCCGGGCGGGCATCGATATCTTCAATCATACGCTGCCTGCCGCGGCATCGCTGAACGAGATCCTGAACCTGATCAAGACACTGAACAACGATGAGCGCGCCAACGGCATCCTCGTGTTCATGCCGCTTCCGCGCCACATCGATACGCGGAAGGTCGTGAATGCTATCGCGCCGGAAAAGGACGTCGACGGGCAGGGCGCCATTTCCGTGGGCACGGCTTTCCGCTGATGAATCAACGTCCAGCTCTTTGAGCCCGGCTTCACCTTTTCCGTGAGGTCGACCTTTCTTCCCTGCACGCCCTACGGCGTGATGCGGATGCTGGAGCATTACGGCATCGAGTCAAGGGGAAAGAAGGTCGTGATCGTTGGCAAGAGCCTTGCCGTGGGTAAACCGCTTGCCATGATGATGCTCGTGAAGGAGGCGACGGTCACTGTCTGCCACCGCGAGACGAAGGACCTGGGCGCTGAGACCAGGCAGGCGGACATCCTCTGCACGCGCAACGGACGGGCCGGGCTTGATCAAGGCCGACATGGTGAAGGAAGGGGCGGTGGTCGTGGATATCGGGATCAATGTGCTGCCCGACGGGACGACCGTCGGTGATGTGGATTTCGGCTGTTTCAAAGAAGGCTTCGCTCATCACGCCGGTGCCCGGCGGGGTGGGGCCGGTAACGATCGCGATCCTGCTCAAGAACACCGTGATCTCTGCCAAGCGCATGGTGGGGGTGGGGTAGAAGTCAGAAGGGAACCCACTCTATGCTGGCTCCTGTATTCTGAGTCCTGACTCCTGTTATTGGGCTATTTCGGTGCGACCTTTAGTTCCAGCGTGTTCGCCGTGGAACTCACGACCTCGACGCAGAAGGTGCCGAAGTCCTTCAGCACCAGTTCGTCCGAGAGCTGCTGGGCGCTCGTCTTGGAATCCACCGAGATCTTTGCCGTGCTGTTCCGCTGAAGCTCCGCTCGTGCAGGTCCTTGATGCCGCGCACCTGGTTCCTGAGCACATCCTTGAACTTTACGAACTGCGTCTTGTTCAGGCCGGTGATCGTGATCGTGACCGGCCGCGTGCCGCCCACTTCCTTGCGAGTAGACGGCAAGGATCTTGGTCATCATCTCGTCGGCAGCCAGGTTCGCCGCTTTTTTGAGCGCTTCGGTTCCCGGCGCTGATGTCGGTGATATGCACGCCGCCGCATGCTGGTCGTGGTCGTCGCGATGACCTGGCCCGTGTCCGTCCGGACCGCTTTTGCCGAGAGGTCGGCCTGGACCGACTTCATGCCCGCCGCCCACATCGCCGTAGAGCTTGGCGACGGCCTTGCCGATGATCACGACTTCGGCATCGGCCTGCTTGCCGAGCGTTTTTGCCTGGGCCGCGGTGAGGTCCTGCACCTTGATAGGCCGCGGTCACCTTGATCTCTTTTGACGCCACCTCATGGTCGATGAATCGAAGCCTTTTTCCGTGAACTTGTCCATGAAGGAGTTCTCGACGACGCTCATGTCCGTCTCGGTCCCTGGGTCCAGCCACCAGGCATTCACCGTCCTGGCCGATGTTCTGTTCGGCGATCAGGATCATGGTCTGGGCTTGTGCATCTGGCCCATCAGGACGCCGATGGCCGAAAGGTCGTCGCTCAGCTTTCCCGAGGAGACATCGGCGGTGATCCGGACGCGGAGGAGACCGCTGTCCTGGTTCTCGCCGGCGACATTGTACCGGGTGATATATCCCTTGATCTGGGACAGGATCTTGTCGCTGATGACCTGGTAGTTTTCGACCTGGGTCTGGGAATCGATCATGATGCCGATCGCCTGCTCGACGGCCCTTTTCTGGGCGTCCTCGATGGCCGCGTCGCGGGCAATGTCCAGCGCGCCCTGCTGGACCGCGGCCACGCCTTCGGCGGTGACGGTCTTGGTCTCCTGGGCGAGCTGCGAGATGAGCGGCAGGAACAGAAGAACCACGGCAATACAGGACCGTCTGGAAAATGCGAAGCATGTGACTACCTCCTTGGGTAATGGATACGCTTACTATATCAGACTCATGGTGCAGGGTCAAGGCGCGGGACGGCGGGCTCGATAGCAGGCAAGCCGCAGTGCCGTGAATTTTCTGGATATTTTAAAGGAGAGATGATAGAATTTGAAAAACATCGACAAGGAGGATACCGAGTGCCCAGGCTGTCCGTGAACATCGATCATATCGCAACGCTACGTCAGGCGCGAAAGGGGAATGAGCCCGATCCCGATTGCCGCCGCCGTGCTTGCCGAACTGGCCGGAGCCGAAGGCATCATCGCCCATCTGCGCGAGGACCGGCGGCATATCCAGGACCGCGACCTGCGGCTGCTGCGCGCAGATCGTGCAGACCAAGCTGAACATGGAGATGGCGGCCACCGAAGAGATGCAGCGGATCGCGCTCGAAGTCAAGCCGGACATCACGACGCTTGTTCCGGAGAAGCGGGAGGAGCTGACGACCGAGGGCGGGCTCGAGGTCGCCTCGCGCATCGCTTCATGAAGGAATATATCGGCCGCCTTCAGGCAGGCCGGCATCACGCGTCAGCCTCTTTGTCGATCCTGATGAAAACCAGATCGCGGCATCGAAGAAAACCGGGGCGGACTGGGTCGAGATCCATACCGGCTCTTATGCGAATGCGACGACCAGAGAAGGACCGGGAGCGCGAATTCGACGAAGATCGCCGAAGCGGCAAAGCTCGCTGCAAGCCTGGGGCTGCGGGTGGGCGCGGGCCACGGCCTGAATTATGTGAACGTGGGGAGGATCGCCGCTATCCCCGAGGTGGAGGAACTGAACATCGGCCACAGCATCATTTCCCGGGCGTCGCTTGTGGGGATGGACCGGGCGGTGCGGGAAATGATAAGACGATAACTACCAAATAGCACGAAATCAAATGCAAGTAATTGCAAACGACCACTATTCGTTTCAACAGTTTGGTGATTCGAGATTGAAATTTAGAATTTGTTCTCTAACGGGGGGAACATGATCGTGGGCATCGGGGTCGATCTGGTGAAGATCGACCGCATCGAAAAGGCAGGGAAGAACCATCCGGGTTTTCTGGAGCGGGTGTTCACCGAGCGGGAACGGGAGTATTGCTCGCGGCAGAAATATCCCGGCCCAGCATTATGCCGGCAGGTTTGCGGCCAAGGAAGCGGTGCTCAAGGCCATCGGGACCGGATGGAGCGCGGGCGTGAAGTGGACCGACATGGAAGTGCTCCACGGCGAGGGCGGCGGGCCGATCGTGAACGTCTCGGGCAGGGTCAAGGACCTGATGGACCTCAAGGGCGTAAAGCAGATACTGCTAGCTATTCCCATGATGAAGGATATGCCGTGGCCCAGGTGGTGCTGGTCGGGTAGACGTCGGGACATGCACGAATGCGGGCATGAATTAACAGCGATAGAGTCTTAGCTGCATCCGATTCAACTGGATATTTATCATGAAGATCGCCACCGCAGAACAGATCAAGAACATCGACCGCCGGGCGATCAGGGAGTTCGGCATCTCCGGGCCGGTCCTGATGGAGAACGCCGCCGCCGCCGTCATGGCCGAGATGGAGCGGTTCTTCGACGGACTTGCAGGCATGCGGGTCGGCATCATCTGCGGCAAGGGCAACAACGGCGGCGACGGTCTTGCGCTGGCCCGGCGGCTGAGCATCCGCGGCGTGCCGGTGCGCGTTGCGCTGCTTGCGTCCTTCGGCGCTGTCAACGGGGAGGCGAAGGTCAATCTTTCCATCGCTCCGGAAGATGGACGTCGAGATCGTCCCGAATGCCTCTGCCCGGTCGCTCGCGGATATCATTGCCTGGTCCGATATCATCGTCGATGCCATGCTCGGCGTGGGGCTTTCGTCCCCGCTCAAGGGAACCTACGCCGATGCCGTCGAACTGATCAACGCGTCCGGCAGGCCGGTGGTCGCCGTGGACATCCCGACCGGTATCGATGCGGATACCGGCGCGGTCATGGGCACGGCGGTCAGGGCGGACCTGACGGTGACCATGGCGCTGCTCAAGCGCGGGCTCGTGCTCTATCCCGGCGCAGACCATGCCGGCGTGGTCCGGGTCGCCGATATCGGCATTCCGCCCGAGGCCGTCGAAAAGGAGAAGATCAACGCTGAGCCTGCTTGACCGCGGCTATGCCTGGGGTGCTTCTCGGTCCACGCAGACCGCGATGCCCATAAAGGCGATTTCGGCCATCTGATGGTCGTTGCCGGATCGCCGGCAAAGCCGGGGCGGCAGTCATGGCGGCCCGCGGCGCGCTCCGGACCGGAGCAGGGCTGGTGAGCGTGGCAACTCCGCACAGTCTCGTCCCCATCATCCAGCAGCAGATCGTCGAAGCCATGTGCATTCCCGCGGCAGAGAGCATCGACGGCACGCTCGGGATCGGGGCGGAGATGAACTGCTCAAGGCGCGGGCAAGATGACCGCCTGCGCCATCGGACCGGGCTCTCGACCCACTACGAGACTGTTCAGGTCGGTCACGGAACCTGATCCAGCGACTGACGATACCCGTGGTCATCGATGCCGACGGTCTGAACGCTCTTGCCGGTTCTCTCGATATCCTGAAGCAGGCAAAGGCGCCTATCATCATGACGCCCCATCCCGGCGAAATGGCAAGGCTGCTGGGCATGTCATCGCAGCGACGTGCAGAAGGACCGGATCGGCGTCGCATCCGCTTTCGCGCGCGAAGTATAAGGTAACACTGGTGCTGAAGGGAGCGGGCACGGTGGTCGCGTCGCCCGACGGCCGGGTGTTCATCAATTCCACGGGCAATCCCGGCATGGCAACGGGCGGCACGGGCGATGTGCTGACCGGAATGATCGGCAGCCTTCTTGCCCAGGGACATACCGCGAACAGGCCGCCTGCCTGGGCGTCTATCTGCACGGCCTTGCCGGCGATCTTGCTGCAGAGGAAAAAGGCGAACCGGGAATGATCGCCGGGGACCTGATCGAGAAGATACCGGAAGCGATAAAGAAACGATGCATGTGACGAATTGAAAAACTGAAGACGAATAAAATGCATGAACACAAATGAACGCATTAAAAGTAAAGTATTTTTCCGACGATTTGTAACCTATGTATCCGTTTTTTGCGAATCGTCAAGATTTTCACTGTACTCTGATCTGCGGAAAATTCAGATCAAATAGAGGTGACACAATGCTGACCGCAAAAGACATCATGACCAAAGACGTCGTAACCGTAAAGCCGAACCTCCATCGAGGAACTGGCTTCGCTTCTGGTCAAGCACGGGATCAGCGGCGTGCCGGTCGTGGACGATCGGGCGCTCTGTACGGCATCGTGACCGAGAACGATCTGATCAGCCGGAACAAGCGGCTCCACATCCCGACCGTGGTCAGTTTTCTCGATGCGGCCATTTATCTCGAAAGCTCCAAGAAGTTCGAGGAGGAAGTGAAGCGGCTGGCCGCGACCAGGGTCGGGGACATCTGCGACGCGCAAGGTGGTCACCGATCACGGAAGACACGACGCTCGTCGACATCGCCACGATCATGGACGAGAAGAAGGTCCATCTCCTGCCGGTGGTCAGGGACGGCAAGATCGTCGGCATCGTGGGCAAGCGCGACGTGGTCAGGGCTGTGGCCCGGCAGGCGGAATGATGTTCAGCGTGATCACGTCAAGCCCGGAGCAGACCTGGCGCATCGGCGAGATGCTCGGGGCGCGGCTTGCGCGCCGGGCGATACGGTCTGCCTCTACGGCGATCTCGGCGCGGGCAAGACGAGTTTTTCCTACGGCATCGCGCTGGGGCTCGAGGTGAAGGAACAGTACATCACCAGCCCGACCTTCACCTTCGTGAACGAGTACGAGGGGCGGGTCCCGTTCTATCATATCGATCTGTACCGGTCTGAAGGGGCCTGAAGAACTGGAGAGCATCGGGTTCGAGGAATATATCGATTCCGACGGCGTGACGGTGATCGAATGGGCGGAACGGGCCGAGGACGAGCTGCCCGAGGAGTGCCTGAGCGTCTATCTCACCTACGTGGATGAGAACAGCCGGGAGATCGGGTTCCTGGGCGAAGGGGAGCGGTACCGAGAAACTGGTGGAGGAACTGAAGAAGGAACTGAAAACAGGACCGGATACTGTAAGGCGCAGGACTGACCTGTCGTCAGGATCTGATAACGAAGGATCATGAAAAAAATCGGGATCATCGCAAAGAACATCCCCGAAGCCCAGAAGGCGGCCAGGAAACTGGCCGCCTGGCTCGAGCGCGGGGCAAGAAGGTCTTTATCGACAGCGAGACCGCCGCGGCCATCAGGATGCAGGGCTACGACCGCGGAATCGATCCCCTCGCTGGTCGAGATGATCATCGTGCTCGGCGGGGACGGCACGCTCCTGTCCGCTGCGCGGCTATGTCGCGGATGCGCATACCGATGTGCCGATCTTCGGCGTGAACCTCGGGAGCCTCGGGTTCATGGCCGAAGTTCGCTGGACGAGCTGTACGACAATCTGGAAAAGGCGATTGCGGGAAAGCTCGCGACCGAGGACCGGATCATGCTGACGGCGAGCGTGCTCCGGGACGGCAAGCGCATGGCCCAGTACCGCGTGCTGAACGACGCGGTGATCAACAAGGGCGCGCTGGCGCGCATGATGGAGCTCAAGGTCTCGGTGAACGACGGCCATCTCACCACCTTCAGGGCCGACGGACTGATCGTTTCCACGCCGACGGGCTCCACCGCCTATTCCCTGTCCGCCGGCGGCCCGATCATCTATCCGACGATCCATTGTTTCGTCCTGACGCCCATCTGTCCCCATACGCTCTCGAACCGGCCGATCGCGCTGCCGGACAATGTCGTGGTCACCGTCTGGCTCACGTCGCCGAGCGAGGACGTGCTCGCTGACGCTGGACGGCCAGATCGGGTTCCCGCTGATGCCGAACGACATCGTCGAGATCAAGAAATCGCGGTTCAAGATGAAGCTGATCAAGCATCCCACCAAGAGCTATTACGAGATCCTGCGGACGAAACTGAAGTGGGGGAATTAGAGCAGTTCAGAGTTGGGAGTTCGGAGTTGAAATACAGCAGCTAAAAGCACGGGGCATCTTTGTGAACGAGATACAGCAGGAATTTCTGGAAATCGTACCCAGGTGCAGGACCCATCTTGAGTATCAGAAGGCGCTCGGGGTGACGGTCGTTGAGTCCTTGGCCGTGCCTGCGTCTGCCGGAGCGCCCGTTACGCAGCCGGTGCCAAAGCCCGTTAAAGCCGCAGAACTTGCGGCGCCGAATCCTGTGAAACAGAAGCCGCAGGCAGCGGTGCTGCCCATCCCGTCAGGCACGCTCGCAGCGGTTCGCGAAGAACTCGGTGAATGTACCCGGTGCAAGCTCAGCAAGGGCAGAAAGACCATCGTGTTCGGCGAAGGCAATCCCGATGCGCGGCTCGTATTATCGGCGAGGGGCCGGGGCAGGAAGAGGACGAGCAGGGGAGGCCCTTTGTCGGCGCCGCGGGCCAGCTGCTGACGGACATCATCGTCAAGGGCATGAAGCTAAGCGCGAAGATGTCTACATCTGCAATATCGTCAAGTGCAGGCCGCCGGGCGAACCGGAATCCCGAGCCGGACGAGATCGAGGCATGCGAGCCGTTTCTGATCAAGCAGCTTCAGGCGATCAAGCCGCAGGTGCATCGTTGCGCTCGGCAATGTTGCCGTCAAAACCCTGCTCAAGACCAAAGCAGGGATCACGACGCTGCGCGGCACTGGCAGACCTACCAGGGCATACCGCTCATGCCGACCTTCCACCCGGCATATCTGCTCAGGACCCCGGCGGACAAGAAGATCGTCTGGGAAGACATTAAGAAGGTCATGGCGGAGATGGAAAAGATCAGGAAAGGATAGAGGCAGAGGGCAGATCACGGATGACAGACGACAGATTAAGGCAACAGCTGATCTGTCCTCTTACGTTCTGTCTTCTTAGCTTCTGAATCATATGGACCGTCTCTGGACTCCTTGGCGCATGAGGTACATTTTGAACACCGTAAAAAAACATGCCGGATGCATTCTGTGCGAAGAAGCAAACAAGAACGATGACCGCAAGAATTATATCCTCTATCGCGGCAGGCATTCCTTTGTGATCATGAACCTCTATCCCTATAACAACGGCCATCTGCTCATTGTGCCCAATACCCATGAGTCCGACATCGATAAGCTTCCGGCGGACGAACTTGCCGACCTGATGAAGGTCACGCAGGCATCGGTGAACATCCTGAAGCAGGCCATGAAACCCGAAGGCTTCAATATCGGCATCAACATCGGAAAATCCGCAGGAGCGGGCATTCCCGAACATCTGCATATCCAGATCGTGCCGCGCTGGACCGGCGATACGAGCTACCTCACGGTGTTCGATGAGACGCGTGTAGTGCCTCAGCTGCTTGAAGGGACCTATGCGCAGTTGAGGCCGTATTTCGAAAGGCTCAGCACTCTAGGCTCCTGCACTTCAAAAAAAGATGACCGATCTGACCCCCCTAATGAAGCAGTACCGCGAGATCAAGCGCCAGCACCTGGACGCGATCCTGCTGTTCCGCATGGGCGATTTCTACGAGATGTTCGACCAGGACGCGGTGACCGCGTCCAAGGTCCTGGAGATCACGCTGACGGCGCGGAACAAGTCCAAGGGCATCGAGACGCCGCTCTGCGGGTTTCCCTATCATGCGGTGGACGGCTACATCGCAAAGCTTATCCGGCGCGGGTTCAAGGTCGCGGTCTGCGAACAGGTGGAGGACCCGAAGCTCGCCAAGGGGATCGTGAAGCGCGAGGTGATCCGCGTCGTGACGCCGGGCACGGTGCTCGACTCCAACCTGCTCGATGCCAAGGACAACAACTATCTCGCCTCCCTCTATCCCGCGAAGGACGGGTTCGGCCTTTCGTTCCTCGATATCTCCACCGGCGATTTTTTCATGGCCGAGATCGACGGGCCGGACAATCTTGCCGAACTGGATACCATGCTTGCCCGGTTCACGCCCGCGCGAGATCGTGCTGCCGCAGGGCGCTATCAGCCCGACTCCGGGCTTTCCGCCCTGCTCCGGCAGTACACGCAGGCGATCAACACGCTACGACGACTGGACCTTTGACCGCGACACCGCGCTCCGCACGCTGCTCGACCATTTCAAGGTCGCGTCGCTCGAAGGCTTCGGCTGCAGCGGCATGAAGGCCGGCATTTCTGCGGCCGGCGCCGCGCTCCGGTATATCGAGGAGACGCAGAAGACCGGCGCTGGCGAATATCCGGCGGATCAAGCCGTTCCTGACCCGGGAGCACATGGTCCTCGACGCGTCCTGCCAGCGGAACCTGGAACTGGTCAGGAATATCTATGACGGCTCCGCCCGGGGAACGCTCCTTTCCGTGCTCGACCTCACGGTCACGTCCATGGGCGGCAGAAAACTGCGCGAATGGCTCCTGAACCCGCTCATGGATGCGGCAGAGATCGAGCGCAGGCTCGACGCCGTGGCCGAGTTCAAGAACGACCATCAGCTGCGCTCGGACCTGCGGACCGCGCTCGGCAGCGGTCTATGACCTGGAGCGGCTGATCAGCCGGGTTTCGCTCGGCGTTGCGAACGCCCGCGACCTGCTTGCGCTGAAACAGTCCTTTACCGTCCTGCCGGAGATCCAGGAGCTCCTGTCCGCATGCAATGCCCGCCTGATCTACGATATGACCGCGGACTGGGACGACCTGCAGGAAGTCCTCCAGCTGATCGAAAGCGCCATCCACGATGATCCTCCCTATACGCTGCGCGAAGGGAAGCTGATCAAAAAAGGCCACAGCGCGGAACTTGACGAACTTCGCTCCATCAGCTCCGAAGGCAAGGGCTGGATCGCGGGCATCGAGCAGCGCGAACGGGAGCGGACCGGCATCAGCTCGCTCAAGGTGAGCTACAACCGGGTCTTCGGGTATTACATCGAAGTGACCAAGACGAACCTTGCGAACGTGCCGCAGGATTATATCCGCAAACAGACGCTGGCGAACGCGGAGCGGTTCATCACGCCGGAGCTGAAGGAATACGAGGAAAAGGTGCTCGGCGCCGAGGAGAAGATCCTCGACCTGGAGTACCGGCTGTTCCAGCAGGTGCGGGAATCGGTGGCCGCTTCGACGGTCAGGATCCAGGACATGGCGCGGCGGCTCGCGGTCGCTCGACTGCCTTGTCTCGCTTGCCGAGGCGGCGGCAAAGAACAATTATACCCGGCCCGTCGATCCTCGACGGCGATGTCCTGAAGATCGTCGAAGGCAGGCATCCGGTGATCGAGCAGCTCACGCCGGACGAGCGGTTCATCCCGAACGACACGCTCCTGGACTGCGAAGAGAACCAGCTCCTGATCCTGACCGGCCCGAACATGGCCGGCAAATCCACCTACATGCGCCAGGTGGCGGTGATCACGCTCATGGCGCAGATGGGCAGTTTCGTGCCTGCCCGGGAAGCGCAGATCGGCATCGTGGACCGGATCTTCACGCGCGTCGGGCGCTTCGGACTTCATCACCCGCGGCCAGAGCACCTTCATGGTCGAGATGAACGAGACCGCCAATATCCTGAACAACGCCACGGACCGGAGCCTCATCATCCTCGACGAGATCGGCCGGGGCACGAGCACCTTCGACGGCATCAGCATCGCCTGGGCCGTGGCCGAGCATATTCATACGAAGCTCACGGGCGCGGACGCTCTTCGCCACGCATTACCACGAACTGACCGAGCTTGCGCTCACCATGGACCGGGTGAAGAACTATACGGTCGCCATCAAGGAATGGAACGACCAGATCATCTTTCTGCGCAAGGTGGTCGAGGGCGGGGCGGACAAATCCTACGGCATCCAGGTCGCCCGGCTTGCCGGGCTGCCGCAGAGCGTGATCCAGCGCGCCAAGGAAGTGCTGGCGAACCTGGAAAAGGCCGAGTTCAATGAACTGGGCGAGCCGGTTGTGGCATCGCACGATAATGCAGGATACGGAGCTGGTCCTAAAAATGCCGGGCGGGTTTCGAAAAAAGGAATGCCCGCTCAAGGACCGGAGCCGCAGCTGGGGCTTTTCGCCAGTGAGGCGGGCCTGCTTTTTAAAGAGATCGCGGACCTGAACCTCGACAGCATGACCCCGCTGGCCGCCATGAACAAACTGCACGAGCTCAAGAAAAAGGTGGAAAGCGGGGCGTGATCGCGGTGAATCATCACTGAATGCTTCCCCGCGATTCAAAATTCAAAAAGTAATATTCAATATTTGAATCTTGAATATTGAGTCTTGAATCCGGCCGGCGACCTTTGCTTAAATCTACCAAGTTTAGAGGAGCAATACAATATACGGCATACCGGCCGGCGGCGCAATTTTGTTGACACCTTGCCCTGCTTTCTGGTAGTATCGGGCCACCATTTAACCGTTCGAAAGGAGTTGTATCTCAATGCAGGTAATTTTAAGGGAAGATATTGATAAATTAGGAAAGATCGGCGATCTCGTTAAGGTGGCTGACGGTTATGCCAGGAACTTCCTGGTGCCCGGGAAAAAGGCCATTGAAGCAACACCCAAGAACCTCAATGCCATGAACCATGCGAAGAAGATGGTTTCCGACCGTCTTCGGAAGCTGAAAAAGGAAGCGGCAGCGGATGCCGACCGGATCAAGAGCCTCTCGATAACGATCAAGGCGAAGGTCGGAGAGGAAGGCAAGCTCTTCGGGTCCGTTACCTCCATGGACATTGTAGAGGCCATGAAGGCCCAGGGCGTCGTGATCGACAAGCGGAAACTCGTGCTCGATGAGCCGATCAAGCGGCTGGGCGACTTTACGATCACCGTTAAATTGCACTCCGACGTCACGGCTGATTTCAAAGTATCGGTCATCGGAGAAGAGTAGTACCGAACGACAAGGAGTCAGGAGTCAGGAGCCAGGAGATGGGAGTCGGCAGGCAGGATGTAAATTCTGACTTCTGACCTCTGACTTCTGGCTCCTTTATTTTCCGTATTTGAGGTCGACCCATGTCCATCCAGACCGAAGTGTCCCTGCAGAAGCTTCCCCCTCAAAATGTAGATGCCGAGCAGATGGTCCTGGGCGCCATCCTGATCGAGAACGATTCGATCAACAAGGTGGTCGACGTTCTTTCCCCTGATGATTTCTACAAGGATTCCCACCGCAAGATATTCCAGATCATGCTCGATATGCACGTGGCCCGCGAGGCCATCGACCTGGTCACGCTCAGCGACAACCTGCGCGGCAAAACGACGATGGAAGGGGTCGGCGGCGCATCGTACCTGGCAACGCTGGTCAGCCTCGTGCCTACGGCGGCGAACATCAAGTATCACGCCCGGATCGTGCGTGAAAAATCGGTCCTCCGCAGGCTTATTCATACGTCCACGGACATCATCACGCAGTGCTACGATGATTCACGGACCGTGGACAGCATCGATGAACTGCTGAATACTGCCGAGCGGTCCATCTTCGAAATTGCCCAGAAACAGATCGGGAAACCGTTCTTCTCGCTCAAGGAGATCGTCGGCCACAGCATCAAGATGGTCGAGAAGCTTTACGACCAGAAGGAAATGGTCACGGGCATCCCCACCGGTTTTGTGGACCTGGACAACATGATGTCGGGGCTCCAGCCGAGCGATCTCATCATCATCGCCGGTCGCCCCTCCATGGGAAAGACCGCGTTCGTGCTGAACATCGCCGCACATGCGGCGATCGAAAAAGGAAAGATAGTCGCTTTTTTCAGCCTCGAAATGTCCAAGGGACAGCTGGTGCTGAGAATGCTCGGCTCCGAGGCGAGGGTGGATGCGCATAAGCTCCGCACCGGCCATTTGTCCGACCGCGACTGGACGCCGCTGTCCAATGCGGCCGGCAGGCTGCACGAAGCGCCGATGTATATCGATGATTCTGCCGCCATCTCCGTGCTCGAGATGCAGGCAAAAGCGCGGCGGCTGAAGCTCGAACACGGTCTTGACCTGATCGTTGTCGACTATTTGCAGCTGATGCGGGGACGGGGGAGCGAATCGAGCAGGGAACAGGAAATATCGAATATCTCCCGTTCGCTCAAGATGCTGGCAAAGGACCTGGAGATCCCGGTCATTGCGCTGTCGCAGCTCAACCGGGCAGTGGAGACCCGGCCCGGCAAGGAAAAAAGACCCATGCTCGCCGATCTTCGCGAATCCGGCGCCATCGAGCAGGACGCCGATGTTATCCTCTTCATTTACCGGGACGAGGTCTATAATAAATGCGAGTGCCCTCCCGATGGGGAGTGTTTGTGCGGCAGAAGGGGCGTCGCCGAGATCATCATCGGGAAGCAGCGGAACGGCCCGGTGGGCAAGGTGGATCTCACCTACATCAACAGGTTCACGCGGTTCGAGAACGCGGAAAAAAGATCTTTTTAAGGAGGACGACGGTGGCATCCGAAAAGACAACGATCAGCGATAATATTCAGAAATACATCCAGAAAACCGACTGGAAATCCGCAATAGCGGAGATGGAGAAGCTCTACGCAATTGATCAGGACCCCATCGTCCGGGTGCGCATCGGCGATGCGCGCCAGAAGCTCAACCAGAAGCCGGAAGCCGTGAAGGAGTACATTCGCGCCGCGGACCTTTATGCTGAACGAGGTTTCGTGGTCAAGGCCCTGGCGCAGTACAAGCTGGCGCTCAGGCTCGATCCAACAAGCAAACAGGCCCAGGAAAAGATGGAGGCCCTCCATTCGCACACTACCGTTGCCGAGAACAAGATCGAGCCGCTGGAGTTCGGCTCGCTCGAACCTGCCAGCAGCGTGATCCCCCTCTTTGCCGACCTTACGCAGGAAGAGTTCAACGACTTTATCAAACGAATGGTCGTGCATACCTATCCGGCGGGCAAGACCATCATCCGCGAGGGAGAGTCAGGCAGCTCCGTCTATGTCGCGACCCGCGGCACCGTCGGCGTCTATACGATGCTTCAGGGGAAGAAAGTACAGCTTGCCGTGCTGCAGCCCAGCGACTTTTTCGGCGAGATCGCCTTCCTCACCGGCAAGCCGAGGACCGCGAACGTCGAAGCGATCGAAGAGACCGAACTGCTGGAAGTGCCCGAAGATGAACTGCAGGACTTGATCTCCAAACGGCCGCGCATCAAGGAGGTGCTTCAGAAATACCACGAGGAGCGGGTCAAGAGCACGCTGGAGAAGGTAAAAGAAGTGATCTACGGCCGGGGGCCCGGAGCACACAACCTATTTGCGAAAACGGAGGCACAGGGATGTCGACCGATAAAGCACAGCTCATTGATTCGATCCAGAAATACCTCGGCAAGTCCAACTGGAAGGCGGCTGTTGCCGAGATGGAGAAACTGTTCGCCATCGATCCTGATCCCATGATCCGTGTGCGCATGGGCGACGCCTACCAGAAATTGAACCAGAAGGCCGAAGCGGTGAAGGAATATATCCAGGCTGCGGACCTCTTTGCCGCCAAGGGCGTCATCGTCAGGGCGCTCGCCCTGTATAAACTGGCCCTCCGGATTGACCCGCAGAGCAAACTTGCCAATGAAAAAATGGCCTCGCTCCACTCGAACACGGCCATGACCGAAAAAAGACCCGAACCGGTTGAAGAAGGCGCCTCGAAACCGGCCCGCAGCGTCATTCCGCTGTTCGCGGGACTTACCCAGGAAGAATTCGACGATTTTACGAAAATGATGGCGGTGCATATCCTGCAGCCCGGCCAGCCCATCGTGAAGCAGGGCGATACCGGCCAGTCGGTGTACGTTATCGCGAACGGCTCGGTCAAGGTCTGGACGCTAGTCCCCTCGGGAGAGCGGCTGGACCTCGCGGTGCTCCGGGCCAATGAATTCTTCGGCGAGATGTCCTTCCTTACCGGAAAACCCCGGACCGCAACGGTCGAGACAGCCGAGGATGCCGTGATCCTGGAAGTGACCGAGGACAAGCTGCGCGATCTGGTAACGCGCAGGCCGCGCGTGCTGCAGGTCCTGGAGCAGTATTCCGCCTCGCGTGAAAAAGGAACAAGCGCGAAGATGCAAACCACGCAGAAAGCGCCTGAACCCACGGTCGAGAAGGCCCCGCAGCCCGCAATGACGGCGATGAATGCCGCGCCCCCGGCGGCAGCGCAGCAGCAGATGGCGCCGGAGGCGGCTTCTGAGAAGGCCCCGTCGCCCCCGAAAGCGCCGTCCGCGCCGGAAAAAGCCAGGCTGCTGGAGAGTATCCAGAAATTCATCGGCAAGGCGGACTGGAAATCCGTCATAGCCGAGATGGAAAAATTCTTTATTATCGAGCCCGATCCGATCGTCCGCGTCCGTATCGGCGACGCATATCAAAAACTGAACAACAAGATCGAGGCCGTGAAAGAGTACGTGCGGGCCGCCGATCTGTATGCTGAAAAAGGCGGAGTCGTCAAAGCGCTTGCGCAATACAAGTTGGCCTTGCGGATCGACCCGGCGAACAAACAGGCCCATGACAGGATCGAAGCGCTGCATTCGAACAGGGCGGTCAAGGCCGAGCCGGCCATGCAGGGCGATGGAAAAGCGCAAAAACCGGCCAGCAGCGTTATTCCGCTCTTTGCCGGGTTTTCCCAGGAGGAGTTTAACGCCTTCACCAAGGTGATGAACGTCCACCCGCTCCCCGCGGGATTGCCCATCGTGGAGCAGAACGATACGGGCAAGTCGGTTTATATCATTGCGAGCGGATCGGTAAAGATCTTTACAACGCTGTTGTCCGGAGATCGGGTTGAGCTCGCGACGCTCGGGTCCGGCGATTTTTTCGGGGAAATCTCGTTTCTGACGGGCAAGCCCCGGACCGCAACGGTCGAGACAGCCGAGGATTCCGTCATTCTGGAAGTGACCGAAGGCAAACTCAAGGAGATCACGGCCCAGAACCCTCATATGCTGGACGTGCTCCGGCAGTATTCGGACATGCGTTCAAAGGGCACGGTGACGAAGATCCTCGAATCCGAGAAATAGACGGCCGGTTTACGCTGACCCGGAGGTGCCTCATGGTCCGCCGACCCGCGGTTGCAGGTCAGTTTTACCAGGGATCAAAGGAAGCGCTGAAACGCCAGGTGGAGGGATTTCTCATCCCGGATGCCGGGAAGAAGAGAGCGCTCGGCATTCTCGCCCCCCATGCGGGCTTGATCTATTCCGGCCCCGTGGCCGGGGCGGTCTATTCAAGCATTGAACCGCCTGACACCTTCATCCTCATCGGACCGAACCATACCGGCCTCGGGGAGGCGGTATCGATCATGTCCAGCGGTCGGTGGGAAACGCCCCTTGGCATTGTCGAGATCGATGAATCTCTTGCAGCGGCCATCCTCGGACGTTCCCGTCTCATTCGCGAAGACGACCGGGCCCACCTCCACGAGCATTCCCTCGAAGTGCAGCTCCCCTTTATCCAGCATCTTTGTCCCGCGGCAACCATCGTTCCGATCCAGATGCTCGACACGAGGCTCGAAACCTGCCTTGAGGTCGGCCGGGCGGTGGCGGGAGCCCTGTCTGAAATCCGCAATCCGCAATCCGAAATCCGAAATGTTCTTATCGTTGCAAGCTCCGACATGAGTCACTACGAGCCCGCTGAACTCGCGCGAAAAAAAGACCATCTTGCGATCGACCGGATTCTCAAGCTCGATCCCGAGGGGCTGTATCATACGGTAAAGAACAACCATATTTCCATGTGCGGCTATGGACCCGCTGTTGCCATGCTTACTGCCTGTAAAATCCTGGGAGCCGCCAAGGCGGAACTGATCAAGTATGCCAACTCCGGAGAGGTGAGCGGAGACTATGCCCAGGTCGTGGGATATGCAGGAATCATTATTGTGTAATCAGTTACATACCTTAGAAACACTTCTCTTAACATACCCCCTTTTTAATAAATAAGTATCTGTTTTTATTACGCTTAATCATGGCATTGTCATTGCATAACTTGCTACAGAGAATGCTCAGTAAATTGCGGCATTTTCTAGAGAGGCGGACGAAAAATGATAAAATTCCAGATGATCTGCCCTGACTGCAACGCCTCGATCGTCACGTCATCACCCGGTTCACTGGTATGGGAGCTTTGTCCTTCCTGCCGGAAGCATGTATGGGACGGGTGCGATGCCTTGATGGCGGATGTAGTGCCTCGGAATCCGCATAAAGCAGCCAACCCGATCGTTCACCCGTACAACTGAGCGGGATTTTTTTACTGATATTATGTGGGGGTATGAACATGAAAGCCGATAATAGATCGATCACGCAGGCGCTGGCAAGAACATTCATCACGCTGCTCTTTGCGGTAATGCCCGTGCAACTGTATGCGGCCACCATGGACAATTATTGTCTTATGCCGCCGTATGTGAAGACGAACGTCGAGCCGAACATCATGATCATGATGGACAACTCCGTGGATATGGGCGATCCGGCGTATTGCACCAAGGCCGCGGATTTCGCGACCAGCCGCGTGTGTGAGGACAACTACTACGATGCCTCCTGGAAAACAATACCATATGGCGGGTACTATCAATCTAATTTGAGATATGCTTACATCGGCAACCAATTTGTGCCGAGAGCGGGGGGCCAATTCACCGGCAACTTCCTTAATTGGGTTACTACAAGCAAATACGACTATTTGCAAAAGATTCTGGTCGGCGGTATCTCCACCTCTCGCCAGACCAATGTCAATACTCTGGTGAGCAGAGGCAACGACTGGATCAAGACTTTTTACTACCGGTACTGGGTTAGCGGTGCGTGGGCCTATTCGTATTGCCAGATCGAAATAACTGCCGGAAACCTCGTCATAAAAGACCATCCCTCCTATCCCCAGTATACCTGCGGTTTATTGAATAATCCGGGTACACCAGGAAACTGGTTGCCGACCGAAGTATATGCCGCGTTACCGGCGTCCGATATATTCCTGGTTGGAGGAGATATTGGTGGTCAATCGGCAACACCGGGAATTAGCGACGAGACACACCGGAATGACGGAAAATCAGAGCGCGGCATCCTTGCCAGGGCGTGGGAGACAATTCTGGATTTTCTCATTCCCTCTGCCGAGGCTGCAGCGCCTCTCAGAATAGCCGGAGGGACGACCGGTCTGCCCGACGGCACCGAGTGTGTCAGCTATTCCCATACGCTGTCGGCTGCTGGCGGCAGCGATGCGAATTATACCTGGTCGTGGGCTGCCCTGGCGCCAAGCACCGCCACTCCTCCAGGCCTGACTCTCGGCGCTTCAGGCACTCCATCAACGACCATTTCGGGCAAACCGGCTATGGCGGGAACTTATAATTTTAGAGTTACGGTAAAAGATGATGCGAGCCCGCAAGGGTCAGACTTCAAAGACTATTCGATAGTTATTGCTGATTCAGGTCTGGCCCAGATTACCGCATACACGCTGCCAACTGGCATTGTTGACGTCCCCCTTAGCGAGAATGATATTGTAATTCAGGCGAATGGCGTTTGTGGTCCAGCATATATTTGGAGTGTAATCACTGGTACGATTCCTGGATTAAGCCTAGCTACCTCTGGCTATCCCGGAACATCGATCACTGGAACGCCGACTACTGCGGGGACATATCAGTTTCAAGTCCGTGTAGACGCTTCTTCCGGTCAGAAGGCTCTCCGCACTTATACAATGACAATCCTTAGTACTGCTAACGAACCGATAATTATTTCGACAACCCCGCTTCAAGACGGCATCATAAATAAGGCTTATTCCTTTACCTTTGAAGCGATAGGGGGCAAGCAGCATGTTTCTCCGGCACCACCCTATGACTGGAAATGGAGGCAAACTTGGCTAAATCCCATTCCGCCTGTTATACCTGGTATGACGTTAGATACCGCCACAGGTACGTTTTCTGGTACACCGACCGTAACAGGGACTTACACTTTACAGGTGGGCGCAAATGATGCTGATGGAACTAGCTCTACGTGGAAGCAGTTCACCTGGAATGTTATCGCCCCTCCGCGTTCCTCGGCCAGTATGAATGTCAAGATCTGCATCGGGAATTACACCCATAATTGCCTTACCCCGGCAGCGAATTTTCCGACGTTGTCATCTCCGCCTACCGGCGCCCAGCTTGCTGCCTGGAAGGCTGCCGGATGTTCTGAAAAATTTCTGACGACGTGCGTGCTCAAAACCGGCCTGATCGACGAGTACTGGGACCAGGCGAGGTTCGGGGTCATGTCTTTCAGCAAGACGGGAGGCAACCCGGCGAGCGCTGTCCCGAACATAGATAATTACATTGAGCAGGAACCGGGCGATGAACCTGATTCCAATTTCCTGACAACGATTGAAAACGCGGTCGCTATCGACCCGACGACCACCCTGGTGACCGGAGAACACAAGGCGATAAGCTATTTCCAGGATGAAACGCTACCGACCGAGCGCGATCCTTATGAGCACGCCACGACCTGCACGAAGAACTTTATTCTGATCCTCTCATCGGGTGTTGGAGCGAACAACCCGCCGAGCCCGCATGCGGGTCCGCCCTCACTTGATGACAGTCTTTTCAGCACAGGAGTGCCCGCTTTATGCACATCCGCCACGTTGTCCAGCCTTGCCAAAAACGCGTGCTACGGGTACAACCACACGGACCTGAGGTCCGATAAATCGGGCAGGCAGTATGTGGGCACCTACGTTGTCAATACCATGGGTACAGCGGCAACTGCCGGATATGATTCCAATAATTCCCCTGTCTCGACCGGAGACGTCCTGAAGCAGGCGGCCGTAAAAGGCGGAGGGATGTACTATGAAGCGGTCGATCCCAGCACCCTGACGGCGCAATTGGAGCAGGCGCTGCAGGACATCATCAAGCGGGCAGCGGCGGGAACGGCCGCATCGGTGCTGGCCTCCGGAGAGGGGAGCGGAGCAAACCTTGTCCAGGCGGTGTATTATCCGAGAAAAAAGTTCGGCGACACGGAGATCTCATGGATCGGGAGGCTCTCGAACCTGTGGTATTACGTCGACCCGAGATTCAGCAGCAGCAGCATCCGGGAGGACGACGGGAACAGGGTGCTCGATTTATTAACAGAACCCACCAACACCCGTCGCGACTATATAACTTCGCTCTACTTCAGCGGTGAAGCCACCATGGCGAGGCGGTGGAAGGACGAGAACGGCGACGGCATTGTTGACGGTGAGCCCCTGTCGCCGGACATCGAATTTGAAAACCTGGGAAGTCTCTGGGAGGCGGGCAAGCTGCTGTGGGAGCGGAATCTGGCAACGTCGCCCAGGACCATCATAACGTCGATCGAGAGCGGCGCGACGGTCACTTTTTCAACGGCGAACAGGGTGGCATTGAAGCCTTATCTGCAGGCAAGTTCGGATGACGAAGCGGAAGCAATAATACGATGGGTGCACGGCGAGGACACCCCGTTTACGGTCGGAGGCACTGCCTTCTCGTACAGGCCGCGTAAAGTAACGATCGGCGGCGCAGGACCCTATACGTGGAAACTGGGCGACGTGCTCAATTCCACGCCGAAGATCTCGACCTGGCAGGCGTTAAACGGCTATCACAATGTCCATAAAGACTACACCTATGGAGTGCCGGGCAGGAATCCTTCCTTCCAGGACCCTGCGGACAGCACCCATTACATCACTGCCTCGGCGTATAAAAACCGGGGGATGATCTTTACCGGCGCGAACGACGGGATGCTCCACGCCTTTAAACTCGGGACCCTGGAGCTGAAGTGGGACGGCATGAGCGCAACCGAGAAGGCGAGACTGACGGGGGCCGATCTTGGAAAAGAGATGTGGGCGTTCATCCCGAAAAATGTGCTTCCCTATTTGAAATACACAACTGACCCGGCATATTGCCATGTTTATTCCGTTGACCTTACTCCGTATATCTTTGACGCGAGCATCGGCGCGGATGCGACTGTCGGCCCGGACGACGCTAAAACAGTGGACAGCTGGAGGACCATTCTTATCGGCGGCATGAGATACGGAGGGGCGTGCAAGCCCTATGACGCTGCTTGTCCAAGCGACAGCGTCTGCGCTCCAACCGAAGTCGCAGAGGCCAGCGGTACCGTGGATGTAGGCTTATCCTCCTACTTCGCCCTCGACATCACGGACCAGAATAACCCGAAGCTACTTTGGGAATTTTCGGAACCTGGACTCGGGTTTTCAACCTCGGGGCCGGCCGTTGTGAGGATCAGCGCGCTGACGGACGAATTGCCTGACAACAACAAAAACGGCCACTTTTTCGTTGTTTTGGGTTCAGGCCCCACCGGCCCGATCGACAGCACGAGCAGGCAGTTTCTCGGCAACTCTGATCAGCCATTGAAGCTTTTCGTGCTTAATTTAAAAGACGGCATCCCCGCGGCGCCGCCCATAATACCTGCCGGGCTATCGGAGGCTTTTGCCGGCTCCCTGTACAACGCCACCCTGGACACCGACCTGGACTGGCAGGATGACGTGGTGTACATCCCGTATGTGAAAAAGGAGGGTGCTGGCACTGCACTGGATCCGTATACGTGGACCGACGGAGGCGTGGGGAGGCTTTCGACAAAGGAGAACATAGACCCCGGCCAGTGGGAATGGAGCACGGTCATGGACGGCATCGGTCCCGTGACCTCGTCGGTCACGAAGCTGCAGAACAAAACAGCGAACTCGCTCTGGGTGTACTTTGGAACGGGCAGGTACTTTTACGAGCAGACCGGCGGCGTTACGGACGATGGAGCGGGCCAGCGGCATATATTCGGAGTGAAAGATCCCTGCTATACCGCCGCAGGCTTTGACCCGGAATGCGAGACGCCTGTAGCGACCCCTTTGCTTGATGTAACGAATATCGCTAACGTGGTGCCGAATCCTGATAATGGGTGGGTCATCGCCCTCGACGCCGACGCGGTCCCGGATGCAACGTTCAGGGCGGAACGGGTCATTACGGACCCGCTGGCCGCAACCACCGGGGTCGTATTTTTTACAACCTATAAACCGTACCGGGACCAGTGCGCTCTTGGCGGCAAGAGTTATATCTGGGCGGTAAAATACGATTCAGGCGGGAGCGCCGGGACCCTGTTGCAAGGAAAGGCATTGATACAGGTTTCCACCGGCAGCATCGAACAGTTAGACCTTGCGACTGCGTTTTCGGACCCGGGCGGTACGAGCGCGGGTTCGGGTGGTACGGGTGGGGGTGGGGGCACGGGTGGGGGCGCGACCGGAAGAAAATCCGCGGGCATGGAAGGCGTGCCGCCGACTGCCCAGGGCTTGTCGATCATTTCGCCGCCGCCACCGGTGAAAAGGGTCCTCCATAGGCGGGAGCGGTAATGCGGAGAAGGAAAGACAGCGGGTTTACCATAATAGAGCTCCTGGTCGTTATCGGCATAATCGGCACTCTGCTTGCCATTGCCGGTATTTCCGGAAAAACGTGGCTGGACAAATCCCGGGTGGAAGGCCAGATGAACCAGATGTATGTAGACCTCATGAATGCCCGCGTGAGCGCCATGCAGAGAGGGAGGATGTATTTCACGACCCTGGCTGCCACCCAGTACACGATATACGAAGATACGAACCCCGGGCCGGACGGAGATGGGGAGCTCCAGACGGACACCGACCGACAGGTAATGCAAAAGGACCTGAATCCTCTTTATTCGCTCACGATACCCGCTGCCGCGAGTGAGATCTATTTTGACTCAAGAGGTCTGGCGTGGGCGTCGCCGCCGGCGCTGTTGGGTACGGGACAAAAGATTCATGTTACCACTTCATACGGATCGGCATATGACTGTATCTTCATAGGTCCGACAAGAATAAGCATGGGGGCTTGGAATGGAACGGATTGCAATCTTCAATAAAAAAGGCGTGACCTTGATCGAGATGATGATCGCTCTCGTGATCCTCCTTGTCGTCTCCCTCGCCCTGATGCAGACGGCGTTAATCGGCATAAAGGCGAATCTGCAAAACACCCTGAGGGACGAGGCGGTCAGCGTCGCGGAGATGAGGATTAATCAATTAAGGAGCTTGCCGTTCGATTCCATACCAGATGCCGAGACGCCGGTCACCAGAGATTTCCGCGGGTTTACCCAAACCTATACGCCGACGCGGACCATTGACGTTATCAATGCGAACAGCAAGCAGATATCCATATTGGTTTCCTGGACGTATAGAGGCAAGGACTATAGCCACGGCGTTACGACGATAGTGAGGAAACAGGAATGAAGCGCGAAAACGGATTCAGCATCATCGAACTCTTGATCGTGATGGCCATCCTGGGGCTTGTGCTGGCGGCGATTTCCGATATGTTCGTCGGACTGTTGCGCGGATACAAGCAGCAGAGCAAGATCGCGCAGACCAATATTGAGGGCATCATAGGTCTTGAACTGCTGAGGCGCGATTTGGAAAGCGCGGGGTACGGTCTGCCGTGGAGCATCCCCGCGGGAACAACCTATGGGGAAGCGGTAAATGATACCGCGGAAGTGTACAATGATTCTCCTTCCAATCCGCCGAGGGCAGTTTTGGCCGGTGACAACATTACGAGCGATCCGGGGACATTGGGCGTTAAGAGCGGCTCGGACTATCTGGTCATAAAGGCGGTCAATCTGGCCAGGAACGGGGCCTGCGTTAAATGGACCAATCTGATAACCTTAAACTCGGGTGGGACACCGACGACTACGACGTGGGAGACGGCAAGCGAAAATTTAGCTAGTACCGACAGGGTCATCATTTTGTCTCCGGGAACGCCCGCATCGAACAGCAGGGTTTTGGAGGCCCCAACTGGAAACCCGATCGGGCTTCTGAAATTCAACGACGTGTCCAGTTTTTCAGATGCCCAGGCCCGCATCGTCTACGGCGTAGCACCGGAGGATTCGGAGGACCCCTCACGACCCTTATTAATGCCGTTCAACAGATCGGATTATTATGTGAGCACAACATTCGCTGACAGGCCGGGTCGGTGCGCTCCAGGCACGGGAACTCTCCTCAAAGCCAATGTAAGCCAGGCCGATGGCGGACTTTATTCAGTGAGCAAATTTCCCCTGCTCGATTGCGTCGCCGACATGCAGGTGGTTTCGTACGAAGACCGAGATGTCCCCCCTGACGGAGAAGCTGAAACGTTCAGCAGTGGCATAGCAACAGGATCCGCCCAAACGATACGGGACCAGTTGAAAGAGGTCAGAGTTTATATGCTGGCCCATGAGGGGCAGCGTGACACCAGCTATACGCATTCGACGAGCACGATACGGGTGGGGATACTGGATGGAGCCACCCTGTACGGGAGGGATTTCGACCTCAGCGGCATTGCCAATTGGCAAAATTACCGGTGGAAGGTTTATACTCTGATCGTGAATCCGGCGAACCTGAGGTAGACAGTAAGCGGTAGACAGGAGAAAGAGAAAATGACGGAGCACAAAACGCAAAACGCAAAACTCAAACTCCAGAACGAAAAGGGCGTCATCCTTATCGTGGTCATAATACTGTCGGCGGTCTCGCTGGTGATCATGACCGCGTTGATATACATGATAACCAGCGGGACCCAGATTTCAGGCCTCAAGAAAAGATATGCAACCGCCCTGGAGGCGGGCGAAGGAGGAGGGGACATTTTTTATCAGCTCGTTGCAACGAGGGCGGAAACCGCGGAACAGACGTCTTTAATCGACAATCTCAACACCTTTGGTCTTAATGTCACCTCCACGACGCCGCCTGAATGCACCGGTTCCGATTTGTTCAGCGGGGTCACGTACACCGGGCTGGCCGCCAAGCTTTTTACGTCTTCGACCACATGGACGAATTGTGACAGTTCACTCACTATTGATCCCGCGACAACATCAACATACGATATGAAAATGGAGCTTGGAACAATGACAAAATATAATGTTTACGCGAAGATAGTCGCGACTACCGACGGGAACTCCGGAGGAGGAAATCTGAGTTTGCTGAATCAAGGGGCCGTATTCTCAAATTCAGGCGTAGTGGAGGCGATGCCTCTGCCGTATCTCTATGCGATTGAGCTGGTATCGGAAAACAGCGCGCAAAGCGATGAGCGGGCGAAGCTTTCGGTCCTGTATCAGTATTGAAGCGAAGGAGCATGTAAAATTATTAAGCTGTTGAAAAAGCGTTTTAAGGTGTCATCCTGAACGAAGTGAAGGATCTGGAGCAGTTGTAAAACCGAGATTCTTCGCTACGCTCAGAATGACAAATAGTTTGTATTTCGATTTTTTAACAACCTGCTAAAGCATTAGTGATTTGTTTCAGAACCTGAGCAGTTGTCTTTCTCTATGAATAAAATTATTTTCACTCTCACCACGGCATTTCTTTGCTTCTCCTGCTCATCGGACAAGCCTTCGGCTCCAGCTGTTATCGGCGCCGCTGCGCGGACCGGCGCCGGCGTTTCCTATGCATTGGAAATCATGCCAAAGAACGCCACGCGAGAATCAACATTGCAGCTGGTCCCGCGCGGGTTCGACCTGTCTGACGCAAAAGTAGAATGGCTGGTGAACGACAGGCCGTTCACGACCCTGGTGCCCACACAGTTTGCCGGGGCCGAGGCTGAAAAGGGCGCGGCGATCCAGGCCAGAGCGACCATACGGGAGCAGGAAGTCTTGTCGGATATTGTGCGCATCGTGAACACGCCTCCCGAGATTATCGGCTCGAAATTCACCCCCGATTTCGTAAAAAAAGGGGATGCCCTGGGTATTGACGCCGTGGGAAACGACGTGGACGGCGACGACATCACCATCCTGTATGAGTGGACTTTGAACGGAGACCCCGCGGGAAACGGACAGAGCATAGAGGGTACCTTGAAGAGAGGTGACAAGATCACTGTCCGGGTGACACCCTATGACGGGGAAGCATACGGCCGCGGCATTTTATTGGATCGGGAGATAGCGAATTGGCCGCCTGTTTTTGTTGAGCATAAGGAATTCAGCTTCGATGGCTCGGTGTATACCTATCAGGCAAAGGCCTCTGATCCTGACGGCGATCCGCTGGCCTTTTCTTTGGCCTCCACGCAGGCTGGGATGACAATCGGGCCCTCATCAGGTGTGTTGACGTGGACGGCGCCTCCTGATTTTAAAGGCAAGACCAGCGTCACGCTCATCGTCAGCGACGGCCACGGCGGGAGGGGCAGCTACACGGTCGAAATCTCCATTCGCTGAGGTCCCTTTCGGCTCATTTCCGCGGCAGCAAACCACGCATGAATAAACCCATCATACTCGCATCGAATTCCCCGAGACGCAGGGACCTTCTCCGGCAAATCGGGATCGCTTTCACGTCAGACCCCGCTGATGTGGATGAACGAATCCTGCCTGATGAAACCCCGGAGGGCTACGCCGTGCGGGTTGCTCTCGATAAAGCGCGTGTTGCGGCTGCGCGCTCGGATAACGGCATGGTCATTGCTGCGGACACGATCGTTGTCCTGAACGATACTATTCTGGGAAAACCCGTTGCCGAGGCTGACGCGGTTCGCATGCTCACCATGCTTTCAGGCAGGATGCACAGGGTCATCACGGGCCTCGCACTCATGGACGCTGCGTCAGGGAAAACGATGGCCCGCACTGCCGTAACCCGGGTTTGGTTTCGCGATCTTGCGCCTGAAACGATAGAATCTTATGTCGCGACCGGAGAACCTCTTGATAAGGCGGGCGCCTACGGCATCCAGGGAAGGGGAGCGCTGTTAGTGGACCGCATCGACGGCTGTTATTTCAACGTGGTCGGGCTTCCGTTAGCTCTCCTCGCCGACCTTCTCGGTGATGCGGGTGTGAAAATAATCTGATCAACCGGGTTCCGGGTTAATCCGCTGTTTAAATGCATTATTCTGTTGCATTATGCTCCTGATAGCTCAATTCTCACTGTTTTCATGTCGTTACTTGACAACCCTTCCCGCTCCTTCTAAAATAGTATAAAGAGAAAGAATGTTGCGCAGGAGGCATTATGAGCGTTATCCGAATACTGGTAGCCGATAACAATAGCGGCCAAGTTGAAGCTTTGACAGCCGCGTTAAAAAAACAGCCTGATTTTGAGATGGTGGGAGTTGCTTCAACCAGAGAAAATGCGCTCAGGCAACTTTCTTTCCTGCCCGATATCATCATTTTGAATCCTGATGTTTTAAAACAGCGGACCCTGTCCCGCTTTATCCATTCGGTCCAGGCAAGAGCTCCTCACGCGAGAATAATTATCATCTTTGAGAGCCACCTTCCGGATGAAACCATTATTACAGGCGTCAAGTCGGGGATCAGGGGTTATATCCGAATTACCGACGGTCCGGTCGTCGTGGCAAAGGCTATTCGCGCTATTCATGAAGGAGAAATATGGGCGGAACGGAGACTTCTCGAAATAGCGATCTCAAAACCGATGTTATTGCCGGAAACGCTTCTTTCTCATATCCCGGGACTTCAACCCCTGACGGACCGTGAAATGGAAGTGCTCACTATGGTACTTCAGGGCGCCACGAATCGTGAGATCGCAGACAAAAGCAGTATCAGCGAGCGGACGGTGAAGACGCATCTGTACCGTGTATATAAGAAGCTCAAGGTGAAGAGCAGAACGAAAGCGATCGCGCTTTTATCTCATTAAACCGCATTAACGATCTTGAAGCGACCTTACCGAGAATGGACCTCCCTCCTGCCTGTGCCCCCGGCTGGTATGTTGACTTGAGCGTTAAAAGTCTATATGATGTCGCATGATCGTTGGAATCTTCTGTTTATACCTCATGGTTGCCGCCACAGGTTACTGGCTGAGATGGCTGAATTATGCTCATCTGAAAGCCTATGGCCAGATTGTGCCGCCTGAATTCAGCGGAATTGTCGATCCTGCAGTGCTCGGGAAAATGAGCGCCTACACTGCTGAAAACAGCAGAGTGGCGATTTTTGAATCTATCATTGACAACGTCGTTGTGATCCTCTTCATGTTTTGGGGCGTGCTCGGCGCATATGACCGATGGATCGCCTCTTTGTCCCACTCTTTTCTGGTGACCGGAATTCTTTTCTTTTTTATTCTTGTTGGTGTTCAGGCCCTGATCGCTGTCCCGTTCAGCCTGCACCGGCATTTTACGATCGAGAGCAGGTATGGCTTTAACACGATGACCTTCAGGCTCTGGATAACCGATCTGCTTAAGTCTTTTGTTATCTCATCGATCCTGGGATGCATAGTGATTCTTGCGGCGCTTTCAATCGTGCAGGCCAGCCCTGAGTGGTGGTGGTTCTGGGCCTGGCTCTTTTTCCTCCTGTTCGGTATTTTTATGATGTTCATCTCACCCTACGTTATTGAGCCGTTATTCTTTAAGACCGAACCGGTCAAGGCGGAAGGCCTGGAAGGGAAGGTCCGTCAGCTTATGGAGCGGGCCGGACTCAAGGTCAGCCGTGTTTTTCAGATGGACGCCTCCCGCCGGAGCCGCCACTCCAATGCCTACTTCACGGGCATCGGCAAGGTCAAACGGATAGTGTTGTTCGACACGCTGATCGAACAGATGACCCATGACGAGATCCTGGCTGTTCTTGCCCATGAAGTAGGCCATTGGAAGAAGCATCATGTTCTGAAGCATCTCGTTCTGACTGAGGTGACGGCGTTCTGTGCTTTATATCTTGCCTTCGTTCTTCTGCAGCGGGAAGAACTGCCGGGCCTGCTTGGCTATACCGGGCTTTCCTTTTACGCGCGCTTCATGATCATCGGTTTTTTGGGATCGCTCGTGCTGTTTCCCCTGACACCGCTGTTCAGCGCCCTGTCGAGACGTGATGAGAGGGAGGCTGATGATTTTGCCGCAGAACTGACCGGACATCCGGAACATATGGCCTCGGCACTGGTGAAACTCTCTCGGGAAAACCTGTCCAATTTGCACCCTCATCCGTGGTATGCGGCATTCTATTATTCCCATCCGCCGGTGGTGGAGAGAATCAGAAAGTTGAAAGCAGGGGTCAGGAGTCAGTAGCCAGGAGTAAGGAGAGTTCGTTTTTGTGCCGTTCTTTAGCTTTTTTCTGACTTCTGGCTCCTGACTCCTGACTTCCGGACTCAGGTTCGCTCACTTTCCCATTGACCATCATCTCCTTCTTATGTTATTTTAAATTATGCAAAAAAATGCAGACATAACCCGTCTTGAACTGAAGATCAGCCGCCTTTCCACGCTTATCGAGGTGAACGGCATTATCAGTTCGTCGCTCAATCTCGACCAGATCCTCGAGAACGTGATGACTATTTCCAAACAGGTAATGAATGCCGATGCTTCAAGCCTCATGCTGATCGATGAAAAAACAACCGAACTGGTCTATCAGGTCGCACTGGGCGAGGTGGGTGAGAAACTGAAACAGGAATTTCGGCTCAAAATGGGGCAGGGGATTGCCGGTGCCGTTGCGGAAGACGGGAACGCCCTTCTTATCGAGGACGTGTATGCTCACCCCAAATTTTTCAAAGGTCACGACGCAGCCACTGGATACCGTACAAAATCGATGATCGCCGTGCCGCTCAAGGTGGGGGAGCGCATTACCGGTGTTGCACAGGTGATCAACCGCCTCGATGGAAATCCCTTTGACCACGATGATCTTGAGCTGTTCACCGCGCTGTGCCGCATGGCCGCTATCGCTATTGAAAACGCCAAAATGCACAGAAGCCTGATGGAGAAGCAGCGGCAGGTCAAGGACATGGAGTTCGCCCGCACGGTCCAGGAAAGTTTTCTGCCGCAGCAGGCGCCTGAAACGCAAAATTACCGGTTCAGCGCGCACTATACGCCTGCTCAGGAAGTGGGCGGGGATTTCTATGATTTCATACGCCTTGACCGGGAACGTACGGGTATCGTGATCGGCGACGTATCGGGCAAAGGAGTGCCGGCTGCTCTCTATATGGCCAAGCTTGGCAGCGATCTGCGTACG
Source organism: Nitrospirota bacterium (assembly GCA_963836175.1). Taxonomy (GTDB): domain Bacteria; phylum Nitrospirota; class UBA9217; order UBA9217; family UBA9217; genus GWC2-56-14. Next base: position 525,558 of record CAWIIS010000008.1, read on the forward strand.
CTGGCTTTTACCGAAGGCGATCCCGCTGCGGCTTTGACAAAGTTGAATGTGCTTCTTGCGGAACGGAGCAGGCGGGGCATGTTCGCCACGCTTCTCTATCTCGAACTGGATGGAGCGACGGGGCGCCTCATCATGGCGAACGCCGGCCACCTGCCGCCGCTCATAAAAAAAGCGGACGGCTCGGTCCGGAAACTGCCCGCGGCGGGCAGTGCTCCGCTCGGCATCCTTCCCACCCTGTCATTCGCCTCGCAAGCGGCCTCCCTTGAACCCGGTGACACGGTCGTTCTGTATACCGACGGGATCATCGAGGCCATGAACGCCAGGGATGAACTGTACGGCTATGAGCGGTTTGAAGCGCTCATCACCGCCGGCCCCACGGACCCCGATGCCATGAAAACCGCGATCGTGGAGGACGTGAATCGCTTTACCGGGCTGAGCCCGCAGCATGACGATATGACCCTGGTCTGCTTTGGAGCGGTACCATGACGGAGCTGGTGGAGCTTACCGTTCCGAGCCATCCAAAATTTCTGTATATTGTGCGGAACGTCATGTATCCGCTCGCCGTGAATGCCGGATTCAGCAAAAAAGAGGCGCGAAAGATCGTACTGGCTGTCGATGAGGCCTGCTCGAACATCATTAAATATGCGTATGCGGGGGACGCGACGAAGACGATCTCTATCACCGTAACCAATGAAGCCGATCTTATCAGCGTTCGACTCATCGATCTCGGCAGGAAAGTCGATACAGCGAAGATCGCTCCGCGCGATCTTGACACTGTCCGGCCCGGCGGGCTGGGAACACATTTCATGGGTGCGGTTTTTGATACCATCGAATACGGCACTGATCAGGATCAAGGCACCGTGTTGACCCTGCTCAAAAAAAAGAAAGCGGTTGGTTCCAGCGCGTAACACCTTTGGGGTCACGATGAAAATCGATATTATAACAGAAAAGATCGCACTGGGGTATCTGGTGAAGGTCAAGGGCGACGTGGATATGAACTCTTCAACAGACGTCCGTGACGCGTTTGGCCAGGTCTTCCGGCAGCGGTCGTCCGCCATGAAAGCGCTGGTGGTGGATTTGTCGCAAGTGCGGTACATGGACAGCTCCGGTATCGCGACGCTGGTCGAGGCGCTCCAGACCTGTATGAAGCAGGGCCTGCAGCTGCGTCTTGCGGACCTGAGCCCGCCGGTCAAAGATGTTTTTGAGCTTGCGCGGCTTGCCGCGGTTTTTGAGATCTATTCCTCCCTGAATGATGCCATGGCTGAGCGGTGATGGTATCTCACGACGAACCAGTGTAGGAAATCCGGTAAACCGGTCTTAGTGAGAATAAAATGTGAAGAATTTTTTCGGTCATATCGGCAGGGCCTTTATTACGTTCCTCCAGGACCTTTCGAGCCTCTGGTACCTTTTTATCGAAACGACCGGGGAGGCATGGAAACTGCTCGTTGACCGGAAAAAACGGAAACAGGCCCGGCTGCTCGAACAGGTGGATGAAGTCGGCGTCCGCTCGCTGCCGCTCGTTCTGGTTGTCGCCGCCCTCCTTGGCATCGCCCTCACCGTGCTCATTTCATTCCAACTGAAGGAGATCGGCGGGCTTAACTATATGCCCGGTTTTGTCGCTGTCGCCATCTTTCGTGAAATGGGCCCGCTGATCACCGCAGTGATCGTTGCCGGTAGGGTGGGGGCCGCGTTTACCGCCAGGATAGGGACCATGAAGGTCTCCGAGGAGATCCTTGCGCTGGAGACCATGGCGATCAATCCGGTCCGCTTCCTTGTGGTGAACCGGTTTATCGGGATGGTCATCGCGCTGCCGGCGCTTACCCTGCTTGCGAACTTTACCGCTGTTTTCGGCGGGTTCCTGTTCGGTTCAGTAAGGCTTGGCATCAGGCCGGACACCTATGTGCGTGAAACGCTCGAGGTCCTCCTGTTCCGGGACGTATATTCGGGCATGTTCAAAGCAGCGGTTTTTGCCGTCCTGATCGTCATGATCGGCTGCTACCGCGGGCTGATCATCGAGGGCGGGGCCGAGGAAGTGGGCAAGGCAACCATGATCTCGGTGGTCTCGTCCACACTTTCGATCATTGTATTCGATACGGTCATGACGGCGGCATTCTATGGCTAGGCGTGCGGAGCGACAGAACACCGCGCGGGCGACAACCGGGATGAGTGGGCCGCGTCGACGAGGATAGACAGCCATGATACAGGCGCATGCTGTTAAGAAAGCTTTCAACGGCCGTTCCGTGCTGAACGGCATCGATTTTTCCGCTGAACGTAAAAAGATCACCTACGTTTTCGGTACGAGCGGCTGCGGAAAAAGCACGTTTCTCAAGGTCCTTATCGGCGCGCTCAAGCCGGATACCGGAGAAGTGTTCTATCAATGACACTGATATCACAACACTGCGGGGCCGGGAGCTGGGTCCCTATCGCAAGAAGATCGGGATGTTGTTTCAGCACGGCGCACTCCTGAGTTCACTGACGGTCGGCGAAAACCTTGCGCTGCCGATCAGGGAACACACTGCCCTGGATGACAACATCATCAAAATCATGGTAAAAATGAAGCTCGAACTTGTGGGACTCCGTGATTTCGAGGACCTCTACCCGGGACAGCTTTCCGGCGGAATGCAGAAGCGCGTGGCGCTGGCGCGGGCGCTCGCACTCGATCCTGAAATCGTTTTCTTCGATGAGCCGACCTCGGGGCTCGATCCGATCATGGCGGCGGTAATCACGAAGCTCATTGCGGACCTGAACCGGCTCCTGGGCATCACCTGCATCGTGGTGACCCATGCAGTGGATGAGGCAATGCGGATCGCTGACAAGATCGTGATCCTGTATATGGGCAAAGTACTGGCACAGGGCACGCCCCAGGAGATCCGTCAAAGCGCGGACCCGCTGGTCCAGCAGTTCATCACCGGCAGCCCCGATGGTCCGATCTCGTTCCGCGCTTCGAGCAAGGATTACCGCGAGGATCTGTTGGTCAGATGATCTAATTTCGGATTGCGGAATTCGGAATTCGGAATAGAAATCTCGTAAACAATTGTCCGGGTGAGGAGTAACGTATGGAATACCGTCGTACCGAAATCCGTGCAGGTGTTTTTCTTCTTTTTTCATTCGTGATCCTCGTGGTGATGGTATTTGCCGTGAGCGATATCCAGAGCCTTTTTAAAAAGAAAAAGGAGGTGCGGGTGCTGTTCTCGTTCAGTGACGGTATTGAGAAGAACGCGCCGGTGCGGTATGCGGGGATGAAGATCGGCAAGGTGCAGGAAGTGCGCGTGGCGCCGGAGTACCGGGACCAGATCGAGCTTACCTTGAGCATATACCAGGACATGGTCATCAAAAAGGACACGAAGGCCGCGATCAAGAGCCTTGGTCTCGTCGGCGGAAAATATGTGGAGCTGAGCGGAGGAATGCCCCAGGCTCCGGAGCTCGGTCCCGGCGAAGCGCTGCACGGCGAGGAGTCGTTGAAGCTCGAGGACCTGACCAAAATGGCGCTTGACGTCGTCAACAAGTTCAAGAACATTGCCGCCAATCTCGACCGCGTGCTCGGCGATCCGGCCATGGCGAAATCGCTCAAGGCCACCATTCAGGACCTGCAGACGGCGATGGCAAATATCAAGGTAATGACATCGAGCAAGGATGAGGTGGCTCAGGGCCTAAAAAATCTGCCTGAAATCCTGAAGAAGATCGACGAAAGCGCGAACAATCTTAAAGCGCTGACTGAAAAGAGCGATAAACTGGTCGGGGAGAACAGAAAGAACATCGATACGATGGTGGAAAGCTTCAGAGATATGGGCAAGAACCTTAAAGACGCATCCGAGGAGATCAAGCAGCAGCCCTGGAAGTTGCTCAGGAAACCGTAATGGAGCGTGAAAGCGGGAAGTTAAGAAGGTAGGAGGGTAGGAAATTTAAAATGGCAATACAGGCGATCAAAGGTGTAAAAGATATTTTGCCGGAGGACATCCCCGCATGGCGGCACCTTGAAGCTGCGGCAAGGAAGATCTTCGAGGATTACGGATTTTCCGAGATCCGGGTCCCGGTTTTTGAATACACCGAGCTTTTCGCGCGGAGCATCGGTGCGACGACCGACATCGTAGAAAAAGAAATGTATACCTTCGAGGACCGTGACGGCAGGAAAATAACGCTTCGGCCTGAAGGTACGGCAGGTGTTGTACGGTCTTTCATTGAACACAAGATGTACGCAGATGCCCAGCTGACCAGGCTGTACTATCTGGGGCCCATGTTCCGGCACGAGCGCCCGCAAAAGGGCAGGTACCGCCAGTTCCATCAGATCGGTGTAGAGGCGCTCGGCATCGACCACCCGCACGTGGACATCGAGGTCCTGGCAATGCTGCACCGCCTGTATGAGGCGCTCGGCATCACGGGGCTGACCCTGCAGGTCAACTCGCTTGGCGATAATGTCTGCCGGGGCGCGTATCGGGACAAGCTTAAGGAGTATCTCAAGGACAAGCTGCCGACCCTCTGCGGGGACTGCCAGCGGCGCTACGAGACCAATCCGCTCCGCGTGCTCGACTGCAAGGTGGACGCCGAAAAGTTCGGCGATTCGCCGGTCATGCTCGATCATCTCTGCGATCCCTGCAAGGTACATTTCGAGACCGTTGAAGCGGGGTTGAAAAAGCTCGGCATACCCTTTATGATCAATCCCCGTCTCGTCAGAGGACTGGATTATTATACCCGAACGACCTTCGAACTGGTCATGGGACATATGGGCGCGCAGAATACGGTAGCAGCCGGAGGCCGCTATGACGGACTGGTGCATGAGATCGGCGGGCCGGCGACCGCCGGCATCGGTTTTGCCCTCGGCGTCGAACGGACGATCTCGCTCATGGACACGTCCATCCTGAAGCTGCAGCAACCAACACTGTATCTTGCCGCGCTCGGCAAGGAGGCTGTTGCTCTGGCGCTGCCTGTCGTGCATGCGTTGAAATTGCAGGGGATCCGGGTCGAGACGGATTACCAGGGAGCGAGCCTCAAAAGCCAGATGAAAAAAGCCGATAAATGCGGGGCGGGTTATACGCTGATCCTCGGCGAACAGGAGATAGCGGCCGGCACCGCGGTCCTTCGCAACATGCAAACCAAGGAACAAGCTACCCTGATGTTCTCGAACATTCTTGAGGAGCTGCAGGCGAAGATGATGCATTCGTAAAAAGCTGAGATCCACCACAGCGACACGGAGACACAGAGAAAAGCAAAATGATAACAGCTTTATATGCGTTTGCAACAGGTCAACAAAGGAGTTCCCTTGAAAGTAGGCGTCATCTCAGATACCCATGTTCCCGCCATCGTGCCGTCCCTGCCCCCGGCTGTTTTCGAGATCTTTAAGAACGTAGACCTGATCCTTCATGCCGGTGATATTGTTGAACTATCCGTACTGGATGAGCTCCGGGCCATAGCCCCTGTCGAGGCAGTGGCGGGGAATATGGACGATATGCGCGTACACCAGGCGCTGCCGTTCAAAAAGATGATGAAACTCGGAACCTTCAGCGTTGGACTGATCCATGGCAAATGGAGGATCGACATTCAAAAGGAAATGATCCGCAAGGAGTTCGACAGCGTGGACCTGATCGTCTATGGGCATTCGCACACCCCGTTCTGGGGCCGGGTGGACGGCATGCTCTTCCTGAACCCCGGCAGCCCCACGGACAAGCGCCACGCGCCTTACAACTCCGTCGCGATCCTCGATATTGGCAGCGAGCTTCGGGCCGAGATCGTGAAACTGTGATCGTATTCCAGTATCTATTATGAGCGGTGCGTTGATGATAGTGCCCATCCTTTTTCTTCAACAGAATACCCCTGTTCATGGCCCGTCGATTGGTTTTAAGTTGCAATGGCAAATCATTTATGCTATTTTTTAAAAACTATGGCGAATGATAAAATAAAATTTGGTACATCCGGATGGCGCGGCGTGATCGCTGATGACTTTACCTTTGCACGGGTAAAGATCGTGGTCCAGGCGATCGCAGACCATCTTGTTGCCCAGGGTTTGAAGGACAAAGGCATGGTGGTCGGCTATGATACGCGCTTCATGTCCGAACGGTTCGCTGCAGAAGCGGTAAAGGTCTTTGCCGCGAACGGCATCCGCTCCTCTCTTTCGAATCGCGATGTGCCGACACCGGCAGTCGCCTTCGAGATCATCCGCAGAAAAGCCGCAGGGGGCATAAATTTTACGGCCAGCCATAACCCGCCGGAATACAACGGGCTCAAGTTCTCCCCGGCCTGGGGCGGACCGGCCCTGCCGGAGACTACCAAAGATATTGAAACACGGGCCAATGCGCTGCTCGAAAAAAATTCGATCATGGTCATGCCGCTGGCAGAAGCAAAGCAGAAGGGCCTGGTTGAAGATGCCGACCTTCGAAAGATCTACCTCGATGATCTCAGGAGAAAGATCGACCTTGAAGCCATAAAAAAAGCAAAGCTGAAGGTCGCTGTCGACCTGCTCTACGGGACCGGCAGGGACTATCTGGATACGGTGCTGAAGGACGCCGGTTGCACCGTGGCCGTCATCCACGGTCATCGGGACGCTTTGTTCGGCGGACGTTCTCCCGAACCATCGGAAGAGAACCTCTTCGAGCTGTCGTCGGTGATGAAAAAGGGAAAATTTGACATCGGCCTCGCGGTTGACGGGGACGCTGATCGCTTCGGTGTCATGGATACGGACGGGACCTATATCAATCCCAACCAGGTCCTTGCCCTCGTGCTGGATTATCTCTGCCGCAGCCGCGGATGGAAAGGCGGCGCAGCCCGGTCCATCGCGACCTCGCACCTCGTCGACGCCGTGGCAAAAAAACACGGCATCGAGGTCTATGAGACCGGCGTGGGGTTCAAATATATCGGCGATCTGTTGGTCCAGGGCAAGATCATCTTCGGCGGAGAAGAAAGCGCCGGTATGACGATCAAGGACCACGTTCCCGAGAAGGACGGTATCATCGCCTGCATGCTCGTGGCGGAGATGGTGGCACAGGAGAAGCGTCCTCATCAAGGAACTGCTGAAACGATTGTACAAGGATGTAGGCACGATTCTCAACGACCGGGTGAACATCCGGCTGACCGATGTGAACCAGAAATTGGTCGGGGAACGGCTGGCACAGCCGCTGACCGAGCTGGGCGGACTGCGGGTCAAGGGGAAGAAGACAACGGCCGATGGGACCAAGTATATGCTGGAGGACGACAGCTGGGTGCTTATGCGCGCTTCCGGCACCGAGCCGGTCGTGCGCATCTACGTTGAGGCCGAGTCCGAGGCGAAGATCCAGAATCTCATCGAGTCGGGGAAGAAGTTCATTCTGGGACAGTAAAGGCATTGCGGATTTCGGATTGTAGATTTCGGAATAGAACCTTTTAAAATCCGCAATCCGAAATCCGCAATCCGAAATTATTGAAGGGGGTATTCATGAGCGAGATCATTGATGTGTTTGCGCGCGAGGTGCTGGACTCGCGGGGAAATCCGACAGTCGAGGCCGACGTCATTCTAGAGAGCGGCGTTATGGGGCGCGCGATCGTGCCGAGCGGCGCTTCAACGGGCGAGCGGGAGGCCCTGGAGCTTCGGGACGGTGGCAAGCGCTTTCTGGGCAAGGGCGTTCTGAAGGCGGTCCACAACGTGATCGAGATCATCGGGCCGGTGATCTCCGGGATGGACGCAACAGAGCAGGCCGTCATCGACCGCACCATGATCGAGCTGGACGGTACCGAGACCAAGAAAAAACTCGGCGCCAACGCAATGCTCGCGGTCTCGCTGGCTGTTGCCAAGGCTGCGGCCGAAGACGCCGGACTTCCGCTGTACCATTACCTCGGCGGGCCGAACGCGAAAGAACTTCCGGTTCCGATGATGAACGTCCTGAATGGTGGGGCCCACGCGGACAACAACGTGGACTTCCAGGAGTTCATGATCATTCCGGCAGGCGCAGAGACCTGCACGGACGCGATACGGATCGGCGCTGAGGTTTTTCACAGCCTGAGATCGGTGCTGAAGAAAAAAGGGTATAATACCGCTGTCGGCGACGAGGGCGGTTTTGCTCCGAACCTCCGGTCCAATGAGGAGGCCTGCCAGGTCATTCTCGAGGCCATCCAGAAAGCCGGGTACAAGGCAGGCAAGGACGTATTCCTCGGCCTCGACGTTGCTTCCAGCGAGTTCTATGAAAAGGGCATCTATAACATGAAGGGCGAGGGCAAGAAGATGACCTCGGACAAAATGATCAAGTTCTACGAAAGCTGGATCAAGCAATACCCGATCATCTCCATCGAGGACGGCATGTCCGAGAAGGACTGGAAAGGGTGGAAGCTTCTGACGGACCATATGGGCGGCAAGGTCCAGCTTGTAGGTGACGACATCTTCGTGACCAATACGAAGATCTTTAAACAGGGGATCGAACAGGGCATCGCCAACTCGATCCTGATCAAGCTGAACCAGATCGGGACGCTGACCGAGACGCTCGATGCCATCGAGATGGCGAAGCGGGCTAAATATACGGCAGTCATATCGCACCGCTCGGGCGAGAGCGAGGACGCGACCATTGCGGACCTCGCCGTGGCGACGAATGCCGGGCAGATAAAGACCGGTTCGCTTTCGCGCACGGACCGGATCGCGAAGTACAACCAGCTTATCCGCATTGAAGAGGAGCTGGGGGATGCGGCGGTGTTCAGGGGCAAAGACGTTTTTTACAGCATACAGTAGAAATGATGAACCAATGAAAGCCGGAGGTCATACAGATCTCCGGCTTTTTTGATGTGGAGTCTGCGGTATTATCCCTTATTCTCTATAGTTTGTGGTTCCGATAAATGTACGTTTCATGCTCTATTTGTCATAAATCTTTTAATTGGAGTAAATACTGCACCCATGGAACGCTCTTCATTTGAAAAACTCGTAGAAAATGCACTCACCCGTCTTCCGCGGAGGTTCAAACAGAAGATCAAGAATATCTCGATCGAGGTAGAAGACAGTCCCTCACCTGAGGTTCTGCAAGAAATGAGGATCGAACGGGGGACGCTCTTCGGTTTGTACCAGGGGGTGCCGTTACCTGAGAGGGAGTGGAACTACGGCAATGTGCTGCCGGATCGCATCGTTATCTACCAGCGTCCTATTGAGCAGGCTGCGCAGTCGCCCGAAGAGATCGAGGAAATCGTTCTCGAAACGGTAATACATGAAATCGGACATTATTTCGGGTTTGATGATGATGAGTTGTATCGAATAGAAAAAGAAAAAAGAAAGAGGGATGATGGGTAGTATCCGCAGCTGTTGCTGTACTCCTGATTATTTGTAGATCTTCAAAATCTTCTCAATGATCCCTGTTGTTGAAGCGCCATCAATATAGGGTACGTTCACGACCCGCCCGCCCCGCGCCTGCACGATGTCTCTTCCGATGATCTTCTCGATCGGCCAATCACCGCCTTTGACCAGCACATCAGGCTGGAGAGCCGCTATGACCCTGTAGGGGTCCGGTTCGTTGAAGATCGTTACGAAGTCGACTGCTTCGAGCGCGGCAAGTGTTTCCGCCCGGTCGGCTTCGGTGTTGATCGGCCGCTTTTCGCCTTTGATCGAACGGACCGATGCATCGCTGTTTACAGCGACAACGAGGATGTCTCCGAGCGCACGAGCAGTTGCGAGGTACCGCGTATGACCGGGGTGAATGAGGTCAAAGCAGCCGTTCGTGAAAACGATCTTTTGGCCCGTAGCCCTGAGCAGCGAAAGGAGAGGTGCCAGTTCAGCAATTGTTTTGATTTTCATGACCATGCAGAAATATACTATAACATCGCAGGGAAAGCAAGCTGAGACAACTTGGGAGACAGCTTGGGGGATGATCCAGTAAAAAGTCCCACTGTTGTATTGCGAGGAGCGGAGCGACGCGGCAATCTTGATTGTAAGGAGAGCCTATTCGTCCTGGCAGGTGGTGAAGATATTATCGAACTCGGGTGCGATCCTGATGAAGGCGGCGAGCACTTGAGGATCGAAATGCTCAGGCATCGTGCGCTCATCGCCCTTGGTTATGATGTCGTAGGTCTTTTGATGGTCGAAGGCTGGTTTATAGGGCCGTGCGCTGCGCAGGGCGTCATATTGGTCGACCAGCATGACGATCCGTCCCTCAATGGGGATCTTTTCTCCCGCAAGCCCGAGCGGGTAGCCTTTGCCATCCCACCGCTCGTGGTGATGCAATGCGATGGATGCTGACATCTGGATCGTAGGATAGTCAGATCCGCCCAGGATTTTCTCTCCCATGGACGTATGGGTCTTCATGATATCGAACTCTTCGCGCGTAAGCGGGCCGGGTTTGAGCAGAATATGGTCCGGGATGCCGATCTTGCCGATGTCATGCATGGAACTGGCAAAGGTCACGGTATTAATGAAGTCGGACGACAGACCGAGCGCTTCGGCTATTTTATGAGTATAAAGGCCGATCCGGGAAATGTGCGCTCCCGTATCGGTATCGCGGTATTCGGCCACGGTCGTGAGGCGAGTCGTAATTTCTTTGGCGATGTTCTGGACCTGCTCAAGCGCATTGGCCAGTTCCTGCGTTCTTTTCCGAACGGTATCCTCCAGCATCTCCTTGTAGTTTTTCTCCATCTGAACCAGTCGGGTGTATTTGACGGCCTTTTCCACCGCATAGATGAGGTATTCCGGGTTATAGGGTTTCGTTATGAAATCAAAAGCACCGCGTTTCAGCGCGTCAACGGCAACATCGAGCTCCGCAAAAGCGGTCATCAGGATCACCGGGACCAGTCCATTGCCGGCATGAATGCGTTGAAGCAGTTCAATGCCCGTGATTTCAGGCATCTTGATGTCGGTCAGAATGACGTCGAAATGCAATTTTTTAAGTTTCTCCAGTGCATCAAATCCGCTGCGGCATGTCGCGACCTGATAGCCGTATTCCTGCAGCAACGAGGCTATTGATTCGAGCACATAGGGATCGTCGTCGACAACAAGCAGGGATTCCTGGACTTTCTGGTTCATGTTTCCGCTTCCTCCATCCATCTTGGGAAAGTACTGCTGCATCTGCCTGCTTGCCCCACTGGCGGTATTCAGGAGATATCTGCTTCTCCGGTCATCACAGGGTCGTGTTCGTGGCCGCATGTACGCGCATGCGTCATGGACAGTTCAATGCTACCCTGTCGATGAACAGACTGCAACTATAGTATAACATTTCCGCGGGGAGCTGACGATAGAAAATATTTTTCATGCAGGTATTAGGGCGGATTTCCGATAGATGCTGATCTTCGCTCTGGTCGGGCCGGTCTTCCCGAGAATCGCGGATTGCCCGAGTTGTCATGCCGCAGTTTGGTTGTTTGCCGACGATTATGCAGGGTGAACTACGTGCCGGCCTATCTGATATATGCCTCGGTCACATAACGCCGCATCATGCGGTGACTGTTGAAATAGTAGGCATTCTTGCTGATGGCGTTCTTCATCATGCGGCTCCAGTTGCTCTTGTTCGGGTTATAATATTTCGGGATGATCAGGTTCTCGAGTTTGTCATAGAGGTCGGCGACGTCCTCGGCATCCGAAGCTCCGGGCTCCGATGTCTCGGTAGGCTTGGCGCCGATAGACCAGCCGGTAAATCCCTCGATATGGCCCTCGATCCACCAGCCGTCGAGCACACTGAAATTGACCACGCCGTTGTGCGCGGCTTTCATCCCGCTGGTTCCGGATGCCTCAAGCGGACGGAGCGGGGTGTTGAGCCAGATATCGACGCCCGAGACGAGCTTGAGGGCTATGTCCATATTGTAGCCTGGAAGGAAGGCGATGGCGATCTTTCCTTTGAGCTTGTCGCGATACCCGTAGATCCCCTGGATAAGGCGCTTGCCGTTATCATCGTGCGGGTGGGCTTTGCCGGCATAAATGATCTGGATCCCGCCCTTTTCATTGATCTTCAGCAGCCGCTCGATGTCGGAGAAGAGGAGATGCGGTCGTTTGTAGGCCGTGGCGCGCCGCGCGAATCCCAGGGTAAGGACATTGGGGTCCATTTCCACGCCGGTTGAGTTGCTCACATAAGCCAGCAGTTTTCGTTTCGCCTCGCGGTGCGCTTCCCACAGCTCGAGTTCCGGAATGTTGCCCGAACGAACGAACAGCTCCGGCTCATTGGCCCAGCCGGGAATGTATTTATCGAAGAGCTTGGCCATTTCCGAGCACGTCCAGGTGAAGGTATGCACGCCGTTCGTGATGGCATGGATGTGGTAGCCGGGAAACATGTGCTGCGATACCTCCCCGTGCTTTTTCGCGACGCCGTTGATATATTTGCTGAGATTGAGCGCCAGCATCGTCATGTTCAGGTTGTCCTTGCCTGCCAGGTCCTTGAGCACGTCGAAGGGAATGATCTCGCCGAGCACTTTGCTGACCAGGGGATAGGAGAACTTGTCATGCCCGGCCTCAACCGGGGTATGGGTCGTGAATACGCAGAGGTCCCGCACCCGGCCGACGTCCCAGACCGAACGTTCGTCCCACACAGTCTCGATATCACGTTTGAACCGCAGAAGCAGCTCCAGCGCCAGAAAGCTCGCATGCCCCTCGTTCATATGATATTTTTTGATGTGAAATTCAAGAGCGTGGAGCATGCGCACACCGCCCATACCCAGCACGACTTCCTGCTTGATGCGGTAGGCGCTGTCGCCGCCATAGAGATAATCAGTGAGGCACCGGTCTTCAGGCGTGTTTTCCGGAACGTCTGTATCCAGGAAAAGCATGGGCACCCGTCCGCCGGTGGGACTGATGACCTGATAGAGCCAGGCCTGGATATGGACATCGCGCCCCTCGATCTGCACTTTGACCGTTTCTTTCAGGAGCGTCATGTGCGTGGCAGGGTCCCAGACCACGGGTTTTTCATGCTGCCAGCCGAAATTGTCGAGCTCCTGGGTAAAGTAGCCCTTCCTCGTGATGAGCGTAACGGCCACCATCGGCAGGTTGAGGTCAGCCGCTGATTTGATCGTATCGCCGGCCAGAATGCCGAGGCCTCCGCTGTAGGTCGGGATATCGTTCTTCACGCCGATCTCCATGGAGAAATAGGCGATCATCGGCTCTGCGGTGAATTCGTGCAGGGTGGCGTTCATAATGCTCCTTCATAGCGGGGAACCATTTGGACAGTTCCCATAGTAAAGATAACAGAAACATCAGTACATTTCAACAGGTGACATGTGTGAGGATGAGAGGACTTGATAGCGGTATAGGAACTTGTGATAGTGGGAAGAAGACAGCTCCGATTTTAACCTATTTTTTGTCGCTGTTGCAGGCGTAAGCCCCTAATCTGGCCTTCGCCAGTTCGATCAAGCCGAAAACCTTCAGGTCGATGAGCGTTCCCGCCATCTGCATGGTCATCAAATACTCCTGTACGTCCCGAAGCGGAACGTCGAGCACCTCGATGATCTCATTGTCATCGCCGCCGTTTTTGCCCACGGAGGTAAGACGGGTACAGAGATAGGCCCTGAGCAGCTCTGTCGAGGCGCCGGTAGAAATGGGGCCTTCAACAAGAAAATCAATGCTGCCTGCTTCCCATCCTGTTTCTTCGATCAGTTCCCGTTTTGCGGCCGCTTCCATGGACTCACCGGGATCCACGAGCCCGGCCGGCAGTTCGATGACGTCACGGCCGAGCGGAGGCCTGAACTGCTTTTCCAGCAGGATCGATCCGGCTGGCGTGATCGCAACCATGACCACGATGCCGCCGATGCCCACGCGCTCAAGCGCCTCCCAGGTGCGCACCGCGCCGCGAGCGTCACGGTAGGTGATCTCTACGGCGCTCATGAAGCTGCCCTGCCACATCACTTTTTTGCTGAGAATTTCCATAGGAGTAAGTTCACTCCGAAATCCGCAATCCGCAATCCGAAATCCGCAATCCGAAATGTAGTTTAGAGCCACTTCTTCAAATCCAGCGTGAGGGCAGCCGGAATGATGGTGTCCACCTCGCGGATGCGTTTGCGGCCGGCTTTGACGAACATTGCTTTTTGAAGCTTCTTTTCCTCGGTGTAATGATCGAAGATCGGGTAGTCGGCCTCGGGGATATCCTTTTTGAAATAACCGCAGCCTTCGAGCTGGACTGCGCGGCGGGGACCGCGGATGGTGGGGCCGAAAATACGGCAGATGTGCGGTCTCATCTCATAGACCATGCAGACGCCGTTCTCGAGCGCCGGGCAGGACATCTTGGCTGACCGGCGTGAAATGGCATCGATGGACGGCAGTGTTTTGAGCAACGGGTCTTTTCGGGAAAAGGCTTTTTTCTTCTCCAGGATGTCGAGCTGTTCGTTCGCCCGTGCGATCACGCGTTTACGGATCTCGGCCGGGACCTTTTTCAGCGCCGACCGCAGATGGATCGCATCGAGCAGGGTGATGTCGAAGAACCCGACGGTACAGCATTCGTTGCAGCCGCGCTTGCACTTGACGCCGTTCTTTTTGGTCGCCGCGCCGAAGGTACGGCTGGACTTCTCAAGAAATGTTGCATACTTCTTTACGATACGGTTCATGTACAGGTTACCTTTCATGAAGATGGTAGTGGATTATACGGTTCGATAGGGTGTTTGTCAATAAGCAACGGGGGAAGCAACGAGGTAGGGAAGCGCCGGGGAAAGGAACTGTTTCAGGAGGAAGCGCACGGAAGGCCGCTCCCTCCTGAAGGAGGTCTTAAATACCTATGGCAGCATCAGGTTCAGATCTATACCGGCAGCATCACTGGTGCTCAGGTTGACAAACCGGGGAACCGCTATGCCCCTGGTCGCGGGGTTCGCCGATGACCAGCCGACAACCTCCATTGCGTAGCATGCCCGGGGAAACGGGAGCTGCGCTGTCCCGCCGGGGAGGTTCTGCATGGTGTAGGTCCCGCCTGATGCGATCTGGGCATTCACGTTCATGGCGTTCACGATCATGCCGCCATGGACCGCGAAAAGGATGCCGCGGTCAAACCCTGTTCCCGGGGCAAAGGTCTCCGGCACCATGATCGATCCCGAAACGCTGCGAGCGGCAAGCGGGGCCGTCACGTTCAACATGCCGAGCGAAAGCGTGCCGGTCGAAGAGGAAACCGGCGCGGAGCTAAGGTCAATAGTATAGAGAGGGGCTCCTGCAACTGCCCGGTATCCGCCCGTTCCTTCGACAGGGGTGACCGTGGAAAGGGTGATGACCGAAGCGTCATAGGTACCGACTTGGAGCGGGTCCGATGAGAGCGGAAATCCGAGGATCTGCCCGGTGAGCGGATTGAAATGCCTGAACCGGATATGGTACGGGACTTCGCCAATGCCGGGGAGGGTCTGCATGAAATTCACCCATGCGCCGGTCGGCGATGTTATGGTCGCATCCAGCATATAGTCCGGAAAGGTCGCCGGAGTCATGGTCATCTCCGGGACAACGGTAGGCTGCGACTGCGGCGTCGTGCCTTTTATGACCGGAATGCTTTTCACGATGACGGTCTCGTAGTTGGTCCCGCGCATCACGAGGTCATAGGTTCCTGGAGCGAGCGGGAACAGGATGAATTTCCCGGTCTCGTCAGCCATCGCGGTGACGCGCCGCACCACATGGACCAGGCCGTTCGGTGCTATCTGTTCCGCCTTGAACACGAATTGTGCCGAGTGGTTGTTTCCGGCTGCCGTTGCGTCGATATGGCCGATGATCGCGCCCGCGTTGTCGAGGTCGAAATGAGTCAATCGAGGCTTGAGAATATACTCGGTAGTACCGTTCCGGTCGATCTTGACCACGTCATGGCCTGCGTCGAAATCTATAGCGAGTTTCAGTTTTGCGTTCTTTTTGACGCTGAACTCGCCGGTCAGGCTTATGCCGCGGCCCGCATCAGGCACGCGCAGGGGGTAGACCGTCGCATCGTCAGTGACGTCCACCTGATTGTTGTAGGTAAGATTTTCGGTTGATGACGAGTCGGTCAGGTTGTCTTCGGTACTTACGAGGAATATCCGGATCTGGGTATAGTCACCCTCGGGAAGCTCGATATCGTCCCAGACCGGTACGCTGATCGCGCCGTTACCGAGTTCGAGAAGATCGAGAGTAATGGGGGAGGACAGGGGGAATTTGACCCATCCGGTCTGTTCGGACTCTGCTGCGCTGCTGGTGTGGAACCAGAGGTCCCGAACAGTTATCCAAACATGGTTAAGCCCATAGGCAGGCGCATCCGTGAGGCTCACCGACACGATGCCCTTGCTTTGGTTTCCCGCGGCCGTGCTATTGCTATTACCCGCGCGGCATCCCTGGAAGATAACGAACAAGACAGCGACGATCCACAGACAATATCTGCGATACATAATAATCCTCCTTATTATATTTAATTTTTCCTGCATCATGCATGATTAGACCATGGGACTGTCTAAAAGGTTTAATAAATTTATTCGTAAAAGAAAATAAAAAAGCCTGAGCTGTGTTCTGGCTCAGGCCGGGAGCGAGGATCAGGGAAGGTAACGTCGTTGCTTTTATTATCGGGGTGGGCGGGACTGCATGTCCCTTTCGGGATATTCGCTCATCGGGCCGCCCCTCCTGCCGGGGCCTCCTCCCATGCCGTCTCTGCCCTGACCCTTGCCGCGTGCTCCAGCGATCATATCGCGCATCTCGCGCTGGAACTCCTGCTGGAAGAGCAGGAATCGGGCCTGCTGTTCGATCGTGAGAATCTCTTTGAGCCCCTTAAATTCCCTGTTTCTCAATGCCTGCATCTCGTGGTGGTTCTTCTCGAGCTTCTCGATCAGGGGTCTGATCTTTGCTTCATCCGGTTTTGCGGATTTCAGCAAGGACCGCAGGTCTCTCATGGCCTCCATCTGTTCCCGCATGGTATCACGGCGCTGCTGGTCCAGTGAGCTTAAGAGCGACGAGAGCTTCGCGCTTGTATTGGTATCGAGCTTCAGTTCCTCGGTGAGCCGCCAGATCCGTACTGCTTCGATCTTCTTCCTGACCTCTTCACGCCGTTCTTCGGACGGCGGTCCGCCCTGCCCCGGCTCCGGGGCGAATTCACCCGCATCCCGCGGCCGTTCATCAGCTATCTGCCGCTGGGCAAAGGCAGGCATGCCGGTCATGGTCAGCGCGATCGCCAGTATCAGTATTTGCGGTATCTTCATACTAAGGCCTCCTGCTGTAACAGTAGTTATTCAAATCATTGGAGCGTTCATCCGAGGCGTTTTTCGCTCCCGGGTTTCTTTCGGAGCTTATCCTGTGCATCCTGCTCTTTCTTTTTCAGCATTTCGTAGACCCGGTCAAGTTCACGGGCGCTCAGTTCGGAAAGATCCTCAGAAAGGTCCCGTGCGGTGTGCTCCTGCGCGTTATTCGTGATCGCTTCCTCCAGGGGACCGAACTCATTCTGCGCCCACTGCGCAGCAGCATCGAACTCCTCGGAGGAGAGCTCAGCAAGGTCCACCGGCTCCGCAGCACTGTCTTCTATTGCCGTTCCGGTTGCGGGCTGGGTCATGCGGGCAACGTCCTCCGGAATGGAGCCGACCATGAACCACGAGATCGCGGTAATAACGATGACCGCAGCCGTTGCCCATGCAAAGCGCGGCATGGACATCCAGCCCAGGAAGTCAGCGAGCGCGAACCGCTTTTTTTCCTGTTGCTTGCCGGTCTGAATTTCCCGGTAGATCCGTTCAGGCATTCCTGTCCAGAAGGCCTCGTCCGGACCCGGCACGGGATCATCGGCTATCATGCTCAGCAGTGCCAATTCCGCCCGGCAATCCTCGCAGGAGGCGAGGTGGTGCTCGACGCGGGTGCGGGTGGCCGGATCGAGCGTTCTCTCCAGATACGCCGGGAGGAGCTCTTGCATGTTGGTATCGTTGCACATGGCAGTGGGTGCCCTGACTACGGGCTCGTTTCCTTTTCCTTCAGCAGGGTCTTCATTTTCTGTACAGCATGATGATAATTTGCCTTTGCAGTGCCGAGAGAGCACTGCATGACGTTCGCGATTTCCTCGAACTTCAAACCGTTCTGCACCCTGAGCATGAGGGTCAGTCGCTGCTTTTCCGGCAGCGAGCCGACCGCCTGCAGGAGCAGGTGATGGTGTTCCTTGCGGATCAGGACGTCGAGCGTCCTGGGGTCTTTCCGGATCACGACATCATCGAGCGAAACGTACCGGACCTTTGCGCGGTCACGATAGGTGTTCTTGGCCAGGTTGATCGCGATCTGGTAGAGCCAGGTTTTGAAGCTCGACCGTTGTTCGAATCCGGACAGGCCGGTGAATGCCTTGACAAAGGTCTTTTGGAGGATATCAGCGGCATCCTCGTGATTGCTCACCATCCGGTAGACCAGGGCGTAAAGGGGTTTCTGGTGTTTTTGCACCAGCGCATTGAACGCCTCCCGGTCGCCTGCAGTATATCTGTCGATCAGTTCATTATCCTGGTCCATAGGAAGGCCATTTCACTTATTGAGACACCGGTGAGAATAAAAGGTTAAATGCAGCGGCTAACGCATTGGTCACCGTACACAGCGGCGGGTTCGGGAGATGCTATTTCTTTGGCTGAGGCACTGCGGCTGCAGCGGCATCCCGGGATGTCGCTATAGAGGCAGACCCTGTTCCTGCCGGTGTGCTTGGCATGGTAGAGCGCCTGGTCGGTCTGCGCAATGAGCACTTCCTTTTTCCCGCACCCGGGATAGTAGGAGGCCACGCCGATGCTCACAGTTTTTTTCAGCGTGATCTTGCCGGCGGTGATCACCGTGCTCTCAACGGTCTTCCGGATGCGTTCCGCCATTATCTTTGCGCCTTCCGTGTCCGCGCCCACCATGCCGATGGCGAACTCCTCGCCGCCGTAGCGCGCGACAAAATCGATGCTGCGCGCCATTTGGCGAATGACGCCGGCCACCGCCTTGAGCGCCACGTCCCCGACCGGGTGGCCGTGCTCGTCGTTCACCTTTTTGAAGTGATCGATGTCGAAGAGCAGCAGCGAAAAGTTTTGATATTCGGCGCGATCGAGCCGTCTGAACTCATCATCCATCTTTTCCATGAACGTCCGATGGTTCAGCAGGCCGGTCAGGCCGTCGGTATGGGCCATGTTCTTGATCTGTTGATGCAGGATGGCGTTGTCCATCACGACCGCGACCTGGTTCATCAGCGTATCGAGGAAACTGCGCTGCATATTCGGAGAACGCGTTCGCCTGGACCGCCCCGATGAAAAAGGCGCCGATGAATTTTTCACCTGCCGCGAGCCGCCAGCAGGAGAGCGACCGAAGAGGCTGGCTGAGTCTGGTTCTTTCGTCGAACAGCCCGATCTCCCGCCCCTGGTTCCCGGGGTCAGGGAAGTGATACGGAGCTGACTGGCCCTGCTCCCACTGGCGCAGCAACTGGCTCAGGATGGCGCTGTTCTCTACGGGGAAGCGCTGCTCCTCCCGGGACCCTTCCGCGGTCTGCGGTGTCAGGGCGGACCTGATCCTGGCGGCGATCGAGGGATGTTCGCCGTCGACGGTCACAACGCCGCTCTGGTGCACCAGGACCGCCTCTTTGTTTTTGTCGTCGAACTGGACGAAGACGCAGAAGTCATGCGGCACGATCATATTGATCTCGTTCGCCAGCCGTTCCAGGATCTCGCCAAGTTCCAGGCTGCTGTTCAGCACTACGCTCATATTATGGAATTCCTTGAAATGCTTGGCCCGCATATCCAGTTCCTGGGATACCTGGATTTTATCGATGATCTGGATGAAGAACGGGGTAAAGCGCGAGAGCATGTCCTGCGTTTCGAGTGAAAAGGCGCCGGCTTCGAGACTGTCAACGGCAAGCACGCCGATGACCCGGTCGTCCTGTTGCACAATGGGAATGACCAGAAGGGAGCGTACCGGCAGGGGCTGGGTATAATAGCCGAGTCTTCCCTGGGAAGGCTCTCGGTTGGATAAGTACTGCGGCTGGGTATATCTCGCGCAGCCGTTGATGATGCTCTCGGGCGTCAGCTTTTCCCCGACCGCCAGAAGGGAGCGTTCTGCTGAATCGCTCCTGCGCGCCTTGAGCACATAGGCCGTTTCCGTGCCGATCTGTTCCTTCAGGAAAAGGGCATAGGTATGGGCCGGGACGAATCCATAGATCATATCGATGAGCCCCGCGAAGGCATTTTCCTGTTTCCGTGCCGCATTGACGCTGGAGACCTGCCGGTTGTCGTCGTCGAGCCTGGTTTCCTCCGAGAGGGGGTCGTAGGCGTCGGCGCGGGCGAGCAGCTGCTCATGGGCCTCCCGGACTTGCTGTTCTTTTGACCGGACGCGGTTCATGATATGCGCCGTCACGAGCGAGACGCCGGCAAGGGACAGGGCATATCCCGCATATACTTCCCACCGGAAAGCCTGGACCTGTTTCGGCGCGAGCAGGTTCGCGGTCTCGATGCCGAGGATGAGGCCGACGGACGCGTAGGTTTTGCCCAGCGGGTTCCGGGAAAAGGCTGCGATGAGCACGGCGAGCAGGAAATAGGCGGGCCAGAGCGACGAGTGGATGCCGCCGGTAACCTGCACGACGAAATTGAGCAGGACGACCCCGAGGATTATATAGGGAAAGGCTTTGAGCTGGTCAAGTGAAATGAATGAAGTATAGAAGATGGCAAAAGCGAGCAGAACGTATCCCGCAAGCCAGAACATCATGAAGAGGCCGAAGGGGTCCCGGTTGAGGAACAATCCAAGGCTGGAAGAAATACTGTACAGCACCAGGCCGAGGAGGATGAACTTTTTCAAACCTTTTTTCTCCTGCTGAGCTCCACTTCCACGTATTTGCGATAGAGGACATCCCATTCGCGGCTTCCTTCGGGCACCCTGCGGGACAGGGACTGGATCGTGCGCCGTGCCGCCGCGTCCGCCTCATCTTCATACTGGAGCTCTGCGGTAATGGTCCGCTTGATCTCCCGGAGCAGTCTCTCCTCTGGCTGGAGCGGTTCCACGATACCTTCTTTCAGAATCGAGTCAAGGATGCGGTGTGACAGATGGGAGATGCGGTCTTCACTGAGTTTCATGATTGATTTCCTGCCTGTTGTTCTTAGAATGTGGCCATGCGTGCACTGGCTTGCACGTATCCGCCCTGATTAGAGGACCACGCCCCGGTCCTTTGCCAGTTTTTGCTTGGTCAGCTCGAAAACCTTGCGGTAGTCCATATTGCCTCGGGCGATCTCGTCCTCGTGCGCTGCCAGGATCTTCTCAACGTCCTTGTTGAGCTTGTCCTCGGCAAGCATGTCAGCGGTGATGACCTCGGCGATCTTCGCGGCGACCGCGCCGCGCGATTTTGGCGCATTCACCATGCCCTTGGTCTCAAGGCTTATGGCCACTTCGTCAGCGAGCAGTTTGATCATTTCCTTCGAGAGCCGCATGGTTTTTCCTTTGTGCCGCAGTTGGTTCGTGTCGAAACTTCTGTTGCTGCACAGCTGACGCCTATTATACTAAAAAAACCGTCAAGCGGCGAAAAAAAGTTTAATCAATCGTTTTCTGCTCAGTGTCCCGGACCTTGCGGAAATCCGCCCAGATATCCACGACGCCGAGCGCAGTGGCGAAGGGGAGGGCCAGAAGCTGAATGATGGCGTGCAGCATGACCCGGACCACGGTATGGATGCCGCCTTTTCTGAAGTAATGCTCCACGACGGCGAGCCCCTGTGCCGTGTAGAGAATGCCGAAGAGGATCGCTGCATTCCAGCTGATGACATTTACCGCATCCTGCGGGATCACGGCGCACGCCAGGGTTGCTATCAGGCCCCAGACCCAGACGTCCGGCGCATGCCATTGGGCGAGCGTCGGCTGATCAGGAGCCGGACCCTGTTTGCGGTCGATCACGGTCCGGGCCAAGCCATAACAGCAGGCGGCTTGGACTACCGATGTCGCGATTACGATGCCCGGCAGAAGCCGTACGAGATAGTAAATGAACTTGTCCGAGATTCCGGTGATCGCGGCGGCTGCTTCGGTCAATCCCAGGGTCGTGTACATTTTTACGGCTTCAGTGAGGCTGTTCCGAAGATATTCTTCAACTGCTGCGACAGGGCTCTTGTCCAGGAGCGTGAAGTAAGCGGTCAATGCGATGCCGATCGCTGCGACCGGCAGGAGACCGCCCAAGAGCGCCGCTCCTTCGGGCCTGGACCTGCGCAGCATGGCCTCGGCAATTCCGATCGCCATCAAGCCGAAGGTGATGAAAAACAGGACAGCGCCCTGCCAGCCGGTAATGACGGAAACCAGCCCGCAGGCGAGGCCGATCGAGGCGAGGCCCTCCCGTCTGCCGTTCCGTACGTAGGCGAGAATGAGCGGGACTGGCGAGAACACGGCAGCCAGCAGGCCGAGCACCGGTATGATCAAACCTGCCAGGTAGAGGCCTGCCGCCTGCATGGCGCTGATGACGATGGCTCGATAGTTCAAGTATGTCTCCAAAAAAAAGGGAAACTCATGGTCACCGTATCAGTAACCGCCTGAGTTCCCCTGTTGCATTCAGACTGCCCGTGTTGTTCCCGGTTTATTTCTCGCCCGAGAACGGCAGGATCGCGATGTTCCTGCCCCGCTGGATGGCTACCGTGACGTCCCGCTGGTGGCGGGCGCAGTTGCCGGAGATGCGGCGGGGAAGAATTTTGCCCCGCTCGGTTATGAAGAACCGGAGGGTCTTGATGTCCTTGTAATCGATGAACGGCGCTTTGTCCACGCAGAACCGGCATACTTTCCGCCGGACCGTGAAGCGCCTCTTTTTTGGGTCTCCGCCGCCTCGGGAATCGCGGCTGTCGCGCGAACCGCCGGGACCTGACGGCCTCGGGCCGGACGGTCTCGAACCGGCCGGTCTTGGGGTAAACTCTGCCATAGTAAACTCCTCGTAAAATAGTTAGTGGGTTGTACCTGTAACAAACGGCTTTAGAAGGGGATATCGCCCTCGTCAACCGGGGCTTCCGGGGCAGACTCGGACGGCGCATGTTCCTCCGGGAGCGGTCTTGGAGCGCTTCGGCCCGAACGTCACCGCATCAGCGCATCACTTCGACCTTGCTCCGTTTTGCGCCGGTCTCCTTATCGTCCCATCGGCGCTGCTGCAGCTTTCCTTCGATCAGGACGGAATCTCCCTTGTTGAGATACTGGCCGCAGTTTTCGGCCTGCTTGCCGAAGACGACGATGTCGAAGAAGCTGACTTCTTCCTTGGTCTCGTCGCCCTGTTTGTACTTGCGGTTGATCGCAATACCGAAGGTTCGCCACTGCTTTGCCGCTCGGTGCGAACCGTACCTCGGGATCGCGCGTGAGATTTCCCATCAATATCACTTTGCTAAAGCTTATCATGTTACGGCCTCAATGATTGCCGGGTTCCGCGTATGCAAGCGGGCCCCGGCTGTTAAGCGCTTCCGCTTAGGCGGTTGCGTCGGATGCGGCTGCCGCTGCCTTGGCAAGGTCTTTTTTCTTCGGCTTGGGCGGCTGCTTGAGCCGCAGTTCTTTTTCGAGCTTGATGGTCATGAATTTGATCACGGAGTCCGTGAGCTTGTAGGTGCGCTCGAGCTCATGGATCAACGACGCCGGAGCCTTGAACTGGAAGAACGCGTAGTGGCCGCGCTTCTGCTTCTTGATCTCGTAGGCGAGCTTCTTCTTGCCCCAGTCCTCGAACTTGACCATTTCGCCGCCCTGGTTCGTGATAACGTCCTGCATTTTCTTGATGACGCCGGCGGTTTCTTCGTCCGTGAGGTTGGGGTTGATGATGAAGATTGATTCGTAGATATGCATTGCTGACATTGCTGATACCTCCCTATGGGTTATAGCCCCCCGCGGCTGGTGCATGCAGGGAGCAAGGAGTAATCTCCCGAAGCTTCAGGAGAATCGACCTTACTCAATTGTGAAGCAGAACAATAGCACAGGACAAGCTTTAAATCAAGCATTTTCGTGACTATTCAACACCTCTGAACCCGGGAGGGTGTAAACCGGAGAAAGGCCCTTCTGGCCGCAGATTTAGCAGAGGATCCCGAATTAAAAAATAATCCAGGTCTCGTCAACCGCGAATGAACGCGAATACACGCTAATATTTCTTCTGAATTCGCGTTTATTCGCGTTTATTCGCGGTTATTTCTGCGGATAATGTTTTGACCTGAAAGTTAGGAGTTTCTTGATTTCTAGAACCAGAACCGGAGCAGGCCGACAACGAACACCAGCAGGATAGGCAGGTACAGGAGCCGGTAGGTGCCGGCAAGGTCCGCCTTGAAATACCGGACAGTCAGGACCAGGCAGAGGTGCGTGGGCGAGAGCATGACGCCGGCAAAACCGCTGGCAAAAGCAAAGGTAATGGTGGCCGGGTCCGGGTGGCCCCCCAGCATGGCGGTGATGATCGGGAAGGTGGCGCCGACGAACGCGACGGTGAGACCGGTCAGGAGCCCGACAAGGAACGGCAGGGCGAAGAGCACCACGACGGGCGGCAGGCCGCTTTCGCGGAAGAAGAGGGGCAGCGCCTCGATGGCGCCCGAGGCGTCGAGCATTCCCTTGAAGACCATGATCCCCGCGACCATCAGGATAACGTTCAGCGAGATGCTTTCCTTGAGCATGGTCCGTATCTCGCCCGGGTTGTAGCGGTAATAGAGCAGCATGGCGATCACGATCATTGCCATGGCTATGGCGAGCGGCAGTTTGAAGCCGATGACCAGGACGAGCGAGGCGGTGATCGGCAGGAGCGTCAGGAAAAGGGCTGTAAGCTCCTTCCGGTCCCGTTTGCCCGCTATCGACGTAATGGCGAGGCCCCGGAAGCCGAGCAGGGCGCCGACGCCGATGACCGCGAGGGGAAGGGGCAGCTGCGAGAGCAGCAGGTCGTTCATCGGCAGTCTGGTCACGGCGGCCGCGAGCACGATCCCGGGGTAGAGGGGAGAGCAGTATTCCCAGATATGGCGGAACCAGTAGTTGATATAGGCCTTGTGCTCGGGCGTCATCGTGGTATCCGCCGCGGCTTCCTGCACCATGGGGGCAGAGAAGGCAGCCCCGCCTGCCGACGGCAGCAGCCCGATCACGCCGGGCAGCACGGCCATGGCGATGCGCCGGTCTCGGGCAACGTTCACGACAGCCTCCATCATGCGCTTGAGCACGCCCCGTTTTCTGATGATGTTCTCGAGCGCCATGATCAGCACCAGGCCGGTCACGAGGTTGATGGTCACCATGTCGGAGGCAGCGGCAAGGGCGATGCGGGCCTGGCTCAGGGGGCCGATCCGGTAGAGCGCCCCGAGGAAGGCGGCAGCCAGCAGCATGACCAGCCCCAGGTTCCACTTGAAGCGCAGAAACAGAATGATCAGGCCGAAAGCGGCTCCGATCTTGAGCAGGTCCGTCATCTGATATAGGCTCCGTTCAAATAGAACAGGACGGCTGCCCGGATCGTGTATCGGTCCATGCGCCAGTCATCGGGCAGGGGCTGGAAGGGCGCCGACGCCCGGATGGCGCGCAGCGCTTCGTCGTCAAGGATCTTATACCCCGATGATTTCAGGACCTCGAGCCGGCCCAGGGAACCGTCCTTCATGATATCGAACAGAATATAGAGCGTTCCCTGATATCCCGACAGGGCGGCGAGTTCGGGATAGGCGAGCACGCTTTCTACCTTGACCTTGAGCCAGCGGTTGTAGGAGATGAACTTGAACTCATCCGTATCGAGCGTCACGGAATTATCGCCCGGTGTGCGCTCCGGCATGCCCTTGCGCGCCAGGTCGTCGATATCAGTCTGGGAGAGAAAAGGGAGCGGTCCTGGTTCATCGCCCTGTGGCGTTGTCCTGCCCGATCCCGTGCCCTTTTCTCCTCCGCCCGGAGTGCCTGGCTTTCGCCGGGCGGGAGCGTTTTTGGAATTGCTATATCGGGAGCATCTCCGAATTGGGCGCGGAACGCGCCGCCGGGGCGGTCGGGACCGGGCGCTGGTTTGGGCTGCGGCGCAGGCGGGACCGGCTGCGCCACCGGCGGAAGCTGTTTGAGCAGTTCTCTGGGAACGTTCACGATCTCTACCGGTGTTGTCACCGGAAGCGGCGTGAGCGCAGGTTTGATGAGATAGACCGCGGCAGCGAGCGCCAGGATATGGCATGCCAGGGAGATGATCAGGAATTTGGTGAAATGTGACGAGGAAGCATGAGTTTAAAAAACTTGGACACGGATTTACGCGGAAAATTCGGATTAACCTTTGGATGTAAAGACCTATCCGTTTTTTCCGTGAAAATCCGTGTCCGAAATGTTCTTTGGTATCTCTGATCGTGTGTCTACAAGGTTGGTCTTTTTATAAACGTTTCTGCATCCGATCCGAGACTTCACGCAGCAGCTTCAGGATCGCCTCGGCTTTGTCCGGCGTAAGGCTGCCCATGCCGCAGGAGGGGGTGATCAGGCTCTGGCGCAGGATCACCTCGCGCGCAATGCCGGCTGCTTCGAGCCGTTTCATGCCTGCATCGAGCTTTGCCAGAAGCAGTTCGGCGGTTTCATCCCCGGTGAAGGCCCCCGTGGGCACCACGCCCCACGCGAGAGCCCCGCCGCGTGCCAGGAACTTTTTGATATCATCGGGGTAGAGCATGACCTTCTCCATGTACCCGAAGGCGTCGAAGTTCACGATATCCACCCTGGTGTTGAAGATCATGGGCCAGTCCGCGTTGCCGCAGCAGTGAATGCCGGCGAGTCCGCCGAGCTCGTGGATCGTGTCGATGATCTCGTTCAGCTTCTCCGCCACGACCTCGGACGAGACGGCGGAGAACGCCGAGCCCAGGGATTCCATGGCAGGTTCGTCGATGAAGATGATGACGGGCTTCCCGAACTGCTTGAGCTCCTGGATCTGCCATGCCGCTTTCATGGCGAGGCCTTTGACCACGGCGTCGAAGAGCATCTCGTTATGAATGATGTCCTTGCCCGTCTCGTCCTTGAAGGAGATGCCGGCGGTGAGCGGGCCGGTGATGTGGCCTTTGACGAAGCGCATCTTCGAGGGAAGGCCCTGCTTCAACGCTTTGATAAAGGCCGGGAACGCTGCTGCATATTCTGCCGAGATCTGAAAGAAGCCGTAGTTCTTCTCGATATATTGCTCGAAGAACTTCTCGAATTCCGGGGTCAGGTCTTTGGACGTATCGAAATAGAACCGCTGCTTCACCGCGTCGAGCCTGATCCCGGGCAGGGACTCGCTGTACTGGCCGTCCATGTGCTCGCGGAAGTCCCGCTGCGGCAGCTGGGGCCAGATCGGGGCTTCCGGGAGATACTGGAGCGACAGGGCCGCTGCCTTGTCGGGGTCCGTGATGGGCAGGCTGCCGATGCCGGTGGCGATGCAGTTGAAGCTATGCGTCATGATGAGAGTCCCTTTCCCTTCGAGGTCGATGACGGATTATATATTCTCGTGAGAAAAAAAACAATCAAATTTGCGAACACGCGTACTCTTGAAACCGGCTATGTCATGGTGTCCGGGGGGAACATCCTTCCGCCGCCTTTGCTCAGGGACAACTTTCATCTTTACACCAAATGATAAAACCTGTACTATGCCGCCCATGAAAATGAAATACGGCGCCAAAGCGATCAAACAGGCCAGGCTCGAACTGTGGCCCAATCCCAATCCTGACCGGGACTATGTGATCGATATATCCTTCCCGGAATTCACCTGCCTCTGCCCGCGGTCAGGGTACCCCGACTTCGCGACGATCAAGGTCACCTATACGCCGGACAAAAAAGTGGTGGAGCTCAAAGCGTTGAAGCTCTATCTGAACAGCTTCCGGGACCAGAGCATCTCCCACGAGGCGGTGACGAACCTGATCTTCGACACGCTCGTCAAGAACCTCAAGCCGCGTACGCTTGAGGTCGTGGGCGATTTCAACGCCCGCGGCAATGTGAAGACCATCATCCGGGTCTCCCTGTAATGGGGTGACCGGCTGAGCACCTTCTCTTTATCCCCCTGTGCGATGCAGCAGCGCTCTTTCTTCAAATAATATAATACCGTACCTCATCTAACCCGGTGACATAACCCGGTGAAACATCTTGACTCTTTAGCAACGCCGTGTTATCTATTGACCGTTCTCGCATACCGTTAACACGGAGGTCGTTCATGAGGTCCCTCGTTCAAGGTCGCACTTCCTGTACTGCTTTTTGCATGTGTCATGCCGCACTGGTCAAACGCCGCTTCTGCACCTGAAACCTTTGCCCCCCTCGTAAAAAAAGAGATGCCTTCGGTCGTGAACATTTCCACCAAACAGGTGGTCAAGGTGCGGCAGCAGTCGCCCTTCGGCGATCCGCAGATGGACGAATTCTTTTTTCGCTTCTTCGGCAACATGCCGCAGCGGGAGCAGGTGCGCCAGAGCCTCGGCTCGGGGTTTATCATCAGCCCTGACGGGTATATTCTTACGAACAACCATGTTGTGGACATGGCGAAGGATATCAAGGTTTCCCTGTCGGACGGCAGGGTCCTTGAGGCAAAGCTTGTCGGCAGGTCAGAGGAGATCGACCTCGCCCTGATCAAGGTCGAGGCGCAGGGCCTTCCGGCGGTTGAGCTTGGCGATTCCAGCGTCCTCGAAGTAGGGGACTGGGTCCTGGCGATCGGGAATCCCTTCGGCCTGTCGCATACGGTGACCGCCGGCATCGTCTCGGCCAAGGGACGTGTGATCGGCATCGGGCCCTATGACGATCTAATCCAGACGGACGCTGCCATCAATCCGGGAAACAGCGGCGGCCCGTTGTTCAACATGCAGGGTGAGGTGGTCGGGATCAATACGGTCATCATCGCCAGCGGTCAGAACCTGGGATTTGCAATTCCGATCACCATGGTGAAGGAAGTGCTGCCTTCGATCAGGGAGAAGGGCAGGCCCGATATGGGCTGGCTCGGCGTTTCGGCGCAGGCCGTTACCCCCGATCTGGCTGCCGTCCTCGGCCTTGCCGAACCAATGGGCGCGATCGTCAATGGCATTACGAAAGGCGGTCCCGCCGACAAGGCCGGTCTCCAGCGCGGTGATGTGATCGTGTCGCTGGACGGGAAAAAGATCCTTGAGCCCGCTGAACTTCCCCGGATGGTGGCCTTCGGGCATATAGGCAAGACCGTTACGCTCAGCGTGGTCCGCAAAGGCAAGCCCCTGGAGATCCGGGCCGTCGTGGAGCTGAGGCCGGAGAAGTAATTGCAGTTCGGAGTTTGGAGTTCGTAGTTCGGAGCGCGGCATGCTCCGACGCTCGAAAAGGGAGAACCCATGTTTGGTCTCGGATTGCCGGAAATCATAGTCATCTTTGTCATTGCCCTCGTCGTCTTCGGGCCCAAGAAACTGCCTGACCTGGGCAAGTCCATCGGCCGCGCCATGGCGGAGTTCAAAAAAGCTTCGGAGGACTTCCAGGAATCGGTCCGGTCTGAAATGAAGGACGTGGAAAAGTCCGTTGACGTAAAGGAAGAGGTCAGGCAGCTCGAACAGCTCGGCAAGGCGGACATCCTCTACGGGGCGACCGAGCAGCGACGAGAAGGGGACCGCCGCGTCCGGAGAAGAACAGCACAAGGAGAAGAACGAGCATGCCGAAGGCAACAACTGAAGAAGAACTGCAGATGCCTTTCTGGAGCCATCTCGCCGAGCTTCGCAAACGACTGGTCATTTCGGCCATCGCGGTCGCCATCGGATTTGCGGCCTGCTTTAGTTTTTCCGAGGACCTGCTGGGGGTCCTCATGATACCGTTGAACATGACGATGAGTTTCCAGGCATCGTTTCCCTTTCTGCTGTTCACGCCGAACCCGGCCAGGCAGGAGCTCTTTTTCACTACGCTGACCGAACCCTTCATGGCGCACCTGAAGATCGCTTTTGTGGCCGGCCTGATCCTGGCCGTGCCGATCATCCTGCTCCAGATCTGGAAGTTCATTTCCCCGGGGCTCATGCCGAGGGAGCGCCGGTATACCGGTTACTTCGTATCGTTCTCCACGCTGTTCTTTGCAGCAGGCGTCCTGTTCTGCTTTTTTCTGCTGCTGCCCTTTACCGTGCCGTTCCTGATCGGGTACAAGACGGAACACCTGACAGCCGATCATCAGGATCGGCGAGTATATCGACTTCACGCTGAAGTTCCTGCTGGGGGCAGGGGCAGTGTTCGAACTGCCGCTCATCATCATTCTGCTCAGCCGTATGGGCATCCTGCAGCCTGCATCCCTCGCGAAGTTCCGCAAATACGCGTTCCTGATCTCCTTCCTCCTCGGCGCCATCATCACGCCGACGCCTGATGCGTTCAACATGACGCTTATGTCCCTGCCGATCTATGTTCTGTATGAGATCGGTATTCTGGGTGCGCGCATCTTCGGCAGGAAACGCAGCTCGATTCCACGGACCTGACGGAGACGTAGCAATTGCGGAATTCGGATTGCGGATTGCGGAATGGAAAAGCAATGCGAATCGTTTCATTTGTGGCGGCTGCATCGAACAGCGGCAAAACCACGCTTATCGAAAAGATCATCCCGCTCCTGAAGGCCCGCGGTCTGCGCGTCGCCGTGGTAAAGCATGCCCATGCCGGTTTCGAGATGGACCGGCCGGGCAAGGATTCCTGGCGGTTCCGTGAGGCGGGCGCCGATGCTGTTATGGTCATCGGGCCTGACGGGTTGGCACTCACGAAGACGCTCCAGGCGGAGCCGATTGCTGAGCTCGAGCTTCTTGCCCGGGATGCCGATATCGTTATCCAGGAGGGGTTCAAAAAGACTGCGCAGAACAAGATCGAGGTTTTTCGCACGGGCATTTCGGGTGAACAGCCTCTCTGCATGACGGACCCGTCCTTCCTTGCCCTCGTGAGCGACGCCCCCTATGATATACCCATCCCCCGATTCGATATCAACGACGCCTGCGGCATAGCCGAGTACCTTATCGCCAAATTCATCGGCCCATCGCGTGCTGGATCGTAAGCAAAGCACTCTTGATTCAGGTCTTTGAAAGCGATATCTGCTAATCTTGATTGCTAAAAGATGCTCTCCTCTGGCTAGACGGGAAAATGATGTTTTTCATTGACTTGTAATGCGGTTTGTCTTATAAACAGAACATATGTTTCTATCAAAAAATCCACGATAGCTTCGGCGTTCAAATACGAAAGGAGCATGCATGGCAGGTGCGAGATCGAAAAAATTATTCGAAGAGGCGAAGAAGATCATTCCCGGCGGTGTGAACAGTCCGGTGCGGGCATTCCGCTCCGTAGGCGGAGAACCGCTTTTTATCAAGAAGGCAAAGGGATCAAAGATCTACGATGCTGATAACAAGGAATATATAGACTACGTCCTTTCCTGGGGTCCTATGATCCTGGGCCATTCCAATCCACGTGTTTCAGCAGCGCTCAAAAAGGCCGTGGCGAACGGCACGAGCTTTGGCGCGCCCACGGAACTGGAGATTACGCTCGCCAAGATGGTGAAAAAGGCATTTCCGTCCATGGAGATGATGCGCATGGTCAGCTCGGGCACGGAGGCGACCATGAGCGCCATCCGTGTGGCCCGCGGCTTCACCAACCGCGACAAGATCCTGAAGTTCGACGGCTGCTATCACGGACATGCCGACAGCCTTCTGGTGAAGGCCGGCAGCGGTGTGGCGACCTTCGGCCTTCCCGACAGCCCCGGCGTTCCCGCGGACCTTGCCAAACTGACCCTGACGGTCGCTTACAACGACCTCGCCGCAGTGAAGGACCTCGCAAAACGCCAGGGTGAGCAGATCGCCTGCATCATTGTCGAACCGGTCGCCGGCAATATGGGCTGCGTTCCGCCTGATCCGGGTTTTCTCACCGGGCTTCGGGAGGTCTGCGACCAGTACGGCATCGTCTTGATCCTGGACGAGGTCATGACCGGCTTTCGCGTGTCCTACGGCGGCGCCCAGAAGATCTACGGCATCAAGCCCGATATGACCTGTCTCGGCAAAGTGATCGGCGGCGGTCTTCCCGTTGGCGCCTATGGCGGCAAGGCCGCGATCATGCAAAAAATCGCACCCATTGGCCCGATCTACCAGGCCGGTACGCTGTCGGGCAATCCACTGGCGATGACCGCCGGCATAGAGACTTTGAAGGCGCTTGCAAAACCCGGCGTGTATAAAACGCTCGAAAAGCTGACCTCCGAACTCGAACTGGGACTCCGGGAAGTGACGGCTGAGGCGGGCGTCCCCGCAACCTTCAACCGGGTGGGCTCCATGTTCACCACCTTTTTCACGAACATAGCCGTGCGGGATTTCGCAAGCGCAAAAACATCGGATACCGACCTTTTCGGCCGCTATTTCCGGTCTATGGTCAAGCACGGGGTGAACCTTGCGCCGTCGCAGTTCGAGGCCGCTTTCATGTCGCTTGCGCACACCCGGGCCGACATCGCCAAGACCGTAGAGGCTGCACGGAAGAGCTTGAAGGGGCTATAATGATAGAAAATAGGAAGTAGAGCCGTTGGGAAATTGGGGATAGAATTAACCTCCCACCTTCTTATTACCTTCCCATCTTCTCAACTTCGGAGTTTATCCATGGATGAAAAAGACCGGAAACTGATCCGCATGCTCGGCGTGCTGAGCACCGTGGGCATCACCATGGTGGCGGCCACGGTCATCGGTCTATTCATCGGGTTGAAGCTGGATAAATTCTTCGGCACCTCGCCGTGGCTGACGGCGCTCTTTCTGCTTTTCGGTCTTATCGCCGGGTTCAGGAACCTGTTCGTGTACGCCAGGCGAAGCCAGCAGACCATGGACGAAGAAAACAACGAACATCCAAAAGGAACGCCATGACCGAGGGGACTGCAGGCTCGCCGAAACAGGCGGTAAGCGATATTGTTCAGGGTGTTGTGAAAAAAACACTGATGCTCTCAGCCGGCGCCATTGCCGGTGTCTTCATCTACAGCGCCCTGGTTGCCGCGGAACGGCAGTGGTGGCTGATCCCTGCCAGTATCCTTTTCGGGGCGGCCCTGGGGCTGGTCAATTTCCAGTGGCTGGCTGTCGCGGTCGAGCGGATCTACCTCAGAAAAGGCGCAACGCCGGGGGTGTCCAATATCGCCGCGGCGGTCATCAACATCCTGAAACTGGCTGCCATCTTCGTTGTTCTGTTCATCGTCATAAAATGGCAGGTTCTGAACGTCTTTGGACTGGTGGGAGGTCTATCGCTCTGTTTTTTTGCCATTCTCTGGCAGGGATTGATGCTCATGAAGAACGTGTCCGCACATGATCAGTAGCCGGTATGCAACGCGGCAGGTATGCTGGGGAGGTCACTGCTGACAGGCGGAAGGAGAGTGCGTATGAAAAATCATGTTCTGAGGCCGCTGTTCGTGGTTATCGGCATCGTTGCGCTCATATTGCTTGCGAGATTGGTGCTGGTGCCGAAGGATTTTGGTGTCTATGAACGGGGCTATATGTACGGCTGGCATCGAAAGGGCGACGAGCAGGTCTGGAAGGATTTCAAGGTCAAATACCAGGGCAAGGAGTATTGCCAGGGCTGCCATACCGACAAATACGACACGATCAATAAAACACCGCACAAGATCATACAATGCGAGAACTGCCATGGACCCGCCGTCGATCACCCCTCGGACCCGCCGAAACTCGTGATCGACAGGAGCAGGGCGCAGTGTCTCCGATGCCACTATCCCTTGCCCTATCCCACCAGCGCCCGCTCGCAGATCAAAGCGATCGATCCTGACACGCATAATCCTGATGTCGAGTGCTCCAACTGTCATAATCCGCACAAGCCGATGGAGGGACTGCGATGATTACGCGAAGAAATTTTCTTAAGACCACGGCTGCCGGGGTCGCCGGCATTGCGCTGCCCCTGGCTGCCTTCGAGATCGTAGACCCCAAGAAGCTTATGGCCGAGGAGGCGAAAGACAAGGCGAAGGTCCGCTGGGTCTTTCTGGTGGACACCTATAAGTGCGTGGGCTGCGGTCTCTGCGTGAAGGCGTGCAAAGCAGGAGAACGAAGTTCCCTACGATGCGAACGTAACGCGGACCTGGGTCGAGCGGTACGTGATCACCAAGGACGGCAAGGTCCCATGCCGACACACCCAAGGGGGCTCGGGACGGTTTTACGACCTCGAAGATCGACCTCGGCATGGGCAAGTTCGAGGACATCAACAAAGAGGACATCAATAAGGCCTTCTTCGTGCCCAAGCTGTGCAACCAGTGCGAGAATCCTCCCTGCGTGCAGGTCTGCCCGGTCGGCGCGACGTATCAGACGGGCGACGGCGTCGTGCTGGTGGACCGGAACTGGTGCATCGGCTGCGGATACTGCATCATGGGCTGTCCCTATGGCGTGCGGTTCTTCCACCCGGTCCATCATACTGCCGAGAAATGCAACTTCTGCTATCATCGCATCACGAAAGGCTTGAATATCGGCCTGCGTGCAGGCCTGCCCCTTCGGTGCCCGCCAGATCGGCAACCTCAAGGATCCCAGTGATCCGGTCACGAAGGTCATCATGACCGAACGCGTCGGCGTGCTGAAGGAGGAGTACGGAACAAAACCTCAGGTCTTCTACATAGGCCTCGACAGGGAGGTGCGGTAATGCTGGCTCATGGAGAATTATGGACCGTAAAAGAACTGTTCGTCTATCCGAACGAGTACATTTACTGGAGCATTCAGATCGTCATGTATCCCTTCATGACGGGGCTCGTGGCAGGGGCCTTCGTTCTGTCGTCGCTGTACCACGTTTTCGGCATCAAGCAGCTGAAGGACATGGCCCGCTTTGCGCTGGTGTTCTCCTTTGCCCTGCTCTTTGTGGCGCCCATACCCATCATGCTCCACCTCCAGTTCCCGTTCCGCGGCATCGAGATATTCATGACTCCACACTTCACCTCGGCCATTGCCGCTTTTGGCGTGGTGTTCTTCGCCTACGGCGCGATCGTGGCGTCGGAGCTCTGGTTCCTGTACCGGAAGCATTTTGTCGAGGTGTCGCTTAAGCTCAGGGAAAAACAGGACAAGACCTTGTCCGAGTGGTTCCAGTATCTGGTTTTCTGCTCGCTGACGCTTGGGGTGTACGATATCAGCGACGAATCGCTTCACCGGGACGAGAAGGCCATTAAGATCCTGGCCGGCATCGGTATCCCGGTGGCCTGCTTCCTTCACGGCTATGCCGGGTTCATCTTCGGATCCGTCAAGGCCAACGCTTTGTGGATGACCCCGCTCATGCCGGTCATCTTCATCATGTCAGCGGTCGTATCAGGCATTGCACTCTGCATGCTTACGTACATCGTCACCATGGAGATCAAGAAGTTCATCACTTCGCGCAGGAATGAGGCACGCGGCGCCTTCCGGTCAAAAGAGGAGATCATCGGCGTTGAGGTCAACGTCATCCGGATGACCGCCAAATACCTCGTCTTTTTTCTGGTCGCCGCTATCAGCCTTGAGCTCCTTGATCTGATCTTCCGCACCTATACGGCGGTCAAATCCTGGGACGTGCTGCGCAGTATTATTTATGAGCGGGATTTCTACGACATTTTCATCATGCAGTACGGCATCGGAAACCTCGTGCCGCTCATCCTGTTCCTGGTCCCGGGCCTGACGATCAGAAGGGCCGTTCTCGCCGTCCTGCTCGTGCTCTTCGGCGTGTTCATGATGCGGTGGAATGTCGTTATCGGCGGTCAGGCGTTCTCGCTTTCCTTTGCCGGTTATATGCACTACCACCTGCCGATCATTCCTCATGACTGGGAGACGTTCAAGGAAGGATTGTTCGGTGCGCTCGGTATCTTCATCATGCCCTTCATCTTGTTCTGGGTGATCGCCAAAATATTCCCTGTTTTCCCGGAATCAGAACAGACGACGACGTAACTGCGGACTTCACGGTAGCGACGGGGCGGCCTGTGCCCCGCCGTTTTATATTTTTTGCGACACAATATCTTGCCGAACTGAACCGATTTTTGCAGGTCAATGTCCATTGCAAAAATCTCGGATAAAGATATTGACATCATTTTCGAGCTATGTTATAAAAGCAGGCTTAATGGTAGAGATATAGCTAGTGGAAACGGTTGGGAGATAGATTAGTGGGATGGATGAAAGACAACATTGCCGGCAGCGTTAACAGATTGAGGGAACGGCTGAAAGAACCGATCTCCCTAAAGGCGAAGTTATTGATCATCAGCTTGCTGTTGATCATCGTCGTCGGCGGCGGGTTTATCGCTTTCAAGTTTTACGATTTTACTCAGAATAATCCGAAGTTTTGCGTTGGCTGTCATTTAATGCAGCCGGCATATGACACCTGGGCACAGAGCGAGCACAAGCAGCTTAACTGTCACGACTGTCATCACCTGACCATCATAGAGCAGAACCAGCTGCTGATCAGTTTTGTGCTGAAGCGCCCGGCTACCGTGCCCGAGCGCCACAAAGATCATGTCATTGTAAGCCAGAAATACTGCAATCAGTGTCATACGGCAGGCGGCAAGGGCGGCCAGATCAATAAATCGCTCTTCCATGCCAAGCACGTGTATATGGAGCAGATCGAGTGCACCCAGTGCCACGGCGAGGTGAAGGCCGATAAGTCCGGGCTCCACCATTTCCTGCCTACGGAAAAGTTCTGCGAGAAGTGCCATCCGGGCAAAGCGGTGCATGGTGAGGGAATGGGCGGCCTTGCCTGTCTTAACTGCCATACCGACCGGACCAAGGACCTCAAGCCGGGACGGAAAAAGTGCCTCTATTGTCACAGTAATAACGAGAATATCCGCAAGGAACTGAACGAAGACGCAACCATGGATGTTCGTTTCTTCGCACCCGATGCAGCGACCATCAAAAAAGCAAAAAAAATAATGATTACTGAAAAAGCACCCATGCAGTTTTACTGCTATGAATGCCACAAGCCTCATACGGCCGGCAAGGTGAAACCGAACAACGAGGATTGTCTGCGGTGCCATATGGGTATTTCCAAGATCGGCAAACACAAGGTCCATCTCAATATGGACATGCAGTGCAAGGATTGCCACAAGCCGCATGTCTGGAAAGTGACCGAGGCTTCGGCCAAGAAGGACTGCGTCCAGTGCCATGAGTTCCGGAGCCCGAAAGCGTTTCTCTAGTATCATATCATCCCGGAGTCTTGACGGGCGGCAGCACGAATGGATCCCCAACTCGCGCCCGTGCATGTATATATCATTCTATTGATGAAAGGAGGTGAAACTATAATGAAAAAGCTTCTCGTAGTCGCAATCGTCATGATCGTGACCCTGGCTCTTTCCGTCTCGGCATTCGCAGTTCCGGCGGGCAAGACCGTCAGAGTTCGCCGGCGGAGGCGCCGGCAAGGTGGTGTTTGACGGCAAGACGCATGCCGACAAGGGCCTCAAGTGCGCTGATTGTCATCCGGGCAACTTCAAGATGAAGAAGGGCGATGCAGTCCTCACCATGAAAGACATGGAAGCCGGCAAGAACTGTGGCGCATGCCACAACGGCACCAAGGCTTTCGGCGTGAAGGAAGCAACAAGCTGCGCAAAGTGCCACAAGAAGTAAGTGGAATGTCTTTATCAGGCAACAAAAAACCCTCACGAGCATATCGTGAGGGTTTTTTTTATGTATGGCGGGAGAGCATGAGAATCGAACTCACCTTTCCTGGCTCACGCCAGGAAACAACGGATTTGAAGTCCGGGACGGGCACCAGCTCCGTAACCTCTCCCATAGGCAAAAAAGTATACGTGAGACATAACCGGATGGCAAGCAAATTCAACAACACACTGCGGGAGCATCGGTTCGTAACCATGAAGCCCTGCCTGCCCATGCCTCGTCGAAAAATGGGCACGACACTGAATGCACGGTTATTGACAAATTACACGATTTCTTGTATCTTGGTCTGGCATTGATCACCATGTTCTATCCTGGCTGCGGTATGCAGCGTACGCTTGGGAGCGGGTCACTCGATGGTACACTCCGGGTGAAATATCCACGTTTCCTTCCACACCACGCATCTTGTTATAGCAACGCGGAGACGAAGCGTGATACCGCTCAGGGACATAAATCCGACAGAGCGCTTTGCAATCGTGACGCTACTGCTGGTCATCGCGAACAGTGCGGTGTTTCTCTATGAATTGACGCTAGGCCGGACCGGAGGAGATTTGTTTTTGTCCTCCTATGCCCTGGTTCCCGCGAGGCTCTTCTCTTCCGCGGTGCTCAACGACGGGTCGTTGCCGGTTGCCGCAACGATCATCACTTCAATGTTTCTGCACGGTGGTATCCCTCATATTGCCGGCAATATGCTCTACCTCTGGATATTTGGTAATAATGTTGAGGACAGTATGGGCCGCCTGCGGTTCATACTGTTTTACGTGCTCTGCGGCACGGCGGCTGCGATGACCCATGCACTTGCGAACACATCTTCGATTATTCCGATGATCGGAGCAAGTGGCGCCGTTTCCGGCGTGCTCGGCGCCTATGCGCTTCTTTACCCGAGAGCCCGGGTCGTGACGCTGGTGTTCTTCGGTTTCTACATTCGGACCCTAGAAATACCGGCGCTGTTTGTGCTGGGATCCTGGTTCGTGATACAGTTTGTGAGCGCTCTGTCTACATCTTCCTCAGGTGGCGGGATTGCCTGGTATGCCCATGTCGGTGGATTTGTGGCGGGAATGATACTGATCGGTCTGTTTAAGCGAAGCAATGTTCCTTATGGCGGTGGAAGGAGATCTCACTCCCTATGATTGTTCCGTGCGAATGTGGTGCGAAGCTCAGGGTCGATGATGCGAAGGTCAAGGATAAAAGCGTAAAAGTGCGGTGTCCCCGGTGCGGCAATGTCCTGTTGGTGCATAAGCAGCCGGCAGCGCGCGCGGACGGCCAGCCAGCCAAAACTGCCGCTCACCAGCCAGTCGGGCGCTCCCCTGGTGCTTGTCGCACATGATAGCGAGGTCGTCAGGACCATGATCACGGGAGTGCTTCAGGATGAGGGTTTTGCCGTGGATACGGCCTGCGACGGGCATGAAGCGCTCAGTAAGGCGATCAATGCAAGACCGCAGGCGATGGTACTCGATGTAGGATTGTCCGGCATCTACGGTTTTGAATTGTGTGAACGGCTGAAGGGGAATGGACAGACGTCCGCCATTAAGATCGTGCTCTTGTCGTCGGTGTATGATATGCGGCGGTATAAACGGACACCGGTGAGTCTCTATGGAGCCGATGACTATATAGAAAAACATCATATTCCCGATTTTTTACCGATTAAGATCCGTAAACTTCTCCAACCGCCGGACAGCGGCGAGCCAAAGACGGCAAATGTTGCCAGCGATGCCCCCCCGAAAAGAGAGCCCCCGTCCCGCGAGTTCGATCTCGCGTTGTTCAAACCCGAAAGTTTAGCGCATGCGGTGACGGAATCGGCGGCTGCCGGCGCTTCGGTTTCAGCCGGAGGATCCGTTGCAGTTCGTGCAGACACGCCGGACAGTGCTGCCATATCGCCGGAGTCCCTCAGCCTGGATTCGTCCATCTTTCAAAAAGAAGAGTGCGATATCCCGACGGTGGATGCCGCGGACCCTGAAGCAACGGAAAAGGCCAGGCGTTTTGCAAGGATCATCGTGTCGGACATTGCGTTGTATAATCAGGATGCCGTTGTTGATGGTTTGCAAAACGGCACTTTTTATGATTTGCTCAGGAACGATGTGGCTGAGGGCAGGGAACTCTATGAGAAAAGGGTCCCGGCAGCGGTCAGGGCAAAAAAGGATTACTACCAGGAAGCTTTTGATAATTTTATTAAGACACAAAAGAAGATTGTTCGTTGACAACTGAATTTACTTAGTATACTATACGGGCTTGTCGGGGCGTAGCGCAGCCTGGTAGCGCACTTGGTTCGGGACCAAGGGGTCGGAGGTTCAAATCCTCTCGCCCCGACCATTTTTTCCCTATAGTATCTGGCAGCAGCGGCGATATTTACGCTGAACATCGGGAGTCGATTCGCGTGCCCCTGCATGGGCTTATTCTTAATCCGTGGCCACCGTGCTATTGCAGTAGCGTGACCGGCGTCATTCGCCAATTCGGTCACGGTCTTATTTTGATGCTCGTGCGGCGCTCGAGCAAAACTATGGGATTTGCCCGGTTATTATCTCCCTCCTGGTGTACAGCAGCCAACCATAATTATTTTGATGGCCGAATATGCGAGCTTTGGGCGTGGTGCTCGTATCATGCTTGCTCAGACCTCGGTCAGATCGCTGCTGCACGACACCGAGGCCGCTGGTTTAAGCAAAACATAGCATGCTGGCCGATCAGGATCGGCTCAGTTTGCAGCCAGGTTGATTGCCGGACAGGCGCGCTCCCAGTGGGCTTTTATGGCGGGATAAAAGGGGACGGTGCGACAGCCCTTTTTTGCCACCCCGAGGGGTATTCATGAGTGAGAGGGAAAAGTCGGTAGATGATATGATGGGTGAGGAGCCCTATAGCGAGGAAATTGAAGAGAAAAATGAAGTAGAAAAAAGAACAGCAGCGAGGCTGATGACAGCGCTTCCGGCCGCGGCCTCGATGCCATAAAGTATTACCTCAAGGAAATACGCAAGACGCCGCTCCTTACCTTCGACCAAGAGCAAGAACTGGCAAAACGTATCGCCCAGGGAGATCAGGATGCCCGCGCCAGGATGATCGAGGCCAATCTGCGTCTCGTTGTTGCCATCGGCAAGAAGTACATCAACCGGGGCCTTCAGTTCTCCGATATCATTGAAGAGGGGAATCTGGGGCTCATTCGGGCAGTGGAAAAATTTCAATACGAACGCGGTTTCAAATTCAGCACCTATGCCTCATGGTGGATCAGGCAGTCCATCGAGCGGGCCATCGTGAACCAGACGAGGACCATCCGCCTTCCCGTTCACATTGCCGAGATCGTAAACTCGTATATGCGCGCCATGCGACAGCTGACGCAGTCACTGGGGCGTGATCCGCAGATCGAAGAGATCGCGAAAAGAATGAAGGTAACCGTTGAGAAGGTGCGAAGCATCTCGCAGGTGGTGCGGGAAACCTACTCCCTGGATATGCTGATCGGCGATCAGGAGGAAGATACCCTCAAGGACATCCTGCAGGATACTAATGCTCTCTCTCCCGCCAGTCTTTCGGATGATAAACGCAGACGAGAGCATATCGACGAATGGCTTATGCAGCTTACCGTATCCGAGCGGAAGATCGTCGAGATGCGCTTCGGTCTCGTGGACGGGGAACCTCAGACCCTGGACAGCATCGGGAAGGAATTTCACATAACCCGGGAGCGGGTCCGTCAGATCGAGACCCAGGCGCTCAACAAATTGCGCGCCATCACGAGGCGGAAAAAGATCGATTTTGAGGGAATGGTGTGACACAATTGCGGAATATCGGATTGCGGATTGCGGAATGAACTGCACGATGCCCTGATACTGTTGTTTAATCCGAAATCCGCAATCTACAATCCGCAATCAAAGGCCCCTGTAGCTCAGGTGGATAGAGCAACGGTTTCCTAAACCGTGTGCCGGAAGTTCGAATCTTCCCAGGGGCACCATTATTTTTCAATGACTTACCAGCCTGCTGCAGCTTCAAAAAAAGCCCGTGTCCATACAGGTGTAAGCATAAGGAGCCATGCTGTGGGGGCCTCGCCACCTCGCGCGAAGCGTTGCGCTCTGTGCTGACGTGTGGCACAGTGCGCGTTTGATTCTGGTCTCTCTCCATATATAATTATTCGCCGTCCTGCCGTGTCCTCGCATTTAATTAAGGCATGATAGAATCTTTTGAAAAAAATCCTTGACGTTTAACGCGTCGCGTTATATTATGCGGTCGTGATTAAATCGTTCAAGGACAGCGAAGCCCAGAAGATATATGCCCGTGAACGGTCACGAAAATTGCCGCCTGAAATTCAACAGGTTGCTTTAAGAAAGTTGCGCATGATAAACAATGCAAAGAGCATCAATGACCTTCGCATACCTCCGGCGAACAGGCTCGAAAAACTGTCCGGCAACAGGGCGGGGCAGTATAGCATTCGGATAAATGACCAATGGCGCATTTGCTTTGCTTGGAAAGATGGCGACGCGGTAGATGTGGAAATAACAGATTATCATTGAGGATAAAAAATGAAGAAAAAAGCTTTGCATCCGGTTCATCCTGGCGAAGTCCTTCTTGAGGAGTTCCTTAATCCTATGGGTTTGAGCCAGAACAAGCTTGCCGTGAATATCGGAGTCCCGGCACGAAGGATCAACGAGATCGTTCTTGAGAAAAGGAAGGTATCGGCTGATACTGCCTTGAGACTTGGGCGGTTTTTCGGGATGTCCTCAGAGTTCTGGCTTGGTCTTCAGTCACAGTACGACCTGGATATCGCCGCCGACGCTCTCGGGGACCGTCTCACGAAGGAAGTTAAAGAATATTCTAAAGTCGCCTGATTGGTTTATGCGCCTGTGGCTTTGAGTTGAGCAAAAGAATGCGGCTCGAACTCCTCTGACAACTATTACGGGAGCCGTGAGCACGCTTTTATCCGTTGATGCCGCACTTGACCAGAAGAGTAGTCGAGAACTTCTGGAGACAATCCAGGAAGAATCTGAGCAGCTGAGCAGAATTATTAAAAACATTCTTGCCATGACACGCCTGCAGTCAAGCGTTCTTACTCTCAAGAAGGAGTGGCAGTCGCTGGAAGAGATAGTCGGTGTCGTGTTGAACCGGCTGGGCGAGCGCTTGAACGACCATCCGGTAACGATAAACCTTCCTTCGAACCTGCCGGCCGTATTCCGGTTCACGCTGCCATCCGCAGGAGTGCCGCCATTGGAGGAGGAACGGGAGACTGCGTAACATCAAAAGACCCGTGTTCAGTTCAGATGACCGAGGAGAAAGAACTCATATTATTAATCGAAGACGAACCGCAGATGCGGAGATTCCTCCGGATCACACTTCAGAGCCAGGGATACCGCATTACCGAGGCTTCCACCGCGAACGAGGCAATGCTTCAAGCTGCTTCACGCAATCCCGACATCGTGTTGCTCGATCTGGGTCTTCCAGACATGGACGGCTTGGAAGTCGCAAAACGACTGCGGGAGTGGACGCAGACCCCGATCATTGTAATCTCGGCACGGGAACAGGAACAGGACAAGGTAAAAGCACTCGACGCAGGGGCTGACGATTATCTCACCAAACCGTTCAATGCAAACGAACTATTAGCGAGAATACGGGTCGCCTCCCGCCATTCTCTCCGCACCCGGTCAGGACGCCCCGAGCCCGTCTTCGCGTTCGGCAGCATTCGCGTGGATCTTTCTCAGCGTCAGGTATTTCTGGACGACAAGGAAGTACATCTCACCCCGCTGGAATACAAACTCCTGATGGTGCTGATCCGGCACGCAGGAAAAGTCGTCACCCATCGACAGCTCCTGGCCGACGTATGGGGCCAGGCCCACACCAACGAGGTCCAGTATCTGCGAGTCTATATGACGCAGCTCAGACACAAACTTGAAAAAGATCCGGCCCGCCCGCGATTTTTAATGAACGAGCCCGGTGTCGGCTATCGTCTTAAGTCTGACCCTGACGACATGACGAGCGTAAAGTAAGGAGAGAATCATTGTCGCGCGCAAATATTTTTACTTTGTTTGGCAAAGAAATTTCTTTCAAAGGCATCCTCAAATCCCTGGGACTTGTTTTCGGCGACATCGGCACCAGCCCCATGATGCAGCAGGGACGGGTGATCGATCTTGACAGCGGAGCCGCCGTAAAT
This sequence comes from Nitrospirota bacterium, assembly GCA_963836175.1. Taxonomy (GTDB): domain Bacteria; phylum Nitrospirota; class UBA9217; order UBA9217; family UBA9217; genus GWC2-56-14. Next base: position 568,924 of record CAWIIS010000008.1, read on the forward strand.
GCCGCGAAGATCGGGCATGAACTAAAGCTGTCTCTTACCGATGCGGTGATCGTGGCAAACGCCAGGATTCACCATGCTGTCCTCTGGACACAGAACGCAGATTTGAAAAATGTCGAGGGCGTGAAGTTCGTGAAGAAAAGCTGAAACAATCGGTATTTTTGCTACGTTCCCAGCGCCTTCATTTGTTTGACCCGATCGCGGGGCACCATAAATCAAACACTTAGACCGGTTTTTGACCGGTCTTTTATATTTTTACCTAAATGACAACTTAAATGAGAATTAACAAAAATTTCGTTGTTTTATCTACAATTCTGATATAATATATACAACTAAAGGAGGATCGTTATGGTGTGCTCCGGGCGCAGTGGCCTTAGTATGGCTCATAAAAGATCGTCTTTTCCCCTGGTTGTTTTCACCACTATTGCTCTCCTCATCCCCTCCCTGTCGTTCGGCATGGCTCTTTCCTTTGGTGGAGGGACCACTGCTACCACGACGATAACCGCAACTTACCTTGCATCAATACCAGCAAACATCGGTGAGCCAGCACGGATCGCAATTGACCACATGGGTTTTCTTTATGTCTCGATCCCCGAGAGTGGAAAAATCCTTAAATTCTCACCCGATGGAAGCCAGGTCGGTACCATCAGCGGATTTCAGGAGCCGTTTTCTCTTGCTGTCAGCAGTACCCTGAACAGGGTCTATGTCGGTGATGCCAGAAATGGCAGCGTCGGTGTCGTCAACGCCGACGGAACGCTTCTGTTCAATCTGGGCAAGGGCAGGGGGGAGTTCGGAATTCCCGGGGATATAGCGGTTGCGTCTGACGGCTCCGTGTATGTGACCGACAGCCCCAACAACGTGGTCAAAGTATATAATCCAGATGGGAGCTTCAGGGTTTCCTTCGGCGGCGCCGGAGTTAATGCCGGCCAGATGATCTTCCCGACAGGCGTTGCTCTTGACGAGTCCAATCAGGAAATCTATGTTGTTGATCATAGCAATGGTCGCGTTGAGATTTTTGATTTCTCAGGAGGTTTTAAAAGGAGCTTTTCTCGTTTCGGTGGTGGCTCAGGGAAACTGACGCGGCCACAAGGCATCTGGGTCTCAAGAGGACGGGTGTACGTTGCCGATTCCTTCCAGGGCAGCGTGGCTGTTTTTAACGCGAACGGAACCTTTATTGCGGATATCGGGCAGTTCGGAAGCGAGGACGGAAAACTTCGGATCCCCAAGGATGTGGCCGTGTGTGGCACGAAGCTCTTTGTTACCAATGCCGGGAACCGGCGCATCGAGGTCTTCACTCTTTCTGATGCGCTGGGATTGAACGTGGAACCATCAGGCATCTCGTTCACCCAGGGGACCGTGGTAGCGCCTTCTTCTCAGGTCATCCAATTGACGCCGCAGGTTTCCGGCGCTGTCGTCCCCTGGACAGCGACCGTGTCAGCGCCCTTTACGCTTCTGCTCAGCCAGACAACCGGAACCACCCCTTCCTCGATAACCGTGACGGCAACCGCGGGGAATCTTGCCCCAGGGACCTATTTTGGGGGCATCATTGTTCGCTCCAATGATATCGATTATCCGGTCGGCGTGAGCATGACCGTTGTACCCCAGCTCTCTGTCTTTCCGGCCAGTTTGTCCATGCTCTATCAAATTGGCGGCGACCTCACCGCGAAATCGCTGGCTGTTTCCGGCTCCGGCACGCTGTCATGGACAGCGGAGCCGAATGTTCCCTGGCTTGCCCTGTCTCCGGCGTCGGGCTCTACACCGGCCGGCATTACCGTTGCCGTGAACCAGAGTGTAAAAAACCTTTCGGAAGGACTGTTTTCCGCTGCTGTCACGGTAAGCTCATCCGGCGGCGCGGGGAGCGCTACGGTCATTCCCGTAACGCTGAAGGTGGCGAAGACGGGAACCATCATGGTGAATACGAACCTCGATTCGTCATCCTTTACCATCACCGGTCCGGGAACGTATACCGGATCGGGGAAGATCTGGCGGACCGATGAGGCAAGGCCCGGGACCTATTCCATTCAGTATGGTCAGGTGAAGGGCTTCAGGAAACCTCCGTCAGGCACTTTTGAGATAAAGACTGGCCAGACGGTGGTTCTCGACGGCCGGTATAGGCCCATGGTGGCGGCGAACGTCATAGTTGCTGCAAAAGGGCCTGATCCAGGGAACGACGCCCTGGTACAAGTGCTTGACCTCACGGGAATTCCCATCGCTCAGTTCACGGCATTTGATACAACCTATGGGGCACAGGTGGCTATGGGCGATCTAGACGGTGACGGTTCCGGCGAGATCGTTGCTGCTCCGGGCCCAGGTCCGAAGAATGAGGCCCGCATCGGTGTCTTTCGTACCGACGGGACGCCTCTTGCTTCGACGGCGCCCATGATTGGTACGAAATACGGCGCGCATGTGGCTGTGGGTGACATTGACGGCAGTGGCAAGAGCATGATAGCCATAAGCACGATCGATAAACCTGGCATTGGTATTATCGTTCTCTACGGGCTGGACGACAGCCGGACATTGGCTGAGAAGACACGAATAGCCGTCGGTACTGATCCCGGAAGCGACCGCGGCAATGCCGGTAAAAGCATCACCGGCAACGACGATTCACAGCCAGGACACTATCCGGCGTCAATAGCATTTGGAGATGTCAATCACGACGGCAGTCTCGAGCTTATTGTGGTGACATCCGGGAGGATAGAGGTCTATGGTTTTGACAATGCGCTTGCCGCCTCGTTGCTCGCCGCGGGAACGCTCCCGTTCGAGGTCGCGAAATCTGATTACAAAGCTCAGTTGACTGTCACGTCGGGCGATCTTGACGGTGAAGGCGCCGATGAAATCATCGTCGGCCATGAAGCGGACCAGGATTCGTACATCCGCGCTTTTAAGGGAGACCTCACGGCTTCAGGGTTCCTGCTCAAGGCATTTGAAAAAGCGAAGTCAACGCCAACCCTGTCAGCCCAAGACTGGGACGGCGATGGCCTCGCCGAGATACTTGCGGGACAGGGGGCCAATCCTGACAATGATGGTGTAGTGCGGATCTATGGGCCCCAAGGCGACCTTCTCCGAGAGGTCACGGCTTTTGGCGGTTCTCGATACGGTGTGGTCGCAACCTTCGGCACCGTCAAAAAATAAGAGGGGAACGTATCATGGTTGCCAAGCGGATACTAATAAAAGGAATAATCGGACTCTGCTTCCTTCTTTTCGTGGGAACGGCATGGGCTACTGATCCGCCGCACGGCGGCCCAAAAAATCCTCAGAGCTGCATGGCCTGCCATGTGGCGCACTCAGCGCCAGGGGTATCGCTGACTAGCGTAAGTGGGAACGCAAACCTCTGCATCAGCTGCCATACCAGCGGCGGCACTGCAGCCAACAAACCCTTTTCAAGCACGATGCAGGCAGTACCGGGAGTGTCCGGCAGTTCGCACCGATGGGACGGTGCCATGCCTGCTGTATCAAGCCCGAGCAACACCTACGGACTGCGGCCGACATCAAACATTACGACCACGGCCATTCGAGATAAGCTCACGAATAAGTTCAGCGGGGTAACGGTATGCTCCGTGTGCCATAATCCCCATAACTCGGCAAGCGTCGCGTGGGACGTCTTCTCGGGTCCTTATACCGGCCTCAAGGGGGGAGATTCAGGCGCAGCAAGCGCGTCCGGCAGTCCGACGACGATCATCGATTCGAGCAAAGCGGCTTTCTGGACCTCAAACGCGTGGCAGAGTTACTACGTGAGGATCCTGTCGTCGGCGACAACGAGCAATGTGGGACAGGTACGGCTCATTTCGGCCAACACGACGACCCAGCTCACGGTTTCCTCAGCCTATCCGGGAACAATCCAGTCTGGGGACAAATATGAGATCGTGGGCAGACATTTTCAGATCACGGCCGATGACGTCAACCAGATGTGCGAAGACTGTCACTATTACCGGGTCCAGAACCATACCCGGGTCGAGGGCGGAGATGCAGCTTATCCTGCTAATGGGACCAACGTCTTCAGCCATCCGGTGGGCCAATCCCTGAACAGCAACGGACAGGACTATGACCGGACGGCGCCCCTTGACGTGAACGGCGTTGCCCAGAGCGGGACCCGGTTTGCATCCGGTGGGGAATCACCCGACAACGTTTCAAATAATCTTGTTCTGGACAGCGCCAATACCGTACGCTGTCTCACCTGCCATAAGGTCCATTACAGTGACTCGAACGGCCTCTCGAACGGTTTGCCTTGACGAGGAGAAAAGCATGCATCGGCGGAATACTTATTTGAAGAAGTGCGCGTTCGCTATGATCCTTCAATTGGCGGTTTTTTTTGCGCTTGCAGCACAAGTCCTCGCCGCTGACGGGAAACCTCCGACCGTGAGCATCCTGAACCCGAAGCCCGGTACGGCCTCGACGCCGACGATCGTCAGCCTTCGTCCCTCATCGAATGACTTCAAGGTCCAGATCCAGGTGTGGGACGATGTCACCATCACCGCCAATACTGTCCAGGTGGGCTACTATACCGGCGCTACGCCCGACAGTGGGACTTTCACCTTTGTTACCGCATCGCTCAATTCGAATTATGATTGCGGGGGCAACTGCGGTGTGTACGATGCGGCCATCAGTGGCCTCACGCCGGACGTTGATTACTTCCTCTTTGCGCGGGCATCATCAGCGGAGGGTACGGGTGAGTCGCGCCAGAACCGTACAGGAAATAATGCGCGGTATATCGCCATACGGGTCGTTGCCGCCAAAGCGGGGACCGGAATGCTTCTGGCGCGGGATTCTTCGAGCCAGCTCTGTCTCGATTGCCATAACCTTCCGTCCCATTCCAGCCAGGCTGTTGGTGTGAAATATGAGAACTGGCAGGCGGTCTGCCTCGATTGTCATACGCCGCACAGCACGAGAAATGCGTATCTCGTGAAAGAGACCATTATTACTCCCATGAGCGGGGCCAGGGTGGTCACGTTGTACAGCATGACCGGCGATGCCGTGAACAGCTATGTCACCGCATCGTTAGGCGCCTCCACAAAGGGCATCTGCCAGGTCTGCCACACCCGGACCAAGAACCAGTCAACGCTTGCTTCCCGATGGACCAACACCGGCAACGCCGACGCGAGCCATTACCAGTCGCCGGATACCGAGCGATGCACGGCTTGCCACAAGCACGATCAAGGCTTCCAGGGCACGGGTACGTGCCTCGACTGTCATGCCCAAGCCAAGGGTACGTCGCCGGTAAGGCGGGCAACGGTTAACGAGTTCGGCGGGCTGTGGGGGCATAAAAAACAGGGCAGAACCGCTATTACCAATGTAGACTGCTACCCCTGCCACATGGAGGCCATGAGCGACGGCACGATAAACACCTCGTATCACGGATCCGGCGCCGGCAATGGCAGTATAGACCTGAGAGATCCGGATACAGGATCTGCAATTAGTTTGGGCGTGGATTATCAATTCTCTCGCAACCTCAGCAGCAACGTGATATCAACCCAGGTTACTGCCATCCAGACTTTCTGCCTCAAGTGCCACGACGCGAACGGTGCGTCTACGCTTGGCGCATCGCTGCAATACGACCCGTGGGGTGCCGGGGTAACGGTCGTGGACGTTGACTCGCATTTCGCCACCACAAACGCATCCTTCCACCCGGTCAAGGGCGCGCAGAACAACTCCTACGCCGCCAGCGCGAACACAATGGAGACCCCGTGGGACACGTCCGAACACAAGCTTATCACCTGCTTCGACTGCCATGCTGCCTTAAACTCATCAGGCACCCAGACCAGCACGGTAGTTGCCCACGGCGGCGACGACACCCTGCGGAAGAGTTATGATGCAAACCGTGCAGCGAATCCGCTCTGTGTCGTATGTCATAAGAGTACGGTTTACTGGAGCGCCGGAGCCATGGTCCACGCCCTCAATACCGATATTGGTACCGACAGCCAGGGCCCTGGTTATAGCGCCTTAAATCGGACGCTTGATGACTGGATTAGCTATCATGATCTTGCCCAAACGCAAATGAGGAACTGCACCGCGTGCCACGGGACGGATTTGGTTGACGGTACCGGTACCTTTACCCCGGAGGCCTCCCGTACGGTCAGAGCTCAAAATGCCCACGGCTATAACGAGCTGTCTGGCGGCGGTAACTGGCCTGCTATTACACCTGCTACTGCCGGAGCACCGCCGTTCGCTTTCATGCGTGCAAGCAACAACATGACAAGCTGGAGGCCAAAGAGCTGGACAGGGCAGACTTCTCCCACTAACGGTTCTTGCGACGGAACCAATATGTGCGGGCGTGGCGAGAATACCTATACCTATACCCCGGGCGGCGCGTATTAATTAGAAGCTGTTAGCTGGAGATTGCTGAAAAAAGCGTGAAAGAGCAGGGCGGGGGCTATCCCCCGCCCTGGATTTTGGCATGAAAAAACCGATCTTCTCAACCGACCAATAGTCCGCGGCACTTCTTTTTATTCTTGACAAACCCTCTGAAATTTCATACAATTCGCACTCGTTAGGAAATCAGACCTATAGGCTCGTAGCTCAGGGGGAGAGCGCTACCTTGACACGGTAGAGGTCGGCGGTTCGAAACCGCCCGGGCCTACCATTTTCGTTACCGTGGTAGGAATATCAGTATGCAAACCGTGATTACTATCTATGAGTGAAATACACCTCAGGCTGCCTGACGGTTCGGAAAAAAAGTATGCCGCTGGCATCACCGGTCAGGAAGTTGCCGAGAAAATCGGCTCTCGCCTCGCTAAAGACGCGCTTGCCATTAAGATTAGACGGCCAACTTCAGGATCTAAAAACCCCCGTTGAACACAATGCCGCGGTAGAGATCGTAACCTTTGACGCGCCCGAGGGCCGTCGAAGTGTACTGGCACAGCACTTCGCACCTTATGGCGCATGCGGTGAAGCAGCTTTTTCCCCAGGCAAAGCTTGCGATCGGTCCCGCGATCGAAGAGGGGTTCTACTACGACTTCGATTTCGAGCGGCCCTTTACGCCCGAGGACCTTGCAAAGATCGAAAAGAAGATGGCGGAGCTGGCCAAGGCGGCAACGCCGGTCGTCAGAAAAACACTTTCCAAGGCCGAGGCCTTGGCGTTCTTTCAAAACAGATCGGAGAGACTACAAGGTCGAGCTGATCAACGAGCTCCCCGACGGCGACTTGATCTCGATCTACGAGCAGGGCGATTTCGCCGACCTCTGCCGGGGGCCGCATGTCTCCTCAACGTCGAAGATCAAGGCCTTCAAGCTCCTCTCGGTTGCAGGCGCCTACTGGCGCGGCAGCGAGAAGAACAAGATGCTTCAGCGGATCTACGGCATTTCGTTCCCGACCAAGGACGCGCTGGATGCCTATCTGACGAGGCTTGAAGAGATCAAGCGGCGCGACCACCGGAAACTCGGCAAGGACCTGGACCTGTTCTCCGTGTCCGATGAGGTGGGCGGCGGCCTGGTCCTGTGGCATCCCCGGGGCGCGCTGATCAGGAAGACCATCGAGGACTTCTGGCGCGACGAGCACCAGCGGAACGGCTACGATTTCGTCTATTCTCCCCATGTGGGCCGCGCGAACCTCTGGGAGACGTCGGGCCATCTCGGTTTTTACCGGGAGAACATGTATTCCTCCATGGACGTGGAAGGGCAGGAGTATTATGTAAAGCCGATGAACTGCCCGTTCCACATCATGATCTACAAGAACAAGCTCCGGTCGTACCGGGAACTGCCGCTGCGGTACGCTGAACTCGGCACGGTCTACCGGTTCGAGCGCTCCGGCGTGCTGCACGGTCTGTTGCGCGTGCGCGGCTTTACGCAGGACGACGCCCATATCTTCGTGGCGCCGGAGGACATGGAAACCGAGGTCATCCGGGTCATCGGTTTTGTCGTAAAGATGCTCAGGACCTTCGGGTTCGAGGATTTCAAGGCCTATATCGCGACCCGGCCGGAAAAGTCGGTTGGCGACAACGCGGTGTGGGAGCAGGCAACGCAAGCGCTTAAGGTTGCCGCTGAAAAGGTCAATCTCGGATACGAAATCGACGAAGGCGGCGGGGCATTCTACGGCCCCAAGATCGACATCAAGATCAAGGACGCGCTGGGCAGGCTCTGGCAGTGCTCCACGGTCCAATTCGACTTCAACATGTCGGAGCGGTTCGACATGAGCTTTATCGGCGTTGACAATCAGCCGCATCGGCCCTATATGATCCATCGGGCGCTTCTGGGATCGATCGAACGCTTCTTCGGCATGCTGATCGAGCACTATGCCGGGGCGTTCCCGGTCTGGCTTGCGCCGGTGCAGGCGAAAGTGATGTCCATCACGGACAAGCAGTTCGAGTATGCAAAGAGCGTGCGGGACAAGCTCCTCGCCGCGGGGATCCGGGCGGAGCTTGACTCCCGTTCCGAGAAGATCGGTTTCAAGATCCGGGAAGCGGCCATGGAAAAGGTGCCTTACATCCTGGTGGTCGGAGAAAAAGAAGTGGAGCAGAAAGTTGTTGCGGTGCGCGAGCGCGGAGGCAAGGACCTCGGCGTCATGCCGCTCAATGAATTCATTTCGATCCTGCAGGAAAAGATCAGGAATAAAAGCAACTAAAATCTATGAGGGGGTGATTACGTATCAGTAAAATTACAACAAGAATCAACTACATGATCAGAGTGAAGGATGTTCGTGTTATTTCCTCCGATGGCGAGCAGCTTGGGGTCATGCTCGTACGGGATGCCATCAAGCAGGCCGAAGACCTGGGGCTGGATCTGGTCGAGGTCGCGCCAACGGCAAATCCTCCGGTTTGCCGCATCATGGATTTCGGAAAATATAAGTACGAAATGGCCAAAAAAGCGGCCGAATCCAAGAAGCACCAGACCGTCATCGTTGTCAAGGAGATCAAGCTCCGGCCGAGGACGGACGATCACGATGTCGAGTTTAAGACCAATAACATCAAACGCTTCCTCGCAGAAGGCAATAAGGTCAAGGTGACCGTCATGTTCCGCGGACGGGAAATGGCCCATACTTCCTACGGCAGGGCGGTCCTGGACCGCATCCTGAAGGACATTGAGGCGAGGCCGTCGTAGAGCAGAACATCCCGCATGGAAGGCAAGAACATGACACTGCTGCTCGGACCCAAGGCCAAAGCGTAGGAATGCGATCGAGTTGGAATCATTCATAGCAGAGAAGCGTTCTTCTCTGTCAATTATTTAAGAACTCCTGGTGGCAGGAATACCACGCAGATGTCGGAAAGGAAAGACATGGCAAAGCAGAAATTGAAGACCAACCGCAGCGCAGCCAAGCGGATGAAGGTGACCGGCACCGGCAAAGTAAAGAGAGGCCAGGCCGGAAAGCGGCATCTCCTCACCTCGAAAGGCCCGTCGCGCAAGGGCAGTCTGAACGAAGCGGTCGCTGGTTGCCACGGAGAATATGAAGAACGTAAAGCGGATGCTTCCGTACGGGACAAGTGCAGGCAGGAGTCTGCGCCATACAATTCAGGATCAGGGATGCAGAAAGCCTGCCTGAAAAAACATGAATCACGCATCGTGCATTGATTCAAGGAGGGAGAAAAAATGCCGAGAGCAAAAGGCGGCCCCAAAACACGGGCCAGAAGAAAACGAGTGCTCAACCTGGCAGAGGGATACTGGGGAGCAAAGTCGAAACTGTACCGCTACCGCAACCGAAGCCGTTGATCGTGCACTCAAGTACGCCTACAGAGACCGGAAAGCCCGGAAAAGGGATTTCCGCAGGCTCTGGATTGCGCGCATCAATGCTGCCGCAAGGCTGAACGGCCTGTCCTACAGCAGGTTCATCAACGGTCTTACCAAGAACGGCGTCGCCCTGGACAGGAAGATCCTTGCGGACCTCGCAGTGACAGATCCTGCAGGGTTTACCAAGCTGGTAGAACAGTAAAAGTTGCATCATAACCCGACAGCGACGAAGCTGATCGGACAACGTACTGACGGGCCCCGGATAATCCGGGGCCTTTTTTATCGTTCGCTCAGCTTCCCGGGCACTCCGATGTTCTTTTTTATTGACTTATCCGTGCAATTCAGTTAAAAAACATCAGGAAAATTATGCTGATATACGCGGCCGTTCCTGTATCGCGGCCTTCATGGCTTGCGCCATCTTGCTGTTGTTTGCCGCCCCGCTTCCCGTCTTATACTCCGAGGCCGGGCACAAGTATACTATCGCCTCTCAACGCCTCGCCGACCTGAAAAAATCCCCCAAAAAAAAGAAATACCGTTCCTACTGGATCGACTGCATCCGGACCTTCGAGCTGGTGGAAAAACAATATCCGAAAAGCCCGACCGCAGGCGATGCCTGTTTCGACCGGGCGGAACTGTATCTCGAGCTCTATCAAGTTCAGCAACTATTCCCGCGACCTGAACGCCTCGCTGCGAACCTATGCCGGCTGCCAGTCTTCCTATCCCCATCATCAGAAAGCGCCAGAGGCGCTTTTTCAGGTCATCGAGATGTCCCTTGCTTAAAAAAAGACCGCGCCGCAGCGCTCAAGACGTACGATCAACTGCAGAAGACCTATGCCGAAAGTCCCTGGACCGGCAAGGCCAGGGCGCGGCTCGGTCTTGCGAACAAGGTCAGGGCAAAAGAAACCGAACTCCGTCCCGCGCCGGCGCCCCGCAAAGCTGCTCCGATAGCTGCAAAGCCTGCGGCGTGTAACGAGCATCAGGCATTGGTCCGGCGGCGCCTATACCCGCATCGTGATCGATCAGGACCGGCCCGTGCGGTTTCAGGCCAGCGAACTCAAGAATCCCGACCGGCTGGTGTTCGACCTGGTCAATACCCGACTGGATGCCGCGCTGAACCAAGACCCGCTTCCCGTGAACGACGGGATCCTGAAACAGGTGCGGGCAAGCCAGTATGACCCGGATACGGTCCGCGTCGTGCTTGATCTGGCAAGCCTCAAGAGCTATATGGCATTTCCGCTCCATGACCCTGAGCGCCTGGTCATCGATGTGACCGGTGAAAGCAGCGCAGCCGGGACAGCCGGTCCGGGCAGACCGGAACGGCCAGCGCCTATACCGGCGAGCCTCCGGCAGAAACCGAGGAGTCGCCGGCGGAAAATCCGGACCAACCGGACCTTGCGGCCTCTGCTCGAAGACGCCCGAAGCGAACAGCAACGACGATATGAAATTCCCTGTCGCGTCAGATGGGTCTCAAGGTCAAGACGATCGCCATCGACGCGGGCCATGGCGGGCATGATCCGGGGGCCATGAGCAAGAACGGCCTTAAGGAAAAGACCATAACCCTCGACATCGCAAAGAGGCTTGCCGTCCTCGTGAAGGAGCGGCTGGGCTGCGACGTGGTCATGACCCGCGACAAGGACGTGTTCATCCCGCTGGAAGAGCGGCCTGCTATCGCAAGGACAAAAGGTGCCGACCTGTTTGTCTCCATCCACGTGAACGCGAGCCGGAAGCGAAAAACAAAAGGGATCGAGACGTATATTCAGAGCATCAGGGCCTCGGACCGCGAAGCCATGGCAACGGCCGCACGCGAAAACGCCATGTCCACCAAGAACATGAGTGAACTCAAATCAGAGCTGGACAAAATATTCGCGGACCTGGCAAAAGACAACAAGCTCGAAGAATCGCTCCAGCTGGCCCATACGGTGCAGGCTTCGCTGGTAGAGACCGTAAAGCCCGTGCAGGGTCATGTTGTCAACCTGGGAGTGAAACGGGCGTTCTTTTATGTGCTGATCAATACGGAGATGCCGAGCATCCTGGCGGAGGTGGGTTTCATCAGCAATCCTGAAGAGGAAAAGCTCCTGCGCACGGAGTCGTACCGGCAGGCAATCGCCGAGGCGCTGTACCAGGGAGTGAAAAAATACGTTGCTGACGCGGTCGCCCCAGATGATGGGAAAATGATTCAATTTCGAATGTCGGATTGCGGATTGAAAACAGAAAGTCCGAATCCTAGCCTTAATCTTAACTCTTAAATCTCAGTCTACCCCTTCACCCCGCTGCTGGCTATCAGATACGCTTCGATGAACTGGTCGATATCGCCGTCCATGACGGCCGTGACGTTCCCGGACTCGGCGCCGGTGCGGTGGTCTTTCACCATCTGGTAGGGCTGGAACACGTAGGACCGGATCTGGCTTCCCCAGGCGATATCCTTCTTCTCGCTCACCAGCTTTCCGACCTTCTCTTCCTGCTCTTTTTTCCGCAATTCATAGAGCCGCGACCGCAGCACTTTCATGGCCACGTTCTTGTTCTTGAGCTGCGAACGCTCGTTCTGGCACTGGACCACGATGTTGGTGGGCAGGTGGGTGATGCGCACGGCCGAGTCGGTCTTGTTCACGTGCTGGCCGCCGGCGCTCGATGCGCGGTAGGTGTCGATGCGCAGGTCCTTCTCATCGATCGAGATGTCGATGTCTTCCTCGACCTCGGGGTACACATGGACCGACGCAAAGGAGGTGTGCCGCCGCTTGTTCGCGTCAAAGGGGGAGATGCGGACAAGGCGGTGGACGCCGGCCTCCGCCTTCAGTCTTGCCGTAGGCGTAGTCGCCGGAGACCGTGAACGTGACGGACTTGACGCCCGCTTCTTCGCCGTTCTGGTAGTCGAGGATCTCGGTCCTGTACCCGCGCTTCTCGGCCCAGCGCAGATACATGCGCATCAGCATCTCGGCCCAGTCCTGGGCCTCGGTGCCGCCCGCGCCGGGGTGGATCGAGACAATGGCGTTCGACAGGTCCTGTTCTCCCGAAAGCAGGGCGGCTATTTCGGCTGTTGCGATGTCCTTCTGCATGCCCGCGATCTCGCGTTCCAGCTCGGCGCAGCAGGGCCTGGCCGCCTTCTTCCGAGGCCAGTTCCGCCATGGCCTCAAGATCGCTTACGCCGCCGGGCAAGCGATTCCCAGTCCTTGAGCGACCGCTCGATCGCTGCTTTTTCCTTCAGGATGGCATTTGCTTTGTCCGTATTGTTCCAGAAACCGGAGGTTTCCGTCAGGCGGGTGAGTTCGGCTAAGTTCGCTTCCTTGGCAGGTGTGTCAAAGATGCCTCCGCAGGGTCTCGACCCTGCCGTTTAATTTATCCAGTTCCTGTTTAGCGTCTTCCAAAAGCATGCCGTTCTCCTGCCTGTGCGGTTAAAAACTGAAGCGGATTATAGCATAGCCCGCGGCAACAAGCAAAGCCAAAGACGCGCTTGTTTTTACGGGTTATTGATGACGTAAGGGGGAGACCTCCTTCATCTTTTTCATGGTAATAATGTCCAAAATATCTTTGGTATTATACGGTTTCAATAAAAAAGCATCCGCATCCGCAGCGAGAAATGCTTTTTCCATGTCGTCAAGGCTTACCCCGATGATAATTGATGCGGGAAACAACTTGCGCAGGTGTTTTGTCACTTCAATGCCGTTCATGTTCGGCATTCGGTAATCTGTAATAATGACGTGGAAAGTGGTTTCCGCCGCGGCCGCCAGCGCCGACACCCCGTCTTCGCAGCCCCGCACTTCAAACCCGCTGTCCTCCAGCAAATCACACAACAGTTCTCTGAGCGGACGGGTATCCTCGATAACAAGAACGGTCTTCGTGTCTTCCATTTCCCCCTCCAGATAGAAGTACTGCATTATGCCACCTATGGTTGTGCTAGTCAATATAATAATACAACTAATGGTTGATAGACATTTGCGGCGTTTTTTCCTAAAGTACAGGCATGAAATTCGACAACAGACGCATCGGGCAGATGATCAAGGAAGCAAGGAAAACGCGCGGCATGACCCAGATGGAGCTGTCTGAGCTGATCGGTGTTTCGTATCAGCAGGTGCAGAAGTACGAAAAGGGCAGCGACAATATCAGCGTTGAAAGGCTGAAGCAGATCGCTAAGGCCGTCAATGTGCCAATAACGCTGTTTTTCCCAGCAACGGAAATCGTAGCGGAAGCCCCGGCGGCCTACGGAAAAGCGCCGAAGGAAGAAACTGAGCTTTTGCGGCTCTACCGCCGTATCAAGTCCAGGAAGACCAGAAAAGCGGTGATCGATCTGCTGAAGACTTTTTCTTCCAAATGAAACTGTGACTTTCTAATCAAAAAGAACTTCTGTTCCCGAGAGTTTGATGATAAGATATGCGGCGATGGAACTCATCCTTTGCGCGAAGGGGTACCATGGCTGATATCGACTCATTCCGGGAAAACCTGCGCTCTTTAGTCTCGAAGTTCGATCAGGACAAAAACCACTACCTCCAGAAGGGCTACCCCGAAGCCCAGGTACGGATCGATTTCCTGAATCCCTTTTTTGATGCCCTCTGTTGGGACATCGAGAACAAGGCCCACAAGCCCCCTCAAGACCGCGACGTGATCGTCGAGCTTTCTCCGGAAACATCCCTTCGCCCTGATTACAACTTTTGCATAAACGGCAGCACCAAATTTTTTGTCGAGGCAAAAGCCCCGTGGGTGCCGCTGGACGACGTGAACCACATCATGCAGTAAGTTATCAAATCATGGAGAAATAATTCGAATGAAATTCCCATGGAAGCGTTATTGGTGTCCTCTTGAAGGCGAGGCAAAGTTTGACAAAGCTGGATATTTAGCTAATCCCGAGGTGTATGGAAAATATTTAAATCCGGATGTTGTATCTTTCGAAAAAATGCAAAACGCGCCATGCTTAATTTGAAGGGTGTGATTATTAATCGAGAGGTTCAGCCACGACGTGGTCAAAAAACCGACATTTACGTAAACGCTGTTAATATGGACGATAAGATGGACACTACAGAAATTCTACAAGTCGTTATTGAGGTCAAAGGTTGCTGGAATGTCGAAGTTTTAACTGCGATGGAGACTCAATTGCTGAATGACTACATGGTGAAAAATGAAATAAATAAAGGTATATACGTGGTTGGCTGGTATTTATGTGACAAGTGGGACCAATCAGATTATAGAAAAACAAAAACGCGACAGCTATCTTTACCTGATTTTATACAACAGATGACAATGCAGAGCAGCAATTTAAATATAAAATACGATAAATATTCAACATACCCCGTTGTTCTAGATTTGTCGATTTAGCTGCATAGGTCGGGTAGAACGAAGCGAAACCCGACAACTTAAGCACGGCAATGGGTCGTTAACTTTCGGGACGTTGGTTCTTACGGTGCATAACTTTTAGCGAGCTAGCTTTGAGGAGATTTTTATGGACATAGAAAAATTCAGAAAAAGCTCGTCTGGAAAAATCATCAAGGCCGGTCAAGGCGATACAGCCTACTGGTCATTTAATCCCCATCCGCTTCCGCCGGAGCTTGCCTTCGACCATGAGCTGATCCGTGCGCTGTCCGATGCCGACCGCAGTCTCGGTGAGCTGGCCGGACTCGGCCGCGCTATGCCGAACCCCCATCTGTTGATCCGGCCTTTTATTCACCGGGAGGCCGTGCTTTCTTCGCGAATTGAAGGGACACAGGCAGATATCGCGGAATTGTATGCTTACGAAGCCGGACAAGCGCCGCTCGCGGGCAGAGGGGCCGCGATACCGGAATCCGACGTCAAAGAGGTCCATAACTACGTCGTTGCGATGGAATATGGGATGAAACGCTTGAAGACGCTTCCGGTCAGCCTCCGGCTCATGCGCGAGATGCACGAGCAACTCATGAAGGGTGTACGTGGTGGTCATGCAATACCGGGTGAATTTCGCAGGTCGCAAAACTGGATCGGACCGGCAGGCTGTACCCTGAATAACGCAACGTATGTACCCCCGGCGGCTTCTGAAATGTCCGCAGGTCTTGATAAACTTGAAAAGTATATTCACGCTGACGAGACATATCCCCCGCTGGTCCGTATTGGACTCATTCATTATCAATTTGAGGCCATCCATCCTTTTATCGACGGAAACGGCAGGATCGGGCGTCTTTTGATCTCCATCCTGCTCTCAAGCTGGGGTCTTCTGCCGCTGCCGCTCTTATATCTCAGCGCATTTTTTGAACGAAACAGGTGGATATATTATGAGCGACTACTTGATGTCAGCCGGCGCGGTGCGTGGAAGGAATGGTTGCTGTTTTTCCTCCAAGGCGTTTCCGAGCAGTCCAGGGACGCAATCGGCAGAGCAAAAGAACTGCAAGACTTGCAGCTGGTCTGGCGTGCAAAACTGAAAGAACAAAAGCGCGTGTCCGGCTTAGTCCTCGGTATTACGGACGCCTTGTTCGAAAAGCCGATTATTTCTGCTCCAGAGGTTGCCAAAAAATTCAAGGTGAGCCATCAAGGTGCCATGAAGGCACTCCAGGGGCTTGAAAAACTCAGTGTTGTGAAACTATTGGAGGACAAACAGCGAAATAGAATGTACGTAGCCAAAGATATCCTAAAGATTATGGAATAAAAATGAAGTCATATGTGCTGAACGCTATGTAACTTTAAGATGATTAAGTTACATAGCGTGAAATTAATGTAACTCAAGTTACATAAGGATAGCGACAGATAATCGTCTTCTCGGGGCTCAGGGACGCATGGCAAACAGGATCGCCAGGGAGATGTTCTACGACGCATAACCGCTGCTGGTTCAATCATGCTGATTGAACCGACTAAGTAACGTGTGGTTCAGGCTGCAAGCCTGAACCAGCGAAAGAGTGCCAGTGAAGCCGCCGCAGAATCCGGGTGGCCGGAAAAAAGTAACCATACTGCCGCTGCCATGACTTCAAAGACACTGGGTTTCCCCGAAACTTACGGGAATGAGCAAAGGTTGGAGCAGGAGGGACAATGATCAGATTGGATGCCGGACAGATAGAGGTTGTGGACGATGCAATGGTAGAAATCCTGAAGCGAAAGAGACCCTGCGAGCGGATACAGATCGGCTTTACCATGTGGGAGTCGTCTCACACGATGCTCACGGCGCACCTCCGGAAAACTCACCCGGAATGGGACGATAAGAAAGTCGCAGGGGAAGTGGCAAGGAGATTTCTTCATGGGACCATATGAATTGCTTGAAAAGGTTGTCGAAACATTCGAGCGACTTGATATTTCTTACCTCGTGACCGGTTCCGTTGCCGCAATGGCGTACGGCGAACCCCGCATGACGAACGACATCGATATCGTCGCGAAAATCGAAGAGCAGCACATCGCTGGATTGTTGGAGTCTTTCCCACAGGACGAGTATTACATCAGCGACGAGATGATTCGCGAGGCCATCCAGCATCAGGGGCAGTTCAATGTTATACATCCGTCATCCGGGCTCAAAGTAGACATTATTATACGGCGTAACACGCCTTTTGATGCCAGCCGGTTTTCTCGTACGCGCCGCATCCAGACGGGAGAAACCTACCAGGCCAACTTTGCCGCCCCCGAGGACGTGATCATCAAGAAGATGGAGTTCTATAAGGCAGGCGGATCGGAAAAGCACCTTCGAGATATCACCGGGATTATAAAAATCAGCGGTGCTGAAGTAGACAGGCAATATGTTGAAGATTGGTCAAAGCGGCTTGGTTTAACGGAGGTATGGGAGGCGATCCTAAAAAGGCTTGGTGAAAAAAATAGCGAGGCAGGAGAGTGAAGTTGATGTATGCATTGCGTGAGAGATGCGAGGGTGCAAGTCGGCGGGTGTACACATCCAGCCAGTAGGTCTGGTAGAATGGTAATGAAACCCGCCATCTTCGATCGCTGAGAAACGGGCGGTTCGGGAGGTCCAATGGTTGAAATAACGAGAGGGGATTCGGAGCCGTTGTTCGAGAAAAAAAAGCGCGTCATTCTTGTTGTCGACAGTGACGCCGCTCATTTGTACTATACCGGCATTCTGCTGCAGCGGCTTGACTACGAAATTCATACACTGAGGACGGCGGAAGAAGCTCTTGAGGTCATGGACGTTGCTCTGCCTGCGCTCATCCTGACGGAGACCTCACTGCGGGGGGTGAACGGGATAGGACTGCTGAGGGCGGTCAAGCGGGACCCGCGGACGAAATCCGTTCCGGTGATCATTTACAGCTTATCGTGGAACCCGAACGTGAAAGAGACGTGCTTGCGCGAGGGCTGTGCGGATTTTATCCAGAAACCGTTCGATCCCGATGTGCTGTATGCCGCCATTCAGCAGGCAACGGAAGCAACGCCCCGCCGTTACATCCGGCTCAGCACCTGCCTCAGTCTGGCTGTTGGCGATGAGGCCGGGGATTCCACTGCCGGCAACTGCATTACGGCGCTTTCTGAGAACGGCGTGTACATTAATACACCCATCCCCCGGGCGGTCGGCGCCCAGCTGCCGCTCACGATATTTTTGGGGAAGACAAAGATCAAGGTCGACGGTCTCGTTCTGTACAGCTTTAATCTCAAGGAGGGGCCGCTGCACGAGCCGGGAATGGGCATCAAGTTCATACATATTAAGCCCGAAGACCAGTCCCTTATCAAGGCATTCATCAAAAAAGAACTTACGCGGGACCTGACTCAGGTGTGATCGGCGGTCCTCAACAGACCCTCAAAAACACTTTGACTTTTCAGGCCCGGCTATGTTATAAAGCACCCACATATCGACCACATCCAGGCGAAGGGAATCCCGTTAAAATCGGGAGCGGACCCGCCGCTGTAATCCCGGCCCAGAAGCATCGGGCCATACTTGCTGCCAGAACATGCCACTGACCCTAACCGGTTGGGAAGGCAGGCAGCGAGGGGAGAGCCAGAAGACCTGCATGGATGTTCTCGCACTGTCTTCGGCGTTAAGACCTGGTGTGGGTTAATAGTATCTATTAATCCCCAGTCTTCCTCATGAAGACCGGGGATTTTTTGTTGTGTTGTATGTTGTTTTTCATCATTAAGTCCCCCTCACCCCAGCCCTCTCCCACGGTGGGGAGAGGGAGTAAGTCGTAGCCCCTCCCTCGATGGGAGGGGTTGGGGAGGGTGTATCCGAATAAACATCAATTTTCATTTGAGGAATAAGAAAGCGGAAAGGGGTGCGATTCCCCTGCTGTCGCGCAACTGTGATGGAAACGAAAGCCGATGATGCCACTGCCCAGGGGTGGGAAGGCCGGCGAGTAGGTTGTCCTAAGCCAGGAGACGTCTTATTCCGATCCTCGCGTACAAGGAGAGATCATGGACTATACTATTTTCTCTGTTGTCATAGCTGCTGGGATGGTTCTGTTGGGCAGGAATCAACTGTGGGTACGGCAGGTGAAGCCGTACGTAATAATCCCAAGGAGAATACTATGACAACCCAGATAGAGATTGCCCGCAAAGGGCTCGTTACGCTGCAGATGGAAACAGTCGCGGCTGCGGAGGATGTTTCAACCGAGTATGTACGAACCATGGTCGCAGAGGGAAAGATCGTTATTCCCGGAAACAGCATCAGAAAGCCGAAAGCGGTCGGCGTCGGCAAAGGGCTGCGCACGAAAGTGAATGCTTCGATCGGCACGTCGTCGGACATTGTCGATTATGCTGCGGAGGTACAGGAAAGCGAAGATCGCCGAAGCAGCGGGCGCTGACACGCTTATGGAGCTTTCGGTGGGCGGCGACCTGGACCGCGTACGGCGCGAGGTGATCGCGGCCGTGGACCTGCCGGTCGGGAACGTCCCGCTGTACCAGGCCTTTTGCGAGGCAGGCAGGAAGTACGGCGATCCGAACAAACTTGACGAGGAAATGCTGTTCGACCTGATCGAGCAGCAGTGCGCTGACGGCATCGCATTTATGGCGATCCACTGCGGCATCAACCTCTACACCATCGAGCGGCTCAGAAAACAGGGATACCGCTATGGCGGGCTGGTGAGCAAGGGCGGGGTCAGCATGGTCGCCTGGATGCTTGCCAACAACCGGGAGAATCCGCTGTACGAGAAATTCGACCGCGTGGTCTCGATCCTGAAGAAATACGATGTCGTCCTCTCGCTCGGCAACGGCCTCAGGGCAGGGGCGATCCACGATTCCTCCGATCGGGCGCAGATACAGGAACTGCTCATCAACTGCGAACTCGCCGAGATCGGCAGGGACATGGGCTGCCAGATGCTGGTCGAAGGTCCCGGTCATGTGCCGCTGGACGAGATCGAGGGGAACATCCAGCTCCAGAAACGGATGAGCGGCGGCGCTCCCTACTATATGCTCGGTCCTATATCCACGGACGTGGCGCCGGGCTTCGACCATATCACGGCTGCCATCGGCGCGGCACAGTCGAGCCGCTTCGGCGCGGACCTGATCTGCTATATCACGCCTGCGGAACATCTGGCCTTGCCGAATGAGGACGATGTGCGCCAGGGCGTGCAGGCCGCAAAGATCGCGGCCTATATCGGCGATATGAACAAGTATCCTGAAAAGGGAAGGATGCGCGATAAGGAGATGAGCAAGGCGCGCAGCGACCTCGATTGGGAGAAACAGTTCAAACTCGCGCTCTATCCCGAGGAAGCACGGGCGATCCGCAAAAGCCGCATGCCGGAGCATGAGGATTCCTGTACCATGTGCGGAAGCTTCTGCGCCGCGAAAGGGGCTGCAAAGCTTTTTTCCGAGGATCTGCAGTTGAGCGGAAAGTTGTAGCGTTATATAAAAAACCTTTTGGCCGCAGATTGCGCAGATGACCGCAGATTTAAAATAAAAATAGCAATTCGGATTTGATTTAATCTGCGTAATCTGCGTAATCTGCGTAATCTGCGGCCAATGTCTTGACCTGAGTAATTGCTTTAATCCAAAACAAACACTATGAAGAAACTTCTCATCATAATATCGATCCTCTGTCTGTCATTCCCGGTCTTTGCTGCTGAAAAGACGACAACGCCCCGGCGCATCGTGTCGCTGGCGCCGAGCACGACCGAGATCCTGTTCGCGCTGGGGCTGGGCGACCGGATCGTCGGCGTCACGAGCTTCTGCGACTATCCTGAGGAAGCGAAGAAGAAGCCGAAGATCGGCGGCATGTCCAATCCTTCACTTGAGGCCATCATCACCATGAAACCCGATCTGGTCGTGATGACCACGGACGGCAATCCGAAAGAATCCAGGAACGGCTGAGTTCCCTGAACATACGGACGTACGTCTTTACGGCCCGCCGTCTTGCCGAGCTTCCCCGGGGCATCCGGGAACTGGGCGCGGCGGTCGGAGCGGACAGAAGAAGCGGAAAAGCTCGCTGCCGACATAGAGCTCGCATTACAGCGACACCGGAAATCGAGTCCAGCGGCCGTGAATGAAAAATCCGCAATGGTCACAGGCCACGATGTCCGCAATCCGAAATCCGCAATGCCCTTGAAGGTTTTGTTCATCGTCTGGCCTGAACCCCTGATCGTTGCAGGCCCCGGTACGGCCATGGATGATGCGATCGCGCTGCTGGGACACGAAAATATCGCACGCAGGCGCCAAGGCTTCCTACCCGAAGTATTCCATCGAAGAGGTCATCCGGCAGCGCGCCGGACGTGATCTTCATCGGCAAGGCGATCGGGGATGGACATGCGGGCGGTCTCGAAGGGGATGCTGGAGCGGATGGCTTCGGTCCCGGCGGTAAAGAACAACGCTGTCTTTTATTTGAGCGACAACCTGTACCGGCTCGGACCGCGGGTCATCAAGGGGATAGAGGAGCTGTGCTGCAATGTCTGCCAGTAAGGATCATCATATCTGATCGTCGCTGGCCCTGATCGTTACTGCTTGCTCCCTGTTCCTGGGACCGCGCATGTCATCAATCCCTTTGGCATGACCGACACGGACCGGGAGATCCTGTTCTCGATCCGTCTGCCGCGGGTGCTCGTCGCGATTCTCATGGGCATGGCCCTGGGCGCTTCCGGCGCGGTGCTGCAGGGAATCCTGCGGAACCCGCTTGCCGATCCCTACATTCTCGGCATATCGAGCGGCGCTTCGCTTGCGGCGGCCCTCGGCATCATCGGCGGCATGACCTTTCTCGGCAGCTTCACCGTGCCGGTCATGGCCTTCGTCGGCGCCATCGTGACCGGGCAGCGATCGTGGGCATGATGGGCTGGAAGCGGGGCGGGCTCTGGCCCGAGCGGCTTTTGCTTGCCGGGGTGGGGCTCAGTTTTCTTTTCTCGGCGCTGCTGATGCTGCTGATGAGCATCTCGACGGATGAGGGCCTGCGGCGGGCCATGCTCTGGATCTTCGGCGACCTCTCCATGTCCGAATGGTCGCGCATTCCCTACGGCCTGGTCTTTGTCGCAGCGGGCGTCGGTCTCTCGCCATGCGCGGGCAAAGGCGCTGAACGCGCTGATCCTGGGCGACGAGTTCGCCCACAGCCTCGGGTTCGCGCCGCAGCGCGAGCGGCTTATTCTTTTTGTCGCCGTGGGGCTGATGACCGCGGCCTCGGTGTCGCTCGGCGGCATGATCGGGTTCATCGGGCTCTCTGATGCCGCATATCATGCGCTTCTTTCTCGGCGCGGACAGCCGCATGCTGATTCCTGCCTCGGCCCTCGGCGGCGGGGCGTTGCTCTGCATCGCGGACCTGATCAGCCGGTCGCTGCTGCCGCCCATGGAACTGCCCGCCGGGCGTGGTGACAGCCATCATCGGCGCGCCCTATTTCCTGTTCCTGCTCAGGAGGAAAAATGTCCTCACCATCTAAGCCGCGCATCCTGGAACTGGACAACGTGTCATTCTGCCTACGACCGGAGCCAGCCGCTGATCACCGACCTTTCGTTCACGGTCGGGCAGGGCGAGTTCATCGGCCTGCTGGGCGCGAACGGTTCGGGCAAGTCCACGATCCTGAAGCTCGGAGCAGGCATGCTGAAGCCGTGCTCGGGAAGCGTCAGGCTCTGGGGCAAGGACATACAAGCGCTACAGGAACAGGGACCGGGCCAAGCTGATCAGCTATCTGCCGCAGACGCTGGATATCACCGTCCCGTTCACGATCAGGGAACTGGTGGGCATGGGGCTCTATCCCTACGACATACCGCCGGCAATGAGCGTGGACGAAGCGCTGGACCATGGTCGGTCTCGCGGCCAAGGCGGACGCGCACCTGATCGACCTGAGCGGCGGAGAGCGGCGGCGGACCTTCATCGCCATGACGCTGGTGCAGGGCGCGGGGTTGCTGCTGCTGGACGAACCGCTGGCGAACCTCGACATCAAGTACCAGATCGAACTGGTGCGGCTGCTCAGGAAACTGACAGAGAGCGAAGAACATTTCCGTGGTCATGGCGCTCCATGACATCAATATCGCGCTCCAGTTCGAAAAGGTGATGCTGATCAAACGCGGGAGGATCATCGGTGCCGGCCGGCCTGAGGCGGTGCTGACCCGGGAGATGGTAGAACAGGCCTTTGATGTGCCTGTTTCGGTCACGCGGTCGGAAAGCGGCAGTCTGTATATCAGTTATGAAGATCAATTGTAGAAAGGAGGGCAGGATAATACGCAGGACCTCATGCTCGAAAAGAGCGAGATGCATAAAAATCAGGGAATAGAGAAGCGGAAGGGGGTGCGAATCCCCAGCTGTCGCGCAACTGTGATGGAAACGAAAGCCGAGCACGCCACTGTCTGTTGTATTGGATGGGAAGGCCGGTGAGTAGGATGTCCTAAGCCAGGAGACCTCTCGTTCCCA
Organism: Nitrospirota bacterium; assembly: GCA_963836175.1. GTDB lineage: Bacteria > Nitrospirota > UBA9217 > UBA9217 > UBA9217 > GWC2-56-14. The sequence continues at coordinate 592,276 of CAWIIS010000008.1, forward strand.
CAACCTCGAAAGAAGGAGAAAGCATAAAATGAAAAAGATCGTGATCGGTGTGTGGCTGTCGTTTGTTCTGTCTTTGTTCTCTGTTTCACAGGCTCAGGAAGCTCCGGTACAATTAAAAGAAGTGCTGGTGACCGCCGACAGGATCGAGCAGTCGACCGGCGAGACAACGAGCGATGTTGTCGTGATCAAGGGGGAAGATATCAAGAAAGCGAACATAGAGTTCGTTGCCGATGCCCTGCGACAGGTCCCGGACATCAATATCGTCCAGAACGGCGGGCCGGGACAAATCGCGACCATGTTCCTGCGCGGCGGCGATTCAACGCAGACCCTGGTGATGATCGACGGAGTAAAGGTCAAGAGCACGACCTTCGGAGCATTCGACTTCTCGGGTCTCCGGGTCGATGATATCGAGCGGATCGAAATCGTAAAGGGACCGCAGAGCACGCTGTACGGGTCTGAGGCAATGTCGGGTGTCGTCAATATCATCACGAAAAAGGGAACGGGGGCGCCGAAGGTCGAAGCAGCGGTCGAGGCCGGTTCCTTTGAAACGCACAAGGCGTCCATAGCCATTTCGGGCGGGGGCGAGAAGGTCGATTATCGTTTGTCTGCCAGCACTCTTGAAACAGCCGGCATTTCAGCGGCATCAGCAGGCACCGAACGGGACGGGTACCGCGACGGTTCTGTCTCGGGCAAGGTTGGGTTCAAGCCCTCGGACAAGTTCGAATTCGATCTTTCGGGGAGTTATCATCATGACCACGCCGAACTTGACGGTTTCTCGTTCGTGACCTTTTTGGCGGCCGATGATCCGAACTATGTCCAGTATGGCGACCATACGCTGATTTCTGCGCAAGGCAAAGCTTATCTGCTCACGTCCTGGGAACAGATCCTTACCGTATCCGCGGTCAGGGATGCCTTGCGCGCCCGCGATCCTGATACTGCCTTCAATGATTACACGATCACCACCGGCATGGATACGGTCGACTGGCAGCATAATCTGTTCCTGCATGACCAGTATACGCTGACCGTCGGCGTCGAGTCCCGGAAGGAGACGGGCGAGATCAAGGGCAGCTTCGACCGGTACATTTATAACAAGGCAGGGTATCTCAATAATCGGCTGAAGTTCTTCCAGGACAAACTGATCCTGAATGCAGGGTTGCGGCATGACGACCACGAGACTACTGGCGCCAAGTCCACCTATCGGTTCGGCGCTCTATATGATGTTCAGGCTGCAGGGCTCAAGGTAAAAGGAAATTACGGGACAGGCTTCAGGGCACCGACGTTCAACGAGCTTTTTTATCCCTCCTATGGGAACCTCAGTCTGCTTCCGGAGTCGAGCACAGCCTGGGACCTTGGTCTGGAAAAATCCATCCTTCAGGACCGCGGAACGGTATCCGTGACCTATTTTGATCAGAACTATCAGAATCTCATCGAAAGCTCTCCTACCGGGAGTGCGATAAATATTGCGCGGGCCGAGATCAAGGGCATTGAAACAGACATTTCTCTAAAAGCGTCAGAACATTTTACGCTCAGGGCGGGCCATACGTACCTTGATGCGCGGGACAAGGACACCGGAAACCGGTTGACGCGGAGACCAACGGACAAGTTCACTCTGGCTGCGGTGTATTCGGCCGATGCATTCTCCGCAACGCTGAACTATTCTTTTGTCGGTGAACGGTTCGATTCCTCAGCTCAGAGAAACCTGGCATCCTATAACCTGGTAAACATGAGCGGCACCTTTGCTTTATCAAAGGGGTTGTCCCTGTTTGGCAGGATAGACAACTTGTTCAATACGAAATACGAGGAGGCCGGAGGCTACGGGACCCCGGGCCTTTCGGCCATCGGCGGAATAAAAGTGACACTGCTGTAGCACGCATCAGCGAACAGGATCTTCCGGATGCTCAGCAGCACGGTGCATATGAAGCAGATGACATTACAACGATCATTGTTTGTCTCGATCGGCATACACTCGCTCCTTTTCGGCACTGCCATCGCTTTTGCGGGATATGCGGGAGGTGCGCTCCTGGGCAGGCATGACACCACGATATCGGTGGCTCTGGTCGGGTCCGACGCTCTGGCGGCGGGCGCGGCCAGGGCCGCCGATTCTATTGCTCAACGACACAAAGCATTCAAGCCCGTCTTTGCGGGCGACGCCGGAATGCCTCGTCCTGAGTCCCGCCATGCAGAGGAAAATAGCGTACCGGCAGAACGGGCGCCGACCAGTGCTGGCGAAGGGAACGCCGTTGCCCCGAAAGCGGATACCGCTGGCAACGCAGAAAGCGCGGGGCCGGGCGCAGGCACACAATCCGGCCTCGGCCCGACGGGACCACGAGCGGCAATCGAGGCCGCACTTGATCGGGCAAAAATTTATCCTCGCCTGGCGCGGGAGCGGGGCATTCAAGGCGTCGTCCATGTGCGATTCAAACTCGGACCGTCGGGTGATGTGGAACGCGCAGAGATCGCCAAAAGCTCCGGATATGATATCCTTGATAGTGCTTCCCTGAAAACCGTGTATCGCGCTTCACCCATGCCGTACGTGAACGGCTGGATGGAAGTATCCATGCCCTATGTGTTGAAATGAAGTGGCGGCAGGAATGAGGACCTCAGAATGGCGGAATTTAACGTAACATGCCCGGTCTGTAAAAAGAAAACACCCTGGAAAAATAATTCCTTCAGGCCTTTCTGCTCCGACCGGTGCCGGTTGATCGACCTGGGGAAATGGGCATCGGAAGAGTACCGTGTTCCCGGTGAGAACAAAGACAGCTCTGAAGAGGCTCCTGAAGAAAAAAATCCCGATGAGATGTAGCAAATTTTATTAAATTATATTACAATGTGCCCCAGAATGTTCGATGGATCCCGCGTCTGTGTCTTTTTTCCAGGAGGCCTGTTGCATGGAAGTCCGGTGTGGAAGCTGCAACAAACTTTTCCGAATAGCCGATGAAAAGATCTCCGGTTCGGGCATAAAATTCGCCTGTTCACACTGCCACGGTCCTGTAAAGATCACCCGGGAAGAGTTCGAGAATTACATTCATTCGAAGACTGCTGAGCCGGCCCTGCCGTCCGTTGCTCAGCAATCCCCGAAAATGGAAGTGCGGTGCGGCAGCTGCACCAAGCTCTTCCGCATATCCGAGGACAAAATCACGGGATCGGGCATCAAGTTCGCCTGTTCAAAATGCGGCGCCTTGGTAACGATCTCGAAAGCAGACCTCGAAAAATACAAGCGTAACCTGGAGAAGGCCGGGGCATCGGTTGCGGTCAGCACCGAATCCACCGCGCCATTGGCAACAGCATCCGCCACGGTCCCGAAGAAGCCGCTGGTGGGCCCACAGGACCGGCAGCCGCCTGCTGCGCCGGCCTCGGGTGATGCTGAAAGGTCACTATCCGTTCCGCCGAAGCCACAATCGCCATCCAGTGAAACACAGCCCCCCTCGCCGCCCACCAAAACTCCGGTAAGGCCGAGTTTCGAACCGACCGGTATCGTTCGGCCGGAACCGGCAGTGTCCGCTTCAAGCGAGACCACGCCTTCCTCCACGACGCGACAGTTGATGGTGCTGGCGGTCGCGGTTCTTATTATCGCGGCGGTTGGCTACCTGGCGATCTCACGCTTCAAAGCAGCCGCGCCCGTGCCCACTGAACCGGTCAGTACGCTGACGTCGATCGAAGGTTTACAGGTCCTGAACACGTCGGCGGACTATGATGCCAGGGGCGACTACGTGATATCCGGCGACATCGTGAATACCACGGATGTGGAACGGCCGGCATGGCTGGTGGTCGCTGAAGTGTTCGATGCCAACGGGGCGCTGCTCGGCATGGCCAGGATGTTGAACGGCATTGAACTCTACACAAACCGGGACTATGAGATACTCGCGAAGCGGGGCACCAATGTACAGGAACTGAAGGCGCGCAATCTTCAGGAGCAGCGCAGCAAGCTTTTACCCAACGGAACGGTCCATTTCGAGGTCACGATCATCGAGGCTCCGGCCGGCATCGTGAACTTCAATGCAGGCCTCCAGCCCTTCGATCCGGTGCAGTTGTTCAAAGAAGTGATCGCAGAACAAAAACAACCATAAAACCTATGACTCGATCCCTTATGATCCAGGGCACCGGCTCCGGTGTCGGGAAAAGCGTGCTCTGTGCGGCATTATGCCGCATTTTTTATCAGGACGGGCTGAGTGTTGCGCCGTTCAAAAGCCAGAACATGTCGCTCAATTCCTTTGTCACCCGCGATGGTCTGGAAATGGCCCGTTCCCAGGTGGTGCAGGCGGAGGCCGCAGGCATCGAACCGTCCGTGGATATGAACCCCATCCTGCTGAAACCGAGCTCAGATACGGCGTGCCAGGTGATCCTCCAGGGAAAAGTCGCGGGGAACTATTCAGCGGACGCATATGGCCGATATGTTCACGACGCCTGGACAGCGGTGTGCGACAGCTATCAGCGTCTTGCCCGGCAGTACGAGGTGATCCTGATCGAAGGCGCAGGCAGCCCTGCCGAGATCAATCTGAAAGACCGCGATATCGTGAACATGCGGACCGCGGAGATGGCCCATGCGCCGGTGCTCCTGGCCGCCGATATCGACAAGGGGGGTGTATTTGCTTCCCTCATCGGCACCCTCGAACTGCTAGAACCCCATGAGCGTCGGCGCATAAAGGGTTTCCTGATCAACAAGTTTCGCGGCGATGTTTCTCTCCTTGCTCCCGGCCTCGATTTTCTCGAAAAAAGGACCGGCATACCCGTTCTCGGCGTCATTCCGTACTTCAAGGACATCTACATCCAGGAGGAAGACGGCGTTGTGCTGGAAAATTCCGGTTCCCGCGAATCGCAATCCGCAATCCGAAATCCGCAATCCGAAATAGAAATCGTTGTTCTCCATCTTCCCCACATATCGAACTTCACCGACCTCGATGCTCTTGCCGCGGAGCCGGGCGTGCAGGTCAGGTATACGCGCGAGCCCGCTGAATTAAAGGGCGCCGATGTGGTGGTTATCCCCGGCAGCAAAAATACCATTAGCGATCTGCTGTATCTGCGGGAAACTGGCCTGGAACAGGGAATCAGGGAATATGCAGCTGCAGGCGGCATGGTGATCGGCATCTGCGGCGGGTATCAGATGCTGGGGCTTACGATCAACGACCCCTTTATGACCGATGGTGATATGCGGGAAGCCGACGGCATGGGGCTTCTTCCGGTCACGACGGTGATGCAGAAGGAGAAGCAGACCGTACAGGTCGAGGCAAGAACGCTTGCATCGGCTCTCTGGGACGGTAATATCGAACTGCGCGGATATGAGATCCACATGGGGAGAACAAAGAAAAAACCGGGGGTTTTGCCCGCCTTCCAGGTCCGCTACGCTGATGAATCGCGGGAGGACGGCGCGCAGTCACAGGATTTACGGGTATGGGGGACCTATCTTCATGGGTTGTTCGACAGCGATGCTTTCAGGAAAAGTTTCCTGAATGGCGTCCGCCGGCACAAAGGGATGGCGGCTTCACCGGTGAGCTCCTACGAACAGCTCAAGCAGGATGGTTTCGAGAAACTGGCCGCCACGGTACGGGCAAGCATTGATATGCAAAAAATACATGCGATCCTGCAGCGTGGTGACGGGGCGGCGCCATCGGGTAGGTTGCTGTGATCGCCATGCCCGCCATGGTGATCCTGTCCGCTTTTTTCCTCGACCTGGTCCTGGGAGACCCCCGATGGCTGCCCCATCCGGTCCGCGGCATAGGCTGGCTGATCCAGGGGGCGGAGAGGGTACTCAGGCGCTTCACCCGGTCACCGGGGGCCGAGAAAAGAGCCGGCGTTCTTCTGGTCGTGCTGATCGTTCTTCCTGTGTATGGGGTTTCTGCACTGCTCCTTTTCTTCGCTTCCTCCTGGTCATCAATGCTTGGCTTCGTCATCGCTGTTTTTCTGGCTTATACAACGCTTGCAGCGCGGGACCTGTCGGGGTCGGCGAGCGCCGTTCTTGCTTATCTGAAAAGCGGTGATCTCGCTGGGGCACGGCAAGCCCTGTCGATGATCGTGGGAAGGGACACTGCGGACCTCGATGAACAGGGGATCACCCGTGCCGTGGTCGAGACCGTGGCCGAGAACACCTCTGACGGCGTTATCGCCCCGCTTTTTTATCTTGCGATCGGCGGGCCAGCCCTTGCCATGGCGTACAAGGCCGTGAACACGCTGGACTCCATGGTAGGATACAAGAACGTTGCGTATAAGAACTTCGGCTGGGCAGCGGCAAGGCTGGATGACCTGGCGAACTTCATTCCGGCCCGTATCACGGCTGTTCTGCTTGCTCTTGCCGCCTGGTGTCTGCCCGGCGCGTCCGGCAGAAATGCTTTTCGCATAAGCGTTCGCGACGGGAGAAAGCACACGAGCCCCAACAGCGGCTATCCCGAGGCTGCGGTGGCAGGTGCGCTCGGCTTGCGGCTCGGCGGGACCGGGGCCTATGGGGGACTGCTTTTGGACAAGCCGACGATCGGCGACGGACTGCGAGATTTTGACAAAAAATGTATTGAAAAGTCGATTCGGTTAATGTATTGTGCTACCACCTTTGGGGTGCTGACGGCGGTATTTTGGGCGCAAAAGGCGAATGGATAGCAGCACTGCAGTTTTACCTTGAACAATAACGATGACTGTGTTATAAGAACGAAATTTTTTAGGTCTTAAAGGCCGGGAGGGCAACAGATGAGCAGTATTAATAAGAATTATCTCTTTACCTCGGAATCGGTAACCGAGGGGCATCCGGATAAAATAGCCGACCAGATCTCGGACGCGGTGCTTGACGCGCTGCTTGCGCAGGACCCGATGAGCCGTGTGGCATGCGAAACGCTTTTGACCACCGGTCTTGCCATGGTGGCGGGAGAGATCACGACCAAGGGGTATGTTGAGATCCCCGATATCGTCCGCCAGACCATCAAGGACATCGGCTACACCCGGGCAAAGTACGGGTTCGATTCCGAGACCTGCGCGGTCATCACCTCGGTCCATTCCCAGTCGCCCGACATTGCCATGGGTGTGGATACCGGCGGCGCCGGCGACCAGGGCCTCATGTTCGGGTATGCCTGCGATGAGACGCCGGAACTGATGCCCATGACCATCATGCTGGCGCACAAGCTCACCCGCCGCCTTTCAGAAGTGCGGAAGAAAGAGATCCTTCCGTATCTGCGGCCCGACGGCAAGTCCCAGGTGACCATCGAATACAAGGACGGCAAGCCTTACCGGCTCCATACCATCGTGGTTTCGTCCCAGCACAGCCCCGATGTGACGCTCAAGCAGCTGCGCAAGGAGATCATCGAGAAGGTGATCCTTCCGGTGCTGCCGAAGAAGCTGCTCGATGAGAAGACCATTATCTATCACATCAATCCCACCGGCAGGTTCGTGACCGGCGGCCCCATGGGTGATACGGGCCTCACGGGCCGCAAGATCATCGTGGATACCTACGGCGGCGTGGGAAGCCACGGCGGCGGCTGCTTCTCGGGCAAGGACCCGACGAAGGTCGACCGGTCGGCCTCCTACATGGCCCGTTACGTTGCCAAGAACATCGTGGCTGCGGGGCTCTGCAGCGAGGTCGAGGTGCAGCTCGCCTATGCCATCGGTGTGCCCGAGCCGGTTTCCATCCATGTCGACGATTTCGGCACCGGCAAGATCCACCATGACAAGCTCGTCTCGATCATCAGGAAGAACTTCGACATGACGCCCAAGGGCATCGTGAAGACCCTGAACCTGAGGCGGCCTATCTACAAGAAGACCGCGGCCTACGGCCACTTCGGCAGGACCGAGCCCGAGTTTACCTGGGAAAAGACGGACAAGGCCGCGAAGCTCAAAAAGGACGCGGGAGTGAAGTAATTGCGGATTGCGGATTGCGGATTGCGGATTTAAAAATCTGAATCTATTCCGCAGAAAATGAAAATTATGTAGGGGGCAGCCCTGTGTGGCTGCCCTCAACATTGTGTGTAAACATCAACCTACCCCGTCGAGGGGCGCTGCAGCAGTCACCGCAAGGTGGGTCTGTCAGGCTCGATGGGGTGGTTCAACAGGCAGCAACGGCGCCCATTCATTAACTTGAATGGAGGACTTTATGTCTACTAAAGACTACGTCATCGCCGACATCAACCTGGCCTCGTGGGGCCGCAAAGAAATCGCCATCGCCGAAACTGAAATGCCCGGCCTGATGGCCATCCGCGCAGAATTCGCCAAGACCCAGCCGCTGAAAGGCGCGCGCATCACCGGCTCGCTGCACATGACCATCCAGACCGCCGTGCTGATCGAGACGCTGAAGGCGCTCGGCGCGGAAGTGCGCTGGGCTTCGTGCAACATCTTCTCGACCCAGGACCACGCAGCCGCAGCCATTGCCGCGGGCGGCATTCCGGTGTTCGCCGTCAAAGGCGAATCGCTGACCGATTACTGGGACTACACCCACCGCATCTTCGAGTGGCCGGACGGCGGCCATTCCAACATGATCCTCGACGACGGCGGCGACGCCACGCTGCTGCTGCATCTGGGCAGCCGCGCCGAGAAGGACATCTCGGTGCTGGCCAAGCCGGACAGCGAGGAGGCGACCGTGCTGTTCGCCTCGATCAAGGCCAAGCTGAAGACCGATCCGAAGTGGTATTCGACGCGCCTGGCCAAGATCAAGGGCGTGACCGAGGAAACCACCACCGGCGTGCACCGCCTGTACCAGATGCACGAGCGCGGCGAACTGAAATTCCCGGCGATCAACGTCAACGACTCCGTCACCAAGTCCAAGTTCGACAATCTGTACGGCTGCCGCGAATCGCTGGTGGACGGCATCAAACGCGCCACCGATGTAATGATCGCCGGCAAGGTCGCGCTGATCTGCGGCTACGGCGACGTGGGCAAGGGTTCGGCGCAGGCCATGCGCGCACTGTCGGCCCAGGTCTGGGTCACCGAGATCGACCCGATCTGCGCGCTGCAGGCGGCGATGGAAGGCTTCCGCGTCGTCACCATGGATTACGCCGCCGACAAGGCCGACATTTTTGTGACCTGCACCGGCAACTGTCCATGTCATCGACCACGACCACATGGTGAAGATGAAGAACCAGGCCATCGTCTGCAACATCGGCCACTTCGATTCCGAGATCAACGTCGCCTCGCTGGAAAAATATCAGTGGGAAGAGATCAAGCCGCAGGTCGACCATATCATTTTCCCCGACGGCAAGCGCATCATCCTGCTGGCCAAGGGTCGCCTGGTGAATCTGGGTTGCGGCACCGGCCATCCGTCCTACGTGATGTCCTCGTCGTTTGCGAACCAGACCCTCGCGCAGATCGAACTGTTCACCCGCACCAAGGACTACCCGATCGGCGTGTACACCCTGCCCAAGCATCTGGACGAAAAGGTCGCGCGTTTGCAACTGACCACGCTGAACGCGCAATTGAGCGCCCTGACCGACCAGCAGGCCGCTTACATCGGCGTGCCCAAGCAAGGTCCGTACAAGTCGGAGCACTACCGCTACTAAGCGCTAAGCGGGCTGTTACCTTGCTTCGTGGGAGATGGGAACGTAGGACGAAAAGAGTAATCAGGAGACAGTAGTCAGGAGCCAGGAGGGACGGGCAAAGAATAAGAAATTATTCTGCATTCCGACTCCTGGCTCTTGTTTTTTATACATGAAAAACTATTTAAAAATCGTTTTTGCCATGTTCATCTGGAGCACCTGGGGACTCCTTATCCGCTGGATGGAGCTTCCGCCGGTCGTAGTGCTTTTCTACACCTCGCTCATCGCCGGGATCGTTGTGCCTGTTGTCCTGAAGGTGAGAGGGGATTTTCCTGACGCGATATTTTCACGGCAAGCCTGGCAGCTCTATGCAGGCCTCGCTCTCGCCTCGATGCTGAATAATCTCACGTATTTTTACGCCCTGGGCCATACCACGATCTCCAACGCCATTTTTACGCACTACACCGCGCCGGTGATCGTGGCCGCGCTCGCGCCGTTCATGATCGCGGAGCGCCTGCAGCAGGTGACGCTGGTCTCGCTGCCGATAGCCGCAGCGGGGATGGCCATGATCGTTCTTGCCAATGGAGGGCTCAGTCTGAGCAGCGCACATTTGCCCGGCGTGCTGGCAGGTACGGCCTCGGGTGTGGGATACGCTTTTGTTATCATTTTTTCCCGAAAACTGAGCCAGCTGCTGCTGCACCAGAAGGCGATCATCGTACTGCTCTGGATAACGATCGTCGCCACAGCCCCGGTGGCGCTGTCCGTGGAGTATACGATCAACATGCGCTCAGGGATGCTCCTGCTGATCACGGGGTTGCTTCACTCTACAACAGCGCCGCTTCTGTATTTCAGCGCCCTGCGGAAGGTGTTGGCCCAGCATGCCGCGATCCTCGGGTATATTGAACCTCTTGCCGCCCTCCCGCTTGCCTTCCTTTTTTTGGGTGAAACACCCCCGGCGGCTGCCTTGATCGGCGGCTTTCTCATTCTGCTCTCCGGCGCTCTTGTCATGCGTGCACACGAAGCGCCACCTGAGCGCTAGCAATGGGGGCGACAGCCGATCGGTACTTTACAGGTATGCACAACGATGGTCCAAATAATACTTGACAGAATTACTCCTGTATTGTACCATTCTAATCAACGAGAACAGTTCCAATGCAAAGAGGAGGCTTTCATGTGTATGGACCATTCAGTGCGCTGTCATTGTGGAGCAAAGACAGCCAGTCTCCAGTTTAAGGATTCTCTGCTTCCTCAGGAAGTGATCACGGATTTGCGGTGCCCGCTGTGTTCCGAAGGCATTGCCTTCGATCCCCGGTCCATGATCCGCGATAACGGATGGACGATCGCCTATAATATGGACGTTGCCAGGTTCATGCTGAATCATCTCCCCGGACCGGCGGGAGGCATAACGCCGGAATTCCTGTTTGACGAAGGTTATGGCACCTGGCGAAGTATGACGCCGACAGACGGCATCGATTCTGTTCGTGAACGTGAGCAGATCCTGCAGTACGCAAAGACAGACCCGAAACGCTACTTTGAGGAGCTGCGCTCCTGGGGTACCGCCAGAATGGCACGGCTTGCGCAGGAAGGCTGGAGAAAAGCCCGCGAAGCATCTGAAGTGAACTCATAGCATGCTGCAGAGACCATATATTCTGACCATGCGAACCGGTGTCGATATGAATAGAATTGATCTCAATGATCCAGAATTGGCGGGCAGAAAGGAAGGAGAATATCTCCAGCAGGCAGTCATCCTTTCCCCGAACGATTCCTGCCTGCCTTCCCACCCGGAAGTTATTTGCCGGAAAAAAGAGGGAACAGCATTGCTCGAACTGGAGAGCATCATACGTAAACAGCTCGAAACTGCTTGCCAGGGCACCTGTCCATTGAACGATAAAACGAATAAACGATGTAAACCGCCGCTCAAGTGAAAATACCATCTTATTTTTCCATATCAAAACTTGCACTTTGTTCGTTTTAAGCTATACTTTCTTTACAGGATGTGCGGGCCAGTCCTTTTGGCTCGGTAGATAATCGCGATCCTGAACTTCTACATGATGAAAGCGAAAGGAGAGCGTATGAAAAGAAGGATTGTTGCCACGATGTTTGCTGTTGCCGCAGCAGGGTGTATCTCAGTGATCTTTGCAGGAGGTGTTGACGCGGCTCCCTCGACCGGAGAGGCGCTCTTTAAGCAACATTGTGCGGTTTGTCACGTGGATGGAGGGAATCTGATCACACCCCAGAAAACACTTCATAAAAAGGACCGCGAGAAAAACAACATAAAGACCGCCGAAGATATCATCAAAAACATGAGAAATCCCGGGCCGGGAATGACGCAATTCAGCGAAAAAACGATCCCTGAAAAAGATGCAAAAACGATCGCTGAGTACATTCTGAAAACCTTCAAATAACACCGCTTCAGCAGGGGAGGAGCTTTTCCTTCCCTGCTATCCTTCTTTCCGCCTGCCCCATCTTCTTTATTCATCTTGCTGTAAAGCCGCCTTTTTCTTATAATGCCGACAGCTTTCACCTTCGCCACTTTTCAGCAACAGGAGCTGTTCTCATGAAGTTGTTCGTGGTTTCCCTTTCTTTAGTCATCGCATTCGTTGCGCAGCAAACTCAGGCGCAGGAATTGCCGCTCTGGGAAGTTGGCGCTGGATTTACCGGGCTGAGCCTGCCGGAATATCGGGGGGCAGATCAACAGCGCGTTTTTCTGCTCCCGCTGCCTTATCTTGTCTATCGCGGAAAACTGCTGAGGGTCGACCGGAAGGGTATAAACAGTCTTCTTTTCGAATCCGACCGCGTGCGGCTGAATATGAGCTTTGATGCCGGCGCTCCGGTCAAGAGCAGCGGGAACAGTGAACGCGCGGGTATGAGCGACCTTGATCCGTCGGTCCAGTTTGGGCCCTCTCTTGAGGTTTGCCTGGTGCACGATTGCACCGGTGACAGCGCCCTGCAATTCAGGCTTCCCATACGCGCGGTCTACGCTGTACAATTCCTTCGCATGCACGGGACCGGTTTTGTAACGAATCCGCAGCTTAATTTTGATATGAAAAATGCCGGCCGCACCGGATGGAACATCGGGGCGGCCATCGGGCCACTTTTTGCGACCGAGAGGTATCATGACTATTACTATCAGGTCGCTCCCCAGTTCTCTGTCCCCGGCAGCAGACCGGCTTATGACGCCCGCGACGGTTACAGCGGAACGCTTGCGATCCTGTCCTTGAGCAAGCGTTTCAATAGCCACTGGTTCGGGTCCTTTCTCCGCTACGATAACCTCTCCGGCGCCGTGTTCGAAGACAGCCCGCTTGTCCGGACGCGCCATGCCTTTCTGTTCGGATTTGGCATCGCATGGGTCGTCGACCAGTCATTCACGCTTGTACAGGAGTGATCGCAAGAGCCTCTGAAAATCCTCGCGTGTAAACGCTCAGCATTGTCTCATACACTGCGTAATCACTTTATCATAATTTATTTAAACATTGGGTTGACGAACGGTAAAATCATGATTTTTATGCTACAATTGGTAGCATATAGAGACGACCACACTTGCTTCAGCTTCATAATCACAAGCGATTCCAGTCCGGGCCTTTTGTTTAACATAAAGAAGGAGGAAGGATTATGGGAAAGAAAGAAGAAGTGAGCAGACAATTTCTTGATGCACTGGAGTTTCACGGTCTCAAACGAAGAGATTTTCTAAAGTACTGTGGTGCAACAGCCGCCCTCCTTGGCCTGTCAGAAGCATTCATCCCTAAAATAGCGGCAGCATTGGAAAAAGCTTCCAAAAGACAACCTGTCATTTGGCTTAATTTTGCATCCGATTCAGGATGCACAGAAGCCTTCGTTAAGGCAACCTACCCCAGTCCTGCAGAGGTCATCCTTGATATTCTGAGCGTTGATTACAACGAGACTATTATGGTTGCGGCCGGTAAGCAGTCTGAAGAGATTCTTGCCAAGTCCCGGAAAGACGGCGGCTACATCCTGATCGTTGAGGGCGGCATTCCCACAAAAAAAGGCCACGGCATGATCGGCAACAAGGAGATGCTTGAGGTCTTCAAGGAAAATGCCGCGCCGGCCATCGCGGTGCTTGCCATCGGCAGTTGTGCTACGGACGGTGGTGTGCCCGCGGCCAGTCCCAATCCTTCCGAGATCATCGGGACCGCAGAAGCCCTCAAACGGGTCGGCCTCAATAAGCCGCTCGTCAACCTGGACCTCTGTCCCGTTAACCCGCAATATCTTGTCGGTGTGGTTGTAAACTTTCTTCTTCTGGGAAAGCTTCCCGAACTGGATAAATTCGGCCGACCCATCATGTTCTATGGCCAGACAATCCATGACAATTGCGAACGGAGGGCCCATTTTGACGCAGGCAGATTTGTGGAAAAATTCGGGTCTCAGGAAGAAGCGCTTAATTATTGCCTGTACAAGGTTGGCTGCAAGGGTCCTATGACCTGGTCGGCATGTCCGAAGATCCAGTACAACGACAGGACGAGCTGGTGCATCAAAGCCGGCGGGCCCTGTATCGGATGCGCAGAGCGGGGCTGGACCGACAAGTTCGCCGGGTTCTATGAACGGCTTCCCGGGGTCAAGATCCCTGGATTGGGCGGCGTTGAGGCGGGTGCCGATACGCTCGGTACGATAGCGGCCGTCGCAACGGCTGCAGGCATCGCTGTGCATGCCGTGGCCACCGCGGCATCAGGCAGGACCAAGGACAAAGACGGAGGTAAAAAATAATGGCCAGGATAACCATAGACCCCTTTACCAGAATTGAAGGACACCTCAGGATCGATGTCGAGATCGAAGGCGGCAAGGTCAAGGATGCATGGACGACCGGCACCCTGTTCCGGGGATTCGAGATCATCCTGCAGGGAAGGGACCCGCGGGACGCCTGGCATATTACGCAGCGGATCTGCGGAGTCTGTCCGACCTCGCACGGACATGCATCTTCCATGAGCATGGACGATGCATTCAAAATCAAGCCTCCGGACAACGGCCGCATCATCAGAAACATCATCGAAGGCGCCCAATTCGTTCATTCCCATATTCTCTGGTTCTACCATTTGAACGCCCTGGATTATGTTGATGTGGTTTCGGCGCTCAAAGCGCAGCCCAAAGAAGCATCCTTGAAAAAAGTACAGGCCAAACTTAAGTCTTTTGTCGAATCAGGACAGCTCGGCCCCTTCGCGAACGCTTATTGGGGGCATCCGGCTTATAAGCTGCCGCCCGAGGTGAACCTCATTGCCGTGGCACATTACCTGGAAGCGCTCAAGATGCAGGCAAAGGCGGCCCAGGTGAGCGCACTCTTCGGCGGCAGGATGCCGATGACCATGACGAGCCCTCCGGGAGGCGTAACGCATGTGCCGACCGTGGACGACCTGAAGAACTATCTCTTCAGGGTCAAAGAGCTTCAGGACTGGATCGATACCGTGTTCATCGCCGATCTGCTGGCCATAGCACCGTTCTACCTCGGTGCTGCAGGTGTGGGCAAAGGCCCGGCGAATTTCCTCTCCTGGGGCGTGTTCGAGGACGCGTCCTTTGATCCTCAAAAGCGGTTGCTGCCCCGCGGGGCGATCTTTGCCTCCGATTTCCCGAAGGTGCACGATGCCAAGCCGGAAGATGTCATGGAGCATACGGGCCACAGCTGGTATAAAGGCGGAAAGCCGCTCAACCCGGCAGTTGGCGTGACCGAGCCGGAATACACGGAATATGACCCGAACAAGAAATATACCTGGGCCAAAGCGCCGCGTCTTCAGGGCAAGCCCATGGAGGTCGGCGCACTGGCGCGAATGGTCGTTGCCTACGCTGCCGGCCAGCCAACGGCCAAGAAACTGATCGATGACACGCTTGCCAAGATCGGTCATCCCGGACAGCCGCAAGTGCTCTTCGGCATCATCGGCAGGATCGCCGCGCGGGCATTGGAGTGCAAAATGGTGGCAGACTCCATGTATCAGTGGGGCATCGATGTCATCGAAAACATCAAAAAGGGCAATGCGGCCGTGTACACCGATTACAAAATCCCTGACAAAGCGCAGGGCATCGGGCTCTGGGAAGCGCCGCGCGGCGCTCTGGGGCACTGGATCGATGTGGAAGGAAAAAGGATCAAGAATTACCAGTGCGTGGTGCCCACGACCTGGAACGTCTGTCCGCGGGACGACAACGGGGTGCGCGGACCGATCGAAGAAGCGCTCATCGGGACAGCCGTGCATGATGCGGAGAAGCCGCTGGAGGTCATGCGCGTGGTGCATTCCTTCGACCCCTGCCTTGCCTGTACGGTGCATGTGATCCATCCTGAATCCAACCGCATTATGGACTTCAAGGTCTCGTGAGGGAGGACACCATGGCACAAGAACTGACGAAAGAATGGAGCCTCGGCTACATTATCGAACACTGGACCAGGGTGATCGCCATAGCCGTGCTTACCTTTACGGGACTTTATATCCACTGGCCCTTCATAGCCGGAGGGCCTGAGAGCTTTATCATGGCCTGGATGCGGTTCTTCCATTTTATTGCCGCCTATGCGCTCATTCTGGGATTAGTGGTCAGGGTCTATATGGCATTCCGGTCGACCTTTGACGCGGACTGGAAGGACTTCGCGGTCATCGAGAACCTGAAGAACGTTCCGGACATTCTTGGCTATTACCTCTTTATCAAGGGTTCGCACAAGGATTACCGGAAGTACAACCCGCTCCAGGCCCTGGCATATCTCGGCGTCGCCGCGATGATCATCATTACCGCTTTTACCGGCGGCGCGCTCTACCATGGCAGCGTGTTCGGATTTATCGAAGCACCGAACAGCTTTCTGTGGGTAAATGCGATTCTCGGCGGCGAAACCGCCACCCGCATCGTGCATATCCTGTCCATGTGGTTCTTTATCATCTTCGTTTTGATCCACGTATACATGAGCGTCATGATCACGATGGTGAACAAGGACAAGACCCTCTACGTCCATCTTTACCGGCTATAAGCTCAAAAAGCATTCCAAATGATCCCAACTGAACACATCCGGGGAGGCGTCACAACGCCTCCCCAAAAAATTCTCATCCTCGGTGTGGGCAACCTGCTTCTCAGGGACGATGGCTTCGGCGTTCACCTCATCAATTCCCTGAAAGACGCTGCCTTGCCCGCCTACTGTGGAGCTGCTTGAGGCCGGGACGGTGAGCCATCAGCTGATCCCCCGGCTTCACGAGATCGACCATCTTATCGTCATCGATGTCGTTGAAGCAGGCGACACTCCCGGCTCGCTCTTCCGCTTTTCTCCTGACGACATGAGATTCCCGGTTGAACAGAAGGCATCCCTGCATCAGATCAGCCTCATAGACGTTCTCAATATGGCGGCGCTGACCGGAACGAAGCCAAAGACCGTTATCATCGGAGTGCAGCCAAAGGACGTGACATCATGGTCCATGGAGCTCAGTGATGAGCTCAGTGCTGTGATCCCGCGGGTACAGGAGCTTGTTTTTGAAGAATTGAACAAGATCAATGCAGCCTACGGCCTGATGTCAGCGGTCTCACAACCTGCCGAATAAGTCGTCTTGACAGCAAACAACAGATGTGCGATAAATTACTCATGCCGAATGTCCCGCGAATTGACAACCAATGTGATCGGAATGATTCAATGTGCCTTGCAATCCCTTCGAGAATAATCAGCATCGATAATATGTCGGCTGTCATCGATGTGTTCGGCGCGCGCAAGGAAGTGAACCTTATGCTTCTGCCGGTCGAGCCTAAATTAGGAGACTATGTCCTTGTCCATGCGGGTTTTGCGATCCAGATGGTGGAGAAGGACATCGTCGAGTCAGGAAAATCCATGCACGAAACAGCTCTTGCTCTGAGTATTCTTGATATCGTGGTTGAAAAATGCCGTGAGGCCGGCGGCCATACCGTTGACTCAGGTCCGGGTCAGGATCGGTATGCCGCAGGGGTAATGCCGGAAGCGCTGAGCTTTGCCTTCGATGCTGCCAAGGCCACAACCGTGGCGGAGCATGCGGAACTGGTCATTGAACGGGTCCCTGTCAGCGGCGTCTGCAACGAGTGTAAAAAAGAGTTTACGGTGACTGAAGTGCAGTATGTTTTTTCGTGCCCTGCCTGTGCAACTCGAAATTCATTGATATAAAAACCGGACGCGAGATGGAGATCGTCGATATGGAGATCAACTGAGAAACGGACCGGAAGGCAGGAAGTTGGGAAGGTGGGGGCTGAGAAGGTAGGAGGGTAAGAAGGAAAGAACGTAAGAAAGGGATGGTACGCCTGCGTGAAAGTTAAAGTTGTTACTCGCATACTCGAAGCCAATGACCGCATTGCAGAAGAGAACCGGAAGCGATTTCAGGAAGCCGGGGTCTATGTGGTAAATCTCATGGGTGCGCCGGGAGCCGGCAAGACGACGCTTCTTGAGCGGACGATCCAGGCGCTTAAACCGCATCTCAAGATCGGCGTCATCGAAGGGGACATCGTCGGAAGCGATGATGCCGAACGCATCGGCGCCCTCGATGTGCCGGTGGTCCAGATCAATACCGGCGGGGCCTGCCACCTCGATGCGAACATGATCAGCGAAGTGCTGCCTGAATTTCCGCTCAAGGACCTGGACCTGCTGATCATCGAGAACGTGGGGAACCTTGTCTGCCCGGCCGAATTCAAGGTCGGCGAGGACATCAAAATGATGGTCCTGTCGGTCGCCGAAGGCCACGACAAACCGCTCAAGTATCCGCTCATGTTCCGCGAATCTTCGGCACTGGTCCTGAACAAGATCGACCTCCTGCCCTACATGAACACGGACATGAACAAGGTCCGGAACGATTCCCTGGCGCTCAATCCACAGCTGAAGATATTCGAGGTCTCGTGCTCCACCGGCGCAGGCATCGAACCATGGGCTCAATGGTTGAACGGGCTCAGCTCATAGTCAAAGGCGTTGTGCAAGGCGTTGGCTTTCGGCCCTCGGTGTATAAGCTTGCCACGGCCCTGCGCCTTACCGGCTACGTAACGAATACGAGCGAAGGCGTGCTTATCGAAGTGGAAGGAGCCGATATCGCCGAGTTTGTGCATCGGCTTCGCACCGAAGCCCCGCCGCTTTCCGATATCACCGAAATTTCGATCACCAAACTTCCCCTGCAGGGTTATCCTGATTTTACGATCCGTGCCAGCACTGACCATGCCGTCGGCCAGCCTTTTACGCTTGTTTCTCCCGATGTTTCGATATGCGACGATTGTCTTGCATGAACTGCTCGATCCTGACGACCGGCGCTACCTGTACCCGTTCATCAACTGCACGAACTGCGGTCCCCGTTATTCCATCACCACATCCGTTCCTTATGACCGGCCGAACACCACCATGGCGGGGTTCACCATGTGCCCCGACTGTCTCAGGGAATATCATGATCCCCGCGACCGACGATTTCATGCCCAGCCGAATGCCTGTCCTGTTTGCGGACCCACGTCGAGTTCGAGTTGCGGAGTGCGGAATGCGGAGTTAAGCGTTCGAAGTGCGGGAAATGATGAGACGTCCGATACGGGAAACAATTCAATTGCTACAAACAGGGTGGGATTGTTGCGATCAAAGGGCTTGGGGGCTTCCATATCGCCTGCGATGCGGCCAATGATCGGGCAGTACGGAGATTGCGGGAGAACAAGCGGAAGAGCAATAAACCTTTTGCAGTGATGTCGCTCTCCATCGACGACATCAACCAATTCTGCGATAGTCTCAGATGAAGAAAACGACCTGCTCAGGTCCAACCGGCGGCCGGTGGTACTGTTGCAAAAGAAAGCAGGCGATCATCTCTCCGATGCAGTTTCGCCGAACAATCGTTATATGGGCGTTATGCTGCCCTATACGCCCCTTCACCATCTTTTATTCACCTATCCGATTGCATCGGGTAATCCTGTCGGTAAGTCTCATTTCAGAGCACTGGTCATGACGAGCGGCAATCTCTCTGAGGAGCCGATCGTGCGGGACAATGATGAGGCCGTAAAGAAGCTTTCGGGGATGGTTGACGGTTTTCTTTTTCATGATCGGGACATCTTCATGCGGGTGGATGATTCGGTGTTCGATTCGGATCGGATTGCGGATTGCGGAATGAAAACAACTCCGAACTCCCAACTCCCAACTCCGAACTGATGTTTCTCCGAAGATCTCGCGGCTATGCTCCGGGACCGATCGCGCTCCATGACGACGGTCCTGAGGTGCTTGGTGTCGGCGCTGATCTCAAGAACACGTTTACGCTGACCAAAGGGAAATTTGCTATTCCGAGCCAGCATATCGGCGACATGGAAAATTACGAGACAATAAAGTTCTTCGAAGAATGTTTGGCAAATCTCAAGGCCGTGTACCGCGCTGAACCAGTGGCTGTTGTTCACGATCTGCATCCAGGCTATTTGTCGACGCAATGGGCGAACGAATCGGGGCAGGGGCAGGATCCGAAATCCGAAATCCGCAATGAAAGCGCTTCGCGCTCCAGCATCACTACGCCCATATCGGATCGGTCATGGCGGAACATGGTCTGACCAATAAGGTCATTGGTGTCGCTTTCGATGGCACTGGTTATGGTACTGACGGCAACCTCTGGGGAGGGGAGTTCCTGATCGCAGACTGTGACGGGTTCGAACGTGTCGGGCAGTTCAAGTATGTACCGTTGCCGGGCGGAGAAGCGGCGATCCGGGAGCCCTGGAAAACCGCGGTCAGCTATATCATCGAGGCCAAAGGCAGAGATGCAGGCAGCGACGCTTAGAAGACATCGGATTTATCAAAAAATACGGAGCAAAGGAAATAGAACAATTAATGATCATCGCCCGGTCCAGGGATTTTTCGCCCTTGTCGTCCGGCGCCGGAAGGTTGTTCGATGCCGTTTCAGCCCTGATCGGGGTTTGCGACCACAATACCTTCGAAGGCGAGGCAGCCATGGCGCTGGAATCATTGACCCGTGACGGAATAGATGGCGAGTACGTGGTTGAGTTGAAGCAGGAAAACAGCTATACTGTTCTGGATTTTTCCGGGACCATAGGCGGCATTGTACGCGACATGAGCAGGGAGATACCCAGGGAAGAGATAGCAACAAAGTTCCATAACACCATAGCCTCGATCATCCGGACCATGGTGCGTCGGTTGAAAGAGACCTACGGCATCTCGGATGTCGCGTTGAGCGGGGGACCTTTCAAAACCTCTATCTTCTGAACAGAACGATCCGCCTGCTTTCCCTGGACGGAATGAACGTGTATCGGAACGAGAAAGTTCCCTGCAATGACGCCTGCATTTCGCTGGGGCAGGCGTATCTGATAAGGGAAAGACTGAAGAAACGACTTCCCCTCTGATGGGAGGGGATCGAGGGGAGGGTGAGGCAGCATCATCACCCACCTAACCTCCCCCATCGGGGAGGAAATTTGAGGAATAGAGCGTATATATGAAACAGATGCTTGATGAATTGAAGATGCTTATGGACGGCATCAACAGGCCTCTAAAGCTCATGGAGGTTTGCGGTACGCATACCGTGGAGATCTTCAGGCATGGGATACGCGGCGTGATCCCGAAAACCATCACCCTCCTGAGCGGTCCCGGTTGCCCGGTCTGCGTCACGTCGATCCATGATGTTGATATGGCGATCGCGATCGCCAAGCGGCCCGAGGTGGTCCTCGTGACCTTTGGCGACATGATGCGAGTTCCTGGCGGGAAGGAATCATTGCTGGAGGCGCGATCCGAGGGGGCCGACGTACGCGTCATGTACTCTCCCATGGATGCGCTGAAGCTTGCTCAATCAGAAAAGAGCAAACAGGTCGTCTTTTTTGCAACCGGGTTCGAAACAACGTCGCCTCTGATCGCGGCAACCGTATTTGAGGCTGCCAGATTGGGTGTGCCGAACTTCTCTATCTTCTCATCGCACAAACTCGTACCTCCCGCGCTCAAGGCTTTGCTCGATTCTCCTGATGTCAAGGTTGATGGTTTT
Organism: Nitrospirota bacterium; assembly: GCA_963836175.1. Classification (GTDB taxonomy): domain Bacteria; phylum Nitrospirota; class UBA9217; order UBA9217; family UBA9217; genus GWC2-56-14. The sequence goes on from CAWIIS010000008.1 coordinate 613,631, forward strand.
ATACTGCCCGGCCATGTGAGCACCATCATCGGGAAAAAACCATACGAGTTTGTGGCGTCTCAGTACCGTATCCCGTCGGTCATCACCGGATTCGAAGCCAAAGAGATCATCGAAGGCATCCTTATGATCGTCAGGCAGATCGCGCAGAAAAGGGCGGAGATAGAAATCCAGTACCGGAACATCGTGAAGGAAGAAGGGAACCCCAGGGCGGTTGCTCTCCTGGAGCAGATATTTGAGCCGACCGATGCTTACTGGCGCGGCATCGGCGTTCTTCCCGGCAGCGGTCTGAAACTTCGCCAGAGCTATGCCGCTTTTGATGCAGTGACCCGTTTCAAGCTTGAGGTTTCCAACGAACCTGAACCGGAGCTTTGCTCCTGCGGAGATATCCTGCGGGGTGTGAAGATCCCGACCGAATGCCCGCTCTTCGGCACCGGCTGTACACCGGACAGCCCGGTGGGTCCGTGCATGGTCAGCACCGAAGGCAGCTGCGCCGCGTATTATAAGTATGGGCAGAATTAGTATTCTCTATCGGAATATTGCCGGTAACCCATCCCCACCTTAATCCTCCCCTTGAAGGGGAGGAAACCCCATATACCTCTCCCCCTTCAAGGGGGAAACGGAGTGGGGGATGGGTTTTTCGAATGAAAGCAGGAATATAGTGGATAGAATTCTACTAGGTCACGGCAGCGGCGGCAAGATGATGCACCAGCTGATCCGCGAACACTTCAGCCCGGCCTTCGGCATAGAAGGTACAGGCGATTCCGCTATCGTAAATGTTCCGACGAAGCGCCTCGCCTATACAACCGATTCCTATGTGGTCACTCCGCTTTTCTTTCCCGGCGGCAACATCGGCGATCTTGCCGTCTGCGGTACGGTGAACGACCTCGCTGTTGCAGGCGCTGAACCGCTCTTTCTTACCGCCGGTTTTATCATTGAAGAAGGGTTCCCTCTTGCTGATCTTAAAAAGATCATCGCCTCCATGGCAGCAGCGGCAAAGCAGGCGAATGTGCGGATCGTTGCCGGAGACACCAAGGTCGTGAACAAGGGCAAGGCGGACGGCATATTTATCAATACGTCCGGAGTAGGCGTTCTCAGGGATGGAGTAGAGATCGCGGCATCGAGGATCAAGACGGGGGACAAGGTCATTATCAGCGGAGAGATCGGCAACCACGGTGTGGCGATCCTTGCCGAACGCAACGGCCTCACCTTCGAGCCTCCGGTGGAGACTGATTCCCGTCCGCTTAACGAGCTTGTCCAACAGATGCTTGCAGTAACGAACGACATCCATTTCATGCGGGACCCAACACGGGGAGGCCTTGCAACAACGCTGAAAGAGGCTGCCCTTGAATCAGGCTTGTGTATAAAGATCCAGGAGACTGCTCTGCCCATTCCTCCCCAGGTAAAAGGCGCCTGCGGGCTTCTTGGGCTTGATCCGCTCTATGTCGCGAATGAGGGTATTCTCATTGCTATTCTGGAGAAACAGTATGCTGATGCTGTAGTCGCCGCCATGAAAAACCATCCCTTCGGTCGGAACACCGCGATCATCGGTGACGTGGTCGAAGCGCCAACAGGCATGGTGCTGCTTGAGACTTCCATTGGCGGCAGCCGTATTGTTGATATGCTGCCGGGCGAGCAGTTGCCGAGGATCTGTTGAGATACTAAGAGATACGCTAGTAATGCCACATAGTTCGTCATTCCCGCGAAAGCGGGAATCCAGAAACAATGCAAAAACACTGGATTCCGGGTCAAGCCCGGAATGACGGATTATTTCTCTTGCTGGTTCAATCTTGCAGATTGAACCAGTGAAGACCTTCAACGGCTTGACAAACGAGCTGGGTGTAGTGTATTGTAGTGCATGGAGGAGGTGCACAATGAGATCAGTTCTTTCAATAAGTCTTCCGGACAAGGTCGCCCGCGAGCTCGACCAGTACGCAAAGAGCCAGGGGCGCAATAAAAGCGACGTTGTCAAGGAATCGATCAGTATTTATCTTTGGGAATCCAGGTTTGAGGGCGCGAGGAAAAGCCTCACCGCAAAGGCAAAGAAGAAGGGCATGGTGACGGACGAGGATATCTTTAAGGAAGTGTCTTGAAGGCGGTCTTCGACACCAATGTGCTCCTCGCGGCCTTTCTCACCGAAGGCGTCTGCGCAAAGCTGCTGACTCGGGCGCGGAAACAACAATTCAGTCTAATAACCTGTCCTTTCATCCTTCACGAATTTGAACGCATCCTTGCCAAAAAGTTCTCAGCAACAAAGCAGGAAAAAGAGACCGCTCAGGCTTTGATCACCGAGACGACTCAGGACATTGTGACTCCTTCCGAGACCATCTCGGGGGTTTGCCGGGATAAAGATGATGACAACGTCCTGGCCTGTGCCGTGGAAGCCGCTGTTGATTATCTGGTCACAGGTGACAAGGATCTCCTTCATTTAAAAGTGTTCAGGGGGATACGCATCATTACACCCCGGGAATTTGAATTGCTTTTTGATAACTAAAGAAACAGCGAGAAATTGACCAATAGTATTTTTAGGTCTTTTTCTGGGTTTGCTGTGGGTGTTAACACAGGTGATCAAGAAATATCGGCTATTTTTCTGCACATCCCCTTCGCGGCCTTTACGACATTTTGGACCCGTCTAAGGCCACGTTCGCTCGACCGCGCAAACTCGGCCTTCGGCCTCAGACATGCGCGTTCGCCCTGCGGGCCGCTCTCTTAGGCCAAGACGGGTGCCCCAAAATATCGTATGGCCGCTCCGTGGACGTGCGGGGTTGGGGTAAAGATTAGAATCGTACTGATGCAAGGTTCCCCATGCGGAAATTTAGCCATGCGACCGAGTCCGAACGTTAAGCATTTCGGACTGTCTGAGGCCGCAGGCCGAGTTTCCGAAATGTAGTGAGGACGACCGAGCATGGCGTTAAGAAGTTCCGCCGGGCGCCCTTCTTTCGGTTACCTTTCTTGGGCGTGCAAGAAAGGTGACAATAAAAGTGGTGGGGTTTCATTACAGGCACTTAAAGCTACCCATAAGAAAGTCAGAAGAGCCGTATTTTTATTGCCGTAACTTGAGAGAGAACGAGCAATGAGCATTCTCGACACCATTAAAAGCAGGCGGAGCGTGCGGGATTTCACGAACGAGGAAATACCCGAGAGCGCGATTGAAGCCCTGGTCGACGCCCTGCGGTGGGCGCCGAGCGCCGGTAATCTTCAAAGCAGGAAGTTCTATTTTGTTTTTAATGAAGAAGTCAGAAATAAGCTGGCACAAACGGGCCTAAAACAAGATTTCGTCAGCTTTATCGCGCGTGCGCCCCTGGTGGTCGTTGCTTGCGCGGACCACCAAATCGCCTCGCGTTACGGCGTGCGGGGCATTCACCTGTACTGTATCCAGGATACGGCTGCAAGTGTTCAGAACCTTCTCCTTGCTGCGCACGAACTTGGGCTTGGCGCCTGCTGGGTAGGAGCGTTTAAGGTGGACAAGGTGAGGGAAATTCTGAATCTGCCCGACAACCTTATCCCTGTTGCCATCGTGCCCGTCGGGTATCCAGCGCGTATCCCGAAAGCCCCTGATCGTGTATCCAGGCAGGGCACCGTTGAAATGATCACGTGATGTTGAGCAATCGGATGGTGCAATAGCTTTCTTCCTGAAGGTGATGAACGGTTTGAATTTCAAGCATCGCATGTTTCTTCTAGAAAGAAGCGATATCGTGTAGGTCGGGTAGAACGTTTTTTGTGAAACCCGACGGTTTTCATGGATTCATCCGAAGAAGAAATACGTCGGGTTTCGCTTCCGATCTACCCGACCTACCAGACTGGAAAAGCATATACAGGTAGATGCAAGGTGATGACCAGCGCGACGGCAGATAGGGACTTTATGTCAGCAAACGAATTCTCAAATACCGGTCGCTGTGTATATTGCACTGACGTTAAAAGCCCATTGCAAAGGGCAAAGCTGTAGAAATAGAGTTTGTGGAAGAACCTGCTGCTGATCTTGGTCCGCAGCAATACGTTGCAAGTTACACAATCGGAAGTGCCCTCCGCCGTTTAGCGCTCAAGATGTGTGTCGCTGCCTACATGCTGCTGCCAGAAGAACCGATCTATGAGGAAGTGTCAGAGGCTAGAATCTATCTAACGGGGAGCCACAAGGCGGAGACGCAGGTCAATTCTGTCTACACCGCGATCTCAGATTATGTAACCTTGGATGCTCTAAGGCGCGGTCTCTCCCACGTAATCTATGTTGAACGCTCTGCTGGGCGCGTTTATGGTGTTGTTCAGTTCTTTGGTTTCCTGCAACTATATTGTAGGTTAGGTACAGCAAGAGCCACGAAACCTGCCGCAGTTCTTTGCACACTTGATCCTGTGCTTGGTGAAGAGGTCATGCGTCGAGCAGACCCCCTTGGTCTTGACGAACCACCTTATTCCATTCCGCGGGAGGAGTATACCGCTGCCATGATGCGCTGGCAGGAAAAACAGCGACGTGAAATCATCGCGCGTGGCGGTAAGGCTCCTGATTTTGGTCCGCTAAAGCTTACAATCGAATAATGTCTTCTGCGTTCTATTACGTTTTTATGGAAGTATTGTCCGGAGCGTGGTCAGAGCACAAAGTGAAACCAAACAATGATTCCAACCATTCGGCTCGAGAGGGTCGCGAAAACCGCGCCCCTCAGCCGAGCCGTTATTTTTGAGAGGTAGATTTTGGAGACAATTAAAAAGATCTTTGGGTTTCTCGGAACAATACTCCTGACTTTAATGATGCCAGGTCTTGCCCAGATGTGTTATGGCAAAATTAAGCGGGGCATTATCTTCTACCTACTGCTGCAAATCCTACTTTTTGCTTCCGTTTTTATCGTCCTGCAGCCTTTACAGCCGCTCAACATTATTATCCCAATTATCATTTTCTTATCAATGTATATGTTTGTCATTGTCGATTCGTTTGTCATCAGAAATAATCCGAAGAATCGATTTAAAATGGACCCTATGGGAATTGCGCTTCTTGTCGGTTTATTTATAGCAGTTTCAACTTTTATTGAGCCGGTCATTAAGAAGGCAATTCGAGAAAATATTACCGAAGCATTTCATATACCAGCAGCAGCAATGTATCCTTCTTTGCTGCCGGGAGATTTCATTCTCGTAAACAAATTACCAAACGATAGAGAACCGAAACGCGGAGATATTGTCGTTTTTCATTCACCTTCAGATGCCCATCGAACGCTTATTAAACGCGTTGTTGGGTTGAGTGGAGAAAGCATCGAAGTCAAGGACAACGCTCTCTATATCAACAACACTAAACAATCGGAAGATTACGCTGCGGCCACTCTACCAGCTGACTCTCCTGAAACAGTGGCACCGAAGAACTTTGGTCCTGCAACCGCTCGTGAAGGATTCTTTTTCGTTCTCAGCGATAATCGAAACTATGGACAAGACGGACGTTCTTGGGGTTTTCTTGATAAGGATGAGATTACTGGAAAAGCAACGACGATTTACTGGTCTTGGGATAAAGAAACTCACAGCATTCGATGGGACAGAATCGGTAAATCAATAAAATAAAATAACAAGCGAGTCGAGTCCGACGCGCAAGAGACGCGCGTCTCACCCACGTGTTCATATGCAGGTTACGCCCGGTATTCTTAGCCCTTCTCACAATGTTAGTGTTGCAGAGTAGTAGGTGAAACAAACATCGATAGTGCTATCCCAAAAGCGGATTAACAACTGAAATTCACAACCTGTTTTTCAACCTCACTTAAAATCCATCAGCAATACCGAAAATAGCGACATTTCTCCGCAGCATAAGAACCGCTTTACAATCACCGCCAATTGTTGTATCACTTACAAACCATCATGGAGACAAACATCCGTAAAAAAGTCTTTTCCCTCGCCCTGCCCGTCGTGCTCTCGAGCCTCCTCCAGCGTTCAGTCGGCATCGTCGACATCTTCCTGGTCGGCGGTCTCGGCGCGTCCGCCATTGCCGCCGTGGGCATGGCACAGCTCATGGTCTTCGTGGTCATGAGCCTGTCCTGGGGCATCAATATCGGCGTGACGGTGCTCGTCTCGCAATTATGGGGTGCTGACCGCAAGCAGGAGGCGGCCAAAGCGGCTTATCAGGCAATGCTGCTGGTTATCGCGGCTGCGGCGGTCATCACGGTTATCGGCCTCATGTTCGGCGGAAAGGTCGCGGCGCTGCTCGGCGCTGATCCGGTTGTGCAGGGGATACTCGCGGAATATACGACGATCCTCTTTTCGTTCATTCTGTTCACGATCGCGCTCAATGTTCTTTCCGGCATCATGCATGGCACCGGCGATACCAAGACACCGCTCTATGCTGTTCTGCTCGTGAATATTCTGCATGTTGTCGTGGCTTATCCGCTCATTTATGGTCATTTTGGATTCCCGGCCCTTGGGGTAAAGGGCGCAGCTATTGCCATTGCCGTATCCGAAAGCCTCGGCGCTGCGTTCCTGTTGGTGCGGTCAATGCATAAGGGCTATGTGGCGGTGAGCAGACACCTGGAGATGCGGTTCACGGCCATGACCGTGAAGCTGGGATATCCCATCTTTATCGACCGTTTGCTCCAGAACACCGGGTCCCTGCTTTTTGCCAAGGTGATCCTGTTGTACGGTACGACCGTGTATGCGGCGCACCAGGTGGGACTGGCAGTCGAAGCTTTTTCGTTCATGCCGGGCTACGGCATTGCCGTTGCCGCGGCCACCCTGGTAGGGCAGAACCTGGGCGCCGGCAGAGAACAGGATGCCCGCATCTCTGCCTACGAAGCGAACCGCCTTGCCGTCCTGCTCATGGCTGCCATGGGCATGGTCTTTTTCTTTTTCCCCTATATATTGCTCCGGGCTTTCACCAACGACCCGGATGTGATAAAGTACGGCATTCTGTATATGAAGATCGTTGCTTTTGCCCAGGTGCCCCTTGCAATCACCATGGTCGTGGGAGGGGCGCTCCGGGGGGCGGGGGACACGGGATTCATCATGTTCGGAACGATCGCGGGCATGTGGTTTGTCAGGCTGCCGCTGGCCGCACTGCTTGCGGTGGTGGTGAAGGCCGAGATCCATTACGTGTGGTCGGTCATGATCTTTGACTGGCTTATCCGGATGTCGCTGCTGATCTGGCGCTATAGAAAGATAAGTTGGGGCAGGCTTGAGGTGTGAACCTGAAAAGAGTATTTGGACGCGGATAAAATCCGATGAACGCAGATAAGGCAGGTGAAAGTTCACTTCCTAAGGTTATTTTATCAGCATTAATTCTTTTATCCGCGTAAATCTGCGTTCATCTGCGGCCAACTGCCGTTTTGAAGTTGAATCAATAGAATGGAGGAACCCCATGGCGGAATTGTATACCATGATCGGCAAGGAAGTAGAGGTCATCGCGAACGGGACGGTGTATAAAGGGGTGCTGATCGAGGTGTCGGAAACCGAGGTGCATCTGAAAGGGCAGCTGCAGTGGATAGCGCTTCCTGCGTCAAGCGTGAGCCAGGTAAAACTGGCAGGACAACGCTAGCAGGACCCGGAACAGTCCACTGCCTTTTCTCATGTTCCCGGTGAGCCAGCTGCCAGCTCGGCCTGAAGCGTTGTGTGCATGCCCCTGGGCATGCGTTTTGCCTTCCCGCGTTCTGAAACGCATACGAGCTTTGTGCTCCCCTCAGCAACCAGCCTGCCTGAATTCTTCTCTTTCATCCGATGTTCAATGGTCAGTGTTGCCGCTGCCAATTCCCGCAACCATGTTTCAACAACAAGCACTTCGCCGTATTGGGCATATGACCGGTAATGCAGCTCGAGGTCGGTGACCGCGAAGAGCGCCCCCTGCTCCATGAGCCGGGGAAGCGATATGCCGAGGCTGTCCAGGTATTCCGTTCTTCCGCGCTCCATGTATTTAACATGGTTGCCGTAATAGATAATTCCCCCGGCATCCGTGTCTTCGTAATACATCTTTATTTCCATGCTATGGATCATGCCATGCTCCTCAGTTGCACAGTCTAAAATAAATTGTGATCGATGTCGAGTCAATTCGCATGGCCTGCTTTTGGATAACATTAGTCAAACCAAAGATATTGGTCTAGTCTTCAGGTTTCTTGTTGTTTACTCTCAGGGTTGCACAACATTGACACTAGGTAGACAATATGTTACTTTTAAAACACGCAACATGAATAGAAATGTATTACTGCTTATCATACATCATGGCGCTTTTTTTGTGACTCGGAATATTGAGATTTTTGCCAAGAGAGAACTCTATTGAAACTGGCCTTAATAACCCCTAAAGGCGTCTTGTTCGGTTCGGATCCCGAGGTAGCCGGTTTTTTCAAGGATATCCTTTCCAAAACAGCTCACGATCCTTTCATTCCAAAATACACTTCCTGGTCCGGCCCGTCACTGGGGCTCCTGATCGTGGCCGCGCTGACCCCCCCTGATTTCGAGATCGTCTACCTGGATGAAAATTACGAAGATATAGACTTCTCCGCGCGCTATGATCTGGTTGCTCTGTCGGCCATGACCCAGCAGGCCACCCGGGCATATGAGATCGCAGATGAGTTCAGGCGCAGGAAGGTGAAGGTCGTTATCGGCGGGATCCATGCCACGGTCATGGAGAACGAGGCGGGAACACACGCTGATGCGGTGGTCGTTGGCGAAGCGGAGAACACCTGGCCTGCCCTGGTCAGCGATTTTGTCCAGGGAAAACTGCAGCGGGTCTACCGCAGCGCTGCTCCTGTTGATCTGACCCGATCGCCGCAGCCCCGGTACGAGCTCCTGAAAAAATATGATTACAAGATGATCTGGGTCCAGACCACGCGCGGCTGTCCGCGCGACTGTGAGTTCTGCAGCGCTTCGAAAGTGTACGGAAAGTCTTTCAGGCACAAGCATATCGAACAGGTCCTTGACGAGATACGCGTCATCCAGGGTCTGTGGAGCAATCCGTTCATTAATTTCGCCGATGATAATATGTTCCTGGACAGGTCCTATGCCGGCGAGCTGGTGCAGGCTCTTACCGCGCTCAGGGTGCAATGGACGGCACAGTCGGACCTGGCTATAGGTGAGGACGAGGCGCTCCTGGACCAGCTGAGGGGGAGCGGCTGTAAAGTGCTCTTTATCGGTTTTGAAACGCTCTCAAAAGAGAATATGCTCGATGCGCACGGCTGGAAGATGAAAAAGATCGTGTCCTATCCCGCGATCATTGAAAAGATCCAGTCGCGGGGCATCGGCATTCTCGGGGCTTTTATCGTGGGGCTCGATGATGATGACCGCACCGTTTTCGACTCCCTTTATGCCTTCATCAGGGAAAACCGGTTATATGCCGCACAAGTGACGGTCCTGACCCCTTTGCCGGGGACCCGATTGCGGCAGCGGCTGCACGAGGCGGGCCGTATCATAAGCAGCGACTGGAAACGATATACCTTCGTCGATGTCAATTTCAGGCCCAGGAAAATGTCGTCAGAAGAACTGCAGGCGGGAACGCTCCATCTTTATCAACGGATCTACAGCAAGGAATCCCGCTCAGCGGTGATGAAGCACTTCAGACAGCTCTACCGGTCCCTTCGGCGCTCACCGGTAGCAGGCAGCGCACAGTAGGACCACTCCGCAGCATTCCTCGCTTATCCTAAGGCAGATCAACCTTCAGTTTTTTCAGCTTCCGGTACAGGGTCGCCAGGTCGACGCCAAGCGCATCGGCAGTCTCCTCCTTGTTTCCCTTATGCTCGGTCAGGCTGCGTTTGATGTATTCCCGCTCGTAGGTATCCAGCGCCTGGCGAAGTGATGAGGTGGGAACCCCTTCCAGGTCCAGCGTCCTGAACTTGTCCGGAAGATCGTGGATGGTGATCGTGTCGCCGTCAGCCAGGACAACGGCGCGTTCGATCGTGTTTCCGAGCTCACGGATGTTGCCCGGCCAGTCATACGCGAGCATGGCCTGCATGGCCTCGTAGTCGATATCCTTGATGGCTTTGCCGGCCTCGTTGGCGAAGATCGCCATGTAATGCTTGATGAGCACCGCGATGTCGTCGCGCCGTTCCCGGAGCGGCGGCATTTTGATCTCGATGACGTTCAGGCGGTAGTAGAGGTCTTCACGGAAGCGTCCTTCCTTTACGCGTTGCGCCAGGTCGGCATTCGTGGCCGCGATGACCCTGACATCGACATTGATGACGCGGGTGTCGCCAACCGGCGTCAGTTCCCTGGTCTGGATCACGTGCAGCAGTTTGACCTGCAGCGACAGCGGCATTTCACCGATCTCGTCCAGGAACAGCGTTCCGCCGTTCGCCATGGTGATGAGCCCTTTTTTGTCCTCATTGGCCGAGGTGAAAGATCCTTTCTTATGGCCGAAGAGCTCGCTTTCGAGCAGGTTCTCGGGGATCGCGCCGCAGTTGATCGAGATGAACGGTTTGTCCTTGCGCGGACCGGACTCATGGATCGCCTGGGCGACCAGGCCTTTGCCGGTGCCGCTCTCGCCGGTTATCAGGATGTTGGTCTTGCTGGGGATCACTTTTTCCATGATGGCGAAGATCTTCACCATGGCGTCCGATTTTCCGATGATCGCTGAAAAGGCAGCCGGCCGCTGGCTGAGTTCCTGGCGAAGGATCTGGTTCTCCATCTCGAGGTTCTTGTTGCCGATGATCCGTTTGACGGATCAGGCGGATCTCATCATTGATGAAGGGTTTGGTAATATAGTCGGTTGCGCCGGCCTTCATGGCCTCGACAGCCGAACCGACCGAGCCGAAGGAGGTCATCATGATCACCGACGTCACCGGACTGATCTTCTGGGTCTCCCGAAGGACTTCGAACCCGTCCATTTTCTCCATCTTGATATCGGTCATCACGATGTCGAAATTTTCCTGTTTGATAAGGTCGATGGCCATTTCACCGTTGATAGGCTTCCTTGACCGCATAGCCCTCTTTTGACAGGATGAAATTCAACGCCTTGCAAATATCTTTTTCGTCATCAACGACCAGGATGCTGGCTTTCTGCATGGATGGTGGTCTCCTTCGCTACTTTTCCTGCTCGACCGGAATGATGATCGTGAACACGGTGCCCCGGTTGACCTCGCTGCGACGGTGATATCGCCCTTGAACCGCTTGATGATATTGTAGCTCAGCGAGAGCCCCAGGCCGGTGCCTTTGCCGATCTCCTTGGTAGTATAGAACGGATCGAAGATCTTTACCAGCTCGTTCTGGGGGATCCCGGTGCCGGTATCGGCGAACGCCACCAGGATGGCGTCCTGGTCCTGGTCGTCCTTTCCCCGGGAGGTGGAGATCTGCAGGCGTGCCGCCCTCAGGCATGGCATCAAGCGCGTTCAGGATGATATTGATGAATACCTGGGCTGCCTGGCCTTCATCGATCATGGTCTTGGGAAGCGCGAGGTCCAGGTTCACCGATGATGTCGATGGTGTTCTTCATCCGCTTGTCCAGCCGCATCAGGTCGAGGGTCGACTGAAGAACATCGTTGAGCTGCACGTATTTGATGTTCGTTGACGTCGGCCCGGGAGAAGGTGGACATTTGCCGGACGATCTCGGTGATCCGCTGGATGTGGTTATTGATGATGTCCAGGCTGTTCTGGGTAAATTCATCGGTGGCCATTTCGCGCAGCAGCTGGGCAAAGGTGGAAATGGAGGTGAGCGGATTGCCGATCTCATGGGCAACGCCTGCCGCCAGCCTTCCGAGGGCGGCAAGTTTTTCGGAGTGCATGACCTGCTGTTCGAGCTGTTTTGCCGTGGCGGTCCCCTTGTCGACCTTGTCTTCGAGCTCGACCGTGTACTGTTTGAGCGCTTCTTCGAGCTCCACGCGCTTGGTAACGTCGGTGCTGGTCAGCAGGATGCCCGGCGTTTTCCCGTCGATAAGGAGCGGGCTCACGTTCATCTCGAGGTAGAGCGGGGACTTCCCGGATGCTCGTGATCTTGTAATCCTTGATCTGCGAAGCTGCGGCCGGACAGGGCTTTTTGCAGGATCGTGGCCATGGGAATGCCGTCATAGGGGACCAGCTCTCAGGAAAGAGCGAGAAGAACGGCTTGCCGAGGATGTCCTGTTTGCTGCGGTTCAGGATGAGGGCCTGCGCGGTGTTCAGCGTCCTGACCTTAAGGTCCTTGTCCAGGACCATGAGGTTCGTTTTGGTATTTTCGACGATGTTTTCCAGGTAGTCCTTGGAGATCTCGATCTCATGCTCCAGCCGCTGCTGGTTCTCGAGATGCTTTGTCCGTTCCTCGGCCTTGATCTTTTTCTTGTACGTGACGATGGAGACTCCCGACGCCACGACCGTGGTGACGAAGATGGACATGATCAGGAGGGAATAAAAGAGCATGCTCTTCTGCATGAGCGCGATGACGTCCGCTTTCGGCGCGGAGACCACGACGATCCAGGATTTTCTCGCCATGGGGAATTTATAGTACGCCGCGAGCATGTCCTTTCCTCCGGGGGCCACATAATAGCCGAAGGTCTGCGACGTGCCTTCTATCATCTCTTTTTCGGTGTTAAAGGACTGGTGGCACTGGAAGCAGGTGGTATCGGAATGATAGAGGTTCTTCCCGACCATGGACGGCTGGGTGGGATGGTACAGGAGGGTCCCGTCGCTGTCCATCATCCAGGCATAGCCGCGCTGTCCCGATCTGATCGGGGAAAGATATTTCTGGGTGATGCCGTTCATGGACAGCACCGCCAGTACCACGCCGCTGAATTCATGCAGCGAGCGGCCCGTCTGCAGATAGATGGGGATGGCGACAATGAACTCTTTTGTTTCGAGCTCACTCGGGCTGTGGAGTTCCATCAGGTCGGTTACGAGTTTTTCGTTCCGGGGCAGGACGCTCGCCTGCCGGAAATAATCGGTCTTGGAAAGGTCCACCCGTTCCCGGCCGGGATAGGAACTGTCAAAGAGGAGAATGCCGTTCTTGTCGAGGACCCTGATGGTGATCAAGGCTTCGTTCTGAAGGCTGAAATTGATCGACTCAGCGACTTGTTCTGCACGCTGGCTGAAGATGGATGCGGTCGATCTGGGGGAGCTGGGAGATCACCCTGATGTTCTTGTACACATGATCGACAAAGCTTTCGATGTTCATTGCCACTTCGCGGGCCAGCAGGAGCTGCTGCTGGTTGAACTGTTCAGCCATCTCATCCTGGAGCGACTGGTGGAAGAACTGGCCGAGAATAATGATCAGTGAGAGAACAACGAGCAGGGAAAGGATGAAAACCGTAGGCGTGAGCAGCTCTCGCTGTTTTAGCGTGCGGATAAGTCGTTGAAACATGGAGTAATGTACTTCTAATGAGAGGCAAAGTCAAGCGGGAAAAGGCGGGCGGGAGCATAGTGCGGCCGTACCACCCAGCTGCTCCATAGCGCAGGCGAGGGTGATCAGAGCAGAGGGATTCGTTTGGTGCTCTCCCTCGATGTTCCATGGCCGGTCAAGGGGCAGCGTGAAAATGAAGGTACTGCCCTGGCCGGGCGTGCTTTCAGCCCAGATCGTGCCGCCGTGGTATTCGACGATCTGCCGCGTGATGGCAAGACCCAGTCCGGTCCCTTGGTTATTGTTCGTAAGCGATGTCTCCGGACCGGCGGAATTTTTCGAAAACCAGAGCTCAGGTCGCTTTCGGGATGCCGACGCCGGTGTCCGAAATGGACACGACGATACTGCGGCATCGGCGCTGCCTCATGACGGGCCGTGATCGCGATCTTGCCGCCCGGCGGGGTGAACTTGATGGCATTGGAAAGGATGTTCGTGATGACCTGGATCAGCCGGTCCTGGTCTCCGAGAAAAGGCGGCAGGGAATCGGGTACGTTGGTGAGATGGCCAGGCTTTTGTTGTCGGCCAGGGATTGAATGCCGGAGACGGAGGTCTGGATAACGTCGTTCAGGGACACCTGGTGATGTGCCAGCTCAGTTTGCCGGCCTCGATCTTGGTGAGGTCCAGGATATCGTTGATCAGCCGGGCCAGCCGGTCGCGTCTCGCTGTTGATGATCGACAGGAGCCTGGTCTCTTTTCTCGCTCGGCATCTTGGGCTTCATCAGGATCAGCTCGGTGAAGGCCTTGATCGAGGTGAGCGGTGTGCGCAGTTCATGGGAGACGATCGAGATGAAATCCGACTTGACCTGGTCGAGCTCCTTCAGCTTCTTGTTCACCTCTTCAAGCTCGCGGTTGGCCACGGCCAGGTTCTGATTGGAGAGCTGAAGCCGTTCGTAGGCCCTGGTCAGGTTCTCGGTCTTTTCGGCCACCCGGAACTCGAGGTTGCGGTTCAGGTCCTCCAGTTCGCTCCGGTTCTTCTCGAGCTCATGCGCCATCTTGTCGAAGCTGCTGGGACAGCACGCCGATCTCGTCGTTCGCGATGAGGTTCGACCCGCGCCTGAAGGTTGCCCTTTTCCAGCTCGCCGGATGACCTTTACCATGTGTCCCAGCGGATTCGAAATGCTGGTGGCGAGCAGGATGCCGATCCCGGCGGCCAGCATGATCGCGATGACGATTACGATGATGATAAGCTGGAGAAAATCGGACATGATCGGCTGACGATGGATGATGTCTCCCAGTGCGCACCGAAGTTCCGTGCCCATCCGCTGATAGACGAGGGCGCCCAGGGCAAGCAGCGGGGCGATAATGGCTGCAAGGAGGATGGAGAGCAGCCGGGTGCGCGTGTTGATCTGAATGACCTGGGAATCGTCGATGCGTACATTCTTGGTTTTTTCAGCAAGGAACCTGCCGCACCGGATAGAGGAGCCGTTCGGTAAGGAAAAAGGAAAAGATCGGGAACACGGCCATGCCCAACGACGGCATAGATCCCCAGCCTGATGTTCTCCTTCAGCGGCAGGCCGCCGATGGTGCCCATGTACAGGCAGTCGACGAACATCACGAACTCGATAGCGGATCAGCACGGAAACGGCATGGACGAGGGGAAGGTTCAGTGCGCGGACGCGGGCCGCAGCCATGATATCGTCGGGCGGCTCCAGGCGTCGTTCCTGGTAGAAGGACAGCATTTCGATCGGCCGGCATTCCCACCGGTCCATGAAGTAGAATGCCGAAGCGATCCCGAGGGGCGTGAGGATGAAGAGAGTAATGTTGATGTAGTGGACAAGCAGACCGGGGCGTGAAATCCATGATCACGATCATGTAGGGGATCAGGGTCGTGAAAATGACGGCGATGATCACCAGCTCGCTGTAGACGATCTTATTGGAGACGTTTAGCTTCATAGTCCCCAACCCGGAACGGAAAGATATGAAACCGCTGAGGGCGCTCACGTGTTTTCCTCAGCCGCGATCTGACTGCCACGGCCACCTTGCGGTGCGATGAAGAGCTGCCATCGACGATCATGCCGCCTAGGGGAACAGGGTCTTGATGGCCGCCTTGCGCAGAACGTTGCCGTCGATGCCGAGGCCGGTAACGGACTCGATGGAGGCGGAGAGCAGGTCCTTGGCCGTATTGATGTTCGCCGCGTTCAGCTTTGCCAGCGAGGCTTCCGTCACCGACCCGATGCGGCTGAGCGGAACGTCGTTCTTTGATGTGTACATGACCACCAGCCGGGATTCGCCCTGGATGATCGGCAAAAAGGAAATGTGCTTGATGCCGATACGGCCGATCATTTCGTCGGCTTCGGTCTCGGTAAAGAAACCGGTATAATCCGTAAAAAGCGTGGCGCACAGCACATCGACGGCGAGAGTCTGAATATTGTTGGCGGTGATCTGGTTGAAGAAAATGCCGTACCGGGAGATGCGGATCATCTCCTGGATGAATTTCTCCCGTTTGTTGACCGGGAGGAAGTGGAACACGTTGATGGCGTAGACCCAGTCAAAGGCGCTGTCCTTGGTCCGGGACAGGTTGGTGACGTCGCCGACCTGGAGTTCGATCTGGTCCTGAAGCCCCACGTCGCTGTTCTTCCTTTTGCCGAGCTCAAGGTATGGATGTTCATGTCGATCCCCTTTGCGCTGATGCCGGGGCAGGCCTTGATGGTCTGCCGCAGGACGGACCCGTCGCCGCAGCCCAGGTCCAGGATGGTGTGGCCCATGGACAGGCCGGACCACTTGAAGAACTCGGCGGCGGCAGTGAGAGCTGCGAGGCGACCTGCGGGATGTAATCCCGGCTGATCTTCCCCTGGGTGATGCTGTCCAGGCCCATGCCTTTCTGGTAGGCCTCCTGTGAATACTGAACGGCTTTGGTAAAGTAGCTGAACATATGATGGAGCCCGAGCAGGTCCGGCGCCGGCGTTCCCTGCCGGAGCAGGGCCCCTTTGCGGTGAGGGTATAGCCCCCATCCGCGTGCGCGACATACCCGTTGGCTGCCGCGAAGCGCAGCCAGCGCTCGACCTTGCTGATGTCGTAGCCCATCTGCCGCGACAGCTCCTGTGCGGTCACGGCTTGTCCGGGTATCCAGTCGAAGAATCCGAGCTCGATGCCCTGGATGGTGCTCGAGCGCCAGGGTGCCCTGGACCAGCATATGCATCAGCTCTGACGACGTTTTTCTTGATGTCTTCCTGGTCCATGCGGGGCCTCCGTTCAGCGGATCTGCTGCGCAGGCGTTGATCAAAAAAATGATATAGACGGCCCAGATCATGAACAGGATGCTCCAGACGGCGATGCTCATCTTCTTCATGGTCGATTCATCGGAGTCTGCGGTCCTGCGTCGCATGATCCGCATCCTTCTGCTGGGCGCTGGTCGTAAAATCCTTGAACTCGGGGTGCCATCGGGAGCAAGCTCGTAGAGGCGCGCGAGAGGATCTGTGCTGGCGGCAGGGAGAAGGGGAAGCGAGAAGGAGACATCGATCGTCCGGTTCCTGGCGCAGCAGCCGGTCGCAGCGCTTTCCGGGGGATGAGTTCAGGATTCTCTGATAGCAGAAGAGCAGGTTCTTGCGCAGCGTTTTCAGGAACTTCTGAGAGGGCGCTTTTTTTTCGAACTTTGCGTTGATCTGGCTGGTTTCGTAATAGGTAATGCGGCTTTTTGTAATTGCCGAGGTTCTGCCAGCATTGGCCGGAAAGCGTAAGCGTGTTGGCGAGTCCGGAGATGCCGTTGGAAAGGGGATCGGTGAAGGGATGTCCGCGGGCATCCAGTTTGCCCGGAAGGCGTTTTCGGCGCGGCGCAGTTCGGAAGCGCCTGCAGGTACCGGCCTTGCTGCAGGAGAGCGTACCGTTTTCAATCGTATTTTCTGCGGCCATGCGTCTTTGGACAAAGGTGCCATAGCTGCGTTAGATCCAGGATGTTCTTGATTTTGGTAAGGATCTCCATGGGGCTGAAGGGCTTGACGATATACTCGTTGGCGCCCGACTTCTTTGCCCCGTTCCTGCTCGGCGACCTGTCCTTTGGCCGTCAGCATGATGACGTAGATGTTCTTTAGGGCCGGGTCGGATTTGATGGCGCGGCAGACATCATAGCCGTTGATCTCGGGCATCATGATGTCCAGGAAAAGGATGTCGGGCTGGACCTCCTTGACCTTTTTCAGCGTCTCGGCGCCGTCCTTGGCGAGCGAAAGCTTGTAGCCTTCGTCCTCAAGCAGATAGGTGAGCGCTTCCCGGATGTTTTCGTTGTCGTCGGCTATGAGGATTTTTTTATGATTCATAGGTACCATACCGCAACAAATGTGTGGCAAGTTAAAAAAATAGTAGCCTCATTGAATACGTTTGTCAACGAAAGAAGGACCGAGCCT
The DNA here is from genome assembly GCA_963836175.1 of Nitrospirota bacterium. GTDB lineage: Bacteria > Nitrospirota > UBA9217 > UBA9217 > UBA9217 > GWC2-56-14. Next base: position 631,208 of record CAWIIS010000008.1, read on the forward strand.
GCTGTCCGGGATAGCCGGGCAGAAAGTGGTGCTTTCTGTCGTATGGGGATCAGACTATTGCTGCCGGTCTGACCCCGCCCGCAAATGAAGAAAATGCAGGATAAGAAAAGTTGAAAGGCATCGAGAACCAGTGTAATATGGCATCAGCCAGGGGAGGTAACATGATCACTGACATCGATCATGCAGCGGTCTTGAAGCGGGCGCTTGAAGCCGCGGCGGCGAGTATGCCGATATTTATCTTGAACAAAGTTCGCCCTTCTCCATCGTGTGCGAGGATAACCGGATCGAAAAGGTGAGTTCCGGCATGGACAGCGGGGCCGGTCTCCGCCTGCTCTATGGACGACGGACGGCATACGCCTATACCAATGAAGTGACCAGCCGTCGCTGCTCGAGCTTGCCGATGCGGTCAGCCAGGCATCGGCAGGCGGGACGGTGCCCGGAAGGCCGCCATCGATCTGACGCGCAGGCAGGCCCCGCGTGGAGTTGTCATATCGAAAAAGCGCCGGAAGCGGTCGGCGCGGCCGAAAAGCCGACCTGGTGCTGCGGGCCAACAGGACGCAGCGCGGCAGTCGACCCCCGGATCAGGCAGGCAATGGTCGTGTACCGTGAGAACCGGCAGAAGGTGCTGATCGCGCATTCCGGACGGGGTGCCTTGCCGAGGATGAGCGGATGTACCTGACGGCATTGGTCCAGGTGGTGGCTGCCGACGGCGACGTGGTCCAGACGGGCTATGAGCCGGTCGGCGGCCTTGCCGGGCTCGAGCTCCTCGATGCTTCCTCCCTCGAGCAGCGCTGCGGAGACCGCGGCGCGGAGGGCCGTCATGATGCTGTCGGCCCGGAAGGCTCCTGCCGGCAAAATGCCCGTCGTGCTGTCCTCAGCTGCCGGCGGCACGATGATCCACGAGGCGGTGGGGCATGGCCTCGAAGCCGATCTTGCGCAGTCCGGGCTTTCGGTCTATTCCGGCAGAACGCGGGCAGCTGATAGCCTCGCCGCTGATCACGGTCGTCGATGACGCAACGCTTCCCGGCAAACGGGGTTCGTTCCGTTTTGATGACGAAGGCACGGACGCGGAGCGGACCGTGCTGGTGGACCGGGGAGTGCTTGACACGTTCATGTATGACCGGCTGACGGCGATGAAGGACGGAACGCGCTCTCCACCGGCAACGGGAGGCGCGAGTCCTACAAGCACCGGCCCATTCCCCGGATGACGAACACGATGATCGTGCCGGGCGAAACGGACCCTGCCGATATCCTGCGTTCCACCCCGACGGGGCTCTTTGTGAAAAAAATGGGCGGCGGGCAGGTGAACACCGTGAACGGCGATTTTGTGTTCGAGGTGAGCGAAGGGCTACCTGATCGAGAACGGCGGCTCGGCGAGCCGGTGCGCGGCGCCACCCTGACCGGCAACGGACCGCAGGTGCTGATGTCGATCGACCTCGTCGGCTCCGACCTCGGCTATCTCCATCGGGACCTGCGGCAAGGACGGGCAGGGCTCGCCGGTGAGCGACGCCCAGCCGACGCTCAGGATCCCGGAGATCGTCGTCGGCGGCGAGGTCGCATAGGAACGTGTTCGTCATGTTTGATTTGTTTAACGAAATCATCAGGTGTAAAGCCTGTTCATCCGTTCGGGAGGGGAAATCCATGATGCGCACTGCCATTATCACCTTGAGCGATAAAGGTTCCATCGGGGAGCGTGTTGACGAGAGCGGTCCTGTCATTCGCGAGATTCTGTCCAATACGGGCGCCGTCATCGATCATTACGAGGTCCTTCCCGATGATACGGCACAGCTTATCGGCGTGCTGACCCGCCTTGCTGATTCCGGAACAATCGATCTCATAGTTACCACAGGCGGGACGGGGGTAGCCCCGCGGGACATAACCCCCGAAGCCACACGAGCGGTGATCGACCGGGAACTCCCCGGCATGGCGGAGGCCATGCGCGCTGAGAGCCTCAAGAAAACGCCGCATGCCATGATCTCGCGGGCGATTGCGGGCATCCGGAACCGGACGCTGATCGTGAACCTCCCGGGCAGCCCCAAAGCAGCGCGCGAAAATCTGGCGGTCATCCTTCCCGCACTGACTCATGCCATAGAAAAGATCAAAGGCGACCCCTCCGATTGCGGCAGCCGGTGATCGACAGGGGCAGATTTGCTCGTCATCGAAGTTGCACTCTCGTCTCATCCTTAGCGTAAACCATGCCTGACGAACGAAAATCAGTTGTCTCCCTCTTTCCTCTGTGATACACTTCAAACCGTTATTACGAAACTTCTCTGGAGGTGCTATGTTCTGTCCCCATTGCGGCAAAGAAGTGTCTGAAGGCCAGGCGTTCTGTCAGCACTGCGGATCGCGGATTTCCGAGGCCGCCGAGGCCACCTCGATCCCGACGACGCTTGTTGCAGGGATGCGTGAGAAGACACCCTGGGAGGACCGTGAAAATCAGGGGTTTTTCAGCGGGTTGTTCAAAACGCTGAAACAAGTCCTTTTCTCGCCCGGTGATTTTTTTAAAAAAATGCCCGTGACCGGCGGCCTCACCGATCCCTTGCTCTACGGCCTGATCCTTGGCATGATCGGCGCCATGTTCTCATATTTCTGGCAGATCGCTTTACACGGTGTCATGCAAAATTTTATGACGCAGGAGATGCTGGCAGCATCGGAGTATTCCCCGTTTCAAGGTATCAGCCTGGCGCTGCTTGCGGCGTTCACACCCTTTTTCATCATCCTGTGGCTATTCATCCTGGCAGGCATGCTTCATTTGTTCCTGCTGATGGTGCAGGGCGCCAAGGCAGGTTTTGAAGCGACCTTCCGGGTCGTGGCCTACAGCGAGTCACCCTATCTTTTCCTGGTCCTTCCGTTCTGCGGCGGATTTCTGGCATGGATCTGGTCGCTGGTGATCATTCTCATCGGCCTTCAGCATGCCCACGAGACCACGGGCGGCAAGGCGGCGTTCGCGGTGTTTCTGCCGCTCTTTATCTGCTGCGGGCTTGTTATTGCAATTGCTGCCGTATTCATGGGCGCCCTGGTGGCCGCCTTTGGTTCGATGATGAATCCATGAACGGCTGTTTGCAGAGAGGACAAGCCGTGCGTATTAAACTCCTGGAACGGCAGCCTCAAGAGATCGAATTCGGGATCATCTACGGAGGGATCGCTGTTCTGATCCTGCTGGCCCTGCGGTTCACGCCTGTTATGCAGTTGTTGCCTGGCTGCGTGTTCAAGGGACTGACCTCCATTCCCTGTCCGACCTGCGGAGCAACGCGGGCAGCACTGCTGCTGGCCCGCGGCGAAGCAACTGCTTCTCTGAACATGAATCCGCTGGTATCGCTCTGCTTTATGAGCGCCTGCCTTGTTTTTTCTTACAGCCTCTCTGCCTTTCTCCTGCATCTGCCACGGCTCTCCATGGAGCTTACGGTGCGCGAACAGGTTGCCATCCGGGTTGCGGTCGTAGTGCTCGTGATGATGAACTGGTCCTACCTCGTTTTTGCTCTCTGAGCGAGATTTCAAAACAATAATAGACCTGAGTTGTTTCATCCTCAACAATGTATAGTTCGCGCTCCTGACGGTTATACCACCCCCTGAACGTGCAACATCTGCATATCTGGACAATTAATAATTTGTTTACATTTAACAGGCAGTATGTTATTATTTAAGTTCTCTAATATTGCTAAACATTCTCGCCAGTTAGGGCTGGTGCTGCGAGGCGGGAAACGGGTGTTTTTGGAGGAAACTTAGGCAGAAAGCACTGTCAGACTATCATGATAAGCACGAATATCCGTAACTTTTGCATCATTGCCCATATCGATCACGGCAAATCGACCCTTGCCGACCGCATTCTTGAGTTTACCGGAGCACTTTCAGACAGGGAAATGTCAGCCGCCGGCAGCAACCAGGTTCTTGATGATATGGACCTGGAGCGCGAACGGGGCATCACCATCAAGGCCCATGCGGTGCGCCTTCAGTACAAGGCGTCTGACGGGAAGGACTATATTCTGAACCTGATCGACACTCCCGGCCACGTGGATTTTACTTACGAAGTGTCGCGGAGCATGGCCGCCTGCGAGGGCGCGCTGCTCGTCGTTGACGCTTCGCAGGGCGTGGAAGCGCAGACGCTGGCCAACGCCTATCTTGCCATCGACCATAATCTCGAGATGATCCCGGTGATCAACAAGATCGATCTGCCGAGCGCAAATGTCGAAGAGGTGAAACACCAGATCGAGGACGTGATCGGCCTTGATGCGTCCATCGCTATCCCGGCAAGCGCCAAGGCGGGGATCGGCATCCACGAGATCCTCGAATCAGTGGTGAAAAATGTTCCTGCGCCTGCGGGGAAGGCCGATGCTCCGCTCCGGGCGCTCCTGTTCGATTCCTGGTATGACACGTACCAGGGAGTGGTGATCCTCGTCCGGGTGGTGGACGGGACCGTGCGGCCCAAACAGAAGATCAAGCTCTATTCGAACTCCGCCGTCTATGAAGTGCAGTCCGTAGGCGTGTACACGCCCAAGATGCAGCCGATCGCTGAACTGTCGCAGGGCGAGGTCGGGTGCATTATCGCCGGCATCAAACGGGTCTCGGATGCCAAAATCGGCGATACGGTCATGGATGCCGATCAGCCGGCCGACGCACCGCTTCCCGGGTACAAGGATGTGAAGCCCATGGTCTTCTCCGGCATCTATCCGGTGGACAGCGACAGCTATGCGGACCTGCGGGACGCCCTGGAAAAACTCCGGCTGAACGACTCGTCGTTCACCTATGAACCGGAAACATCGCTTGCCCTGGGGTTCGGTTTCCGATGCGGCTTCCTGGGCCTGCTGCATATGGACATCATCAGGGAACGGCTTGAACGCGAGTTCAAGCTCGACCTTATTCCCACGGCGCCGACCGTGGTTTATCGGGTGACGAAGAACGACGGCCAGGTCGTGATGGTGGATAACCCGGCAAAGTTCCCTCACGTTCAGGATATCCAGCGGATCGAGGAGCCGATGATCATTGCCTCGCTGATCACGCCGGAGCAGTATGTGGGGTCGCTCATTGCGCTGTGCCAGGAGCGGCGGGGTGTCCAGCGGGATATCACCTATATCACCAAGGACCGCGTGCGCATCAGCTACGATCTTCCGCTGAACGAGATCGTCATGGATTTTTACGACCGGCTCAAATCCCTGACCAAGGGATATGCGTCGATGGATTACGAACTGACGGGTTATGTCGAATCCGATCTCGTCAAGCTCGATATGCTGATGAACGGCGAACCGGTCGATGCGCTTTCGCTCATTACGCACCGCGATAAGGCCGCGGTCCGCGGCAGGCAGCTGGCGGAAAAGCTCAAGGAAGTGATCCCGCGCCAGCTCTACGAGGTGATCATCCAGGCCACGATCGGGGCGAAGATCATCGCTCGTGAAACGGTCCGGGCGCTCCGCAAGGACGTGACCGCCAAATGCTATGGCGGGGACATCACGCGGAAGCGAAAGCTGCTTGAGAAACAGAAGGAAGGCAAGAAGCGCATGAAGCAGGTCGGCAGTGTGGAGCTTCCCCAGGAAGCGTTCCTTGCCGTTTTGAAGGTGGGAGAGTAACGCACCGATCGAGATCCGGCTTGGACGTGAATGAACCCGTGTTGTGATATTACCTTATGTCGTTTTGGAGGCTGCATGGCAGAAACATCGCAGGGCAAGATCAAGAATAAATCCTTTTATAAAGAGTGGGTCGAACCGTTCCTTATTGCAGCCGTCGTTGCTCTGTTCATCAGGCAATTTGCGCGTCGAAGCTTTTAAAATACCGTCGGGGTCCATGATCCCGACGCTTACGATCGGCGACCACCTGCTGGTGAACAAGTTCGTGTACGGCCCCCGTATCCCGTTCACGGACCTCAGGATCTTTACCGGGAAAGATCCGAAACGCGGGGAGATCATAGTTTTTAAATACCCGAAAGACGAAGGCAAAAATTTCATCAAACGGATCGTCGGCCTGCCGGGCGACAAGATCGAGATCAGGAAGGGAAAACTGTTCATCAATGATGAACCGGTGGCGGTTGCCGCGCTCGGCGCCTATGACGGAGATGATCAGCGATCGGGACCTCCCTATTACGACAAACCCATGCTTTTCGATGAGCAACTGGGCTCCGTCAACCACCCTGTCCTGTATTTGCATGACCAGGCAGAGACAAATTACGGTCCAGCCCTGGTGCCGAAAGATTCGGTGTTCGTCATGGGTGACAACCGCGATAACAGCCAGGACAGCCGGGTATGGGGTTTTGTAAAGCGGAACAAGATCCTCGGCAGAGCGCTCATCATCTACTGGTCATGGGATGGCGAAAATGGCCGCTGGGTGCGCTGGGAACGGCTCGGAAATCTGATCCGATAAAAGAAAGGGGAGGCTTCATATGTCTATGCTTGCTCAGGAAAAAGGAATGATCAGTTTGAAGGTTATGTTCTGGCTGGCGCTCTTGTTCGTTCTTCTTCACGTTCTTTTCAAGGTCGTGCCTATGGGTATGGATTATAGCCAGATGAAAGACGCCATGCAGGGCAAGGTGAACATGGGGCAGATCGCGACCAGGGACCTGGAAATAAAAACGTCGCTCGAAAAAACGGCTCGTGATCTGGATATTCCTTTGACACAGGAGAGTTTTATCATCGAACGGAATCAGAATACGAACAGGTTAACAAGGATCAGCACCAATGGCGGTTGGGATATCGAGATGCGCTTCTTATGGGGCGCCTATGTCAGGACGTTCCATTTTGAACCGGTAGCGGAATAGGAGCGGTCTTTTAGGCCGCCCGGTTGTTTGACCACGTATTATAACGAACTGAACGGGGTGAAATGAGTGATTCGCAGCATGACAGGATATGGGCGGAAGGAAGCAAGTGGAGAAGTCGGCCACTTTTCCATCGAGATCCGCTCGGTAAATAACCGCTATATCGATGTGCAGGCAAAAATGCCGCGCGGGTTGTCCCTGCTGGAACTGCGCGTTAAAAAAGCCGTTCAGGAACGGTGTTCCCGCGGCCGCTTCGATGTTCTGATAACCCGGAATAACGATCGCGAGAAGGCCACGCGGCTGGTTGTCGACGACGTTCTGGCCGGCCAGTATGTGGGGCTCCTCAGGGACCTGAAAATGCGGTATGGACTGGCCGGAGAGGTCGACCTGTCGCTCGTGGCGGGCATGCAGAACATCATCACCATGACCGAGGTCAGTGAGGACATGGAGGCCATATGGATTTTGCTGGCCAACGGGCTTGATGCGGCACTGGATGAGCTTGACCGTATGCGGCTTGACGAAGGTGCGGCGCTCGTGCGCGATATCACCGGACGCATCGATGCGATCGAAGGGATGGTACGTTCGATCGGCGCCCAGTCACCGCTTACGGTGGAAAAAGCGCGGAAGCGGATGGCTGACGCGGTGGCAAAGCTGCTGCAGGAGCAGCCCGATCCGGCAAGAATGGCCCAGGAGATCGCCATTCTTGCCGAGCGGACCGATGTCACCGAAGAGCTTACACGACTGGACAGCCACCTGGCCCAGTTCAGGGCAATGCTGATTGAAACGCCGGAGGAGGCGGTGGGGAGGAAACTCGATTTTCTGCTCCAGGAGATGGGCAGGGAAGTGAACACCATCGCCTCAAAGTGCCAGGATGCCGTCATCTCGCTCGATGTGGTGCAGAGCAAGGCGGAACTGGAAAAGATACGGGAACAGGTCCAGAATATCGAGTAGGGGGTCCTGTAACACTTGATAGGCCTGCGTGAATCTTAAAAGCATAGTGCAAAGTGTAAAGTGCAAATTTCAAAGTGCAAAGTTGGCACGGCAAACGGCATTGGATTTTGCATCAATTTGCACTTTGCGTTTTACACTTTGCATTTTGCATTGGTTGCGGCCTTCAGGCCGCGTTATGGTGGGTGTACGGTCGTGCTGAACAATATCGTGAATATCGGCTACGGCAACATGGTAATGGCAGCGAAGGTTGTGGCTGTGCTGTCGCCGGACTCCGCCCCCATGCGCAGGCTCAAGGACGAGGCCAAGGAGCGGAAGATGCTGATCGATGCCACCCAGGGAAGAAAAACACGGGCCATTATCATCACCGACAGCGACCATATCATCCTTTCCGCGGTCCAGGTGGAGACGCTTATGCTGAGGTTTTCCAGCCGGGGGAACGAATGAAGAGAACCGAAGGACTGGTCTTTGTGGTGTCCGCGCCGTCAGGGGCCGGAAAAACGACCCTGTGCCGCGCCATCACGGACTCTTTGGAGAACCTGACCCATTCGATCTCCTACACCACGAGGAAACCGCGGCCGGGAGAGATCGACGGGCGGGACTATTATTTCGTGACCGAAGAACGGTTCCACAGTATGATCGATGCCGGCGATTTTGCCGAATGGGCGCAGGTGCACGCTAACCTCTACGGCACGTCCCGGCGCGTGCTCGACGATATGGTGAACCGGGGGATCGATGTGATCCTCGACATCGACACGCAGGGGGCCAAACAGATTAAAACACGGGTCGAGAAGGCGGTGTTTCTTTTCATCATGCCGCCTTCCTTCGAGATACTTGAAGAGCGCCTGCGGAACCGCAAATCCGATGACGAAGCGGAGATCAGGAAGCGGATGCAGCGGGCGATCGATGAGATCCGTGACTACGCGATGTATGATTATATCATTGAGAACCGCGATTTCGACCGGGCGCTGTCGGAACTCCGATCGGTCATCGTTGCCGAACGCTGCCGGACGCACCTGATCGATCAATCGTGGATAGAGGGAATGTTGAAAACGTCGGAATAGAAAAATACACCAGGAGGTGCAGAGATGCAACAGGCCGCAGAAGATATTATTTCCATGCCGATTGAATTGACCGACAAGATTTCGGACACCAAGTTCCGCCTTGTCCATATTGCGGCGCAACGGGTTCGCCAGTTGTCTGCCGGGGCGCCGATGTATGTTACAACCAAGTCGATCAAGGACACCACGGTGTCCCTGGAAGAGGCCCTGGCAGGAAAGTTCAGGGTGATCGTCGGCGAGGATGCCAAGAAGGCAAGGGAAGAATACCGGAAACGCGAAGAACGAGCGCGGATGGAAGAGCAACTGTCAGCAAAGGAAGAAGAGATCCGCAAGGAACTTTCCGCATATCTGTCGGAAACCCAGAGTGAAGAGGTTGCCGAGGAGGATGCCGTGATCGCCGATATGGGCGAAGACGTGGCGGAAGAAGACGCCGGAGATGCTGAAGAATCTGAAGAATCTGAAGCGTAGCGCAACGCTGGGGGAGACAACGCGAGATGATATCCGGTAAGCGGATACTGCTCGGGGTGACCGGCAGTATAGCAGCCTATAAGGCCGTCGAGGTCCTGCGGAGGCTGCAGGAGCGGGGAGCGGAGGTTCGTGTCGTCATGACGCGCAATGCTTGCCGCTTTGTCTCAAAGCTGACCTTTGAGGCCCTCAGCGGGTTCCCGGTGCTCACCGATGACTATGACCCTCATGAGAGGGAAACAATCGGACATATCGACGTGACCAGCGGCCTCGACCTTGCGCTTATTGCCCCGGCGACGGCGAATAGCATCGGCAAGATCGCGGCGGGAATAGCGGACGACGCCCTGACGTCGGCCCTCATGGCGATAGACTGTCCGCTCATGATCGCGCCGGCGATGAACGACCGTATGTATCAGAACCCCGTGCTCCGGCGAAACATGACGTCGCTTCGCGATCTTGGCGTACGGTTCATCGAACCGGACGAAGGCAAGCTTGCCTGCGGCACCACAGGACAGGGGCGTCTTGCGGAAACGGGCAGGATCATCGAAGCGGTTTCCGCCTCTTTTTTACCCCGTGATTTCTCAGGCGTGACCGTTCTCGTAACCGCAGGACCGACACGGGAACCGATCGATGTTGTTCGGTTCATCAGTAATCCATCAACAGGGAAAATGGGATATGCCCTGGCCCGCGTTGCCCGCGACCGGGGGGCGAAGGTAATCCTTATATCCGGCCCTGTTGCGTTGACGCCGCCGGGAGGTATCACCTTCATTCCGGTCATTACTGCGGCTGACCTGTACCGGGCGGTCATGGAGCAGATCGGCGAGGCACAGGTTGTGGTCATGGCAGCTGCTGTCTCCGATTTCAGACCCGTTGCCGTTTCGGACCGCAAAATAAAAAAGGACGCAGCACCTGCCACGCTGGTGCTCGAGCGCACAGACGACATCCTGCAGCAGCTGGGTAATATGCCCCGGAAGCGCCTGCTTGTCGGTTTTGCCGCGGAAACGGACACTGTTATCGATAACGCATCCAGGAAGCTGCGTGCAAAAAATCTTGATATGGTCGTGGTCAATGATCTTTTGACGGCGGGCGCGGGATTCGGTTCAGATACGAATGTCGTGACGATCATCGATCGTACCGGCATGACAACGCGCCTTCCCTTGATGGACAAAGCTGAGGTGGCAGCCCGCGTGCTGGATAAAGTCTTGGAACTTAAAGTAAAATCAAGGGATTTGCCTTGACTTATGACCTCGGTATTTGGTACACTTTCGTCTATCAGATTGATATGAAAAGATAATTCCTATGGAAAAGGGATCCTCCGAAATAGCCAAGTTGACGGAGCGTATCTCGAAAGACCCCAAATCAAAACTCTTCGTGCCGCTTGCCGAGGAATATAAGAAGGCCGGGGATATCGAGATGGCAATAGCTGTGCTTGCGGAGGGACTCAAGAACAACCCCGGTTATGTAACCGCGAAGTCCTTTCTCGGAAGGCTTTTGCTGGATCAGGGCAATCTGTCAGAAGCGCAGAAAGAGTTTGAAGAAGTAATAAAGGCGATTCCGGACAATGTGCTGGCCCAGCGTAAATTGGGAAATATTCATGTATTGCAGGGCAGGGCTCAGGAGGCGCTGCTTTTCTTCAAGGCAGTTCTCGCGGTAAATCCCAAAGACCCCGAGCTCAAGGCGCTCGTTGCGGATATTGAGGCTGGCCGTGATGTCCGGGAAAAGATCGCTGGCCCGAAAAATCAGCCCGCAGCCGGTCACGTGACGCCGGCAGTTCCGGCGCCTGGACACACCGCGTCCGCCCGTCAAACCACCAGCAGCTTCTGCTGTCCCGCCGCAGTCGCAGGCGATCCCTGTCAGCATTCCGCTCCGTTGATTCCGAAGAGCCGGAAGAGGTGCTTGTTTTTGAATCGTTGGATGAAGCGGCTCCTGCCGGAGCATTGCGGCAGCCGGAAGCAACGCAGGATATGTTTGCTGACTTGCCTCGGAAACGGGCAGTGAAGAAGCGGCTCGAATGGATGACGGCTTTACTGGCGGAGAAGGCAGACGCCCGGCTGATAGCGGGCTTTCGGCGGAGCCGCCGCCGGTTTCCGGCAGTGATGCGGACATGATGCAGGCGCCTGATCGTCCCGCAGCGGTCACGGAGCATGAATTTGGTTCCACTGATGCCGGCCTGGGCAGCAACTTCTTCGGGAGTGAACTGGCGCCCATCGACATTCCCGCTGCTGACAGCAGTGGATTTGATGCATACCCAGCCCCTGATCTTTCCGCAGCTGCCGAGCATGCACCTGGTTCCATGGATACCGGGCTGTCTGACAGTAGTTTCTTTGACAGCAAGCCAATGCAGACTGGGCCTCAAAAAACGACTGATGCATTGGATTCCGTGCTTGAGCCCGCACGAGAGGCTCCCGTTGAAGAGCTGACGGAAACCGCATTTTCCGATGACATGCCGTCTGAGGCACTGTTCTTTGATGTCGAGCCGGTTGAAACTGAAGCAGAACCGGGTGCCTCGAAAAACCTGGAAGGCGGCGAGGAGCCGTCGTCGTTCACGCTGGATGTTCCAGCACCTGGTCCGGGCGTCACAACTGGCAGCGAAGCAGCTTCTTTCGGCGGGACGCTTCCCGAGACCGACGATTTCACAACGGATACGCTGGCAGAGCTCTACATCGCGCAGGGTTTTTATGAGAAGGCCATTGAGATCTACGAGCGGATGCTTGCGGACAGACCGAACAGCAAGTTGCTGAAGGACAAGCTCGCCAATGTGCGCGCCATGGGCAGTGCTTCCTCAACTGACGAGGGGCAGGGAACGCCGGCATTTTTTGAAGTGCCGGATTCTCCGCCTGCACCGTCACCGCAGCCAGTGGCTGCCGATAGAGCAGGGCAATGGAGAGCTCCCGGTGTGGAGGTGGAGGCGAGAGAATATGTTCCACCTCCAGCGGATGATTTAGCGTCTACGGCATTTGATTCCGGTTTTGCGCCGGTGGAATATGTGCTTCCCGAGGCGCCGGGGACGGTGCCGCCGCCCTCTGTCGGGCAGACGTTGCCGGCCCAGGACGAAGAACCGCTGCCCGTTTCTCCGAAAACAGCTCCTTTGGGAAAAGAGCGGGCGATCGTAAAGCTCGATGCATGGCTAAAGAACATCATGAAGGAGAAATAAATGTCCTTTGGCGAGATCTTAAGGAACGTAGTGGACGGCACCGAGGGAGCCCTGGGCGCGCTGGTTGTCGGGCTTGACGGCATCCCGGTGGACGAGTATTCCGTAGGCAGCGAGCTGGATATCCAGTCCATGACCGTGGAATATTCCTCGCTCATCAAGGAAATCGAAAAAGGTTCCCAGACTGTACAGCTGGGATCGACGAAAGAAGTCACGGTCATGGCGGAAAAGGCCATGGTCATGCTGCGGCGGCTCAACGACGAGTATTTTATCGTGCTTATCATCAAGCCCGAAGGCAACTTCGGCAAGGGACGGTTCCTGCTGCGGATGTCCGTACCGAAGCTGCTGAAAGAATTCTGACAAGCCGAAAGGGAATGCCGCAACCGTCTCTTCCGGCGATGCTCAAACTGCCTCAGGCAGTTTTATTTTTTTATACGGGGGAAACATGAAGATCCTGGTGATCCATGGACCGAACCTGAACCTTCTGGGAAAACGCGAGCCGCAGATCTATGGCGCTGAAACGCTCGAAGACATCAACCGCCGCATCGCAGCGCTTGCTCTCGAACTCGGCGTGGAGGTCGCTTTTTTTCAATCGAACCACGAAGGCGAACTGGTGCAAAAGATCCAGGACGCCATGGGAGCCTATCAGGCGATCGTGATCAATCCCGGCGCCTATACGCACACCAGCGTCGCACTGCGTGATGCCATTTTGTCGACCGGCATACCAACGATCGAGACCCATATTTCGAACATCTATAATCGCGAAGAATTCAGGCACCATTCATACATCTCGGGAGTGGCGGCCGGACAGATCGCCGGTTTCGGACCGGACAGCTACCTCCTTGCGCTCAGGGCTGCCGCCGGCCTCGTCAAAAAATGACCACGAAACGACCTGCATTGAAACGGATCGCCGGTTTGAAGCGGCTCATGGCGGAAGCAGGTATCGGTGCGCTGCTGATATCGAAACGGGAGAATGTCCGGTATCTCACGGGCTTTACGGGTTCGGCGGGATCGGTGCTGGTAGCAGCGGGCAAACCGTGCCTCATTACGGATTTCAGGTATGCGATCCAGGCCCGCAGGGAGACCGCAGGGGTTTCCGTCCTGATCCAGAAGAAGGACCATCCGGCCGCATTGCGTGAAGCGGCCAAACGTGCGAAGGTGGACACGCTCTGGTTCGATGAGACGTTATTCACGGTCGAGAACCTGAATAAACTGCGGAAGCAGGGGCTGACGCTCAAAGGGCACCGGGACCTGGTCGGGGAACTGCGGCAGCAGAAAGACGCTCTTGAACTTGCATCCATCCGGAAAGCGATCCGCCGGGCGGAAGAATCGTTTAGGGAATTAAGCAACTACATTCGGCCGGGGGTCCGCGAAAGCGCCCTGGCGCTCATGCTTGAATTTCTGATGCGGGAAAAAGGTGCGCGCAGGGCCGCCTTTGACACGATCGTGGCATCGGGCAGGAACGGCGCCATGCCGCATGCATCCGTGTCCGACCGGCGCATAAAACAGGGCGACCTCGTGACGTTCGATTTTGGCGCTGAAGCGGACGGATATTTTTCCGATATCACCCGAACGGTCTGCGTAGGCCGGCCTTCCGCCCGTCAGCGTGAGATCCATGGACTGGTCCTGCAGGCGCAGCAGGACGCTATCGCAGCCATCCGCCCCGGGGTCGCGTGCACAATCGTGGATGGAGCGGCGCGGGACCTGATCGGGGGGGCCGGTCACGCAAAGCATTTCGGCCATGGGACCGGCCATGGCATCGGCCTCATGGTGCACGAAAGGCCGTCGATCTCGCCGCTCTCCCGGGACCGGGTGCAGTCCCGGATGGTGTTCACCGTCGAGCCGGGCATCTATATTCCGGGATGGGGCGGTGTCAGGATCGAGGACATGGTTTTGGTGACCGAGAGCGGCGCAAAAGTACTGACCACGCTGCCGCGGGGGCTGGAAGGCCCCGGAAAGCAGTAGCATCGTAACAAATAAAAATATACTACGGAGTCAAAGACGAAAGGGAGGGTGTAGAAGTGCCGGTATCTACAACAGAGTTCAGGAACGGATTGAAAATAGAGATCGATGGCGAGCCCTATGTGATCGTGGAGTTTCAGCATGTAAAGCCCGGCAAGGGCGGGGCATTCGTGAGAACCAAATTCAAGAGCCTCAAGTCGGGGAACGTTACCGATAAAACATTCAGGGCGGGCGAAAAAGTCGATGTTCCCAGCCTTGAGGAAAAGACCATGCAGTATCTGTATGCCGCAGACAAGGACCGCGTTTTCATGGACACCAGCACCTATGAGCAGGTATCCATGAACGAGAAGCAACTTGGCGACAGCATCAACTATCTCAAGGAAAATATGGAGATCAAGGTCCTCTATCACAAGGGGCAGCCCATCAACATTGATGTGCCCATGTTCGTGGAGCTGGCGATAGCCAAGACCGATCCGGGGGTGCGCGGTGATACCGCGTCTGGCGGTTCCAAGCCGGCGACCCTGGAGAGCGGTGCGGTGATCAAGGTGCCGCTCTATCTCAATGAGGGAGATGTGATCAAGGTCGACACGCGTACGGGCACTTTTATCGAGCGCGTAAAAAAGTAGTTTCGGCCGCAACTCATTCCGCAAATCCAAAAAGGAGTCATCATGAACCTTAAAGAATTGAAAGAACTGATAGAGATGCTGAAGGACACCGATATCTCGGAGGTGGAGATCGAGCGTTCCGGCGTGAAGGTGAGGCTCAGAAAAGGCGGGGACGTGACCTACCATCACACCATGCCGCGCATGGAGCATCCGCCCGCTGCGATCGTTGCGCCTGCAATGCAGGCAGCTCCGGCTCCGGCGGCGGAAAAGCCCGCTGAACCGGTCAAGACGAGCCAGATCAAAGTGACCTCTCCGATCGTCGGCACGTTCTACCGGTCGAGTTCGCCGGACAAACCACCCTATGTGGAAACAGGAGATACCGTAAAGAACGGGCAGGTGCTCTGCATCATCGAAGCGATGAAGCTGATGAACGAGATCGAATCCGAGACCGCGGGAAAGATCGTCCAGATCCTTGTGGAGAGCGGTCAGCCAGTGGAATACGGCCAGCCGCTGTTCGTGATCGAACCTGCCTGACCGGCCGGTTCGAAGCAGAAACGATGCCATGAAAAATTACGGTGTTGAGGTGAGTGCGTGTTTAAAAAAATACTGATCGCCAATCGCGGCGAGATAGCGCTCCGTATCATCCGGGCCTGCAAGGAAATGGGGATCAAGACCGTAGCGGTCCATTCCACGGCGGATGCCAATTCTCTCCACGTGCGTTTTGCCGACGAAAGCGTCTGCATCGGCCCACCGAAGAGCACGGACAGCTATCTGAATGTGCCGAGCATCATTAGTGCGGCCGAGATCACGGACGCCGAGGCCATCCATCCGGGATATGGTTTCTTGGCCGAGAATGCCAGTTTTGCCGAGATCTGCAACTCCACGGGAATGCGGTTCATTGGCCCCAGTCCGGAAAGCATCAAGCAAATGGGCGACAAAGCCCGCGCCCGCGCCACCGCCATCAAGGCCGGCGTACCCGTGCTGCCGGGCAGCGACGGGGTGGTGACCGAAGAGAACAGCGCAATCGAGATCGCCCGCGAACTCGGGTTCCCGGTGATCGTCAAGGCGGCTGCCGGAGGCGGAGGGAAGGGCATGCGGGTCGTACTGGAAGAGGCGGATTTCGCGAACGCCTTCGTCATGGCCCAGACCGAGGCCCTGGCGGCCTTCGGCAATGCCGATGTCTATATCGAAAAATATATCCTGCAGCCCCGCCACATCGAGATCCAGCTCATGGCCGATGAAAAAGGGAATGTGGTCTATCTCGGCGAGCGCGAATGCTCCATTCAGCGCCGGCATCAAAAGCTGATCGAAGAGGCCCCGTCGGTCACGGTTAATGCGGCCCTTCGCAAAGAGATGGGGGAGATGGCCGTGGCAGTGGCCAGGAGCGTGAAATACCGCAATGCCGGAACGATCGAATTCCTCATGGATGAGGACCGAAAATATTATTTTATGGAGATGAACACCAGGATCCAGGTCGAACATCCGGTGACCGAGCTGGTGACCGGCATCGACCTGGTAAAGGAACAGATCCGGGTCGCGGCAGGCCTGCCGCTCTCGTTCACCCAGGAACAGATAACGATTCGCGGGCACAGCATGGAATGCCGCATCAATGCCGAGGACCCGGAGAAGTTCACTCCGTCACCCGGTACCATCACGGCGTTCAACCCGCCGGGCGGGCTTGGCGTCCGCGTGGAGACCGCCGCGTATACCCAGTATGTGATCCCGCCGTATTATGATTCCATGATCGCGAAACTGGTCGTGCACGCTGACACCCGGGGCGATGCGATCATGCGCATGAAGCGCGCCCTGAACGAATTCATCATTGAAGGCGTGAAGACCACGATCCCCATGCACATAAAGATACTCGATGACCCGGATTTCCAGTCGGGCGATATCTCAACGAAGTTCATGGAGCGGTACAATAGTCCGCAAAAGTAAACCTGACGGCCTCTGTCTGATCCTTGATCAGGACTCGCTGTGTATCGATCCGGTGGAAGCGGCGGCCCAGGCCCAGAGCGGTGGCGTGACGTTCTTTCAGTATCGGAACAAGAACGGCACGCGGCGTGAGATTTATGAAGCAGCGCTTCGCCTGACGCCGGTCCTCCGCGCAAGCGGAGCGCTCTTTATTTTGAACGATCATGCGGACATTGCCGCCGCTGTCGGTGCTGATGGTGTTCACCTGGGACAGGATGACCTTCCGATCGCGGTGGCCCGGCGAATCCTTGGCCCTGAAGCGCTGATCGGCATCTCGACGCACAACCTGGACCAGGCCAGAGCAGCTCAATCAGCGGGAGCGGATTATATCGGGTTCGGCCCCGTCTATCGGACCGCAACGAAGGATGCAGGGGCTGTCCAGGGACTGGAAAACCTGACCCGGTTTCGGCCGCTGTTTTGATCCCCGTCATTGCGATCGGCGGGATCACCCGGGACACGATCGGTGATGTTATGAGAGCGGGGGCGCGTGGAGCAGCAGTGATCGGCGCGATCTGTTCGGCTAAGGATATTCCTTCGGCGGCAGCGGAATTGATCAGGTCCATGAGACAGCGGGATTGAAGGAGTTAGCTACGAATTAAAAGTCGTCATGCTGGTAAGAATATTTAAAACGGTGAACCGCGAATGAACGCGAATTGACGCGAACTAAACGAAAGCAATAAGTACTGCTTTTTGTTTAGCGTTCATTCGCGTACATTCGTGGCTACATAAATCCGTGGGTTCCGGCTTGTCCGGGTTAGGGGAGGGCAGATGAAAAAAATTCTCAGCACGGTCATGGTCTTGACGATGGTGGTATCGATCGGGTGCGTCCGGCAGGATGAGAACCTGATCAGGCTCGGGGCCGCGGGCCCCATGACCGGTGACCAGAGCAAGATGGGCATCGACCTGAGGAACGGCGTGGAGATGGCTGTCGCTGAATGGAATGAAAAAGGCGGTGTTCTGGGGAAAAAGATACAGATGGTCCCGGGCGATGATCAGGCAGACCCCAAGCAGGCTGTGTCGATCGCAAACAAGTTCATCAACCAGAAGGTCGCCGCCGTCGTCGGACACTGGAATTCAAACTGTTCCATCAATGCTTCGCCCTATTACCATACGGCGAACATCGTATCCGTAAGCCCCGCCTCCACCAATCCCCGGTTGACCCGGCAGGGGTATAAGACCGTTTTTCGCGTATGCGGCACGGACGACCAGCAGGGAGGCGTTGCGGCGGAATTCGTTCTGAAGAACCTGAAACCGAAGCGGGTGGCCATCATCCATGACAACACGACCTACGGGAAGGGGCTTGCCGACTTTTTCAAACAGGTTATTGAGAACAAAGTTTCGGTGGTCTATTATGACGGTATCCAGACCAAGGACCCGGATTACAAAGCGGTCCTGACCCTGATCAAAGAGAAAAAGCCCGAAGTCTATTTTTTCGGCGGCGTGTATCCTGAAGCGGGGCGACTGGTGCGTCAGGCCAAAGAGGTCGGTATGAACATCCCCATGGTGACCGGCGACGGCGTGTATGACCCGACCTTTATCAGCATCGCCGGCAAGTGCTGCCGAAGGGACCTACGTGACGTTCGGCAAAGACCCCTCAGGGCTGCCGACGTCCAAAGCGTTCAATGAAAAATACACGGCAAAATACGGCGCGCCGGGGCCCTACTCTATCTATGCCTATGATGCGGCAAACATCATTCTCACGGCGTTTCAGAATGCCGGGACAACGGAAGGAACGGCGGTCGCTGCGTATATTTCAAAGAGCACCTTCCCCGGTGCTTTCGGCGATATCTCTTTTGACCAGAACGGGGATGTGACCAAGGCGCCCTATGTGGTCTGGAAGGTCACGGACGGGAAGTTCGTCGAAGTGAAGTGATTCAGAAAGTGAGAGGGTAAGAGGGTAAAGACTTCGAATCATAGGTCTTACCATCCTAACTTCTTAACTTCGTAACTTCATGTTACGTTTTTAAATCTATGTTCACCCAACAGCTTATAAACGGGCTTGCTCTGGGGGCGGTGTATGCTCTTATCGCGCTCGGGTACACCATGGTGTACGGCATTCTCCAGCTTATCAACTTCGCCCATGGTGAGGTGTACATGCTCGGGGCTTACCTGGGCATCATCGTCCTCGGCGTGCTCACCTATTGGGGACTTACCGCCTACAGCCTGGCGCTGTCCCTCCTGATCACGGTCATAGTGTCCATGGCGTTCTGCGCAGCCTATGGTGCGGTCATCGAACGCGTTGCCTATCGTCCGCTCCGCAATGCGGCAAAGCTTACCCCCCTGATCAGCGCCGTGGGCATATCGATCGTTCTCCAGAACTTCGTGATGCTCGCCCAGGGTAAAGAGTACAAGAACATGCCTCCCATGCTTCCCACCGAGGGATTCGACCTCCTTGGCGCGAATGTGTCTCCGGTGCAGATGTTCATCCTGATCGCCTCGATCCTTATGATGGTTGCCCTTCAGCTCTTTGTTGCAAAGACCAGACTGGGCAAGGCCATGCGCGCCACGTCCCAGGACCGGGTCATGGCGGGCCTGGTGGGTATCAATGTGAATCAGGTCATTTCCATTACGTTCATGATCGGTTCGTCCCTTGCAGCCGTGGCAGGGGTCATGGTCA
The DNA here is from genome assembly GCA_963836175.1 of Nitrospirota bacterium. Classification (GTDB taxonomy): domain Bacteria; phylum Nitrospirota; class UBA9217; order UBA9217; family UBA9217; genus GWC2-56-14. Next base: position 650,730 of record CAWIIS010000008.1, read on the forward strand.
CGCTCTATTACGGCGTGGTCCATTTCTTCATGGGCTATACTGCCGGGCTCAAGGCCTTCACCGCGGCCGTGCTGGGAGGGATCGGGAGCATCCCCGGCGCCATGCTCGGCGGCTTCATGCTCGGGCTGATCGAGAACTTCGGAGCAAGCTACCTGTCGAGCGCCTATAAGGATGCTTTTGCCTTTCTCGTGCTGATCATTACACTTATCCTCCGTCCGGCAGGGCTGTTCGGACAGAAGACCATGGATAAGGTTTAGACAGTTATGGATCAAATTCGTTTCAAACCAGTGAACCGCGAATGAACGCGAATTGACGCGAATAATAAAAGATTAAGTACTGTTTTTGTTTAGCGTTCATTCGCGTACATTCGTGGTTAAACAGATCCTTAGCTCCGGTTTGTCCGGTTCAGGTTTATCATCAATTTACTTGGAGGTTTTCATGCCCGATCTCAAAAAAATGTACAAGACCATCATGGCGGATAATTTTCCGCCCGAAATGACCATCAGCTTCGGCGACCAGAAACTGGTCTACCGGAAGACGGTCCTGGAAACTTGAGGACGGGGGAGAAATTATCGAGAAGGGACTTCGCTACGGCGAGAACCCGGACCAGCAGGCAGCCATGTACCAGCTGGTGAGCGGGAACCTTGCTCTTGCCGGGGTCAAATTCATCGAGCCGGGGAACGGTCTGGTGAGCTCCATCACCGAGGAGCAGATGCTCCAGGCAGGGAAACATCCGGGCAAGACGAACTTTACGGACCTGGACAATGCGCTCAATATCCTGAAGTATCTTATGGAACGTCCTGCAGCTATCATCCTGAAGCACAACAACCCCTGCGGCGCTGCATACGGAAAGACCGTGTTCGATGCCTATGACCGCGCGAACATGGCTGACCGCATCGCCGCTTTCGGCGGATGTCTTGTGGTCAACCGGGCCATGGACAAGCAGACGGCGGAGCTCGCGAACTCGAACTATCTCGAAGTGGTCGCTGCCCCGGATTTCGAAGATGGATCGGTCGCTATCCTTGCGAAGCGCAAGAACCTTCGGATCATCAAGCTTGAAAAGATCGCTGATCTGGCAAGGTATCGGGACATGAGCTTCGTGGAATTCAAGGCCTTGACCGACGGCGGCCTGATCGTGCAGCAGTCCCAGAGGAACGCTATCCGCACCAAGGCGGATTTTCAGGAAGCGAGGACCACGTATAAAGGGACCGAATACAAGATCGATCGGAAGCCGACTGATAAGGAATACGACGACATGCTCTTCGGCTGGAACGTGGAGCAGGGGATCACGTCCAATTCCGTCATCTATGTGAAGGACGGCGTCACCGTAGGCATCGGCACCGGAGAACAGGACCGGGTCGGTGTTGCCGAGATCGCCATATTCAAGGCCTATACGAAGTATGCCGACGGGCTTTGCTTCAAGAAATTCGGCGTCCCTTATAAGACCTATGAACTTGAGGAACAGCAGGGGAAACGTGACAGGGGAGCGCTCAAGGAAATTGACGAGCAGACGAAGAAGGACAAGGGCGGTCTCATCGGTTCCACCATGGTCTCGGATGCGTTCTTCCCGTTCCGCGACGGCGTGGATGTGGGGCTCAAGGAAGGGATCTCTGCGATCGTGCAGCCTGGCGGCTCGGACAGGGATTTTGACGCAATCACCGCCTGCAATGAAGCTAATCCCAAGGTCACGATGGTATTCACCGGACAAAGGGTGTTCAAGCATTAATCCACGCAAGGCGAATAGTAGATCAAAAAAGCCCTCAGGCCATTCATCGGTCTGAAGGCTTTTGTTTATAAAGGAGAATTGCTCAGTACACCTACTCCTTAGCACTTCAGGTTCATAGAAACAACACGCGATTATTGATTGAAACTTACAATCTGTTCTCTGTCGTTCCAGGGAAAGTAATGCTGAACTCGGTGCCCTCTGTCTGCGTAAGTTTGACCGTTCCTTGAATTTGCGCTGACAACACATTGACCAATTGCAGGCCGAGCGATGTAGTGTTGCGAAAATCCGCGTTTTCCGGGAAGCCGACTCCATTATCTGCAACAGTCAGGACATTGTTACCCTTGCTATTTATATTGATAGCGACCTTAATCGTTCCCTTTCTTCCATCCGGAAAAGCGTGTTTAAGACTATTTGAGACCAGTTCATTCACAATCAAACCGCAAGGGATGCCGACATTCACATCAAGAGAAACAGGTTCCATATCCACAGAAAATATAATGTCGTGCCGTTTATAGGTTTCTGCGATCCCTTGAATAAGGTTCTTTAAGTATTCCTTAAAATTAATATGGGCCAGGTCCCTAGACTGGTAAAGTTTCTCGTGAATCAGAGCGATGGATTTGACCCGGTTCCGTGCGTCCTCGAACATAGCACGGACCGCTTTGTCTTCGATCCCTGTTGCCTGGAGGTTCAGGAGACTGTAGATTACCTGCATGTTGTTCTTCACGCGATGATGGATTTCTTTTAGCAGTACTTCCTTTTCCGTGAGTGCGCGTTTTATCTGCTCCTCTGCCTGTTTGAACTGGGTGATATCCCGCCAGATGGCATGAAAGAACGTTTGACCGGACAATTCTATGCTTTGGATGATAACAAAAACATCCCGTATATCACCCCGCTTGGTTTTGTGCTGTATTTCGAATTCGTCCTTACCGTCTTTCATGACTTTCTCAAACCGCGCCTTATTGTCAGCCGGACTTTCAACCGGGTTGATGTCCGATATCCGCAGTTTGCTGAATTCATCGCGCTCATATCCAAGTTGCTGGTTGGCTGTTTCGTTAAAATCAACAATGTCGCCATTTGCATTTATGAGCAGCACGCCGTACGGTGACTGGTCGAACAAGGTCCTATAGCGCGTTTCGGCGGATGCGGCCGCTCTCTTACTCTCTTCCTCCGATTTAATAATACGGGCAATCGCGATGATCCCATACAGGATCAGGAGTGATATAACAAGTGCGACGGATTCCGCAAACACATCTACTTGAATGACGCCTTGAAATATGGACCTGACCAGTGAAATCATTCGGCGAAACGCCATGAGACAGACCACGAGAATGAACACACTTGCAACAACCCTTTTTTCGGCGTAGCGCATCAGGCGAATCGAAAAATAAACCGATATCAACTGCGTCACGAGGGCAAGAGTCGGAATCAGTACCTTGATGTCCATAAAGGTAGCCTCCGAAGGCGGAAGGAGTCACTATGCAAACACTGTTTATAGCCGACTAAATGCAATGCGTAAAAGGAAAAGTTGAAGTTAACGCATATGGCTGATTCCCACAAAAGCCTAAAATGTTAAAACATCAAAATTATATCATTTTGGTGAAGCCGTTGTGAAACAATCAGAGTGCAAGCGTGGTCTTGCCATAATATTCTTGTCATAGAGCGGATAATGTTGTTGAATTCGAGTTGCAACTTTATGTGTTGCGGTGTATGTAAACTTCAGCAAGTACAGGAGGGAGTATATGTTTAAAAACATGACCGGAAACGAGAACCGCCATGGCCTGCAGGCCATGGCGGTTAAGCGTTTTAATCACCTGTGAATTGCGGATCAGCCGGTTATCTACTTCACGGCCATTCTTGAGGTCGCGTTCTTGACGTGCGCGGCCATGTCTTCGAAGGCATAGAGCAGACAGAGATAGGTCGATGATGATTTTGGGATGCACTCTCCTGAAGCAAGCCGGTCCTCATGAGCGGTGGCATATTCGCTGGTCATGCGCTCGATGGTGTTGCTGTCGGCAATGACCGTTTCCACCGCTGTTTTTGCGCCGGTAACCGCCGCTTCTCCGGCCTTTTTCAAAACTTCCTTCGACTTCGTAAAGAGCTTTCCGGTCTCCATGATCGCCCTGTCGCTGAACAGCTGCCCTTCCTTGATGCGGGTCCTGCTGTTGTCAATGATCCGCCTGATGGCCGTGGCGATCTTCTCTATCTGCGCAGGCACGCCGAGGATGGCCCGTGCCTCAGCATTCGATGCCGCCAGTTTGGCGAGCGTTGCGGTCAGCGCATCTTCCCGCACATGGATCTCATTCGCGAGATCTTCCGCCTGGTCCAGTGCCGCCAGCTTGCTCTTGGCAAAGCCGTCCTCGGTAAGCTCCAGCATTTCCTGAGCTTTATGCATGATCAGGAAGATTTCTTTTTTGACGTCTTTGATCGTTTGTTCCGGCATGAGGTGGATCTCCTTTCAGTCGACCGTGCCTTACAACGTACAGGGCAGGTGCGCTAAACCTCGGAAACTATATCAGAAATCAGGCGCCATGACATGTTAAATTTTTTTATATCAATATTGCCATGATTTATAGAAATGGCATCAACGTCCTCCCTTTATTTGAGCAGGGAGGAGGAGCGGGCCGCACTATCCATCCTCTGTTTTAATTGTAGCATATCAATGTGTTTTAACGGGTTTTTTCTTGACATACCCGGTGCGCTGGTATACTCTGCGTCCACTATTCCTACCCATACTGCCGGAGAGCCCGATGCCCTTTTTTGCCGGAGAAATCTTTGTCAGCGAGATCATCAACAAGCCGGTGCTTGACCAGAAGGGCGAGGAGATCGGCAGGCTCAAGGACATCGTCATCAGTCCCGGAGAACCCTTTCCCGCGGTCTCGGCCCTCATAGTTGCCGCCGGCCGGACCATATACCTCATTCCCTGGGACATCGTCAATCTTTTCAATCGCCGCGTCATATCCGTTAATGTGATCAGTTCACAGCTCGCTCCCGCATCAGTTGTCCCAAGCGATATCCTGATCGGCCGTGACATGCTGGACAAGCAGATCGTGGACATCAATGGCGCCAAGCTCGTGCGGGTGAACGATCTCGAGCTGGGGGACGTTTCCGGAAAGCTTTGTCTCGTGGCTGCTGATATCGGGCTGCGCGGCATTCTGCGGCGGCTCGGGCTCGAAGTCCGCGGAGAGAAGTTCCTGTCCCTGTTCCGGTACCGGCTGAGGCACAAACTGATCGGGTGGAATTACCTGCAGACCGTTGAGCCGCGCCTGTCGAAGCTCACGCTGACCATTTCCGGGTCCAAGGTGGCGAAGTTGCATCCGGCTGACCTCGCCGAGATCATCAGTGAGGTCTCCCAGAAGGAGCGGACAGCCATCTTCGGCAGTCTCGATGTTGAAACAGCGGCCGAAGCCCTGCACGAGCTGGAACCGCAGGTCCAGGCCGATATCCTGGAAGACATGACCAACGAGCAGGCGTCGGACATCCTGGAGCAGATGCCGCCGGACGAGGCGGCCGATGTGCTGGGAGACCTGCCCGAGGCCCGGGCGCAGGAACTGATCCAGCTGATGGACAAGGAAGAGGCCGAGGACGTCCAGGAGCTGCTCGAACATGAAGTGGACACCGCAGGCGGCATCATGACCACGGAGTACCTTGCCTTTACGCAGGACCTGACCGTCGAGGATGCGATCAAGGAACTGCGGCTTGCGGCGCCTGATGTTGAAACGATCTACTACCTGTACATCGTTGACGAAGAAGAGCGGCCGGTCGGGGTGCTTTCGTTCAAGAACCTGATCCTTGCCAAGCCGAATGCGATGATCAAGGACATCATGAACTCACCGGTGATGACGGTCCCTCTCGACGCGGACCAGGACACGGTGGCGGAGTTCATTTCGAAATATAACCTGCTCGCGGCGCCGGTGGTGGACGAGAACAATGTCATGAAAGGGATCGTCACCGTCGACGACGTCGTTGACTTCCTGCTCCCGCCGGCTTCGAGAAAAAAACGAAGAAGATTGTAGCGCACCTTCAAGATGCGGTGGGGTCCTTAGTATCGTGAAATTCATTGACCGTGTGAAAAATATGAGGCATGCCCGATGGCTCGTGCTTGCGAGCGTTATCGGCCCCGGGTTCATCGCCGGGAACGCGGGCAACGACGCGGGCGGCATCGCCACCTACTCCATCGTCGGCGCCCGGGAGGGCTACGGCCTGCTCTGGGCGCTCGTTTTGATCACCTTTGCCCTTGCCGTGATCCAGGAAATGTCCGCCCGGATGGGCGTCGTGACCGGCAAGGGATTCGGCGATCTTGTGCGGGAACAGTTCGGGGTCAAGGTGACGCTGGCCGTTATGGCGCTCTTTGTGTTCGCAAACCTCACCGTGACCATTGCCGAGTTCGCCGGTATCGCAGCCAGCACGGAGCTTTTTGGCGTGAGCCGCTATATTTCGGTGCCGATCTCGGCCTTCGTGGTATGGTTTGTCGTGGTAAAGGGGAACTTCAAGCAGGTAGAACGGTTCATGATCGTCATCAGTATGATCTATCTGACCTACGTCTTCTCGGGATTCATGGCCAACCCTCCATGGAAAGAAGTGGCGAAGCAGATCGCACTCCCGAATATCAGAATGGACAAGGAGTACATCCTGCTTTTCATCACCATGGTCGGGACCACGATCACGCCCTATATGCAGTTCTATCTCCAGTCCGCCGTGGTTGACAAAGGCGTCAGGATCGAAGAGTACGGCTACGCAAAATTCGACGTGTATGCAGGGTCTTTCATGACCGTCTTCATCGCGTTCTTTATCGTACTGGCGACAGGCACGATCCTTCACCCGGCCGGTGTTGTGGTGGACTCGGCCGAGCACGCGGCATTGGCCCTGGAACCGCTGGCAGGCGATTTCGCGTCCCACCTCTTCGCCGTCGGGCTGCTGAACGCTTCGTTCCTGGCCGCCTTTGTCCTGCCCCTTGCCACGGCCTACGGCCTGTCCGAAGCATTCGGCTGGGAGTCGGGGGTCAATAAGTCCTTCAAGGAAGCGCCGCAGTTCCTCGGTTTCTATACCGCGTTCATCGTGATCGGAGCGGGAATGATCCTGGTCCCCACCATGCCGCTCATCAAGATCATGTTCCTGTCCCAGACCATAAACGGTATTCTGCTGCCGATCGTGCTTGTCATCATGCTCCGGCTGGTGAACGATAAGGAACTCATGGGAGAGTACGTCAATTCAAAGCGGATGAACATCATCACCTGGATCACCGTGGCCATACTTATCCTGCTGACGGTGATGCTGGTGCTGACGAGCTTTATTTTCTGAAGAAGAGACAAGGGATATGGAAAAACGGCAGGTAAAGGAGGAAGTGTTCTCTGATTGAACGGCTTCTGACTATTCCTCGTAGGCGATCGGGTCCTTCACTCCAGCCTCTTTAAATCCTTTTAAACGCAACGCACAGCTCTCACATTTCCCACAGGCCCGCTCGCTGTTCTGGTAGCAGCTCCAGGTGAGCTGCAGCGGGGCCTCCAATTCGATGCCTTTTTTCACGATCTGGGATTTTTTCAAATGGATGAGGGGCGTCTCTATGGTGATTCTGGTCTCCGGCTTCGTGCCCATCATGATGGCCTGGTTGAAGGCACGGTAGAACACTTCCCTGCAGTCCGGGTAGCCTGAGCTGTCTTCCTCGACCGCTCCGATAAAGATCTTTGTTGCGCCTATCACCTCTGCCCACGATGTGGCGATCGAGAGAAGATGGGCGTTCCGGAAGGGAACGTAGGTGGTTGGGATTGAGGATTGCGGGTTTCGGATTGCGGAATGGGAACCTGTTTCTGGAACAGGAATGCTGGTGTCTGTGAGTGCTGAGCCGCCGATGACCTTCAGGTGTTCGATGCTGACCGTAAGGCGCTTCTCGGCCTGGTAATGGTCGGCTATTTCGTTGAATGCCTGAAGTTCCCGTGCCTCGGTGCGCTGGCCGTAATTGACATGCAGGAAGGCGAGGCGGTACTTTTCGTTCGCAATGGCAGCAGTGACGCAGCTGTCCATGCCGCCGCTCACCAGGATGATCGCAAGTTCATTCTTCATGCCGGCAGTTTACCAGCATCGGGAAGAAAATTCCAGAATATTTGCCATGAGCAGGACAAAAAAGTCCCTCGATGAGGTCAACGGGGGGAGGAGTTCATCGAGGGACGGGGGAAAGACCTAATGCGCCCCGTGGATCAACATCGGGAGACAGCGGGTGCAGACGATTTTTTCTTTTCCTTCCGAGTAGCAGGGGAGATAGACCCTGGTCTTGTCGTCTGCTCCGCAGACAAAACACTTTATTTCCTTGTCAATCATGTTAACCCTCCAGTGCGTTGATTTCGTCGACGATCTTATTCGGATCGAGATTATGCATCATGGCCCCGAACGAGATCGATTCCACGTTGATCCCCGCACAGGTGAAACAGCCGTTGCCGAAGTATTTCTGGATCACCGCTTTTGCTTCAGGGCTCATGCGGATCACCTCTCCTATGTTCGTGTCCTTGGTCACTTTCTTCTTTTCCGTTATCATGGCGGCCTCCTTGTTTGATTGTTGAACATACTATAGCATAGACCGTTGGACTGGTTTATGACGTATATCATATTGCAATGCTTTCTTTACATCCATCCATTCTTTTGTTACTATGACCGCCTTATCCTACCAGAAAAAGGACACCCATGACAACAGAACATATCAAGATGATCGCAGCTGAACTGAAGGTCGGCGAAAGGCAGGTACATGCCTGCGTTGAGCTGCTCGACGAGGGCGCCACCGTGCCCTTTATCTCCCGGTACCGGAAAGAGGCCACCGGTTCGCTCGATGACGTGGCGGTCACGGCTGTCCGTGACCGGCTTGCCCAGCTTCGGGAGCTGGACAAACGGCGAGAGGCGATCCTGAAATCGCTCGAAGAGACCGGCAAGCTGACCGACGAGCTGAAGGCAAAGGTCCTGGCAGCAGAGACCATGACCGTGCTGGAAGACATCTATCTGCCCTATCGCCCCAAGCGGCGTACGCGCGCGACCATTGCCCGCGAAAAAGGGCTTGAGCCCCTCGCCCAGCGGTTGTTCTCACAGGAGGCAGGCGTCGATCCCCTAGCCGAGGCTGCGGCGTTCGTGGACACGGAAAAAGGCGTTGAGACCGCGGAAGACGCTCTTGCCGGCAGCCGGGACATCATTGCCGAGTGGGTGACCGAAGACCAGAACGCCCGCGTCAGGATGCGCGAACTCTATTCATCAAAAGGGACCCTGAAGACCAAGGTCCTGAGCAACAAAGAGGAAGAGGGGATCAAGTACAAGGATTACTTCGACTGGCAGGAACCGCTGGCAGCAGCCCCGTCGCACCGGATCCTGGCAATGCGCCGGGGAGAGAAGGAGGGCTTTCTGATCCTGCGCGCTGCGCCGCCAGAAGAGGATGCGCTCGTCCTGCTGGAATCGCTCTTTATGAAAGGTGACAGCCCTGCTTCGCAGCAGGTCAAGCTGGCGCTCCATGACAGCTATAAGCGCCTCCTTTCCCTGTCCATGGAGACCGAGATGCGCGTGGCTACCAAGGAGCGCGCCGATGCCGAGGCGATACGGGTGTTCGCCGAGAACCTGCGGCAGCTCCTGCTTTCGCCGCCGCTCGGCCAGAAGAACGTGCTGGCCATCGACCCCGGTTTCCGCACCGGCTGCAAGGTAGTCTGCGTGGACCGTCAGGGCAAGCTGCTGCATACCGATGTTATTTACCCTCATTTTTCGGATAAAAACGTTTCCGAGGCCGGGTCGAAGATCATCGAGCTCTGCAAAAAATACCAGATCGAGGCCATTGCCATCGGCAACGGCACAGCGGGCCGGGAGACCGAGGCATTTGTCCGGCAGCTCGGCCTGCCTTCGTCGATCCAGATCGTGATGGTGAACGAGAGCGGCGCATCCATCTATTCCGCGTCAGATGTGGCGCGCGAGGAGTTCCCGGACCATGATGTGACCGTGCGCGGCTCTGTTTCCATCGGCAGGCGGCTCATGGACCCCCTTGCCGAGCTGGTCAAGATCGACCCCAAATCCATCGGCGTGGGCCAATACCAGCACGATGTGGACCAGACAGCGCTCAAACGGAGCCTGGATGATGTGGTCATGATCTGCGTGAACAATGTGGGCGTGGAGGTAAATACGGCGAGCAAACAGCTGCTGACCTACGTTTCAGGCCTGGGACCCCAGCTTGCCGGCAGCATTGTGGAGTATCGGAACCAGCACGGTCCCTTCCCGTCACGGGACAAGCTGAAAGAGGTTCCCAAGCTCGGGCCCAAGACCTTTGAGCAGGCAGCAGGGTTTTTGCGCATCCGGGACGGCCGCAATCCGCTCGACGCCAGCGCGGTCCATCCCGAGAGCTATCACCTGGTCGACGCCATGGCCAAGGACCTGAACTGCACGGTCCCGGACCTGATGAAAAGCGAAGAGCTTCGCAAAAAGATCGATCTTACGAAATATGTGACCGACACGGTCGGCCTGCCCACGCTCAAGGACATCATGGCCGAACTTGCCAAGCCGGGCAGGGACCCGCGCGAGAAGTTCGAGTCCTTCAGCTTTACCGAGGGAGTGGACAAGATCGAGGACGTGGTCCCGGGGATGAAACTGCCCGGGGTCGTTACGAACATAACCGCCTTCGGCGCATTCATCGACATCGGCGTGCATCAGGACGGGCTGGCGCATCTGAGCCAGCTTTCGGACCGTTTTATAAAAGACGCGAATGAGGCCGTGAAGGTGAATCAGCAGGTGATGGCAACCGTGCTTGAAGTGGATGTGAAGCGGAAGCGGATATCGCTCTCGCTCAAGAAAGACCCCCAGGCTGCGCAGCGGCCAAAGCAGGAACGGTCTCAACCGCAGGCGCCTCAGGCGAAGCTGCAGCCGAGATCCCAGGAGAAACCGGTGACAGATATGAATACGCTGAAGGCTGCGTTCATGAAGAACAGGACGTAACCCAAATTGCTGTTGTTCTGACAATGTAATTCTGCTATCATGATTCTGCATTCAAATGCTTCAAATAAAAGGTATCTCCCCTTCGTACAGCGGCCATGCGTCATGGTATAAAAAGAGGACCTTTTTATCTATGCGAATCCTGATCACCGACGATGAAAAGAATATCCGGGAGCTTCTGCGAGATGAGCTTGCTACAATGGCATCCCGCGTTGCAATGGCGGAAAACGGGCTGAAAGCGCTCGAGTTGCTCGAAAAAGAAGAATTTGATATTCTTCTCCTCGACATGAACATGCCCGGCCTCAACGGGCTCGAAGTCCTGAAAAAGCTGAAGAGCCAGGACATCCCCACTGAAGTCGTCATCCTTACTGCACACGCAACCATCCAGACCGCTATAGAGGCCATGAAGCTCGGGGCCTATGATTACCTCCTGAAACCCTTCAAGATCGCCGAGCTGACTCCCGTTCTTGAAAAGGCGTACGAAAAAAAGAAGCTCCGCACCGAGAACCTTTTGCTCAAGACCCAGGTCAAAAAACAATCCGAGGTCCGTACCCTGATCGCTGAAAGTCAGGTGATGCGGGACGTCGTCGAGCGGTCGAAGAAGGTCGCCCAGTCGGATTTCCCCGTTTTGATCACCGGCGAGAGCGGCACGGGCAAGGAACTGATCGCGCGGATCATCCACAACGCCTCTCCGCGCGCCGACCGCTCCTACGTCGTCATCAATTGCGGCGCCCTGCCGGATACCATGATCGAGAGCGAATTGTTCGGCTACGAAAAAGGCGCGTTCACGGGAGCGCAGGCGAAAAAGCCCGGTTTGCTTGAAATAGCGCACGAGGGGACCATTTTTCTTGACGAGATCGGGGACATGCCGCTCCCTCTTCAGGTAAAGATGCTGCGGGTACTTGAAACGGGAAGCTTTTACCGCCTTGGCGGCACCCGGGAACAACAGGTCAGCGTCCGGGTTATTTCCGCGACCAATAAGGACCTGAAGGCAGGGATCGGGAATGGGACGTTCCGGGAGGACCTCTATTATCGTATATCCGCGCTGACCGTTCATCTCCCACCGCTGCGGGAGCGCAGGGAAGACATCCTCCCGCTGGTTGAACATTACCGGCGCGGCAATCCCGCTTTTAAACGCAAGCAGTTCAGCAACGAAACATTGCAGATATTGGTCGAGCATGCCTGGCCGGGGAACGTTCGGCAGCTTCAGAACCTGGTCCATCACGCCCTGCTGCTGAGCAACAGCGATGTGATCGGGCCTGCGGACCTTTCCCGTGATTTCGAACGGCCTTCGGCAAAGAACGGCGCCATTACCCGGCTCGCGGACCTGGAGCGGGAGCATATTATTCGTATCCTCAAACAATCAGGCGGAGACCGGAACAAGGCCGCGGACGCGCTCGGCATTCATGCACGGACCCTGGCCCGGAAGCTCGAAGAGTACGGGGTCGAGACGTGACCGCGTCTGAACGCGCTTGGCCCCGGTTGGCCCCGCTGTGCCGCTGCTTCCTACTGTGCTGCTTCGCCGTTGTTTTTTGTGCGTCTCATGCCGCGGCAGGTCCGGCGCCCCTCAAACTTACAACAAAGGAAAAGGAATGGATACGCCGCCACCCCGTGGTGCGGATCCAGATGGGCGACGTTTATCCGCCCTTCGAGTTCCGGCAGGACGGCCGCTGGCAGGGGATGAGCCTGGACTACCTCGCCGAAATCTGCCGTCGCCTCGGGCTGGAGTACCAGGTGACCGGCCTGCAATGGAGCGAGGCACTGGAGCGCATCGTCAAGGGGCAGGATGTCGACCTCCTCCTCGCGGTCACGCACAGCCCGGAGCGAAAGGCCATGCTGGCGCTGAGCAAACCCTATCTGGTCTTTCCGCAGGTGATCTTCACCCGTAAACAATCCGCTTTTGTCGGTGACATCCGTGACCTGGCGGGCGCGACCATCGCCGTCGAGAAGGACTACGTAATGGAGACCTGGCTCCGGCGCGACCTTCCTCGGGCGACGTTCCTCACGCCGTATGACACCCTTTCCGCGCTCAAGCTCCTCGCGAGCGGCAGGGCCGACGCCTATGTGGGCAATCTCGCCGTGGCCGAGTATCTCATCGAGAAGAACGGCCTGGTCGACATCAAGGTCGCCGCCCCGAGCGACTACGGCGACGACGAACTATGCTTCGGCGTGCGAAAGGACTGGCCCGAACTCACTGCGCTCATCGACAAGGCGCTGGCTTCCTTCAGCGAGGAAGACCACCGGGCGATCCGCAACAAGTGGCTTTCCCTTCGTGTCGAACACGGCATACGGACCCGTGACGTCGGTTTCTGGGTGCTTCTCGTGGCCGGCCTGTCCTTTGTTTGGATCCTCTCTCTCAGAATTCAGGTGAAGCGGCGCACGGCGGAGTTGGAGCAGGAGGTCCATCGCCGTCAAGAGAGCGAACAGAAGGCGCGCGCCATCTTCGATCAGACTTATGAATTCGTAGGGATGCTTACACCGGACGGCGTCCTGATCGACGCAAACAGGACAGCCTTGGATTTTGCGGGTCTGGAACCTGCGGCGGTTTTGGGAAAGTATTTTTGGGACACGCAGTGGTGGAGCCATTCCGCTGAAATGCAGCAAAAGGTGCGGGAGGCCGTGACCTCAGCGGCTGCCGGGACCGTCGTCCGCTTCGAGGCAACGCACCGCGCAACGGACGGGACGCTGCGGTATGTCGATTTTTCTCTGAAACCGGTGCGCGACAATGGCGGCGAGCTGCGGTTTTTGCTCCCCGAGGGGCGCGATATCACGGAGGTGCGGCAAGCCGAGACATCCCTTCGAACGAGTGAGAAGCTGTACCGTAGTCTATTCGAGTCCGCGGGCGACGCGATCTTCCTCATGCGGGAGGACCGGTTCGTGGAATGTAATCTCAAAACGCTCAAGATGTTCGGCTGTTCCCGCGAGGAGATCCTCGGTGAGACACCCTACCGGTTCTCTCCGCAAACGCAGCCCGACGGGCGGGCTTCGGCCGATAAAGCGCAGGAGAAAATCAGCGCGGCGTTGACGGGAGAACCCCAGTTCTTTGAGTGGAAGCACGTCACCTACGGCGGCGAGCAGTTCGACGCGGAAGTGAGCCTCACCAGGATCGATCTTCCATCGGGCGCGCATATTCAGGCGATCGTACGGGACGTCAGCGAGCGCAAACTCGCTGAAGACAGGCTCCGGGACAGCGAAAAAAAGTTGAGGCTCGTCCTGGATAATTCCCCCTTTGCGGGATATGTCCTCGGCCCCGACGGCAAAAGTTTGTATGCGAACAGGGCTTCGGTGATCATCTCGGGCTACAGCAGCGAAGAACTGCTGGGAAAAGATTTTACCGAGCTGGTCCATCCGGAGGACCTGGACCGGATTCGGAAGATACGTGAAGCCAGGATGGCAGGGGAACCGGTAGCTCAGAATTATGTATTCCGGATCATAGACAAGTCCGGGATTGTTCACTGGGTTGAAAACGACGTGATCATGATGCAGTGGGAGGGGCTGCCGGCTTCGCTCGGCTATCTGCGGGATGTGACTGAGCGCAGGAAGGCGGAGGAGGAACTGCAGATACGGGCGCAGCTTCTGGACGGTGCGAGCGATTCCATCTTTCTGCTGGGCGAGAACGGCAGGATCCTGTATGCGAACGAGGCCGCAGCCGGAGCTCGCGGCTACAGCCGGGAGGAGATGGCGGGCCTGAACATCAGGGACCTGGTCCGCCCTGAGCTGCGGGGAGGTGTGGCTGCGCGTCTCGGCGATATAGTAGCGAAAGGCGAAGTTGTATTCGAATCCGAGCACCTGAGGCGCAACGGGGAAACATTCCCGGTCGATACCTCAGCCCGGCTTGTGGTAATAGACGGCAGGAAGTACATCATAGGCATTGTCCGCGATATCACCGAGCGCAAGCGAGCGGAAGCGGAGCGGGAGAAGCTCATTGCCGATATTCAGGGCGCCCTTGGAGCGGTAAGCCGCTCGCAGAAGGAATGGCAGGAGACTTTCGACAGCATCACGGACATGATATCAATCCACGACAAGGACTTCACGATTGTCCGCGCGAACAAGGCCTTTTCGGAGAACCTGGGTTTGTCTCCCCGGGAGGTCATCGGCAGGAAATGCCACGAGCTCCTGCATCATGGGGCGTCTTCGCCGGTCGCAGGATGTCCCCATTATCGGACAATGCAGGACAAGGTGAATGCGTCCGAGGAAGTATATGATGAGATCACGAAAAAGACCCTGGGCGTTTCCACATATCCCTATTTTTCTCCGGGAGGGGAACTCATCGGCTCCATCCACATCGCCCGGGACATAACAGAGGAGAAGGAGCGGGAAATGAGGATGATCATGACCGAGCGGCTTGCCTCGCTGGGCCAGATGGCGTCCGGCATCGCGCACGAGATCAACAATCCGCTCGAATCGGTCATGATCTGCGCGGAGATGCTGCTCATGAGGGTGGCAAAGGACACCTACGACCATGTGCAGTTCGAGAAATACCTCAAGATCATCGATGAAGAAGTGCTGCGCTGCAGGGACATCACGACCAACATGCTCTCGTTCTCCCGCCAGACCTCCATCAGCAGGTCCGATATCGACCTGCATCTTCTGCTCGACAAGGCCGTCGATCTTGTCGGCTACCAGGGCAGACTGAAGAACGTGACGGTGACAAAGAACTATGGAGAGAAGTTCCTGGTCAACGGTAACGAGGGCGAGCTGCGGCAGGTCCTGCTCGCGCTCCTGATCAACGCCCTGGACGCCATGGAGAACAAGGGTGCGCTCACGTTAGAAACGGGGACGGCCGCGGGCAGCGCATGGGTCAGGATCATCGATTCAGGACCGGGGATCGACCCGGAGAATCTTCAGAGGATATTTAATCCCTTCTTTTCCACGAAGACCGAGAAAGGCGGCACCGGACTCGGTCTTTCAATCGCTCATCGGATCATCACCAATCACGGCGGTTCACTTACCGTGGCTTCTGAACAAGGCCATGGCGCTACGTTCACTATATCCATTCCCCGGTAGCACCCTCTCTTTGACAAGTTGTCGTGCCATCATGACAGCCTGTCCAGCATTACCATCTCTTTATTATCCCGATACCCAATCAATTCAATACATTCCGGAATGGCACGGCACTTGCTCTATGTATGGCAGTGCAGCGCGTAGGAAGCACGTCCTAGCTCCTCGCCCCGCGCCAGAAGGATAGGCTTGATATGACCTCCAGAATATTGCTCGTTGACGATGAAGACAGGATCCTTGAAGCACTTGGCTGCATGTTCAAGGAGATCGGGTTGGATGTCGCAACAGCCGCAACGCCTGCCGAGGCCCTCCGGCTCGTGTCGGAAGAGCAATTCCGGATGGCCTTCATTGACAATCACCTCGGGCCTATGGAAGGAATTACGCTCATTGAACAGTTGAGTAAGTCCGATCCGGGCCTCCATTTTGTGATCATGACCGGCAATCCAAACATCGAAACAGCCATTCAGGCGCTCAAGAACGGGGTCGACGATTTCCTGCGCAAGCCGTTCCGCTTCGAGGATCTGCTGGTAAGTATCGAGCACGTGAACAGAAAGATAGAGCTGGAGCAGCAGAAAAGGGACCTTTTGGACGGCTTGGAGCTGGCAGTCCAGGCAAAGACCGCCGAACTGCACCAGACCTACCTGTCCGTCCTGGTGACCCTGTCGCGGACTGTGGAAAAAAAGGACCTGGGCACGTACGGCCACAGCATGCGGGTCAGTGAGCTGTCCGTGCGGATCGCCGAAAGGCTCGGCCTGCTGAAGAGCGAGATCGAAACAGTGCGGGCTGCATCGCTGTTGCATGACATCGGAAAGATCGGGATCAGCGATAGTCTGCTGGCAAAAAAGGGGCAGCTCACTGCAGAAGAGGCAGCCTTCATTCGCAGCCATCCTCAAAAAGGGGTGGAGATACTGGAGCCGTTGAAACAGTTTGAAAGTCTCATACCGGCAATCCTGCATCATCATGAACGGTACGACGGCACGGGATATCCAGCTGGTCTTGCAGGCGATGTCATCCCGCTGTCCGCGCGGATAATATCCGTGGCCGATACCTATGATGCCATACGTTCCGATCGGCCCTACCGGCTGGCGGCCACTCATGAAAAAGCGCTGCACGAGCTGAATGCCTGGTCGGGCATCCAGTTTGATGCCCAGGTGGTACAGGCGCTTACACAGATCGCCATCAGAACCACAATGACGCTGCTGGGATAAGGGGTGAAGAATGGAAGACAGAATAGGCATCAATGATGACGATTCACCGGAGCAGATGGCCGCGCGGCTCCGTGAACTGTTTCGGGAGGAAGCCTACCAACTGATCGCTGAGCTCGAGAACGCCATCCTCGAGATCGAGAAAACACCCGGTGACCGGGAACAGATCGGCAGAGTTTTCCGGGCGATGCACACAATCAAGGGGTCGGGCGCCGCATGCGGCATGAACGATATCTCGGCCTTTACCCATGAGATCGAATCGTTCTACGACCTGGTGCGGAAGGACAACCTCAAGCTCACCCGGGAGCTCGTCGATCTGACCCTTGCTGCCCGCGATCAAATCAAGGCTATGCTCGATGCCTGTTATTACGGCGGAATAGTGGATGAGGAGCGAAGCCGGGCGATCATCGAGTCGTTCAGACGCAGTTCCGTGAGCATCGGTTCGACCCGAACGGGCGCGGCGGTCTCTGAACCGGCTTCGAGGACAGCCGGGTCGGGTGTTCAGGACGAGCGCGATGGGGATGCATTGAAGACAACAGCGGCCGTGCTCGAACAGGAGCGCGATTCCGCGAGTCCCTCAGCCGCATCACTGTCCAGCATCCGCGTTGCAACGGATAAATTGGACACCCTTGTCGATCTGGTGGGTGAGCTTGTTACGATTCAGGCGCGGCTCAGCCAGACAGCGCTTTCCAGCGGGGTCCCCGAATTTCTCGCCATTGCAGAGGAAGTCGAACGGCTTACGGGCAATTTACGCGACGAAACCATGAGCATCCGCATGATGCCGATCGGAGCGACGTTCAGCAGGTTCAAGCGCCTGGTGCGGGACCTTGCCCAGGAGCTGGGCAAAGAGGCAGTGCTTGTCACCGAAGGCGCGGAGACCGAATTGGATAAGACGGTCATCGAGCGCCTGGGGGAGCCGCTCGATGCATCTCATCCGCAACAGCATCGACCACGGCATCGAATCGCCTGATGTCCGTGTCAGGGCCGGCAAACCGGCGGACAGGCACGGTCGTTCTTTCAGCCGAGCACTCCGGAGCGCACGTCCTGATCGAGATCAGGGACGATGGAGCCGGATTTGACCTCGAGACGATCCGCGCAAAAGGTCTTGACCGCGGCCTAGTCCGGGACGGCGCGGACCTCTCGGAGAAGGAGCTTCTGTCGCTCATATTTGTGCCGGGTTTTTCAACGGCGAAGACCGTCACGAACGTATCAGGGCGCGGCGTGGGGCTCGATGTGGTCAAACGGTCCATCGATTCCCTGGGCGGAACGATCACGATCAGGAACAACGAAGGGGCCGGTACCTGCATTACGCTGAAACTGCCGCTCACGCTCGCGATCATCGACGGTTTCCTGACAGAGATAGGGGAGGAGCGATATATTTTCCCGCTCTCGATGGTGGAGGAATGTGTTGCATTGACCGATGCCGCGTCCGCTATCGGCCGGCAAACTGATCGACGTGCGCGGCCAGATTGTGCCGTATGTGCGGCTGCGGGAACAATTCTCCCTGGCGGGTCCCAGGAAGGCCATTGAACAGGTCGTGGTCGCACGGGTGGATGACAGGCGCGTAGGCTTTGTCGTTGACCGCGTGATCGGCGGCTACCAGACGGTGATCAAGAACCTTGGTGCGCTTTACCGGGATGTTGAGGGCCTGTCCGGCGCGACCATCCTTGGAGACGGCAGCGTGGCGCTCATCCTTGATCTGCCGAGGCTTACGCAACGCGCCGAGCAGGAGGAGGCAGTTTCGCAATGCACCGCGAGGTGAATAAAATGTTCAGGTTGTTTGACAAGTTGTCAGATGAAAGGCGCAAATATTCCCGTCAACCTGTTGAAAACCGATAGCCTATGGATTGGCATGGCCCTTGCTTATATGCAGGAAAGCAAAAACAACAATGATTGAAGAACAATACGGCACTGAGAGCGTCGGTACGGGCTCAGAAATGGAGGATGATATGTTTCGCAACATGAAGGTTGGAATGCAGTTGAGTGTGGGATTCGGCAGTGTAGTGCTGGTGCTGATCGGGATAGCCCTGTCGGGGTTCTGGGGAGTGAATTCGGTGTCGAATGCGACGGTGAAGATGATCCACACCGACGTGAACGTATCCGAGCACGCGGCGCGGGCGCGGGCCAATGTGATCGGGCTTCGTCGGTACGAGAAGGACTTGTTGCTGAACCTCGGAGACAAGGCAAAGGAAGAAGACTATCTCAAAAAATGGCAGGAGCAGCACGAGCACCTGGCCGCCCGGTTAACAAACCTCGAAGAAGACAGCGCACCTGGACAAGGACCGGGACGGGGTCAAGGCCATGCAGAGAGAACTGACAATCTACGAAGCAGGTTTCAGGAAAGTGCTCACTCTGATCGCAGCAGGGACGGTCAGGACGCCGCAGCAGGGAAATGCCGCGATTGCGGAGTACAAGGACGAGATTCACCGGCTTGAGGCCGCCTCTAAGGACATGGCGGATGAAGCAAACAAGCGCGTTGAGGCCATGGAAGAGCTCTTTGTCGCGCAGGCCGGCCGGACAAATTTAATCATGTTTGCCCTTGCATTCGTCGCGGTCATCCTGGGCGTTGCAGTCACGCTCATAATTACCCGCAGCATCACCAAAGTGCTGCAGGAAGTGCTCACCGTGGCAAGTAATGTCGCGTCAGCAAGCCAGCAGGTCAGCTCGAGCTCCGAGGAATTGTCGCAGGGATCGACCGAACAGTCGTCCTCAGTTGAGGAGACGACCTCATCCATGGAACAGATGTCGGCGAACATCCGGCAGAACACGGACAACGCCCTGCAGACGGAAAAGATCGCGGTCAAAGGCATCGATGGACGCCATCCAGAGCGGAAAGGCGGTTACGGTGGTCGTGGCCATGAAGGAAATCGCGCAGCAAGATATCGATCATCGAGGAGATCGCCCGCCAGACCAACCTGCTGGCCCTGAACGCGGCCATCGAAGCGGCCCGGGCCGGAGAACACGGCAAGGGATTCGCGGTCGTGGCATCCGAGGTCCGGAAGCTGGCGGAGCGGAGCCAGACGGCCGCAGCGGAAATCAGCCATTGTCAAGCGCAAGTGTGGAGAATGCGGAACGGGCCGGCAGAGATGCTGAATCAGCTTGTGCCTGACATCCAGAAGACCGCCGAACTGGTACAGGAGATCAGCTCCGCCTCAGCAGGGAGCAGGACCGGGCGCGGAGCAGATCAGCGGGCCATTCAGCAGCTGAGCACCGTTATCCAGCAGAATGCTTCCGCATCGGAGGAGCTTGCTTCGACCGCTGAAGAGATGTCTGCCCAGGCTGAAGCGCTCCAGGACCTGATTGAATCGCTGACCGGCACTAAGGACAAGGGATTGCGCAAAGCGGTGAAGGTGGACCAGACTCGTCACGCCGCCACTCAGATCGACCGCCTTTCCGCGGCAAAAAAACCTGCTGCGAAAAAAGAACTAAGGGAACCGGCCGGTGCCGGCGTGAGGCTCGACATGGGGCATGGCAACGGCCACGATAAGCTGGATACCGAGTTTGAAAAATACTAAAAATCCGTGGAACATGAAGTATGAGCAGCGAGGAGCAGCGAACGGGAAAGACAAACATATTCGTTCTCCTCGCGGTTCAGCTTCACCTCTCACGGACCTTACAAGGAGGCTTACCATGAGCGTAGCGGAAACAAGTCAAACAACCCAGTATCTGACTTTCAATCTGGGCGAGGAGACGTTCGCCCTCGAAATCGATAAGGTGCGGGAAGTACTTGATTTTACCACGGTGACCAAGGTGCCGCGGACGCCGGACTTCATGCGTGGCGTCATCAACCTGCGGGGCAGCGTGGTGCCGGTGGTGGACCTGCGGCTTAAATTCGGGATGAGCAGGACAGAGCAGTCGGTGCGCACCTGTGTGATCATTGCCGAAGTGACGGTGGACGGAGAAACAGCGGTGCTGGGCACCCTGGCGGACTCGGTACAGGAGGTACTGGATCTGGGGGCCGCGGACATCTCTGAAGCTCCGAAGATCGGGACAAAGCTCCGGACGGATTTTATCCGGGGGATGGGGAAGCGGGACGACCGGTTCATCATCATTCTCGACATTGACAAGATATTCTCCGGGAACGAGATCACCTATGCGAGGGACATACAGGAAGAGACTGCTGTTGCGGTTTGACAATGGTCTTGGTCAGTATGCCAACCGGATATCGGGCGATCATGCCATGAGTACGGATCATGCTGGTTGATGCCGGGCAGGGCTGGACGAACCTGCCAGGCTTGCATTCACTCTCATCTTCCATTTAACCGTCGCAGCACCTGCGGCGGCTCACACTCGATGGCAACCTCGCACCCGGTGCTCGGATGGCGAAAACTCAATTCAGCTGCATGAAGATGGTAGCCCGGGTCGCCGGGCAGGGCATGCGTATCCGGCGCGGGCAGACCGCCCGCAGCATACAGCGGATCGCCGACCAGCGGGTGGCCTGCTGCTGCCAGATGGATCCGGATCTGGTGGGGCCGGCCTGTGGTGATATGAACATCGCACAGGAAGGAATCTTGCCGGCGTTCGAGAATGGTCACCTGTGACCATGACGGCTTGCCAGTCGGAGAGACGGCATGAATTGATCCGAGCATGGCGTGCGGCACCGGGCCGATGGGCGTTCCGATGGACATCTCATCGAGATCAGTGCTTCCCCCGGCAAGCGCGCGGTAGCGTTTCCCTACCTCTTTCGCTGACCATTGCCGCATCATGTCTGTCCTGGCATTATGGTTTTTGGCGCAGAGCACCAGACCCGATGTCCAGCGTCCTAAACGATGGAGCGGGGAGGCGTCAGGTGCATAGGTGCGTACGAGATACAGCAGCGTTGCTTGCAGGAAATTTGCGCCGGGAAGAGTGGGCAGGCCGGCAGGCTTGTCAACAGCGAGCAGGTCGTCATCTTCGTAAACAACGTCAAAAGACCTCGGTGCGTCGGGTTCGATCCAGGGCGGCCGCCGCCAGACAAGCTCGCACCCGCTTCGTAGTATAGTATCGGCATGCGCAGGCTTGGAATCTACCAGCACGAGACCGGATGCAATGCGTTCTGCCCACTCTGTCGATGAGGAGTGGCAATAGCGCCGGCTGAGATAAATAAGAAGCGTCCTGTCGTCGGCATTGTGGCCGAGCAGTTCCCGGTATTCACAGCCTTCGTTCAGAAGTGTATTCTCGGAGGGTACGTGCGCTGGTGAAGAGACCATATCGTTTCTCAATGCTTCCTGTCAGGTCAGAAAGGTGTTGTACGTAAAAGTCAAACAACATAATAACATGTCGCTGTCGCATATGAAACTTTTTGGTAATCCTTGACAACCGGGCCCCAGGCAGTATAATCCCTGATCATGTCAAACACCCATGAAGCCCCGCCCATAACTCCCCGTGAAGTAAAGACCGTGTTCGCCGGGTTGATGCTTGCGCTTATGCTCGCTTCGCTTGACCAGAACATAGTGGGTATTGCTCTTCCCCGGATCGTGAGCGATCTTGGAGGGCTTTCGCACCTGTCCTGGGTCGTCACGGCCTTTCTGGTCACGTCAACCGCAACAACGCCCCTCTACGGCAAATTGAGCGACATGTACGGCCGCAAGCCGCTCTTTATCGTCGCGATCCTTATCTTTCTAGTCGGGTCCTGTCTCTGCGGCCTGTCGCGCACCATGGTCGAGCTCGTGGTCTTCCGGGCGATCCAGGGCGTCGGCGCAGGCGGTCTCATGGTGCTTGCCATGACGACCATCGCCGACCTGGTTGCTCCGCGCGAGCGGGGACGCTATCAGGGTCTGTTCGGCGCGGTATTCGCTTTTTCAAGTATCGCAGGACCGCTCCTGGGAGGATTCATTACCGACGCACTTTCGTGGCGCTGGATCTTCTACGTGAACGTTCCCATCGGCATTGTGGCACTGGCCCTAATTGGGTTCGGTTTCCGGCGTCCTCATAAGATGGTCTCGCACAGGATCGATTACGAAGGGGCGCTTCTGCTCACCGCGGCCACCGTAACGCTTCTTCTGGTTTTGAGCTGGGGCGGGGTGCAATACCCATGGTCATCGCCCTTGATCACCGGGCTTGCCGCTTCCACAGCCATGTTCATTTTCCTGCTTGTTCTCCAGGAAAGGCGCACAAAAGAACCAGTGCTTTCTCCCCGGATCTTTCACAACAAGGTCTTTGTGATAGCCTCGGGCGTGATGAGCCTCACCTTCATGGGTCTCTTCGGCGCATTCGTGTTCCTTCCCCTGTTCTTTCAACTCGTACTGGGATACGCGCCTGCGCAGGCAGGGCTGATGCTTGCGCCCATGACCGGCGGGGTGATCGTCACCTCGTTCATCGGCGGCCGTCTTGTCTCCCGCACAGGCAGGTACAAGATCTTCCCGGTGGCCGGCCTTGCAGCCGCGACCCTGGCGTTCCTCGCGGTCATGTGGGCTTCCATGACAGGCGCCGGCATCCGGGTGATCGAGCTCGCGCTGATTGTCCTCGGCAGCGGTTTCGGCCTGGTCATGCCGAACCTCATGGTCGCCATTCAGAACTCGGTCAGCCTCAATGAGCTCGGGACCGCGACCGCAATGTCCGCGTTCTTTCGCAGCCTTGGCGGCACCTTCGGGGTTGCCATGTCCGGAGCGATCATGACGGCACAGCTTCAGGAATTGCATGCGGGTACCGTGGTTGGCGGAGCGCGCGCCCTTTTCGAGCAGGGCATCCAGCAGATCGCTCAGCTCCCGCAGGCCCAGCGGGACGTTGTCATCGCGATCTACCGCCAGGCCATCAGCACAACCTTTCTCGTTGGCTCCGTGATCACTGCCATGGCATTCGCACTCGTCCTGTTTCTCCCGGAACATCCGCTGAAATCATCGCATGCCGACAAAACGGGCCAAGCCGTTCCTCGTCGTGGCCTGCCAGATGGGAATAAAGAACCTCAAAACGGCATTGACACCGACCAAATCGGATAAAAGCCGGATACGCTGATATCACTGACTGGTTTCTTTTTCGGTTTTTCTGATCAGCAGTCCTGTTGTCGAAACCATTACCCTGAATTCTTCTGTGCTGTTCGAGTTGATGAATGTGGCGGATCCGTACTCAGCATCCAAGAGGGGATGAAGAATCGCGAACCTGCGCCGGAGATCGAACAGGTCGAGGGGTTTGTCCCTGGACAACGAATACACCGTATGAACCTTTGTCGTTTCATCGCTCAGGACCGCATAGCGGCCTGCCACGCGATCGAGCTCATAGGAGGTGTGCAGCCCGAATATGTTCGCCAGCGGTTTCCATTTGAGAATGTGGGCGTCAATATAAAGCTGATCACCGGCAAGAGAGAATGCTTTTTTACTGCCATCCGGCATGGAAAACCGGGCGATGAACTTCTGCTCACCGTTTGGCTCAACGTTTCACGATCGCCGCAAGTTCCTCCCGGGTCAATGCGTGATATCCCTGAATGGCAATGCTTATGGTGCCGAACAGGGCGGACAGGGAGATCATCAGTAACGCGACCACGAAGGTCATGGCCGTGCCGAATAACTTTTTCTGCTTCAGGGACGCCATGGTCATGAGAAAAAAAATAAGGCCGAGAAAGGCAAAAAAGGTCGAGAAGACGAGCAGCGGATTTATCATCATGTTTTTCCTTTCTCCAAATATTCCGTCATGCCGCGCCAGATAAACTGCGCCATCCCACGCTGATTCTTCAGCGCTTACTCCACTTCCAGCCCGTACTTCTTGAGCTTCCGCCAGAGCGAGACCCGGTCGATGCCGAGGATCTGCGCGGCCAGGGTCTTGTTCCCGCCGGCCTCGTTCAGCACCCACTTGATATAGGCCTCTTCCTGCTCCTCGAGCGACGGGATCTTGCCTTCCTTTTTCCGGAAGGTCTTGATGCTCAGCTCCCGCAGGTCCTCGGGCAGATGGGCCAGCTCGATGACGCTTGCCGTTGGCGAGCGCCACGCCGCGCTCGATGATGTTCTCCAGCTCCCGCACATTCCCCGGGAAGTCGTAGTTCATGAGCAGGCCGATCACGTCCTGCGATATCTCGCTCACGGTCTTCTTCATCAGCACGGCGTATTTCTTCAGGAAGTAATAGGAGAGCAGCGGGATGTCGTCCTTCCGCTCCGACAGGGGAGGGATGCGCAGCGAGACCACGTTCAGCCGGAAGTAGAGGTCCTGCCGGAAGGAGCCTTCCTTGATCGCGTCCTGGATGTTCCGGTTCGTGGCGGCCACGAACCGCACGTCCACCTTGACCGCTTCGGTGCCGCCGACGCGCAGCATCTCCTTCTCCTGGATCACGCGCAGCAGCTTCACCTGCATGGACGGCGGCATTTCGGTGATCTCGTCGAGGAAGAGCGTGCCGCCCGAGGCCATTTCGATCAGGCCCTTTTTCATGGCCAGTGGCGCCGGTGAAGGCGCCTTTTTCATGGCCGAAGAGCTCGTTCGACAAGCAGCTCCTCGGTGAAGGCGCCGCAGTTGATCGCGAAGAAGGGGCCTTCGGCGCGCCTGCTGTTGAAGTGGATGTACCGGGCAAAGAGCTCCTTGCCCGTGCCGCTCTCGCCGCGTGATGAGCACATTGCAGTCCGTGGGCGCGATCTGGCGCGCGGTCTCGAGGAGCCGCTGCATGGTCGGGTCCTGGGTGATGATCTTGACCTTGCCCTGGTAGTGCTCGAGCTGCTCGCGGAGGTGCGTGTTCTCCTTCTTGAGCGTGACCTTGTGCGACCGCCTCCTTCACGACCTTGCGCACCTCGTCGAGCTTGAAGGGCTTGGCGATGTAGTGGAACGCGCCGTGCTTCATGGCGTCGACGGCCGAGTCGAGCGTGGCAAAGCCGGTGATCATGATCACTTCGGTGTCCGGATGGAGCTCGCGGCTCTTTTTCAGGATCTGCATGCCGTCGACCTTTTCCATGCGGAGGTCCGTGAGCACCACGTCGAACTGCTGCTCGTCGAGCAGCTTGAGCGCATTCGTGCCGCTCTGCGTGCCGGTCACGTCGTAGCCTTCCTTTTTCATAACGTGCTCCAGGTTGCGGAGCGCGATCCGTTCATCATCGACGATCAAAAGCTTTGCATGTGTTCGGCATATTCATCATTTCCTCCAATAAAATATCCATGATACACTGAAGCTCGACCGAACTGGCTCTGAATCTCATCGCCTTATCCGGTCTCCGTTAATCTGCGATAACTTCTGCTTCACTTCATCGGCAGCCGTATCAGGAACGTCGTGCCCTTGCCCGGCTCGCTGTCCACGCCGATGCAGCCGTCGTGCTCCTCGATGATCTCATGGACGATGAAGAGGCCCAGGCCCGAGCCCTTGCCCACGTCCTTGGTCGTGAAGAAGGGGTCGAAGATCTTGGAAAGCAGTTCCGCTGGGATGCCCGGACCGGTGTCGTGGACCTGGATATCGACGGTATCCTCCTCGAGCGTGCATTTGCCGCGGTACTTGAGATAGTTGTAGATGCTGTTCTCGTCTTCGCAGCTTTGTCCAGGGCGCTGTGTTTCGCAGCGGTCACCGTGACCACGCCGCTTCCCTGCAATCGGCTTCGATGGCGTTCTTGATCAGGTTCAGGAACACCTGCTGGATGCGCTGTTTGTCGGCAATGATCATGAGGTCCGCAGGGACGTCGATCTGCACCGAGACGTTCCCGGCATCTGGCCTTTGACGAACCGGATGGTCTCCTCGCAGCAGGCCGCTCAGCGGAAAGCGGCTGTTTTTTGAACTCCTTGTCGCGCGAGAACTCCAGGAGCGAGCGCACGATGTTCCGGGCGCGGTCGGTCTGGTCGTTGATCTGGGCGATCAGTTCTTTTTTGAACTCTCGTGCTGCCGTCGTCGAATTCCTCGGACAGGATCTGGCTTGACGAAGAGATGTTCGACAGGGGATTGTTCAGTTCATGCGCCACGCCCGAGAGCAGGGTGCCGAGGGACGCGAGCTTTTCCGACTGGACGAGGTGGCGCTGGCGCAGTTCCAGCTCCCGCAGCATCTTGTTAAAGGCGTTGGTCAGGGACAGCACCTCGCGGTCCCGGGAGTTGATGCGGATGTTCTCGAAGCTGCCTTCGGCGATCTCTTCCATGGTCCGCTCCATGAGCTTCAGCGGTTTCACGATGACCTGGGCCATGATCTGGCCGATGACGAGCACCATGAGCGACCAGGGCGGCAATGGAAAGAATGAGCACGCGGCGCGAACTGTTCAGCGTGGCCTGGAGGCTTTTCCGCTCTGTTTTCGAGATATCTTCGGCGCTGGTGATGATGTCCTTGCCGTACTTTCTGATGGTCTTTTCGATGGCTGTCTATGGATGCGCTCTCGTCCGCCCGGCTGGGATGCTCTTGGCTGGTTCAGCTTTTCGTAGCGTTCCATAGGTCTTTGTATTTTTCGAGGTTGGCCGTAAGCGCGGGGATCTGCCCCTCGGACGTGACCGCGGCAAAGGCGCTGCTGTTCGCGGCAAGCAGTTCC
The DNA here is from genome assembly GCA_963836175.1 of Nitrospirota bacterium. Classification (GTDB taxonomy): domain Bacteria; phylum Nitrospirota; class UBA9217; order UBA9217; family UBA9217; genus GWC2-56-14. The sequence goes on from CAWIIS010000008.1 coordinate 677,991, forward strand.
TGCGCCTTGGTCACATACCGGAGGTTCTCGTCGAAGTCGGACCGCTTTTCGTACAGGAAATAGTTCTTCTCGAACCGCCTGATCTCAAGGGTGGTGTCGAAGAACTCGGAGATCGCCTCGCCGAACATGATCTTCTTTTCGAGAAAGTTGAGCTCAATGTAGGTGAATATGGACAGCCCCACGATCATCACCACGACCGCGTAATAGCCGAACCGTATCTTCTGTCGTATGCTTTGCTGGTAGTTGAACATGATTATCCTATAAACAGCATTTGGCCAGCAGATTTACGCAGATAAAATATGGCCTTCATAGCTTTCGTCCCAACAGTATGTCTTTTGTCGTTCGAGAGGCTCTGATTCTGATCCGCGTTCATCCGCAGTTTATCTGCGTCCAAATGTTTTTTATGCTCTGTCTCAAGCACTGCCTCCGCTGCCTCGGCCACCGTATCGACCAGTTTGATCGTGATATCGCGCCGTGATCTCTTCCGATAGCTCTTCCACATCGACCCGGTTCTTCGCCGGCATGATGATGGTCGCCACCTTCGCGCGCTTCGCCGCAAGCACCTTTTCCCTGATCCCGCCCACCGGCAGGATCCTTCCGGTGAGCGTGATCTCGCCGGTCATGGCCACATCGCGCCGGGCCGGCCGCTTGGTCAAGCAGCGACAGGAGCGCCACGGCGATCGTGATGCCTGCCGACGGACCGTCCTTCTGGATGGCGCCGCCCGGCACATGGATATGGATGTCCTGGCGCTCGAAGAAGTTCTCGTCGATCCCGAAGGAGGCGGCGCTGCTCCTGATATAGCTCAGCGCGGCCTGCACCGATTCGCGCATCACCTCGCCGAGGGAACCGGTGATGATCAGCTCCTTGTCGCCCTTCATCCGGGCCGCTTCGACGAAAATGATGTCACCGCCGGCCCCGGTCCAGACCAGGCCGGTCGTGACGCCGATCCGGTCCTGCTCCTCGATGACCTCGAATTGATACTTCCGTCTTGCCCAGAAAGTGCTCGACCTGTTCGGGCGTGACGCGGACCGCGCCGTCAGCCTGCGCCCTGGAGCGACTCCCTGGCGATCTTGCGGCAGATCGTGGCGATCTTCCGCTCCAGGCTTCTGATGCCGGCCTCGCGGGTATATTCCTGAATGATCTTCTGCACCGCCTCAGGGGCGAAGCCGACACGGTTCGTTGACAGGCCTTTTTCCCTGATCTGCTTCGGCACCAGGAATCGCGTTGCGATCTCGCGCCTTTTCCTCCTGTGTATAGCCCGGGAACTCGATCACCTCCATGCGGTCCCGGAGGGGAGCGTGGAGGGTATCGAGCAGGTTGGCGGTCACGATGAACATGACGCTCGAAAGATCGAAGGGAGCGTCAAGATAATGGTCCACGAAGGAATGGTTCTGCTCCGGGTCGAGCACCTCCAGGAGCGCCGAGGCCGGGTCGCCCTTGACGTCGTGGCCGAGCTTGTCCAGCTCGTCCAGCATGATCACGGGATTCAGCCGTCTCCAGGCGGTGGAGCTCTTCGATGATGCGGCCCGGCTTTGCCCCCACATAGGTCCGGCGGTGCCCGCGGATGTCGGCTTCGTCCTTCATGCCGCCCAGGGCGATGCGCGTGAATTTTCTTCCGAGCGCCTGGGCCACGGCCCTGCCGACGGAGGTCTTGCCGGTGCCCGGGGGGCCGGAGAAGCAGAGGACCGAACCCTTGGTGCTCTTGACCACAGCCTTTTTCTCGAGCGCCTTGCGCACGGCGTCGCGGACCTCGTCGAGCTTGAACGGCTTGGCAATGTAATCGAAGGCGCCTTTCTTGACCGCCTCAATGGCGGAAGAGATCGAGGCAAAGCCGGTCACCACGATCACTTTGATGTCCGGGTAGCGGCCGCCTACCTTCTCGATCAGTTCCATGCCGTCCAGGGAAGCCATCTTCAGATCGGTAATGACCACATCGAACTCATGGGCTTCGAGCTTCCGGAGCGCGTCAGCGCCGTCAACAGCCGTGACTACTTCATATTGTTCTTTGCTCAGAACGTGTTCGAGGTTCTTGCGCGCGATCTCTTCATCATCGACCACCAGGATGAGCGGTTTCCGGTTCAGCCGCATGACCTTTACCGCCAGGTGCTCGATGATGCGTTCTTTTACCTTGTTCAGTCCGTAGTGGTTCTCGTTCAAAAGCCGTTCGGCGCGCGCAAGGTCGAGGTTGTCTTCGGTCTTTTTGTTCCAGGGCAGGGTGACCAGGTAATCGATGTAGGTGAGGCCGATGGAATATTCGGCGGAGGCGGGGCTGATCTTGGTGAGCATCTCCAGTTCCTGCAGAGCGATCTTCTCGACGCCTGCGGGCATCTTTGCGTCAACGACCTTGTGCCTCAGATCGGCTATGGTTGACTGCTGTTCACTGTCCCCGGATTTTTTGAAGAGGCCCATTGATCCACCGCCATTTTATTGGAATGTTACAAAATACAACGTTTTCAGTTCCAATGCAACAGTTAAATTAACCCTTACAATTCAATGACTAATCATATCATTACCAGTGGTCTATTGCAAAGTAAAACAGTTCCGACAAAAGCCAACAGAGGTGCTATCGAGAATTTATCACGGTTATCAACGCGTTATGATGCGTTCAAGCTTTGGCACGAGAAATGTAATAAGAGAAGTATCTTACCTACACAGGAGGCAACAAAATGAAAAGCTTACTTAAGAAGTTTGAAACAACAATGGTGGCGGCGGCCTTTGCCGAGGAAGGTGAATTCGAGACCGCGCGGCAGATCATGAAGGAAGATACCGTACGCACGACGGACCGTCCGGCGAAACGCGACCAGCAGCGTCCGGCAGCGCGCAAGGAACTCCGCGCCAACTAGCGCACCGATGTTCACCGAGGTCTTTTCATGGGGATGAACAGATTGAAGAAGATGATGAAACAGATAGAGGATGTGATGGCGGCAGCAACCTTTGCGGAAGAAGGGGTGCCGGATGCCGCGCGGTCCCTGCTCGGTGAAGGGCGGCGGGTGCTGCTCGGCTTGAAGGAGGGGCGGATCGATGCCAAGACGCTCAAGTACGCCCTGAATACCTCAAAAAGGATCAATGCCCAGCTCGACATCCTGTTCGTCACGTCCGGTTCCGGCCCGTCAGGCGGTGCCGCTGTTCCTGATTCTGATCTCATGCGCTTCCAGAAAACATTGAGAGCGGAGGGAGTGACCTATCGTCTCATCGTGCGGACCGGCTGCCTCAAGCAGCAGATCATAGAGCATACCCAGAAGGACAGGGAAATCGCCTTTGCGATCATCGAATCTCCGAACAGCCTGGATATGGACTGCAACAAGAAGGATAAAACGCTTTCTGAGCTGTGGCAGAAGCTGAAATGTCCGCTCGTCGTGGTGATGGACGAAGCGGTTTAAAAGCATTGCGGATTGCGGATTTCGGATTGCGGAATGGAATCATAGGACGGAAAGCGAATATAAATCCAATAGTGAAAAAAGCTGTACTCATTACTTTAAGGAGGAATCACAATGGCACAAAGTACTACAAGGAAAAAGCCGGTGGCCGCAATGATCGTTATGGGCATCGTCTCTATAGCGCTCTATGCGACCCTCCTGCTGAAGCAGGACGTGATCAACGAGCACCTTCGCCCAGGGCGGGATGGTATGCGCTGCTGCCGATCATCACTGCATTCGTATTTTCGTACTTTCACGGCGGGTTCACCGGTCATTTCTGGACCGTTCTGGGCGTCGAGGCGGCACGCAAGAAAAAGGAGGTAAAGTAACATGCACGATATAGCGACGAGTTTCATCAATCTTGATGCGATCACCATCCTTTATCTCTTCGGCGTTGGATTTGTAGGCGGTCTGGTCAGCGGCTTCATCGGCTCCGGCGGCGCGTTCGTGCTCACGCCCGGCATGATGAGCCTCGGCGTCCCCGGTCTCATGGCCGTGGCGAGCAACATGTGCCACAAGTTCCCCAAGGCGCTCGTGGGCGCCATGAAGCGTTTCAAGTACGGTCAGGTCGACGTGAAGCTCGGCCTCATCCTCGGCGTATCGGCCGAAGCAGGGGTCCTGTACGGCGCAGGCATCCAGGAAAAGATCAAGGCGACCTACGGCGACGCAGGCTCCAACCTCTACGTGAGCGTGGCCTTTGTCGTGATCCTGGCGACGGTCGGCGGCTTTGTTCTCTATGATGCCTGGAAGACCTATAAATCAGGCAATGCCAACTCGGAAGAGAAGGCAGGCAAGCTCGCAAAATGGGTCCAGTCCATCAACATTCCGGGCACCATGGTCTATTTCAAGAGCATCAATGCCCGCGTTTCAGTCCTGTTCACCATTCCCCTCGGTTTTGCAACGGGCATGATGGCCGCCACGATCGCGGTCGGCGGTTTTGTGGGCGTTCCCGCGATGATCTATGTCCTCGGCGCGCCGAGCCTTATGGCATCGGCAACGGAGCTCGTGATCGCGTTCGTCATGGGTCTCGGCGGTTCGCTCAAGTATGCCATGCACGGCATGGTCGATATCCGGCTCGCCATGATCATTCTGGCTGGTTCGCTCTTCGGCATCCAGCTCGGCGCCATCGGCACCACCTATGTGAAGCCCTTCATGATCAAGGTCGTGATGGGCCTCATCATGGTGATCGTGCTGTTCAGCCGCGGCCTCATGGTCCCGGTGTACCTGTCCCAGCTCGGCCTCATCGACACGCTCGGCGACACCACCGTAAAATTGCTTAAAAACTCCAGCTTTGCTATAATGATCTTCGCATTGCTGCTCGGCGCGTTCATCGTCCTTCGGGCCATGTGGCAGGGGAAGACAGGCCGAGAAACTGCTGCATGCGTCAGGAGCATTGGAGCATGGGGAAGTATAGAAAGATCCTGGTTGCGGTCGACGGTTCGGACTCCGGCCGGAACGCGCCTTCACCAGGCGTTCAGGCTGGCGAACGAAGAAAAATGCTGGATAACGGTCACCTCGGTCGTCCCGCCCTATGACGGCGAGATCGAGACCCTGGGCGTCAAGGACATCCGGGCGGCCCTCAGGAAACCCTGCGAGGACGCCATCGCGGAAGTGGAAAACATTGCCAGGACCGAGCGGATGCTCGATCAAAACGGTCTGCGAGGAAGGCGAAGCCTACGAGCGCATCGTGGATCTGGCCGATGCCGAGAACTGCGATGTCATCGTCATGGGCACGGCGCGGGGCTCCATCACGGTCGAGCGCATGCCTGATCGGTAGCGTGACCGCGCGGGTCATCGGCCATACCCAGCGCGATGTGCTGGTCGTTCCGAACAACACGGTCATCGGGTGGAAGAAGATCGTCATGGCGACCGACGGTTCGAAGTACAGCTCTGCTGGCAACGGACAAGGCGATCTCTTTTGCGCAAGTCCTACGGCGGAGAGCTGAGGGTCGTTTCCGTTGTGGATGTGCCCGCGGAGTTTTACGCCGAAGCGCCGCAGGCGGTCGATGACCTGGTCAAGAAGGCAAAGGGCTATGTTGCCGCAGTAAAAAAGCAGGCTGAGGCTGCCGGCGTGAAGGCGGAAACCTTTGTGGGCGAGTCCGAGGCCTTCGAGGCGATAACCAAGCTCGCCAAGGACGCAGAAGGCGGACATGATCATTATCGGCTCTCACGGCAGGACCGGTCTCCGGAGGCTTCTCATGGGAAGTGTGGCGGAGAAGGTCATCGGCCATGCGCCCTGTCCGGTGCTGGTGGTGAAGTCGTAAGTATTCCCTGTAGTGTTACAGGCTGAAGGAGATGAGTCCTTCAGCCTTTTTTTTGTGAAGCTTGGCAGTAAACTCTCCAGAATGAAACATTCTGCAATACCCCGAAAATACCCTGAATGGCAGTCTTTTTTATTGATTATATGAAACTTTTCTGATACCTTGGTCGCAATATTTATTAATCTTAGCAAGCGGGGGGAATCATGAGAAAAAGCAATATCAGTTTCACCTTATATGTTTTTATCGCAATGATGTTCTTTTTTTACACAATAGTGGCCAATGCAGCGGAGGATCAGTACCAGGCGGAAATTTCAGCGCTGTATAATCACCACGAGGCCAGCGACGATTTCAAAATGGACATAGCAGGCATTTCCGGGGAGTTCTTTTTTGCGCCGGTGAACACGAAAGATCATCCCTATGCCGAAGCGGCATTTTTGGAGCGGGCTGGCAGTGTTTTTGTGGCAAGCTTCCTGTCGGATATAAAAGGAGCAGGTGCGACGGGTGACGGGATCACGTATGACATCGGAGTTAATTTAGCGCAGCCAGGTTTTCCACTTGCTGTCCAACTGGTGTACATGACTTCCGATTATGACTATGACCCGCCCAGCAGCGCTACTTCCGAATCGAACTCGTATGGGATCAGCCTCGGGAACTATGTTACGGACAATTTAATGGCCGGTGTTGAATATTTTAGCAGCAAATCCGAATCGTCAGGTCCGTTCTTTCCCACCATGACGTGGAAGTCGAAGGATTACGGCCTCTTTGCGCGATACGCCGGCGAATTGTCAGAGGGGAAGCATGTGAGCCTTGAAGGAAGCCTCGGGCAGAGCAAATCGGAGGACGATTTCGAGAGTGAAAAAAATACAAATATCGCTTTGGCCGCTGACTACTTCTTCAACCGCGCACTGAGCGCGGGGATCGGCATCGAACGCAGCTCGGGCGATGCTCCAACCGAAGAGGGGATGACCTACACGGCGAACGTCCGCTATTTCATTACTCCGCGGTTCTCGCTTCAGGCAGCATACGACCGGTTCCTGAACAGCAATGCAGGCGTCGCAAGCGACTGGTCCTATACGCTTGGTGCTTCAGTCCGGTTCTGATGATTTCTGATTGCGGCAGGCCGCCTGAATCGGGGAAAGTATATTGTAGCGATGGACTGAAACCCGGGAGCTGCTCAGCCCCCGGGTTTTCTCTTGGTCATTGTGCCTGAGGGCTTGCCCCCCTTTTTGTTTACCTTGTTGCTTTCCACTCTGCCCGGGTCTGAAAATATGAGTCCACTATATTCGCCTGTTTGGATTCGATTTAGCACAATTTTAGCACAGAGGAAATGAAACGGGTGAGCACAAGACTTCCGGATTATTTCTCTATTCTAGGTGAGAATAACAGCGCTCAATTAAGCTTGAAGGGATTTACGAACTTGACGCCCTCGACAACTTGGCTATGCTGGAAATCTTCCGTGTAGATCGTGCCGATCATTGCTTGTTTTGCGCTTGCCCAGATCATGGCATCCCAATATGAGAGATTATGAATTTTCCGACCTCGGATCGCTTCGAGCACTACGGGCACATCGGGGATGATTACCGTCCAGGTATGGGATAAATTGTGAATGATGGCTTCGGTTTCTTCGGGGTTTACAAATGAACTTCCCGCACGCGTTGCACGCACGAAGAATTCGGATAGGACTTGAATGCTGATTACTCCGGAAGTATCTTCCCAGCAGCGTCTAATAAGCTCTCGGGCGGTCTCGTGTTTCGCTCCTGAATCCCGGTCATACGCATAGAGGAGAATGTTTGTGTCGATAAAGACCTTATCGCTCATGCAGCTCTTCCCGTGAGTGATAGTAGGGGCCGCCGCCAAGTTTCAAACCCGTCTCCATCCGCGCAAGCTCTTGTTTCATAGCGTTCACGAATGATTGGTCTTTTTCATCGGGTTCGTGGAAGATGACATCGACTTCAACGCCATTTGTCGCCGCTACTGGTTCAAGTAGCTGGACAGTGGTTCCCCTAAATATGCCTTTCACTTTAGTCATTTCAGCACCTCTTTATCTTTCAAGGCTATTGTACCGAAAAAAACGCTGGAAAACAATCCAATTAATGCCATTAATCCGGCGTTCGGCAGTTCACCGACGCGCGCGGCTTATACGCGCATACGGGCAAGCATCACCCCTGATCACCATGACTCCGAGGAAATTTAATAGCACATTTTTACCCCTTGATATCTTGGTGGAGCTGAGGGGGAATCTTACGCGCTTCGCTTCACGAAGGGACCGGTCCCCTCGTGTGCTCCCCTAAATCATGAGGGAATCATTCCCTCAAACTCCCTTGGTTCGATCCCCCTCCACGCAATAAAAAAGGCCGGTCAATGATGACCAGCCTTTTGTTATTTTCTTGGTGGAGCTGAGGGGGATCGAACCCCTGACCCCAAGACTGCCAGCCTTGTGCTCTCCCAGCTGAGCTACAGCCCCATTGATGCTGAAACCGGTGCAACGAGGTGGATAATTTAACATCAGGGGTCTCTATTGTCAAGAAAAAAGACGGTATTTTCAGCCTTTGTATCGGTTTGACACCAGCAGGTCGATGAGTTACACTCGACAAATGAAAACACTCTTCCTGGCACTGCTGATTCTCATTACTCCGGTCATGGCCTGGCCCCATCCCGGGAAGACCGATTCGGTCGGCGGGCATAAATGCTACAAAAGCTGCGAAAAATGGGAGCTGCTTTTCGGCGAGTACCACCTGCACGACAAATATGGAAAACCGGTACGGGTGGCCAGGAAAGTGAAGAAAGAACGCAGTATCGTTGCAGAGCCTCCTGCTGCACCGGTTCAAGAGGAGCAGGTCGAAATGCAGCAGCCGATACAGGCGGCGGCAATTCCCTCAGGCGCGGGTCGTTCAGCCGGAAAAGGGCCTCTCGACCAGTCCTTTTGTGCTGCTTCTTCTGGCTTTGCTTTTGCTGCTGCTCCTGATAAGACGCAGGGCGCGGGAACGGCGGTGAAAACGGTCATGCAACGATGACCGATATGTCGCGTATCGCGCTGGCGATGACGAATATTTTAATGTTATTGCTTTCTCCATCGACCGGCTCCATGAAGAAACCTCTGGACCCGTTTTCCGGGCCGGAGCGATAGAAACCCTTTTCCCAGGGGACATCTCCTTTGACAAACCCGAGCATTGATTCCCCATCAAAAAACCTGATGTAGATCTTGTGCCCGACGTTTTTACGGATGCCGAAGACCTTTCGCTCCCGGTATGTTCTGTCGCCTTCCAGCGAGTGAACAAAGAAAAGAGCTTTCAGTTCATCGATGGGAATACTGAACTCGTTACCGTTATCCAGTTCAAGAAAAATGATCTCAACGGCATTCGGTTCGAAATCGTGGACATGGCCTTTCAACACCCTGCCGTCCTTGTATCGCACAACAACTTTATCCGTCTCTGTCATATCTGGAGTATACCTCCGGTGAAGCTTTTTTGACAGCCTCAATATAGAGAAACACGGCCGTTAATGCACAGAACAGGAAATGCACGGGTCGTAGGACCGGACGAGCATCTGAGCAAGGAGCTCGATGTCCCGGTCCTGCTTCCCCCGGGACGCGCATTGCTCGGCCAGGGCGGCGAGATCGTGCTGGATATTGGCGTGGTTCTGGCTCGTGGGGATGACGCAGTCGCAGCGCACGATGCGCCCTTCATCGTCGAACTCATAGCAATGATACAGTATTCCCCGCGGGACTTCCACGGCGCCGACGCCGATGCCCTGCTCTGGGGATGGCGGGATGGCGCGGTTCTTTCCAGGTCATGCCGAGCAGTTCATCGATCAATTGCATGGATCCAGTACGACATGAACACATTCCACCAGCTGGGCGATATTGTTCATGTAGGGATTATGATTGACCGGCTTGAGCCCGAAGCTTGCGGAAACTTCTTTTGCCGCCGGGTGCAGGAACGTGAAATTGTTGTTGAGCCGGGCGAGAGCGCCGACGGCAAAGGATTGGCGCGACAGCCTGCTCCATTTTGACGTCGATTGTTCAACGAGGTATTCGTTGGTCATCAGGGCGTATTCCTGTTCCTTTTTGACAACGCCGTCGGTCGAGACGAGGTCCCCGCCGATAAAGGGATACGCCCCGTCTCCCTTAAGCGAGACGAACTCCGTCTCCCGGGCAAAATCAGGGACCACGAAGGAGCGGAACAGCTCGGCGGTCTCGAGCAGATCGTCCTTGACATCGTGCAGCCGCTCCTTGAAACGCACCAGTTCCTTTTTCTCCGGCAGCATGGTGAATCCGCCGACGACCGTCCGGGTCGGGTGCATGCGTCGGCCGCCGACGCAATCGCAGAGGTCGTTGGCGAGCTGCTTTATTTTGGCGGCGCGCTTCACCACGTCGGGATGGGAATTGATCAGCGGGAACACACTGCCGGCATTCAGGAAATCCGGCGCTGCCAGGAAGTAGAGATGCAGAACATGGCTCTGCAGCGTTTCCATGTGCTTGAGCAGCAGGCGGAGCTTCGCGGTCTGGTCGTCAGGGACGATCCCGAAGGCATTTTCGACGGCCCGGATGCTGGCGAGCGTATGGCCGATGGAGCAGATGCCGCAGATCCTGCCGCTGATCCAGGGGGCATTCTCCCATTTTTTGCCGACCAGCATGGCCTCGAAGAACCGCGGCGTCTCGACCACTTCCCAGCGCGCTTCGTTCGAGCTTGCCGTCCTTGATCGTGATCTTGATGTTGCCGTGGCCTTCCACGCGGGTGAGATGATGGATGTCGATGGTGCGGGTGATTTCATGGAAGACCTCAGGCTTCTGCCACGAAGGCACTAAGACGCGAAGTAAACGACGTAATTTCAAGTGTTGATTCACTTCGTGCCTTCGTGACTTCGTGGCGATAATTTCATGTTCTTTCGCATCTGTTCCGCGTCTTTCGCGAACCCCCCGAAGCACTCCAGCCGGTCGAGCATGGTCTCTTCGGAGAAGCCGTACTGTTTCATGATCTCCTGCATCTGGTCCACATTGGCGTCCTCTGCCGGACCGCGGCAGCCCCAGCAGCCGAACCGGCTGTTGGGGCACCAGGAATCGCAGCCGCCCCGGGTGATCGGCCCGAGGCAGGGCTCGCCCAGGTCGAAGAGGCAGATGTTCTCGTTGGCCTTGCACTCCATGCAGACCGGATATTTCGGCTGTGACGATGGACTTCCCGAGCACGATGTTGGTGACGATCTTCTCGACCTCTTCCTTTTTCACCGGGCAGCCGGAGATCCTGAGGTCGACCGTCACAAAATCCTCGAGCGGCCGGGCCGTGTCGTTGGTCTCGATCGGGATGGTCGCCGTAGACCTGTTTTTTACCCAGGCGGGGTCCTTGAAGCGGTTCTTCAGCTGGTTCACGCCGCCGAAGCAGGCGCAGGAGCCGAAGGCCACGAGCACTTTGGCGTTCTTCCGGATCTTCGTGAGCCGCTCGATCTCGTCCGCGCGGGTGACGCTGCCCTCGACGAAGGCGATGTCATAGTCGTCGCTCTTCTCGGTCATGGCCTCGCGGAAGTTCACGCACCGTCGACCAGGGAGAGGAAGTCCAGGAGCGTCGCCTCGTTGTTCACGAGCTGGAGCTGGCAGCCTTCGCAGGACGAAAGCTCGAAGAAGGCGACCCTCGGCCGCGGATACGGCATGCCGAGATAGGTCCTGTTCTGTGTTTGCGACTCGTATCCATCAGATGGCCTCTTTCAGGTTCATGACCGTCCAGTAATCGAACACCGGCCCGGAAAGGCAGGTATAGGTCGAGCCGACGTTGCAGCGGCAGCATTTGCCCATGCCGCAGTGCATGCGGCGCTCCAGGGAGACGAACATCTTCTGCATGGGAATGCCGGCCTCGTTCAGCATGGTGCAGACGGATTTGAACATGACCGGCGGGCCGCAGACGATGGCGTAGGTGTTCTGCATGAAGGCCTCGTCTTTGCCGGCGATGATCGCTTCCAGGATCTTGGTGATAAGCCCGACCGGGCCGTTCCAGGCGGGATCGGGCTTCTCCACGATGATGTGCAGGCCGATGTCGTCACGGCGCCACATCTCGTACTGGAAGGTGAACAGCAGCTGCGACGGGTCCTTGGCGCCGTAGAGGATGTCGACCTGGTCAAAGCGGCTGCGGTGCTCCTGCACATAGGCGATGGGCGACCGGAGCGGCGCGAGCCCAGGCCGCCGGCGATCAGCAGGATGTTCTGGCCGTGCATGGTCTCCATGGGGAAGCTGGTGCCGAAGGGGCCGCGGATGCCGACGCGCATGCCCCGCTCGGCCCGGGCGAGGAAAGGCCGTGAGATTGCCGACCGTGCGGATGCAGAGCTCGATATCGTCGCGGCTGCTCGGCGACGAGGAGATGGCGAAAGGCGCCTCGCCGATGCCGGGCAGCTTCCAGCATGACGAACTGGCCGGGCTTGAAGGAAAAGCGCCTGCGCTCGTCGGGATCGATGATCTGGATCCGGTAGAGGCTCTCCATGGCTCGTAAGCTGCGATACGCTCGGTGATCTCGGCCTTGTAGGTGTGCTCGAAGCTGGCAAGATCGTTCTTGCGGAGCTGTTTGCCGTGGTGCGGAGCAGTCACATCCTCGAATTTCGAGGCGCGTATCCATCGATCAGCTCTCCTCTCCGCGGACGCTGGCGATGACCTCCGGCACGGTGATGCCGGCAAGGCAGGCCTCGCCGCAGCGGCCGCAGCCGACGCAGAGCGATTCCTCATAGGCCTCGACAAAGCCCCGGTGCTTGTGGTAGTAGCGGTATTTGAGCCGGGTGCCCGCTCGGGCCGGAAATTATGGCCGCCGGCCACCTCGGCGAAGTCGACGAGGTTGCAGGAATAGAGGGTCTTGGTCTTCTGCGCGCTGCGAAGATCGACGTCCACGGTCTCTTCCACGCCGTAGCAGTAGCAGGTGGGGCAGACGTTGGCGCAGGTCCCGCAGCCGAGGCATTTGTCTCCCCACTGCTTTCCAGACCGGGGACTGGAACTCCATGTCGAGGATCTTGGTCAGGTCGGTGGTGTCGACGTGGGCCGTGAACTGCTTGTTTTTTTCCGCAACAGTCAGCTCATATACTGCAGATGGTCCGATCTCTTCGGGGGTGCGTGTTTTGATGCTGTTGAGTGATGCTCGTAGGCCGTCGGCCGACAGGATCTCGATGAAGTACCGGTTGCCGATGTCGGTGAGGAACAGGTCGAAGCCGTGGAGCACGGTGTCGGAGCCCATGGAACGGCAGAAGCAGAAGGGCTGGGGATGGCAGTCGATGCCGATGATGAACATGTTCTTCCGCTTCGCCGCATAGTAGGGCATGGGATAGGTGCTTGCCCATCAGCACCTTGTCGAGCTTGTTCAGGGCGTTGATATCGCAGGCATGGAGGCCGAAGAGACACGGAGGGACGGTCGCAGTGGTAATCAACGGTCTTATGCCAGTCGTTGCCGTCGATGCGAAAGGACGCAAGGGTTTCCCGGAAGGGCAGAAAATAGGGCTTTGGCGGCTGTTTGGTCGTGGTGTACCCGAGTTTCAGGGTCTTAAAGTCAGTAACCGGTTCAAAAGCATATAATGCGTTGCCGTTCCGGTCGATGCCGCTCTGGACCGGTCCGACTACGGCATTGTCTGCGGCCAGGGTATCAAACAGCCGCCGGAGTTCTTCCTGTTCACAGACTTTGAATAACATGGTATGACTTTCAAAAAGGGAATATAGACCGAAGATTGAATGCGTCGGTTGATTTATTGCTAATTATAGCACATGAATTCTCCGTTGTTCCTAAAGGGCGAAGGGCAGACGAGCAGAGGGGAAGGAAACGCAGAAGGACAAGAGGGTTATTTCTACCAGGAATACACCAGCTCCATTTCAAGCTGATCGTTCCTTGAGTATCTTCCGAACAGGGACTGGTCCGGGCCGGTGAACGCAACGACTGTGGCCCCGGCTTTCCACGCGTCGCTGAAAACATACCAGGCATTCGCTTTTGTCATGCGGTCGTCGTGTTCGGGATTATACGCAACGCTGACATTGGTCTCGACCTTCTGGTTGAACCAGCCTGCCTTGAGGTTTGCCCACACGACTGTTTCCTTTCGCCGTTCATAGAGAAAATCCGTATTGCCGACGATGATCGTCTGCTGGGCCTGCAAGGTCAGGAGTCCGTCCTCGAAAACCCGGTAGTCCGCGCCAATGCCGTAATCGATGACGTCGTGCTTCTGCCCGATCGTATTCAAAGTATGTGTCCCTGGAGAGAGAATGGCAGGATAACCCCAGAGTTCGCGGCGGATGTTCAGCATGCGATTAAAGGAGTAGGCGAGCTCCGCCCGCAGACTCAGGTCGCCGTAGACTGATGCAGCGTCAAGGCCGACTACGGTGATCCGGTGGAAGTCCGGCACATATCCGGGACCGATCGTGAAGGTCGGCGTGACCACAAGTGCTGTTGTTTTGAAGACCGGCCGGGGGTCGTAGCCGTGGTACAGGTTCAATGCCCAATCAAGTGCGCCAGCGTTCTTTAACCGGATGCCGACGTTGCCATTCTTTATCGTACGGTCCGGCAAGTCAGGTTCCTGTACAGAGATCGTTGCGCTCGGTACTGCCTTCGCAAGGTTTGATGCGAACGTCGATCCGGCCCAGCGTTCGTCAGGCAGGGGAAGACGGTAGGGGACCATCACGGGAACCCATATCGTTTCAAGGGACCAATCGCTTTTGTTCAGCGTGACCGCTATTGACGGTATTCCGATCTTGCGGTCTTCAAGCGATTTTCTGATGAATTGGGTATAGTCCCAGGGATTGAACAAATCGTTCGGAGGGTATTCGTCGAGCCTGCCCCAGGAAAATCGCTGAATGCCCGCTTTCAGGTCAAGATCGTTCCATGAGCGTGCCAGGTACAGCTCTTTAAACTCCAGGTAAGGCGTGTTGCTCTGATAGACCTGATCATAGTTCTTGAACAGGGAGTGGTCACGAGCAGGTCTTTTCACGGCCCCGTCCCACCCGCCTTCGAGCCAGGAGTGGAACTTCCAGGCCGGCGATTCCTGATCGATCCTGAGCCTGCCGGCAAAGGTGGCATCTTCGTCCACCGAATCCGTTTCCAATGCCTGCACGCCGCGCAGGTTCAGTCTGCCGGAGACAGATAATGCTTCGTCTCCCCAGGAGGGAGAGGGCTGAAGCAGCGTGAGCAGCAGGAGAAAGAGGTATATGCGGGAGTGCGTCAGCAGACGTATGATCGGTTTTTTAATATGCATAGAACGTGAATACCTTATTTCCCCGACCGCTCCAGCGACCGCTGCGTAAAGAGGTCATCGGCGAATTTCGTGTGATACTGGACTCTGTCGAGCGTGAGTTCGGTCCGGTGATTTGTCTTCCTGTTCTCCATCTCGTTTCGAACGGAGTCGGGATGCCGTCGATCATCCTGACATCTTTGAAGGTCCCTGAACGGTAGATGTCCTTGTCCTGGTAATAATCGATCTTGAGCTGTATCCACAGGTCCTTTGCCACCCAGGCGATGTATTTCGTGTATTTGCGGCGGGCCTTCGGCGTGACTTCGACCACATAACAGGGTTTATCCGTCAATGACCTCTTCCTTCAAAATGCTGAACTTGAAATCATCGAGATTCGGCGGGCCGCTGAAATCATCATACGAAAGATCCGACCCGAAGAACGAATCGTCCTGGGAACTGTTCGCGATGCGCCGCACGCGCTTATACTCCGGGAAGTAGGCCCAGAGGTCGCGGTCCGAAAACGTATGCGCGTGGACCAGGAACCCGACGTTCTTCAGGTCCGGCGGAGTGTTGAAGACCGACAAGCGCCTTGTACGCTTCGGGGTCGGCATTTTTACTGTATGACGTAAGCGAGCGGGTGCGTTTGCCGCCGCCCTTGTCGAACAGGACCATCGTCATTTCGATCTTATGGTCCAACGACTTTAAACTTACCTCATGCACTTTTTCGAAAACTTCGCGACCGGAAAGGGCGTGGGCGGGCGAGGATAGCAACATGCCGAAGAGAATAAGCAGCGGTATTAGCGCCCGCCCTGATTTCGGATTGCGGATTTCGGATTGCGGATTACAAGCCTTATGCGTCTAGGCCGTACGCCTTTGATGCAAAAATCCGAAATCCGAAATCCGAAATCCGCAATTGAAACTTATTCATAGGATAGCGCCTCCACAATATTCGTCTTTGCCGCGCGCCGTGCGGGATACAGTCCTGCGAGCACGGACAGCACGATCGAGAGCAGCAATGCCGAGCCGATCGAGGGATAGTGTATATGGTAGGACATACTTGCCCCAAAGTCCAGCCGGAAAAAGCCTTCGAGATTGATGAAGGAAAGATGGAAAGAAGGTAGGAAGGTAAGATAAAAACCTCAATACCAATCCTCTTCGTTCCCTCTTACCCTCGTTCCTTCTTACCCTCATGTTTTATCTTAATCTTAGATTCACACAACGTCAACCACTTGATATCCGCCTCGGCATGGAACAGCCTCGCATCCATCAAAAGCTCCGTGGTAAGCGAATCGTGCTTCTTCGGCTGCTTCTTGTGCGCCACCTTCTGGTGGGTGAGCTGGTTCATCTGTTTTAGATAGAGCGTTTTCTGTTTTTCGATCAGATCGAGCACGGGGGTGGGATTGCGCTTGTCCGAGGGTGGAGTAGATCTGGCCATAGTTCAGGCTCCAGAAATCACCGACCTTTTCATCGAAGCTGCTTTTGAGTTCATACCCGTGCAGGTCCTTTTGCGCAAGGATGCCGAGCATGGCGTACTTGACTGACATAGTATCTCCCGTAATAGATAAAAGTATATACGTGGGAATGTGCATACGGTCAAGGATTATTTTGAATCGCAAAATATGATGAGGTGGGTTGTGTTTACAGAATTTGGTATTTAACGATTCGTCTCCATTATAATATCAATAAGTTATAGACCTTTTTAATTTACAATAAGCCGTCTTTCTGATACAGTCTTGCGTAACGATCACCAGTACCGGCATTAATGCAAAGCAACCGACTGAAAGGATAATAACGGAACAGAACCGTCCGACTAATACCGGTTTTGAATATTAGTCAGGTTCTTTAGATATTCCATAAAGGTAATATTAGTCAGTAATCGAATTGTAATGATTTCCATCAGTTGCGACAAACTTTGTTCAGGTGATAATGACCGTTTATATGGTCTATTCCGTTCCTATAATATCTTGTTGGATAAGGAGGTCTGGTGTGAGTAAAAATATAATATTGATACCGTGGAGAAGTTTACATTATTCTTTTTTAATCGGCATGCTGATGATATTGACACTTACGGGATGCGCTACTCCAAAGGTAAAGATGTATCCTGGGGAGGAAGTTGAAGCGAGTAAGCAAGCCGTTGTGCGAGTTAATCAGCGAGAGAGTAGCAGGGGGAAATTAGGCATAACAAAGGTTGACGGAAATATCACGGTCAATATGTTTAAATTTCTCTTTAACGGAGGGAAATGGGCAGGGGAGGTCTATGTTCTTCCAGGTAAACATAGAATAATGGCACGAATAGATTATGGGCTTTCGTTCGCAGGTGGAGCTATGTGGCTAATTGCCGAACCGGGAGAAACATATCTGCTAAAAGCTTTAAGTAATGGATATGCAGTCACCATGTGGCTGGAAAATGAACGGACAGGTCAAAAAGTCGGCGGAATCATCGGAAGCGACGACGAACCGAAGGAATAAATTACCGTTTTTTACGTGGGAGAGCAAATATTCAAAATGTTTTTAAACCACGCCGTACCTTTAGGCGGAAATAGTCAAGTGTAAAAACGCACCTCTCCCTCGATCGTATATAGATTCTCCTTTGTCTCCAGTCGGTAGGTCGGGTAGAGCTCAGCGAAACCCGACAGAATGCTTCCAACCAAAAGATCGACAGCGACGCGCTACGCTTGCGCGTCATCTTGTCGTTATTTTAAACAAGGCACATTATGAGCTCATGGGACTTCTCAGGTCCACGATTAAAGGTTAAGCGCGCCAAACACCATATTGAAGAGCTTGAATCTCGTCTTTCAGAGTGGTTTAATAGTGACTCTTTTCGGCTTAGTATCGATAATAATCCAGATACCGGAAACCAGTGCTTCAAGCTTGCCGTTGGTGAATCAATGCCAGAAGAGATTCCCGTGATCATCGGTGATGCCATCCACAATTTGCGGTCTGCTCTTGACTTCATTGCCATTGAGATCGTCAGTAAGGCCGGGCTTAGCCTCGATCATGTTTACTTTCCTGTTTATGAGGACAGGGCAAATCTCATTGATGCTCTTTCTAAGAGCAAAATCAAACGGGTTTGCCCACAGGCTTCTGACCTAATTCTTGATCGGATACAGCCATACAAGGCTGCGAATCCTTTCATTTGGAGTCTCAACAAGCTCAGCAATACTGATAAACACAGACTTTTGATGCCAACTATCAATACAGCTGATTTTTCCAACGTACCCATTGAATATGAGAACCGCGAAGGGACTTTCCCTAGCAGCGTTTTTGTTGAGTTCAGAGAAGATATCTCTGTTGATATTGTCGGAGACGGAATTGCTAAAATGAAAATTAAAAACCATTCAAACCCGTCCATTTCGATATTCTTCGATGAAACTAAGATTCCTGGCATTCTCAAATACCAAGTTGTTTACATGCTCAAGGTTTTCTCGCAACTTATTGAGAGTTATATCCCCATGTTTGAAGCTATTTAACGTCATTATCGGTAACACTCATATGGCAGCCGGTAGGTCGGGTAGAGCGGAGCGAAACCCGACAAATACCGTTGGGTTTCATTTCATTCTACCCAAACGACAAACTGAGGGGATAAGCATGAGAAAATTGAAAGCGACGTTGTTCCTTCGGGTATTCGCGGTCCTGTGGTTTGCATGCATGGGCGGTTGCGCTGTCGGTCAGCGGCCTTCTTCCGTGGATGCTCCGTCGCCGTCCAGTATGGGAAAGACCTTCGCCTCGCTCCGGAACGCGGTTGACGACTTCGATCTGCGGGGTTTCGTCATCCAGGGGAGGTTCGAGCGGTCGCAATGGCCTGCCACGGTCGTTTCTGAAAAGGAGTCCTTGAACGAGATCAGCTTCGTCCTCAAGTCCGGAGTTCCGCACACATATTCCGGGTACGACGGCTATCGTCTGAAGGTCGTCGTGCTTGAGGACGCCGTGCATGACGAAACGGTGCTCGTGTTCCGGACCAGGAACAGGAAGGCCCCTGCAACAGGCGTGGCGCCGGTGAACCGGCCGGCCTTGTCTCCCGAGAAAGAGCTGGACAGGCAGCTTGAAAACCTGGTTGGGCAGGTAAACGCCAATCTGGCCGCTCGACAGGCCTCGCGGATCGCTGTCATGGAATTTTTGAACCTGGATGGCGGCGTTTCAGGGTTCGGGAAGTATCTTGCCGAGGAACTGACCACGCGGCTGTTCCGAAACGGCAAGGTCCAGATCGTCGAGCGGCAATTGCTGAACAGGACGCTGGAAGAACAAAAACTCAGCGCGTACGGCATGGTCGATCAGAAGACGGCCAAAGCATTCGGATCGCTGTTCGGCGCCGACGCGATCTTGACGGGAACGGTTTCCGAATTGGACGAGAACGTGAGGATCCATGCCCGCTTGATAGCCGCACAGACCGGAGAGGTCTTTGCCGCGGCGTCCGTCACCGTTCCCATCGGCAGGGAGGTTGAGGGCTTGATGGGGAGGGGCCCGCGGTCGGGCGCCGGCCGTACGGAAAATATGGTCATCCTGGCAAAGTCAGCATGGCAGAATATCGTCACGGTCAGCGCCGGTCAGACCGTTATGCTCAGGGCGTCAGGACAATGGAACCACGGTGAGCCGGGCTACGGCGCGTATAGCCCGCAGGGGTCGGGCAAAATGGACAACGGGGTACCGCTTCCCGAAGCCGGCGTCGGCATGCTGATCGGCAGGATCGGCAATGGACCGCCCTTTGCCATTGGTGCGGATAAGACCTTTACGCCGACTGTCTCCGGCATGCTGCAGCTCTGCATGAACGACTGGGGTTTTGACAATAACACCGGGTCGGTCAACGTGCGCATAGAGGTCAAGTGAAATAACCCGAAATGCAGCACGTAGGTTGGGCAAAATGCTTCACCTTACCCAACAGAATTCAAAAGATGTTGGGCTGTGATGCGTAGCCCAACAAACTTCGTTAGCAGATTGGCATGGGCGATATCACATTTGAAAATGGCGGGATTACTGGAGCGTCCTAGGAGGAGCCCACAATCGCCACGTATGATTTGAAGAAGATCGACTCCGACTACTTTACGGAGGAATAAAGACGGCGCTTGCGCAGAGCAAAAACCATTTGATAAACAAACGCTATAAAGATATAATTAGATATAAATTGCAGCAGTACGGGAGTAATTAAACGGATTGTGAGGATGCTAAATATGAGCCCGACGAAAACCATGATTTCAAAAGCATTAAATCTTAAACCAGCGGAAAAATCTCTTCTTATCGAAGCCTTGCTTCGCAGCCTTGACATTCCCGATCCCAAGCTTGAAAAGATATGGGCGATTGAAGCCGAGAAAAGACTCAAAGCATACAAGGCCGGCAAGATTAAAACGGTCTCTTTCGAGGATATGTTCGCTAAATGAAAATGGACATTCTCGAAATTGCCCGTCGGGAATATGATGAGGCTAAGGAGTTTTATGAGGCAGAGCAATCTGGTTTAGGATCCCAATTCGAACAACAAATCAGACATTCCCTTCTCCGCATTCAACAATACCGTTGGGTTTCATTTCATTCTACCCAATCTGCAAACTAAGTAGTACCGCAGGAACAGCATTGGAGGCAAGATGAAATCGATCATTTACCGGGTTTTGGCAGTGACTGTATTTGCATCTGGCATTTTTTCGATATCATGCAGCAGTGGAGGTTCTTCATCTTCCCCACCGCAGAAACAGTTTTACGTGGATGCCGCGGGTGGAAGCGATTCTAATGCGGGAACAAGTTCGAATCCGTGGCAAACTCTGGCCAAGGTTTCCGCATCTACTATTCCGTCCGGCTCCACAATCTACCTGAAACGCGGCAGCGTCTGGTACGAGCAATTGACGATCCCGTCCTCCGGGATCACGATCGATTCTTATGGAACCGGTACGCTGCCCAGAATCGACGGATCCAAAGAAATAAGCGGCTGGACGGATGAAGGAAGCGGCCTTTATAGCAGTCCTGCGGTTACCCTTGGCGTGAACGAAGCCCTCGGAAATCTCACCGAGAACGGCGTGATGCTGTCATTCCAAACCTGGACAACAGATGCGGCCACAACTTTCTCCGCGGCGCCGGTTGGAAGCTTCTCCTATCAGTATCCTTCCAAGCTGTACATCAAACGGGCTTCGCCGCCTGCGGGAAATATATATCGGGCCAGTGTCAAGATTTTCGGAATAACCGCAAAATCCAAAAGCGACATTATCGTAAAGAACGTCGAGATCACCCGTTTCAGCCTGCACGGCGTTCACTATGAGGATTGCGTCCGCTGCGAGGTGTATAACTCGATACTGTCAAAAGGCGGCGGTGCGGTGATAATGACAGCGCCGCTCCTGTATGCAGGAAATGGCGTTGAGTACGATAATTCTTCGACAAACGGCGTGGTTGATGGTGTAACGATAAGCGACATATTCGACAGCGGCATATCTCCGCAGACATGGGTCTCCGGCCAGACGATGTCTTCAATCGCGATCAGAAATTCGCAGATCAGCTCCTGCGGGTTTGCGGGGATCGAAGTTTCCGTATTGGACAACGGCGGCGCAACAAACAGCACGATGACCGGGGTGCTGATCTCCGGCACGACCATAACGAACTCGGGCCGCGGCTGGAGCGGCAGGCGATACGGGACAGAGGGCCACGGCATTCGCGTAGTAGCCGACAACGGGGCCGGCAGCATCAGCAACGTTCAAATCGATACAACGAGTATCTCCGGCTCCATAGGAGACGGGGTGAAGCTCTTGGGAGATATCGGAACAGTGAGCTTGCACCGGTTGAACATCACGGACAATCATTATGGAATCAGCCTGCAAGAGACGAGTGCGACAAGCGCAAAACTTCGATTGACGTCCTCACTGGTCCACCATAATACCGGCTACGGCATCTTCTATAATTCTCCAACAGCAGCCGGGTTCGAATTGTTCCAGAACACCTTCTCCGATAATGGCTTGATTAACCTCGCCGTTTACAGCCATACGGGTGCCGCGAAGATTCAGAACAACATCTTCCATGGTTTGGCGGCGATGACGCATCTCTACTCCGCACAAACACTGACCGGTGCCGTCATCAACAACAATTGCTATACCGACCTTGTGAACATGTTCGGCTACAATGGCGTCGCCTACTCCACAGTCGTCGATTTCAATGCTGCAACCACCTTTGAAGCAGATGGGATCGGCGGGGCTGTTGGACTAAGCGATCCTGCGGCCGGAAAATTTGATCTGCTTGGCACTTCTCAATGCAAGGCCTTAGGCAGCTCTTCGGTGGGTGTCCTGGAGGACTACAGCGCATTTCCTTTTGCGGTTCCGCCATCCAGCGGTGCATACCAGTATTGATGATTTTCACCGAGCCGTCAAAGACGGCCAACTCGTTGCTGAACAATAAAAGGAGAGAGCTCGATGCTGAACAGAAAAACATTTTTTATCCGGGAACATGTCGGGTTCATGAAGCTGTCGGATACCTACGACATCCTTGATCCGGAGACGCAGAAACAACTGGGGATCGCGAGGGAGAAACCGGGCACCTTGATCCATGTGCTGCGGCTTCTGGTGAACAAGCGGTTCCTGCCCACGAAGGTCTTTGTCTATGAAGGGTCCGACCATGAAGACGAGCGGAAGCTGCTGTTTTCGATCCATCGCGGCGTCACGCTCTTCCGCGCCCGGGTCAATATCTGCGACAGCCGCGGAACGATCATCGGGTGGTTGAAGAGCAAGGTGTTCTCGCTCGGCGGGGCATTTTACGTTTTCGACGCCGCTGAGAACGAAGTTGCCTTTGTGAAGGGGGATTGGAAGGGCTGGAACTTCCGCTTCCTGAACAAGGCGGAGCGCGAACTGGGGACCATCACGAAGAAATGGGCGGGCATCGGGAAAGAGCTCTTCACCTCGGCGGACAACTATATCGTTGCCTTGAACCATGAACCGGCGCCGGCGCAAGCCATCCTGCTGCTCGCGGCAGGCCTGGCCGTGGATACAATCTATAAAGAGGCGTAATAAACTCGGACAAACCGGAACCAAAACCTTGGAACCACGAAGGACACGATGAGCACGAAAGCCGGTAGGTTGGGCAAACTGGTTTCACCTTGCCCAACAGAATTTAAAAAGATGTTGGGCTGTGATGCGTAGCCCAACCTACGAGCTACTGACGCTTTGGTAAGACATCAGGTTCTACCAGTTTGGCGAACAAATGACGGGATGATCTCATCTTTTGAACCGTGCCGCTTGATAGCACTATGGGCGGACGATTCCATTACTACCTTCTGCGAAGGGCCGGACAAGCGCGGAAAGGTGGCATAGAGCTAAGATTAAGGATCGAGAGTGACCCCACTCAGCAGCCTGACCCGTGACCCCAGCAGCCTAC
Source organism: Nitrospirota bacterium (assembly GCA_963836175.1). Classification (GTDB taxonomy): domain Bacteria; phylum Nitrospirota; class UBA9217; order UBA9217; family UBA9217; genus GWC2-56-14. Next base: position 701,177 of record CAWIIS010000008.1, read on the forward strand.
AAAAGCATCAATCGTTATTACTAACTTAAATTTTTTTATTAATGCAATGCCCTGTTTTGGTGGGCTAGTTGAAAATAACGCGCTATACTGTAATTTAAGTATTGTCAATTATTGTCAATCTTATTTTTGAAAGATGAGTGGCGAAAAATTGGATAAGGTATATTCGTGGAAAGGCTCTGGCGGAGCGTCAAGCACTAAGACGTATATCTGAAAGGGTATGCCACCGTGACTGAAGTGCAAATGGGACTGACGAAATACTTGTATTTTGCAACACGGAAAGACGGACCAATCGTTGGACTACCGGACACCGGATGTGGTATATCGGACAGCAAGCGGCGGCGGAGCAATAATTGTGGATAAATATAAAGAGAAAAAAAGAACCTCAGGGAGTATAGTAGAAACCGGGGCAGCGCCATTCCGCTGCGGCTTGATCGGATACCCTCTTAAACTTTATTAGACTCTTTATTGTCTCGACAGAGGGGCCACTTAAAGGAGGTGTTAATTATGAAAAGGAAAACAAGAATAATCAGTTTAAGTCTGTTCCTTTCGATTTGCTTGTTATTTGCAGCTTCCCCCAATGTTTTTGCTGGGGACTATGGAGATGCCTTGAAAGGGGTAAAATCCATCAAGGCACTTTATGACTTCAGGATCGCCAACGCGAAAAGCGCCGCGCTGCATCTTAAGCTGATGCACCAGACCTATAAGGACAAAGGGGTACTGGCAGTGGATAAGAAACCGGCATTTGTGGTTGTCTTTATCGGCCCCTCTGTAAAGCTTATATCTACAAATAGAGAAGGCTTTTCGCCTGAAGAACAGGCGACACTTTCTGAAATTGCCGGTACAATTTCAGAAATGTCAAAGGATGGGATAAAGTTGGAAATCTGTCTTGTTGCTGCTAAAGTTTTAGGGGTAGACCCTGCAACGGTTTTACCGGAGATTAAGGCGGTGCCGAATGGCTGGATATCTGAAATCGGGTATCAAGCCCAGGGGTACTCCTTGGTCCCTGCTTATTGATAAAAACTGCACTGGGCAGATAACATTGGATGTGCATTGCGTGCTTCGGGAAGCCGTCAGGTCTTACGTTATCGAGAAGACCTGCCGGCTTCATCAATCCTAAAAGTATTGTGGGCTCGCCAGGAGGTGATCTATATGATAAAGGCAAATCAGGTTGAGCTCTATGTTCCCCCTATGATATCGGACATAAAGCAAGTAGGTTGGGCAAAATGCTTCACCTTGCCCAACAGAATTCAAAAGATGTTGGGCTGTGATGCGTAGCCCAATAAACTTCGTTAACAGATTGGCATGGGCGAAATCACATTTGAAAATGGCGGGATTACTGGAGCGTCCTAGGAGGAGTCCACAATCGCCACGTATGATTTGAAGAAGATCGACTCCGACTACTTTACGGAGGAACAAAGACGGCGCGTGCGCAGAGCAAAAAACCATTTGATAAACAAACGCTATAAAGATATAATTGCAGCAGTACGAAAGTAAATGATACGGATTGTGAGGATGTTAAATATGAGCCCGACAAAAACCATGATTTCAAAAGCTTTAAATCTTAAACCAGCGGAAAAATCTCTTCTTATCGAAGCCTTGCTTCGCAGCCTTGACATTCCTGATCCCAAGCTTGAAAAGATATGGGCGGTTGAAGCCGAGAAAAGACTCAAAGCATACAAGGCCGGCAAGATTAAAACGGTCTCTTTCGAGGATATGTTCGCTAAATGAAAATGGAAATTCTCGAAATTGCCCGTCGGGAATATGATGAGGCTAAGGAGTTTTATGAGGCAGAGCAATCCGGCTTAGGATCCCAATTCGAACAACAAATCAGACATTCCCTTCTCCGCATTCAACAATACCCTCAAGCATGGCCGTCGGAGCGCAAGGAAATTCGGCGTTACAGCGTCCACAAATTCCCCTATAAGATCCTCTATTCCATTCAAGATGACAAAATAATCGTTCTTGCATTCGCGCATTTGCACCGACAACCGGACTATTGGGCTGACAGGCTAAAGTAGGCTCTTGGCGCAAGCCATGCTGCTGCTCGCGGCAGGCCTGGCCGTGGACACAATCTATAAAGAGGTGTAAACCGGCGATCTTTGGGCTGAACGTTCTTCGCGTAAAACCCAACGTTCTATGTAACAGCAGTTGAATCTGTTGGATAGGGTGAGCCGGTAGGGTAGAGCGGAGCGAAACCCGACAAATACTAGTACCACAGGAACAGCATTGGAGGCAAGATGAAATCGATCATTTACCGGGTTTTGGTAGTGACTGTATTTGCATCTGGCATTTTTTCGATATCATGCAGCAGTGGAGGTTCTTCATCTTCCCCACCGCAGAAACAGTTTTACGTGGATGCCGCGGGTGGAAGCGATTCTAATGCGGGAACAAGTTCGAAACCGTGGCAATGCAAGTTGCTCCGCATCTGGCACGATCGGCGGTGTTTCAAACTGCGTGGCGCTTGCGAAAGAGATCCGTGGAGCAAAGCTTTTGCCCCTCAAGGGGGCCGGTCATGAACTGCACCGCGATGAATGGGGCATCATTATCCGGGAAATGCTTCGCCATACGTCGCCGGTCCGCTGAGATCCCTCTATCATCCTGTTTTTGAGGTGATACGCAAAGTTCTATATACGGGAAAGTTGATTTCTGGTAAAGTGATGCATCTCTCTGTTGGCGGAGTAGCCTAATCATGCAACAGAACAAGATGATACCAGTGGTCGCATGGATCGCGGGCCTCACGATTGCGGCCTATGTGTTTGCCCAGTCTGCGGTCATGATCATGAGCGGGAGCTTTGATGCCGCATTAGTGAGGAGCGCGCCGACCGTTCCGCAAAACCGTTCGGAAAGCGCAGTGCTCCCGCTTCCGGGTCTTGACGCATCGGGCAGGAACAAGTCCGCGAGTGTTCCAAAGGGCGATGCCGGCTTCGGCGTGAAGGTGGAGCAGGTTTCAGATACCCGGTGGATCCTGGACAGGGTATTAATGCCCGCGAACATCCGGGACTTGCCCTCTTTTTTAAAGCAGGCGCGTGCAGTACCGTACGTGAAGCAGGGCAGGACCGTGGGGTTTCGGATCACCGGGATCTCGCGGGGCGGTTTTTACGAAAAGATCGGACTTCGGAATGGAGACGTGTTGCTCCGGGTCAATATGCAGAATCTTGATGACCCTGCAAAGCTCTTCAGCCTTTACCAGGAGATGAGAAACAAGCGGCATATTTCCATCCTCCTTTCCCGAAACGGACAAAAGCAGACGTTTGATTACGATATTCGTTGAAGAGGGCTGAACTCGCGCAGAGACGCGGAGGCGCGGAGCAAGACGCACTAATTAAGATATACCGGAAGGAATTACCACATTGAAGGAAGTCCAGATCTATACTGATGGAGCATGCAAACGCAATCCCGGGCCCGGAGGATACGGAGCTGTTCTCCGTTACAACGGTCAGGAAAAGGTCCTTTCCGGTGGATTTCGCCTGACTACCAACAACCGCATGGAGATGCTGGCCGTGATTGCGGCGCTCGAAAGCCTTTCCAACGCCTGCGCAGTCACCATTACCAGCGATTCAAAATACGTTGTCGATGCGGTAAGCAAGGGCTGGGCCCGCAAGTGGCGAAGCAACAACTGGAAGAAGAGTGACGGCCAAAAGGCGCTCAACCAGGACCTCTGGATCAGGTTGCTGGATCTCTGCGAACGTCACCAGGTCAAATTTGTATGGGTCCGCGGTCATGACGGGCACCCGGAAAACGAGCGCTGCGACCAGATGGCGACTACTGCAGCTGCCGGAGAAGGCCTGCCCGTTGATGAAGGATATGAACTGATCGGTATTTCATCCGATCTTCGCCTCTTCTAACATTTCCCTGCCCATCCTGACTGACGACATCCGCACATAGCCCTGCTCTTGGGCAAGAGCGTCCAGGTGGACCGTTGCCAGGTCCTCGACTAGTATCATCTCCGCAGGCGTGGGTGAAAAGGAGGCGATCACCTTGAGGTATCCTTTGCAAATATCACACACCTCCACCCGCCTAATATCGCGCTGACCTTCCGCATACAGGTAGTGCTGCGTTTTGTGGTCCTCGTTCCCGCACTGCGCGCACTCCAGCCTCCTGATCTGCCAATCGGCACCGCATGCGCCGCACCGTAGATGTTTTGCCTGGTCATTGCCCTGCAACTCCGCCAGCGTCGCTGGCGCTCCGCACACAAAGCAGATGTCCTTATGCCAGGATACTCCGGCGGCCTGAGGCGATAGCTGCCGGCACCACGTGCGGAGCGCCGGTACGAGCGCATACTGCGCCAAAGCCAGGAGCAGACCCGGATCAAGGTCCTGTGCAACCGCCTCTGCAGCAACAGCGTCGTGTTTACCCGCTGCGGTGAGAGATAGAACGTATCCGGCATTCAACGTGTTTTTTTTCAGTGCCGTTTTGATCTTGAGCGACTCGGCATGGTCATCAGGCGCGTGTTTTATCCACGGCAGGAGGAGCGGGAAGGCGCGTTTCTCCGCATCGGCAAGTTTTATCATCAGTTCGTGAGCTGAATCGACGTCGATATCAAGCTCCCTGTCAAACAGCAGAGGAATGCCCTGCCGCAGCTTCTCTTGCGTCTGGTCAGGTGTAAGAAGGATGGGTGCGGCATGCAGATCTGCATCGCGAAGCAGCGGAAGAATGCGCTCGTACCGGCGCGCGGTGGAAACGATGGCGGGCATTGTCTGTGCCACTATGCGCAGCCGTTGTATCAGGGGATCTATCGTGCCTTTAGTATGCATGGCCCTCGAACGAAATGGATCGTGTGATATGCATAAGCCTAAAGCTGACCCGCCTGCACCAGGCTGATCCTGAGCATGAGCCCGCCGAAAAGTACCAGTAACCCGGCGACCATCACCGCGCTCTCGTTTGCTGTGCCGGCTCTGGTGCGTCGCCAGGTGAGCCAAAGCGGCAGGAGAACGCCGAGCAGGACCGCGCCTCCCAGGAACACGAAGCCGAAAAAGCCTGTCAGAAGGGGCGCAGCGTACCGTCCTGCCACCGCAAGCATTACCGCGATCAGCGCCAGCTCGATGATCATGGCCACGCGGTCGAAGCGCTCCAGATGGGCAAAGGATTCCTGTGCCGCGCTCTTTCGCCATGCCATGGTCAGTGCAATGGCTGCCGCGCCCGTTGACGCGGCCGACGCGATAAAGATCGGGCCGATACAGCGGATCCGTGGCTTCCCAGAGCGGACGCGCCGTGGTGTTCACCAGAACGCCGGTGTAGCCTGCCACAAAGAAACCGAAAAAGGAACCGACAGCCGCATAGACCTTGTGCGGGACCTTGCTGAACAGCGCGTGAAATTTTCAGAGCGTTTCCTGCGTAAGCCGGCCGTCCTCGGCCAGCACATTCAGAAAGGACAGGAACGACATGACGCTGTAGACCAGGAGCGCCCAGGTGCCTACGGACAGCGGGGAGGTCAGGTTCATGTACGGCATGCCGTCCTTGGTGTACAAGAACAGATGCCAGAACCGGAGCGGCTGTCCGAGGTCGGCGATCAGCAGGATCGGAGTGATGCAGATCAGGGGGAACGCGATGAGATAGGCGATCCTGCTGACCTCCCGCAGCTTTTCCTTTTTCCAAAGTTCGAGCAGCGACCCGATGAAGTAGGCGCCTGCTGATACCCCGCCGATGTAGAAATACATGGCGATGTAGTACCATTCCCAGTGAGGCGATTGCGTTTCAGGGCTTATCATAGTAACACCTCCATTTGAACGGCAAGCTCATTGAACTGCCAAGGCGCGAAGGTCGCGAAGGAAACTCGATAATCGGCGAACATATGACGTCAAGCTGTTCAAGATGTCAAAACAATTAATATCTTCCTTGACTGATCTGGCGCTCTTCGCGCCTTCGCGGTGAATATGCTTTGCATTTCAGTCATTATCTTTCAATTTATTCTCTTTCTCTTTCCTCATCCCTCTTTCCCGGAAGCCATGATCGCGCCGCGGCCCCAACGGCGATGCGCGGTGACCACCGTGATGGCAGTGGACCTGAGAAGCCTGCGCTGCGGCACGACGGGATCGATCGGCTGGCCGTACACGGCGGGGGCTGTCCAGGAACAGGTAAAAGACGTTCAGTCCGCCTGCCTCGTTATACCCGTAGATGTTCGCTTTGGCATACCCCAGCGGCCTTGAGCTGCGCCAGACGCGCATCTGCCTTCTGTCTTGAGCTCCGACACGTCTCCGAAGGAGATGGAGCCCGTGGGGCAGGCCTTGGCGCAGGCCGTGCCCAGGCCGTTGTGGATGCGGTCGTTGCAGAGCGTGCATTTGTGCACCGTGCCGGTCTTTTCGCTGAACGAGATCACCCCGTAGGGGCAGGACGGGATGCAGTATTTGCAGCCGATGCAGACATCCTGCTGCACGATCACGTTGCCCATGTCGGTCCGGACGATGGCTTTGACCGGGCAGGCGTTCAGGCAGCCGGCGTCCTTGCAGTGCTTGCAGGAGTCGCTCGAAAAAAGCCAGCGCGCCTCGGTGCGGTCCTCGTTGAACTGCTCGATGAACCGGACATGCCGCCAGTCCGTGGCCGAGAGCTTGCCGGTGTTGTCGTAGGAATTTCCGGTGAAAGTTGAACGCGACCGGATAGGGCACACCCGGCACCTTGTGAAAGTGCGAGGGTTCGCCTTCGAGCCCGTTCCATTCCTTGCATGCGACCTGGCAGGCCTTGCAGCCGGTGCAGATGGAGGTGTCTACGAACATTCCCTTTGGCCATTATGCCGCACCTCCTCTCTTGCCCGCGCGGACGTTGCAGGTGAAGACCTTGCCTTCGTGGATCGAGACGTTCGGGTCGGCCACGAGCGCGCTGAGGTTGTTCACCACGTCGCTCTGCGCCCGTCCCTGCCAGCCCCAGTGCCAGGGCAGGCCGATCTCGTGCACGGTCTTTCCGTTGATCAGTGAAGGGCCGCATGCGCCGCGTCACCAGCGCCCGCGCCTGGATCTTGCCGCGCGCGGTCTCGATCGTCATGTACTCGGCGTTCTTGATGCCCTTCTCCGCCGCCAGCTCCGGCGAGATCTCGCAGAAAAGCTCGGGCATCAGCTCCGCGAGCCAGGGCAGCCAGCGGGTCATGACGCCGGTCAGATGATGCTCGGTCAGGCGGTAGGTCGAGACGACGATGGGATAGTCCGGGTCGGCGACCTTGTGATACGGGTTGCCCGGCATCTTCCAGACCTTCGCCACCGGGTTCGACTGCTGTTTGTAGAGCAGGTTCTGCGACCGGCGATTCATAGGGCTCGTAGTGCGTGGGCAGCGGGCCGTCAACCAGGCCGGCGGGCGCGAAGAGCCAGGCCTTGCCGTCCGCCCGCATGATGAAGGCGTCGTTGCCCGAAAGCCAGTCGAAGCCGATGCCGTTGTCCTTGCCCCGGAAGTCCGGCGCCTTGGTGGGCTGGAAATCGATGCCTTCGCCCGGAGGGCGCGACCCATTTGCCGCGGATCGTCTTGCCGCTCGGGTCCTTGGACTTCTGCGTTCGGGTCCCAGTAGACGAGCTTCTTCTTTTCGGACCAGGGTTTCCCGTGCGGGTCGGCAGAGGCGCGGTTGTACATGATGTGGCGGTTGGCCGGCCAGGCAAAGCCCCAGTTGGGCGAGATCCAGTTGTCTCCCTGGCGGCTGCGCGCCTTGTTCATGCCTTCCTCGGGGATGACGCCGGTATAGATCCAGGCGCCGCAGACAGTGGAGCCGTCCTCCTTCAGGTTCGCGAAGGAGGGAAGCGGTTTCTTGTCCTCCCAGGTGTAGCCGTTGATCTCCTTCAGCACCTTGTACGCCGACGGCTCGTCCTTGATGCGGAAGTTCGCCACCTCCGGCGGGCTCGGGCTCATAATCCCAGAACAGGTTCCTGATCGCCCAATCGCGGTCCATTGGCGACGAGGCGTACATCTTCTTCAGCTGCTTGCCGAGATGATAGGTGAACCAGATGTCGCTCCGCGCGTCGTCCGGGCGGATCGGCGGCCTTTTCGTGCTGCTGCAGCAGCCGCTGGGTATTCGTGAAGGAGCCCTCCATCTCGGCGACCACCGCGGCGGGAAGGAAGAAGACCTCGGTCTTGATGTCCGCAGGTTTCAGCTCGCCTTCCTTGATCTCCGGCGAGTTGCGCCAGAAGGCCGCGGTCTCGGTCTCGAAGAAGTCGCGCACCACCATCCAGTCGAGCTTCGCCAGGGCTTTGCGCTGGAACCGGGCGTTCTGGCCGCCCACGGCCGGGTTCTGGCCCATGACGAAGAAGCCCTTGATCTTCCCGTTCATCATGTCCACGAACATGGGCAGATGGGAATGGTCGCCGGTGATCTTGGGGTGGTAGTCGTAGCCGTAGTCGTTCTCCTTGGTCGCGGCATCGCCCCACTGGGCCTTGAAGTAGGACACTGCGAACTTGGGATAGTTGCCCCAGTAGCTCGTCGAAAGCGGCACAGCCTCGGTCAGGATGAAGTCCTTGAACGTATCGTGGGCCTTGCGCGCGTCCGGCATGTTCAGATAGCCGGGCAGCGAATGGTAGAGCGTGGCGATGTCGGTCGAACCCTGGATCGTCGCATGGCCGCGGAGCGCCAGCACGCCGCCGCCGGGCCTGCCGATATTGCCGAGCAGCGCCTGGAGCATGCCCGCGGTGCGGATGATCTGCACGCCCACGGTATGCTGCGTCCAGCCGACGGCGTAGGTGATGTTCGAGGTCTTGTCGCGGCCGGAATTGTTCAGCAGCGTCTCCGCGACCTTCAGGAACTTTTCCTTCGGGCAGCCGCAGACCTTCTCGACCATCTCCGGGCGTGTAGCGGCTGTAATGCCGCTTCACGATCTGAAAGACGGTATGCGGGTCCTTCGAGCGTAGGATCGGTCTTGGGCCTGCCCGGCACCTTCTGCAGAAGAAGATCGGTGAAGGTCTTTGCTTCGGTCACGGAGGCGCAGGCGCGGGATCCGCGCTGGTAGGACCAGCTCGCGTTCGAGTATGCCTTGCCGTCCGCGGACAGGCCCGGAGAAGACGCCGTTCAGGTCCTCGGTGTCCTTGAAATCGGGATTGACGAGCGTGGCCGCGTTCGTATAATTGACCACGTATTCCTTGAAGAACGGGTCCGTGTTCCAGCGTTTGCTGTTGATGACATGATTGATGATCGCGCCCAGGAACACGATGTCCGTGCCCGCGCGGATGGGCGCATGGATATCGCACATGGCGGAGGTGCGCGTAAAGCGCGGGTCAACGTGCATCAGGACCGCGCCGTGGTCGGTCTTGGCCTTGAGCGGCCAGCGGAACGCCACCGGATGGCACTCGGCCATGTTCGAGCCCATGATCATGACCGCGTCGGAATTGACGAGATCGCGCGGGAACGTGGTCGAACCGCCTCTACCGAAGGAGACCCCCAGACCGGGGACCGTGGAGGAGTGTCAGATCCGGGCCTGGTTCTCGAGGTAGACGACGCCCAGCGCGTGCATCAGTTTCTGATGGGTGTAGTTCCACTCGTTGTCCATGGTCGCGCCGCCGAGCGAAGCGATGCGCGTAGGTGTTCATCACGCGTTTCTTGACCTGTGCCGCCCTTGCCGTCCGGCATGTCCTGGTATTCGTTGAAATTCGCGTCGCGGGTCTTTTTCGTGAGCTCGGCAATGCGGTCCATGGCCCAGTCGAGCGGCTTGTCCTCCCAGTGGTCGCTGCCCGGCGCCCGGTATTTGACCTTGGTCCAGCGCAGATCGTTGTTCACGAACTGGTAGGTGGCCGCGCCCTTCGGGCAGAGGGTGCCCTGGTTGATCGGCGAATCGGGATGGCCCTGGATATCGATGATCTTGCCCTGGTCGTCGACCATGACGATCTGGGCGCAGCCCACGGAGCAGTAGGGACAGATGCTCGGCACCTGCTTGCCGGTCTTGATCGGTACCGTCTGCGCCTGCTGCGGCTTGCCTGCATCCGCACCCAGGCTTAAGCCCTCCGCTGCCGCAACCGTGCCGATAGCTCCTGAGGAGATTTTTAAGAACTGCCGTCGGGTGACATCCTTCATGGTGATCCGGCCTCCTTTCAGATACAATGACACCATTTCTGCTACTAAATTATTCGTGTCCTTATTTATTATAATACTTTGGGTCAATGTGTATATATATGTACTATATGAAAAATAGTAGCGCGATATAAACACACTGTCAAATCCTCATGATCGTCTTTGAAAAGTTTTTTGCACGTTGCCTCAGTTTCTCTCTTGAATCGCAATACGTATAGTCGTACTATTAAAACAATGCCGGGACCGGTCCGGGTTGCATTTCATGACCGATGACCGGTCGCGTGACAGAGCCGCTTGTTTCTTATTTATCGACAAGCACTCAACTGAGTGCGGCCCGCAAGGAGATCGCGCATGGCAAAACAAATAAAGGCTTTTTTCGTGTTTATCGTCTTTGCCTCGACAGCAGTAGCCGGTGAAGGCAGGATAGAACTCGCCAGCATCGATAAAAATCTGCCCTCTTCCCGGGGCGCAAAAAGTACACCCCGGCCAATAGTGGTCGAAAAACATGAATACTACGACGTCAACGGGCGCTGCGAAAAGGACTTGCGGTGCGATATGACGCAGAAGGGCAGCAGGTGGGACGACGGGAGGATATACGATTCCGTCACCAGCTGGACCTGGCAGTGGCAGTACGGCCATGACCACTCTTGTACTCCTGATGCTGTCACCGTGACCATGGAAATAGTTTCTCGTTATCCCAAATGGGTGCCGGCAGCTGATGCTCCTCAAGCCCTGGTGAGTAAATGGAATGATTACCTGCAGAACCTTATCGTGCATGAAAACGGTCACCGGAATATGGCGGTCGAGGCGGCGACGGAGTTCAGCCGTGCTGTAGCGGAATTGCCCTCTGTCCAAAGTTGTTCCGAGTTGGACAGGATGGTGCGGGCACTCAGTCGCGAATGGATGGGGAAGCTGGAAGACGGTTCAAAGGAGTACGACTTGGCCACCAGTCATGGCGTCACACAGGGGGCGTTGTTTCCCTAAGCCTGAAAAGGGCAGTTGATCCACACGCCACATCATGCATCTCGCTGTAAAAATACGAGGAGGTCATTCCATGAAAAAATTCAGTATCGCGGTCTCGTTTTTGTTCCTCATCGCCGGTTTTGCAAGTATTGCCCATGCGGATCTGGACGATTTTATTCGCCGGGTCAATGATCAGGCCAAAGCTGACATAAAAAGCTTTAACACCAAGTTAAGCACGCAGTTCGGCATCCCCGTTCCGAGGGTAGACGAGATCCTGATGGTCGTTGCCTCGCCGGCCGATGCGTTCATGGTCCTCCAACTTGGCCTGATGGCCAACAAGCCGCCCGAAGTGGTCGTACAGACCTACCGTACAAACAGGGACAAGGGATGGGGCGCTATCGCGAAGGAACTTGGCATAAAGCCCGGCTCTCCGGAATTCCACGCCCTCAAACGCGGCGATTTCGCCTTAACGGGCAAAGCCGGCGGCAGCCGGGACCAAGGACCGGGAAAAGGGAAAGGGAAGGGGAACGGAAACAGGAAGTAATCTTTTTTCGTACTTTACAATTTATTCCGTAACGGTCTCAAAATAGCTATACCGTGCGGATGTTTCCAGGTCGAATATCAATAAACGATGTGCTGCAACGAGGGTGCTGCCGCTTTCGGACAGCATGAGAAGGAAAGGCTTGGGTATTTATTCCCAGGCCTTTTTTGTTTGAATACCGGTCTTCCCGAGTGTAATTGAGTTATCAAGTTTAGCTTGTCTTTTTCAACAATTCGTATTATTTTTGCCGCTGTAAGACGATGTATTGTTTTTCTCTTTGTAGATTGAACTTTCACGCGATACGTGAATTTTACCTTGACTGCAATAAGGATATTGCTATAATCAAGCATCCAAAAACAAACAAGTTTTGTTTGGGGAATTGGACGCTTCCCGCTCCGATATTCACGCCGCGTCACAAATCCCACCCGGCCGCACTTCAGGCCAAAGAGGACTCCCCTTTCAAGTCCACGCTTGCTTACTCGCGTTTGGTTTTAGCATTGTTTTAGAAGTCTGGAACAGCTTTACCCCCGTTAGAGAAAGCCGCCTACTCCTGAGCCGTGAGAAATGCGGCACTATTGGCAATGACCGTTACAATTCATAACGTGCTGTCCATGAATTCGTTATTGGTCGTCTAATTGCGCGTGATGTCAATTCCTTTGGCAATCTTCTTCGAGGAGGACGTTTTGATGCGAAAAAATAATTTACTTTTTTTAAAGATTCTGGTGATGGCGTTTTTTTCGGTTTCCATCGTGCAGGCGGCCGTGCCGCAGCTCATGAACTACCAGGGCAGGCTGAACGACAGTTCGGGATCGCCGGTGACCGGGACGAAGAGCATTGTCTTCAGTCTCTATAGTTCCGAAACAGGCACGGATTCACAGGTCTGGACCGAGCAGCAGGATGTGACCGTGAGCAGCGGTTCGTTCAACGCGGTCCTGGGTTCTTCAATAACGCCGATACCGCCCGGTGTCTTCGACCACTCCGAGGTCTGGCTCGGGATAAAGGTAGGGGGCGACGCAGAGATGACGCCGCGGCAGCGGATCACGAGCGTGGGATATGCGATGAAAGCGGGCCAGGCGGGCAGCCTTGCCTCATCGGACCAGATCGTATCCACGATGCCTACCGGCGCCGCGCCGTTCCAGGTTGCATCAACAACACTGGTACAGAACCTGAACTCGGATAGCCTGGACGGGAAGCATGCCAGTGACTTTGTTCTTAAGGCCGGCGATACGGTAACCGGGTCTCTGAATGTGAGTCAACAGACTGCTGCGGGCAATGCGGCGGATTTTCAGATAGAGAACGTTTCAAATGCAAATACCGCCCTTAACGTCTCAACAATCGGCACCGGCAATGCTGGGTTGTTCATGATAAACAATGCCTTAAATGCAAACCCTGTTGTTTCCGCCTCGACAAGCGGCATGGGCAAGGCAGGAGATTTTCGGATAAACAATGATTCAAATGCAAACCCTGCTCTTTTTGCATTTACAACGGGGAGCGGAAGTGCGGTCCAGGGATATACAGCCGGTACCGGCAATGCGGGACTTTTTCTGATAAACAACGCCTCAAATGTAAACAATGCCCTTCATGCTGAGACAAACGGAAGCGGAGGTGCGGTTGGGGGCTATGCAAACGGAAGCGGAACTGCGGTTGTGGGCGTTTCAAACGGGAGCGGAAACGCGTTTTACGGCTTAACAAGCGGAAGCGGAAGTGCGTTTATCGGCTATACAACCGGCACAGGGAGGGCCGCACACTTCGAGATAGGCAATCCCTCAAACTTAGACCCTGCCCTTTGGGCGTCTACAAACGGAAGCGGAAATGCGGTTTCCGGCTCAACAAGTGGAAGCGGTAATGCGATTCTCGGCTCAACCACCGGCACGGGCAGGGCCGGAGATTTCCGGATAAGCAACGCCTCAAATACAAATCCTGCCCTGTATGCCTCAACAAACGGAAGTGGAAGCGCGGTTTCCGGCTCAACCACCGGCACAGGCGGGGCTGGAGATTTCCTGATAAGCAACGCCTCAAATACAAGCACTGCTCTCTATGCCTCAACCACCGGCATAGGCAGGGCTGGAGATTTTCGGATAAGCAATGCCTCAAATACAAATCCTGCCCTTTATGCCTCAACAATCGGAGGCGGAACTGCGGTTGTGGGCTCAACCTTCGGCACAGGCAGGGCCGGACACTTCCAGATAGGCAATCCCTCAAACATCAACCCTGCCCTTTGGGCAACTACAAACGGAAGCGGAGATGCGGTGTATGGCTCAGCAACTGGAAGCGGTAATGCGATTTTCGGCTATACAAACGGCACAGGCAGGGCTGGATATTTTCGGATAAGCAATGACTTAAATACAGATCCTGCCCTTTATGCGGAGACAAACGGACACGGATATGCGGTTTACGGAAAAACAACGGGCGATGACAGGGCTGGATATTTCGAGATAGACAATGCCTTAAATCAATATCCCGCTGTTTGGGCGACTACAAACGGAAGCGGAAATGCGGTTTACGGCTATACAAGCGGAGGCGGAAGCGCGATTCGCGGCATAACAGACGGCTCAGGCTATTCGGGATACTTTAACGGCGGGCAAGGCGTGTATGTAGGCGGAAACCTGGAGGTAGCAAATAGCCTGGAGGTAACAGGCGTAATCTTCGGTTCATCAGGCAAACTCACAGCAGGTGGAAGCCTGGATGTAGCAATCGATCTTAATGTAGGAGGCAATCTTACAAAAGGTTCAGGCAGTTTCGTTCAGCCTTACAAAAAAGACCCGTCTAAAGAGGTCGTCTACGCATTCTTCGAGGGGCCGGAACACGCGGTGTTCCTCAGGGGCAGGGCAAAACTTATAGACGGAAGGGCCGTGATAGAGACTCCGGAATACTTCAGGGATGTGGCAGGAAGCGACGATGATATCACCGTCCAGTTTACGCCTCGCTCCGAGGAGTCAAGCGGCCTTGCGGCTGTAAAGGTCACTAAGTATGAAATCCAAGTCAAGGAGCTTATGAAAGGCAAAGGCTCATACGAATTCGATTACTTTATAACCGCAAAGAGGGAGGGGTTTGAGGCTCATGAGCCTATCCAGCCGAATACACATTTCTCCGCCGAGAACCAAACGAGAGAAGACTTCGAGCGGAGATACGCAAATACGGCCAGTATGACCACGAATGCAATGAGAAACATGCTGATTGCAAACGGCATCCTGACAAAGGATGGAAAGCTCAATATGGAAGTCGCCGCGAAACTCGGGTGGACAATTAAAGAATCTGACCCGGCAAATATCGAAGGAGGGGACTAATGCCTCCCTGCTCCTCAGGGCAACACAAAACAGGCCGGGTATTGTGTACCGGCCAGGGGGTTTTTGGGGAATAGATAGACTCCAGTTCAGCGATATGCCCAACCTGAGCGGATCGTACATGGACCTTTCCTGATGGCAATCGTTATCATGCAGTTGACAGCGGAATTGTCAGTATTAGGGAAACTGCCCCAAGAGGGAGACCTGTCATGAAGAGAGAAACGAGAGTATGGATGCTATGCTGGCTTATGGCAATGCTTATTGCCGTGCCGGCCTTTGCCATGACGAGTGCGAATTACTCGCTCGCAGGCGGCGGGATCAACGCCGGTGGTGGCACTCGATCCTCGGCTGGCTATACCATGACGGCGGACTCCATCGGCATTGGTGGGGAGGGCGAATCTTCGAGCGCGCAGTACGTGCTGCTGGGCGGCGGCGTTCCTGCGACAACCGACCTCGATTCACCGGATACTGTCCTGACTACTCAGCCCTCAAATCCTTCCAGCAGCCGGTCGGCAACGTTCGAATTTACTTCCACTGAAATAAGTTTGTTCCAATGCAGGATCGATGACGCAGGCTTCGATGCATGCGAAAGCCCGTTGACATTGACGAGTCTTGGGGACGGGACCCATACGTTTCAGGTACAAAGCATAGACCTTTTCGGAAACAGCGACGCGACCCCGGCGGCATACGTCTGGACCATAGACGCGACCGCACCCGACACCATCATTCTCGCGGGGCCGTCAGGACTGACGAGCGAAACGAGCGCGAGCTTCAGTTTCAGCTCGGAGGCGGGAGCGAGCTTCGAGTGCCGGCTCAACTCGGATGAATACACGGCTTGTTCAAGCCCGAAAAGCTATACCGGAAAAATCGACGGGACCTACACCTTCGAGGTACGGGCATTGGATGCTCTCGGCAATGCGGACACAACCCCTGCCAGTCGTGTTTGGGCGGTTGATGCAACCGGTCCTGTCCTTGCTCTGTCCGCGCTATTAGACGGCGCCGTTACGAACAATCCGACACTGAATGTTTCCGGAACAGTAGCAGACAACGAAGGTATCCAGAGCCTGGTGATCGGCGGCCAGACCATCACAATCCAGCCCGACAATTCATTCAGCTGCGTCCTGCTTTTAAGCGCGGGAACCAATACGGTTCTGACCGTGGCGACCGACCTTGCCGGCAACACGACGAGCGATACCCGCGTGATCACGCTGGACCAAAATGCGCCGGGTCTTGCGATAGCCTCACCGGCGGATAACAGCATCACGAACCAGCCATTGTCAATAATCACTGGTACGGTCGATGAGAACTCAACAGTCTCTGTCTCGCTGAATAGCGGTACACCGCAGGCAGTGCTCATGAGCGGCACTACCTATACGGCCACTGTGCACTTGATAATCGGTGTCAACACTATCGCTGTCACGGCAACTGACCTTCCGGGGAATACCAACACGCTCAAGCGGACTGTAACGTATGGCACATTAGCACCGAGCCTCGCGGTCACAGTCCCAAGCCAGGACATGCTTGTGACAAAAGCCACCCTGACCATCGGCGGCACGGTCTCGGATGATCTCGGAGCGGTCTCGGTCGTGATAACAACTGGTACGGCGACATATGCGCCCGCGATCACTACGGGGAACTTCTCACAGACAATCACCCTCCCGGCAGAGGGAGCATACAACATCATCGTAACCGCTACGGATACGGCAGGAAACGCGAGCACGGTCACCAGGAACGTGATCTATACCATGCTGGGCGACCTGGACGCTGATGGAGACGTGGATGTCGTGGACGCGCTCAAGGCGCTGCGGATCGCGGCAGGGCTCGACACGCCCACGGCAAGTGAACAGTCACGAGGAGATGTAGCGCCGATCGTGAACAATACGCCAACCCCCGACAACAAGATCGATATCGGAGACGTGGTGGTGATACTGCGGAAAGCGGTGGGACTGGGGAGTTGGTGAGACGAATGCGGATTGCGGATTTCGGATTGCGGAATAAGAAGCGATAAAGCAGAAGTCACTCTGATACGTTGACACGCAGTTAATTAAACGGAGGCCATCCATGAAAAAGAGCATGCACCTCATGATTATATTGTTCGGCGTTATGACACTCCTGTCCGCCTGCGGTGGCGGCGGAGGGGGCGGCGGTACGCCTCCGGCTGCCGTTACCAAGGCATCGTTGAAGCTTATAACGTCCGGGACCGGGACCATCTACGGGATCGACGTGACGGTCAATCTTGCGCCGGGAGTGACGGTCAAGAGTACGACTCCTCCCCAGGTAGATACCGATGTCGTGGCCCCCTCGGGTGCGGCAGCAGCGGATACGATCGCCACTGCGGTGTACACGGCGGCAACAGGCACGCTGCCGGGAAAAGTCCGCATCCTGGTCGCGAATGCGAACGGGTTTACCATTGGTGAGTTCTGCAGCATGAACGGCGATATAGCGTCAGGCCACTCGCCCAAGTCGGAGGATTTCAGCCTGGAAAGTTTTTCAGCGTCGGATGCAGACGGGAACGTGATTAACGGGCTGACGCCGGGATTTACAGCGCTTTTTCTGTAAGAACGGACCATGGGTTAACGTCAGCCCTTGTTCCGCAAGCATCAGGAATAAAAAAGCATAACTGAAGTGTCCTAAATTCCAAGCCCTCAAACGCGGCGATTTCGCCAGCAGGGTGTAAAAAAACACCCTGCTGGCTATATGGCCGATGTTCGGCTTACAGCGAACTGACGATCTTGTCCATGGAGCTATTGAACGACTCCCGCCATTCTTTGATCGATTCCTTATTGACCGCTTTGATGCCGCCGGCGCCCAGCGTTTTCTTGCCCACCGTATCGACCCTTTTCTTGATCACCTGTTTTCCGCTGCGGTCCCATGCAGTGAAAACATTCTTTGTTATCGCCTTCGTCGTAGGGACGAAACTTCCGGTTTTCGCGCTCCATTCGGAAAAGATCAGGACAACGGCATCGACGTTCAATGCTTTGCAGAGCTGTTTGGCCTTTTGCGGTTCTAACTTCCCGCCCTTGATCTCCTTGCTCACCTCGGTAAAGACCGGCATTTCCCTGCCATTGACCTTCGGTACGAACACGGTCAATGTTTTAGGAACACCTGCCTTTCGGTAGGCGGTGTTATCGATAAAGCCGGACACTTTTGTTACCGACCACTTTTTGCCCAGCTTTTTTTCAGCGTCATTCAGCATCCCGGTGACCGTACCCCGTATCAGTTCGTGCACTGATGTGCTGCCGACACTGCCGGACCGCACCGAGCCTGCCACATCGCTGACCGTGAACGAAACGATGGCGACCTTTTTAATCGACGAGCCTTCTCCGCAGAGGGCGGTTGAACTTGAAACAAAACAGACCGCCATCACGAGCATGAATACGAGCGTCAGCTTAATGTCATTTCTTTGCATAGTGTCTCCTTTTCTGAACATTGACCATTTCAGGTTGGCAAAAGTGCCGGAATGTTATTGTGGAAAGAGGGTACTATTTTATTGCGAAACTGACAAGAGAAAAATAATGGTGACGCAATAAATGAAGGAAGGGCAGTGGGCCTTGAGGAGATGCTTTTCCGGCTAGAACCGGTACTTTAACACTAGCTGGAGATTATTGATATCCTCTATCGGATCGAGACTGAATTTTCTAAGAGAGGGTGCAAGACTCCATATAATCTTATCATCGTCCTTGTGCAGTGTAATGGCAACAGTCTCTTCAAAGGATTCGTTCATTGAGGTCACCGGCATATCCGGGTGTTCCGGAGCGGTGATCATGGTCCTGAAGTTATTGAAATAGTCTGTGACACATTCGCTGTTAAGCTCTCCCGATATTTGTAAGGGCGGCTCATTTACTGGATTCATCGTCTGGGCATGAGCATTTAAACTCAGGTCATTCGCTGCAGCGAGAGAAGCAGAAGCGCAGAGAATGACAAGAAAAATCGTTACCGAATATTTTCGCAGACCTTTGAATACCACCATAATCGACCTCATCGATGGATTTATTATAAAATATGATGTGAATGTTTCATGTGATTCAAGTCACGTTGGAAGGCAAACAGGTTAGTGCCCTATCCGCTATTCGTTTCCCCTCTGCCCGACCTCTTCTATCTTGAAGAAATTGCTGATATAATACAGCCAGCGACATGGTAAGGTGCTTGACGTCGCATGCTATTTTAAACCCCGATTTCCTTGCTATTTCCAGGGTTTGGTTGATAAATGAGTTTTTCCCGCGCTGCATCTACGACAGGTATTTCTGTGAAAAAAGACAAGTCAATATTCGGTTTGCGCTATGACGCAAACGAAAAGATCCTGCCCTCCCGTGAGGATTTGCGGATCTTTCTGAAAAACGCCCAAGCGCGATACGGCGATGATCTGAAGGCGTATCGCACGCTGATCGCGGACCTGCAGGCGTTCGAGCAGAGTGAGCCTCACGATGTGTCTCCGCATGACATCCGGGACAAAGCATACTACGGTGTGCTCGGCGTGTCCTGCTTCGTCAACCACGCCCTCCTGTCGGCGGTCGTGGAGTATCAATATCACCTGGCAACGCTTCTCTCGCTCGATTTCAGGAAACCCGCGGCGTTCATTCTTGCCGCTGAAGCAGAAATGAGAAAGCTCAATCCGAAAAAAAGGATGAAGCGGCCAAATCGGCCAAACTGAAGGGGATGGTCGAGGATCGGAAACAGGCGATCGAACTGCTTCAAAAACAATGGGCGGTAGTAACGACGGAGCTGGACCATATCGCGCGCTACATCCGGGACAACCTGCTCAAGGTCGCAAATCTCTGCGAAGCATCGATCGTCGTACTCGTGGACTTCCAGCTCCAACGCAGGCAGGAGGCCCGGCTCATCGAAGACATCAAATCATACTTCAAGGACCAGTTGAGGGAATCATTACGCCAGGGTCCAATTACGAAACTGCACCTTGAAGCGGTAAAAAAAGACGTTGATATGCTTTCGAAAGAGATCTCGGCGCAGGTACGGGAAGACGTGTACGCGATTTCGGGATTGTGCGAGGCAATTTACGGCCACGTCAAGGGGAAGGCCGGCGAGCTCAGCGCTCTGATCGCGCGGATCGAGGAAAAAGCGGGCAGCGGCTCAGAAGATGAGGCGCCGCTTTTTGCGCAACTCGAGCGGGTACTGGTCGCGCTTCTTTCAGAATATCAATTCGAATTGAACCTCAATGCGGTTCGCACCGAGACGACGCATAAAACGATCTTTCAGGAAAAAAGAAGAGAGATGCTCGCTCACCTTTTCAAGTTGCTGGAAAGAGAGCGCAGGGCCCCGCGTGATAGACGGTCAACAGCAGATCGCAGAAAATTCGCTGATACCAATAACCGGGGCTGGGAACGGAGAAGAAACGAAGAGAGAAGGACAGGGAAGAACCGTCGAAAGGCTGAGTAGGGGGCTTGCCGACAACTGAAGCGTCATGAGCATTATGAATTTACTGCAATGGATGAATTGACGCCATTGACTCATGATCTCATTGTGCTAGTATTTATACATGAGCAGAAACCCGGATGGACTAAAATAAGTATGAGCTCGCTGCATCCGTTGCTGCAGGTTAAAGGCTTGTCTCTGCGGTCAGCGTTGTCGTAATACCTTGTGGAGCGTACCTACTTTCAATATTCATGATTTAACTGCATCAACCGAATATACGGGGGTATCTGATGGCATTTTACCGTGAGCTGATGGGAGGTATCGGAATGGCGGTAGACGCCATTGGGGTCCTGGTGATCGTGGTCGGAGCAATCCTCGCCACGGGACGATTCCTTGTTGGACGGTCTGCCGGGTCGGGTCAACCCTACCGCCTTTTCCGGCAAGACCTGGGACGGGCCATTCTGTTGGGTCTTGAGTTCCTTATCGCGGGTGACATTATTCGGACGGTTGTTGTAGCACCCACATTGGAAAACGTCCTGATTCTTGGCCTGATTGTCTTGATCCGCACTTTCCTCAGCATGGCCTTGCAACTAGAAGTCGAAGGGCGCTGGCCCTGGCAGCGCGCTGAGGAAGTCTGCACTCATCACGCTCCCGGCAACCGCGACAAAAAGCCCTGATGGGGAACGAACATGTCAAAATTAAATGATCCACGAGTGTTATTCGCAGCCGAGCGTACATTATTGGCCTGGAACCGAACGAGCATATCGATAATGGCATTTGGTTTTGTCATAGAGCGCTTTGGCCTCTTTCTGCAGATCACCGGCAGAGAAGAGTCTAAAATATTCCACCGTCAGCTTTCTTTCTTTGTTGGTGAGTCCTTTATACTACTGGCATCATTACTGGCCGTTTACTCGATAGTTCAACACAAGAAGATACTGCGGTCCATCAACGTCGATGACATACCTGCCGGTTACAACCTTTCCATAGGAATGATCGCGAATGCGATTATTGGATTCCTGGGAATACTGTTAAGCGCTTATGTGTTCTGGGGCTTTTGAGCAGTTCGATTCTCGTTGCAAGCATTCCTCGCGGCACTCCAGGCTGAAGAGAAAACTCCTTCAGCCTTTTTTGTGATTGCACGGGACTGATAACCTGTGTTACTGTGACCCTGTTGCTCAAAAAATTACGGGAATGAGGATATTTGAATTTACTCCTGGACAATGTGCGCATACCTGTTGAAAAGGACGGGAAGAATGAATATTTAAAAGCAGCCGCAGAAAGGCTGAACGTTCACGGGACATGCCCTGCAGATCGTCAAAATACTGAGCAAGTCGCTTGATGCCGGCGATCAGGAGCAGTTCTACTACGACATATCCCTCGTGGTCCATGTCTCCGACAGCTTTGATAATACAGAAAACCTTCCTCTCTACACCGAAAAAACAGCGAAGGAAATTGCATCAAAACACAGCGCGGAGAGGCCTGTTGTCATAGGTTTTGGCCCTGCCGGCATGTTCGCTGCTCTTGAGCTTATTGCCTACGGGCTCAAACCGATCATCTTCGAACGGGGTAAAAAGCTGGAAGAGCGCTCCCTTGATGTTCAGAAGTTCATGAAGGAAAAGGTGCTCGACCCTGAATCGAATATCCAGTTCGGCGAAGGCGGCGCAGGCTCCTATTCCGACGGGAAGCTCTTTTCCCGGAAAGAGAATACGGACATATATCAACAAGGTGCTGGATACGTTCATCAGGTTCGGCGCGCCTGAGGAAATAGGGTATGTCAGCAAGCCCCATCTGGGAACGGACGTGCTCTGCGGGATCGTCCGCAATATCAGGAACCATGTCCTCGAGCAGGGCGGCGAGATCCATTACAGCGCAAAAATGACGGACCTGCTTCTGTCGGACAATGCCGTCGTCGGCGTGGTCATAAACGGAGAAAAGGAATATCACTGCTCCAGCCTCTATCTTGCCCTGGGACATTCCGCGCGCGACACCTTTGCGATGCTGCATGAACAGAGGCATTTTTCTTGAGCAGAAGCCGATCTCCGTCGGCGTGCGAGTGGAGCATCCGGTGGAGATCATCAACCAGATGCGCTATGGCGATAAATACAAGGACTTCTCCGGCATCGGGGCGGCCACCTATTCTCTCAATTACACGGATCAGAAAAATAGAAAGAGGAGTGTATACCTTCTGCATGTGTCCCGGGCGGCGAGGTGATGAACGCTTCGTCCGAGCAGGGCATGCTGGTCGTGAACGGCATGAGCTACTCCCGCAGGGCATCGGCATTCTCCAATGCGGCCATCGTCGTAACCTGCCAAACCGACGATTATTGGTCAGCCGATCCCCTTGCCGGGATCGAGTTCCAGAAGGACATCGAGCGAAAGGCTTTTCATGCGGGAGGAGGGAACTGGGTGGTCCTGCGCAGAATCTGCCGGATTTTCTGAGCAGGAAGATCTCGGGCAGTTTAAATAAGAATTCCTGCGCCACGGGAACGGCGGCCGCGGACATGCATGAGATATTTCCCGCATTTGTGAGCGATGCGCTCATGGCCGCTTTTGCGACCTGGGAAAAGACCTATCCGGCATTTGTTTCCGCCCATGCCATATTGATCGGCGCTGAAACAAGAACGTCGGCGCCCCTCAGGATCACGCGCAGCGAAGGATTTGAATCGGTGAACATCAGGAACCTTTACCCCATAGGCGAAGGCTCCGGCTATACAGGCGGGATAACAAGTTCGGCTGCTGATGCGATACGGGCGGTGGAGACGGTGATGGCGGCCCGCTAGCGAAGCAACAGGACACCCCACCAAACTACTGGATACTATTTCTCTGTGCTTGAAGTGCGGCATAGATCCACGAAACAGGGATCTATGCTTTTTTTGTGCATTTTTTCTTGACAAGGAAGGTTCATTGACTTAAAGTTAAACAGCTGTTTTAAAAAATAGCGGAGGATTGTTGTTATGCGCAACATGCGGTTATTTATAGGTTTATTATGTTTTATTTCCCTGTTTGCTTCTACTGCCTTGGCCCAGTTTCCTGTCATTAGTGCCGATGACCTCAAGGTATGGATGCGCGGCAAACAGAAGGTCGTGCTCATTGACTCGCGGCTGCCGGAGGAATATCAAGCAGGCCCATCTTCCGGGAGCCATCAGCATCCCGGCGGAGCGCATGAAGCTGGAGGCGAAAAAGCTTCCCAAGGACAAGACCACCCCGCTCATTTTTTATTGCCGCGGCGCGGGATGTACCCTCAGCCAGGACAGCGGCACGTGCGGCAATGGAAATGGGATACACCCATCTCATGATCTATCAGGCGGGATTGCCTGACTGGCTGCTGCGCGGGAACCCGGTCCAAAAGGGCGACAAGCCGGGATCGCTCAAGTAAGACGCGGAACAGGAGAGAAGACAGCATGGCCATCAAAAGAGAAAAAGAGAACTATACGATCCAGTCCGTGTCGCATGCGCTGGACATCCTCGAGTCCTTTACGAAAAATGAGGACGAGCTCGGCGTGACCGGTCTGTCAAAACGGCTGGGACTGCACAAGAACAATGTCTTCCGCCTGCTTGCCACGCTTGAGCACCGGGGCTATATCGAGCAGAACCATCTGACCGAGAACTACCGCCTCGGCCCGAAGACGCTGCAGATCGGATCGATCTTCATCGAACAGCGGGAGTGCCGGCGGCAGGCGCGGCCGATCCTCGAGGGCCTGATGGCAGCCTCGGGGGAGACGGCGGTGGTGGCGGTGCTGCGCGGCAATAAAGTGATCTATATGGACAGCGTCGAGACCGACAGGACGGTGCGGGCCGTGTCGCGCATCGGGGCCATGCTCCCGGCCTACTGCACGGCAGTCGGAAAGATCCAGCTTGCCCAGCTCGCGGCTGAGGAGGTCGAACGGTTGTACCCCGAGAGCGAGCTGCCTGCCGTCACCACGAAGACGATCACCAGCCGCGCTGTCCTGGCCGCTGAACTGAAGAAGACGCTGGAGCAGGGATATGCGCTGGAGAACGAGGAAGCCGAGCTCGAAGTGCGCAGCATTGCCGCCCCGGTCCGGGATTTTTCGAAGAAGGTCATTGCCGCCGTGGGCATCGTGGCGCCGGCAAGCCGTCTGACCGACGAACGGATCGAAAAGAACAGGATCGGCGCCATGCTCATCGAAGCCGGCAATGCCATTTCCGTCAAGATGGGCTGCAGCGGCCCGCTCGCGAAGAAGTAACAACAGTCTGCATCGGGGCGTCCCGAGTCCTTTGTTGACACCTTTGATTCAGCTATGTTATTATCGCTCGAATGATGAGAGAACAAAAATGGGACCGTCTCCGGGAGCTGCTCCGGGAGATGAAGCTTGCGCGTCCTTGCCTATTCAGGCGGGGTTGACAGTTCTCTGCTGCTTCGCGCGGCATCGGAGGTCATGGGGCCGCAATTGATCGCGGTCACCGCTGTTTCCGATACCTACCCGCAGGGCGAGCTTGAGGCCGCGCAGGCCTTCGTCCGCAGTCTCGGCGTCACGCACCGCATCCTTCACACCCGGGAACTGGACAACGAGCAGTTCGTGCAGAACACGCCCGAACGCTGCTTTCACTGCAAGACCGAGCTGTTCGCAAAACTCGCTGCCATTGCCTCGACCGAGGGGATCCCCTTTATCCTTGACGGTTCGAACACCGACGATCTGAAGGACCACCGTCCGGGAAGGCGGGCGGCCTGAGCCTATTCCGTGCGGAGCCCGCTGGTGGAAGCGGGGATCAATAAGGCCGATGTCCGTCGCCTCGCCGCGTTGCTGAACCTTCCCCAGTGGGACAAACCATCGCTCGCCTGCCTTTCCTCCCGCATTCCCTATGGCACCAGGATCACCCGGGATATCCTCGACAGGGTCCAGCGGGCCGAGAACTGTCTGCACGGTCTCGGCTTCCGCCAGGTGCGCGTGCGGCATCATGGCGATACGGCGCGCATCGAGCTCGACAAGAACGATTTTTCGCGGCTGCTCACCGGCGATGTGGCTGACCGGGTGACGGCGTCGCTCAAGGAACTGGGATATACCTATGTCAGCCTCGACCTTGCCGGGTATCGGACGGGGAGCATGAATGAGGGATTGGGATCAGTGGGGAGTGAGGAGTTCGTAGTTCGGAGTAAACTTTAAGAACTGAAAAAAATCTTTGACACGGAAGAGGCGGATCAAGGCTATGATAAAGCGGATACAGCAAGGCTTATCCAGCTTTTTCATAATTTAATCCGCCGTGATCCGTGTCCAAGGTTTTTTCCGGTCGTTGTAAGGCTTACCGAAAGAAATACATACATCAGAAGTACGAGGTGGAACATGAAGGTATTGGTCATTGGCGGCGGAGGCAGGGAGCACGCGCTGGTCTGGAAGGTCTCGCAGAGCCCGCGGGTCACGAAGATCTATGCGGCGCCGGGCAATGCCGGCATTGCGCAGCTGGCCGAATGCGTGCCGGTCAAATCCGATGACATCGCCGGGCTGCTCGCGTTCGCCAAAGCGAAGCACGATCGACCTTACGATCGTCGGCCCCGAGGGCCCGCTCTCCATGGGCATTGTGGATGAGTTCGCAGAAGGCGGGCCTCCGCATCTTCGGCCCGAGCAAAAAGGCCGCGGAGATCGAGGCAAGCAAGACCTTTACCAAGGACCTCATGAAGAAATACCATATCCCCTCGGCGGAGTACGGGATCTTCACGGACCGGGCGGCTGCCGAGGCCTATGTGCGCGAAAAGGGCGCGCCCATCGTGGTGAAGGCCGACGGTCTGGCCGCGGGCAAGGGAGTGGTCGTTGCCGAGACCGTGGAGGAAGCGCTCGACGCCCTGGATATGATCATGTCCCAAAAGGCCTTCGGCGCTGCCGGCGACCGCGTGGTGATCGAGGAGTGCCTCAAGGGAGAGGAAGCGTCGTTCATGGCCTTTACGGACGGCAAGACCGTGGTGCCCATGGCGTCGTCGCAGGACCATAAGCGCGTGTTCGATGCGGACAAGGGGCCGAACACGGGCGGCATGGGCGCCTATTCTCCTGCTCCGATCGTGACCAAGGAGATCGAACGCCAGGTCATGGAAACGATCATGATCCCGACGGTGCGGGCCATGGAAAAGGAAGGCCGCCTGTTCAAGGGCGTGCTCTATGCCGGGCTCATGATCCATGAAGGCGTGGCCAAAGTGCTTGAGTTCAACGCGCGCTTCGGCGATCCCGAGACGCAGCCGATCATGGCCCGGCTCGATACGGACCTGATCGATATCATCGAGGCCATCCTGGACGGCACGCTCGCCAAGGTCGCGATCACATGGAAGCCCGATTCAGCGGTCTGCGTGGTCATGGCCTCGGGCGGGTATCCCGGCGAATACGAGAAGGGCAGGGAGATCACGGGCCTTGAAAAGGCGGCGACCCGGCAGCAGGTCATGGTCTTTCATTCGGGGACAGCGCTCAAGAACGGCAAGGTCGTGACCGACGGCGGCAGGGTGCTCGGGGTCACGGGCCTGGGGCCGAGCGTTGCCGCGGCCATCGACCATGCCTATGCCGCCGTGCGGGACATCTCCTTTGACGGGGCGCACTACCGCAAGGACATCGGCGCGCGGGCGCTGGAGACGGGGAACTGACGGTGCAACAAAGCCACCATAGCCGACGATCGCCCGTTTTCTGAACAGAACACTGCGGGTCAGGACCATCAAGGACGCTTCCGTGAACGGTCTGCAGGTGCGGTCGCGCAAGAGCCGGGGAGATCAGGAAGGTCGGTTTTGCCGTCGACGCGTGCCTGTCGACCTTTGAAAAGGCGAAAGAGCTGGGTGTCGAACTGCTGGTGGTGCACCACGGCATAGCCTGGAGGCCGCAAAAGGACCGGGACCTGGAGCAGGGCCGGGCTGCCTGGCTCAGGAAGAACAACATGGCGCTCTATGCCGCGCATCTGCCGCTCGATCTGCATGAGGAATACGGGAACAACATGCAGCTCTGCCGTTTGCTCGGCGTGCAGGACCCGAGAAAGTTCGGGAGATATCACGGCATCAAGATCGGCTATGCAGGGACCTTCAAGAAGGCCGTCAGCCTGGACGCCGTAGCGTCCGTCCTGAACCGCGGTCTGGACACCCGGTGCCGTGTCTTTCCCTTCGGGACAAGACGCATCCGGTCGATCGGGATCATCTCCGGCGGCGGCGGGAGCCTGTTGAAAGAGGCCTGCACAGCCAAGCTCGACTGTTTTCTGGTGGGAGAGATCGATCTGGCAGTGTACAACGCGGCGCGGGAATACGGCATGAACCTCATTGTGGCCGGCCACTATGCGACCGAGACCGTCGGGGTGAAGGCCCTGATGCCGCTGGTCAGGGAAACCTTTGGCGTGGACACCGTATTTGTGGCGGATAAAAAAGATGTATAGTGACGTATCGGCGTTAAAGGATGAAGACTGAAAGTAGATACATGCATGTGAGGGCATCTTACGGTTCGTGTATTCCTTGAAGATCTTCAGCCATCAGTTTATCTGAGTGAATTAACATTACGATAATGAACGAAGGGAGTTATTATGGCAAAACCAGTAGTAGGAATCTTGATGGGGAGCGATTCGGATCTGCCGGTCATGCAGGAAGCGGCGGCCATGCTGCAGGAGTTCGGCATCGAATATGAGATGACGATCGCTTCGGCGCACCGGACGCCGAAAAAGGTGCTGGAGTACAGCCAGACCGCCGAGAAGCGCGGGCTCAAGGTGATCATTGCCGGCGCAGGCTGGGCGGCGCATCTGGCCGGCGTCATCGCGTCGCATACGACGCTTCCGGTGATCGGCGTGCCGATCGATTCTTCGCCGCTCAAGGGGCTCGATGCGCTGCTGGCCACGGCGCAGATGCCGGGCGGCGTGCCGGTGGCCACCATGTCGCTCGGGCAAGGCGGGCGCGAAGAACGCAGGGATCTTCGCAGCGCAGATCATCGCCACGAGCGACGTGAAGATCGCGAACCGGCTCAAGGTTTTCAAAGTCGAGATGGAACGCGAAGTGGAGGAGAAGGCGAAGCGGCTCATCGCCATTTCAACCGTCAGGCCGACACTGAAAGAAGCAATGAGAGCCGAACGAGCCGAGAGAACCGCGAGAGCCGAGAGAACCGAGAGAGCTGAAAGAACCAAAGGCGCCGAACGCGTGCCGAGGGCTGCGCCGGCCAAAAAGAAATCGCGCCGCCGGCGCTGGAAGAAGAAGCCGGCTGGCACGACGCCGCGTCAGGAACCGGCCTCGTGAAGACCGAACTCGAGTGTCTGCCCTGTTTCTTCGGGCAGATCACCCGAACCTTGAAGCATGCAGGCGTCAACGGGACCGGGGACGCGAGCATTCGCGCCGGGCCGGAGAGATCATCGCCAGCGCTTCCCTCGATGAGGTGCCTGCGCGGACCACGACGCTCATCCACCGGCTCTGCGCGCGGAGACGCGGCGTCGATCCGTATCAGAGGTCAAGACAACGTACAACCGGATCGCGCTCGGAACTGCTGCCGGCGCTGACGCAGATCGCTGCGCGGCATGCCGGACCGGCTGGAAGGCGGCGGTCCGGGCAGCCATCGCCGGCAATGTGATCGACTTCGGCATCTATGATCACATCGATCTCGAGCGCTCCATCGAAGAGTCCTTCCATCTTGCCGCTGTCCGCGGCTGATTACGACGCTTTTCGCCAGGCCGTGGAAGCTGCCGGCGCCCATTCTCTATCTCTGCGACAATGCCGGCGAGATCGTGTTCGACCGGGTGCTGCTCGAGATCCTGCGGGAAATGGGCAAAATACGTAACCGTTGCGGTCAAGGGCGCGCCGGTCATCAACGATGCAACGCTGGAAGATGCTGCAGCAGCCGGGCCTGACGGAGTATGCCGCGGTCATCGACAACGGCAACGACGGGATCGGCACGCTGCTCGAGGCCTGTTCGGAGCGCTTTCTGGATGCCTACCGGTCGGCTGACCTGATCATCAGCAAAGGCCAGGCGAATTACGAGACCCTGGATGCAGACGGGCGACCCGCGATTTTTTTTCTGTTCAAGGTGAAATGTCCGGTGGTGGCCGCGCTCTGGGCCGGGAGAACGGCGACATCGTGCTGATGCAGGGATCTGAATTTCGGATTGCGGATTTCGGATTGCGGATTTTCCTGTTCCCGACTGTTATCTGCAGAGAATATGACTTATGGGCGCAGAGATAGTTACCATCGATCCGGTTCATCCGGAACCGGCTTCGCCCGCTGCAGGGACGTTATTCGCGCGGGGGGCGTCATCGTCTATCCCACGGATACGTTCTACGGTCTTGGCGCTGATCCGAGGAATCCCGATGCCGTCAAAAGGCTTTTCGAGATCAAAGGCAGGCAGGCGGCCAGCCGATCCTGCTCCTGCTGCACGACCGCAGCATGGTGCGGGAATGGGCATCAGAGGTAACGGCGGAGGCGGAAGCGCTGATGGATGCCTTCTGGCCCGGCCCGCTGACGCTGGTCTTCACCGCACAGCCGATCGGTGCTTCCGGAACTGACCGGAGGCACGGGCACATCGGGCTCCGGGTCCCGGGCAATGCTGTGACGCGGCAGTCTGCTGGACGCACTCGGCACTGCGCTGACCGGAACGAGCGCGAACCGGTCCGGGAGGACCCGACCTGCAGACAGCGCAGGACGTGGCCGGCTGGTGCTCGGCGAGCAGGTGGACCTGATCCTCGATGCCGGCAGGACACCGGGAGGGAAGGCCGTCGACCGTTGTCGATGTCAGCGCTGCAGGACTGACGATGATCCGCGAAGGAGCTGTTACAGAACAGGAGCTCAGGGAAACCTGGTATAAATTCAAGAAGAAGACCTGAAAGGAATGTACATGAAAAAAATATTTGTGCTGGATACCAATGTGCTGCTTCACGATCCCCGGGCGATCTTTTCGTTCGAGGACAACGATGTGGTGATCCCCATCGTGGTGATCGAGGAACTCGACAAGTTCAAGAAGGGCATCGACGAGATCGGCAGGAACGCCCGCCAGGTCTCGCGGATCCTGGACGAATACCGGCAGAAGGGCAAACTTTCCCAGGGGGTGCCGCTCGAAGGCGGGGGGAACCTGCGCGTCGAGCTGAACCACCAGTCGCCGGAGTACCTGCCGAACGAACTGATCGCGACCAAGGCGGACAACCGGATCCTTGCCACGGCCCTGAACCTGAAGCATGACGACCTGCCGGTGATCCTGGTGACCAAGGACACGAACCTTCGCATCAAGGCCGATGCGCTCGGCATGCACGGCCGAGGACTTCGAATCGGACACGATCACGATCGACGAACTGTACTCCGGCGAGATCGAACTGCTGGTGGAGCCCGGGTGCGATCGAGGAGTTCTATGCCAAAGGCGAACTGCAGCCCGGGGATCCCAAGCCCTTCCCGAACCAGTTCGTGCTGCTCAAGAACAGCGCCAATCCATCGCAGACCGCGCTGGCCCGGTACAGCCAGCAGAAGAACGCCTTTGTCCCGATCGCGAACGCCAAAGCACGGCGTCTGGGGCATCACGGCGCGGAACAAACAGCAGCAGTTCGCGCTCGACCTGCTGCTGAACGACGATATCCGGCTGGTGACGCTGGTGGGCAAGGCCGGCACCGGCAAGACGCTGCTTGCGCTTGCCGCGGGACTGGAAAAGACCATCGAGGCGCGGTCGTTCCAGCGGCTCGTCGTTTCCCGCCCCGTGTTCCCCATGGGCAAGGACATCGGGTTCCTGCCCGGCGACATCGAGGAGAAACTCAAGCCCTGGATGCAGCCGATCCGCGACAACCTCGATTTCCTCGTCGGCTCCTCAGGCGGGCCCGGCCGGGTCAAGGGAAAGAAGGACCTGCAGAGCCTGTTCGATCTCGGCATGATCGAGGTGGAGCCGCTCACCTACATCCGCGGCCGGAGCATGCCGAACCAGTACCTGATCGTGGACGAGGCGCAGAACCTGACGCCGCACGAGATCAAGACCATCATTACGCGCGCCGGCGAGGGGACCAAGGTCGTGCTGACCGGCGATCCCTACCAGATCGACAATCCCTACATCGATTCATCCAGCAACGGCCTCACCTATGTGGTCGAGCGGTTCAAGGAAGAATCCATTGCCGGCCATATCACGCTGGTGAAGGGCGAGCGTTCCGATCTTGCCGAACTGGCGGCAACATTGTTGTAATTGTCAGGAAATGCAGCTATGCAGGTGTTGAGGCTGAAGACTGAAGGCTAAAGGAAAAATCAACAGCGCGATACTTTGTCTTTCGATTCATCACAGAAAAGGAGATACCAATGGCAAAAAACACATGCGCTACACCGGGTTTTGAAAAGCTGCTCGTTGCAACGGACGGCTCTCTGTTCAGCAAGGCGGCGGTCCAGGAGGCGATCGCTCTCGCCCGTGCCTGCTCAAGCATCTTGTACGTTCTGCTGGTGATCGAGGTTAACGCCGAGATCGATCTCTGGGATGCTCAGGCCGCGGACAAACTTGAAAAGGAGATGAGAAAGTATCTCGACGGGATTAAAATGCAAAGCCGCCAAGGAGGGGGTCAAATGCGAGACGATCCTGCATCTTGGCGATGAGCCCTATAAGGACATTGTTTCCGAGGCAGCCAAACGGAAGGTCAAAACGATCATTATGGGCAGCCACGGACGCACCGGACTCACCCGGCTCATGATGGGCAGTGTCGTCTCGCGCGTCATCGGCCACGCTCCCTGCAAGGTCCTGGTGGTTCCGGCAAAGGAAAAAAAATAGCTGCCGCAAGCAGAACGCATTTAATCCGGCACGCGAATAAATACGATACAGAACGGTAGAGGACCTGCAGTTGCAGTAGCGAGGTTTCTGACGCCCTTTTTCAATTTCATGCTGGAAAAAACTCTGAAGAGTGTGGTAGTATGGCCCCGCTATGGCGAAAATTCTTGAAAAACGGCTCATTCGCAAACCCGATGTCTTTTACTTCAAGATCGCGGCTCCGCTGATCTCGAAGAAGGCCCTGCCGGGCCAGTTCGTGATCATTCGCCTGCATGAAACAGGCGAGCGCATCCCGCTCTCTCTTGCCGATATTGACCCCGCCGCCGGGACGATCAGCCTGATCGTGATGGCCGTCGGGAAGACCACGCATGAGTTTTCCGCGTTCAATGCCGGAGATGACATTCTCGATCTCTGCGGTCCCCTCGGGCAGCCCACCCATGTGGAAAAGGTGGGGCGGGTGGTGCTGGTGGGCGGCGGCTTCGGCGTGGCGCCGCTCTATCCCATAGCCCGTGCTTTTAAGGCGGCCGGGAACACGGTAACAATCGTGATGGGAGCCCGCAGCAGCGATCTCCTTATTTACGAGCAGGAAATGCAGCTGGTTGCGGACCGGGTGGTCATTACCACGGACGATGGCAGCAGGGGGATGAAGGGCGTGGTGACCACCGCGCTCGTACAGGAACTGGAGCAGCACGGCGGCAGCCTGGTCGTCTGCGTCGGCCCGGCGATAATGATGAAATTCGTGGCAGATGCCACGAGGCCCTTTGAGGTTCCGACCATCGTCAGTTTGAACCCGATCATGGTCGATGGTACCGGCATGTGCGGCGGGTGCCGGGTAACCGTCGGCGGCGAGACCAGGTTCGCCTGCGTGGACGGCCCGGAATTTGACGGGCACCTGGTGGATTGGGAATCGTTGATGCAGCGCCAGAAGGGGTATCACCGGGAAGAGCGGGAATCCTTTGACGCCTGGAAGGACCGGCATAAGCGCATGCTCGATAAAGATCATCAGCTCCTCTGTGAATAGGAACGGTAGCTTCATGACTGACTCCCCGGCGGCAAAACATACTGCCGCAAAAAAAATAACGCCTCAGAAAACCCCTATTTCGGAACAGGATCCGCAGACGCGCCGTTCCAACTTCGGTGAGGTGTCCCTGGGATACACCCCCGAGCAGGCTAAGCTTGAGGCGGGACGCTGTCTGAACTGCGCCAAGCCGGCCTGCGTTTCCGGCTGCCCCGTCGGTGTGCCGATTCCACGCTTCATTCAGGCGCTGAACAGCGGCAATATCAGTGCGGCCCTCGATATCATCAAAGAAGCGAATCTGCTTCCCGCGGTCTGCGGCCGCGTCTGCCCGCAGGAGAGCCAGTGCGAGCAGCGCTGCACCCTGGGCAAGAAGTTCGAACCCGTGGCCATCGGCAGGCTGGAGCGGTTCGCCGCGGACTGGATCATGCAAAACGGCCTCGCGGAAGTCCCGAAGATCGCTCCCACGACCGGAAGGCGGGTGGCTATCGTGGGAAGCGGGCCGGCCGGGCTGGCCTGCGCTTTTGAACTTGCCAAGGCGGGGCACGGCGTCACCATTTATGAGGCCTTCCATGAAGCGGGCGGAGTTCTCCTGTACGGCATCCCCGAGTTCCGGCTGCCGAAACGGATCGTTGCCGCGGAGATCGAGGTCCTCAGAAAGATGGGGGTGCAGATCGTGATAAACGCCGTGGTCGGCAAGCTCATTTCCGTGGACGAGCTCCTCGCCGAGTTCGATGCCTGCTTCATCGCCACCGGCGCCGGGACTCCGAAGTTCATGTGCATCGAAGGCGAGAACCTCAATGGCGTCTATTCGGCCAACGAATTCCTTACCCGCATCAATTTCATGCGCTCCACTCCTTTCCCGAATACGATACTCCCATCAGGAAGGGCCAGCGCATCGCTGTTGTCGGCGGCGGCAATGTGGCCATGGATTCCGTGCGAACGGCGCTCCGTCTGGGCGCCCGGGAGGGGATCATCGTCTACCGCCGGTCCGAGGAGGAGATGCCGGCCCGGCGGGAGGAGGTCCATCATGCACGGGAGGAAGGGGTGCGCTTCGAGCTCCTGACCGATATCGTCCGCATCATCGGCAGCGAAGGGTTAGTGACCGGGATCGAATGCGTCAGGATGGGTTTGGGAGAACCGGATGCCGGCGGCCGGAGAAAACCGGCCAAGATCAAAGGCTCCGAGTTCCGGATCCCCGTGGACATGGTCATCATGTCCATCGGAACCAATCCCAACCCCCTGGTCCCGCAGAGCACCAGGGACCTGGCGCTGACCACCTGGGGTTATATCGTTGCTGATGACAAGACCGGAGAAACAAGCCGTCCCGGATTATATGCCGGCGGCGATATTGTGACGGGTTCGGCAACGGTCATCTCCGCCATGGGGGCCGGAAGACGGGCTGCCGCGGCCATTCATGGCTACGTCATGAGGAAACAGTAAACTTCTTGACAGCCTATAGACGTTATGCTAAGTTACACCGAACCTTTTACTTGCCGCAGGAGGTAGCATTGGAACGACAAAAAGGAATTGTTGAAATTGTTGCGGAGAAGGTCTGGAAGTTTTTCTCGTCCGTAAAGCTGGCGGTCGTTCTGCTCATCATCCTGGCGATCGTTTCGGTCATCGGCACGGTGATCCAGCAGAACGAGTCTCCTGAAAAATATCTGCAGGAGTACAGCCAGGCCACGGTCCAGCTGTTCGAAATGCTCGGTTTCTTCGACATGTACCATACGTGGTGGTTCGTGATCCTTCTGTTCCTGCTCACGGCGAACCTGACGGTCTGCACGCTCGAACGGCTTCCCGCATACCTTGAAGATCATGACCGCGCCGCTCAAGCCGATCGATGACGAGGGATTGAAGGCGTTGCAGCTCAAGAAAGAGCTCACCGTGAAGGGCGGGATGGAAAAAGCCGAAGAGCGCGTTCTCAAGGTGTTCAAGGCCCACGGGTACCGGCCGCTCGAAACGCGGAGCGCCGGGCATCTATCCAACTGGCGGCACAGAAGGGCGTCTACAGCAGGCTCGGCGTCTATGTCACGCACCTCAGCATTATCCTCATCTTCGTCGGCGCCTTGACCGGCGCATTCTTCGGGTTCAAGGCGTTCCTGAACCTTCCCGAGGGCCAAGCTTCAGACAGGGTCTATCTCAGGAATGAACCCATGTGGGACCAGATCATGGCAGCTCTCGGCATCGCCAAAAGCCCGGTGATCTACAATCCTGAGGGCGGGGTGCCTGCCATGCCGCTGGGGTATTTTGTCCATTGCGACAACTTTGATGTGGATTATTACCAGGGTCCCCAGGGCCCCACCGGCATGCCCTCGGAATACCACAGCACGCTCAGCGTTTACGATCTGGACAGAGAAAAGATCCTTGACAAGCGCATCCGGGTGAACGATCCGCTTACCTACCACGGCATCACCTTTTACCAGTCCAGCTACGGGACGATGCCCGACGCGCGTCGGCACGGTCCTGTTGAACATCCGACCCAAGAACAGCACGGAACGCAGGAGAGACCGTTGCCATTGAACCGGGCCAGGCACGTGTATGTGCCGTCCATCAACAGGACCATCAAGGCGGTCGGCTTTGTGCCCTTTGGCATGAGAAACCCGGCCACGGGCCAGGTGCAGTTCTACCGCAGCAATAACGACGAGTATATCAATCCGACGGTGGAGCTTGAGGTCCTGAACAACAACAAGACGGTCTACAGAACCTATGTCATGAAAACGGACAACGGTGCGCCTTATATGCCTGAGGACTATATCATCAGCTACGTCCACTACTTGGGCACCCGCTATACGGGGTTGCAGGTCACCAAGGACCCCGGGGTCTGGGTCGTGTATACGGGATTCATCATGCTCTGCATCGGGCCGCTCATCGCCTTCTTCGGTTCGCACCGGAAGCTCTGGGTGCGCATCCAGGACCGGAAGGGCCAGGCTGTCGTGACCATTGCCGGATCGGCAAACAGGAACCGTCTTGGTTTCGATCGCGTGTTTAACCAGATCGTGGAAGAAATCTCAAAGTAACTTCGGAGGGATAGATGGATAGCTCCTTACTCTTTAATATTGCAACACTGGCATACCTCGTGGCGATGGTGCTCTATATCAGCTTCCTTGCCTTCAAAAAGGACGGGATCGGCCTGGCCGCATCGGTTGTCACCTACGCAGGTTTCGTCGTGCAGACCATCGCCCTGTTCCGCCGGTGGTGGGAATCGTACCAGATGGGCTCGGACATCGGCAGGGTCCCGCTTTCCAATCTCTATGAATCGCTGGTATTCTTCACCTGGAGCACGGTACTGATCTATCTTATCGTGGAATACAAGTACAAGACCCGGGCCTTCGGCGCTTTCGTGATGCCGGTTGCGTTTCTCGCGCTTGCCTTCATCAATGTGGCCGGCATCAGCAGCGACATTACCCCGCTTGTTCCGGCGCTCAAGAGCAACTGGCTTTTTTATCATGTGCTCATCAGCTTCCTCGGCTATGCGGCGTTCGGCGTCGCTTTTGCCGTCAGCATGGTATATCTGCTGATGAACACCGATGAACGGGGCAAGACGTCAAACCTGTTCTCCGGCATCGGGGCACTGATCGTACTGGCCGTGACGGGATATTTCCTGACGAGCTTGAGTGCGCAGTGGAAAACCGCTTTCTGGCTCGGTCTCGGCGTGCTGGTACTTGCCTGGTTCATCTACCTCATCGTGAACGGCGCGAATAATAAGTCCCAGGTCTTCCTGTTCTGGGCGGTCTGTGTGACCCTGGCCGTTGTACTGCTGCTTGCCATGGGGATCGATTTCGTGTATCTGAGATATTCGAGAACATGGCGTCAGGCGAGTCCTTTAAAAAACACCTGTTCGAAGGCACCTTTGTCAGTCATTCGACGCCGATCGTGGTCCTCAGCTGGGCTGCTACGGTGCGGCATATTCTGGCTTATCTGGTCCCAGGGGATGAGGCTCAAACCTGCTTCAAGCGTACATGCCGAACCTGGACCTGCTCGATGATGTGACCTATCGCATGATTGCTATCGGCTGGCCGCTTTTGACCGGGGGCATCATCACCGGCGCGGTCTGGGCGAACAGCGCCTGGGGGACGTACTGGAGCTGGGACCCGAAAGAGACCTGGTCGCTCATTACCTGGTTCGTCTATGCCATCTATCTGCATGCCCGGTATGTGCGCGGCTGGAAGGGGACGCAGATGGCGGTAATATCGGCTGTCGGGTTCCTCGCCGTGATCTTCACCTATCTTGGTGTGAACCTGGTGCTTTCGGGACTGCATTCCTACGGAGGCATGGGGGAATAGGATTACAATACTGAATCACCCTGTCATTCCTGGGGCCGTTGTTCGCAGCTTTTTGCTGTGGACAAAGGCCCTTTTTATTTTGCCATCTTCGTATGGCCAGATCGTTCCAGATCCTCCTCGTTTGCTGACGGTGGTATAATTAAACATGATGATCGATACGATCATATATATATGACGCACGAGGAGGTGCCCCTATGAGAAGTTCGCATGCAAAAGTATGGGAAATAACTGCACCTGGAAACATACTGCTAAAACAGAAGAGTTGCTTGCCGATGTCGCGGCTCTCCATCTCAGAGAGGTCCACGGCATGAAGTCCCTGACACCGGATCTGGTCGCGAAGATCAAGAACCTGTCGACGAACCCGGTCCGGTCGATGTATCGGCCGGGGAAGAGCTTATGATGAAGGAATTCAGATGTCAGGACCTCGGAACTGCCTGCACGTGGCGATACATTGCCCAGACCGAGGAATTGCTGGCAGACGGCGTTGCCGTTCATGCACGGGAAGCACATGGTATTCGGGAGTTTACCCCTGAGCTTATGGCCAAGGTGAAAACCCTGTCCCATGAGTGGACCGGCTAGGCTGGACTGCGGTCGTACTACCGGTTCAGCGTGATATCAACCCGTTTGTCGATGGAGTAGATCGGGTATATCTTGAAATCTTTAACCCAGGGCTGAATGACATAATAATCCGCCCGGTGCCACATGAAGACCCAGGGTGCGTTCCGGACGATGCGGTCTTCAGCCTGCTGGTACAGCCGGTACCGTTTTATTTCACTGGTCGTTCGCTGGGCGGTCTCGATGAGCCGGTCGAGGTCCGGATCGATCAGCGGGTCCGGTTGCCTGCCGGCCCGACGCTTGAGGAGTGGAAAGGGGAAAAAGAAAGTTTTCGGGATCAGGATAATCCGCCCACCAGGAGAGCCAGAAGGCATCGGGTTCTCCTTTGTTCACGGCATGTTTGAACGCGCTCCAGTCAAGCTGGATGATCTCCGCTTTGAGTCCCACCTTTGCAAGGTAGTTCTGGATCACTCCGACGATGTCCAGCACTTCGGGGTCCGCGGAAATAAAGATCCTGATCACTGCGCCGGTTGCTCCTGCCTGGCTGATCAGCGCTTTTGCCTTTTCCGGATCATAGGCGTACCCATCCCGGGACGGGCCAGATGCTGTTCTTCCAAAGCCCCGGCGGGATCGGGCCGGTTGCAAGCACGCCGCGTTTTTCAAAGACCGTGTTCAGGATATGCTGCCGGTCGATGGCCATGTTCACGGCCTGGCGGACCCGGAATCGTTGAAGGGCGGACGCGTGCAGTTAAGCCGAGATAGTAGCTGTTCAGCCCCGGCTTCCGTGGACAAGATCGCGCCAGGCCGGGTCGGTCGTAAAATGGCGGTATTCCGACGAGGGGATCAGGAGCACGTCGAGGCGGCCGGTCTCGAACTCCAGCACCGCGGTGAGGTCTTCCGGGATGACGCGGTAGACGATGCCGTTCAGTTTCGGTCTGCCGTCGAAGTAATCTTCCCGGGCTTCAAGGACCAGGTACTGACCGTGCTTCCATTCCTTGAGGACATAGGGGCCGCTCCCGCGGGGTGGGTCCCGAAGTCCTGGCCCAGACGCTCAACCTCCTCGCGCGGCACGACATAGGCCGTGGTCATGGCGAGGAGGGACAGAAACGGGCCAAAGGGTTTTTCCAGCTTGAGCACCAGCGTATGGTCGTCCACGACCCGGATGCCCGAGACCGTTGCTGCTTTTCCCGAGATGAAATCTCCGGCGCCCTCGATCTTGTCGAGCACCCAGGTGAGCGGCGCTTTTGTTCCCGGGGTGAGCACGCGTTCAAAGGAATAGCGAACGTCCTCGGCACGGACCTTTCTGCCGTTGCTGAAACGGACATCGCGCCTGAGCCGGAAGGTGTAGGTCCGTTGGTCCGGCGAAAGGGTCCAGGACCGGGCGATGTCGGGACGATGTCGAGGTTCTCGTTGAAGCGGACGAGCCCGTTAAAGAGCTTGGCCGCGATGCCGCCGCCCATGACATCGGTGATGAGGGCCGGATCGAGCGTGGTGGGATTGGTGTTCAGCCGGAGATAGAGATGGCCGGGAAGCCGGCCGTCGTCACGAGGGTGGCAGCCGGCAGATGCAAGACCGTCAGGAGGAGGGAAAGAACGAGCAGGGCGAACAGCGGGACGGCAATCGTTCGCCTGCCTATCTTTTCGTGGCTGTCGATAAGCGCTGTAAAGAGTTTTTTGGTAAATCGGTCATTGATCGTTTTTTCCGGATGCCACTGAACGGCAATGAGAAAGTTCTTGCCGACGGGATTCCAGGGCTTCGAACACACCGTCCTGGGATACCGCGGAAAGCCTGAGACCCTGCCCGGGATTCTTGATGCTCTGATGATGCGCGCTCCTGACGCGTATGCAATCACCGTCTGCAGCCCACAATGCTGAACAGCCGGGTGCCTTCGAAGATGTTCACCGGATGAAACACCTTTTCCCCGCTTTTGCAGGTCCGTGTTTTATGTGCTTTCGGGATCTGCAGGGGCATGTCCTGGTAGAGGGTGCCGCCCAGAGCCACATTGACGAGCTGCGCGCCGTGGCAGATGGCAAGCACCGGTTTTTTTGCCTTGGCCGCGGCCTTGAACAGCTCGATCTCGAAGCGGGTGCGCTCGTCCGGAGAAAACGTCATGTGTGCGGCCTGCGAGCGGTTTTTCCTTATAGAATCGGGGATGAATGTCATCTCCGCCGGTAAACAGGAAGCCGTCCAGCCGCTTAACGAGGTCGGGGATCGCTGCTTCGATCCCGAGGACCGGAACAGGAATGCCGCCGGCCTGCAGCACCGCTTTGCCGTAATCCTGGTCAAGGATGTTCAGATTCCTGCGCTGGCTGCACATCCAGGTTCATGGTGATGCCGATCAACGGTTTCATGGCTGCACCTCCCAACAAGGTGTGCATGGCTATGCACTGTTATTTATACCACATTTAGAGGCTTGTCAGTGTGAGATTCTAATTTGAGATTTATTGATTTACAGTTAGCTATTACCTGTTCTCATGAGTTTAAGCGTCGTATGGCCAGGTTACTTATCCTATCAGCAGTTCAAGAACGGCTTTCTGAGTATGCAGCCGGTTCTCCGCCTGATCGAAGACCACGGACTGGGGGCCGTCGATCACGTCGGCAGCGATCTCTTCGCCGCGGTGCGCAGGCAGGCAGTGCATCACGAGCGCCTCGGACGAGGCAGCCTTCATCAGCTTCGCATCGACCTGATACCCTTGGAACGCATCGACCCGCTTTGCATGCTCGCTTTCCTGCCCCATGCTCGCCCAGACATCGGTATAGACGATGTCGGCGTCCTTGACCGCCTTTGTCGGGATCGTTCGATGAGTTTCGAGCTCGCGAGCCGGTCTCGCCTGGCTCTGCGGCCTCGCCGCATGATGCCGGCATCC
The DNA here is from genome assembly GCA_963836175.1 of Nitrospirota bacterium. Lineage (GTDB taxonomy): Bacteria > Nitrospirota > UBA9217 > UBA9217 > UBA9217 > GWC2-56-14. The sequence goes on from CAWIIS010000008.1 coordinate 741,694, forward strand.
GGGTTCAGTCATACCCGGCGGGCAGGCGAGGGAAACATGCATGCCGGTCTTGACGCAGGCCTCGATCAGCGAGTGCGCCATGTTGTTGCCGTCGCCGATATAGGCGAACTGAGCCCTTCAGGTTCCGCCTTTTTCTCCTGGATCGTGAAGAGGTCGGCCAGCGCCTGGCAGGGATGGTGCAGGTCGGTCAGGCCGTTGATCACCGGGATGGTGGCGTGGCGCGCCAGCTCCTCGACCATTGCCTGGGCAAAGGTGCGGATCATGATGCCGTCGAGATAGCGGGAAAGCGTCCTCGCCGTGTCCGCGACGGGTTCGCCGCGGCCGATCTGGAGATCGTTCGACGACAGGAACAGGGCCTGGCCGCCCGAGCTGGTACATGCCGACCTCGAAGGATACCCGTGTCCTGGTCGACGATTTTTCGAAGATCATGCCGAGGGATTTGCCTTTGCAGCGGCTGATGGGCCTTGCCCTGCTTCTGCATCTTTTTGAGCGCTGCGGAGCGGTCGAGGATGTCCTTCGATCTCCCGCGGTGTCAGGTCTGATATGGTAAGCAGGTCTTTTTTCATAGGTCTCCAATTTACTCCCCGCCGGTTTTCCGCAACCGGCGGAACGCGTCCCATTCCAGGGGCATACCATAAAAGTAAGAGGCGGCTCGTACCGAAGCCGCCTGCAGAATAACAGAGGATACGCCGATTGATCAGCGTTTTGCGAAAATCGCCGTCCAGGGCATCGATCAGCAGATCGATCTCTTCCTCGGTAATGATGAGCGGCGGCATGAAGCGCAGCACCGTGTCCATGGTGCAGTTGATCAGGAAGCCTTCCTTGAGGCAGGCGGTCACGATCTCCTTGCCTTCGAAGTCGAGCTCCATGCCGATAAGCAGGCCTTTGCCCCGCACGTCCTTTACGAAGCCGTACTTGCTTCTTGAGGCTTTCCAGGCCCTGCAGGAAGTGCGTGCCGAGCTGCTCCACGGCCTGGATGATGATGTTGTCCTCGAGCAGCGCTTCGAGCGAGGCCAGCGCCGCCGCGCAGGCGAGGGGATTGCCGCCGAAGGTCGAGCCGTGCGATCCCGGCGTGAAGCGCCTGGGCGGCCTTGTCCGTGGCAAGGAGCGCGCCGATGGCCATGCCCGCGCCGAGTCCCTTGGCCAGCGCCGCAACGTCCGGCGTGACACCCGTCATGCTCATAGGCGAACAGCCTGCCGGTCCGGCCCATGCCGGTCTGGACCTCGTCGAGCATGAGCAGCAGGTTGTGCCGGTCGCAGATCTCGCGGAGCGCTTTCAGATATCCCGGCGACGGGCACATTCACGCCGCCCTCGCCCTGGATCGGCTCGACGAGGACGGCGCAGGTCTGCTCGTTGACCGCCTGCTCGACGGCATCGACATCGTTAAGGGCACGTACCGGAATCCGGCGACCAGCGGCTCAAAGGATTTGTGGAACTTTTCCTGCGCCGTGGCGGACAAGGCGCCCATGGTCCGGCCGTGGAACGAGCCGTGCATGGTAATGATCTCGAACCGGTCCTGTTTCAGCACTTCCCGGCTGTACCGCCGCGCAAGCTTGATGGCGGCCTCGATGGCCTCGGTTCCTGAGTTGCAGAAGAAGACCTTGTCGGCAAAGGAATTCTGGACCAGCGCTTTGGCGAGGTTGATCTGCGGCTCGTTGTGGTAGTGGTTCGAGACATGCATGAGCCGCTGCGCCTGCTTCTGGAGCGCAACGACGACCCGCGGATGGCAATGGCCGAGATTGTTCACGGCCACGCCCGAGACGAAGTCGAGGTACTCCCTGCCGTCGGAGTCGTAGACCTTCGTGCCCCGGCCCTTCACGAGCACGAGCGGCTGCCGGCCGTAGGTGTTCATGATGTATTTCTGAGAATCAGCAAGGATGTCGTTCGTGATCATGATGGGCAGAAAATATACATAGTCACTCTTAAAAATCAAACATAAAATGGGTTTCTGTTGTTTCAAGAACAGGCGGAAAGCGCGATGGATTGCAGCGAATGATTCCTCGCAGGAGGGGGTATTCAGCAGGTCCAAAGAGAAAGAGTCTGTCCGCACGGATGCGGGAGGAGTTTGTTGAGCGCTGCTGCTGTTCAACTGATCGTCCTGCAGGTACTTTTCGGAAGCGAGTCTACTGCATCTTTTCCTGTGCGGTCCTTGCCGCCTGGCTGGACGGCGCCGCATCAACCGCTTTCTGCCAGAAGTCCTTTGCTTTCTTCTGTTGTCGCAGTCGGCATAGGCATTGCCCATTTTGAGATACATCTCCGCCTGAAAGTCCTTGTCCGTAGCATATTTTGCCGCGTCCTCATACCCGTCGATCGCCCGTTTGAGCGCCTTGCTCTTGCTGAAGGCCGGTTTCGCTTTCAAGAGTCCCACATATACATATCGCCCTTCAGCGCATAGGCCGCGGGCATAATGGCTTCTGCACGGAAAGGGCCTTGTTGATGAATTTTTCAGCATGCTCCAGCTTGTCGATCGCCTCCATCAGTCGGGCCCGGGAGAGATAGACATCGGCGGATCTCTTGTTCTGTTTCTCCAGCAGGTCGAGCTGGCGGTCCACTTCCTTGTACTTGTTCTTCCAGTCGCTGTTGTCGCTGATCTTCATCCTGCGCAGTTCCTCGATCTGGCCGTCGATCACGGCCAGCTGCTGAGTCGAGTTGCCTTCGGTCATACGACAGCGCGGCGGAGACCGCTCGCTCGCGGTCTCTTCTCCTGGTGTCGTCCGCGGGCTGCGGCACCAGCTCGACTGTTGCTCTTGACCAGCTGGCCGGTGCGATCGCATTCATGCTCGGTTTCCTTCATGATCCTGCCGTCAGCTGTCTTGGTCTTAACCTCGGTGATCTCGATCGTGCCCGTTTCGATCCGTTCGATGTCGAGGATCTCGCCGGTCTTCGGATGCTTGATGACCCGGCCTTCCTGATAGACGATGAACTGCATGCCCGGTTTGACCCCGGCGCGTTTGCCCAGGTCGATCAGGACCTTGTTGCCCTCGCGCTGGACGATATAGCCTTCGAGCGGGAAATCCCTGATGATCTTTTCCGCCATCTGGACGACCAGGTCCTCGAGCTTGGCCGCGCTCGTGCTCTTTACGTTTTCGGCCGCGACGATCGAACTGCTTTCCACCTCGATGATCCGGGCATTCACTTCCATGACGTTCTGGAACTGCATGACGCGATCCGGTGATCACGATCTTCGCGCCGAGCACCTTGCCCAGCCTTGATGCGCTGCTCTCGTCCACAAGGCCGGATGCGTGCATCTTCTGCTCCTGCAGCACTTTTTCGAGCAGCCGGCGCTCGATGACATCGAACCGGCCTTCCTTGACCAGCGCCGTGATGAGCCATTCCGCCACGATCTTGCCCATATCGCGGAGTCGTGCTTGCCGCCCTGAAGCTGAAAATCGAGGACCGCTATCTTGGTCTTTTTGAACTCCGCAACAGCAGGTTGTACCAGGATGGCATAGACCAGTACGAACGAGCAAACAATGCTGTACAAGGTTCGTTTCATCATTACCGGTTCTCCTCGGCGTCGAATACTTTTATAACATTTGATACGGGTGGAGCATGCAGTGACTGATAATAATGCACGGCAGGAGATAAAAGTAGCATAAACACCTTTTAAAATCAATGGTAAATTCACGATGCCGTGATTAAGAACAAAACAGGCGTTCCTGCAGGAATTTATTCAGGGCGTGGCGAGGAAATACTGCGGACAACGTTTTTTTTTGTCATGTTTGCTTGCGAGTGCCGAATTACGTCACTCTATAACCCGCAAATGACACAAGTTTCCGGGCTGTTTTCCGAAAACCACCTGATTATTCTTAGAATTAAAACAAAAAAAAATGGTTCAGAAATTGCAGTAATACCATTGTATGAGTGATAGTGAGTGATAGATAGGGAGTTCAGTCTGAAACTGGTTTCATTTTACAACTTACTTCACGATGTTCTCCCGATATCTGCTGGTTAGTATATTTGACAACAGAATAAAATAAAAGGAGGTCGTATGAAAAAGCCATTTATTGCACTGATTTTTCCGGTTGTCAAGCAGGCTATGCGATTAGTTCTGGTTATAGCGGCGGCATCCCTGTTTTTTTCCTGCGGAAGCGGGAATCCTGAACTCAAGCCCGCAACCGAGACACAGGCCTCCAAGTCCCTGTCCCTGTCTTTGTCCCTGTCCCCGGCCTCGGCCGTTCAATGCTCTGATGTAGCTACCATTGCGGCAGGCGCGATATCATACGGTCGGGCTTAAAGAGGATGGGACCGTCGTGGCTGTCGGATATAAGAGCTATGGCCAGTTGAATGTCTCCTCATGGACGAATATAAAGGCCATTGCAGCAGGCGCGTATCATACGGTCGGGCTTAAAGAGGATGGGACCGTCGTGGCTGTCGGATATAATGAGCTATGGCCAGCTGAATGTCTCCACATGGACGAATATAAAGGCCATTGCAGCAGGCGCGTATCATACGGTCGGGCTTAAAGAGGATGGGACCGTCGTGGCTGTCGGATATAATGGCTATGGCCAGCTGAATGTCTCCTCATGGACGAATATAAAGGCCATTGCCGCAGGCGCGTATCATACGGTCGGGCTTAAAGAGGACGGGACCGTCGTGGCTGTCGGATATAAGGCTTATGGCCAGTTGAATGTCTCCACATGGACGAACATAAAGGCCATTGCAGCAGGCACGTATCATACGGTCGGGCTTAAAGAGGATGGGACCGTCGTGGCTGTCGGATATAATGGGTATGGCCAGTTGAATGTCTCCTCATGGACGAATATAAAGGCCATTGCAGCAGGCGTGTATCATACGGTCGGGCTTAAAGAGGATGGGACCGTCGTGGCTGTCGGATATAATGGCTACGGCCAGATGAATGTCTCCCCATGGACGAACATAAAGGCCATTGCAGCGGGCGGATATCATACGGTCGGGCTTAAAGAGGACGAAACCGTCGTGGCTGTCGGATATAATGGCTATGGCCAGTTGAACGTCTCCTCTTCCTTTACGAATATTATGCCTGTATGCGAGCCTGCATGCGAGGCAGATCAGGATATCACTCCGCCAATCACGACAGCCATGGTGACCGGGACACTGGGCAATAACGGGTGGTATGTGTCTGATGTGCAGATGACATTGACCGCAACAGACAATGACGGCGGCTCGGGCGTGAAGGAGATACATTACACCGTTGACGGCACAGAGACCGTCGTGCAGGGAAGTTCGGCCTCGCTTTCAATCGTGGGCGATGGGACTCATGCAGTGACCTGGTATGCAATTGACAATGCAGGGAATGTGGAGACGCCGCCTCAGGAGATGAACATCAATATCGATAAAACAGCTCCGTCGATCTCTGCTCTGGTACTAACTCGGCGATCCTCTGGCCGCCTAATCATAAAATGGTGAACGTTGCGATCGGAGGCTCGGTTGCCGATGGCGGATCGGAAGTCGCTTCAACAACAATTACCGTAACCGACGAATACGGAATCTACAATATGACTGTTCACGGGTTTCGGAAGCGCGATCCCGCTCGAGGCCTGGCGTGCAGGCAAGGATATGGACGGCAGGGTGTATACCATTACTGCCGTCATAACTGATAATGCGGGAAACCAGTCGACAGGAACGACAACAGTGCTCGTCCCGCATGATATGAAGTAGAAAGTTGATCGGTCGCGGCTTGACACGGATGAGTTGAAGAAAGCTAAAGTTTTGAGAGGGGCAGGCGATTCGCCTGCCCTCGCTTTTTGGGTTGATGCATGGCGATCAGATTCGACAACGACCAGCCGAGCGTGGATCGTCACTTCAGATACTTCCACCAGGATGGCGATTAATGCTGTCCAAATCTGAGTCAACAAGGCGTTTCGGCTCGTTTGCCATGGCCGATGCTCGTTGGCATAGGCCATGGTGGATCGCTTGGGCGCAGCATCCACGCCGAGGTGCTTGAGCTTTCCCGGGCAGGTTGCCAATCCACCGCAGATCTCCCGCAGCAAATGCGTCTGACCCAACAAACAGAACATCATCGCCACGAACTGTCCCCAGCAGCTGAATCTTTTTACGCCTTTATCTGCTCTTGTCTCCCGAACCGCCTTTACAAAATCCTGATGCGAAAATATCTGTAGAATCTGTGCAAAAATGCTGTTAAACTTGTTTATGGGGAGTCCTCCTCCGGAATAAGTGGTCTTCGACAAACCTACTTTATCCGATTGAGGCTGCCCCTGCAATTACTCAGATTTTATCTTGGACGGGTGTGATCTAACCTATAAATCCCTTTCATCGGTAAGCCAGGAGGGTAAGCGTTTGCGGCAACGGCTGGACAAAGACGGAAAGTTATCTTCACTGCTCCGGGATATTGAACGCATAATGACAAGCCTAAGGAAGCAACCCAATGGCCACGAGTTCTATTAACAAAAATAAACTGTTTATTTCGATCTGCGCCATAACAGGCATTCTTCTTTCCGGTATCACCTATAAAAGAAATGGTGTATGGCAAACTGAAATTACATTGTGGGAAGACGTTGTATCCAAATCCAATCAGAAAGCAAGGGACCATTATGTCCTTGGAAAAGCCTACCACTTGCAGGGCTCTACCAATAAAGCAATTGAACATTATCTCATAGCCGCAACAACAAAGCCGGACTATACAAATGCTTTAACTGGTTTGGGCCAGGCCTTTAGCGATCGCGGCTTGCCCTATGAAGCGATTGGTTATCATCAGCGCGTTTTAGAGCTGAAGCCGGACTCGCATGAAGCTCATGTTGATATTGGAAACTGTTATGATGCAATAGGTCTTCCAGATAAAGCCATCGATCATTACAAAGCTGCTTTGCAACTTGCGCCTGATTATCCTTTAGCTCATTATAATATTGGAATTGCTTATGAGAGGCAGGGCATGATCGGTGAGGCGATCAACCATTTCACAGCCGCACTGGAATTAGATCCTGGTTTAATAGGAGCATATAATAAGCGATCTCAGCTATATTATGATCGTTAAAGCGTTTCGTCTCTACAGAATTTACAATGATAAATACCTTTGTGCTATGAAAACAATCAAGCTCTTTCTTTCTGCTGTCGTGATATTGACTTTTTCGCTCACTACGTATGCGCGAAATATTATCTGGCAGGACAGCTTGGTTTTGTGGACGGACGTAATCACAAAATCACCACAAAAAGGTCGATCCTGCCAAGGTCTCGCAAATTCCTATTTTCGCATTGGTGATTATGCGTCATCAATTGCTTACTACCAGGCCTGCATTGAGCGGAATCCATTGGCGGATGTCCTCTATTTACACCTTGCGGAAATATACCGTGAAGCCGACGACCCGGAGAGTGAAATTGCTACATACCGTCGAGCTCTCCATGCGGGAATTGTGGAAAAGAGAATTCACATCCAGCTCGGTGACGCTTTTTTTAAGCAATTGAAGTTACGCGAGGCTTTAAGGGAGTTCGAATTGGCACAGACACTTGATCCGGAGAACGCATATATCCACTACATGATCGGGCTGGTGTATAGAGCATATGAGGACTACCAATCTTCATTCTTTTATCTCGAAAAAGCTCAGGTTTTCGATCCGGATAACCAATACTATCGGCAGCAACTCGAAGAGGTTTACTTTCTGATGAAATAGCACGAGTAGGCGAGCATGGCCGGCCAGGGAGTCGTTGACGCTCTGTTGCGAATTTGCCGCACAAAATGACCAGTGCAAAGCTTCACTATTTTCGGATCATAATCCCCGTCATTTTCTCCTGCCAAAAAATCATTTGCCAGAATTTTTATTGACAAACCTTGGATACTGTTTTATTATCATTTTTATTCTTTAAAATTAAACGGTTAGATAGATAATACGTTGAAAATGAAGGGGATAGGAATGTCACGGGTTTTAGCCCGACTGGCGATTCATGTCCCTGTAATTTTCTGATCAAGCAGGTGACGGCATTCCCGTGTCCCATCACCGGAGTTGTTGACCATACATACGTGGCCCATGATGCTGCAGGCCCCGACCTAACATGTAAAGGCGGATCGAATAGTGGCTAAAAAAGCAATTAACGTAGGCATCATAGGCTTCGGCACCGTGGGAACGGGCACTGCCCGTATCCTGATCGAGAATGCCGACATCATTCAGCGGCGGCTCGGTGCGCCGGTGGTGCTCAAGAAGATCTCCGATCTTGATGTCAAGCGTGACCGCGGCATATCGCTCGGCAAAGTGCAGCTGACGACCAGTGCTCAGGACATCCTGACGGACCCGGACATCGATGTCGTTATCGAGCTCATCGGCGGGTATAAACCTGCCAAGGAGTTCATCCTGGAAGCGATCCGGAACAAGAAACATGTGGTGACGGCGAACAAGGCGCTGCTGGCTGTTCACGGCGAAGAGACTCTATGCTGCTGCTGAAAAAGCAGGCGTGACGCTCGGATACGAAGCTTCCGTTGCCGGCGGCATCCCGATCCTTGCCGCCATCAGGAGCGGACTCGCGGCAAACAATATTGAATCCATCTACGGGATCGTGAACGGCACCTGCAATTATATCCTGACGCTCATGACGAACGCAGGCCGGAAGTTCGACGAGGTTCTCAAAGAAGCCCAGGCAATGGGATATGCCGAAGCGGACCCGACCTTCGATATCGAGGGCATTGACTCGGCGCATAAACTCGCCGTCCTCACCATGCTGGCCTACGGCACGCCGGTCAGGTTCGACGACATCTACACCGAGGGGATCTCGAAGATCACTCCGCTGGACATTGATTTCGCCAAAGACCTGGGCTACAAGATCAAGCTTCTGGCCATCACCAAGATGGTGAATGGCGAGATCGAGGCGCGGGTGCATCCCACCATGCTTCCGGAGACCTATCCGATAGCGTCGGTTGACGGTGTTTTTAACGCGCTCGCCGTGGTGGGAGATGCCGTCGGTTCGACCATGTTCTATGGCAGGGGGGCAGGAGACATGCCCACGGGCAGCGCGGTCGTGAGCGATGTCATCAGTATCGGCCGCGACATTCTCGCCGGCTCTGTGGGCCGGTCGCCGGTAGCGGCATTCCGTGACCGGAAACCGCTCATGATACGGAAAATGGACGATATCACGTCGTGCTATTATCTTCGGTTCTCGGCGCTGGATAAGCCGGGGGTCCTCTCCCGCATCACGGGCGTGCTGGGGAAGAACAATATCAGCATCTCTTCGATGATTCAAAAGGGCCGTAAGGTGGACGAAGCCGTGCCCATCGTCATGATGACCCATGAGGCGGTGGAGCGCGACGTGCGCAAGGCGCTTGACGAGATCAACAAGATGGATTGTGTGTCCGGTGCCACCGTCGTGATCAGGGTGGAAGAGGGAAATCAGGGATAGCTAGTAGTTCGGAGTGTGGAGTTCGGAGTTGGGCGTAAAATCCGAACCTATCTTTTTTGATCCTCACACCGAACTCCGAACTGACAACTCCGAACTGATGCACTGATGCACCGGAGGTGGTTATGGCTGACGATATCAAGGTTGACAAGACGATCGATCTTAAGGGCCAGATCTGCCCATATACGTTTGTCCGCTCCAAGCTTGCGATTGAGAAGATGAGCATCGGCGAGGTGATCGAGATCATCCTGGACCACAAACCGGCGGTTGAGAACGTGCCAAAGAGCATGGAGAACGAGGGCCAGAAGGTGCTGAAGATCGATCAGACCGGGGAGCAAGAATGGCATCTTTTTATCAGGAAGGACAAGGAGAAGGTGAAGAAATAAATTCGGAATGCGGATTGCGGAATGCGGATTAAAATTCAAAACCTTAAATCCCTGATCTGAAATGGAAAACTATGGAATTTACCGAAGACCAGATCCTGCGTTACAGCAGGCACATCCTGCTCCCCGAGGTCGGGGGAGACGGGCAGGAGCAGATCCTGAACGCAAAGGTTGCGCTGGTGGGCGCCGGTGGGCTCGGCTCTCCGGTGGGGTACTATCTTGCGGCTGCCGGCGTGGGGACGATCGGGGTCATTGACAACGACCGCGTGGAAATATCGAACCTCCAGCGCCAGATCGCGCACAATACCAGCAGGCTCGGCGTGTTAAAGGCCGACTCCGCCAAGGAGACCTACGAGACGCTGAACCCCGATGTTAAGGTCGTTACGCATAAAGAACGGCTTACGTCCAAGAACATCAAGGACATAATCAAGGACTATGACATCGTGGTGGACGGGAGCGATAACTTCCCGACTCGCTATCTGGTGAACGATGCCTGTGTCATGCTCAAGAAGACGCTCGTGAGCGCCGCAGTGTTCCGCTTCGAAGGCCAGGTGATGACCATTTTCCCGGGCAAGGGGCCGTGCTATCGATGTCTGTTCGAGGTACCGCCTCCTCCGGGCATGGTCCCGTCCTGCCAGGAAGCAGGCATCCTCGGCGCCGTGACCGGTGTGGTCGGGACCCTTCAGGCGACCGAGGTGATCAAAGCGATCCTCGGCATCGGGACAGCCCCTCAAGGGCAAACTGCTCTTATGGAATGCGCTCGAAATGAGCTTTCGGACCGTCAAGGTTCCATGGAACAGAGAATGCCCGGTTTGCGGAGAGCACCCGACCATTACCGAATTGATCGACTACGAGCAGTTCTGCTCCATGAGCCACTGATATATTGCGGATTTCGGATTGCGGAATTAGTACTGCGAACGCTGCGGCAAACAATATGCTGGTTATCACCCATGCAGACATGCAACGCATTCTGGTACATTGCGATCGTGAATATCCCAATGAAGCCTGCGGCATCTTGGGCGGGCATAAGAGTACCGTTGAAACAGTATTTCCTATGACCAATGCTCGTCCGAGTCCGCATTATTACGAAATGGACCCGGAGGAGCAATTCCGGGTCATGAAGGATATTCGGCTGGCGGGGCTCGAGATGGTCGGTATCTACCACTCTCACACGGGCGGGCCGGCATACCCCTCAAGCGTTGATGTTGAACGGGCATACTGGCCCGGGACGGCATTGCCCAATTATCCTGAGGCCTATTACCTGATCGTTACGCTGCTCGATCGAGAAAAACCGACAGCACGGGTGTTCACGATAGCGGAAAAGCAGATCAGGGAAACGGAGTTGCTCATTGCTTCGGAGGAGAACCGCCGATGACGTATGTCAAGAGCCTGCGATGCGTCGAATGCGGCAGGGAATACAAGATCGACCCTATTTATGTCTGCGAGTTCTGCTTCGGACCGCTTGAAGTGACCTACGATTACGAACGGATCAAGTCCGATATGACTCGCCGGAAGGTCGAGTCCCGGCCGCACAATATGTGGCGGTACCGCGAGCTGCTGCCGATCGACGGTGATCCTGTCACGGGTTTCGACACGGGTTACACCCCGTTGATGAAGGCGCGGAATCTTGCTCGCGCGTGGGGTGTCAGGGAAATTTACCTGAAGGACGACTCCGTGAACCATCCGACCCTGTCCTTCAAAGACCGTGTCGTGTCCGTGGCCATCACCAAGGCAAAAGAGTTCGGATTCGATACAGTGGCCTGCGCTTCAACGGGCAACCTGGCGAATTCGGTTGCAGCACAGTCCGCCCGGGCGGGCATGAAGCGCTTTATCTTCACCCCTGCGGACCTCGAGCTGTCGAAGACCATCAACTCGCTGGTTTATCATCCGAACCTGGTGACGGTGGACGGCAACTACGACGAGGTGAACCGGCTCTGCTCCGAGGTGGCGAACAAATACCACTGGGCTTTTGTGAACATCAATATCCGGCCGTTCTACGGCGAAGGCTCCAAATCGCTGGGGTTCGAGGTTGCCGAGCAGCTGGGGTGGAAGACGCCGCACAATATCGTGGTGCCCAATGCCAGCGGTTCGCTCATGACCAAGATCTGGAAGTCCTTCCGGGAGCTTGAAAAGCTCGGACTTGTTCCACCCGTCAAGACCAGGGTGTTCGCGGCGCAGGCCACGGGCTGCAATCCCATCACCACGGCGATCAAGGAAGGCAGCGATGTTATCAGGCCGGTGAAGCCCAGGACCATCGCGAAATCCCTGGCCATCGGGAATCCCGCAGATGGTTATTATGCAGCCAAGGTCACGCAGGATACGGGCGGGTACGGTGAAGATTCCACGGACCAGGAGATCGTGGATGCCATGAAGCTCCTTGCCGAGACCGAAGGGGTCTTTGCCGAGACCGCCGGCGGCGTGACGGTTGCTGCCGCCAAAAAGCTTGTCGAATCCGGCAGGATTTCAAAGGACGAATCACTCGTGATCTGCATCACCGGCAACGGCCTCAAGACCACCGAAGCGGTCGTTGACCATCTCGCAAGGCCGACGCCCATCAGGCCGAACCTCGAAGCGTTCGAGGAACTGCTGGTGAGGCTGCAATAGTAACTATGTAGGTGAGAAGGCTGAAGGGGGAAGGATCTTCGGGAATGGCTTGATATGAGCAGTGATATACTTCAGCCTTCAGCCTGAGCACCGCGGTAATGTTTTTTCCAGGAGGACTGCACTATGGCCATCAAGGTACGGATCCCCACACCGTTGCAAAAACTGACGAACGGTCAGGCCGAAGTAGAATGCAGCGCAACGAATGTTCTGGAACTGGTCGAGGCCCTGGAAAAGGACTACCCGGGGATGAAGGAACGGCTCTCGGACGGCGGCAAGATTCGCAGGTTCATCAATATCTACGTGAACGAGGAAGACATCCGTTTTGTGAACAAGGAAGAGACCGCGATCAAGGACGGGGACAATGTATCGATCGTCCCTGCCATCGCGGGCGGACGGTCGTAGGGGAGCCGTAGTGCGGTCTTCGACCATAGCCAACGCAAAATGCAAAGGGCAAAATGTTAAAAAACTATTGTCACTTGCCGTAGATTACTTTGCACTTTGAAATTTGCACTTTACACTTTGCACTGCGATCTTAAGAATCCTCGCTATTATTTTGTACAACAGACACGATCTTTGCGAAGAGCAGACCAAGGGGGCGACATGGCGACAAAGAGAGTTAAGCTCACATTTCCGCAGGACCTGATCAAGGAACCGGTTATTTTCAATATGGCGAAGAAGTATCGATGTGATGCCGAATATCCGCCGGGCCAAGGTCACCGAGAGTGTGGGCGAGGTCGTCCTCGAACTGGAAGGGGCGGATAAAAATCTGGAAGCAGGGATCGCCTACCTGAAGGAACGGGGAGTAAAAGTGGAAGCCGTGGAAGGCGATATTGTCAGCTGATCAGGAGTGCAACGACGGTGCAGCATGAAACGACAGGCTGCATTTGCAGAAACTGTATGGGTGGATTGAATCTATGAAATATATCATTTTCTTGGTGATGGAATGGCCGACCGGCCGCATCGCAGACTGGGCGGCAAAACCTGCCTGCAGGCTGCAAGGACGCCGAATATGGACCAGCTTGCAACGCTGGGGCAGGTCGGCATGGTGCAGACCGTGCCGGAAGGATTTCCGCCGGGCAGCGACGTGGCCAACCTTACGGTGATGGGCTATGATCCCCGAAAGTATTACTACGGGCCGGTCGCCGCTCGAGGCCGCGAGCATCGGCGTAGAACTGGGCCCCGATGACGTCGCTTTCCGCTGCAACCTGGTCACCCTTCGGCATCACGGGCGGCAAGTCCACCGGCGTCCGGCAAGGGCAGGCGCGCCGTCATGGAGGATTTCAGCGCCGGGCATATCACGCACGCGAGGAGGCGCGCCTTCTGATCGAGGAGATCGACAGCAAACTGGGCAGCGATCATATCCGGTTCTATCCCGGCGTGAGCTATCGCCATCTGATGGTATGGAAGGGCGGCAAGGACAAGATCGAATGCACGCCTCCCCACGATATCCAGGACAAGGACATTCAGGACTATCTTCCGCGCGGGCGAGGGCGATGAGGTCATCAATGCGCTGATGGAGGCATCAGCGGAGCTGCTGCTCGACCCATCCGGTGAACAAGACCCGGCTGGAGAGCGGGAAACGCACGGCGAACAGCATCTGGCTCTGGGGGCAGGGCAGGCGGCCGAGCATGCCCACCTTCCGGGAAAAGTACGGCATCGAAGGCGCGATGATATCCGCCGTGGACCTGACCAAAGGCATCGGCATCTACGCCGGGTTCGAGGTGATCAACGTGCCCGGGCGCCACGGGCTGGATCGACACGAACTACGTGGGCAAGGCGGAGCACGCGCTCTGGGCGCTCAAGACCAAGGACATCGTCTATGTGCATGTAGAGGCGCCGGACGAGGCAGGCCACACCGGCGACCTCAAGAACAAGATCAAGGCCATCGAGGATTTCGACGAGTTCATCGTCGGGCAACATCATGCACGGCATGAAGCAGTTCGATGAGTACCGCATCCTGGTGCTTCCCGACCATCCGACGCCGCTCGAGATCAGGACCCATTCGAACGATCCGGTGCCGTTCGTCATCTACGACAACAGGAAGGAGCGCAAGGGCGAGCCGGTGACCTATGACGAGCGGATCGCGTACCGCAAGGATGCGCTGGTGTTCAAGGAAGGGCACACGCTGATGGATCATTTTTTAAGAAAATAAGAATCAGCCACGAAGACGCGAGTCACGAACGGTTCCTCGTGTCTGGTGTCTTATGGCAACAGCGGAGGAAGTCAGGTGCTCATAGTTCAGAAATACGGCGGAACATCCGTCGGGAATCCCGAGCGGATCAAGAACGTGGCGCGGCGCGTTGTCCGCACCAGGGAAGAGGGCCATGATGTGGTGGTGGTGCGTCTCGGCCATGAGCGGCGAGACGGACAAGCTCATCAACCTGGCGAACCAGGTGAGCGAGAACCCCGATCCGCGCGAAATGGACATGCTCGTCTCCACGGGCGAGCGGGTGACCATCGCGCTTCTGGCCATGGCCATCCAGTCGCTGGGCCACAAGGCGCAGTCCTTTACGGGCAGGCAGGCGGGCATCATCTCGGACAGCGTGCATACGAAGGCGCGGATCGAGAAGATCACGGGCGAGCGGCTGAAGCAGGCGCTCAAGGAAGGAAAGATCGCCGTCGTGGCGGGTTTCCAGGGGATCACCGAGACAGGACGACGTGAGCACGCTGGGCCGCGGCGGCTCCGACCTTTCGGCCGTGGCCGTCGCCGCGGCGCTCAAGGCCGACGTCTGCGACATCTACACGGACGTGGACGGCGTCTATACCACGGACCCGAACATGGTGCCGCAGGCCCGGAAACTGGACAAGATCTCCTATGACGAAATGCTGGAACTGGCGAGCCTGGGGGCCAAGGTGCTCCAGACCCGCTCCGTGGAGTTCGCAAAAAAATACAACGTACCGGTCAGGGTGCTCTCGAGCTTCAACGACAACCCGGGGACCCTGGTGACCAAGGAGGATTCAGACATGGAAAAAGTGGTGGTGTCCGGCGTGGCATACGACAAGAACCAGGTGAAGGTGACGGTCCAGGGAGTGCCGGACAAGCCGGGAGTTGCCGCGAAGATCTTCAATACCATCTCCGACAATAACGTCGTCGTGGACATGATCATTCAGAACATCGGCGAAGG
The DNA here is from genome assembly GCA_963836175.1 of Nitrospirota bacterium. Lineage (GTDB taxonomy): Bacteria > Nitrospirota > UBA9217 > UBA9217 > UBA9217 > GWC2-56-14. The sequence goes on from CAWIIS010000008.1 coordinate 757,125, forward strand.
CGGGCTGACGGACATGTCCTTTACCGTGCCCAAGACCGATGCCAAGAAGATCACCGAGGTCATGAAGAAGGTCGTGGCCGAGATCGGCGCCAAGAACGTGAACGTCAAGGAAGACATCGCCAAGATCTCGATCGTCGGCGTGGGCATGCGCTCCCATTCGGGCGTGGCTGCGAAGATGTTCTCCGCCATGGCCAAGGAAGGCATCAATATCATGATGATCAGCACGTCGGAGATCAAGATCTCCTGCGTGATCGACGCCAAGTACACGGAGCTTGCCGTCCGGGTGCTGCACGAAACGTTCGAGATGGACAAGGCGGCGTGAGCAATTGCGGAATGCGGATTGCGGATTGCGGAATAAACACGAGCGGACCTAGGTTTTCAATCCGAAATCCGCAATCCGAAATACGCATGCCTGAAAATACCGAATGAAAAGTCAGAAAGTACTTATGAAGACAGAAAGTACAATTATACGACACCACCCTCCGCGACGGGGCACAGGCAGAGGACGTGAACTTCTCGGTCGAGGACATGGTCCGCGTTGCCAGGAAACTCGACCAGTTCGGCGTCCAGTACATCGAGGGCGGCTGGCCGGGCTCCAATCCCCGCGACGTGGAGTTCTTCAGGGAGATGCGGCGGGTCAGGCTGAAGAAGGCGAAACTCGTCGCCTTCGGCGCCACCCGCCGGGCAAAGCTCAAGGCTGCCGAGGACCCGAGCCTCAAGGCGCTCGTTGCTTCGGGCGTGTCCGTTGCGACCATCTTCGGCAAATCCTGGGACCTGCATGTGCACAAGGCGCTCAAGGTCACGCTGGAGGAGAACCTCGCGATGATCAGGGATTCCGTTGCCTACCTGAAAAAGCACATGGACGAGGTCTTCTACGATGCCGAGCATTTTTTCGACGGGTACAAGGCGAATCCCGAGTATGCGGTCCAGACGCTGCTGGCTGCCGAAGCGGCGGGCGCCGACTGCCTGGTGCTGTGCGACACGAACGGCGGCACCCTGCCGCACGAGCTGGAGAAGATCATCACGCGCGGTCAAGAAGACGGATCAAGGCGCCCTTCGGCATCCATGCGCACAATGATGCCGAGGTTGCCGTGGCGAATTCGCTTGCTGCCATCAGGCTGGGCGCCGTGCAGGTCCATGGCACCATCAACGGTTACGGCGAACGCTGCGGCAATGCCAATCTCTGCTCCATCATCCCGGCCCTCAAGCTCAAGATGGGGATCGATTGCGTCTCCGACGCGAACCTGGCGAAGCTGCGCGACGTTTCGCGGTATGTGGACGAACTCGCGAACCTGCCGCACCGCAAACGCCAGCCCTATATCGGCGACAGCGCCTTTGCCCATAAGGCCGGCGTGCATGTGGATGCCGTCGCCAAGAACCCGCTGACCTATGAGCATATCATCCCGGACCAGGTGGGGAACAAGCGGCGCATCCTGGTCTCCGACATGGCGGGGAAGAGCAATATTCTCCAGAAGGCCGCGGAGCTCAACATTCCGCTTTCCAAGGACAGCCCCGAACTGGGCGCGATCCTGAAAAAGGTCAAGGAACTGGAGAACGAGGGCTTCGAATTCGAAGGGGCCGAAGGGTCGCTGGAACTGCTCATGCTGCGCGCGGGCCACAATTACGAGTCGGTCTTCACCATGTTCGACCGGATCGATTACCGGATCCTGACCGAAAAACGGAAGGTCGATCCCCATCCGGTGAGCGAGGCAACCGTGACCGTCGAGGTCGGCGGGAACGTGGAGCATACCGCCGCCTGGGGAAACGGCCCGGTCAATGCGCTGGACAAGGCCCTCCGCAAGGTCCTGCCCAAGTATTTCCCGGGCAAGGGGCTGGAGAACGTCCGCCTGCTGGATTACAAGGTGCGCGTGCTGACGGCTGCGGAGGGAACGGCGGCCCGCGTGCGGGTGCTGATCGAGTCCGGGCGACGGCAGGAACAAGTGGGGCACGGTCGGCGTGTCCGAGAACGTGATCGAGGCGAGCTGGCAGGCGCTGGTGGACAGCATCGAGTACAAGCTGCTGCGGGCGAAGAAGAAAAAATAGAAGTAGATTGCCGAAGTGCAGGAATCAAGTGCAGGATCTGCGTGATGCTTCAGCAGGCGTCTGAGGTTATCATGATCGAAGAAGAAGGCATTGTTTCGGAAATCCAGGCGGCATGGCAAAGGTGGCGATACTGAAAAAAAGCGCCTGCGAGAAGTGCGCGGCTTCCGGGGTCTGTCATCCCGGCGACCAGGAGCTCATGGAGGCGGCCAATCCGCTCGGGCGCGAAAAAGGGCCAGAAGGTAAAGGTCGTGGTCGCGCCGCAGCTCTATCTGAAGGCGTCGATCATCCTGTACGGCATTCCGATGGCGGTGTTCATCGCCGGCGCCATCCTCGGCAAAGAATGCTGGCGATGCAGTATCGGAAGCGAAGCGAATTCCGACCTCTGGGCGTTCATCGCCGGCATGACCTGCTTGGTGATATCTTTTTTCTTCATTCGGCGTATAATAAAAAAGTGGAAAAGACCCAGAAGTACAAACCCGTGATCGTCGAGATCCTTTCCCGGCCTGAAGACGGCAAGACGGTCCCATTATGCGAATGATCAAAAACCCCGATGAAGCGAAACGACTGGCGCGGACGATCCTGTCCGATATCCTTCTGTACAACCAGGCGAAGGTCAAGGAAGGCATCGAAAAGGACAGCCTCTTCGATGTCCTGACCGAGGAGCTTGCGGAAGGGAAAAAGTATTACGAAAGCATGGTGGACGAGGAAATCCGCCAGTCCACCAATTTTTTCAATGAAGCGCGTCGTGGACGTGCTGTTGAAGCAGGGGGGGAAGATAAAGTCAGAGATATGGTAGTATAAGTTCATAAGATAAATAAAATCTTCCATAAAGGGGTGTCTTATGAAAAATGCTGATGTCAAGGAAATCCGCAACATCGCCATCCTGTCTCACGGGTCAGCCGGCAAAACGTCGCTTGCCGATGCCATGCTGTTTGCCGGCGGCGCGGTCGACCTGCAGGGAAGCGTGGACACCGACACATCGGTGTTCATGCACGAGCCCGAGGAGATCGCCCGGAAGATCACGATCACGGCCTCCGTCGGGTATGTGGACTGGAAGGGCGTGCGGATCAACATCATCGACACTCCCGGCTACATCAATTTTCTCGAAGAGACCAAAGGCACCCTCCGCGCCGTTGACGGCGCCGTCCTCATCATTTCCGCCATTTCCGGCGTCAAGGCCGAGACCGAAAAGATCTACAAGTTCGCCTGCGATTACGAGATCCCGCGCATCGCCTTTGTGAGCAAACTCGACAAGGAGCGCGCGGATTTTTTCCGCGCCGTCGGCGACATGGAAAAGTATTTCTGCAAGAACGCCGTCGTGCTCCAGCTGCCCATCGGCCTGGAGGACAAGTTTCGGGCGTCGTCGACCTGATCAAGATGAAGGCGCTCTTCTTCGCCAAGGACGGCAGCGGCAAGACCGAGGAAAAGGACATTCCCGGCGACATGAAGGACCAGGCGCGCACGCTACCGCAAAAAGATGGTCGAGCAGATCGCGGAGACCGAAGACAGCCTGCTCGAAAAATATCTCGACAAGGGCGACCTTCCGCAGGAGGAGCTCATCGCCGGGCTGAAGCACGGCACGATCGGCGGCGGACTGCTGCCGGTGCTGTGCGGCTCGCCGGTCAAGAACATGGGCATCCAGCAGCTCCTGGACATGGTCGTCACGTGCCTTCCGTCCCCGGTCGAGCAGGCCGGGATCGTGCAGATCAAGGGAAAGGACCCGAAGACCGGCAGCGAGATAACGTCTGCAAGCCGACTCCCGACGAGCATCTTGCCGCGCTCGTGTTCAAGACCATCAACGATCCCTTTGCCGGAAAACTTTCCCTGGTCCGTGTCTTTTCGGGCACGCTCAAGGCCGATTCACGCGTCTACAATTCGACCAGGCAGGTCAAGGAGAAGATCGGCACGCTGTTCCATGTCCAGGGGAAGAAACAGGTCGCCGGTGCAGGCGCTTGACGGCCGGCCAGATCGGCGCCGATCGCCAAACTGAAGGAGACGCTGACCGGCGATACGCTCTGTGCTCGGAGCAGCATCCCGATCGTCCTGGAGTTCGCCAAGTTCGTCGACCCGGTCATGTCCTTTGCCATCGAGCCGAAGTCGCGGGGCGACGAGGACAAGGTGAGCACCGGCATCCACAAGCTGCTCGAGGAGGACCCGACGCTCCGGTTCGCCTATCGACGACCAGACCAAGGAAATGGTCCTGTCCGGCATGGGGCAGGTGCATCTCGAAGTGACGCTCGAAAAGCTCAAGCGGAAGTTCGGCGTCGACGTGACGATGAAGACGCCGAAGGTCCCCTACAAGGAGACGATCCGGGCCAAGGCCAAGCGCCCAGGGCAAATACAAGAAACAGACCGGCGGCCACGGCCAGTACGGCGACGCCTGGATCGAGATCGAGCCGCTGCCGCGCGGCAGCGGGTTCGAGTTCGTGGACAAGATCGTGGGCGGCGTGATCCCGCGGCAGTATATCCCGGCCGTTGAAAAGGGCGTGGTCGAGGCCATGCACGAAGGCGTTCTGGCCGGGTACCCGATGGTGGACGTCCGGGTCACGCGTCTTTGACGGCTCCTATCATACCGTGGATTCGTCGGAAATGGCGTTCAAGGTCGCGGCATCCATGGGCTTCAAAAAGGCGGTGGAAGCCGCCAAGCCCGTGCTGCTCGAACCGATCATGAGCGTCGAGGTCGTGGCCCCCGACGATACGCTGGGCGCGGTCATCGGCGACCTGAACTCCCGGCGCGGCAAGGTGCAGGGCGTGGTGCCCCAGGCGAACGGCCAGGCGATCAAGGCGCTGGTGCCCATGTCGGAGATGCTTTCCTACGCGCCGACGCTCAATTCGCTCACGAGCGGCAGGGGCATGTACACCATGGAATTCTCCGGCTACGAGGACGTGCCGAGCCACCTGGCGCAGAAGATCATCCAGGAGCACGCGGCGCAGCAGCAGGCGGCAACCACAACAGAAAGAAAAATAGCCGTACACCATGCCGCCAGCGGCACGACGGCGCAGAGACGTCGCATGCCGCCCTCCTTCGTGGCGGTCTTTTTGCCGACAGAAAGAGAAATTCATGTACAGAAAAGACACCCTCTCAAACGGCATCCGGGTCGTGTCCGAAACGCTTCCCAAGTCGCGCTCCGTCTCCATCGGCGTCTGGGTAAAGGTCGGGTCCCGGCACGAGCCGCAGGAACTGGGCGGCGTCTCGCATTTCATCGAACATATGTTCTTCAAGGGCACGAAGAAGCGGACCGCCAAGGACATCGCCATCGAGATGGACTCCATCGGCGGCGAGATGAACGCCTTCACCTCCCAGGAGACGACCACCTACTATGTCAAGGTGGTGGACGAGCATCTGCCGATCGCGATCGATCTGCTTTCCGACATCCTTATCGGTTCCCGCTTCGATCCGGCCGAGATGGAGAAGGAGCGCAAGGTCATCCTCGAAGAGATCAAGGGCGTGGAGGACACGCCCGACGACTATATCCACGAGCTGTTCACCGGCACGGTCTGGCCGGACAATTCCCTGGGCCGGCCCATCCTCGGGACCCGGGAGACGATCAAGGCGCTGAAGCACGCAGACATCATCTCCTATATCGAAAACTACTACAGCCCCCGGGAGATCGTGATATCCGTGGCCGGGAACTTCGAGCACGGCCGGCTGATCGAACTCCTGAACAGCAGCTTCGGCAAACTCTCGCGGACCGGCATTCCGAAAAAAGAGGTCACGCCCGTGTTTCACCGCGCGACGTGTCGGTCAGAAAAAAGCAGCTGGAGCAGGTGCAGATCTGCCTCGGCTGCAAGGGGCTGCAACTATACCCATGAAGACCGTTTCGTGCTCATCGGCCCTCAATACCGTGCTCGGGAACAGCATGAGCTCCCGCCTGTTCCAGGAGGTGCGGGAGCAGAATGCGCTGGCCTATTCCATTTATTCCTATGTCACGTCCTATCGCGATACGGGCCTGCTGACGATCTATGCCGGGACGGACCCGTCGAATGCCCTGGAAGTCGTCCGGCTCGTGATGAAGGAGCTCAGAAAGATCAAGGACGAGGGGATCACGCCGGCGGAGGAGACGAGGGTCAAGAACCAGATCAAGGGAAGCCTCGTCCTCTCCCTGGAAAGCAGCAACAGCCACATGAGCAGGATCGCGCGGCAGGAGATCTATTTCGGCAAGTATCTGTCCATGGACGATATCATCAAGGGCGTGGAAAAGGTGACCCGGGAGCAGGTGCAGCAGCTGGCGCAGCAGCTTTTTACGCCCGAGAATCTGTCGCTGACGATCCTCGGCCCGCTCGAGCAGGGCCGATGTGCCGGATGCGGTGCTGGAGATCTAAAGAATCAGTAGCAGTCAGAAGCAGAGCAGGAGTCAGGATCTGCTCCGGTTCTGGCTCCTGACTACTATACTGAACTATGCCCGATCATCTCATTGTCCATATAACCCAGCTCAAGAATTCCGAAGGCCTTCCCGTTCCCCATTACCAGACCGAACATTCCGCAGGCGTGGACCTCTATGCCGCAGTGGACGGCGAGATCGTCGATCGCGGCCGGGAGCATGGAAGCTGGTTCCCACCGGGCATTGCCGTTGCCATCCCCGAAGGATACGAAGGCCAGGTGCGGCCGCGCAGCGGGCTGGCGCTCAAGCACGGCATCGGCCTGCTGAACTCGCCCGGGAACGATCGATGCCGACTACCGGGGAGAGATCGGCATAATCCTGTTCAATTTCAGCGAAAAACCGTTTATTATTCAGCGCGGCGACCGGATCGCGCAACTGGTCTTTGCGCAAAGTCGAAAAGGCCCGGTTCGTAAAGGTGGAAGCACTGTCCGAGCACCGGCGCGGGGCGCGGCGGATTCGGGCATACGGGAGTCAAATGAAATGCAGAATGCGGAATGCGGATATGCGAGAATGATCAAGATCGGATGATCAATGATCATGAGATACGTCAAACGATACTGTCACTCATTGTGTTACTGTCTGTCCTGTTGCAGCGGCATTGCCTTCGCCCAGGACCTAAGGTCACGGAGAAGGTGCTGCCGAACGGGCTGAAGGTGCTGCTCAAGGAAGACCACAAATCCCCGGTGGTCACCTTTCAGATCTGGTACAAGGTGGGTTCCCGGAACGAAAAACTGGGAACGACCGGCATGTCGCATCTGCTGGAGCACATGATGTTCAAGGGCACGAAGAAGTACGGACCCAAGACGTTTTCCCAGACCGTCATGCGGAACGGCGGCAATGACAACGCCTTTACGGGCAAGGACTATACGGCCTATTTCGAGAACTTCGCCGCCGACCGCATCGACATCTCGCTGGACCTCGAATCGGACCGCATGCAGAACCTGCTGCTCGATCCCAAGGACGTTCCTGTCCGAGCGGGACGTGGTGAAGGAAGAGCGCCGCATGCGGACGGAGGACGATCCGACCATCACGCATGGTCGAGCAGATGATGGCGTCGGCGTTCATCGCCCACCCCTACCAGTGGCCGGTGATCGGCTGGATGGCGGACATCGGCAACATCACCCGCGACGATCTTGCTACGAGCATTATCGGACGCTATTACGCTCCCAACAACGCGACGATCGTCGTGGTCGGGGATTTCGACACCAAGAAGCTGCTGCCCAGGATCGAGAAGTATTTCGGCGCGCATCCCCGCGGGGCCGGCGCGTCCCAAGGTCGGCGCCGTCGAACCGAAGCAGCAGGGCGAGCGGCGGGTGATCGTAAAGCAGCAGGCGGAACTGCCTGCCGTATTTGCCGGATATCATGCGCCGGACATCAAGCATCCCGATTCCTATGCCCTCGAAGTGCTGCAGGGCATCCTTTCCTCCGGCAAAAGCTCGCGGCTGTACCAGTCGCTGGTCTACGAACAGCAGATCGCGCTGTATGCAGGCGGCGATTACGACAATATCGCCAACGATCCCGAACCTGTTCTATGTCTATGCCGGCGTGATGCCGGGCAAGACCACCGATGAGGTGGAGAAGGCGCTCTATGCGGAGATCGAGAAGCTGAAGAACGACGCCGGTCACGGACGAAGAACTCCAGAAGGCCAAGAACCAGATCGAGTCGAGCTTCATCATGGGCCAGGATTCCATTTTCTACCAGGCCATGCTGCTCGGGCAGTTCGAGACCGTGGCGAACTGGAAACTGCTCGAGAAGTATGTCGACGAACATCCGCGCGGTGACCAAGGAGGACGTCATGCGGGTGGCGAAGGAATATTTGACCGAGGACAACCGGACGGTCGGCATACTGGTCCCGGTCAAAGAAATGCAGCAGAAGTGCCCGGAGATCGCAAGCCGGAGTGCGGAATACCGGCAATGAAACCTATGAACGGAGAACGATCATGATGAAGCTCATTGATAGAGCGCTTCATATTCATTACTGCTTGCAGCTCTGCTGCCGGCAGCGCTACGCAGCCGAACCGATCGGCAAACGGATCGTGCTGGAGAACGGCATGATCCTTCTGCTTTCTGAAAAACATGACATTCCCATGGTCACCGATCAGCATGGCGATCAAGGCGGGGAGCATCGCGGTGCCGGCGGACAAGCCGGGGCTTGCTTCGATCACGGCGTCGCTGCTGACCCAGGGGACGGCAGCGGCGGACCGCGAAGCAGATCAGCAGCGAGATCGATTTCATCGGCGGCTCGCTTTCCGTCGTCCGGCGGCGACGATTATGCCTCGGCAAGCCTGAGGGTGCTCAAAAAGGACCTCACGACCGGGTTCGATCTGCTTGTCCGATGTGCTGATGCACCCGGTCTTCGACCAGAAGGAGATCGACCGCAAGGTCAAGGCGACGCTGGCCGAGATCCAGCGGCAGAAGGAAGAGCCGGGCGTCGTGGCGGGCGAGGCATTCGAAAAAGCGGTATACGGCGAACATCCCTACGGCAGGACCAACGATGAAGTCGCAGCATATCTGCCGAAGATGACGCGGCAGGAGATCCTCGATTTCTACCATGCCCGCTACGGCCCGAACGATACGATCATCGCCGTGGTCGGCGACGTGACCGAGAAGGAGATCGTCGCGCTGCTGAACGAGTATTTCAAAGGCTGGAAGCAGGAGCGAGCAGGTCGCTGCCCGCCCGGTCCGAGCCGCCGGCGATCGACAAGACCGTGGTCAAGAAGATCGACAAGAACATCACCCAGGCGAACATCGACCTGGGGCATATCGGCATCAGCCGGGAGAACCCCGATTATTATGCCGTCATGATCATGAACTATATCCTGGGCGGCGGCGGTTTCTCCTCCCGGCTGATGGACAATATCCGGGACAAAAAGGGCCTGGCCTACGACGTGCACAGCGGTTTCTCGCGCTCAGAAGGAGCCGGGCATTTCAAGGTCAGCATCCAGACCAAGAACGAATCGGCAAACGAGGTCATCGACGAGACGCTCAAGGAGATCCGCAGGATCCAGAACGAGCTGGTGTCCGAGAAGGAACTGGCCGATGCCAAGGCATATCTGACCGGCAGTTTCCCGCTGCGCATGGACACGTCCGCAAAGATCGCCGGCATGCTGACCTCCATCGAGATCTACAATCTCGGGCTCGATTATCCCCAGAAATATCCGGCGCTCATCAACGCGTGACCCGCGAGGACATTCAGCGCGTCGCCAGGAAATATCTCCATCCCGACAAGATGGTCATCGTCGTGGTCGCGAACCAGGAAAAAGCGAAGCTGAAATACTGAGACAGACAGAGACCGAAGTGCAGACAGGCGAGACAGGAGTGCGTTCCGATGTGCACGAGTCCGGTTCTCTTACCTGGCTCGCTGCTGCTTCCTGATTCTCTATGCCCTCAATAATCAAAATTCTTCCCGACAGTCATCAACAAGATCGCCGCCGGCGAGGTCGTGGAACGTCCTTCGTCGGTGGTCAAGGAACTGGTCGAGAATTCGCTCGATGCGGGCGCCACGGAGATCGTCGTCGAGATCGAGCAGGCGGGCAGACGGCTGATCCGCGTCACGGACAACGGCTGCGGCATGTCGAGGGAGGATGCCCGGCTCGCCTTCGAGCGCCATGCCACGAGCAAGATAACGATCGACGCGGACCTCGAAGCCGTCCGGACCATGGGATTCCGGGGCGAGGCGCTCTCGAGCATCGCTTCCGTGTCGCAGGTCCGCATGCATCACTGCGGAGCGGGGAGCAGCGTCCGGGCATCGTGATCGAGATCGAGGGCGGGCGCGATCAAGACCGTCGACGGATGCGGCAGCGCCGCCGGGAACCTCGCTCGAGATCAGCCATCTTTTTTACAATACGCCCGCCCGGCTCAAGTTCCTGAAAAGCCCCGCAACGGAGTTTTCCCATATCGTGACCGCCCTGTCCCGCCAGGCCATGGCCCATCCCGCGATCCGGTTCAGGCTGACCCACAATAAAAAACCGGTCCTTGACCTCCCGCCTTCGCAGACGCTCAGGGAGCGGGTGTTCCAGCTGTACGGCAGCGAGATCGCCGACAACCTGGTCGAGTTCTCCGGGAGGCAGGGACAGCGTTCGCGTTGCACGGACTGCTGGGCACGCCCGGGCTACACCCGCGCGGACAAGACGTATCAGGAATTTTACGTGAACGGCCGGGCCATCAGGAACGCCTCGCTGACCCATGCCCTCTATGCGCGCCTATGGCGACATGCTGATGCGGGACCGCCATCCCGCTGGCTTTCATCTTTCATCGAGATCGATCCCGCGCTGGTCGATGTGAACGTCCATCCGGCCAAGGCCGAGGTGCGGTTCCGCAACCAGTCCCAGATCCATGATCTGGTCCGCGACGTGATCAGGGAAGGGCTGCGGGGAGCGGGCATGCTCGTCCGGCTGCGCATGGCCCGGCACAGCGACGGGTAAAAGAAGCGATTGCGGATTACTTCGAGAGTGCGGAGTTCGGAGTGCGGAGTGCGGAATCGAAATCGCGAATCTTCCAGCCGATGCAGCGCATATCTGGCAGATCGATGCTTCCATCTGCCTGCAGATCTCTGGATTCTCAACTCCGCACTCCGCACTCCGCACTCCGACACTGCTCTATCCCCCTCGCCCAGGTCCACGATTCCTTCATCGTCGCCCAGTCGCAGGACGGCATGGCGCTCATCGATCAGCATGCGGCCCATGAACGGGTGCTGTTCGAAAAACTGCAGGACCAGTCATGCAGCGGGCAATCCCGGTCCAGAACCTGCTCATTCCGGTCCAGCTCGAGCTGGGACCTGCGCAGAGCAGGCACTGCTGCGGAACATCTTCCCGAACTGCAGAAGCTCGGGTTTCGTGGTCGAGGATTTCGGCAACGGCACCTTCATGATCAAGGCAGTGCCGTCGCTCTTGACGGCGCGGATTACAGGCAGCTGCTGCTCGATATTCTGGATGAGCTCAAGGTGCACGGCACGAGCAGCAGGATGGACAGGCTCCGCGACGAGATCCTGAGCGTCATGGCCTGCCATCCTGCGATCAAGGTGAACCGCAAGCTGTCGACCTCCGCGAGATGGAAGAGCTGCTCACGACCTGTTCCCTGCCGCATGCCGCATACCTGCCCGCACGGCAGGCCGACGGTCGTCCGGTTCTCGATGGATGAGATCAAGAAGATGTTCAAACGGCATGTAGACAACATGCCCTATCACTAGAACAGAAAGGATACGTATATGGACTGGCTCACCAACCCCGAAGCATGGATCGCGCTCCTGACGCTGACCGCGCTCGAGATCGTTCTCGGCATCGACAACATCATCTTCATCTCCATCCTGGTCGGAAGGCTGCCGCAGCAACAGCGGAACAAGGCGCGCATCCTGGGCCTCGGTCTGGCAATGGTGACCCGCATCCTGCTGCTGCTGTCCATCACCTGGGTGATGCGGCTGACCGCGCCGCTGTTCAGCGTTCTCGGACAGGCATTCTCGGGCAGGGACCTGATCCTGATCGGCGGCGGGCTTGTTCCTTCTCTGGAAGAGCACCATCGAGATCCATCAGAGCCTGGAAGGGGAGGAAGAGGCAAGGACGGCCGGCGGCCGTCAGGTTTCGTCGGCGTCCTGGTCCAGATCGCGCTGCTCGACATCATATTTTCGCTTGATTCCGTGATCACGGCCGTCGGGTCTTGCCAACGATATCCCGGTCATGATCCTCGCGATCATGGCCGCCGTGATCGTCATGATGTTCTCGTCGCGCGGCATCGGCGAATTCGTGGACCGGCACCCGACCATCAAGATGCTGGCGCTCAGCTTTCTCGTCATGATCGGCGTGACCCTGATCGTCGAAGGATTCGGCGTGCATATTCCCAAGGGGTATATCTATTTCGCCATGGCCTTCTCCTTCTCGGTCGAGATGCTGAACTCGAATGCGGGAAAGGGCGCACCTGTCAAGCTGCATAAACAGATGGCGAAGACGGAAAAGGGCAGGGAAACCATGTCCTGGTGACAGAGGCATCCTTGCAGTCCTGCTCCGTCGCCGGATGTGCAGCAGCATAACCAGGGAGGAACTGCTGAAGAGATGCAGGAGGCATGCACCCCTGATCGTCGATGTCCGTTCCTGAGCGAGTACGACCGGGACCATGTCCCGGCGCCGTCCACATCCCGTTCACTGCATCGTTCCGGTCTGCTCGGAACAGTCAAAGGACGCCTCGTGATCTATTGCGAACACGGGCCGCGGGCAGGCATAGCCAGCTGTCCTGTCCTTGCGGATACGAAGATCTTTTCGCTTGAGGGCATATGAAGGCTGGCGGGAGAGCTTCCCGATCGAGACCATCATGCCCGAACATGACACAAGACCGATCCTCATCATCGCCGGGCCCACGGCCGTCGGCAAGACCGAAGCATCGATCCTGCTTGCGCAGGAATTGGGCGCCGAGATCGTGAGCGCCGACTCCATGCAGATCTACCGGGGCATGGACATCGGGACGGCAAAGCCGACGCAAGAGCAGCGCAGGCTCGTCTATCATCACATGATCGATATCGTGGAGCCGGATCAGCCGTACAGCGTGGGCGACTATCTTCGGGACGCGCGGGCGGCCATCGACGGCATCCTGGCGTCCGGCGGCACTCCGATCGTGGTCGGCGGCACGGGCCTGTATATCCGGGCGCTGATGCGGGGGCTGTTCCACGGGCCGCCGGCGGACCTGGAACTGCGCGAACGGCTGCTCAGGCGGGAAGCGGACGACCCGGGCAGCACTCTATGCCGACCTGGTCACGGTCGATCCCGAAGCGGCGGTCAAGATCCATCCCAACGATCTGCGGCGCACGGTCAGGGCGCTTGAGGTCTATTATCTCCGGGACCGGAAGCTGTCCGATTTCCAGCGGGAACATGCGTTCCAGGACACGCCCTATCACGTTCAGGCTGGTCTTCCTGGTCAGGAACAGGGCCGAACTCTATCCCCGGATCGAGCAGCGGGTGGACCAGATGATCGACGAGGGCCTCGAAGCAGAGGTGCAGAACACTGATGGACCGGGGATACAGCCCGGACCTTCCGTCCATGCAGGGCCTGGGATACAAGCATTTATCGAGTATTTTCTCGGGCAAGACGTCGCGGGAAGAGGCGATCGCGCTGCTGAAGCGCGATACCAAGCGGTATGCCAAGCGGCAGTTCACCTGGTTCCGGCGGGAACCGGATGCGCTCTGGGTCGACATCACCGGCATCACAGACACCGGCGGAGATCGTTGCGCAGAATAAAGAAAAACATTGAAATTTCAAATAAGTTGGTATAAGATGACCGAAAATATTTTGTTCTGAAGCAGGAACAGGCGCTGCTGACGCCGCAGGCTTCACGGAGGGATGGATGGGAAAGTCGCAGGTAAATCTTCAGGACATATTCTTGAACCAGATGCGCAAGGAAAAGATCCCGGTGACCATGTATCTCGTGAACGGCGCGCGCCTGACCGGAACCATCAAGGGCTTCGACAACTTCGTCATCCTCATGAAGCAGGAAAACCAGCAGCTGGTGTACAAACACGCCATCTCCACCATCATCCCCGACAAGCCCGTGGAACTGCTGGAAGCAGTGGAAGCGAAGAAAGAACAGGAACAGCCTGCGCAGGGCTGATAGATCTGCCCGATTTCACGGAACGCGGCACGGACTGCGCGAGACCGCAGTGCCCGCACATCTCGCAATCGACACCACTCCTCTGCACGAATCATGTAAGGACAATCACGAATGGCAAAACAGACGTTCGAAGACCGGAGACCGTCACGCATCGGCGTGATCGGCGGCAGCGGCCTGTATGAGATGGAAGGGCTGTCGCGGGTCAAGACCGTGAAGATGGCGACGCCTTTCGGCAAGCCGTCGGATGAATATCATCATCGGCACGCTGCACGGCAAGCGGGTGGCGTTCCTGCCCCGCCACGGCCGCGGACACCGCATCCTGCCCGACGGACATCAACTACCGCGCGAACATCTACGGCATGAAGAAACTCGGCGTGGAGCGGATCATCTCCGTCAGCGCCGTGGGCAGCATGAAGGAAGAGATCAAGCCCGGCGACATCGTGATCCCCGACCAGTTCTACGACCATACCAAACACCGCCGGAGCACCTTTTTCGGCAACGGCGTCGTGGCGCATGTGGGCATGGCGGACCCGGTCTGCGGCGAGCCTCTGCAAGGTCCTGATCGATGCGGGCCTGACAGGTCGGGGCCACGGTCCACCGGCGCGGGACCTACATCTGCATGGAAGGGCCGCAGTTCTCGACGCGGGCCGAGTCGCTCACCTACCGGACCTGGAACGTGGATGTGATCGGCATGACGAACGCCACCGAGGCAAAACTGGCGCGCGAGGCGGAGATCTGCTACAGCACCATCGCGCTGGCCACGGACTATGACTGCTGGCATCACAGCGAGGAGGCCGTGACCGTCGAAGCCGTGCTGGCGGTGATGAAGCACAACATCGAAACGTCGAAGGCCATGATCCGCGAGGCGGTGCGCATGCTGCCGGCGGAACGGACCTGCGGCTGCGGCGAAGCGCTCCGGAATACGATCATGACGCCGGAGAAACTGATGCCGGCGAAGACGAAGAAGGACCTGGCGCCGATCATCGGGAAGTATCTTGAAGAGAAATGACTAGTTCTGAACCAAAGATGAAACTGCAAAGTGCGAAGCACGATAGCGGTTTTCTGATCAATGTTGCACTTTGCTATCTGCGTTCTTCAATAATTCTTCATGGAGGTTTCTTTGTGAGTCTGCTCGTCGTCGGTACCGTCGCACTTGATTCGGTCAAAACCCCTTTCGGAAACGTTGATAACGCTCTCGGCGGTTCGGCCACCTATTTTTCCACCTCTGCCAGCTATTTTACCGATGTCCGGCTCGTTGCCGTGATCGGCGAGGACTTTCCCAAGGAACATATCCAGTTCCTGAAAAGCAAGAACATCGACACCCGCGGCCTGGAGGTCCAGAAGGGCGAGACCTTCCGCTGGAAGGGCGAGTACGGTTACGATCTGAACGAAGCCCATACGCTGGCCACGCACCTGAACGTGCTGGCGACCTTCAAACCGACGATCAACGACGATTACAAGAACTCCGATGTCGTGTTCCTGGCGAACGTGGACCCCGAGATCCAGCTCGATGTCCTGAAGCAGGTCAAGAAACCGAAGCTGGTGGCCTGCGATACCATGAACTACTGGATCTCGAGCAAGCTCGACGCGCTCAAACGGACGCTGAAGGAAGTCGACCTGCTCACCATCAACGAGGCGGAGATCAGGCAGCTTGCCGGAGAGGCAAGCCTGGTAAAGGCGGCCAAGAACGTGCAGGCCATGGGGCCGAAGACGATCGTGGTCAAGCAGGGGAGCTACGGCGCGCTCATGTTCAACGGCCACAGCGTGTTCAGCGCGCCGGCCTATCCCCTCGAAACCGTGTTCGATCCCACCGGGGCCGGCGATACCTTCGCCGGCGGTTTCATGGGATATCTGGCGAGCACCATGAACTTTTCCGAGGACAGCATGCGAAAGGCCGTTATCTTCGGCAGCGTCATGGCTTCGCTGAACGTCGAGGCGTTCAGCCTTGACCGGCTGCGCAGCCTGGATTACAAGGAGATCGAAGGACAGATACCGGGAATTCAAGCAGCTGACGCATTTTGAAGATATTTGATCAGGTCGCTCAGTTTATCTGATCGGGTGTATGATCGATAATTTATGTTTACTACTGATTCCACCATCGTTGATCTGAAAATCAAGGAAAGGAACCTGCACAAGGCGATCTTTTCCATGAATTTTCATCAGGTCGCAACTCCGGAGCTTGGTGTTGATGAAGCGCGGTGCTACATGTTCTTTTTCCGCGAAGGGGAAAAATTTTCCGCATATATAGCGCTCCATATGCCAAGCACCGGGCGTCGGCTATACTATACCTATTCATCCAATCCTTTTTCCGAAGCAGACTTGCCCACGGTGGAAGATGCCGCCCGCGCTTTCGGCGAGGAAATGGGCTTTTTCCTCGACGAAAAATTATTTACCTCCTCATCGGTTGCGGAAAGGAACCTGTGGATCGATGAGCAGCCCCTATTTGCATTTAAAACCCCGGAGGAGCTTGCGGACGCTGACGGAACAACAGAAACCGCGGCGGTACCGGCAGCGGAACAACCAGTAGTCGAAGAAGCCGCGAGCACTCTTACAGCGGTACCAGCACCACCCGCTGACCAGCCAATCCCGTTAGTGACGGAGAACCAGCCTGCACCGCCGGCACCAACAGCACCGCCGGCACCAACAGCACCGCCGATGCCGGTAGCATACCCGCAAGCGCCAGCACCACCTGTTGCCGCCCCGGCGCCGCCGGCAGCTCCGGCATACTATCAGCCGGCACCGGCTGCCCCGCAAACACCTCCTCAACCGATGTATAGTAAGGAGATAGAGATCGAACCTCAGGTGGACATGGAGGAAGAGGTTGATGTACGCCCTCCTCGTCATAAGAGCTCTGCTGTACCGCGTTCCTCACCGGCAAAAGTGAAAACAGCAGGAGCGTCACCGCAGATAGCGCAACCGCCCCGATCGAACCCTCTCGAAGGGGGTTATTCTGCGTCACAGAAGACCCCAGTCCCGAAACAGCAGGGGAAAAAAGAAACACGCGGCGCCATCGGTGTCGTGGGACGTGAAATGGAAGCACTTGCACGGTTGATGGCATCGTTTTGAAAGGAGTTTATTAATGAGGATGTTCGCCGTCGTTCTTGTTCTGCTCCTGGCAGCCTGTGCCACCACACAGGTGAACAATGTGGGCAATGTAAAGATGGCCGAGGGATACTATATGAAGGGAGTTTCGCACCTTCAGAAGAAGAACTATGAGCTGGCCCTTGTAGAATTCCAGCGTTCCATCCAGACGGACAAAAAAAACAAAAATGCCTATTTTGCGCTCGGTAGCGTCAGTGAGACCATGGGCAAGTTTGCTGACGCAGCGCGATACTATGAGGAAGCACTTGATATCGATCCTGACTTCTCAGAGGCATATAACGCACTGGGCGTGGTCTATTCCAGGCAGGAGCTCTGGACTGATGCGCTCAAATCGTTCAATAAAGCGCTCGAGAACAAGCTGTATACGACTCCCCATATTGCTTACTACAATATGGCGCACGTATACATGGCGCAAAAGAACTATGAGCAGGCGATCGGGGCATACCGCGAATCGAAGCGGTTCGCAAACTATGACCAGACCATCTATGAGCTGGGCACGGCCTTGTTCGATGCGGGAAAATTGAAAGAAGCGATCAGTGAGTTCAGGGAAGGCGTGTCTTTATCGCCGGGTAATGCCTATATCAGATATGGGCTGGCGCTGGCGCTGTTGAAGGACAGTAATAAAAAAGCTGCTCTTGCTGAATTTAGAAAAGCGGCAGAGCTTGCTCCAAAAAGTGAACTTGCACAAAAGGCGAACGATTACATAACGACCCTGAGGTGATGCCGGTGGGGACATTAGGACAATATTTGAGCAGTGCGCGGGAGTTGAAGGGGTTCGATCTGCATGATGCGGCCCAGCAGACCCGTATCAGCATACAGTATCTTAAAGCACTGGAGCAGGAAGATTTTGCAAAACTGCCGGGTGAGGTTTTTGTCAGGGGCTTTTTGAAAAACTATGCCAAGTTCCTGGGTCTTCCCGAAGAGGAAGTGCTGAAAAAGTACACTGAAGTGCGGCATGTTGCAGCGGGTGCTCCCGTGGCCGCCCCGACGACGGTTGCCGCTGAACAGGCGCCGGCGCCGCAGACCAGGGAAAAGCCTGCAAAAGTATCTCTGGAGCCGTGGCTCTGGGGCGCTGCAATATTCATCTCGATCCTCGGCTTTTTGTTCATGGCCGCGCCGGAAAAACAACCGGAGCCCGTGGCGCCACTTGAAGAGCATGCCGCTGTGCTGCTTTCTGAGATGACCGGCAGCGCTCCCGAGACAAAGCCTGAGAAGCTCTATCTCCAGATCGTTGCCCTGGAGGATGTCTGGTTACTGGTGAGAACGGATTCAGGGCCGCAGAAAAAAGCGGTCCTGAAAAAAGATGAGAACGTTGTCTGGATCGCTGATGAGCGTTTTCTGCTGAGTTATGGAAGCGTCGGCGCCGCGAAACTGCTCCTGAACGGCGAAGAATTGATCGTGACGGGGCAGAAAAATGAAGTAGTGAGGGACCTCGAGATCACTGCAGCTGGAATCACCAGTGCAAAAGCGGCACCGGTGTTGCCGAGAGTATCAAAGCCGCGGCTGTTGCCCAGACCAGCGCCCCTGGCAGGGCAGGCCACGGGAACTCAACCAACGCCGCAGCCGCAGACGGAACCCGCTGTTCCCGTTCCCGCGCCGGCACCAGAAACGTCAACACCATCTCCGGAGCCGAGCTCTCTGCCGTAATAGCTGCTCTCTGCTGAACAGCCTGGTGGGTATTTCAGCGTTTACTTGCTGGACCCACCAGGCAAAGTCCTGTCCCTGTTCTGATCAGCAAAACCTGAGTGCATAAAATTTCTCACGTGGTTTCCCTTCCAGTATACTCTTCCGCAGCAAGGACATTGCAGGAACCTGTTGATCCGGTCGTAGACGTAGGAGGGGACCAGATCACGAATCTCCTGTTTTGATGCTGATTTCAACGGCTCATTACACACAGAACAACGGGTGAGGAACGCTTCGGGATCGAGGATGGGCCTGGACGCTTTGAGCACCTGTTCGATCTGGTCATGCACGTTCCCGCTGCCGATCAGGACATGTCGTGCGGCAAGAGGTCTTTTGGACAGGCCGCGGTCCCGCGTAAGGATGACTCGGTCCTGCTCCAGCGAAAGCCGGAGGATCTCGTTGTCCTGGAGTCCCGGTTCGTACAAAACATCGAGACCCATCAGCCGCAAGCGCTTCGCGAGCTTGCCCAGCATTACGTCGGCGATGAACTTCATAAGGTCCACCTGCGGTTAAGAAAACCGTTTGAGCCTCAGCGAATTCGACACCACGCTTACCGAACTGAAGGCCATGGCTGCGGAAGCAAACATCGGGTTCAGTAGTCCTGCGCACCCAGCAGGGGATAGAGGACGCCGGCCGCCACGGGTATGCCGATGACGTTGTAGAAGAACGCCCAGAACAGGTTCATCTTGATCGTCTGTCATGGTCCGTCGCGAAAGCCGCATCGCGGTCGCCACGACCCGCAGGTCGTCCTTGATCAGCGTGACGTCGGAAGCCTCGATGGCCACGTCCGTGCCGGTGCCGATCGCGATGCCCACGTCGGCCTGGGTCAGGGCAGGGGCGTCATTGATCCCGTCGCCGACCATGGCAACGACCCGGCCTTCCGCCTGGAGTTTTTTTACCGTATCCATCTTGTCCTGGGGGAGCACCTCCGCCAGCACGCGGCTGATGCCGAGTTCGCGCCGCGATGGCCTCGCGCCGTGCGCGGTTGTCGCCGGTCAGCATGACGACCTCAAGCCCGAGTCGCCTTGCAGCCTGGCGACCGCTTCCTTCGAATGCTCCTTTAGCGTATCCGCAACGGCAATGATGCCGGCTGCCTTGCCGTCCACCGCGACGAACATGGGCGTCTTGCCCTGGGACGAGAGCCGTTCCGCATCGGCGGCGAACTGTCCCGAAGTCGATCTTGCGGTCTGTCATCAGCCGTTCATTGCCCAGGATAACCTCCCTTCCGTTCACCAGAGCCCTGATCGCCGTGGCCGGGCAGCGCCTCGAACTCGTCGGTCTGCTCGAGCGTGATTCCCTGCGTCGAGTGCGGCCCGCACGATGGCCTCTCCCAGCGGATGCTCGGAACCTTTTTCCGCGGAACCCGCCAGGAACAGGAGCTCCTGTTCGCTCATGCCGCTCGGATGACATCCGTTACCTTCGGTTCGCCGCGCGTGAGCGTGCCGGTCTTGTCGAGGACGATGGTGTCGATCTTCTGTGCCCGCTCCAGGCTTTCGGCGTTCTTGAACAGGATGCCCTGTTCCGCGCCCTTGCCGGTGCCGACCATGATGGCCGTGGGCGTGGCAAGTCCCATGGCGCAGGGACAGGCGATGATCAGCACGGCGATGAAGTTCACGAGCGCGAAGGTGAAGCGGGTCTCCGCAGGACCGAAGAAGATACCAGACGCCGAAGGTGACGAGCGCCGATGGCGATGACCGTGGGCACGAAGATGCTCG
The DNA here is from genome assembly GCA_963836175.1 of Nitrospirota bacterium. Taxonomy (GTDB): domain Bacteria; phylum Nitrospirota; class UBA9217; order UBA9217; family UBA9217; genus GWC2-56-14. The sequence goes on from CAWIIS010000008.1 coordinate 777,642, forward strand.
AGATGTAGTCGGCAAGCCGCTGGATGGGCGCCTTCGATCCCTGCGCCTCCTGGACCATGCGGATGATCTGGGAGAGCATGGTGTCCCTCCCGACCTTGGTCGCCTCGAACGTGAAGCGTCCCGGTCTTGTTGATCGTTGCGCCGATGACGGTGTCGCCGGTCTTCTTTTCGACCGGCAGGCTCTCGCCGGTCAGCATGGATTCGTCGATCGAGGAGTAGCCGTTCCGGATCACGCCGTCCACGGGCACCTTTTCTCCGGGCCGGACCACGATGCAGGTCGCCGGACTCGACCTCCTCGATGGGGATGTCCAGTTCCGTGCCCGTCCCGCAGCACGCGGGCGGTGCGCGGCTGGAGCCCCATGAGCTTCTTGATCGCTTCTCCGGCCCGGGTCTTGGCGCGCGCTTCGAGATATTTCCCGAACAGGATCAGCGTGATGATCATGGCTGCCGTGTCGTAATAGGCGCCGCCGTGGGCTGCGTGCTGCCCGAGCAGGGAGGGGAAGAAGGTGAGCACCGCGCTGTACCCGTAGGCCGCGTGGTGCCGACCACGACCAGCGTGTTCATGTTCGTGCTGCCGTGTTTGAGCGAGGCCCAGGCGTTCTGGTAGAAGTGGCGGCCCGCCCAGAACTGGACCGGCGTGGCAGAGCAGGAACAGGATGAACCACATGGTCCGGCTGCGGGAGGAGCGGTGATGCCGGGCAGCATGTCCTGAAGACTGCCGATCATGATGAGCACGGACAGGACGGCGCTGACGATCAGCTTGGTCCGGAGCTCTGCCAGCTCCCGTTCACGCGCCTCTTTTTCGATATCGAGAGCGGAGCGGCCCTCTGCCTGCTCGGGCAGGCGGAAACCCGACCGTTCGATCGCCCGCCGGATGTCGCGCAGGCCGATCTGGCCGGGGACGTACTCGATCTCGACGGTCCCGGCGTCCGCGTTCACCGCGGCCTTGAGCACGCCGTCGATGGCGGAGACGATCTTTTCCAGCTCCTTCGATGCGCGAAACATCGAGGTCGATGACCGGGAGCGTCACCGTTCCGTGACCGCCTGGTAGCCCGAGTTCCTTGATGCTGGCGATGAAGCGGTCCAGACCGACTGCGGCCGGGTCGAACTCGACCACGGCTTTCTCGTTCGCGTAGTTCACGTTCGCGCTCATGACGCCGACGAGCTTCGAGATGTCCTTCTGGATGGCAGCCGCGCAGTTCACGCAGGTCATGCCTTTGACGGGGATGACGGTTTTCTTGGTTTCCATGAAGGCATATTACCACAAAGACGGACGAGCTGCAAAATGAGAAGTCAGGAGTTAAAAACGCGATGTTTATCGTCACGTTCTGGATTATTCTCAGCAATGCAGATGCAAATAGATAATGTAAAATTACAGTTATATCGCCCGAAATTACCCCACTTATTAGTTACATTTTCCTTGACCTGAAAACGATGTTGTATTATGGTGCTTATCACAATACGCATAATATTCGTTTTATGATTGATTTAAACCTCCCGGAATTACCTGCTGCCCCAGCCTTAAGACAGATTTCCTAAACGAGCCGCTTTACCGTGAAGTCCTAGGCACAGTGTAGTTTACTCAGATCCCCAGACAAGCTTACTTGAAAACAGTATCACTTCTATGAATATCATCGCCCATCCAACCATATTACGCCGCAAGCGACGGGGAACCCGGAGAACCGATTAAGGTTGCAGAAAATAAATACTGTGGCAAGAGTGCACAGAGGGGAGGTCGGTAAAGTCTAAATGCGCTTTTGAGGTCTAATGATTTCCGGTTTTCACTGTGGTTAGTATCTGATATTACTTCCAAATCAAAAAGGAGGATTCAATGAAAGTAAAAAAAATAATTCTTGTTTTGACTTGTGTTGCGCTCTTGCTGTTAAGTGCGAATGCCTTTGCGTTTATAACCACTGATCAGATCGCCGATGGCGCAGTCACGGACGCGAAGATAACCGGCCCGATTTCCGCTGCAAAAATCTCTTCGGTCGGACTGGACGCCGATACGGTTGACGGAAAGCATGCAGCCGATCTCGCTCCCGCGGTGCATACCCATGCCCAATCCCAGGTAACCGGGCTGGAGCCAGCGCTTGCCGGGAAGTCGGACGTTACTCACGATCACGACGCTTTATATCAACAAAAACTCGGCAAGGTGGCCATGGTAGCACGGACAGGCGGAGATTACACCGATCCGATAACTGCCATGAATAGCCTTTCAGTCTGGTGCGGGACGCCATCGCCGACGAATACCTGTCTGCTTAAAATTATGCCCGGCATTTATGACATCGGCGCCGTGAGCCTGCAGATGCAGCCGTATGTGGATATCGAAGGGGCAGGTGAAAATACAACGAAGATAACGGGGAGTATTTCCGAGGCAGGCGTAGTCCGGGGTGCGTCCAGTGCTGAAATCAGATTCATAACGATTGAGGCAACCAGCGGCGCATCGGCGGTGGCGGTCTATAATAATAACGTCTCGCCAAAAATGACGAATGTCACGGCCGTTGCTATAGGAGGAGGATCGGACCTTGTACATGCTGTTTTTAACGATAATGCTTCTCCGGTGATGACCAACGTCACCGCGAGCGCGGAATCCAGCGTTGCTCCGGTATATACTATTTTCAATCTTGGAGCTGCCTCCGCCCCTGTAATAATGAACTTTAATGTTTCGCTGCCGCGGTGCGGACCGACCACGTGGGGGGGGTGTATGGGCATTCTCAATTACGGTGGCGCCTCGGCCATCATAACCAATGGAATAGTTACCGTCAGAAACCCTTCTAATACAGGCGTAGTCGGTATTTACACGGGTAATTCCAGCACAGCTATAATATCAAATGTACGCGTTATTGCCGGAACCATGGCCAAGGGAGTATTCGTCTCTGAAACTGGCTCTGCTACCGTGACGAATTCGACGATCAGTATCGATAATAACCTCATCGGTAGTTGTCCACTTGATTGCAGTCAGGGCGCTACCGCCACGATTAAATTGGACCATTCCGTCCTTTCAGGCGGGTATGGTTCGATATGCGGAGGCTATGTAGGCGGCGGTTTAGTCTATGTGGCTGATACCAAAATAGAAGGGGCAACGAAGCTCTTCGATATCGGGTGGGGCGGCAGCGGCGGGCCGACAACCAAGTGTATAAACACCTATGACGGGAACTATGATCCAATCACGTGCCCATAGCAGGTGCTGATTGCGGAAGCATTTTTCTTGGAATAAATGGAACATGATCGTTAGTAAGGAGGGCTGTTTTCTTTGCCCTCCTTACTAACAGGTTCTTACATCAAGCCTTGCTGCTACTTCCTCGTGTCTAACCACTTCCATCTTCTTCTCGAAACATGAACGCAACACCGCTCGGCAGCGGGGGTAACAGTTATACAGCGCGGCTTGTGCTGTGGCGGTATCGGCGATATGGAGGATGTGCAGAAATTTCGTGGATGGACACCCTGCCTTCTGGCAGTCTGCACGAGCGTGGGGACGATACTGTGGGTTTTGATTCCGCTGTCGGAACGGTTGCCGAAGCTGACCTTCTGGGTATCTTGGCTTTTAACTCTCCCCTCCCTTCGATGGGAGGGGACTAAGGGGAGGGTGAAGTATCCGGCGTTCGTTCGGCGCCCCCACCAGTTTCTGTCTGATTCTGCAGAGCAAAACAAGCCAGTTTATTGCCGAGATTGCACGCTTGCCGAAAATTTAATAATGACTCCTTCTCTCGTCCTATTCTCCGGTATGTGACGCCGAGGTTGTAGTAGAGATAATCATCGGCCGTGGCCATAGTTATTGCCTTCTGGTAATCTTTCAGTGCTTCATAGGGTTCGCCTATGTCATCATAAGCATTACCGCGGTTCGTGTAAGCGCTTATGTGGGACGGATCAATCATAATGGCTTTTGTGTAATTTATTATTGCGTCAGCCAACCGGCCCTTCTTATGATAGTTAAGTCCCAGATTGTAAAAACCGCGGGCTTTTCTATAATCCGTTCCCGTCACTTTTTTCCAAAGAACGACCCCATCCTGCCAGTCGCTGTTGCGAACATATGATGCGACCATAAAAAAACTGATGATCATTATTATCGGCAAGACAGCAACGGCAAATATTGATATTCCGGTCTTGTTTCTCATCCTGGTAGGCTACCTTCTTATTCCGATCACATCGGCGCCTTCGCTGAAGTGCTGGCCGAATGCTGAGCATGGTCAACTATGTCACAGTGGTTTTGACTTGTCAAGGTATTGGGGTCAGTCACGGAACCTTAACAGGCATCGGAAAGCCGTGTGCGGGAAAACTGCATGCACGGTCTGATGAGGAGGGCGGGTCAGATGGCCAGCTCTCTACTTCTACCCGCACAGGTATCTTATAATAAATCATTCTTAAGTTCTATTGACACCGCACAGGCCCGTGTTAGATTTGTTTCAGAGAAGCGTGAAGTCCCGTGAAGGAGGGATAAGGCTATGAAAAGAGAATTTCTGGCGACAGTGGTTGTCCTTGGTGTGCTGGTGGCGCTCCCGGTATTTGCAGCGGAAGTGGCGGTCTCGATGAATCTCGTCACCGAGCAGGGCATCGGCAAAGACATCGGCATGGTCACGATCAGTGAAGGACCGGCAGGACTCGTATTCACGCCCCAGCTCACCGGCCTGGCGCCGGGCGTCCATGGATTTCACGTTCACCAGAACGCGGACTGTGCGGCAGGCATGAAAGACGGCAAGATGGTCCCCGGCCTCGCGGCAGGCGGGCATTATGATCCTGCCAATGTCGCCAAACATGAAGGTCCGCACGGCAAGGGTCATATCGGCGACCTCCCGCCGCTGACCGTCGGGGCTGACGGCAAAGCCGTGACAGCGGTCTCCGCCCCCCGATTGAAGATGGCGGACGTGAAAGGCCGCTCTCTCATGATCCATGCCGGCGGCGACAACTATTCCGATCAGCCTGCACCGCTGGGCGGTGGCGGCGCGAGGGTTGCCTGCGGCGTCATCAAGTAGGGGTTTTTTTGACCTTCCCTAATATTGTCCCCCGCTGAAAAGCGGGGGATACCTCGCCAAACTCTCCCCTGTATGTTTTTCATTGAAACTTCGTCGGTTTTAGTCAATAATGCACTTCGCGGAACTAAGGAACGGCTGTTTCTGGTCTTGGAACGAAAACAAAATGCAGATCCGTTAAGATCCGCCGGAGGGTGTTATGATTAAAAGTTCGCGGAGGACGCTCCTTGTTCTCTTGTCCATTGTTTTTTTTGCCCTGTTCTCCGGACTGTTCCTCAGGGGGATGATCATAAATGATTTCCAGGACTATGTCGAGGGCGAGCGAGCAGCTCTGGTTCGCCTGGTTTCGTCTGACATGGAAGCGTCCTATGAAAAAAACCGGAAATGGGACCGTGAGTCAGTGGCGGGGATCGCGGTCCGGGCATTACAGCTTGGATTACAAGTAAAGCTGGTTGATACGCATGGCGTAGCCGTGATCGACACGGAACAAGCCCTTGCGTTTCTGCCTTCCGACAGGACATCCCGGATTCGTGAAACAGCGGGATACGTCAAGGATGACAACGTAACGGACTATCGATCTTACCCCATCGTTATAGGAAATGAGAATGCCGGCCGCCTTGCCGTGAAGTTTCTGGGGAAGGGAAGGGCCGACGCATTCACCAGCCGCGCCGGCGCCATTGTTCTGACTGAAGCGTTTTTGCTGACATTGCTGGCACTGGGGCTGGTGACGCTCATTTCGCGGAAGCAAGCCAGGCCGGTCAGAAAGTCCGTCCCGGCAGCTGTTGATGCTGTCGTTGACCCGCAGGGAGGTATGCCGGTTTTGGTTAAGGATAAAACGGCAACTGTCGCTGTGCCTCAGAAAGAAAAAGCCTCTGAGGTCAATCCTCCTGCATTGAGCATAGCTGTTGCCACAGAAGAAGGGCCGGATGATCCGCTCGATGCGGATGATGAGGATATGCAGCCGCTTGCAGGCGATCCGGACAGAATATCCAAGATCGTTAAAGGATTGGATGGGCTGGCAAAGGCCCAGGCGATTCGCGGCGCGCTGCAGAAGCAGCCGCTTGAACTCTCACCGTATCTAACCGGCATCGTTAAAAAGACGCGTCAGTCTTTTTCCGATACTGGTGTCACCTTTAGCGTGGAGTGCGGGAACGATCTCGTCATGTCGGCCGACCCTGAGTGTCTGACGGGGATCATGACCAACCTTCTGGATAATGCCGCAAAAGCGGTGAAGCATAACGGTTCCGTGACCGTCAGCGTAGCGGAGAAGGGCGACCAGATAGAGTTCGCGGTCAGCGATACGGGATGCGGGATCAGGCGGAAAGCCCTTCCGCATATTTGCGAGCGTTTTTACCGGGGCTCGGGAGACGGTATCGGCCTGGGGCTTACCATTGTAAAGGAACTGGTCGATGCGTGTTCAGGAACCATAGCGGTCCAATCGACAAGGGGCAAGGGTTCTATTTTTACCGTTTCCATCCCTCGCTCCTGAGCGGCAGGAGTGTGGCATGACCCTGAAAAGACCATTTGGACGCAGATAAAATCTGATGAACGCGGATAAACTTGAAAAAGCTGAAAAAAGCACTTGGACACGGAAGGAACGGATTAACACCGGATAAAAGCGGATAAATCGTAAGCACTGCATTCACCTGCTGAACTAACAGGAAAAAACCAGTTATTATCCGACTCTTATCCGATTTGATCAGTGTCAAATGCCTTTTTTAGGATAAAGACAGGCAAAAAGAAATCTTTTGTAAAATAAATACACACCCTTGTCACCTGAATGCCTGTTTTTATCAGCGAAAATCTGCGTAAATCTGCGTCCTACTTTCGTTTTTATCGCGCCAGGATAAAAGCTGAACAGCATAAAAAAGGCCCCGTCTGCAATGCAGGCGGGGCCTTTTTTTTAAGAGACGAAAGATCGGCGTTTTATCTCTTTCGGTAGAACGGCAGCTCCATGGTCCTTGCCGCGATCTCGCGGTCCTTGAGTTCGATCTCGATCTCCTGTCCGGGCTGCGCGTAGCGGCTGATGACATAGCCGAGGCCGATGCCGTTCCGGAGGTGGGGCGAATGATTGCCGCTTGTCACGACCCCGATATCGCGGCTTTCAGAAAAGATGCTGCCCCCTTCGCGCGGGATACCCTTGTCGAGCAGCATGAACCCGGCAAGTTTCTGCTTGATGTCCTCAGGTTTCAGCTTGAGGAGCGCTTCTTTGCCGACGAAATCTTTTTTAAAATTCACGAAGCGGTCGAGGCCGGACTCGATCGGCGTGCGGGTCTCGTCTATTTCGTTTCCGTACAGAGCATACCCCATTTCAAGGCGAAGCATGTCCCGGCTGCCCTGGCCGCAGGGGAGCAGTCCGCTGCCCTGACCGGCTTCCAGGATGGCGTCCCAGAGCTGTTCCGCGTAGGAGGCAGGTACGAAGAGCTCATAGCCGTGCTCGCCGGTATAGCCCGTGCGGGAAACGATCGCCGTTATTCCGACGAGCTTGCGCTCACGGACCCCCCTGAGTCTCATAGCTTTCACATGGGCGCCGGTGAGTTTCTCGATGACCTGGAGCGACCGAGGACCCTGGAGCGCAACCTGTGCCAGGGAACGGGTCTGGTCAACGATCTCCACGTTCGCGCCCGCGTTCGTTGTGAGCCACGAGATGATCTTTTCCGTGTTCGATGCGTTTGTGCAGAGGAGGAACCCGTCATCGCCCGGCAGATGGAGCAGCATGGCGTTGTCCAGGATGTGGCCGTCGGTATTGCAGAGAAGTCCGTAGGCAGCAGCTCCTGCGGCCAGATTATCCACATTCCGGGTAAAGACACGCTGCAGGAAAGCAACGGCATCGGAGCCTTTGATCGCAATGCGGCCGAGGAAGCTGACATCGAAGAGACCGGCGGCAGTGCGCACGGCATGGTATTCATCAAGCACCGTCGAGTACTGGAGCGGGATCTGCCAGCCCTGGAAATCGGTCATTTTTGCCTGTAACTGCAGCTGTTTCTGGTGGAGAACGGTCTGTTTCATGATGCCTCCAAGTTCATCTCGCTGGTACAGACATTCCCCGCACAGGCTATGGGGGTATTCAGGTGCTATCAGGTACGGTCCTATTTTATGCGGAGCTTCTCGGTATCCGTGGCGGCATCGGAAAGCTTGTGCAGGTCCTTGGGATGGAAAGCGCCTTTTTCGGTAATGATGGCGGTGATGTAGCGTGCAGGCGTCACGTCAAAGGCCGGATTGGCCACCTTGACGCCGTCCGGCGCGATCTGGACCTTGCCGAACACATGGGTCACTTCGCGGGGATCGCGCTCCTCGATGGGGATGTCGGCGCCGATTCGGTGTTAAAGTCGATCGTCGAGAACGGCGCGGCCACATAGAAGGGGATGCCGTGTTCCTTGCAGAGCACCGCGAGGCTGTAGGTGCCGATCTTGTTCGCCACGTCGCCGTTTCTGGCAATGCGGTCCGCGCCGACGATGGCAAGATCGACCATGTCGTGGTACATGAAATAGCCCGCCATGTTGTCGGTGATGAGCGTGCAGGGGATCTTCTCCTCCATCAGCTCCCAGGCGGTCAGGCGCGCGCCCTGAAGACCGGACGGGTCTCGTCGACATACACATGGATCTTTTTCCCCGCTTCCACGGCGGCGCGCATGACGCCTTCGGCGGTGCCGTAGCCCGCGGTGGCGATCGATCCGGCATTGCAGTGCGTGATGATATTGTCGTCGTCGGCGACAAAGGCAGCGCCGAAGGCCCCCATTTTTCTGTTCGTTGCGATGTCTTCGTCATGCATGCGCTGCGATTCCTTCACGAGCATTTCACGGAGCGCATCAAGGGACTGGTCCTTGTTCTTCTGCACGAACTTCTTGATGCGGTCGATGGCCCAGAACAGATTGACCGCCGTCGGCCGGGTGGCCGCCATATGGGAGCAGATCTCCTCGAATTGCGGCCAGAAGTCGTCAAAGGTGTCCGCCTTGATCTGGCGCGCGCCGAGCGCAAGTCCCATGGCCGCTGAAACGCCGATGGCCGGCGCTCCGCGGACCCAGAGCTCCTTGATGCCCCGCGCGACGGTCTGATAATCCTTGCAGTCGTTATACACGATCTCGATGGGCAGCTTTGTCTGGTCGAGCATCGGACGATGCCGTTCTTTCCATTCAACGGTAGGGATCATGGGGATGTCTCCTTTAAGATTACGTGCAGGCGAGCGGTGTGCTTGGTTTAAATATAAAGGATACGGAAGAAATTGTCAAAATAAAACCGGCGAGCGGCTTGAATTGGTGCTGTTATAAGGGCGTTTTTACGGGCTGCAGCGCAGGTTGATGCAGGTAATCCGTAGGGGCAAGCCTGCGAGGCTGCAGCCCCTACGGACCATTTTGCTGATCACTTCCCGAGCGCCTGCCCGACCTTCAACTCCGGCTCTTCTGCCGAGACATCGTCTTCACCGGCTTCTTCCCATTCCATGTTGATTATTTCAAGGCTGCCATTGCCCGTTGCCACGAGCAGCGGGTCAAGCGACAGCACTTCTCCCGGGGTCCCCTTGGCGGGGCCTGCCGGTGAGGCCCACCAGATAAACATCTTCTTGCCGTCCGCCTCAGTGAATGCGCCGGGAAAGGGCTGGGTGAGCGCGCGGACCATATTGTAGATGCTGTCGGCGTTTGCTGTCCAGTCGATGCGCCCGTCCTCTGGTTTCCGGCGTCCGAAATAATTCGCCTGCGTTTCATCCTGTACGCGCCGTGGGGCCGATCCCGCGGTCAATGCGTCGAGCTGGCGTTCGAGCACACTGCGCGCGGCCTTGGCGCACTTGGCGAAAACCTCCTGCACCGCATCTTCCTTTGCTATGGATACCGCTTCCTGGTCCACGATATCGCCGGCGGCAGCCTGCTTTGCCATATGGTGCAGGGTCATGCCGGTCTGCTTCTCGCCGTTCAGTATCGCCCAGTTGATGGGATCGTGGCCGCGGTATTTCGGAAGGAGCGAGGCGTGCATGTTGAACGCCCCGAGGCGTGGCACGCTGAGGATCTCTTCAGCGATCATATTCCGGTAGGAGAAGGAAAGGATGAGGTCTGGAGCCCAGGACCCGATCTTGGCGATCCAGTCGGGCGAGTTGACCGACTCCGGTGTATGGACCGGGATGTTATATTTGGCCGCCAGTTTTGCAACCGATTTGAACCAGATCTCCTCGCCGGGGTCGTCCTTGTGTGTAATGACGGCCATAATGTACTCATCATTCTGGATCAGGGCCTGCAGGCATTCATAGCCCACATCGTGGTAGGCGAAAACGAGTATTGCGGGTTTAGTCATGAGTCCCTTCTTTCTGTGCCTAGAACTTTTCGTTGCCCGTCCGAATGACGAACCGGGACGGTGCCGCGGCCGGGGTGTTCGCCGCGACTAAAGCTGATAATGAGGAGGAGAGAGATTTTACAGCCTGTTATCCGCTTTGTCAAACATATTATCTTTGCTCAGAAGGACTTACCAGCTAGGAAAAGCATGCCCCTCAAATGCTTGGCGGAAAAGGGGAGCGTCGGCAATGCTATTACTTCCTGGTCTGTTCGCGCATGGTCTCGCATGCCGTATGGCGGATCACTTTGCCCTGCACCATGTAGACCACCATCTCGGCGATATTGGTGGCATGGTCGGCAATGCGTTCGAGATACTTGGTGATGTAGGTAAGCCGCACGGCCCGGGAGATGTTCTTCGGGTCCTGGAGCATGTACACCAGCAGTTCATTGAAGATCTGCTGGTTCAGGTTGTCCACGAAATCATCGGCCTCGCAGACCCGTACCGCCAGGTTCGCGTCCCGGGCGACAAAGGCATCGAGGCTGTCCTTCAGCATCTTCTGGGCGGCTTCCGCCATGCGCGGGATGTCGATGTAGGGCTTCAGCGGCGGTTCATCGATCAGCTCGACGGACCGTTCGCACACGTCCACCGCCAGATCACCCATGCGTTCGAGGTCGGTGATGATCTTGATGGCGGTGGTAATAAACCGCAGATTGCTGCCGCTGGGCTGCCAGATGGCGAGGAACCGGATGCATTCTTCTTCGATCTCGACATCGAAATTGTTGACAATGGCGTCGCCGTCAATGACCGATATGGCCAGATCGCGGTCACGCTCCACAAGCGCTTTTATCGATCGCTTGATCGCTTCCTCGACAAAGCCGCCCATTTTCAGGATCTGCTCCTTGATCTTGTCAAGGTCCTTGTCTTTTTGCGTCGGCATGGGGCACCTCCTTTACTATTGCGGATTTCGGATTGCGGATTAATAATAAAAAAACACTCAATGACGAATGTCGGAATGGGTTAGCGTGTTAAAGAAGAAGGATCGAACAGCTTTTATTCCGCAATCCGCAATCCGCAATCCGCAATCCGAAATCCGAAATCCGAAATCCGAAATCCGCAATCCGAAATCCGAAATCCGAAATCCGCAATCCGAAATCCGCAATAGAATCATCCAAATCTTCCCGTAATATAATCGTCGGTCTGTTTCTTGTCCGGGTTCGTAAAGATCTTTTTCGTGGTGCCGAATTCGATCAGCTCTCCCATGTACAGGAACCCGGTCATGTCGGAAACGCGGGCTGCCTGCTGCATGTTATGCGTGACGATGATGATGGTGACGTATTCTTTGAGGACCGAGAGCAGTTCTTCGATCTTTGCCGTGGATATGGGGTCCAGGGCCGACGTCGGCTCGTCGAAGAGCAGCACCTCTGGTTCCACGGCCAGGGCGCGGGCAATGACCAGCCGCTGCTGCTGCCCTCCCGAGAGCTCGTAGGCACTGGCGTTCAACTTGTCCCGGACCTCTTCCCAGAGCGCCGCATGCTTGAGCGCTTTTTCGATGCGTCCGGCGAGCTCCGATTTGTTCTTGATGCCTTTCAGCCGGAGGCCGTAGGCGATGTTTTCCGCAATGGTCATGGGAAAGGGCGTGGGCTTCTGAAAGACCATGCCGATGCGGCTCCGCAGGTTGATGAGGTCGACGTTGTCGGCCAGGAGATTGCGGTCCCCGAAAAGGATCTCGCCCTCGTACCGGTGTTTCGGATAGAGGTCGTGCATTCTGTTGAAACAGCGGAGCAGCGTCGTTTTGCCGCATCCCGACGGACCGATCAGCGCGGTGACGTTGTTTTTGTAGACCGGCAGGTTGATCCCCTGCAGGGCATGGATGGTGCCGTTATAGTAGAAATCGAGGTTTTTGACCTCGATCTCGATCGGGGGTGTCACTGTTTACACCTCCATTTCAAAACCAGCTTGCCTGCACGCGTAAGGACGAGTATGAACAAAGTGATCACGAACGCCGCTGCCCAGGCCTGGGAGTGCCAGTCCTCATAGGGGCCCCATGACGTACTGGAAAATCGTGACGGTCAATTTGCCCCTTTTTCGATTTTAGCATGCTTTTTTATACAGGAGAAATGTTACAGGAATATGATAAAGGAATGATTTTTTTCCGTACCCCGGTAAACTGAATCTGTAAGAAAATGCTCTGATGTGGTGGGCAGACCCGCTGCCTGTTTTTTTCACTATGGCGACTTGAAATTGCCCGCTTCTTTGGATACTATAGTTGTAAGGGAACTAAAAGGGGGCACATCATGCATGAAATGAGGAAAATCATTCAAGAAGCGGCATCCCTGCCGGTTGAGGAGCGGGCGATCATTGTTGATTCGCTGCTGGGGACGCTCAATCATCCGGACTCGGAAATAGAACGGGAATGGGTGACGGTCGCTAAGCGTCGACTCGCGGAGCTGCGTTCCCGCCGTGTGAAACCAATTCCGGGAGATACGGTGTTTGCAAAAGTCCGGGGAAGTTACGAAAAATGACCTTCTTCCATCCTGAAGCGAACAACTAACTCTGTGTTGTCGAAGACCCGCGGCCAAGATTTCCTTGACAATCTTAGCATAAATAATGTATAACCTACCGTCAGTTCAATAGTGACAACGTTTCCCTCAGCCATCTTAGCTCAGTTGGTAGAGCAACTGATTCGTAATCAGTAGGTCGCCGGTTCGATTCCGGCAGATGGCTCCATTCAACGTCAGTATTCTCACTCGATTTTTCCTGCCGATAATTTGAAAATTCGTCATAACCAAAAAACAAAAAGATAAAGGTTGACATCACAAATTAATCTGTTTATTATACAGTTGTTTAGCGTTATAAATTTGCCGTCGAGGCCAGGGGTGCCGATGAACCTTCCCAATTCGATCACGCTCTTTCGGGTCGTTCTGATCCCATTTTTCATCAATCTGATGATCTATGGATACTACCAGGCGGCTCTTGCTGTCTTTGTCGTGGCCTGTATTACCGATGCTCTTGACGGCATGATCGCCCGGCTTATGAAGAGCAAGACCGATCTGGGCGCTTTTCTGGACCCGATGGCCGATAAACTGCTCATTGTTTCAGCCTTTGTTACGCTCGTCCTGCTCAAGATGCTGCCGGTCTGGCTTGCGATCATCGTTATCAGCAGGGATGTGATCCTCGTTTTCGGCAGCATCATCGTTTATTTTATGCAGCACAATTTCACGGTCCAGCCTTCCCTCATTGGAAAGCTCACGACCGTCCTGCAGCTGCTGTGCGTAACGCTGACCCTCGTACAGGTGGATTATGGCCTGGAGATGATGGGAGTGATTGCGTTGTTCTGCAGTGGACCACAGCGGCCGTTACCGTTGCTTCGGGGGTCCAGTATGTCTCCCGCGGCATGAAGATCGCCGCATAGCTTCTGCTTACGTTCGATTGCCACCATAGCTGCTTCATTGAAAATACGGAGGTCGTACATGAAGATTTCTGAGATGATCCGGCAGGCACTGGATAAAAAAGGCTTCAAGAATCTCAAGGATGCGTCGAAGGTCCTCGGGATCAGTCCGGAGCTCCTGCGGGTCACGATCAACAAAGGGCATATCCCCAAGGATAAAACGCTGATGATGATCGCGAACAAGTTGAGCCTGGACAGGGCCATGCTCATTCTCGCGGCGCATCAGGAAAAAGTGCCTGCCGAGGTAAAAGGGTTTTTCCTGTCCCCTTCGCAGGCCAAGTTCAGGCGCGGGAAGCGCAAGTTCCCGATCTCGGAAGAGCAGATCAACTATCTTGAGAAGATATTGAGCATGGATGAGATCCTGATGGTCCGCAAGTTCCGGCAGGTCTCCGACGAGGCACGGATCCAGATCATCGGATATGTGGACTATATGTTCTCCTCCAAAAGGAGCGCCTGATTGCTGGAGATCGCGCGGGTCGCTCCGGGCAGCATTGCTGACGGTCTCGGACTTCGACCGGGGGACCAGGTTGTTTCGATCAACGGTGAGATGATCAACGATGTGATCGATTACCGCTTCTCCGTCGCTGATGAACGTATCTCCCTGGCCGTGAAAAAAAAATCAGGTGAGATAGCGTCCTTCCGGATCAGAAAGTCTGCTGACGACGATCTGGGCATTGAACTGCCGCCCCTCACGATCAAGCGCTGCCGCAATCACTGTATCTTCTGCTTTGTCGACCAGATGCCTCCGGACTGCCGGCGAAGCCTCTACGTAAAAGACGATGATTTTCGCGCATCCTTCCTTTACGGCAATTATATTACGCTCGGAACTCTGTCCGAACAGGACATCGAGCGTATCTTCAGACAGCGGTTAAGCCCTCTCTACATCTCCGTTCACTCCACCGAGCCCGAACTTCGCTCCTTCATGCTGGGGAACCGAAAAACGCCCGACATCCTGGCGCTCATGCAAAGGCTCGCCGCCGGCGGGATCCGCATGCACACGCAGATCGTCACCTGTCCGGGGGTGAATGACGGCCGGCACCTGGCGAAGACGATCGAGGACGTGGCGCAGCTTTTCCCCGCCGTCCTGTCGATAGCGGCCGTGCCCGTGGGGGTGACCGCCTATCGGACCGGCCTGTATCCGGTCAAGGTATTCACCCGGAGCGGAGCGCGCGCAGTGCTCAACACGATCGATACGTTCAGCGCCCGGTTCAAGAAGGAGTTCGGTACGCGCCTGGTGTTCGCGTCGGATGAGTTTTACATCAAAGCCAGAGCGCCGTTCCCGCCGGCAGCATCCTATGAAGAATTCCCGCAGATCGAGAACGGTGTCGGCATGGTTGCCGAATTCCTTCGGGAAGCTGCACGGACGCGGGTGCCGATCAGTGTTCCGCCCCTGAAGGTGACCGTGGTTACGGGCGCTTCTTTCGCTGCACTATTGAAAACCGCGCTGGAACGGCTCAAGGGCGTCAAGGGGCTCACCCTGCGTCAGGTCGTCGTAAAGAACCGGTTCTTCGGGCACTCAGTGACCGTTGCCGGACTGCTGACCGGCGGTGATATCGTCCATGCCCTGAAGGGAAAAAGGCTCGGCGATCTGGTGCTGGTTCCGGCGAACGTCCTTAAAGACGACGAACACATTTTCCTCGACAATATGAGCCTTGACCAGATGGAGGACCTGCTGGGCGTCCCGGTGCGCATGGTCGCAGGCTTCAGGAACCTTGTGGATATACTGCGCGGGAAGGGGTAAGCACAATGATCTCAGGTAAAACATCGATATACGGACTGTTCGGGTATCCTGTCGAACACAGTTTCTCTCCCGGCATGCACAATGCCGCATTCGCCCGGCTCGGCACGGATGCGTGCTACGTTCCTTTTGCTGTTCCTCCTGACCGGCTTGAGGCGGCTGTCAGGAGCATCCGTGCGCTTAACCTCAGGGGCATGAACGTGACCGTCCCTCATAAGCAGGCGGTCATGTCCTGGCTCGACGAGCTTTCAGAAGAAGCCCGCCTGATTGGGGCGGTGAACACGATAGAAGTGCTGGGCGACCGGCTCAAAGGACATAATACCGACGGCAGGGGTTTCCTTCGCTCGCTCAAGGAGGATGCCGGGTTCAACCCCAAAGGAAAGCGGGTGGTGTTCATCGGCTCAGGAGGGGCCGGGCGCGCCGTGGGATTCAGCCTTGCGCTGGCCGGCGCCCGGTCCATCGTATTTATGGACCTTGATCAGAAAAAAGCATCCGCCCTGGCGGAGGACATCAGACACAAGACCGGAGCGGACGTTTTGGCCATCGGCGAAGATCGGCTTTCCGATGCGGTAGCCGGCGCCGATTGTCTTATTAATGCGACTCCGCTGGGCTTGAAAAAAGCTGATTCCCTGCCCCTGCGAAAAGATCTCATTCAAAAGAAGCACCTTGTCTGCGACCTCGTGTACAACCCGCCGGAGACGCTCTTTTTGAAGGCTGCGAAGGACCGCCAGGCCCGCCGGCTCTCGGGTATCGGCATGCTCCTGTATCAGGGCGTTATCGCATTTGAGATCTGGACGGGGAAAAAGGCGCCGGTCCAGGTCATGAAAAATGCGCTCGCCCGGCAGATCAGGGCAATGCGCTGACTGGTCGCAAAAAGCGCCCATCTGTCTTGACATAGCCTGCGCATTCCAGTAATATGTCTGCTGAATAACGTTTATCTTAAAGGAGTTACCACCCATGGCAATGTCTGGAAGACTCGGCTCAATGCTGGTCTCCTCGGGTCTCATTACTGATGATCAGTTGAAAAAAGCGCTTGCTGCTCAGAAAAGCGAAGGTGGCAGGCTGGGAACCATACTGGTCAAGCTTGGGTTTGTCCAGGAAGACAAGCTCATGACCTTCCTCAGCAAGCAGTACGGTGTTCCTTATGTTGATCTGGCCCGATTCGAGATCAATCCCCAGTTCATCAAGCATATCCCCGCGGAAGTAGCGCAGAAATACCGGATCATGCCGATCAATCGTTCCGGCGCTACGATCACGATCGCCATGGTGGACCCCTCCAATATCTTCGCCATCGACGATATCAAGTTCATGACCGGCTACAATGTCGAGGCGGTGGTGGCGACCGAAGGCGCCATCGTGGAGGCCATTAAGAAATATTACGGCAGCGCCAAGTCGCTTGTCGCGGCAAGTGCAGGCGGCAAGAATGCAACGCAGGCCAAGGAGGAAAAGAAGCTTGCCTTCAATGCCAAGGATTATGACATGGATGATAAAGAAGATGAATCCGCGGACTTCGTCGACGATATCGACACCGGCGGAGAAGTGGACGTCGACGACTTCGACAATCTCGTGCATGGCGCTGTCGAGGAACTCGAGGTCGTAGAAGATGCCGGCCTCGACCAGCTTTCATCCGAGGTCGAAGCTCCTATCGTCAAAATGGTGAACGCCATCCTGATGCGCGCCGCAAAAATGGGGGTGAGCGACATCCATATCGAACCCTACGAAAAGAAATTCAGGGTCCGGTACCGCCTTGACGGTGTTCTGAACACGGTCATGGGGCTTCCGCTCAAGATCAGGAACGCCATTATTTCCCGTATCAAGATCATGGCACATGCTTGACATCGCCGAGCGCCGGCTTCCGCAGGACGGCCGTATCAAACTGAAAATGGGCAAGAACAAGGTCATGGATTTCCGCGTTTCCGTCCTTCCCACGCTGTTCGGCGAAAAGATCGTCATGCGCCTTCTGGACAAGTCGAACCTGCAGCTCGACATGACCAAGCTCGGGTTCGATACGGACCAGCTGACTGATTTCCAGGAAGCCCTGGGCAGACCGTTCGGCATGGTGCTGGTGACGGGCCCGACAGGGAGCGGCAAGACCACGACCCTCTATTCGGCACTGAGCGAACTGAACAAGGATTCCGAGAATATCATGACGGCCGAGGACCCCGTCGAGTTCAACCTCATGGGCATCAACCAGGTGCAGATGAAGGATGAGATCGGACTGAACTTTGCCGCTGCGCTGCGTTCGTTCCTGCGGCAGGACCCGGACATCATCATGGTCGGCGAGACCCGCGACTATGAAACGGCGGAGATCGGCGTCAAGGCCGCACTGACGGGGCATCTCGTGCTTACCACGCTCCATACCAATGATGCGCCGAGCACCATCAACCGTATGCTGAACATGGGGGTCGAGCCATTTCTGGTCTCGTCCGCGGTCATTCTGATCGTTGCCCAGCGGCTGGTGCGCAGGGCCTGCCAGAACTGCAAAAAACCCGAAAAACTTCCGCCCCAGACCTTTATTGATGCGGGATTCTCACCCGAGGAGGCGGCAACGGTAGTGAGCTATAAAGGCGTGGGCTGTGATATTTGCAACAAGACCGGGTACAAAGGCCGGGTCGCGCTGTACGAGGTGATGCCGATCAGGGAAGAGATCAAGGAACTGGTCCTTCAGGGAGCGTCGGTCTTTGATATCAAAAAACAGGCGATCGCCTCGGGGATGAAAACGCTCCGGCGGAGCGGGTTGTTGAAGGTGCAGGCGGGTATGACCTCGCTTGAAGAGGTAGTTGAAAATACCT
The DNA here is from genome assembly GCA_963836175.1 of Nitrospirota bacterium. Taxonomy (GTDB): domain Bacteria; phylum Nitrospirota; class UBA9217; order UBA9217; family UBA9217; genus GWC2-56-14. The sequence continues at coordinate 795,845 of CAWIIS010000008.1, forward strand.
TCCCCGACAATAAATAGGCGAGTGGTGATGGGGAAACGACAAAATTTCGGAGAGAAGGTGTTATAACATGGCCAATCTGCACGACCTGCTCAAGTATATGATCGAAAAAGGCGCATCGGACCTTCATCTTACGACAGGGCTTGCCCCGAGCATCCGGATTGACGGCAAGGTGAAGCCGATACCGGGATTGGAATTGATGACGGCCACCGCGACGAAGGACCTCTGCTACAGCATCCTGACCGATGCCCAGAAGCATAAGTTCGAGGAAAACAGCGAACTCGACCTTTCGTTCGGGGTGAAAAACCTCTCCCGTTTTCGCGCCAATATGTTCGTACAGCGGGGCGCGGTTGCTGCCGCGATCCGGACCATTCCTTTTAAAATAAAGACGTTCAAGGAACTGGGGCTGTCCGACATTATCTCCGACCTCTGCAAGAAGCCGCGCGGACTGGTCCTCGTCACCGGTCCCACGGGCAGCGGGAAATCGACCACGCTGGCGTCAATGATCGACAAGATCAACAACGAGCGCCAGGAACATATCATGACGATCGAAGACCCGATAGAATACCTGCATCCGCATAAAAAATGTCTGGTAAACCAGCGCGAGGTCAATGCCGATACAAAGTCGTTCAAGGATGCGCTGAAGTATATTCTCCGGCAGGACCCCGATGTGGTGCTCATCGGCGAAATGAGGGACCTTGAAACGATCGAAGCAGCGTTGACCATCGCTGAAACGGGACACCTTACCTTTGCCACGCTCCATACGAACTCCGCGTCCCAGACGATGAACCGTATCATCGACGTGTTCCCTCCGCATCAGCAGTCGCAGGTGCGCGCTCAGCTGTCCTTTGTCCTGGAAGGGGTCGTATCGCAGCAGCTCGTTCCGAAGATCGGCGGCGGACGGGTGGTGGCACTGGAGGTCATGATCCCGAACCCGGCGATCCGCAACCTGATCCGGGAAGATAAAATACACCAGATCTATTCGATCATGCAGACCGGGCAGTCCAAGTTCGGCATGCAGACCTTGAACCAGTCGCTTTATGACCTGTATGTCAAGAAGCAGATATCCTATGAAGACTGTGTCGGCAGATCCTCGAATGTTGAGGAGCTCATCCAGATGCTGAGCAGGTCCGGCCTGGCGGGAACCCAGACGGTTCAAAAAGAATATCGATGAACGACCCCGTGAACGAAATTGCGTTTACGAACGAGCTGCCTGATAAAAATCATCGACAAGGACATTAGTAAGGTTTCTGCACGGATGAGGTGAAAAATGGCTACAACGGTATTTACCTGGGAAGGCAAAACACGGCAGGGGGCTGTTCAGAAGGGCGAACTTGCCGCCAACAGCAAGGAAGACGTGATGGCCCTTCTGCGCAAGCAGAATATCCAGCCGATCAATGTCACGGCGAAGCCCAAGCAGATCAGTATTTCCTTCGGCACACCGAAGGTCACCGATAAGGACATCGTGATCTTTACCCGCCAGCTCGCCACCATGATCGACGCGGGCCTCCCGCTGGTTCAGTGCCTCGAAATTCTCGGCCAGCAAAAGGAAAGTGTCGCTTTGGCAAAGGTCGTTATACAGGTGAGACAGGATGTCGAAGGCGGCGCCACCTTCGCCGAGTCACTCAAAAAACATCCCAAGGTCTTCGATAACCTCTACTGCAATATGGTGGCTGCCGGAGAAGCAGGCGGTATCCTAGATACGATCCTTCAGCGGCTCGCGGCTTACATGGAAAAGTTCGCCAAGATCAAAAAACAGATAAAATCTGCAATGATCTATCCCTCCGTTATCCTTTTTGTCGCTGTTTCCGTCGTTTCCCTGCTGATGGTGGTCGTCGTTCCCATGCTGGCCAACATTTTTGCCGAGGCAGGCCAGACCCTTCCTTTGCCCACCCGCATTGTGGTCGCAATCAGCAACTTCATGAAAGGGTGGGGGGGGCTGGGACTTGTTATCGGTTTTGCAACCATAGTTGATGGTGCTTAAACAATGGAGAAAGACAGAAAATGGGCTGAGAGCGCAGGATGCTTTCGCATTGAAAATACCGGTCATGGGCTCATTGATCCAGCGGGTATCCGTTGCGAAATTCACCAGGACTCTGGGAACTCTGCTCACCAGCGGTGTGCCTATTCTTGAGGGGCTCATCATCGTTGCGCGAACGTCGGGCAACAAAGTCGTGGAAGAAGCCATCATGACGACCCGGCAGGCGGTGAGCGAAGGTAAAACCCTTGCAGAGCCGCTCTCCAAGGCAAAGGTGTTCCCGCCCATGGTCGTTCAAATGATCTCCGTCGGTGAGGCAACCGGCGCGCTCGACAATATGCTCAATAAAATCGCGGATTTTTATGATGACGAGGTTGACTCTGCGGTGGGAGCGCTCACCTCAATGCTTGAACCCATGCTGATGATTTTTCTGGGCATAACCGTCGGCTTCGTTATTGTTGCCATGTATATGCCGATATTCCAGATGGGTTCCGCGGCAGGCTGATCCTATCGTGTCTCAGGAATTTTCAAGAGAAGAATATTACATCGCGTATCAAGTGGCTGATCGCCAGCAGGATAGCCCTCACGACGTTCCTGGTGGGGACGCTCATCTTCATTCAGCAGCGATACAAGATCTATTCGTTTCCCACGGCATCACTTGATTACTTTGTGTTGCTGGTATACCTGCTGACCGGCATCTACTGGTATCTTCTGCGGAAGATCAAAAATCTAGCCCTCTTTGCCTATCTCCAGATCTCTATTGACATCCTGCTCGTTTCGATCCTGGTGCATATTACCGGCGGGATCGACAGCGTTTTTTCCCCGCTGTATCACCTGGTCATTATTTCCGGCAGCATCATCTTATACCGGCCGCGGCGGCTATCTTGCCGCTTCGATCGCGAGCATTTTTTACGGCGGCATGCTCGACATGCAGTATTATAATGCGTTCGGTTTTGTTCAAAGCCAGAATTTTACGTCACTGCAGGTCCTGTATCTTGTGTTCAGCAATATTCTTTCTTTTTATGCTGTGGCGCTGCTGAGCGGTTATCTTTCCGAGCGTCTCAGGAAAACACGCCAGGAACTTCACGAAAAAAACATTGATTTCGCGGACCTCCGGGTGCTGCAGGAGCATATCCTTCGCAGTGTGGGAAGCGGCATCCTGACAACCGACATGACCGGCAGTATTACCTCCTGGAACCCTGCAGCGGAACTTATTACCGGCTATTCTCATGACGAGATCAGGAACAGGCTGCAGGAGGTGTTCGGTACGAGCATAAAAGGTTTTTTTGGCCATACCGACAAACTGAAGGAACGTCCCTACCGCCTCCACGGTGAGATCGTAAAAAAAGATGGCACGGTCGTTCAACTGGGGATGACGGCATCGCTGCTCAAGGACGAACAGGATGTTGTGCGCGGGATCATCCTCATTTTTCAGGACATCACAAAAATGACGGAAATGGAAGAGCAGGTCCGCCGGCAGGAACGCCTGGCAACCGTCGGCAGCCTGGCTGCAGGCATTGCACACGAGATCCGGAACCCGCTCGGGTCGATCAGCGGCTCCATTCAAGTGCTCCAGGGTGAGCTTGACCTGCAAGGAGACAATAAACAGCTCATGGATATTGTCCTGAGCGAGACCGACCGGCTGAATACCATCATTACCGAGTTTCTGGAATATGCCAGGCCGCAGGCCGATCTGTCCGCCACACCGGCGGTCGGCGATGCGAGCGCGGTATTGCTAGCCGATCTTTTCAACGAAACAGTGATGCTTCTCAAGAACAGCCGGGACTACCGGGACGGGATCACGATCACGCACACAGTCGAAGCCGATGCGTCGGTCAAGGGCGATCCCCAGCGGCTCAGACAGATATTCTGGAACCTGCTGATCAATGCGTGTCAGGCGATCCCGGATCATGGCGAGATCACCATAAGCGCGTCACCCATTCCGATGAATGATGACGAAACCTGGTGCCGGATCGTTATCGCCGATACGGGCGGCGGGATCGCTCCCGAGCACCTTGATAAAATATTCGATCCTTTTTTCACCACCAAGGATTCGGCCGGAGGCACCGGCCTTGGGCTCGCCATTGCCTATCGCATCGTCGAAGACCACGGCGGCACCATCGAAGTTGAAAGCCAGGCAGGCAGAGGCACTGCATTCACGATCAAATTGCCGGGGATCGAAGTCCCCGCATACAGCGCCGTCCCCGAACGGTTGCGGAAGAGCGGACAGCCATGAACCGGATACTCGTTATAGATGATGAACAGGGCATGCGCGATTTTCTCTCGATCATGCTGAAAAAAGAAGGGTATGAGGTGGTCGCGGCCGAGAACGGTGAGCATGCGCTCAAGGCGATACACACCGAGATCTACGACCTCGTGATCACTGATGTAAAAATGCCCAAGGTCGACGGCATCGAGGTGCTTCGGACGATCAAGGAGGTCTCGCCTGAAACGGTCGTGATCGTCATTACCGCCTTTGCCACGACGGATACCGCGGTTCAGGCCATGAAACTGGGCGCCTACGATTACATCACCAAGCCGTTCAAAGTTGACGAGATCAAGCTCATCATCCAGAAGGCCCTCGAAAAACGTCACCTGAGGAAAGAGAATATCCTGCTCAAGCGGGAGATCGCGTCGCGGGCTGGGTTCGAGAATTTCATCGGTAAAAGCGCGGCCATGCAGAAAGTCTTCACGCTGATCAGGCAGGTGGCGGACACAAAAAGCACGGTGCTGATCTCCGGCGAGAGCGGGACGGGCAAGGAATTGGTGGCACGTGCGGTTCACTACAGCAGTGCGAGAAAGGACAAGCCCTTCGTGACGGTAAACTGCGGGGCCTTGCCGGAGACGTTGTTGGAGAGCGAATTGTTCGGCTACATGAAGGGGTCGTTTACGGGAGCAACGTCGAACAAGCAGGGCTTGTTTGAGGCGGCCAACGGCGGAACGATCTTCCTCGACGAGATCAGCGCTACCACGCTGAATCTCCAGATCAAGCTGCTACGGGTCATCCAGGAGCGCACCTTTATGCGGGTCGGCGGGACAACGGACATCAAGGTGGATGTTCGCGTCATTGCGGCAAGCAATAAAGACCTGCAGACCGAGGTGGCGAAAGGCACGTTCCGGGAGGACCTTTATTACCGCCTGAACGTCATTCCGATCCATCTTCCGCCGCTCCGGGAACGGAAGGAAGACATTCCCGTACTGGTCGAGCATTTTCTCAACAAGTTTACGCCGACCGGCAAGGAACCAAAAAAAATAACCGGCGACGCTTTGAAGTTCTTCATGAACTATCGCTGGCCAGGTAACGTCCGAGAACTGGAAAACACCATCGAACGCCTCGTTATCCTGGCATCCGGGGACACGATAAGGGTCGATCACGTTCCTGACTCGCTGAAAACGGCCAGCCCTTGTCCTGAACTGATCCCCATGGACATTCCCGATGCAGGATTGAACATGGAGGAACTGCTTGAAAACGCCGAACGGACCCTGCTTCAGAAAGCTCTGGAAAAATCGGGAGGGGTAAAGACCGAGGCGGCAAAACTGCTGGGCCTGTCCTTCAGGTCCTTCAGGCACCGGCTGCAAAAGTATGAATCTTCCTAGCAGTTGCTGCTCACGGAGTTTTTGATTGCAAAACCCGCCTGATTCCGCTACAATTCGACCTCCTATGGCATACGATAATCTGCGGGATTTCATAGCTGTACTTGAAAAAAACGGCGAACTGATCAGGATCAAGGCCGAGGTTGATGCCGAGCTTGAGATCGCCGAAATAACAGACCGGGTATCGAAGGAAAAGGGGAGCCGGAACAAGGCCCTGTTCTTTGAACGGGTCAAGGGTTCGCCCTTTCCGGTGCTCACGAACGCGTTCGGGTCCATGAAGCGGATGTGCCTCGGGCTTGAGGTCGGGAGCCTCGACGAGGTCGGTCAGCGCATCAAGGACATCGTCGATCCCGATCAATCTCTTTCCCGGTCCCGGCGCCGGCATCATGGACAAGATCCAGATGCTGCCCAAACTTGCCGAACTGTCCGGGTTTTTCCCCAAGACCGTCAAAAAAGCCCCCTGCCAGGAAGTGGTGCTGACCGGCGACCAGGTCGACCTGACGCGCATCCCGGTGCTCAAATGCTGGCCCGCTGACGGCGGGCGGTTCATCACCCTTCCCATGGTCTGTACGCGTCGATGCTGCCACCAGGATCACCAATGTCGGCATGTACCGCATGCAGGTCTTCGACCGCCGGACGACCGGTATGCACTGGCATAAGCATAAGGACGGGGCGCGTCACTACCAGCAGTATGAAGCCGCGGGCAAGCGCATGGAGGTGGCGGTCGCCATCGGCGGCGATCCCTCGATCATCTATGCGTCGACAGCGCCGCTTCCGCCGGCCATCGGCGAGTTCATCTTCGCCGGTTTTTTGCGAAAACAGCCGCTCGAGGTCGTGCAGTGCAAAACGATCGACGTGCGGGTGCCGGCTGAGGCGGAGTTCGTGCTCGAAGGCTACGTGGAGCCCCAGGAACGCCGGATCGAAGGGCCCTTCGGCGACCATACCGGCTATTACTCCGAAGCGGACGAATATCCCGTTTTTCATCTAACCGCGATCACCCACCGGAAAGACGCCATCTATCCCGCAACGCTGGTCGGCCGTCCGCCCCAGGAGGACGCGTATATCGGCAAGGCAACGGAGCGGATCTTCTTGCCGCTTCTGCAGATGGTGGCGCCCGATATCCTCGATATGGACATGCCCGTCGAAGGCGTGTTCCACAACAACGTGATCGTCAAGATCAAAAAACGATATCCCGGACACGGCAAGAAGGTGATCCACACGATCTGGGGCACGGGAATGCTCATGCTCTCCAAATTCGTGATCGTCTGCGATGAGGATGTGAACATTCACGACTATTCAGAAGTGACCTGGAAGGTCATGAACCATGTGGACCCGCAGCGGGATGTGGTCATTACCGACGGACCGCTCGACATCCTTGATCACTCCTGTCCGCAGATCGGCTTCGGCGGCAAGATGGGGATCGATGCAACGCGCAAGGGCCCGGGCGAAGGGTTTACCCGGTCCTGGCCCGATGAGATCAAAATGGACCCGCAGGTCCAGCAGAAGGTCGAAGAACGCTGGAAGGAATATGGATTTTAAAGCGCCTGTGCTCTCTGCATGCTCTTTACCTTGACCAATTATGCTGTTTCTTGAACTTTCATTGATTTTTCTCCTGATCCTGCTCAACGGTTATTTTTCAGCATCTGAAATATCCCTGATCTCATTGCGCAAGAGCCGCGTCCGTCACCTCGTCAAAAGCGGCAACCTCATAGCGCGGAGGATCCAGAAACTTCAGGAGGAGCCGGAACGGTTCCTCGCTACGGTCCAGATCGGCGTTACCCTTATCGGGACGCTGGCTGCCACCCTGGGCGGCGTGATCGCTATCGAAAGCATCAAGCCTGTTTTTGCCGCCGTCCCGTTCGAATTCGTCAGAAGGCAGCTGAACCGCTGGCCGTCGGGATCGTGGTAAGCTTGATCACCTATATCACCCTGGTGTTCGGTGAACTGGTCCCCAAGTCGCTTGGCGATCCGGTATTCTGAAAAGATCGCATTTGCCACCTCCGGCGCCCATCGAAATTCTTTCCCGGTTGTTTCACTGGGTTCTGAGGATACTTACGCTTTCGAATAATTTTGTGCTCGGCCTGTTCAATTCACCGGGCGAGCAGGAGCCGTGCTCATGTATCCGAGGACGAGGTCAAGTTCCTTATCCGGGAAGGGCGCAAGAGCGGAGTATTCGAAACGTCCGAAGAGGACCTGATCCACAGCGTGTTCCGGTTTACCGAACGGTCGTGAAGGAAGTGATGGTCCCCCGGACCGAGATCGTGGCCGTCGAAGCGGCAACCGATATCGACACCATCCTCCGGACCATGAACGAAAAGGGGTTCTCCCGCCTGCCGGTCTATGCCGAGACCATCGATAACATCATCGGCGTGGTATATCTCAAGGACATTCTGCCGCTCCATCATGTCAAAACAGCCGTTCCAGCTTGACAGCGTTCTGCGCAAGCCCTATATTGTTCCGCCGAACAAGAACGTGAGCGTGCTGCTCAGGGAAATGCGTGAGCGGCGCATCCACCTGGCCCTGGTAGGAGACGAATACGGCGGTACCGACGGCCTGGTTACGATGGAAGACCTTATCGAGGAGATCGTCGGGGATATCCGCGATGAACAGGAGAAAGGAGCTCCGCGAGATCGACGAGGTCGCGGCGAACCGCTATATCGTCGAAGGCAGGACCGATATCGGCAAACTGAACGAAAAGCTGGATGTCACGCTGCCGGAGGACGAGTTTGAGACCGTCGGCGGTTTTGTGCTTGGCCTTTTCGGCAGGCTGCCGGCGGAAGGCGACCAGGTCCGGTATGAGAATCTGCAGTTCACCGTGCTCCGGCTGCGGAAGAACAGGATCGCCCGCATCCGGGTGCTCAAATATGCTCCGGAGAACCAAGAGAAAGGAAATGATGAAGACACCACTGGTACTGGAGACTAATCTTGCGGGACTTACAGCCGCCGAAACGCGGCAAAGTGCGCGATATCTATGACCTGGGCGACACGCTGCTGATCGTCGCCACGGACAGGATCTCGGCTTTTGATGTCGTGCTCCCGAACGCGGTCCCGGAAAAGGGCAGGGTGCTTACCCAGATATCCAAATTCTGGTTCTCCCAGACGGAAGCGATCGTTCCCAACCATCTGATATCCACGGACGTACGCGATTATCCTGCTGCGTGCAGGCCGCACGCCGCCATCCTCGAAGGAAGGAGCATGCTCGTCAAGAAATCCAGCCGCTTCCCGTGGAGTGCATTGTCCGGGGCTATTTGACCGGCTCGGGGCTGAAAGAGTACCGGGCGACCGGCTCCGTCAGCGGCATCAAGCTTCCCGCCGGCCTGACCGAGGCATCCCGTCTGCCTGAGCCGATCTTCACTCCGTCGACGAAGGCCGAGATCGGCGAACATGATGAGAATATCGATTTTGCGACCGTGGTGAAGCTCGTGGGCCAGGACGTTGCCGAGAAGATCAAGACAGTATACGCTGGCGGTCTACAGCCGTGCCTGCGCGCTTGCCGAGGCCAAAGGGATCATTATTGCCGATACCAAACTTGAATTCGGCATTTACGATAATGAGGTCATTCTGATCGATGAAGTGCTCACCCCTGATTCTTCACGGTTCTGGCCCAAGGCCGATTACCGGGAAGGGGTTGCGCAGAAGAGCTTTGACAAACAATTCGTCCGGGACTATCTGCTGTCGCTCAAGTGGGACCAGCGGCCGCCCGCGCCGGTGCTTCCCGATGACGTTGTCAAAAAAACGAGCGAAAAGTATCTTGAAGTGCTGGCCATGCTGGCAGGGTAGTAGCCCGTTCTTCTGACAGCATATACCAGCGATGAGGTATGAAAGGAACAGTCATGGAAGATTACAACGATCTGATCCAGCAGCGGTTCAAAAAACTGGCTGAGATCAGCGAGATGGGCATACAGCCTTATGCCGGCAAGTTCGAAACGACCTCGAAGGCGCTGCTCCTCGAAGAGACCTACGGCGCCACGTCCAAGGAAGAACTGGAAGCGAACCGGGTCACGGTCTCTCTGGCGGGCCGGCTTGTCGCGCTCCGGAGCTTCGGCAAGGCAGCCTTCTGCCATATCCAGGACGGCACGGGCAGGATCCAGCTGTACGTTCAGAAGAATACCATTGGCGATGACCTGCATGCTCTTTTCAAAAAGCTCGATATCGGCGATTTCATCGGCATCACGGGCTTCCTGTTCCGCACGAAAACGAACGAACTGACGATCGATGTGGAGAAATTCACCCTGCTCGCCAAATCGCTGCGCCCGCTTCCCGAAAAATGGCACGGGCTGACCGATGTGGAGATCCGTTACCGGCAGCGCTATGTCGACCTCATCGTCAATCCCGATGTGAAAAAGGTCTTTGTCCTCAGGACCAGGATCGTCCAGGCCATCCGCCAGTACTTGAACAGCAGGGGATACCTGGAGGTGGAAACGCCGATGATGCAGTCCATTCCCGGCGGCGCCACTGCCAGGCCGTTCAAGACCCACCACAATGCGCTCGACATGGACCTCTATCTCCGGATCGCGCCTGAACTGTACCTCAAACGGCTGCTGGTCGGCGGTTTCGAACGGGTGTACGAGATCAACCGGAATTTCCGGAACGAAGGCATCTCGACGCGCCACAATCCCGAGTTCACCATGCTCGAGTTCTATACCGCCTACGCCGATTACCAGGACCTGATGGACCTGACCGAGCAGATGATCAGCTCGGTGGCGCAGGAGGTCCTCGGCACGACCGAGGTCGAATCGGAAGGGCACAAGATCAGTCTTGCGGCTCCCTGGAAACGGATCACCTATCTCGACACGCTCCGCGAGGCCGGCGTGCCGTCAGAGGTTCTGGCTGACGTGGATAAAGCGCGCGAGTATGCCAAAGAAGCTTGGCGCGAAGACTCACGGGAGGGGAGCCGCTGGGCAAACTGCTGAACGAGATATTCGAGGCCCTGGTCGAGCCGAAGCTCATCCAGCCGACCTTTGTCACCGACTACCCCACGGACATCTCGCCGCTCTCGAAAAAACGCGTGGACGATCCGGACTTTGTGGAACGCTTCGAGCTGTTCGTGGTCGGCAGGGAGCTTGCCAACGCGTTTTCCGAACTGAATGATCCGGTTGACCAGAAGAACCGCTTCCTGAACCAGGTGAACGAACGGGAGGCGGGCGACGAAGAGGCGCACCAGATGGATGAAGACTTTATTCGCGCCCTTGAACACGGCATGCCGCCTGCTGCGGGCGAAGGCATCGGCATCGACCGGCTGGTCATGCTGCTGACCGGGTCGAACTCGATCCGTGACGTGATACTGTTCCCGCAGATGAAGAAGGAAAAATAGCATTGCGGATTTCGGATTGCGGATTGCGGAATGATTTGCCGACTGCTTTATCCGTAATTATCCGTGTACACTGGTGGTTACGATAATCTACTATGAAAATCCCTTATGAAATATTCGTCAGCCTGCGCTATCTGAAGACCAAAAAGCGGCACGGCACGGTATCGCTCAATACCTTCATCTCCATCGCCGGCGTGGTCATCGGCGTTGCCACGTCCATCATCACGCTGTCGGTCATGACGGGCTTCCAGGGGTATTTCCGCGACAAGATCCTTTCTGCCATCTCCCATATCGTCGTTATGGAATACTCCGGCGCCGGCGTCAAAGACATCAAGCCGCTTGAGGAAAAGATCGGCGGCGTAGCGCACGTAACGGCAACGACGCCCTTTATCATCAGCCAGGCCATGCTCACCAACCGGGACCGCGTGCAGGGCGTGGTCGTGCGCGGCATCGATCCCCGCAACGGAAGGGACGGTCACGAGCCTGGAAAAGAACATGACCGCCGGCTCTCTGCTCGGGCTGGAGCATGCAGAAAAGACGCCCGGGCATCGTGATCGGCGAAGACCTGGCGCGCAAGTTCGGGATGTCGATCGGCGACACGCTCACCATGGTGAATCCGATCGGCGAGGAGACCGCCATGGGGATGGTGCCCAAACTGAGAAAATTCCAGCTGGTGGGCATCTTTGACGCGGGCATGTATGATTACAACACGGGCTTTGTGTACATCTCGCTTCCCGAGGCGCAGAAATTCTTCGACATGCCGGGCCGCGTCAGCGGGGTCCAGGTCAGGGTCGATGAGATCTACAATGCCGAAGCCATCGGGCGCGACATCCAGGCCGCGGCGGGGTATCCCTACTACACGCGGAACTGGATCGAGATGAACAAAAACTTCTTCTCGGCGCTGAAGCTGGAGAAAATCGGCATGTCGCTCATCCTGGTGGTCATCATCATCGTGGCGTCGTTCAACATCATCGGCACCCTGACCATGATCGTCATGGAAAAGAGCCGCGAGATCGCCATCCTGAAGTCCATGGGCGCCTCTTCCCGCAGCATCATGCAGATCTTCATGTTCGCCGGGCTGGTCATCGGGTTCGTGGGCACGGCCATCGGCTCGGCCATCGGGTACGGCGCCGTTGCCGTCATCACCAGGACCGGGGTGATCACGCTGCCGAAGGACGTATACCAGGTGAGCCATTTGCCGCTTTCGATCACGCCGCTGGACGTTCTGTTTATCTCGCTCACGGCGCTCGGGATCAGCTTTCTGGCGACGCTCTATCCGTCATGGCAGGCGGCGAAGCAGGACCCGGTGGAAGTGCTGAGATATGAATAAGGCCGTACCAGGCGCAGCATACTATTGGATTTTATAATTCTACAGCTCATGGAGGGACCTATGGCACAAAAAGGCGGAACCGTGAAAAGATTTTTATTGATCCTGATCTTGCTGTCGCTGGCACTGATCGTGTTCATTCTCTTCGGCGGCGCAGACCTCTGAAGTCGGCAGGAAAGAAAATTGAAGGAGCAGGCGAACAGGCGGAGTCCATCAAGCAGAAGGTGGAAGAGAAGGCAGCGACGATCGAAAAGAAAGTCGAAAAGGTGAAAGAGTCAGTTTCAGCCGGGAGAAAAGAAATAATACCGCCCTTGATCCATATCGAGCAGCTCCGCAAGACCTTCTTGAGCGGTCAGGTGGAGCTCCATGTCCTGGACGGTATCGATCTCGATATCCGCAAAGGGGAGATGATCGCCATTGTGGGCGCTTCGGGCGTCGGGAAGAGCACGTTCCTCCATATCGTGGGGGGGCTGGAGCGCCCGACCGGCGGCAGGGTGCTCTATGGCGATCTGGACGTGTATGCCTTGAGCAACGACCGGGTCGCACGTTTCCGCAACGAACGCGTCGGTTTCGTGTTTCAGTTCCATCATCTGCTTCCTGAGTTCTCGGCGATCGAGAACGTCATGATGCCGGCCCTGATCCGCGGCACTGACCGGGATAAGGCAGCTGTCGCCGCATCAGCGGTCCTGGCCGATGTGGGACTGGGCGCCCGGCTTCACCACCGCCCCGGTGAACTGTCAGGCGGTGAACAGCAGCGCGTTGCGGTGGCCCGTGCGCTCATGTTGACTCCTGATGTGATCCTTGCCGATGAACCGACCGGGAACCTCGATGCTCACACCGGAGAGGCGGTGCATGAGCTTCTGCAGGGTGTCAACCGGGAGAAAGGCATCACCTTTGTGATCGTTACCCACAATGACAAGCTCGCCATTCGCGCAGACCGGGTTTTCAGGATGGTCGAAGGCAGTCTGGTGCAGGAACGTTGATCTCTGTCGATGCAGCACCGGTGTGCGCAGCCTGATCCAAACCTGTTTTTTCCTTGACTTTCAGTGGGCATTAGAAAGTATTATGAGCAACTTTATGTACGGACTTACCGGGGAAGAGCCTGAATGAATCTCTATTTTTTTCAAGCCGCTATCGGTGCGTATCTCCTTGCAGCAGCAGGGTACGTAGCATACTTTATCAAGCCTGACCTCAAGCAGGTGGCCGAAAAATCGCTCTGGACAACGGTCGCCGGCTTTCTGTTCCACCTCGCCTATTTTTCCTTCAGATGGACCGAATCGGGCCGCATTCCGGTGACCAGTTTTTTCGAGGCGGCAAATTTCCTCGGCATGGGAATCATGCTGGTGTTTCTGGTCATGGAATTCCGGTTCAAGATCGCCGCGCTCGGGATCGTTCATGCTTCCCCTGGTGCTTGTCCTCATGGCGCCGGCCTTCATCCTCTCGGGGGATATCAAAGAACTCGATCCCGTGCTGAAAAGCGGCTGGCTCGGCATCCATACCAGTTTCTCCATTCTGGGTGAATCGGCCTTTGCCTTTGCGTTCATCATATCGATCATGTACCTGATCCAGGAACGGCAGCTAAAAGCAAAACGTCTTGGCGCCATTTTCCACCGCCTGCCTTCGCTCGACATCATGGACACTCTGGGGTATAAGGCGCTCACCATCGGCTGGCCCTTGTTCACGCTCGGCATGATCACCGGCGCAATCTGGGCGAACAGCGCCTGGGGTACCTACTGGAGCTGGTCGCCAAAAGAGACTTCGTCGCTCATCATCTGGGTCGTTTACCTGTCGTTCCTGCACTTGCGGACTATCGGCTGGCGGGGAAAGAAGATGGCGCTACTCACGATCTTCGGATTCATGCTCGTGCTGGTCAGCTTTTTTATCATCAGCCGGATAAACGTTGGAAAGCATACTTTTTAAGGCGGCACACGAATGAGCATCATCGTAGTCGGTCTCAGCCATAAATCAGCGCCCATCGAGGTGCGCGAAAAGCTCAACTTCCCCGAGAACACACTTCCCGATGCGCTGCGGAAGCTCATGACCTATGAGGGCATCAGGGAGAGCCTTATTGTCTCCACCTGCAACCGCGTCGAGATTTATGCGTCCGTCCAGGACAGTGTCTCGGGTGTCGACCGGATCAAGCAATTCATATCGGATTACCATGACCTCAGCCGGGAGTTGCTGGAGCAGTCGCTCTATGTCTATCCCGAGGCCCAGGGCGTCCGGCACACCTTTCGCGTGGCTTCGAGCCTCGATTCCATGGTCGTGGGCGAAGCACAGATCCTGGGCCAGCTCAAAGACGCTTTCGACATCTCGCTTAAGACAAAGACCACCAGTACGATTCTCAACAAACTGTTAAAAAAAGCGATTTCCGTTGCAAAACGGGTCCGCACCGAGACCAAACTCGCTGAAGGGGCAGTGTCGATCAGCTCCGCTGCCGTGGAGCTGGCAAAGAAGATCTTCGGCGAACTGGAAGGGAAGACCGTCATGCTCTTGGGCGCCGGCGAGATGGCGGAGCTTGCGGCGCAGCACCTTCTGGGCAACGGCGTCAAGAACATCATGGTGGCCAACCGCACTTTCGAGCGCGCCGAGGAGCTTGCCCTGGAGTTCAAGGGAGATGCCATCCGGTTCGAACATTTTCCCGATGCCCTGGTGATGATCGATATCCTGATCTGCGCCACGGGCGCGCCGAACTACGTTATCAATCGAGACATAATCGCCAAGGCGATAAAGGAACGGCGACACAAGCCCATCTTCCTGATCGACATCTCCAATCCCCGGAACATCGATCCCGAAGTTGATAAAGAAGATAACGTCTACCTCTACGACATCGACGATCTCCAAAGCAAGGTCGATGTTAACACCGAGGGCAGGGCAAAGGAAGCAGCGAAGGCAGAAGAGCTCATATCGCTGGAAGTGGAAACCTATCTTCAATGGGAGCGCGCCCTGGATGCGGTTCCGACCATCGTGGATTTGCGCGAAAAGATCGAAGACGTCAGGAAGCGCGAATACGACAAGACCCTTGCGTCGCTGAGCAGCATTACCGACGACCAGAAGCATGCCATTGAGGCCATGTCCCAGGCAATCGTGAACAAACTGCTCCATGCGCCGCTGGTGGTCCTCAAACAGGCGGCGTCCATCCCTGGCGAGGGAGATGCCACGATCGCTGTTGCGCGCAGGCTCTTCAACCTTGATAAGGAACTGAAGCGGCCCGGCCATGTGAAGACTGCGGCGTCTGATGATCCCATAGTCCCGGAACAGGGAACTGGAGCGAAGAGCCCCTGCAGGTAACAGCAGTTCGGAGTTTGGAGTTTGGCGTTCTCTATATTATCGGCTTCTCTTACCCGCAATCATCTGCGGCCAAATAGTTTTTAAAGGAGTCTTTCATTGAGAAAAGATATCAGGATCGGTACACGGGCGAGCGCTTTGGCTTTGTGGCAGGCCGAGTGGGTGAAGTCGGAGCTTGAAAAGAAGTATCCGGGGATGACCGTTTCCCTGACCAAAATCAAGACCACGGGGGATAAGATTCTGGATGTGCCGCTGGCGCAGGTCGGGGGCAAAGGGCTTTTCGTCAAAGAGATCGAAGAAGCCATGCTTGCCAATGAGATCGACATCGCCGTGCACAGCATGAAGGATGTGCCGACCATGTTCCCCGACGGGCTCCATCTTTCTTGCATCACGAAACGCGAGGATGCGCGCGACGCCCTTCTGACGCGGAATAATATCAAATTCAAGGACCTGCCACAGGGGGCAACGGTCGGCACGAGCAGCCTCAGGCGCCAGACCCAACTCATGAACGTCCGGCCGGATTTCAAGATCGAGCAGCTCAGGGGCAACGTGGATACGCGGCTCAGGAAGCTGAAGGAAGGGCAGTTCGACGCCATCATCCTTGCGGCTGCAGGCGTGCGGCGCCTCGGCCTGGCCGAGAACGTTTCGGAATACCTCGACCCCTCGATCAGTCTGCCTGCCATCGGCCAGGGCGCGCTCGGCATCGAGTGCAGGGTGGACGATCGGGAGCTGAACGACCTTATCGCATTCTTCAATCATCAGGACACACGGACCTGCGTTACCGGCGAACGGGCGCTTCTGCGCAGGCTCGAAGGCGGCTGCCAGGTGCCGATCGCCTGCTACGGTCAGATGGTGAACGGCAAGCTGCTGCTCATCGGACTGGTCGGCAGCGTTGACGGGAAGCGCATCATCAAGGACACGATCGAGGGCGAGGCAGGAAAAGCGGAGAAACTCGGCGTGACCCTGGCGGAGAAGCTCCTGAAACAGGGCGCTGACGTGATTCTTCGCGAGGTATACGGCCATAATACGGATTTCAGCGGCAATAATCTTCTGGAGAATTAATTCTTAATAAGACGTAGTCTGCGCGCAGAGAAGCGGAGACGCTGAGAAATGCATATTGAAACGAGTAAAGACTTTTCTCGGCGTCTCAGCGGTTAATGCCGCTTCTTAGCTCTTCGATTTTTCTTTACCGCATTTTAAATGCCATCAATGTTCTCCCCGGTAATAATAAAACTATGACTCAATCAATCGGAAAAGTATATTTGATCGGCGCCGGGCCTGGTGATCCCGGCCTGATCACGGTCAAGGGCCTCGAATGCGTGAAAAAGGCCGACGTGATCATTTACGATTACCTCGCGAACGAGCGGTTGCTCGACCACCGCAGGCCTGATGCGGAACTGGTCTACGTGGGCAAGCAGGGCGGCAAGCATACGCTTCCGCAGGAAGAGATCAACGATCTTATCGTCCGCAAGGCAAAAGAAGGCAAGATCGTTGCCCGGTTGAAAGGCGGAGATCCGTTCATCTTCGGCAGGGGCGGCGAGGAAGCCGAAGATCTCGTGGACGCTGGCATTCCCTTCGAGGTCGTGCCGGGCGTGACCGCTGCAACGGCAGTTCCCACCTATGCCGGTATTCCGCTGACCCATCGTGACCATACGGCGAGCGTTGCTTTCGTGACCGGTCACGAAGACCCCACCAAACCGGAATCCAAAGTACACTGGGACAAAATTGCCACGGGCGTTGGCACGCTGGTTTTCTTCATGGGCATGAAGAACCTTCAGAGCATCGTGGACAATCTTTTGACGCACGGCAGGAAAGCCGAGACCCCGGTAGCCCTTATCCAATGGGGCACCCGGACGGACCAGCGCGTTGTGACCGGGACCCTCGGCGATATCATCCCGAAAGTTAAGGAAGCTAAGCTCGGGCCGCCGGCGATCATCGTTGTCGGCGATGTGGTGAAGCTCCGGGAGAAGCTCAACTGGTACGAATCGAAGCCTTTGTTCGGGAAACGGGTGGTCGTAACACGCTCACGCGACCAGGTCAGTATCTTTGCCGAGCAGCTCATCGACCGGGGCGCCACGACCATAGAATTTCCGACCATCGATGTGGTGCCGCCTTCGAACTGGGATGAACTGGACAGCGCGATCCAGACCATCGAATCCTATAACTGGGTGATCTTCACCAGCGCCAATGCCGTAAAGTACTTCATGGAGCGCCTCCGGGGCCTTGGCAAGGACCTGCGCATGCTGAAAGGCGTTAATATTTGCGTAGTGGGCCCGAAAACAGCTGAATCGCTCGAGCAATACGGGCTCCGGGCGGACCTGGTGCCGAAGGAATTCAAGGCTGAGGGTGTGCTCGATGCGCTGGGCGGCAGCGCCAAAGTCAAAGGCAAAAAATTTTTGATTCCGCGCGCCAAAATTGCCCGGGAGCTTATTCCGGACAAACTTCGCGAGCTTGGCGCTGACGTGACCGTGGCAACGGCCTATGAAAATGTAAAGCCAGTTGCTGATGTGGAACGTGTCCGGAAGCTCTTTGTCGAGCATAAGATATCAACGGTGACGTTCACGAGCTCCTCAACGGTCCACAATTTTGTTGAAATACTCGGCCCAAAAGAGTATAAAACATTATTGGCAGATGTTGACGTGGCCTGCATCGGACCGGTTACTGCAAAAACAGCAGAAGAGTATGGCATGCAGGTCAATGTCATGCCGAAGGACTATACGATCCCGGCCTTTGTCGAATCCATAGTGGAATTTTACAAAAAATAGCAGGTCTCTTGGTTATTTCCGGGATGGCGCTGGGCCAGAGGGGAATAAAGGGGCGAAAAAGGAGAATAGCATGATCACGATCGCAGATTTGGCAGCAGACAAAATAAAAGAGATCCTTAACGCAGAAGGGGTGCCGAACCATGGCTTGCGCATAACAGCAGCAGCCGGCTGCGGCTGCAGCCCTTCCTATGAGATCATGATAGACGACAAGTCCGGTGACGGAGATACGGTCGTTGAAAAGAACGGCGCAAAGCTTTATGTGGACGCATCAACCTCGAAGTCCCTTGCCGGCGCAGAACTCGGATTCGTGAGCGACGAGCGCGGTGAAGGGTTTGTCATCGGGTTTCCGAACGGCGCGCCTGCAGGCGGGAGCTGCGGCTGCGGCGGGGAAGATTCCCAGTCGAGCAAAAAGAGCAGCGGCGGGTGTGGTTCCGGCGGGTGCGGCTGCAGTTGAACTACAGTTTGTAGTTCGGAGTTTTGAAGTTAGGAGTTGACCCCGAACTTCCCAACACCGAACACCGAACTGCACTAAAGGGAGATACCATGTTCCAACCGCTATACCGGCCGAGACGGCTGCGGCTCAACGAAAACATCAGGCGCATGGTGCGGGAGACGAAGCTTTCTCCCGATGATTTCATTTACCCCATGTTCGTGTGCCACGGCAAGGGCGTGAAAAAAGAGATCAGCTCCATGCCCGGAAACTACCAGCAGTCCATCGACAACCTCGTGAAGGACTGCGAAGAAGTGAAGAGCCTTGGGATCCCGGCCGTCATCCTCTTTGGCATTCCCGAGCATAAGGACGAGGTCGGCAGCGAAGGCTACTCCGACGAGGGGATCGTGCAGCACGCGATCAAGGCCATCAAGAACAAGATGCCGGACCTGACGGTCATCACCGACGTCTGCCTCTGCGAGTATACCAGCCACGGCCACTGCGGCGTGATCAAGAACGACACGGTGGACAACGACGCGACCCTTGAACTGCTTGCCAAAGAAGCGCTTTCCCATGCCAAGGCGGGGGCCGACATGGTCGCGCCGTCGGACATGATGGATGGCAGGGTCGGCGCCATCCGCGAGATTCTCGACGGCCATGGTTACTACGATACGCCAATCATGGCCTATGCCGCGAAGTACGCGTCCGCCTTTTACGGACCCTTCCGGGAAGCAGCCGAATCGACTCCCCAGTTCGGTGACCGCCGCTCCTACCAGATGGACCCCCCGAACAGCCGCGAGGCCATGCGGGAAGTTGCACTGGACATCGAAGAGGGCGCCGACATCGTCATGGTGAAGCCGGCGCTAGCCTATCTCGATATCATCTACCAGGTGAAGCAGCAGTTTAATCTGCCGGTCGCTGCCTACAATGTAAGCGGCGAGTTCTCGATCATCAAGGCTGCGGCCAAGATGGGCTGGATCGACGGAGAGCGCGCCATGATGGAATCGCTCATCTCGATCAAGCGCGCCGGTGCGGACATGATCCTCACGTACTTCGCGAAAGATGCTGCCAAGGTCCTCCAGAAGGATTAAAATAGCTCTTAAAATGTAATCTGTATTTTGTATAGAATTTAAAAGGTCGGACGCCGTAATGGTGCCCGCCTTTTTTTATGAGAGAAAACGTACTGAACGTGCGGGGAGAATCAAGAAACCCTTTAGCTTAATTAACAGGTTTCTCGATAGCAATAAGAGGCCTGGAACTATTCAGGTGGTTTAAAACAACGGCACGTTCTGATATGCCATGCTCCCATTTCGTCATTCCCGAACGCTTTAATCGGGAATCCGAGGTTGTCAGCGTCACGGGGTCCCCGATAGTGTCACTCGGGGACGACGGTATAAGTCACCTGAATAGTGCAACCTGAATAGATAAAGTCCAGGAGGGAGTATCATGAGCAATGAGCCGAAAGAATCAGAAGAACCTGATGCAGGCAGTGGCTGGAAGAATATCGGGAAGATCATTTTCCTGATCGCAGCGCTGGTGGCATCGTGGTTTGTGCTCGAGTGGCTGATGGGCGGCAAATAAAGATAGATCCGCATTATAGTGTAACTTTGCACCGTGCCGCGAAGCTGCCGAGTTTCATCACCTCCTTTTTGCAGAGCCTCTGCTTACTCCCTCGTCAGTTCCGGTCTAGCTGTGCGATGATGGGGATGACTGCGACGGCCTTGCCGGCCTCGGCCCCGAACCGGACGGCCGCGGTGCGCGTTTGAGGAGCTTCCGCCTGCGCTTCTCTGCTTCGAGCCGCTTGAGCTTCTTTTTCACCGACGGCTTTTCGTAATGTCGCCGTTTCTTCAGTTCCCCCATAAGGCCATCCACCTGGATTTTTTTCTTCAGGTCCCGCAGCGCCTTTTCGATGTTCTGTGACTGGACTCTTATCTCCATGATTTTCCTCCGCCGCCGTATCCGCCGCGATCACCCCTGCCGCCGCCCGAACCAGAGCGCTCGGTCTTGGGCTTGGCCTCGTTTACCGTGATGGTCCGGTCCATGAACGATGTGCCGTTCAGGGAAGCGATCGCCTTGGCCGCATCCTCGTCCGACGCCATCTCCACGAAACCGAACCCCTTTGACCTGCCGCTCGCCTGATCGATGATCAGCGTTGCGGACAGGACCTCGCCGATCTTCGAGAATGCCTCGCGCAGATCATCCTCCTGGGTGTTGTACGACAGGTTCCCGACATACAATTTCTTCGCCATGCTGCCTCCTATGTTACTTCAAATTCACGCTGACGGTCAATGCCGCCAGCGCGTTACGTATTCTTCCCGCGGAGATGCCGGTCCCCAAAAAAGGGAAGAGCGGATTCGCGTGTGCGCCCCAAAACCTGATCTTTCTCCAACCAGACATGCTATCGCTTTTTTCGCAAGTATTCGCAAGTAAAGGTGAGAGCAGGAAGAGTCAGGTATCGAAGTTGAGGCGCGGAACACCATATCATTCCAAAACGAGAGGGTTTTGCCCCGCTGCTCGTGTATGTATGATCGTAGTATACAGATTTCTCTGTTAAATGCAAGATTACTCGGTAAGAATACGATATTTTCATGTAATAAGCTCTGTAGACTTGGCTTACTATAAGTGCTATAATAAGACCTGTTAATAGTACCGCTAAGGAGGTCTTTAATGGGCGTAATATTTTCCGAAGACATCGTTCCACTCAGCGACCTGAAGGTGAACCCCGGCAAAGTGGTTTTGCACGCACAGGAGTCGCATCGGCCTATTTTGCTCACGAGCAGGGGCCGCGGAGTAGCCGTAGTCCGATCACTCAAGGATTATGAGAAGGAAACTGAAGAGCGCACCTTTATGCTGGGAGTGGTGAAGGGTATAATGGATTTGGAAGAAGGCCTCGAGATTTCCCTTGCCGAGGCAAAAAAAATCCTTGGCCTTAAGTAGTTATGACTGAAATAACACTGATAACGTTTGCCGCGTCAGCGATTAAGGACCTTGAGGACATGCTGGCGTTTTACGAGGGCGCGCCTGATGTGGGTAAAAGACTTGCTGGTGAGATCATTGCAAACGTTGAACTGCTTGGCGCATATCCTCCGAGCCGTCATCTCGTGACCGAGTTTCATCTCGAACATCTGTTTGAGATCCTGCACCCGCCTTTTCGTATCGTTTACCGGTATGATCCGAACAAGGTGCGCATTGTTCGGATCTGGAGAAGTGAAAAACTGCTGAGAATGCCATAATCCTGAAAAAAGCATTTGAACACGGAAGGAGCGGATTAACAGCGGATAAAAGCGGATAAATCATTAACAACGCACTCACCTATAGGGAGAACCATGTATCAGGAAAGAATCCGCCGTTATCCGACTCTTATCCGATTTGATCAGTGTCAAAGGATGTTTTTAGGATAATAGATCAGCGAGTCACGTTCTCGGTTGACTGAGTTATTACCGGCTTCCGCCATTTTTTCCTTGCATTCCCGGTGCCGGTATGTTAAATAATAACATCACTCTGGGGAACATCCTGAAGGGTGGGCATTTCATTTGCCCACTCTTTTTATTTGGGGGACGCAATGGCGGACGTCGTTGACCAGATACGACAACTTCTGGACCCGATCCTGGCCTCCCTGGGCGTTACGCTCTGGGACCTGGAGTTTCAGCGCCAGGGCCCGAAGTGGCTCCTGAGGATCTATATCGACCGGGAGTCCGGCGTGACCTTGAACGACTGCGAGTCAGTGAGCCGCGATTTGAGCGCAGCCCTCGATGTGGAAGATATCATCACCCATGCCTACCAGCTCGAAGTATCGTCGCCCGGCCTTGACCGGACGCTTTCAAAGCCGGAGCACTATACGAGGTTTTCCGGCAGCACGGTCAAGATAAAGGTCTATCAGCCCATAGACGGACAGAAAGTCTTTCGGGGAACGCTGATGGGGATTTCCGATGCGGGCATGGTCAGGGTCGAGGTCGCCGAAGGGGCGGTAATGGAATTCGCCCTGGGCACGATCACGAAAGCATCTCTCGAAGTAGAACTGTAAGGGCGGGGATCTTCAGAATTTCATATTCAGCATCCACAGGATGCGCAAGTGCAGCCTTGGTTTCACAGGAGCCTGATAAGGACTGCATATATATTCAGGAGGCGACGGAATCATGAGTCAAGAATTAATTCAAGTGATCGACCAGATCAGCAAGGAAAAAGGCATCTCCAAGGAAATGGTGATCGAGGCGGTCGAGTCCGCACTCGTGAGCGCTGCCAAGAAAAAGCATGGCGCTCAGCGGATCGCCGTTCAGATCGACCCCAAGCGCGGCGACATCATCATGTATGCCTACAAAAAGGTGGTGGCCGAGGTTGTGAACCCTGAAGAGGAAATCACGATCGAGGATGCCCAGGCGCTGTTTGCCGATGCGCAACTGGACGGTGAAGTGCCTCTGCAGATAGAGTTTCTTGGTTTTGGCAGGATCGCGGCGCAGACCGCCCGTCAGGTCATTGTCCAGAAGGTGCGCGAGGCAGAGCGCGATGTGATCCTGAAGGAATTCAACGATAAGATCGGCCAGTTGGTGAACGGGATCGTCCTTCGTCATGAAAAAGGCGCCTACTACATCGATCTGGGAAAGACCGAGGCGGTGCTTCCGGCGCGAGAGCAGGTGCCGCGCGAGAGCTACCGCAGGGGCGACCGCGTCAGGGCCTATGTCACGGAAGTGCGCGACACCTCCAAGGGTCCGCAGGTGGTGCTCTCGAGGGCCCATCCGGACTTCGTGTCGCGCCTCTTTGAGATGGAGGTCCCCGAGATCTACGAGAATATCGTTGAAGTGAAGGGCGTTGTTCGCGAGGCCGGAGACCGGACGAAGATCGCCGTTGCTTCGAAAGAGTCCCAGGTCGACCCCGTCGGCGCCTGCGTCGGCATGAAAGGCTCGAGGGTCCAGGCGGTCGTTCGGGAGCTTCGCGGCGAGAAGATAGATATTATCCCCTGGTCGTCGGACCCGCGCATCTTTATCGCCAAAGCGCTCAGCCCTGCGGTGGTAGAAAAGGTGGGCGTCACCGAAGAGGACCGCTCCGCCCTTGCCGTTGTCGCCGATTCTCAGCTTTCCCTTGCCATCGGGAAAAAGGGCCAGAACGTCCGGTTGGCCGCAAAACTGACTGGATGGAAGATCGACATTCTGAGCGAATCCGAGTATGACCAGGAACGCCAAAAAGAGCGAGAGCAGGAGATCGAGGCTGCCATCGTTGAGGAAACCCGCAAGATGGCGGAAGAGACCGAGGCTGCGGAGAACCTGGAAGCTGCTGCGGCCGCAGACGACGAACCGTCTCCTGAATCTCCCTTAATGGGCATAGAAGGTGTCGGCAAAAAAACGGCGGAACAACTTGCGCAGGCCGGGTATGACACTATCGCAAAGGTCGCCGCAATGACGGACGAGGATATTCTGGCAGTTCCCGGCATTGGCGAAAAAACAGCGCAAAAAATCCTGATGGCTGCACGGGCCATGCTCAAGAACTGAAGGCCGGTATATCGGTGAAGGAAATGAAACGTCAACCGGAACGGACCTGCATCGGATGCCGGGGCGTGTTCAAGAAGGATGAGGTCGTCCGGATCGTGGCCGGTCCGGCCGGGTTCGTCATCGATTACCGCGAAAAACTGCCGGGCAGGGCAGCCTATGTCTGTCCGCGCATTGACTGCATCCGCAAGGCGCTCGGCAAAGGGAATCTGCCACGGTCGCTGAACAGCAAAGCCAGCCCTCCTGCAGAGCAGGAGTTCATCTCCATGCTCCTGGCCAGCAGCTCTGAAAAGGTTAAATCCCTGATCGTGATGGCGGCGAAAGCGGGCATGTTGTTGTCCGGGTATTCTGCGGTGCATGACGGCGTGGAGAAGGGCAGGGTCAAAGCGCTGCTCTTTGCCACCGACGTCTCTGACGGCACCCGTGAGAAGATCATGGCCTCGGACGCTGCGCCAAAGCGACAGGCTGCGTTCCTGACCAAAGATGAGATCGGCGCCTTACTCAACCGGGAACTGGTCGGGATCCTCGGCATTACGGACAGCCGTTTTGCCGATGCCATCTTCAGTGAAACAGACAGATTAAAAAACTTGATAAGCGAGTCAAAATAGAGTAATATAACCACCTATTTTCAGGAAGTTTCGGGGGTATGTGAGTTTATGACAGTGATCAGGGTACATGAGTTGGCCAAAAAGATGGGTGTCGAAAGCAAGGACCTTATCCTGGTGCTCGAAAAAATGGGCATCACGGCAAAGACACCCTCAAGCGGTCTCGATGATAAAGAATCAAAGTCCCTGATCGAGAAGCTCAAGGCCATACGCAAGGAAAAAGAAAAAGAAAAGGTCAAAAAAGAGACGCCCGATCTCATCGCTTCAGGAGAAGAGCGGAGGAAAAAGGCTGCTGCGCTTATCGGTAAGTTTTCTTCTACCCTTGAAAAACCGGGCGCCAAGCCGAAGCTGGCTCCCATCATCCCTCCGCCACCGAAGCCGGAGATGCCCGCGCCTCCCGTCATTCCGCCGCCGGGACAGGTTAAGCTTGCCCCTGTTGTTGCTGTGGAGGTCCCGGCGCCGGCTCCTATGACAGCCGCGCCTGCGGCAGTACCGACACAGCCGGAGAAGGTCGCTACCGTTCCGACGGCGGCCCCTTCAGCCCCGCAAAGACCTAATACTCCTTATCCGGCTTCCGGAGCCCGTCGACCCTATCCGGGTCAGGGACAGCCCCGGCCCATGGGGACCGGCCCGCGGCCCTTTGTAAAATCCGGATTTACTTCTCCGGTTATGCAGCCTGCCCAGGTTCCGCCCTCACTGATCCCGACGAAACCGTCCAAGAAAAAGTGGCAGAAAAAGGGCGAGTTCGAGACCAAGACCGACCGCGAGTTCCGCGAAAAGCCGTCATTCAAGAAACTGCCGGATCTTAAGACCCTGCCTGCCGGCAAACGGCCGCACAAAAAAGACGAACGTTATGCACCGCAGACCGATGTTACTGAAATAACGAAGCCGAGGAAAAAGGTCGTCAAAATCCAGGAAGGCTGCACCATAAAAGAGTTCGCCGAGGTCATCGGCCAGAAGGTGAGCGATGTTATCAAGAAGCTGATGGCGAACGGCATCATGGCGACGCAGAACCAGCAAATGGACACGGATGCCGCCATGATCCTTGCCGAAGGCTATGGCATCAAGGCCGAGATCATGAACATAGAGACGGCCGAGGATGTGCTGGAAGAAAAGGTTGATACCGCTGAATCCCAGGTCATGCGACCGCCGGTGGTCACGATCATGGGCCACGTCGACCATGGCAAGACCTCGCTCCTTGACGCCGTTCGGGAAACGAACGTTGTTTCGAGGGAAGCGGGTGGCATAACTCAGCATATCGGCGCCTATCAGGTGAGCTTGAACGGAAGGGACATAACCTTCCTCGATACGCCGGGACATGCGGCGTTCACGGCAATGCGCGCGCGCGGCGCCCAGGTGACGGATATCGTGATCCTCGTCGTTGCCGCTGATGACGGCGTGATGCCGCAGACACGTGAGGCGGTCAACCATGCAAAAGCTGCCAGTGTGCCGATCATCGTGGCCATCAATAAGATCGACAAACCGGAGTCCAAACCTGAACGCATCAAACAGGAACTGGCCGAATTCGAACTGACGCCTGAAGAGTGGGGCGGCCAGACCATCTTCTGCGAAGTGTCGGCAAAGAAAAAGATCGGCCTCGAGCATCTGCTCGAGATGATCCTCATTCAGGCCGATGTGCTGGAGTTGAAAGCCAATCCCGACAAGATGGCGCGAGGAACAGTCATCGAAGCCAAGCTCGACAAGGGGCGCGGCCCGGTAGCAACGGTGCTCGTCCAGTCCGGTACGCTCAAGGTCGGCGATTTCTTCGTGACTGGCTCCCAGTTCGGCAAGGTGCGTGCGCTGATCAACGACAAGGGTGAACGGATCGAGAGCGCCGGGCCGTCCATGCCGGCCGAGGTCATCGGTTTTTCCAATGTGCCACTTGCAGGCGATCGGTTCGTCGTGCTTGAGGAAGAGCGCAAGGCCCGCCAGATCGCGGAAGGCCGTCAGGCCAAGCAGCGCTCCACGGAACTTGCCTCGATGAAGAAGGTCACCCTTGAGGACCTGCACACGCAGATCCAGGAAGGCGTGGTCAAGGAACTGAATATCGTGATCAAGGCGGACGTGTCCGGTTCTGCAGGGGCCATCGTCGATTCGCTCGAAAAGCTGTCTACGTCTGCGGTCAAGCTCAAAGTGATCCATACCTCGGTGGGAGCCATCACCGAAACCGACGTGATGCTCGCCGCAGCATCGAACGCCATCATTATCGGGTTCAGCGTTCGTCCTGAACCGAAGGCCGCCGAACTGGCGCAGCGCGAAGGCGTCGATATCAGGCTGTATAATATCATCTACAACGCCATTGACGATATCAAGGCCGCCATGGAAGGCCTGCTCGAACCGACGCTCAAGGAGCGCATCCTGGGTCGGGCCGAAGTGCGCCAGACCTTCCACGTCTCCAAGGTCGGCACCATCGCCGGGTCATACGTGGTGGAAGGCATGCTCAGCAGGCAGTGCGACGGCGTCCGGATCATCAGGGACAACGTGCTGGTCTATACCGGCAAGTTCCATTCGCTCAAGCGGTTCAAGGACGATGCCCGCGAGGTGCAGGCGGGATACGAATGCGGCATCGGCATCGAGAATTTCAATGATATCAAGGTGGGGGATTTCGTCGAATGCTTTGTCATCGATAAGGTAGCGGCAAAGCTGTAAGTTTCTTTTCTCCCGCGAGCTGGATCCCGGGTGTCTCTATGCCAATGTTCATCGGTGTTTGCACCTTTGAAGTGCACATCCCCGACAGCGGATCGCTGAAGACAAAACGTCAGTCGCTTCGCAGTCTTAAGGACAGGATCCGGAACAAGTTCAACGTATCGGTGGCGGAGATCGAAGACAACGACCTCTGGCAAAAGGCCACCTTGGCTGTGGCCGCCGTTAGCAACGACAGGACCCATCTGAACCAGACCCTTGACCATGTGCTCGACGTGGTACGGGCCGTTCCCGAACTGGACCTGATCGATCATCACATCGAGTTATTTTGAAAAGGCAGCACACAGAATCCAGAAGCCAGCAATCAGAAGGCATCAACGGAAAAACCTCCTGCATACTGGATACTGATTCCTGTCTCCTGAATTTATCATGTCAAAACCAGCCTTTAAAAGATCGGATCGCGTAAGCGACCAGATGAAACAGGAGATCGCGGAGATCCTTATGCGGAAGATCAAGGACCCGCGCATCGGATTTGTCACGGTCACTGATGTCGAGGTTTCACACGATCTGCGCAACGCAAAGGTCTTCGTGAGTATCTACGGGGACGAAAAAAGCAAAAAAGAAACGCTCAAGGGCCTGGAGAGCGCCGTTCCCTTTATCCGGTCGGAACTGGCCGGACGCATGCGGTTGCGCCTCGTACCGGAGCTGTTGTTCCGCTTCGACCCCACCCTTGAACGGGGCGCACATATCATGGAGCTTTTGCGTTCGATTGAAGAAGAAAAAGATCCGAACAAGCCGCACGATGAGTGATCCCCGCACGATCATAGCAGCCCTCCATTCCTGCAAAACAATCCTCATTTCTGTACATAAAAATCCGGACGGTGACGCACTGGGATCCCAGATCGCGCTCATGCTCGCTCTCGAAAAGATGGGCAAGACCGTGACCGCCCACAACCTTGATCCTGTCCCGGATATCTACCGGTTTCTTCCGCACCAGGACCGGATCGCGTCCGGACCAGTGGTCGCAGGACGATTCGATGCCATGATCGTGCTTGATTCAGATCCTCCGCGCACCGGCCTGTTCTCCGGCGACTACCCCGCTGCCGTGCTCATCAACATCGATCATCATATCACGAACCCGCTGCTATGGCCGCTCACCTGGCTGGACGCTTCGGCCTCTGCCACGGGAGAGATGATATTCAAGCTCGTTGTGCAGGCAGGCCTGCCTCTAGACCGGGATATGGCGCTGTGTCTCTACACCTCCATTTTTACTGACACGGGTTCCTTCCGCTATTCCAATACATCACCTGAATGCATGCGGATCTCAGCCACGCTGCTCGAGGCCGGAGCCGATCCCTGGCTGGTCACCGAGCATGTGTACGAATCCTATTCCTTTAAACGGTTGAAACTGCTTGGCAGCGTGCTGAGCGATATGGAGCGTTCTCCTGACACCAGAATGGCCTGGGTCGTGGTGACTGAAGAGCTTTTTCAAAAGACCGGCACAACCGCTGAGGATACTGACAATTTTGTGAATTTCGTCAGGTCGGTGAGCGGTGTCGAGGTGGCCGTCCTGTTTCGGCAGACGGCCCAAAAGCAATACAAGATCAGTCTTCGCTCAAAGGGGCGCGTAGACCTTTCCAGCCTGGCACAGTCACTGGGTGGCGGAGGCCATAAGAATGCCGCTGGAAGCACACTGGATGGCGCGCTCGAGGATGTTCAACGCAAGGTCCTCGGTGAAGTAACGAAGGTCATTCAGTCGCAGATGGGAGCCTGAATCTCCCATGGATGGCATTCTGAACATTCATAAACAGCCGGGAATGACGTCACACGACGTTGTCCAGGCTGCGCGAAGGATCCTCAGGGAAAAACGTATCGGGCACACGGGAACCCTGGACCCCATGGCAACCGGGGTGCTGGTGCTCTGCGTTGGAAAGGCAACGCGCATTGCCCAGTATCTCGAAGCTGGGGAAAAAGAGTATCATGCGGTCATGCGTCTTGGCCAGACCACGGATACGCTCGATGCTGAAGGCCGTGTTCTTGAGACGCGGACCTATGTTCCGCCCGAACGTGCACAGGTGCTGAAAGCGCTGGAGGGTTTTACTGGTGCGATCATGCAGCAGCCGCCGGTCTACTCCGCCTTAAAAGTCTCGGGCGTGCCCTCCTACAAACTGGCCCGGCAGGGGAAAGCCGAGCCGTTGAAACCACGGGCGGTAACGATATCGAACATCGAATTGCAGGCCTTCGAAGATCCTTTGCTGAGCCTTGGCGTGCGCTGCTCCAAGGGTGTGTACATCAGGACACTCTGTGCGGACCTTGGCGAGGTTCTTCAGGCCGGGGCACACCTCACGAAACTGGTACGGACCCGTTCAGGTCGATTTACCATCGACAACACGGTGACGCTGGACCGCCTTGCAGATCTTGCTGCCGCCGACGCCCTCGACCAGGCCCTGGTTTCAATGGATGAAGCGCTTGCAGATATGCCTTCGGTAACGGTGAACGAACCCGAAGCAGGCAGGATACTGCATGGAAATAGCGTTCCCTGGCAGGAAGATACTCTGAATGCTGCTTCCCTGCTACGGATACATGACCCCTCAGGCAGACTCCTGGCGCTCGGAAGACCGGTCCGAGGGGATATCAGGCCTGAACTTGTCTTTTCTTGACAGGAAACAAATAAAATGCTTTACAACATCCTGAAAATATGATAATTTGTCTCGCTTCTGAATGTTTTGAGAAAGGAGGGACGGTTGAATGGATAAGGAACAGAAAACAGGTCTGATCAATACGTATCGCAGGCATCCATCGGATACAGGTTCACCGGAAGTGCAGATTGCGCTTCTGAGCGGACGCATTACGCATCTGACGGAGCACCTGCAGGCGCATAAGCATGATCATCATTCACGGAGAGGTCTCCTGAAGATGGTCGGCCAGCGTCGTCGTCATTTGGATTATCTCAAACAGAATGATCTGGACAAGTATCGTCAGGTCATCGAGCAGTTAGGCATTCGGAAGTAGTCGAACGCATCTAACGAAGAGCGAGGTTTCATGGTAACAACAGTTGAAATTGAAATAGGCGGCAAAAGGCTCATACTCGAAACGGGTTTGATGGCCAAGCAGGCAAACGGTTCAATTGTCGTTCGCTACGGTGATTCGGTGGTGCTTTCAACCGCGGTTGCTTCCAAGGTGGAGCGTCAGAACGTGGATTTTTTACCTCTGACCGTTGACTACCAGGAAAAAGCATACTCTGCGGGCAAGATCCCGGGCGGCTTCTTCAAACGTGAAGGGCGTCAGAGCGAGAAAGAGATCCTCACCTCACGCCTTATCGACCGGCCTATCAGGCCATTGTTCCCTGACGGGTATTTCTTCGATACGCAGGTCATTGCATCGGTCCTCTCCATGGGAGATGAAAGCTCCACCGATCTTATGGCAATGATCGCGTCGTCGGCGGCACTTGCGATTTCCGATGTGCCGTTCGCCGGCCCGGTCGGCGCTGTCCGCGTCGGCCTTATTGAAGGAAAGTTTGTCATCAACCCCGGACACAAGGACATCGAGCTTTCGACGCTGAATCTCGTGGTTGCCGGCACGGCCGATGCCATTATGATGGTCGAAGGCGGCGCAAAGGAACTGACGGAAGATCAGATGCTGGAGGCACTCGAAACCGCCCATCGCGAGATCAAGAAGATCGTAGCGCTCCAGAACGATCTTGCGAAGAAGGTTGGGAAGGCCAAACGGTCCGTCAAGACCATAGAGGTCGACAAGGAACTGGCGGCCCAGGTGTCCACGCTGGCGATGGAACGGATGCGCACATCGATCATCATTCCGGACAAAATGGAACGGCAGCGAACGCTCGATGCCGTGCTTGACGATATCAAACTGCAGCTCAAGAACGATGATCCGACGCGCAGCCTCCAGATATCGAAGATTTTTCATGATATCGAAAAGGACGCGGTCCGCAAGATCATCCTGGACAAGAACACCCGTGCAGACGGACGCAAACCCACCGAGATCAGGCCTATCAGCTCGGTCGTCGGAATGCTGCCGAGAACGCACGGCTCCGCGCTCTTTACCCGCGGTGAAACACAGGCGTTGGTCGTGACGACCCTCGGGACGTCCGAAGACGAACAGCGCATCGATTCACTGGAAGGCGAGTACTACAAGACCTTCATGCTCCATTACAATTTCCCGCCTTTCAGCGTGGGGGAGACGAAACCCCTTCGCGGACCTGGCAGGAGAGAAGTGGGGCACGGCGCCCTGGCAGAGCGGGCGCTGAAGCCCATGCTGCCTACGAAACAGGAATTTCCGTACACGATCCGCCTGGTGTCGGATATTCTCGAATCCAACGGTTCATCGTCGATGGCAACGGTCTGCGGCGGAACCCTGGCACTCATGGACGCCGGCGTTCCGATCAAAGCCCCGGTCGCCGGCATTGCCATGGGCCTCGTCAAGGAAGGCGACAAGGTGATCATTCTTTCCGACATCCTTGGCCTTGAGGACCATCTGGGCGATATGGATTTCAAGGTCACGGGTACGAGCAAGGGTATTACAGCCCTTCAGATGGACATGAAGATCGAGGGCATTACCATCGAGACCATGCGGACGGCGCTGAACCAGGCACGCGAGGGAAGGCTGCATATTCTCGGTAAAATGCTGGAAGCGCTGGCCGAACCGAGGAAGAGCCTGAATCCCTTTGCGCCGCGAATCATTACCATGCAGATCAATCCCGACAAGATCAAGGACGTTATCGGGAGCGGCGGCAAGGTGATCCGCAGCATCGTGGAGCAGACAGGCGCCAAGATCGACATCGAGGACAACGGTACGATCAATATCGCATCCTCTGATGAGGCAGCTGCCAATAAAGCCAAGGAGATCATCCGAGGCATTTGCCAGGACGCCGAGGTCGGCAAGCTCTACATGGGCAAAGTCCGGAAAATAATGGACTTTGGCGCATTTGTCGAGATATTTCCCGGCACCGACGGACTGCTGCATATCTCTCAGATATCTGAACAAAGACTTGAAAAGGTCACGGATGCTCTTAAGGAAGGTGACGAGATCCTCGTCAAGGTCCTTGAAATCGATCGGCAGGGCAAAATACGCCTGTCCCGCAAAGAAGCGGTACGTGACCAAGGAAAAGTCACAGTCTACGTAATTACGATCGCAGAATTCAGCATGTCACTTTAGGGAAATAGGAAGCTTGAGAAGAGCTCTATTTCCTTTTTTAGTTCGCTGGTCAGGAAGCGTGATGTTCAAGAAGGGGAGCCAGCTGGCTCCTCCAAGGGGGGAGTTTGTCGAAGGTTGATTTGACCGTTCTTGGAGCAGGTCTAGGTGGCCTGGCAGCAGCAGCGCTTCTTGCCAGACAGCGAAAAAAAGTCGTTGTTTTTTCGCCGGGTAATGAGGTCGGAGGAGCGTTCGTACCAACCAGAGGGGCGGGTTACCAGTTCTCCATGGGCCCCACCCTGTCGTTCGGAAATGAGCGCTCCGGGGTACTGCAGAAGCTTTATGCTGATCTGGGCATCTCTCATGGCGACACTGTGCGCTCAAGCAGCTATCAGGTAGCGCTGCCGGACCGACGGCTCACGGTCTACCCGGAAAGGAGCGAGACCCTGGAAGAACTCAGACGGGAATTCCCCCAAGAGATCGACGGAATATCGGATTTTTTCAATGCAGTCGATACCATCTCTGCACGTTCTTCCAAAAGCAGATTATCTTCCTTCTTTTCGCAGCGCCGTCGCAGCAGTGCGCTTCTGCGACGGTATCGCTTCAGTAGTGAACTCCTTAGCTTTTTTGACGTTCAGTCACGATATTTCTTCGGCCAACCCGTTTATGAACTGCCGGTTAGTACGCTGGTATCCATGATCAATACCTCACCGCTGTATGAGCCGCAGGGATTCAAAAAAACAGCCGATCTTCTGCTTGAGGTGATCTTGAAGCATGACGGCGTCGTGCGCTTCTCAGAACCATTCCCTGAAATCGTACCGCAACGGGGCAACAGGGTCGGACTATCGACCACGGGCGGACCTGTGGAGTCCGCAACTCTTCTGTTGAACACGCGGGGGCGCCTCAGGGACAGCTTCACTTTTATCGGTATCATGGACCAGGGTGTTCCCTTAGGAATGCGACATGAGGTCATCTGCCTTTCTGATTACACCAGGCCGGATGATCTTTTCAGTCTGGCCGTAAGCAGCCAGGGAGATGAACGTTCGGCGCCGCGCGGAAAACGGGCATTGACCGTCTGGTTCCCGTACCGGGCCCCTGATCGCGGTCCGCCGGGAGTGCTGATTGATCTGGTCAGGAACATCATACCTTTTTTGGAGCGCTTCAGCGATATGGTGCATGCGCAGAAGCCCGAAGGAACGCAGTACGCAACACCTGCCGCCATGCTTGAAAAGGCAGGGTCCTCCCATATTCGGCTTGAGCGGGGAGCGGCGAAAAACATATACCTCATCAGGGATGATGCGGCCTATCCTGTACAGGCCGTTGCCGCTGCACAGCGAATGGCCGAAATACTGCAATAGCTGTTTTTGTTGGTTCGTATGGCGCATTTGGGCTTTTACACCAAACAATGCGTTGAGGAGGGTCTTGCTTGACGGCCTTCATACATACAGGCACGAGAATACGCAAGATTTCTCTCGGAATTGAGATCGAAGCAGAATGGTAAACCGGAATGGCCACACTTGGATCAAGCCGCAAGAGCCGCCCCCAGTTCTGAGAAAAAACTGTTGTACAGGGAATGAACGAACGCCATACTGATCGATAGCAACGGCGGATTACCGAACCCTCACACCTTTGCCAGCAAGCCAGCCTCTTCTTCCTGAAAAACGACCACCCCGTCCTTCAGCGTCACGAGTATTCTGTGGATGTCTTTAAACCTTCCGCGAAGGATCTCCTCTGATAGCGGATCGGCAATGAACTTCTGTATGGCACGGCGCATTGGCCTGGCGCCATAGGTGGGCTGATAGTTCTCCTGGATGATCCATTCTTTCACATCGCGCCCGATTTCAAGCTGTATGCTGCGGTCCCCGATCATATGGCTGTTCAGCTCGTCGATCAGCAGGTCCACGATCGTAATCAGGTGTTCATTGGTGAGCGTATGGAATACGACCACATCATCGATCCGGTTCAGGAATTCCGGGTTAAAGGACCGTTTAAGCTCGGAAATAACATTTTCCTTCATTTTGGCATATTGTGTCTTCGCTGATGCCTGCTGGAAGCCGAGGGTCGTATCCTTGTCGATCATGCGAGTTCCGAGATTGGAAGTCATGATGATGATGGTATTCCGGAAATCAACTTTTCTGCCGAAACTATCGGTCATGAACCCGTCGTCAAGGACCTGCAGGAGCATGTTGAAGATGTCAGGATGCGCCTTTTCGATCTCGTCGAAAAGCACGACCGAGTAGGGCCTCCTGCGGATCTTTTCCGTCAACTGTCCGCCGTCATCATACCCCACATATCCGGGAGGGGACCCGACCAGCCTGGACGAACTGAACTTCTCCATATACTCTGACATATCCACACGGATAAGCGCATCTTCAGTGTCAAAGAGGAAGGTAGCCAGCGTGCGTGCAAGCTCTGTTTTGCCTACCCCCGTGGGGCCGAGGAAAATGAACGATCCGATCGGCTGCCTTCGCGTCTTGAGGCCTACGCGGGAGCGCCGAATGGCGCGTGATACCGCCTCGATTGCTTCATTTTGACCGACGATCCGCTTATGCAGTTCATCTTCCATGCGGAGCAGCCGGGACGCCTCCTTCTCCTCGAGCCGGGACAGGGGAATGCCAGTGATGTGGGAGATGATGACTGCGATCTCCTCCTCACCGATCAGGGAAACGTTCTTATCCTGTGAGTCCTTCCACTCCTTATGGATGCCATCGAACGACTCGCGAAGCTGCTCCTCCTCCTCATGGATCGATTCTACCCTGACATAGTCCTTGATGCGGGAGAACAGACTCTTTTCCTGTTCGAGCTTCTTGAGCTTCTTCTCAATGGATTTCATTTCGGCGGGGCAGGTGTAACGGTTGAGCTTTGCTTTGGCACCAGCCTCATCAATCACGTCGATGGCCTTGTCCGGCAGAAAACGATCAGTGATATAGCGTTCAGAAAGCCTGGCCGCAGCAACAACTGCCTCATCCGTGATCTTGACCTTGTGGTGCATTTCGTATTTCGATCGGAGTCCCTTGATGATATTGATGGTCTCGTCCAGGCTCGGCGGCTGCACATAGATAGGCTGAAACCGGCGTTTGAGCGCGCCGTCCTTTTCGATGTGCTTCCTGAACTCATCAAGCGTCGTCGCGCCGATGCATTGAACTTCTCCCCGTGCAAGGGCGGGTTTCAACATGCTGGATGCGTCGATAGAGCCTTCGGCCGCGCCTGCGCCGACCAGGGTATGCAGTTCATCGATGAACAGAATGACGTTCTCCGCCTGTACGATTTCTTTCATGACGATTTTGAGGCGTTCTTCGAACTGGCCGCGATACTTGGTTCCCGCAATAAGGGCGCCGAGATCGAGGGATACAACCCGTTTGTTTAAAATATTTTCAGGCACGTCGGTATTAACAATCCGCTGGGCCAGGCCTTCGACAATGGCTGTTTTCCCGATGCCGGGTTCTCCGATGATGACCGGATTGTTCTTGGTCCGGCGCGACAGTATCTGCAAAACACGGTCGATCTCCTGATCGCGTCCGATGACCGGGTCCAGTTTTCCGTTTTTTGCGAGCAGGGTGAGATCCCTGCTGAATTCATCGAGTGCCGGCGTCTGGCTCTTCTTTGCGCTCACCTGGGTTGCCGCACGGCGCAGATAGTTGATGACCAGTTGGCGGGAACCGAGCAGATTGACCCCGAAGCTGCGCAGGATCTTGCCGCCGATGCCTTCCTCCTCACGGATCAGGCCGAGCAGGAGGTGTTCGCTTCCAATGTAGTTATGGCCAAGCAGCCGGGCTTCTTCCACTGCATATTCGAGCACTTTCTTTGCGCGGGGCGTGAAGGGAATGTCCCCGAAGGTCAAGGTATTTCCGCTCGACGGAAGGTTCCGCTCAACCTCCATGCGGATCTGATCGACATCAATGCCCATCTTGCGCAACACCGCTACGGGGATACCGTCCTCATCGCGCAATGCTCCGAGCAGGATATGCTCCGTGCCGAGGTAGTCATTCTGAAGCCGCTCAGCCTCCTCGCGGGCATAGACGATGACTTTTCTTCCTCGTTCAGTAAATTTTTCGAACATCATTCTTGGTAACCGCCTTCTGCAGACTTAAGTTTCGCTTACCTGCCTAAAATATACTCCAATCACATTATTAAAGTCAAGAGTGCTTTTCTGCGCGAGAAGCCGTGACACCGCGCTTGACAAGAGGGCGCAACTGCCTCGTGACTCCCGCCCCTGTGTTTTCGCTGACGCTCCAGTGCTCTACGTTCGTTATCGCACCCGAACCGGATTCCATCGCCGTCCGTGATCCTCTTTTTAGTTGACATTGTCAACTCAAAAGGGTAGTTTTCGATTCATGATCCGCAAGGCAAAGTTGACCGATGTAAAGTCGATTCAGGCGCTCGTGAACCAATATGCCGATTCCGGCCAGATGCTGCCGCGCACGCTCAATGAGTTGTACGAGCATCTGAGGGATTTCCATGTCTACGAAGAGAACGGGGCACTGTCCGGGGTGTGTGCGCTGCACGTAAGCTGGGAAGGCCTTGCAGAAATACGTTCGCTCGCGGTACGGAATGACCGCGTCAGGAACGGTATTGGTTCACAGCTGGTGCGCCGCTGCCTGGAAGAGGCGGTGCAACTCGAGGTCGCACGCGTTTTTGTTCTGACCTATCAGGAGGGTTTCTTTAAAAAGCTCGGCTTTGCCGTGGTTGATAAAAAAGAGCTGCCGCATAAAATATGGACCGATTGCCTGAATTGCGTCAAGTTTCCGAACTGCGATGAAATTGCCCTTGCAACTGACCCTCCCCGCAGGAGCTTCCCCGAAGTAATGGCATAGTGATTGCATATATCCCGCGAGACGAATACGCCGGGATACTGTCGTTTCTGCCGAAAGCCGATAAATCAATATGTTATCGCTCTATATTCATATACCGTTCTGTGTTAGAAAATGCCTGTACTGTGGTTTTTATTCAACACCCTACAGTGTACAGAATGCTGATCGCTTTCTTGATGCCTTGCGTATCGAAGCAGCCGGAAGGGCCAGGACCTTTTCCGACCGTGAATTCGGATCACTCTATCTCGGCGGAGGTACGCCGACGGTCCTCTCCTCCCATCAACTGACGACCCTGATCGGTATCATCCGGTCGCATTTCAAACTAGCGCCCCATGCCGAGGTAACGGTAGAGGCAAATCCCCAGTCCGGCTCGGAGCCTCTTTTTGTGGACTTACTGCGGTCCGGTGTGAACCGTTTGAGCCTCGGCGTGCAATCGTTCTCGGACCGGCTGCTCGCAACACTCGGCAGGCCTCACCATGCAGCGCAGGCCCGGGATGCTTTTCAAAGCGCCCGGCGCAGCGGGTTCGAGAACATCGGGATCGACCTGATCTATGGAATTCCCGGCCAGACCGTTGCTGACTGGAGCCAAACACTGGATCTTGCACTGTCGCTCCGTCCCAACCATGTTTCCGCCTACAGTCTTTCCCTGGACGAAGGATCGAACTATCACCACAAGGCGGCTTCCGGGTCCTTTCACCTGCCTGATGACGATGCTGTCGCGGAATTCTCCGATGCCGGCGTTGAACGGCTCACCGCTGCCGGCTTTCTCCACTATGAGATAGCAAATTTTGCTCAACCAGGATTTGAGTGCCGTCACAACCTGAACTATTGGCGCCGAGGTGAATATCTGGGGCTCGGTCCGGGGGCATGGTCCTTTATCGCTGCGCGGCGGTCCCGTTCTGTTCCCGACCTGAAGGCCTACTGCACAGGGTTGCATGCCGGTTTTCCTGTCATTGCTGAGGATGAAACGGTCGGCCCGGACGAGGCTATGCTCGAAACCGTGATGCTGCGATTGAGGACCAGGAGCGGCATCGAACTCGAGCGCCTTGCCGGCGAGTTTGGACCTCTGGTGCGGGACCGCCTGCTGGCGCAGGCGGCGCCGATGATCGACAAGGGTTTGCTTCACAACGAAGCCGGCCGTTTGTTCCTGACCGACCGCGGAATGGTGCTCTCCAATGAGGTTATGGGAAGGCTTTCCCGTTAATTTTTTGTTTACACCCTAAAGCCTTAATGCTATAGTAGCCCGTTATTATTGGGAACAATGGGGGTCTCGAACACGTGTTTAAACAGCTTGCGGCCATGGCAGCCGGCCTACTTTTTTTTGCGCTTATATCGGCGCCGTCACATGCCGCGGAATCCGCCCGGATCACCCTCATTGAGGTCCAGGGGAATCGGCGGATAGAGACGGCCACGGTCCTCGCCAAGATACGAACAAAGGAAGGCGATATTTTTTCGCCGTCCCAGATCAGAGAAGACATCAAGGTCCTGTATCAGCTTGGCCATTTTGAGGATGTGCAGGTCAGAACCGAGGGCTTTGAGAACGGGCTGAAGATCATTTTCCAGGTCAGAGAGAAACCGCTGATCCGTGACATCAGCTATGAAGGCAATGAAGAACTGACCACGGACAAGATCAAGGAAGCGGTGACCCTGCTGCCGAGGACCGCATTCAATGCGCAGCTTCTGCAGGAGAACGCCGAAAAAATCCGCTTAAAATACCAGGACTCAGGCTATTATGAAGCTGTGGTCGTGCCGGTCGTCACCGAACTCCGCAACGGCGACCATAATGTCGTTTTTTATATTGAGGAAGGGAATAAGGTAACGCTCCAGGAGGTCCTCATCTCGGGCAATAAGGCAATTTCGTCCGATGAGATCAAGGACGCATTGAAGACCCAGGAACACTGGTTCTTTTCCTTTCTTGGCCGAAGCGGAACCCTGCGCATGGATGAACTGAATGAGGATGTGGAAACGATCAGGAACCTCTATTTCAATAAAGGCTACATTCAGGTGCAGGTGGACGATCCGGTCATTGAGCCAAAGACCTATACGGAGCGTGTCAACTGGTTCTCCTCTCAAACCAGGACTGTTACCAGGAAGGACGAACTGGTCGTCAGCATCACCATCAGGGAAGGGGAGCAGTTCCGCATCGGCTCCACAACCTTCAGGGGCAACACGACGCTCAGCGACAGTGAACTCGAAAAAGAAGTAAAACTGAAACAGGGCGATATTTTCAGCAGGGACGGTCTCAGGCAGGATGTCGGCAGGATCATGGACCGCTATGACGGCATTGCCCGGCCCTTTGCCAGCGTTGTTCCGCAGTTCAACATCAATCCCGACACCAGATCGGTCGATATCAGCATAGAGATCCAGGAGGGCGGCGAAGTACGCATCGGCAGGATCGACATCACGGGAAATATCAAGACCCGCGATAAGGTGGTTCGCCGGGAGATGCGCCTCGATGAGGGTGACCTGTACAGCAAAAAAGCGCTCAAGCGAAGCTATGAGCGGATCAACAATCTTGGTTTTTTTGAAACCGTTGACATCGTTCCCGAACGCCGGCAGCGCGGCGAAGAACTGATGGACCTGAACGTCAAGGTGAAAGAGAAAATGACCGGGACCATGAGCGTCGGCGGCGGGTACAGTTCCGTGGATAAACTGGTCGGCATTGCGGAGATCACCCAGGGCAACCTGGGAGGGCGGGGCCAGTTGCTCAAGTTCAAGACCCAGTGGGGCAGCACGCACAAAATGTTCATCCTGAGCTTTTCGGAACCCTACCTCTTTGACGAGCCGGTCTGGGGCAAGGTGGATCTTTACAAGCAGGATCAGGTATACGACGGGTACACGCTCGATACGAAAGGCATCGGCCTGGGTGTGGGGAAAAGCTTTAACGAGTATTTTTCCGGCTCCCTCAAATACGGATATGACCATTCCGATCGTTTCCAAAACCACTACGATCACGCTTCCGACTCAGCTTTTGCGGCAAATGGCAATCTATGGTCCTACCATTGCGACCAGCGCAGTCACGGCAGGCCTGTCCTGGGACTCCCGGGATTTCTATCTTGACCCAAAAACAGGATCGCGCCATTCCATCTTTGTGCAGTACGCAGGCGGAACGCTGGGCGGGGATACCCACTTTATCAAATCCGTTGGCGATGTCGCCTGGTATTTCCCGCTCTTCTGGGACACGGTCTTCATGACCCGGGGCAGGCTGGGGTGGGCGGGTTCGCTCAACGACAAGCCTTTGCCGCTGGGTGAACGGTTCTATGTCGGCGGATCCGGCACCGTCCGCGGCTTCCGAGTATGGAACGTTGGGCCCCCTCGATCCTGTCAGCAATGACCGCATCGGCGGCAATAAGGAGCTTATCTTCAACATGGAATACAGCTTCCCCCTTGTTCCGGCGGCGCGGCTCAAGGGATTATTGTTCTATGATATCGGGAAGGCCTTCGACAATCACGAGCCGATCAGGTATCGGGAACTTCGACATTCGGCAGGCTATGGATTCTACTGGCTTTCTCCCATAGGACCGCTGCGGTTCGAGTGGGGCTATATCATAAACGATAAACCGGCATAGACCAGGCAAGCCAGTTCGAATTCTCCATCGGCTCGCAGTTCTGACATCGTGAGCGCGGCACTGCAGGATGCTGCAGATTATACACTTTATCCAAGAGGGGAGGCAGTACAATGAAAAAAATAGTAGCTCTGGTTCTCATGCTCGGCCTGATGGCCACCAGCGCCATGGCGGCCGCCAAGGTTGCCGTTGTCGATACCCAGACCGTTTTCGACAAGACGATAGCTTGGCAAAAAATACCAGGGTATCATCAAGGAATACTATGAAAGCCGCAAGAAGATCCTTGATCTGGACATGGATGAGCTGCAGAAACTGCAGGAGAACTTCATGAAGCAGAAGCAGGGAAAGACCCTGAACGATAAGGCACAGCAGGAGATCGAAGAGTCCATCAACAAAAAGTACAATGAC
This sequence comes from Nitrospirota bacterium, assembly GCA_963836175.1. GTDB lineage: Bacteria > Nitrospirota > UBA9217 > UBA9217 > UBA9217 > GWC2-56-14. The sequence continues at coordinate 837,199 of CAWIIS010000008.1, forward strand.
TTTAAAAAGAAACAGAACGAATTCAGCAACGAGATCGGCAAAAAGCAGGAAGAGTTGTTCAAAAGTTTCAATCAGGACCTGATGGCTGCCGTGAAAGACCTTGCCAAAAAGGACAAGATCGAGATGGTGGTCAACAAGATCATCGATGTCGCGCCTCAGGCCGGCGTTCCGCCCACACCGGTGGTCCTCTATTCCAATGAAGAGCTGGACATTACCGACAAGGTCATTGTTGACATGGACAAGCGGGAAGACGCAAAGAAATAGCAGGTCATCAATACGGTTGCCGCACGGGGATCGACCATGAAACTGAAAGACCTGGCCCTTGCTGTAAACGCACGGCTGGATGGTCCCGATGATGTCGAGATCACGGCAGTTGCCGGCCTGCATGAGGCGACGCCCGGATGCGTCACCTTTATTGCGGGAGCGCAGTACCTCAAGGACCTTGCCCGGTCCCGGGCATCAGCGGCATTCGTGCCTCTTGATACACCTGCGGTCCCGATGCCGGTCCTGCGGGTCAAGAATCCCAAACTCGCTTTTGCACAGGCGCTCACGCTGTTCTACGTTCCGCCCTTTGTTCCCGCCGGCATCAGCGACAAGGCAGCGATCGGAAAGGACGTTCTTATCGGTACGGAACCGTCGATCCATCCCTTCGTGACCATTGCCGACGGTGCGAGGATCGGCGACCGCGTTACGCTCTATCCGGGAGTGTTCGTCGGAAAAGGCTCCGTCATTGATGACGACTCCGTGATCCATCCGCAGGTCAGCATCGGGGACCGGGTGACGATCGGCAAACGGGTCATTATTCATGCAGGCACCGTGCTCGGCAGCGATGGTTTCGGTTTTGTGACCGACGGCGGCCGGCACCATAAGATCCCCCAGGTAGGAGGGGTCGTTATCGAAGATGACGTGGAGATCGGCGGGAACTGCACCATCGACCGGGCCACGCTGGGGAATACGCTGATCAGGAAGGGCACCAAGCTCGACAACCAGGTGCATGTTGCCCACAACGTCACGATCGGTGAGCACTGCCTTATCGCGGGCCAGGTGGGGATAGCCGGAAGCACGACCCTCGGCAACTATGTCGTGTTCGGCGGCCAGGTCGGCGTGGCTGACCACACCACGGTCGGCGACCGCGTCATGGCCGGAGGCAAGGCGGTGATCACGCAGGATGTTGCTGCAGGGCAGGTCATCGCCGGATTTTATGCCATGCCGATCAGGGAATGGCTCAAGGTGCAGGCGATCCTGCCCAAACTGCCGGAAATGAAAAAGCTCATCGCCAGTCTGGAAAAACAAATTCAGGAATTGAAATCAAAATTACGGGAAATAGGGGGGGAACATATGGGAGAACAGGTGCTTGATATCAACAAGATCATGAGCCTCTTGCCGCACCGGTATCCATTTCTCTTGATCGACAAGATCCTTGAGTGGGAATCGGCCAAACGCATCGTCGGCATCAAAAATGTGACCATCAATGAACCTTTTTTCCAGGGCCATTTCCCCGGCCATCCGATCATGCCCGGCGTGCTGCTCATCGAGGCGATGGCACAGACGGCCGGCGTGCTGGCCCTCATGTCCGCTGCTGAGCCGGAGAAAAAGGTCCTCTATTTCATGAGCATCGACAAAGCGAAATTCCGCAAGCCCGTCGTTCCGGGAGACCAGGTGCGGTTCGAACTGGAAATTATCAAGACCCGCGGGAACATTCACAGCTTCAAAGGCGTTGCGAAGGTGGACGGGGTCGTTGTGGCCGAGGCCGAGATGATGGCCATGATCGTAGACAAGTAGCAGTACGAAACAATTTCAGGAGAAAGAAGTGAGCATTCATCAAAACAGCGATAGTGCATCCCAATGCCAGGATCGCCGAAGGCGTTGAGATCGGGCCCTACACCGTCATCGGCGAACATGTCAGCATCGGCAGAGATACGAAGATAGGGTCCCATGCGCTGATCGAGGGGTGGACCACGATCGGGGAACGGAACCATATCCATGCGTTCTCCAGCATCGGCACGCCGCCCCAGGACATCGGCTATAAGCTCCATGAAGAGACCTATGTGATCATCGGCAACGACAATGTCATCCGCGAATAGTGCGACCGTGCATCGCGCGACGACCAAGGCGGACCGGAAGACCGAGATCGGCAACCGGAACTTCCTGATGTCCTATATCTCATGTGGCCCATGACTGCAAGCTGGGAAATAACATCATCATGGCCAACAACGCCGGCCTTCGGCGGGCATGTCGTGGTCGAAGATTATGCGCTTCTCGGGGCATCGTCGGCATCCATCAGTTCGTCCGGATCGGCGCGTACTCCATGATCGGCGGACAGTCGGCCATCGTGCTCGACGTGCCGCCGTATGTCAACGCCGCCGGCAATCGTGCGCAGCTCTACGGCCTGAACACCATCGGCCTGAAGCGAAAAGGGTTCAGCGACGAAGTGATCAATAACCTCAAAAAGGCATATAAGATCATTTTCCGGTCCGGCCTGACCCAGGAAGAAGCGTTCAAGAAGGCGCTGCAGGAATTCCCGGATGCGAAGGAAGTGAATCATTTCGTCGACTTCATGCGCCACTCAAAACGCGGCGTGACCCGGTAGGATGGAACCAATGACGACAGAAGATCGGTCTCATAGCCGGCAATGGGTTCATTCCCTTCTGGCCTTTGCCCGCGCCGCGAAGCAGAAGGGGCTTGCGGTCATCGCCGTGGCCCATGAAGGCGAGACCCTGCCGGAGCTCGCGCAATGGGTGGACAGCATTTTCTGGGTCAAGGTCGGCCAGCTCGGCAAACTGATCAAGGTTTTCAAGGACCATGACGTGCATGATGTTCTCATGGCCGGCGGGATCAAAAAAACCCGTTTGTTCGACGGAGCGCTTCCTGATCTGCGCGGCATGGCCTTTCTCGCCCGCATGATCCATAAAAAGGACGACTCGATGCTTCGTGCCGTGGCTGACAGAACTGGAGTCCGAAGGGATCACGGTCCGTGAATCGACCCTCTATCTCGACAATCTGCTGGCAACGCCCGGCGTTTTGACAAAGCGAAAACCTTCAAAAGAGGAGAAACTCGATATCGAGTTCGGCTGGCAGATGGCCAAAGAGATCGGCAAACTGGATATCGGACAGACACTGGTGGTCAAGGACCAGGCAGTGCTGGCCGTTGAAGCCATTGAAGGGACGGACGAGGCCATCAAACGGGGAGGACTGCTCTGCGGAAGCGGTGCCGTGGTGATCAAGGTGTGCAAACCTCATCAGGACCTCCGGTTCGATCTGCCGGCCATCGGCCCGCAGACCATCGCTTCCATGGCACAGGTGAAGGCAGCCTGCCTTGCCATCGAAGCTGGTAAAACCATCATCCTTGACCGTGAAACGCTGCTTCAGGAGGCCGACCGGGCGGGGATATCGATCATAGCTGTGCAGAACGAGCAGGGAGCCATATGAAGAAGCTTCGGGCCGGTGTCATCGGCGTCGGATATCTCGGTCAGTTTCATGCAGAGAAATATGCGTCACTGCCCCAGGTGGAACTGGCGGGCGTGGTCGATGCTGACCCGGCGCGGGCTGCCCTGATAGCGCAGAAACTGAACACCCGGTCATTTTCCGATCCCGCGGACCTTCTTGGCTCTGTGGACCTGGTCAGTATCGTCGTGCCCACGATCCTGCACCACCGCGTGGCAAAGCAATTTCTCGAGCAGGGGGTCCATGTTCTGCTGGAAAAACCGATCACGGTGACGCTGGAACAGGCTGATGAGCTGATCAGGCTGGCACGGGACAAAGGCTGCGTCCTTGCAGATAGGGCATATCGAGCGGTTCAGCCCGGCAGTAACCGTGGTCAAACCTCTCCTGAAAGCGCCCCGGTACATTACGGCGGAGCGGGCAGCGCCGTTCACCGTACGCTGCACTGATGTGAACGTGGTCCTGGACCTGATGATCCATGACCTGGACATCGTCACGGACCTTGCCGGCGCCGAGGTCCGCGAAGTGAGCGCGGCGGGCGCTTCAGTCATCACGAAAGAGATCGATATCGCCTCGGCGCGGATCCTGTTCGCCAACGGCTGCGTGGCCGATGTTGTCGCCAGCAGGGTGTCCGAGGAGAAGAAACGGCTGCTTCGCGTGTTTGACGGCAATCGCATCTATACCGCCGATTTCCAGACACAGAAGGCCCAGCAGTCATTCCGCAAAGACGGTGCAGCGCTTGAGCTTTCAACCGAGGATATTTCTTTAGAACGGCGCGACACCCTGCTCGAAGAGATCAAGGATTTTGTCAGGTGCGTTGAACAGAAAAAGCACCCGCTTGTTTCAGGCTTGGAAGGAAAAAAAGCGCTCGCCCTGGCGCAGATCATTACCCGCAGCATCGAACAGGGCATTTCCGGTTTCGTCCCTGCAGGATAGAGAGGAGTCAGCACAGCATGTCAGTACCCATGGTTGATCTAAAGATCCAGTATGCAGCAATCCGCGATGAGGTCGCCGGCGCCGTCCAAGGCGTCATCGAGAGCACGCATTTCATTCTCGGACCGCAGGGAAAAGCGCTTGAAGAGGCGATCGCTGCCTACCACGGCGTCAAGTACGCCGTTGCCGTGGCCTCGGGCACCGATGCGCTTCACCTCGCCCTCCGTGCCGCAGGCATCACCAGCGGTGACGAGGTCATCACGACGCCCTTCACCTTTATCGCCACAGCAGAGGCGGCATCGTACATCGGTGCGGTCCCGGTGTTCGTTGACATCGATCCGATCACCTATAATATTGACATAGCCAAGATCGAGGCCGCGATCACGAAAAAGACCAAAGCCATCATTCCGGTCCATCTCTACGGAGCGCCGGCTGAAATGGACGGACTCATGCAGCTTGCCAAAAAACACGGGCTCAAGGTCATCGAGGACTGCGCGCAGTCCTTTGGCGCCGAGTACCGCGGCAAAAAGACCGGCGTCTTCGGCGATATCGGCTGCTTCAGTTTCTTCCCGAGCAAGAATCTCGGTGGCTACGGAGACGGCGGCATGGTGATCACTGATGATGCAAAGCTCGCAGAGCACATGCTGAGCCTTCGGAACCACGGCAGCCGCGTACGGTACTATCATGACGAGATCGGCTACAACAGCAGGCTCGACGAGATCCAGGCTGCGATACTGAGGATCAAGTTCAAGCACATCGACGAATACAATGCAAAACGCAGGAATAACGCCTTTCTGTATAACAAGTTCCTGTCAGGAACGGGTATCCAGACGCCTTCGGAGCAGCAGGGTACGAAGCATGTGTTCCATCAGTACACGATCAGGGTCAAGAACAGGGATGCGGTAAAACAGAAGCTCGATGCCGGGAACGTAACTTCGTCCATGATCTACTACCCGGTGCCGCTTCACTTGCAGGCAGCCTATAAAGATCTTGGCATGAAACCCGGAAGCCTGCCGAAGGCGGAGCAGGCGGCTCAGGAAGTATTATCGCTGCCCATGTATCCCGAGCTGACGGAAGAACAGATCAGGCTGGTCGCCGATGCGGTGAAAAAGGCATTGTAAGAACAGCGGTCAGAAGCCGGAAGACGGATATGAAAAAGATCATGATCATGGCCGGCGAAGCATCGGGCGATCTCCATGGCGCCAACCTCGCGCGGGAGATCGGGAAGCTGGACCCGACAGCGGCTGTTTACGGTGTCGGCAGCAAGCAGATGCGCGACGCCGGGGTCCGGATGCTGGCGGATGCGTCGACGATCTCGGTGGTCGGCATTACAGAGGTGCTGACCCATATTCGTGCGATCTACGGCGTCTATGCGATGCTCAAAAAGTTCCTGCGGGAGGAACGGCCCGATGTCCTGGTCCTGATCGACTTCCCCGACTTTAACATCATGCTCGGAAAAGCAGCCAGGAAGCTCGGCATTCCGGTCGTGTATTATATCAGCCCGCAGGTATGGGTATGGCGCAAGGGCAGGATCAAAACGATCGCCGGTCTGGTGAAGGCCATGATCGTTGTCTTCCCGTTCGAGGTCCCGCTGTACGAGAAAGCCGGGGTGGACGTCCGGTTCGTTGGCCACCCGCTTACGGACGTTGTAAGATCGGCGTACTCCCGGGATGAGGCGCGCCTCAGCCTGGGTCTTGCCGTGCACAAGCGGACCATCGCCCTGATGCCCGGCAGCAGAAGAGGCGAGCTGGCCAATCTGTTCCCCGACATGCTTCGCGCGGCGCAGCTTCTCCAGTCCCGCTATGACGATCTGCAGTTCGTCCTTCCGCTGGCGCCGACGCTGGACCCTGACTTTGTCCGGTCCTATCTGGAGCAGGGCGGCGTTCCGGTCCAGATCATCGCGGGCAGGGTCTACGACGTATTGCGGGCCTCTGATGCCGCCATCGTTGCATCAGGAACAGCGACGCTTGAGACCGGGCTCATGGCCGTACCCATGGCGATCGTCTACCGGATCTCGGCGCTTACGTACTATGTTCTCACGAAGCTCGTTCGCGACCTCGCACATGTGGGGCTTGTCAATATTGTCGCCGGCCGGCGGATCGTGCCTGAGCTCATCCAGCATGACGTAACGCCCCGAGAAGATCGCCGACGCGATCTCAGGCATGCTGGACGATCCCGCCCGCTACCGTCAGATCAAGGACGACTTGCTGACCGTGCGTGAGCTGCTGGGCGCAGGCGGCGCTTCGGCACGGGCCGCAGCGGTGGTTATGGAATGCATGAAAGGCAGTACGTAGCGACTATGGAAATGTACAAACGATTACTGCGTTACCTCATACCCTACAAGATGCGGCTTATCTGGGCGTTTCTGTTCATGGGGCTGACCAGCGCCATGATTTCGGCCCAGACCTACCTGGTGAAGCCGATGCTGGACAAGGTCGTCCTTGCCAATGATATGAAACTCGGTCTGCTGCTTGCACTGGGACTGATCCCCGTCAGCGCCCTCAAGGGGGTCACCGCATATGTCCGTGATTACCTTCTGGGCTACGTGGGCCAGAAGATCGTCAATAATATCCGCGATCAGCTCTATGCGCACATTCAGAGCCTTTCCTTCTCCTACTTCACCAGGACCCCTACGGGAGTCATTATGTCGCGGATCACCAATGATGTTAACCTCGTTCAGGGCGCCCTTACCCGCGCGCCCTCCAGCCTGGCCCAGGGCCTCCTGACCATGGCCGCGCTCACGGGGTATATCATCTATCTGAACTGGCGGCTCGCGGCCCTGTCCATCATCGTGCTTCCGCTTGCCGGCTTTGCACTTTCGCAATTCAGCCGGCGCTTTCGCGGCGCCAGCACCCAGATGCAGGAACAGCTTGCGGTGCTGAACACGCACCTGCATGAGACGATCTCCGGCGTGCGCATCGTAAAGGCCTTCGGCATGGAGGAATACGAAAGCAGGCGATTTGCGGAACGGAACAAATCCCTCTTCAACTCCTTCATGCGTTCGATCAAGACCAGCGCCCTTTCTCACCCGGTCATGGAATTCATCTCCATGCTCGGCACGTCAATGGTCATCGTATACGGCATTTATTCCATAGGACGGGGCGTCATGACCGTCGGCGAATTCTTTTCATTCATGATGGCGCTCGTCTTTTTTTACCGCCCGCTCAAGGAATTGAACGGGATCAACAGTACGGTCCAGGACGGCATGGCGGCGGCGAAACGCATCTTCGAGGTCCTTGACACCAAACCGGAGATACAGGACAGGCCGGACGCCGTTGCTGTGCCTCGCGATTTCAAAACGATCGAATTCCATGACGTTTCGTTCCAGTATGAAGACGACCTCGTGCTGAAGGACATCAATCTCACGGTCAGAGCAGGGGAGACCATTGCCATTGTTGGGAAGAGCGGAGGAGGAAAGACCACGCTCGTTAACCTTATTCCCCGTTTTTACGATGTGACCGGCGGCATGATCACGATCGGCGGAGTCGACCTGCGTTACGCCACGACGAGCATCGCTCCGCTCGCATATGGCGATCGTCACGCAGCAGACCATTCTGTTTAACGATACGGTAAAGAACAATATCGCCTACGGGAAACCCTCGTGCACGATGGAAGAAATCGTCCGGGCCGCCAAAGCGGCACAAGCCGATGAATTCATCCGGGCGCTTCCCCTTGGCTATGATACGATGATCGGCGAGGCCGGCGTCAAGCTGTCGGGCGGCCAGCGCCAGCGGTTGTCGATCGCACGGGCGCTGCTCAAGAATGCGCCTATCCTGGTGCTCGACGAAGCTACCTCCTCGCTCGATTCCGAGTCCGAGCGGGAGGTCCAGAAAGCGCTGGATACGCTGATGAAAGGGCGCACCAGTTTTGTGATCGCCCACCGCCTCTCGACGATCATCAACGCGGACCGGATCATTGTTCTGAAGAACGGCAGGATCATCGAAGCGGGCAGGCACGAGGAACTGCTGGCGCTCGGCGGTGAATACAAACACCTGCATGATCAGCAGTTCAGGGACGAGCCGCCGGCAAGGATGCTGTAATGATGAGGGCGAAGATACTGTCCTTTCTCGGATGGGTGTTGATCTCGCTCTGGGGCGCGACCGTGCGGATCACGTTCGTGAACAGGCAGGTCCCGGAGCACTTCAGGCGGAAGGCAAAAATTTCATTTATGCGTTCTGGCACGGCAGGCAATTTTTACTGCTCTATACGCATCGGCATTCCGGGATGGTCCTTCCCTGCCAGTGAAAGCCGTGACGGCGAGATTCAGGCCGGTGATTCTGAAGCGGTTCGGGTTTGGCGTCGTGCGGGGATCGAGCAAGCGAAAAGGCGCTCAGGCGCTCCTCGGCCTCGTGGAAGGCCTGCGCAGCGGGAAAAATATCGCGCTTGCCGTTGACGGCCCCCGCGGTCCCCTGCACGAGGTCAAGCACGGGAGTCACGTATCTGGCGGGAAAGATGAACAAGCCGATCGTGCCGGTGGTCACCAGTGCTAAGCGGCTTCTGGATACTCGAAAAGATCTGGGATAAATATCTGCTCCCCGTGCCGTTTACCCGCGGCGTTGTTCTGTACGGGGAACCGATACGGTAACCGGAACCTCCGAGCACGAACTGGAAATAAAACGCGTAGAAGTGCAGATCCGCGCTGAACCGGATCATGGCCGAGGCCGATCGAATATTTTACCGAACGGACCGGCATGATGTGCCATGAGGGAGCGTTATGTATTACACAGTATACAACCTGCTATTGTTCGCCGGCACCGTTCTTTTTCTGCCGGTCATCCTGTTCAAGCTCGCTACGGTGCCGAAGTACCGCGGCGGCATTTCACAGAAACTCGGCTGGGTCCGCAGGGACGTCATGGACGTGATCGGCGGCGGACGGCCGATCTGGGTGCACGCTGTTTCGGTAGGCGAAGTCATGGCGGTCCACCCGCTCGTCCGGGAGCTCAAGAAAAAATATCCCCGCCGGAAACTGATCATCTCCACCGTCACGATCACCGGAAATTACACGGCCCGCCAGCGTGTTCCCGAAGCGGATGCCGTGTTCTTTTTCCCTTTTGATTATCCCTTCGTGGTCCGCAGGGTCCTGCAGAAGATCAATCCGGCCATGGTGCTCGTGGCCGAAACCGAACTCTGGCCGAACTTTTTCAGGGAACTGAAACGGGCGGGAATACCGTCGGCGGTCATTAACGGAAGGATCTCTCCGCATTCATTCAAAAACTATGTGAAGCTCAAGGATTTTTCCAGCCAGGTCTTTGAACAGGTGGATCTTTTCTGCATGCAGTCCGAAGATGATGCGGAGCGCATCAGGACGATCGGGGCGGCGGCGGACAGGGTGCTGGTCACCGGCAACCTGAAGTTCGATCAGAAGCTTACTGAACCGCAGGGGCACCCGGTCGCCATACCCAAAGGCACGCAAGGTCATCACGGCAGGGAGCACGCATCGCGGCGAGGAAGAGGCGCTCCTCGGGGTGTTCTCGCGACTGAGGGATAAGTTCCCGGAACTGCTGCTCATTATCGCTCCGCGCCACCCCGAACGGTTCGACGAGGTTGAAGGCCTTGTCAACAGCGCGGGATTTGAATGCCAGCGACGCACCCGGCTCAAAGGTCAGGTAAAGGATGTCCTGCTGCTTGACACGATCGGCGAACTCAGATCGTTCTATGCCGTCTGTGACATCGCCTTTGTCGGCGGAAGCCTGGTGAAGATCGGCGGGCATAATCTGCTGGAACCCGCTGCCGTAAAAAAACCGGTTATCTTCAGCAAATACATGTTCAATTTTAAGGAAATATCCGAAGCGCTCATAGCGTCCGGCGGCGGCATCATGGTCAAGGACAAGCAAGAACTCTATGTGCAGCTTGACAGCCTGCTCGGCGATACGAGACGCGCGCAACAGATCGGCGAACGGGCGTTCAAGGTCATCGAATTGAATTCCGGCGCAGCCAGAAAGACCATCGACGCCGTCGATCGGTTCATTTCGCGTTCATGAAGACTTACGTCGAAAACCTGATGTACGGAAGGCGGCGCTCACTGATCGTCGGTCCGATCTTGTCGGCACTGTCACTGCTCTACCGGAGCGCGCTGTATGCAAGAAGAACGTGGTACCGGCTCCCCTGGTCAGGAAAAAAGACACTGCCGTGCACCGTCATCTCCGTGGGCAACATCGCGCTCGGCGGGACCGGAAAAACCCCGACGGTCATCGATATCGCCGGCCTGATCCTGCAAAAAGGGAAGCAGCCTGCTGTGATCAGCCGCGGATACGGCAGGCGGGACGAGTCCCTTATCTCCATCGTGTCGGACGGGCGGATGGTACAGCATGATCCCGCCAGGAACGGTGATGAGCCGGTTCTGATCGCCGACCGGCTGACGGGAGTGCCTGTCGTGGTGGGCGCTGACCGTTACCAGGCCTCGCTTGCCGCGCTTCGGCAGTTTCATCCTGACGTGGTCATACTGGATGATGGTTTTCAGCATATCCGGCTGCAGCGCACGATCGACATTGTTCTGATCGATGCGGCAGAACCCTTCGGCAGCGGGAAACTGTTCCCCGCAGGGATACTCAGGGAGCCGCTGACCGCGCTCAAACGCGCTCATGCCATACTGATAACCAGGGCGGACAGGGTCGGGTGATCTGTCCCCCCTGAAAGAGACGATACGCCGTTACACCGCAGCCGGGATCTTTACTGCATCCCATGTCCCTCTGGATCTGGTCAATATCGCCACGAACGAGACCAGACCGCTGTCGTCGCTCCGTCGTACACCGGTCTTCGCATTTTCCGGGATAGCCCGCCCGGCGTCGTTCCTGTCGCTGCTGGAATCCCTCGGCGCCGTGGTAAAGAGCTCCTGCACCTATCCCGACCATCATGCATATGATAAGAACGATCTGGCGAACATCTTCCGGCAGGCTGCCGATGAAAAGGTGAACATGATCGTTACGACGGAAAAGGACGGCGTCCGCCTGCACTCCCTGCACCCTGACGGCATTTGGGCGCTTCGGATCTCGCTCAAGGTCGCCGAATCCGAAGCATGGGAGCAGATGCTTCTCGAGGTCCTATGAAAAAAGCGGTATTTCTCGACCGCGACGGTACGGTCAATGAGGAGGTCGGTTATATGCGCGACCTCTCCATGCTCACCCTGATACCGGGCGTCGGAAGAGCGATCAAAAAACTGAACGATGCCGGTTTCCTCGTTGTTCTGGTCACCAACCAGTCCGGCGTGGCCCGCGGCTATTTCCCCGAGTCGCTCGTGGACGAAGCACATGCCCGGCTCGAAGCATTGCTGGAAGAAGGACGGCGCGCGGCTTGACGCCGTCTATTATTGCCCGCACCATCCGACAGCCGGTACGACCATGCATACCAGGGTCTGCGCATGCAGAAAACCGGGGACCGGCCTGATCGACCAGGCTGCGCGAGACCTCGACGATCGATGTCCCTCGTTCCTACATGGTGGGCGACAAGTGGAGCGACGTCGAGCTTGGCCACCGGGCAGGGGCCGTTTCCATCCTGGTTCGGAGCGGTTTTGCCGCGGACGATCCCGGGCAACGCGCGGCCCAAGCATGTTGCCGACCCCGATTTTACCGCACACGATCTGGCAGAAGCGGCGGACTGGATCATTGCGCACAGCAAGGCGGACCGGCCATGAAGCTTGCGGCAAAGAAGATCCTCGTGATGCGGTACCGGTTCATCGGCGATACGGTGCTGACCGTGCCGTTCCTCAGGAACCTTCGCGAGGCGTTTCCCGCTGCGCGGATCGATCTGATGCTGGAGCCGTTCTCAGGACAGGTGATCGAGGGCTGCCCCTATGTGGACCGCGTGATCCCCTTTGAGTTCAAAACGATCCATACCTACAGCGCTGCCGCCGGAACGCGGCAAACTGGCCGGCTATCTGCATTACTGTACGGCTGATCAGGAACGAGCGCTACGATGCGGCCTTCGTTCTCAAGCGGTCCCTTTCGAGCGCGCTCCTGGTCCGGTTTGCCGGGGTGCCCCGCAGGATCGGTTTTGCTACGGAGGGCAGGGGTTTGCTGCTGACCGACCGGGTGGTCTATCGTCAGGACCAGCATGAGGTACTGAACTTTCTCGATTGCCTGCGCGTACTCGATATCCCCATCGGCTCCACTGCGCTGGAGCTCTGGCCGACGCCTGAGAACGATAAAAAAGTCTCTGCGCTCATGGCGCAGGCCGGATGGAAGGACGATGAACTCAAGGTCATCATTCATGCCGCAGCCAGCCTGCCTGCCAAACAGTGGCCCCTCGACCGTTTCGCAGCGGTCATGACCGATGCTTCGCGACCGGCACCATGCCCGGTTCGTGTATACCGGATCGGCCGGGGATGCGCAGTTGTACCGCAGCATAGAAAAGCTCGGCCCCTTTCATGGGCTCGACCTCTGCGGCGTCACGAATGTGCGCGAGAATCTTTCCGTCTACAAAAACGCAGACCTGTTCTTCGGCGTTGACTCGGGGCCGATGCATATGGCTGCCGCCATGGGCGTCCCGGTGGTGGCGCTGTTCGGACCGACCGATGAACGCAAGTGGGGCCCCTGGGGCGAGGGCCACACGGTCATCACCAAGCGGCTCTCCTGCCACCCCTGCAAACCGCACAAGTGCGCTGATAATGCATGCATGAAGCAGATCTCGCTCGAAGATGCGATGAAGCAGTGGAAAAGAAGCTGGAGACGATTCTGCCGAAGCAGCGTCAAGCTGTCGAACGGTAAAGCTGCGCAATGACCGAGGAGCGATGCATGGACAAACCAAGCCGAAGATCTCGGTTACCATCATCGACGTTCAATGAGGAAGCGAACATCCGGCGAATGCCTTGAGAGCCTGTCCTGGGCGGACGAGATCATGGTCGTCGATTCCGGAGCACCGACAAGACCGTCGCCATATGCCGTGAGTACACGGACAGGGTCGTTCATCAGGAATGGCTCGGCCACATCGGCCAGAGCAAGTTGGCCACGGACAGGACCACGGGGGACTGGGTGCTGAGCCTCGATGCTGATGAACGGGTCGACCCGACGCTTGCCGACGAGATCCCTGCTCTTGACCTTGCCGACAGCCGTTCGACGCCTATCGAGATGCCGCGGCGACATTTTTTCATGGGCAATCGGATCGGTCACGGCGGCTGGTATCCGGATTACAAGCTCCGTTTGTTCAGAAAAGACCGGAGCCGATTCGGGGAGCTGTGCGCCCCATGAAGCGATCAAAGTGCAGGGTCCTATCGGCAAGCCCCGGCACGCCATGCTGCATTACGCTATACCGGGACCTTGCCTCACTACATGTCATCGATCAATAAAATATTCCATCCTCACTCGCAGTGACCGTCATGGCGGAAAAGGCGAGCGGGCAGGTTCAGGACCGGATGGGCGAACATTCTGCTCCGCCCGGTCGGTACCTTTCTGATCAGGTATTTCTTACGCCTCGGGTTCGCTCGACGGGAAGCATGGACTGATCCTGATATCGGTCATGGAGGCCCATACTATGTTTTATGCCAAGTATGCTAAAGCTTGGGAACGAGAAATCCAGGGTAGGGTCCGGGTACAGGGTCACGGACAGGAACACCATGAAAATCCTTTTTGTGAACAACTTCAGAGGCAGGGGCGGGGGCGAGGAATTTCTTCGTGACCTGCTTCCCGGCCTCGCAGCCAAAGGAGTGCAGGTCGGGCTTGTCTGCCGTCCCAAAACGCCGCTCGTGGACATGTTCAAGAACAGCGCGATCGAGCTCTATCCCATCGATCGGCCAGGCGGCTGCGCGGGATAAAAACCGTCCTTCAGACCGCCCGGGTCATCCGGGATGAAGGATACGAGATCATCGATATCCAGCGCGGCCACGATATCGTCCAGTCATGGGTCGCCGCCATTGATCTCCGGCAATAAACCCATACTCATGTATACACCGCAGGTCCCGGAATTCAGCAGATACCGCTTCCTGCTCTCCCGGATGCGACGCTATCGTCACGATCTCTCGTCACATACGGGATAGGCTTGTTGCCTATGTTCCCCAAATGGCCTCCCGTACCAGCATCATCTACTACGGCATCGAGCTCGACAAGTTCAAACGGGCACATGTTCCCCAGGGTGTCTCTCAGAAAACGCTTCAACCTTCCGCCAGAAACAAAGATCATCGGCACGGTCGGCGATCTCTGGAAGAACCAGATCGAGTTTCTTGATGCGTTCGCTTCGTATTCGAAAGGCAGATCCCTGATGCTCGTTTTGCATTAGTCGCTTCCGAGTCCGGCATCGGACAGGTCCAGGAGTTTAAAAAACGCGCCGCGTTGCTAGGGCTTGACGGAGGCGGTCTCTGGGTCGGAAGATTGTCAAAAGAGGAGATGCTTTCATTTTACGCTGACATCAATATCGCCGTCTGCACCCATCGGAACGAGGGGTTCGGCATCTGGGTGCTTGAGGCGCTCGGCATGGGAACGCCGGTCGTCGCTTTTGACGCCGGAGGCGTTCGCGATTCTCTCGAAGGCTGCCCCGCAGGCAGGCTGGTGAACGGGGACCGCGGAAATGGCAGCTGAGATCATCCACATGCTTAACAACAACGATGTTCTCGAACAGATGTCAAAGGCAGGCCCATCCTGGGTGGCTCGAAAAGTTCGCCGCGACCGGATGATAGATGATTACTACGGTTCTTTGCATCACTGCCAAGAGCTGACTGCTAGAGAACACAACAGAAGTCTGCATCTCGGTATTCGAAAGGCCTTATGAACATTCTTCAGATGATATCCAAGAACGACCGGTACGGCGCGCAACGGATCTTCCTTGACCAGGTGGCGGTCCTGCAGGCCATGGGCAACCAGGTCGTGGTCGCCGGACGCGGTTCAGAAGGGTATGTGACCGATTCGGTGCGGGCCCTCGGAATTCCCTATCATGGCACTCCCATGAAGGGGGTCAAAGACATATTTTTCTTGAGAAAGATCATCAAACAGTATAATATCAACGTGATACATACGACGCTCGACCGGGCCGATTATCTCGGAGTTATCCTCTCAAAGATCACGGGAAGGCCGGTGGTCAGCACCAAGATGGTGCCGCGATGCCATATCGGATTCCGGTTCGCCGACAAAGTCATCGTGCTTGCAGAAAAGCAGCGGTCTCTTCTGGAAAAGGGAGGGGTCAAGCCCGGAAAGATCACGCTCGTCCGCCCCGGCATCGATGTAGACCGGTTCGCCGCGCCTGATCACTGACAGGCGTGAGTCCTGGAAACGCAAGCTCAATACCAACGCATACAACATCGTTCTGTGCCATGTATCGAGCCTTATTGAGCGAAAGGCCCACATGTTATCACTCGATATCGCCGCAGGCTGCAAACAGTGCGGTGAACGGCCGCTTCTGATCATTATCGGCGACCCCCTTAGCGGAGAATACTACGAATCGCTCATCAGGAAGATCACGTCGCTGGGACTGATTGATAATGTTCAGTTTACCGGATGGACGTCAGAGGTCCCGGAGATATTGTCCCTAAGCCATTTTACCGTGCTGCCGTCTGAAAATGAAGCGCTGGGGATCGTACTGATGGAAGGCATGGCTGCGGGAACGCCTATTGTTGCCCGGGAGGGAGAGGGCGGGGCAGAGCTGATCAATGAATACGGAACAGGCTTTCTCTACAGACCGGAGCAAGGCGTCGGGCCCCTTGTGGACCAGATCGTTGCCCTGCGGCGTGACGAAAGACGGTATCAGGCGCTGTCAAAACAATGCAAAACTATAGCTGCAGACGACTTTTCCATGAAACGCTTCGGAAAAAAGCTTATGGATGTTTATGGTGAAGTTCTGACGAAAGACGAGAAGCTGTAGAAAACCATAATGAGGGGAATTACATGAAAGGTATCATTCTCGCCGGGGGAAGTGGAACGCGCCTCTATCCCATCACCTTGAGCGTCTGCAAACAGCTCCTGCCGGTCTATGACAAGCCGATGATCTACTATCCGCTGTCGATCCTGATGCTTGCCGGCATCCGGGAGATCCTGATCATCTCTACACCCCAGGACATTCCGATTTTCCGCAGCCTTTTCGGAGACGGTTCTCAACTGGGGCTTCAGTTCAGTTATGTGGTGCAGCCGGAGCCCCGGGGCCTTGCGGAAGCATTCATCCTGGGAGAAGAATTCATCGGAAAAGATGATGTCTGCCTCATCCTGGGCGACAATATTTTCTACGGACATGGCCTTACGGAACTGCTGAAAAAGAGCGTGCAGGACGTTCAGGCCAATGACGGCGCAACCGTATTCGGATATTATGTGCAGGACCCGGAACGATACGGCATCGTGGAGTTCGACACGAAAGGCACCGTACTGTCTATTGAGGAAAAACCCAGCCTGCCAAAGTCGCGTTACGCCGTAACGGGCCTGTATTTCTACAACAACGACGTTGTCGGGATCGCAAAGAACGTTAAACCATCATCGCGGGGAGAGCTTGAAATCACGGATGTGAACAAGGAATACCTGAACAAAGGTGACCTGCGGGTCGAGCTTCTCGGCAGGGGGCATGCGTGGCTCGATACCGGAACGCACGACAGCCTGCTTGAGGCCAGTGAGTTCATTGCGACGATCGAAAAAAGACAAGGGCTCAAGGTGGCTTGCATCGAAGAGATCGCCTACCGGCTTGGATATATTTCCGCGGATCAGCTCCGCCATCAAGTGAGGAGGTTCAAGAGCAACGGATATGGTCAATACCTGCTGAATGTGTTGAAGCAGTGAACGCATCTGCCATGCTCGGACCTGAGAATCATGAATATTGCCATCGTATATCCTTCCCTCAGGGCCGTCGGCGGGGCGGAGAATGTCATTATCTGGCTTGCGGAGAGCCTGTCCCGAAAGCACAGGGTCGTTCTCTTTACCAAAGAGTTCTCTGAAGCGACCTGGGGACCTGTCAAGGAACGTCCCTACGGCGTTCATCTCCTTGATTTCACCAAATATCGTTCAACCCTCAGAACGAACCGGGAAGCCGGTGCGAAGCTCGCAACGGCGTTATCTTCCTTCCACTTCGATGTGATAAATCCTCATAACTATCCGGCGAGCTTGTGGGTCTATTACGCAATGCAGCGGACAGGAGACTTCCCCAGGACCGTATTATTTCTGCATAATCTCACGCGCAACTTTTACGAGCATCTGATCGATGTCCATTTAAAGAAACTCCCCGGCATGAGGAACGTCTGGAACCGATATCGCCCGAAGAAACTGCTCCGCACCCTCCGCCAGGTCCTGTTCGGGTATAGAAAACTGGACCAGGCAGCTGTCCGCGCCTGCGATACCGTCCTGGCCAACAGTGTTTATACCGCTGAGCTGGCGAGCCGCATTTACCGCAGAGCAGTGCAACCGTGCACGCTGGGCGTCTCGGTGGCGCGCTTTCTTCAGAAACAAAATGCGTCAACGACGCCGGTCAAAAACAACGCGACAACGATCCTGACCGTTGCCCGGATCGAGCTGCAAAAGAACCTCGATACGCTCCTGGCCGCATTGAAACTGTTAAAAGACCGTAACCGCATACCGGAGGGGCTTCGTTATAAAATTGCCGGCAAAGGACCATACCTTGCCTATTACCGAAAAAAAGCCCATCGCATGGGACTCGACGGCTTTGTTCAGCTGCTGGGGCATGTGCCTCCCGCCGAGATCGGAAGATTATATGCCGAAGCAAGCTTTCTGGTGCACGTTCCGCTGGATGAGCCCTTCGGGCTGGTGCCTCTGGAAGCCGCGTTATTCAAAAGACCGAGTATCGTATCGGACCATGCGGGCCCGGCAATAACCGTGCGGAACGGTATAACGGGTGTTCATGTGGATGCGCTGGATCCGCAAAAAATAGCGGACGCGATCGCAGAACTCCTCGGCCATCCCGAAAAAGTGACTCAAATGGGCAATGCGGCATTTTCCTGGGTGAGCGAGAACATGACCTGGGATATCTTCGCGGATACATTAGAAAAATACCTTGCGGAAAACAGCACTTGCAAGTAAAATAACGCACTAAAATCGGTTTGCTGAGAGGTGACGGACGGATGAAAGTGGTTATCCTGGCAGGTGGGCTGGGCACAAGGATCAGCGAAGAGACGGTTCTGCGGCCCAAACCTATGGTCGAGATCGGCGGCAAGCCCATCCTCTGGCATATCATGAAAATTTACTCACATTACGGTTACAATGATTTTGTCGTTTGCCTCGGCTTCAAAGGGTACATGATAAAGGAATATTTTTCTAATTATTTTCTGCACATGAGCGATGTCACCTTCGACATGAAGCATAACTCCATGGAAGTCCATGAACGATACGCAGAACCCTGGAAAGTGACCCTCGTTGATACGGGCACCGATACCATGACGGGCGGCAGGCTGAAGAGGGTCGCGCCCTATATCGGGAACGAAACCTTCATGATCACATATGGCGACGGCGTATCGAACGTGAATATCGCGGAACTGGTCGCATATCATCAGAAGCACGGAAAGACAGCTACGGTGACTGCCACACAGCCGTCGGGTCGTTTCGGCGCACTGAGCCTCGATGATGCGGACAAGTCCATTCCTTTCAGGAAAAGCCTGCCGGAGACGGGTCCTGGATCAACGGGGGTTTTTTTGTGCTCGAACCGAACATGCTGGATCTGATCACAGGCGACAGCACTATTCTTGAACGGGAACCTCTTGAGCGCCTGGCTCGTGACGGGCAGTTTATGGCCTATAAACATGATGGTTTTTGGCATGCCATGGATACGCTTCGGGACAAGAACCATTTGGAATCTCTCTGGCAGGCTGGAACAGCTCCCTGGAAGGTGTGGTAGTGACAGGTCAGGCAAAAAATACTATCCCGGCCGGTTTCTGGAAGGACAAAAAGGTCTTCATTACCGGCCATACCGGTTTTAAAGGCTCCTGGCTTTGTCTCTGGCTTCATGAACTTGGCGCGCGGGTGACCGGTTATGCCCTTGACCCGCCCACTGATCCTAGCCTGTTCGAGCTTTGCAAGATCGATTCGCTGGTGAAGTCAACCATTGCTGATGTGCGGGACGGTCAGGCCCTGACAACAGCCATGCAGGCTGCCCGGCCTGAGATCGTCATTCATATGGCCGCCCAGCCGCTGGTCAGGGATTCCTATAAGATACCTGTTGAGACCTATGCCATCAATGTCATGGGCACGGTGAACCTTTTCGAGGCTGTCCGGCAGTGCACGACAGTCCGCGCGGTGATCAACGTGACCACTGACAAATGTTATGAGAACAAGGAGTGGGTCTGGGGGTATCGCGAGAACGAGCCGCTCGGAGGCTATCGATCCCTATTCGAACAGCAAGGCCTGCTCGGAGCTGGTGACCGCATCGTACCGCAGTTCCTATTTTAATCCCCGGAGATATGCCGAACACCGGGTTGCTATCGCATCAGCCAGGGCAGGGAATGTCATCGGCGGAGGGGACTGGGCATTGGACCGGCTCATCCCCGACTGCATCAGCGCCATTCTGAAAGGGGAAAAAGTTCTCATCAGGAACCCCCAAGCGATCAGGCCATGGCAGCATGTTCTGGAACCGCTTTCCGGTTATCTCACGCTTGCACAGCGGCTCTTTGAGGACGGCATTCACCATGCCGGAGCATGGAACTTCGGGCCGGACGACAGCGATGCCCAGCCTGTGGAACGGCTCGTGAAAAATCTCTGCTCGAAATGGGGCCACCAGGCTTCTTACGAGATCGATAAAGGCAGCCATCCTCACGAAGCCCATTATCTCAAACTCGATTGCTCAAAAGCCAAATCTGAGCTCGGTTGGCAGCCCCGATGGGGACTTGATAAAGCCATAGACAGCATCATCGAATGGACAATGGCATACCGGGATCATAACGATCTAACGGAGGTTTGTTTGAAACAGATACGGGAATATTCCGCAGAAAGCTGTTGAGGTTATCGTGAAACAACCAGAGAACACGGAAAAAGAGCTACGCGAACAGGCCATCAGGGCCGCGGTCCAGTATTACACGTTCCAGCATAAAAAAACAGATCGGTTTGCACCGGGAGACCGGATCCCCTACGCCGGCAGGGTCTTTGATGAAAAAGAGATCACCGCGCTCATAGATTCATCCCTGGACTTCTGGCTTACCACAGGACGATATGCTGAAAAGTTCGAGAAAGAGTTCGCGCATTTCCTGGGGGTCAAGCACTGTTCCTTGACCAATTCCGGATCGTCGGCGAACCTGCTGGCGTTCATGGCCCTGACCTCTCCCAAACTGGGAAACAGAAGAATCAACAAAGGCGACGAAGTGATCACCGTAGCGGCAGGGTTCCCGACGACCGTTGCGCCTATCATCCAGTTCGGTGCGGTGCCGGTCTTTGTCGATGTATCGCTGCCGACATACAATATCGATTGTTCGCAGCTCGAAAAGGCCCTTTCAACCAGGACAAAAGCGGTCATGGTTGCGCATACGCTCGGCAACCCGTTCGATCTTGGAGTCCGTCAAAGCTTTTTGCGATAAAAACGGGTTGTGGCTGATCGAAGATAACTGCGACGCACTGGGATCGAGGTATAAGTATAAAGGCGAATGGCGATATACGGGCACCATCGGTCATATCGGCACCTCGAGCTTTTACCCGCCGCATCACATGACCATGGGAGAGGGCGGCGCCGTGTACACCGATGACGCACAGTTGAAGCGCATCGTGGAATCATTCCGGGACTGGGGCAGGGACTGCTGGTGCCCGTCAGGCCATGACAATACGTGCAAACAGCGGTTCAGCCAACAATTCGGAGAGTTGCCCAAGGGATACGACCACAAGTATGTGTATTCCCATTTCGGCTACAACCTGAAGGTGACCGATATGCAGGCCGCCATCGGTTGCGCGCAACTTGAAAAACTGCCGGGCTTCATCGAAGCGAGAAAGAAGAACTGGAAGATGCTCAGGGACGGGTTGGCCGGTCTGTCGAACAAATTTATTCTGCCTGAACCGACGCCGGATTCCGATCCCAGCTGGTTCGGTTTTTTACTCACCGTAAAACAGGACGCCGGCTTTTCGCGGGACGAGATCGTTGCTTATCTTGAGAAGAACGGCATTCAGACAAGAATGCTGTTTGCGGGCAATCTCATCAAACATCCCTGCTTTGATGAAATGCGATCAACGGGTGTTGGGTATCGTGTCGTTGGACAGCTCGCGAATACGGATATGATTATGAATCATTCGTTCTGGCTCGGGGTATACCCGGGTATGACCAGGGAGATGACGGCGCATGTTATTGCCACAATCAGGGAAAAAGTAAAGCAATGACGAAGGTTCTGGTCACCGGAGCCACGGGTTTTGTCGGCGCATGTCTCACGCGGCGACTCGTTGACGCAGGATACGACGTTCACCTGTTCACCCGCGCAGAGTCGGACCGGTGGAGGATCGCGGACTTGCTTGGCCGCGTGCAAGAACACAACGTTGATCTTCGGGACCGGTCATCGGTTGAGAAGTCCGTAAGCGAGATTTCGCCGAAGATCGTTTGCCACCTGGCGACCTACGGCGGGTTTGCATCACAGCTTGAAAGCACAGCCATCTATGCAGTGAATTTTCTAGGGACAGTGAACTTGCTGCGCGCGTGCGAACAAACAGGATTCGACCTCTTTATCAATACCGGGAGCTCCTCAGAGTACGGGATCAAGTCTCAGCCCATGCGGGAGAACGATTTCCTCGAACCGGTCGGCGATTACGGCGTATCCAAGGCTGCTGCGGCCCTTTTTTGCAGCGCAGAAGCCAGGGAGAAAGACCTGCCTGTCATCACCTTTCGTCTGTTTTCCCCCTTCGGTCCCTGGGACGACCCGAAACGTCTTATTCCTTTTGTAATAAAAAGTTTTCTGCGGGGAGAACCTCCCAAACTGTCAACACCGACGTCGGTGCGGGACTATGTCTTTATCGATGATGTGGTGAACAGTTATCTGAGGCTGATCGAGAATCCTCATGGAGGAGGAGAGATCTTCAACATTGGAAGCGGGCAACAATATTCCATCGGCGATATTGTAAGTCAGATCGCCGCTCTTATCGGTACGGACACAGTTCCCCAGTGGGGAGCCACCCAGCCTCAGAGAAAGGAACCGGTTTGCTGGGTCGCTGATCGGTCAAAAGCTGAACGGCTGCTGGGCTGGTGTCCGAAAATATCCCTTCGTGCGGGACTGGAAAAAACAATAGCCTGGATCAGGAGCAATACTTCTCTCTATGCGTGATATTCTATGAAGGTCTCGGATTACGTCATAAATTTCATCGTTCAGGAAGGTGTCGGCCACATCTTCGAGTTCATCGGCGGCGCGATCACCCATCTGCTTGATTCCACCTATGGGCGGAAGGACATTCAATGCGTTTCGGTCCACCATGAGCAGTCCGGGGCCTTCGCAGCCGAGGCCTATGCACGGATGAATAACAATCTCGGCGTTGCCATGGCAACAAGCGGTCCCGGTGCTTTGAACATGGTGACGGGGATCGGAAGCTGCTTTTTTGATTCAGTGCCGTGCCTGTTCATCACGGGCCAGGTCAACACCTACGAGTATAAATTCGACCTGCCGGTGCGCCAGATCGGATTTCAGGAAACCGACATTGTGAGCATAGTGAAGCCGCTCACAAAATATGCAGAGATGGTTACTGACGCCAACAAGGTCCGCTATCACCTTGAAAAATCCATATACCTGGCACGTGAGGGGAGGCCCGGCCCGGTTCTCCTGGATATCCCCATGAACATCCAGCGGGCGGAGATCGATCCGTCGACGCTGGAAAGTTATTATGACAGTGCCGAATACCAGGGTGGCCAAAAACGGCCCCTTCTTGATAAGAAGCAGGTCCAGGAGGTCATAGCACTTCTGCGGGGGCTAAAAGGCCGGTCATTCTTGTTGGCGGTGGAGTACGGACCGCAGGGGCAACGGACCTGCTGTCGACCCTGGTTACGATGACCGGCATACCGGTGGTCACGTCGCTCATGGGGCTGGACGCCCTGCCTTACGAAAACCCGGCGTTCTTCGGCATGATCGGCGCGTACGGGAACCGGTACAGCAACCTTATCCTGGCAAACAGTGATTTTCTTCTGATCCTCGGTTCCCGTCTCGACAGCAGGCAAACGGGGACCCGACCCGACACCTTTGCCCGCGCGGCAAAGAAGGTCCATGTTGACATAGATCCGGTTGAATTAAACGCAAAGGTCGCTGTCGATATTGCGATCCAGTGCGGCATCAAATACTTTCTGGAAAAACTGAACAGCGCCCTGACAGCGTATGCAGGACAGGATCTTGCCCCCTGGTATAAAACTATCAGGGGATACCGGGACACTTACCCGACAGGGCATCAGGAAACAGAGTTCATCGGGATAGGTCCGAACCGTTTCATGGAATTGCTCTCAAGCTGCTGCAAACAAGGTGATATCATTTGCCTTGATGTGGGCCAGAACCAGATGTGGGCGGCCCAGTCGTTCCGTCTCAAGGAAGATCAACGCATGCTCATCTCAGGCGGAATGGGGGCCATGGGATTCTCGCTTCCCGCGGCTCTGGGCGCAACAAAGGCGGCACCAGGAAAAAGGGCGATCGTCATTTCAGGCGACGGCGGGATCCAGATAAACATTCAGGAACTCGATACGATCGTCAACCATAAATTACCGGTGAAGATCATTGTCATGAACAATGGCTGTCTCGGCATGGTCCGGCAGTTCCAGGACCTGTATTTCGGAGGCCGCCAACAGTCTACGGTGATCGGATACGGCTGTCCCAATCTCTTGAAAATAGCCGAGGCCTACGGCATTCCAGCGTATAGCATCAAGGATTGGGACAACGCCGGGAAGACGCTCGAACAGGCCCTTGCTGCCGACGGTCCTGCCTTTATCGAAGTCACGTTGGCGCAAACCACCTGTGTTGACCCCAAACTGGTCGTAAACCGTCCGATCGAAGATATGTCGCCCCACCTGGACCGGGACGAACTGCGGTCGATCATGCTCATAGATCCTGTCGAAGAAAAGGATGTGCCGAAATGAGCATAGATACAATGGAGATGAATTAATGAAAAAGGTCGCACTCGTCACAGGCATCACAGGACAAGATGGAGCGTACCTGGCCGAATTATTGATCAGCAAGGGATATGTGGTCCATGGACTTAAACGAAGGTCCTCGCTGTTCAATACGCAGCGGATCGACCACCTGTTCCAGGATATCCATGAGACCGATGTAAAGATGCGGCTCCACTATAGCGACCTGACTGACGGCACCAACCTGACCAGGATCATCCAGGATGTGCAGCCCGATGAGATTTATAATCTCGCGGCAATGAGCCATGTGCATGTCAGTTTTGATACCCCTGAATATACGGCGAATGCCGATGGTCTGGGGACCCTGCGCCTCCTCGAAGCGATCAGGCTGCTTGGTCTGACGAGCAAGACAAGGATCTACCAGGCTTCGACCAGCGAACTGTTCGGAAAAGTGCAGGAGATCCCCCAGACCGAAAAAACGCCTTTTTATCCGCGAAGCCCCTACGGCGTGGCAAAGCTCTACGCCTACTGGATCACGGTGAACTACCGCGAAGCATACAAGATGTTCGCCTGCAACGGCATTCTCTTCAACCATGAGTCGCCCCTTCGGGGAGAAACGTTCGTTACCAGAAAGATCACGCGCGCTGCCGCACAAATAGCGCTCAATCTGGATAAAAAGCTGTTCCTGGGGAACCTGAACGCCAAGCGGGACTGGGGCCACGCGCGGGACTATGTCGAGGCCATGTACCTGATGCTGCAACAGCCCGAACCCGAAGATTTCGTCATCGCCACGGGCAGGACGACGGCTGTGCGGGATTTTGTGAGACTTGCCTTCCGCGAGATCGGCGTTGAGCTGGATTTTCAGGGAAGCGATGCCGCGGAAAAAGGTGTCATTGCCGCCATTGATACGGAGCTCTTTTCGGAAAAAACCCATGCAAAGCCCGACCATCTGAAGAAAGGCCAGGTGTTAATTGAGGTCGATCCATTCTACTACCGGCCGACCGAGGTCGATTTGCTGATCGGAGATGCCACCAAGGCCCGCGAGAAGCTTGGCTGGATCCTAAAATATACACTTGAAAGCCTAGTTGCGGAGATGATGTCCAACGACCTCGCATTGTTCAGGAAGGAAAAATTCCTCAAGGAGCATGGCCATGAGATCATCCAGAGCTGCGAAATGTAATCCTGGACTTACCATCAACGGAGCTCTATTAACAGGAGGCTGTTAGCGTGAAACTTGAACAACTATGGAAAGCACTGAAGGGTGATAAATTTGCAAAATACTACGTCCTCCGAAAATTCATTCGATTGGTTTCCCGTACTCAAGATGATTTTCACTGGGATATTTACACGCATTACTACCGCGGGGAAATGGAGCAACTGGCCAAGGAGCATACCTTGCTTCTGCAAGCCAATGATTATATTTTCCGCGGCCGGCCGCTTGAGAAGAACAACCAATCAATAAAGCCATTGCATCCCAACTGGAGCGCTTTGTACGAGACCGTGCTGCAACTGCAACCGCGATCTGTGGTCGAGGCCGGTTGCGGTAATGGCATGCATTTGCACAATCTCAAAATACTTTCTCCCAGCCTTGCGGTATCCGGTCTGGACCGTTCGTCAGGGCAGCTGGAGTACCTCAAAGAGCTGACCCCCGGACTGGAAGGCTGCATTAAGATATTTGATCTTACGCAACAGTTGCCTAAGGATCTGTCATCATCTGCGGATGTATGTTACAGCCAGGCTGTGATCATGCACATCAAAACAGATGACCTCCATATGCAGGCGCTTGCCAATATGTTCACGATCGCCACGAAGCAGGTTGTGCTCATGGAAAACTGGAAACATCATCACTTTATGGATGATATTCTCTCCCTCCATTCCCGAAAGTTGATTCCCTGGAAAAAGGTTTACCTGTATTATCGTGTTTCACAAGAGTTGCAAAAGCCGCACATAATGGTCTGCTCTTCCGTACCGCTTGATTACCCGGTATTGGACAACTATGATACGCTTCGAAACGAAGTGCATGCGATGTAATGATATATAAAATAGATTTCCATAAATCACTATGAAAATACTCCTGACAGGCTCCAACGGGATGGTGGGGAAGAATATCCTTGAACACCAGGATATACGCTCCTTCGAGGTTCTGTCTCCGTCCAGCAGAGAGCTGAATCTACTGGACGATGCCGCGGTAGAACACTACCTGAAGAGAAACGCTCCTGATCTGGTCATTCATGCCGCGGGGAAGGTGGGAGGGATTCAGGCCAACATCAAGGAGCCGGTTCGCTTTCTCCTCGACAATCTGGATATGGGCAGGAATATCGTCTGGGCATCCAGGATATGCGGCGTCAGGAAACTGATCAACCTCGGCAGTTCCTGCATGTATCCCCGCAACGCTCCTAATCCGCTCAAGGAAGAGATGATTCTGCAGGGCGAGTTGGAGCCGACAAACGAAGGCTACGCGATTGCAAAGATCACGACAGCGAAGCTCTGCGAGTACATCAGCCGTGAAAAGCCCGAGTATCAGTATAAAACATTGATACCCTGCAATATCTACGGGAGATGGGACAAGTTTGACCCCGACCTTTCGCATATGATCCCGGCGGTGATAAAGAAGATATTCGATGCAAAGAATCGGGGTGACAAAGAGGTCGTCATCTGGGGCGATGGAACAGCGCGAAGGGAATTCATGTTCGCCAGAGACCTCGCGGATTGCATTCTACATGCGGTGCGTCATTTTGACAGCATCCCCTCACTCATGAATGTCGGACTCGGGTCTGATCATTCGATCAACGACTATTACCGTGCGATTGCTGAAGTGGTCGGGTATGACGGAAATTTTACCCACGATTTGTCAAAACCGGTAGGCATGAAGCAAAAGGTCGTTGCTATCGATCGGCTCACGTTCTGCGGCTGGCATGCGGGAACCACACTGAAAGATGGGCTGAACTCGACCTATCAGTTCTTTTTGGAACGAACCGAACAAAAATAGGAGACGGCCCTTCCGAACATTGGGGCAACGAATATATTCATGATACGAATCAGGGTCGGCGATATTAAAATAGGGGACGAAGAAAAAGCGGCAATACTCGACGTCCTGGAAAGCGGCAGGCTTTCAGAGGGCGGTAAAGTCCGCGAATTCGAAACCCTCTGGGCGCAGTATACGGAAACAAAGTACTGCGTTGCCGTGAATTCCGGCACGTCGGCCCTCATGGTCGGACTTTATGCCCTGCTCTATGACGAACGCTTCAAGAAGGTCAAACGAGGAAGCAAGGTCATCACCTCACCGGTTACGTATGTGGCCACCAGTAATGCTATTGTCCTGGCGGAGATGGAACCCGTGTATGTTGATATCGATCCTGTCACGTTCACCCTGAACGTCGGGCAGATCGAGGATCTGCTTAAAAAAGGGGACCCCGATGAATATTCCATGATCCTGCCCGTCCACCTCATGGGATATCCCAATGATATGGACGCGATCAATGCAATCGCCGACCGGTACGGGCTAGTGGTGTTCGAAGACGCTGCTCAGGCCCACGGATCGCGCTATAAGGGTAAAAAGACCGGTTCATTGTCTCTCCTTGCCGATTATTCTTTTTATATCGCGCATAATATCCAGGTCGGCGAAATGGGCGCGGTGGTCACCAGTGATGAAAAGCTGCGCAGCATGATAAAAAAACTGAAGGCGAACGGCAGAGTCTGTGCCTGCCATGTTTGCACCCGAGCGGAAGGGAAGTGCCCCTACCAGGGGAAGGATTTTGATCCCCGTTTTACCCATGAGTATGTCGGATTCAATTTTAAAACCACCGAATTCCAGGCAGCCCTTGCCGTGCCGCAGATCAAGAAGGCAGGTTCTATCCTGCAGAAGAGACAGTATAATGTTCGTTATTTGAATGAACGCCTGGACACCTTGTCTGATAAACTGCAGTTACCCAGATATTCAGACGATGTAAGCTATCTGGCATATCCGATCGTTATCAAAGACGCAGCAATCAACCGGGAGCGACTCATGGCTGCACTGGAGAAGAATGGTGTGGAAACCAGGCCGCTCTTTGGATGCATACCGACCCAGCAGCCGTCATTCAGTTCTTTTAGGACTCGTTATGCAGGAAAACTGCCTCATGCCGACGGCGTGGGGAAACAGGGGTTCTATATCGGGTGCCATCAATACCTTACGCAGGAAGACCTTGATTTTGTCGTCGAGACCATGCTTGCAGCGGTGCGCGCGCGTGACTGAGTTTATCCTTCTATGAAGATATTATTCGTTGATCTGCAATATGACTATGGCATTCAGGCCCGCGGCCTGAACTTTATCGGCGAGGATGGATTCCGGAAATCACTGACGAAGCTTCAGCACGACGTGGAGATGTTCTACTATGACGATTATTTAAAACCGCCGAGGCTTGCAGATTTGCAGCGCGACCTCGTCGCCTGCGCGGACAGGGTCAAGCCAGAGCTGATCTTTTTTATTCTGTTTGAGAATCAATTCTCGATCGATACGCTTGCCGCCCTGAAGAACAAGTACAGGACCGTGAATTGGTTCTGCGACGATCAATGGCGGTTCGAGAGTTTTACCCGCATTTATGCGCAGCATTTTTCGTATTGCATAACCACGGACAAATTTTCCGTTCATAAATACCATGCACTAGGCCAGCAAAACGTCATACTCAGCCAATGGGCGGCGATCAATGAACATCCCATTCCCGAGTTCGCGGGCTACGAGCACGACGTGACCTTTGTGGGAGGCATTCATCCCTATCGCGAGTGGTTCATCGAAGAGCTCAGAAAACGAGGAGTTCAGGTCGAAGCTTTCGGCCATGGATGGCAGAACGGGTCGCTCTCTGCCGAACAGATGAACAGGATATTCAGGAATTCAAAAATCAGCCTGAATCTGTCCAACAGCGCATGTTATGACATGCGTTATGTATTCTCAAGCGTGAAAAGGCTGAAAAGCCATTTTCGTTCCCAAAAGAATTGCAGCCAGATCAAAGCGCGAAATTTCGAGATTCCTTTTTTCGGCGGCTTTCAACTGGCCGAATATGTCCCTGGGCTGGAAGATTATTTTTCGTTGGGCAGCGAGCTCGCCTGTTATAAGGATATCGATGAGGCCGTGCTTTTGATAAAATACTATCTTCAGGAAAATGAACTGCGGGAACAAATAAGACAGCAGGGTCATCAAAAAGCATTGACTGCTCATGGATACCTGCACAGACTTAAATCCGTTTTTGACGAGATCGCGCGACAATGAAAAAAGCCTGCCTGGTGGTTTCTCCCTATTATGGAAAAAACCGGATATTCGACATTCACGACAGGGTCTCCAACAGGGATGATTGCCTTTACTTGTTCTATGCCTTAAAACAAGCCTTCCGCGAACATGATGTTGATCTGGCTACACAGGACATTCATAGCGTGGAAGCGTCTGATCTCGTTATCTACAACGAAATGCCGGAGCGCTTGCCCTGCGATGCAGATATACACAGATCATATCTGTTGCTATTCGAAAGCGAACTTATACGGCCTGACAACTGGGACCTGAATAAACACCGGCATTTTAATAAAATTTTTACCTGGAAAGATACCCTTATCGATAATCGGAAATACTTTAAGATGAATTTTTCCAATCTATTTCCCGCTGAAATAAACAAGGATCTTTCGCGTAAGATCAAATTATGCGCTCTTATTGCTGGCAGGAAGCGCGTTAATCATCCTCTTGAGCTTTATTCAAAAAGAGTGGAAGCGATTCGATGGTTTGAACGATGCCATCCTGACGACTTTGACCTGTACGGTATGGGATGGGGCGGCTATACATTGATAAACACAAAATGGTCTAAAACGTTAAACAAGAAACTCCCATTTCTGGCCCAATACCTTCCCCCTCGGTTCCCCTCGTATCGAGGGCCAGTGGTCTCGAAAAGGCCGGTTCTGGAGCAGCACAGATTTTCGATATGCTACGAAAACGCCAGGGACCTCCCCGGGTATATAACGGAAAAAATATTTGACTGTTTCTTCGCCGGCTGTGTTCCTGTCTACTGGGGGGCGAACAATGTGACCGATCACATTCCCCAAGAGTGTTTTATAAATAAACGAAGTTTTGCAGGCTATGAAGAGCTGTACCGTTTTATGAACGAAATGGACGATCGACAGTATCTGCATTATCAAGAGGCAATCCAAGCATTCATAACAAGCACAAAGGCCTATCAATTTACCGGCGAATGCTTCGGACAAACGGTCGCTGACACACTGTTATCAGGCCATTCATAATAAATCAGGGGAATATTGTGCAATGAATAAAATACTTCTCATAACCACCTCGTTCGACGATACGTTGCGAGCATCTGACGTGCAGCATAATTCACACTATCCACTGGGGCTTGGCTACCTCCATTCTTTTCTGGAGAAAGCAGGTCACCACGTCGAGACCTTATTTTTGAATGATTATACCTATGATGATTGTTTTGCCTTAGCTGCAAATACGCTCAAAAGCCTTGCTCCAGATTTTATCGGATTCCAAGTGCTTACCGGCAATCGAGTAACGAGCTTCAGGTTAATTGAACATATCAACAAGGCCTATCCTCAGGTAAAACTGATTATCGGCGGTATTCATGCGACCGTCATGTATGAGCAAATCCTTCGCCAGTATCCATACCTTATCGTCGTATTGGGAGAAGGGGAAGAGACCTTAGCAGAGATCATAAATAATAAAGAGCTCGCGCTTATCGACGGCATCGCATTTAATGCCAATGGCACTATAATCAGGACAAAAGACCGGGCATTGATACAGGACCTCGATAGCTTGCCTTTTCCCAAACATGAAATTTTTTTTACCCAAGAAAGGACGCTCGCTTCATTATTAACAAGCAGGGGTTGTCCATGCTCCTGTTCTTTCTGCTGCTTACGCTCCATAACGCATAGGAAAGTTCGTTATCGGTCACCCCAGAACGTGGTCGATGAAATAGAATATCTTGTAAAGACATTCCCCGGTTTAAAGAATATTTGGATGCATGATGATTCATTTTTTCTTAACAATCAACGAGTGATCGACATCTGCGATGAAATTGTAAAAAGGAAGATCCACATCGGATTTATTTGCAGCGGCAGAATGAAGCCCATAAGCCCCGAAATGGTCAAAAAACTTGAGATGGCGGGATTTCACCATGTGTTGTTTGGTTTGGAAAGCGGGGCGGCTGAAATTTTGAAATCCAGCAGAAAGGCCATAACAAAAGATGACGCGGTCAAGGCATTTACCCTTTTTGCGAGATCTCCCATTCAGGTCACAGCGTTCCTGATCGTCGGCCTGCCGGGCGAGACCTTGGCGACGGTCAACGAAACCATAGAACTTGTTCAAACACTGCAAAAGATCAAATATACGATATATGAAGATATAGGCATATTGAGCATATTTCCGGGCACCGAAGTGTATGAGATAGCCAAAAGCAAGGGTTTCATCGATGATAATTACTGGCTTACTGATCGAGGCGCTTGTTTATATACGGCTGAACATTCTGAGGAAATGCTGCGCGCGTTTAAGGAAAAGACCCTCAATCATATCGCACTGAACAGAATCTTTACCCGGGAAGGTTTTAAAGCGCAAAAACGTTTACTCCCTTTGCTATTCACTGATTCCTATTTTAGCAAGAATTTTGTCCGGATCCTGTCAAAAAAAATAAAAACAGCACTCGGACTTGACAGGACAACGAGAAAAGCAAAAATTGCCTCTGTCAAGAAGCTGCTGGGGATAATGAAGCGTGGATAACAGCGAACCATTAGTTTCTTTATGCATTCCGACCTATAACAGTGCCCGGTATTTGAAGCAATGTCTGAATAGCATAACGTCGCAGACGTACAGCAACTTAGAAATAATATTTTCAGACAATGCTTCGACTGACGAGACTCGCTCGATCATCAAGGACTACGAGGCCATAGGGAATGCGACTGTACATAATTCTTACAATATCGGTGCAGGCGCCAACTTCAACAAACTGATCAATCAGGCAAAAGGCGACTACATTGCCATTTATCATGCTGACGATGTCTATCATGATACTATCGTCGAAGAGTCCGTGAAGGTGCTGCAGAACGATCAGTCCATCGGCCTGGTGGGCGCCATGGGGACCGTGATTGACCAGAACGGAAATTTTAAAAATGATATGGAATTGCATGATGAGATCAGAAGTCTGAAGAAGAACGTCTATTCCTTCGATGAGGCCCTCCTGGGGGCCATCAGGAACATGTTCGTGACCCCAACCGTCATGGTCCGGGCAAAAGCGTATCAAGAAGTCGGCGTCTTTGACCAGCAAAAGTACAAGTCCGCATGCGATTATGAAATGTGGCTGAGGATCGCCAGACGATATAAGGTAGCCATCATCGACAAAAAACTTATCAACTACCGGATCCACGAAGGCCAGGGAAGCGAACAAGAGGTGAGGAAAAACATCGAAGTTCCTGATATTTTATGGGTGCTCAAAGAATATCGTCAGTACGTCAGCGACGGCAATTTCAGCGCATATTGTGACAGATTCATTGATAAAGGGCTGTTCAAAGCGGCTAAGAAACAGAACTACCTGGGCCTTTTTTCGAAAAGCCAGGAGACGCTGCAGCTCCTCAGCGCGAATAAATATCTGTTCCCCAAGTACCTGTATATGGCACTGAATATGCTTCGCCTGTCCGCGAGGAAGCGCTCGATATAACCATCTGCATACACAAGAAAGGTACTTTTATGTACGCTGTAATCATGGCCGGTGGCTCCGGCACAAGGTTCTGGCCGCTCTCCCGTGAAAAAACACCCAAGCAGCTCCTGAAGATCGGGGGAATAGATACGCTCATTCAGGAGACCGTAGGCCGCGTGCTGTCCCTTATCCCGAAAGAGAACATTTTCGTCGTTACCAATCACGGCCTGGCCGACGATATCGACAGGCAGCTCTCTGCGCGGTTTGACGGCTCCTGGTCTGCAAACATGATCATCGAACCGGAGGCCAGGAACACTGCCCCGGCGCTGGGACTGGCGGCCCTGCATCTGAACAGGATCGATCCCGATGCGATCATGGTCGTACTATCGGCGGACCATTCCATCCGAAAGACCGATGAATTTTTGAGCATGATCAAGACAGCCGGCGCGGCAGCGCAGATGGACTATCTGGTAACGCTCGGCATAAAACCGAACCGCCCGGAGACGGGATTTGGATATATCAAAGCAGGAAAGCAATGTGAAGGACAAACAATCGCGGGCGTACGCACAGTTGAAGCTTTTGTGGAAAAACCCAACCTTGAGACGGCAAAGGAATATCTCAAGCAGGGTTCCTATTACTGGAATAGCGGCATGTTCGTCTGGAAGACCAGTACCTTTCTTGATGAGATAAAGAAACTTCAACCGGTACTGTATCAGGGATTGATGGAGATCCAGGAAAGCATCGGCTCTGAAAAGGAGTCAACGGTGGTTGCCCGGGTATTCAAAAAGCTCCAGTCCATCTCCATTGACTACGCTATCATGGAAAAGACCGGCCGGGCTGCGGTCATCCCGGCTGATATTGAATGGTCTGATGTCGGCAGCTGGTCAGCCCTGGATGAGGTCTCGGACAAGGACGCATCAGGCAATATCATCTCAGGCAACGTCATAGACTTCGGAAGCAGGGACTCCATCGTTTATGCTGAAAAAAGACTGGTGGCGACCATCGGCCTGAAGGACACCATCGTTGTAGACACCCCTGACGCAACGCTTGTCTGCAGCAAGGATAAAGCGCAAGAAGTGAAAAAGATCGTTGAAGAGCTCAAAAAACGCAAATCGGAAGAACACCTGATCCATCGCACCGTGCACCGGCCGTGGGGAAACTATAC
The DNA here is from genome assembly GCA_963836175.1 of Nitrospirota bacterium. Lineage (GTDB taxonomy): Bacteria > Nitrospirota > UBA9217 > UBA9217 > UBA9217 > GWC2-56-14. The sequence continues at coordinate 871,306 of CAWIIS010000008.1, forward strand.
CGTACTCGAAGAAGGCGACCGTTACAAGATCAAGCGGATAGCGATCAATCCCGGGCGCAAAGCTGTCGTATCAAATGCATCATCATCGCAGCGAGCACTGGGTCGTGGTTGCGGGAACCGCGCGGGTCACGAACAGCGACAAGGTCTACGATGTCCATCCGAACGAAAGCACGTATATCCCCGTGTCGACCAAACACCGCCTGGAAAATCCCGGCAAAGTGCCGCTGCAGATCATCGAGGTCCAGAACGGGGAGTATCTCGGGGAGGACGACATCGTCCGATATGACGATGATTACAGCCGGCACGAAAAAAATAATCGCAGCCCGCTGCCGCCGGTGAAAAAATGAGCGATATGGTCAATACTGATATCTTCCGTGAATACGACATCCGCGGCATTGCGGAACGTGATTTGACCTCGCCCGTCATCGAAATGCTGGGACGGGCTTTCGCCGCTTATGTGCTGCCCAAGGGGATCAAAAGCGTTGACCGTAGGCTATGATGCCCGCTTGAGCTCTCCGCGCTTGTGCGATGCCATTGTCTCGGGGCTCTCGTCCGCAGGCATTGATGTGACGATCATCGGCCTCTGTCCCACGCCTGCGCTCTATTTTTCGCTTTTTCATCTCAAGCCGGAAGCGGGGGTGATGATCACCGGAAGCCATAATCCCGCCGAATTCAACGGCTTCAAGCTCTGCGTCGGAAAAGATACGATCTATGGTGAAGAGATCCAGAAGCTGAAGCAGATCATGAATCAGGGGCCAGGGGATAAGAAACAGAAGCCAGAAGTCAGAGGTCGGAAGTCAGATGATAAGGCTGAGAGCTGTAGGACGAAATCCGGAACTGTCGGCCATGTGTCCATAATGCCCGATTATATCGCCTATCTCAAGGGCCTGTTTACGACCCTTCGCGACGTGCCGCTCAAGGTCGTCCTGGATTCCGGAAACGGCACCGCGGGTCTTGCAGCGCCCGAGATCATGCGCGCCATGGGTTGTGAGGTCATCGAGCTTTACTCGGAACCGGACGGCAGGTTCCCCAATCATCATCCCGACCCCACGGTCCCGAAGAACCTTTCCGTGTTGATCGAAACAGTCAGGACAGCTAAGGCAGATCTCGGCATCGCTTTTGACGGGGATTCCGACAGGATCGGCGTTGTCGATGAACAGGGGAGTATTCTCTGGGGCGACCAGCTTATGGTCATTTTCTCCCGGGACATTCTGCAGAACATGCCGGGAGCGACCTTTGTTTCCGAGGTCAAATGCTCGCAGGCAATGTATGACGACATCCGGGGCCACGGCGGGACCGCGATCATGTGGAAAACCGGCCATTCCCTGATCAAGGCCAGGATGAAAGAGGTCCATGCCGCCATGGCAGGGGAGATGAGCGGTCATTTGTTCTTTGCGGACCGGTATTTCGGCTATGATGACGCTATTTATGCGGCCTGCCGGATCGTGGAAATACTCAAGAAGCGAAAAAGCTCACAGGGAAAGACAGGGGTACTCAGTTCGCTCCTTGCCGACCTTCCCAAAACTTTCAATACTCCCGAGATCAGATTCGATTGCCCCGATGACATCAAGTTCAAGGTCGTTGAGAAGGTAAAGACCATCTTTGATCAGCCTGCAGGATTTGCCTTTGCAACCAGGGAGATCATCGCTGTTGACGGCCTTCGGGCTGTTTTCAGCAACGGATGGGGACTCATCAGGGCATCAAATACTCAACCGGTGCTGGTGATGCGTTTCGAGGCGGATTCCGCTTCGTCGCTCAGCGAGATCCAGACCATGATGCAGGACATCGTGCACCGCGTAATCAAGGATATGTCATAACAGGCCCTTAATTGCAAAAATACCGGATTATCTCGATGCACGGAGGATCGTTTAATATGCAGACTGTTTCTCTTGCACAGTACCTTCCCCGCATTCTGATGACTGCAAAGCGAGCAGGGGAGGAGATCCTCAGAGTTTACCATGGCACGGTAAGCGTGACCCTGAAGGACGATCGTTCGCCTCTTACCGAGGCTGACCAGGCTTCCCACCAGGTCATCACCAGGGAACTCGCCCAAATAGCCTTTTCCGCTGTTCCAGATAGGTCTTCAGCGTATTTGCCTGTTCTGAGTGAAGAAGGCAAAAATATCCCCTATTCCGAGAGAAGGGCTTGGGAGTATTATTGGCTGGTTGACCCGCTCGACGGCACCAAGGAGTTCATCAAGAAAAACGGCGAATTCACGGTGAACATTGCGCTGATCCATCGTACGAAGCCGGTTTTGGGTGTCATTTATGTCCCGGTGACCGGGGTTTATTATTTCGCGGTGCAAGGCTTCGGCTCCTATATCATGCAGGCTGGCGATGTCCTCGCAGAATCAATGAAGGATGTCGAAAACGGATTGGGGACGATCCTGTATGCACTCCCGGAAACTGCCGCTTAAGTCACCGGTTGCTGACCAGTCCGGGACCCGCAAGTTGATCATTGCAGGCAGCCGCTCCCATGCGACTCCGGAGCTGGAGAACTTCGTGAACACGATGAAAAAAAAGCACGGAGAGGTCGATTTCATGCCAGCGGGCAGTTCGCTGAAATTCTGCCTTGTCGCCGAAGGCAGGGCGGACATCTACCCGAGGCTCGGCCCCACCATGGAATGGGACACGGCGGCAGGACAGATCATTGTGGAAGAAGCGGGCGGTTCTGTCCAGAGGACCGATGCCACGGAACCTTTAAAGTACAATAAAGAGAACCTGCTAAATCCATGGTTCATTGTACAGGGCGGCCAGAAGGGGACCGAGTGAATAATGTAGCATTCTGTTCTTGAAATCCTGTCCCCCAGTGAGGAAGCAACCCCGTGAATATATCTGTTATCGTACCGACCTATAACCGCCCCAAAGCCTTGAAACTCTGCCTCTTGAGCCTTGCCGGCCAGAGCGTTCTACCGTCGGAAGTGCTGATTGCCGACGACGGCAGCGGACCGGGGACCGGAGACATGGTGCGCGAACTCCAGGAAGCGCTCAAACACCGCTTCCCGATCAAACATATCTGGCAGGAGGACAGCGGTTTCAGAAAGCCGCGGATACTGAACGAAACGGTCCGCCAGGCTTCAGGTGACTATTTGATCTTCATTGACGGCGACTGCATGGCCCACCGTCATTTTATCAAAGCCCACCGCGACTACAGCGCTCCTGACGCGGTCTTGAGCGGCAAGCGCGTTGAGATCGGAGAGCTGTTAAGTTTGAAGCTGCAGGAAAGCGGAAAAGTGATGAACCGGTTCACCTTCCGCCTGTTATGGGACGCGGCCCGGCGTCGTTCGCGCAGAGTGGCGGAATCGATCCAGATCAGGAACCCCTGGCTCAGACAGGCCATGCATCGGGACCGGATCTACAATGACGGGGTCTGGGGATGCAACTTCAGTCTTTCGAAAGAACTTTTTGTCGCCATCAACGGATGCGATGAAGAGTTTCTCGACGGTTCTATTGAAGATAATGATATCGGCATCAGGGCGCTGAACCAGGGAAAACGGCTGCGCTCTGTACGGGGACTGGCCATTATTTTCCATCTCTGGCATAAATCGTCCTGGAACTTTGATAACACCAAATACCAGCACAATCTTGAGATCCTGAATCGACGCATAGCCAATAAAGAGCCTGTTTGCAAGCAGGGAATAAATGCTCGGTGAATAGATAGAAGGTGGAAGGCTGACGTAGAAGTAGTAATACCCTTCAGTCTTCAGCCTTCGGCCTAACCACCTCACCACTTAACCTAAACACCTACTGTAGCTCCTCGTTAACCTCTTTACCATATTTCAGTTGACAATGGTCTTCCCTTCAGGTAAAACCCTTCCATGGATACTTCCTTCAAAGAAACCCTGGCCCGTGCCGGAGCCACGGCACTGCAGGCAGGCGCTGTTGATTATCACGATGCGGTAACGCTCTCCCATGCTTCAGGGGCTGACCTCATGGACCTGTTCGCAACAGCCACCCGGGTGCGCGAACGCTTTCACGGCAACAACGTGGACATCTGCTCCATTGTGAACGCCAAGTCCGGGGCCTGCAGCGAGAATTGCTCCTTCTGCGCCCAATCGTCGCACCATTCCACGGACGCCCCGATCTATCCACTCATCTCCGTGGACCAGATGGGCAAAGCTGCCGAGAGCGCCCGAAAGAACGGCGCCAAACGCTTCTGCATCGTCACGAGCGGCCGCGGCATCGACACGGACGAGGACCTTGAGAGCATCGCACAGGGGATCGGGCGCGTGCGGGATGCCGGCCTTTCTCCCTGCGCCACGCTCGGCACGCTTTCGCAGCAGCAGCTTGCCTATCTGAAGAGCGCCGGCCTGCACCGCTACCATCATAACATCGAAACCTCACGCGAGTTCTTTCCGAACATCTGCACCTCCCATTCCTTCGACGAAAGGATCGAGCTCCTGCAGCACGGTCGCGCCCTTGGCCTGTCCCTCTGCAGCGGCGGCATTCTCGGCATGGGAGAATCCATGGAGGACCGGATCAGGATGGCCCTGGCGCTCCGGGAGGCTGATGTGGACTCCGTGCCGCTCAACTTTCTCATGCCGATCATGGGCACGCCGCTTGAGAAGGTAACTGCCATTACGCCGCTGGAGGCGCTCCTTTCCATCGCTTTGTTCAGACTGCTGCTGCCTGCAAAACAGATCCGCGTCTGCGCCGGCAGGGGAGCGGCGCTGGGTTCGCTCCATCCGCTCATCTTCATGGCAGGCGCAGACGGTTTTCTCATCGGCAATTACCTCACCACGATCGGCCTGGATCCGGCCGACGATCTCAAGATAATACAGGACCTCGGGCTGCGTCATTGATCGGGCAAGCTTGTATCAATCAGGATCGGATCCATATCTTTGACACGGATCAAATCGGATAAAAGACGGATAACGGCGGACAGTTATCAGCCTAAAAACGGCATTTGGACAGGTCAGAATCGGAAACATCTGATTACCAGAAGTAGGCGCTTCTAAGCGATGCGGATAAATTCTAAAGCATTCACCCTGAAAAAAGCATTTAGCCGCAGATAAAATCGGATAAACGCGGATAAAAACTTACAAAACAAATCCTCATAACACGATAAAAGACTCACCCTTGGGGTGAAACTTCTTTAATCCTGAATGCCTGATTTTATCTGCGTAAATCTGCGTAAATCAGCGGCCAACTGCCGTTTTGAGAACACGGCACTCTCTTACATGACAAAGCAAGGAAAACTCTACAGCATCCGCATGCGCGCCACGAAGAACAACCACCACGCCTGCGGCGCCGAACGGATCGTAGCGGAAGACCGGATCGACCGGACGGTCAGCGAGTTGATCGCACGCGCCATGGATCGGGGACTGCGGCCGGACCAGACCGCCCTATCCATTGATGCAATCGATGAAACCTTGATCCAAAAACATGCCAGCCTCGATCTCTACACCCTCCAGGTTCCAGGCCCGGTAAGCAGCAGGGAAACGGCTGCACGCATCCTTGAGACCGCCGGAGTCTCCGCCCTGGCGATCCGGATTGCCATGGAGCAGATCGGCAGAGGCGCCGCGCCATCGGGCGCCAACATGCGCGGCGCCATGATCATGGATGCGGTCACCGGCGAGCGCCTTGAACCGGACCAGGAGCGGGGCATCCGCGCATCGCGCTTCGACTGGACGGATCCGGCGCTCGACGAGATCACCCGCCTGCTTGCCGCTGTCGGTCTTGTGCACCATCGGACGCGCGAAGCCCTGGCCCTTGCTACCAAGGTGGCCCATGGCCCGGGAATGATGGCGGAACTCTGCTGGTCCGACGAACCCGATTACACGGCCGGATACATAGCTGCACGGGACTTCGGCTATGTCCGCTTTCCTTTCTTGAAACAAGAGGGCGACAGGCATGGAGGTCGGGCCTTTTTTGTGGACCATGAGCGACGCGACCTGGACAGCCTTATCCACTATCTTGAAAAAACGAGCGTGATGATCGACCGGGTCGGCGTGTGTTCCGCGGCCATGGCACCGGAGTTTTTCTTTCGCACGGGTATGAACAGCAATGTTTGAACAAGAGCTTTCGTACATCGATCAGCATGGTCTTCGCAGGCGGCTGGTGATCGCCGGACCCGATGATGGCGCGCATGTCATGATCAATGACCAGCGCGTCATACTCATGTGCTCGAACGACTATCTCGGCCTTTCCAATCACCCGGCATTGCGGAAAGCGGCTTGCGCTGCCATGGAACAATACGGTTTTGGATCAGGCGCTTCGCGTCTTGTATCCGGCACAGGAGCGCTCCATTGTGAGCTGGAAGAACGGTTGGCCGAGTTCAAGGGAACGGAAGCCGCGCTCCTGTTCAATTCCGGGTATGCAGCGAACACAGGCATCATTCCCGCTGTGGCGACAACTGACGACGTGATCCTGAGCGACAGCCTGAACCATGCCAGCATCATCGATGGATGCCGTTTGAGCAAGGCACAGGTCTATGTCTACCGCCATAAGGATGTGAACCATGTCGAGGATATCTTAAAGAAGACCGCTCATGCCCGCCGCAGGCTGATCGTGACTGACGGTGTTTTCAGCATGGACGGCGACATCGCTCCGCTGCCGGAACTGGTTTCCCTTGCCGAGCGCTATGACGCAATGCTCATGGTAGACGACGCCCATGCCGCAGGCGTGCTGGGAGCGGGGGAAAGGGAACAGCAGAGCATTTCGGCCTTACAGGCCGCGTAGCGATCCAGATGGGCACGCTCGGCAAGGCTTTCGGCTCTTTTGGGGCCTATGTAGCCGGAGACAAGCATTTTATTGAATTTCTCCTGAACAGCGCACGGAGCTTTATCTTCAGCACTGCCCTGCCTCCCGCGATCTGTGCCGCATCACTAGCGGCCCTCGATATTATTGAACAGGAACCGGAGCGCAGAAAGAAGCTCTGGCTAAACCGTGACCGGTTCGTGCAGGGATTGAAAAACCTGGGTATTGACACCAGTGACTCGGAAACGCCGATCATTCCAATTATGATCGGGTCCTCTGAAAAAGCAACGCAGGCTTCTTTGCTGCTTCTTGAATCCGGAGTATTTGCATCAGCCATACGACCGCCGACCGTAGCAGAAGGCACAGCCCGGATCAGGACGACCGTTACTGCCGCGCATTCCTTTGCGGACATAGATGCTGCCCTGGATGCCTTCGGCGCGCTGAAGCAGAAAGGGTATGCAGGATGAACCCGTTAGTTGATAATCGGGTCGTCATTGTTACCGGCGCGTCCCGCGGACTTGGGAAGGTCATTGCGACAACATTCGGCAAGGCAGGATGCCGCGTCATGGTTGTTTTTCGCGAGAACGAGCCGGCAGCCCTTGCAACCGTCGATGCGGTCAGATCAGCCGGCGGTGATGCCCTCAGCTTCAAAGCTGACGTGCGGGTCTCTCATGACGTACAGAACATGGTGGATCAGGCGCTCAAGCAGTGGGGAACCATTGATGTGCTGGTGAATAATGCAGGCCTGACACAGGACAACCTGCTGCTTCGCATGTCGGAAGAACAGTGGGACCAGGTGATCGATACGAACCTCAGCGGAGCGTTTCATTGTATCCGTGGCGTGGCGCGGCAGATGGATGGGCGAACAGGCGGTCATATCATTAATATTGCGTCCATTGTCGGGCTGCAAGGCAGGGAAGGGCAGGCGAATTACTCCGCATCCAAGGCAGGACTTATCGGCCTGACCAAGTCGTGCGCAAAAGAATTGGGCGCAAAGAACATCAGGGTGAACGTTGTTCTGCCGGGCTATCTTCCGACGGATATGGGCAAGGCGATATCCGGACCGATACAGGACCGCATTCTTCGTGAACACGCTTTGGCAAGATTTTCAGACCCGCAGGAAACCGCTGATTTTATCTACCACCTTTCACTCATGCGCAATGTGTCCGGGCAGGTGTTCAATCTGGACAGCAGGGTGATTTAGTTTCAGGACAGTCTTTCTATCGTAAATGCATTGACCACGTCTACAATCCATGCTACTGTATTTTCGACCCGATACCTTGTTGGGGCATCATTCTTGTTAAACTGGTAAAGAACGGAAATCCGTGTTTTATGACTTGGCGCTTAACTGGTAAGCACCTGGTTGTAAATGGGTCATACCCATTTTCCACACTTAAAGGAGATAAAATATGCTTCGCTTATTACTATCTGCGCACTGGCTGTTTCACTTCAGGCTTGCACTACAGCAGGCCCATTCGTCACAAACATTTCAAGTGATGGGAATAATGGCCTTACAATAGAAAAATGCACGGCACATATGAACGCTTTTATGGGCACCATCTCAAATGTCGATTGCACGTCTCAAAATATAAAGCTTCGGAGCAATTAACGTTGGCGGCTCCAATCCATCATCTAAAGAACTCGCCGGAGATGAAGCCTGCGTGCCTTCTCCGGCGTTAGGGCGGTAGCACGCCCTGGTCGGTGCTGCTATGCACTGGCTAAAGGGCAGTGCGATTGAAGGCCCTGATATACATAGGCCCCTGAACCCCAAATCCAAAAAGTGCGAGTTGTCTTCGGCTACGCATGCCGCCGGAAATGGGATCGTTCAGGGATATCCAGTGTATTCAGGACAACCTTCATACCAATCTGTCCGACGCCTCCAAGATGTCGGCCGCATCAGAGGAGGCTAGCGCCAGCAAGGGCGCGATACAAATACTAGTGGGATAACGTCCCACGGCGCCGTGGGCTTAATCTCAGGAGAAATCCAATGATTGAGCTACACGTGACAGTAGGGCTAAAGGTAGATTCGGCTACGGTTCTCAAGATCGTCGCCAGGGTCGGATTCCATTTTTTCCAATAGCAGAATTTAAGTCTTTCGTCAGCAATACCAAAGCGTTGGCGCAATTTAATGGTTAGGAATTGAAATGGTCACATTGATTCAGAGCAAGGGTGCCCTCAGCGCCGGCCGGCGTTCCTTCTACAACGGCGAGTGGCATGTGAAGGCGTTGCCGGAGGCCCCGGTCAGCATCGGGTCTTACTGCGCGATCGGGCGCAATTTCACCATCATGCCGATCAATCACGATACACGATTCCCAGCAGTGCAGGGTTCCGTTTACCGTCACTATTTCAATCGGCCCCATCCGGGTGAAGTGGGTCCGCCAAGTCGGCAGAGGAGCAAGGGGGGCGTGGTCATTGGCAGCGACGTTTGGATTGCCGACAATGTGACCATATTGGGCGGTGTGACCATAGGCGATGGAGCCTGCATCGGGGCCGGTTCTGTCGTCACGAAGTCGGTGCCACCGTTCACGGTTGCAGCTGGTGTCCCTTGCCGAAAAATCAGCCCACGATTTCCCGATGCGATCATTGCGCTGCTATCTGAATTGAGATGGTGGGATTGGTCCGAAGAAAGAATTCGACGCAACGAAGCTTTTTTCATGATCGATCTAACCAGTACGACGCCAGAACTGGTCAAACAAGTACTCGTCGACTGACTGCTATGGAATTTGTGCACGCCAGCAGTTAATGATAAAAAATTTAACAGAACCTATAGGGTCAAACCTATAGGGTCAGGTCTTTAGTGTTGACAATTACGTATACTCATGCTATCTTCAGCCCATGACAAGACCACTTCGCATCGAATATCCCGGCGCCGTCTACCATGTGACCTCCGAACCTATAGGGTCAGGTCTTTAGTGTTGACAATTACGTATACTCATGCTATCTTCAGCCCATGACAAGACCACTTCGCATCGAATATCCCGGCGCCGTCTACCATGTGACCTCCCGAGGGAATGAAAAGAAAGCCGTTTTCAAGGACGACCAGGATCGCATCAACTTTCTCAATATTCTTCAGCACGTCAACAAGAAGTACAACTGGATTTGTCACTCCTACTGCCTTATGACCAACCATTATCATCTCCTCATTGAAACCCCCGACGGCAATCTCGCCATCGGCATGCGGCAATTGAACGGCGTTTACACCCAACTCTTCAATAAACGCCACCAAAGGAACGGTCATCTGTTCCAGGGCAGGTACAAAGCCATTCTCATCCAAAAAGACAGTCATCTGCTCGAAGTATGTCGTTATGTCGTTTTAAATCCTGTTCGCGCGCGCATGACGGAAAGTCCGGAGCAATGGAAATGGAGCAGTTACCGGGCGACGTCGGGAAAAGAAAGTGCTTATCCCTGCCTCACCATCGATTGGGTCTTGGGCCAGTTCAGCGGGAAACGAGGAAAGGCGGAGCAGGAATACAGGCAGTTTGTCCGTTGGGGAATCGGCGAAAAATCTCTATGGCCGGAGGTAAAAGGCCAGTCCATTCTCGGCGAGGACGATTTTGTCGATAGTCTCATTCCCCACCTGAAAAAGCACAAAGATGTGCCTGAAATTACTCGGAGTCAGCGGTACGCGAACCGACCTTTGCTCGACAAGATATTCCCTGCCGATATACTTCGCAACAAGACTAAGCGGGACAAGAAGATAGCTGAGGCTGTGGAGAAGCATGCATACTCACAGAGACAAATAGCCGACCACCTCGGCCTTCATTATGCCACCATAAGCCGCATTATGACAGCGCGGCAATAATGCTAACGGTAATGACCTGACCCTGAGAGATTCTTGACCCTGAGAGATTCTGAGAGATTCCTGAGAGATTCCCTATAACGGAGAAAAGGTGAGCTTTCGAAAATTGGCTTTTTCTACAGACTCGTTAAAGGAGATACCTATGATCAACCTATTCAAACTGAGAGTGTTGGCAGCTCTAGTGACAGCAGTGATTTCAGGGTGTACATCCATCTCTGTTCGTCCCATCGACGCTAACTTGGGAATGTCCCATATCATCATTCTAAAAAACGATAGGGTTGAGGTTGACGAATTTCTGCCGGTGCTTATTGAGGGCTGCTCGCGAAATGGTATATCCACATCAGTGGAAACTCACAGATATACGCCCAGTGAGAAAGATTTTGTTCTTCAGTATACAGCTTTTAGGAGTTGGGATTTTGCAAACTATTTGACGCGTGCGGAAATCGAAGTATTTCAAAACAAGCAGCAGGTTGGGTATGCCGAGTACCATCTAAGGCAGGATGGAGGCCTCTCCTTTATGAAGTGGCAAGGAACGGAGTCTAAGATCGGTCCAGTTGTTGACGAATTGCTAAAGAATTATAAGCAAATAAAATAAGATCTAATCAGGAGAAAACCATGATTTTAAGAACAACGATCTCCGCAATTTTTGTACTTACCTTTTTCGGCTGTGCAACGCCAAATATGAAACTTTCCCAACCGACGGAGATGACAATAACACCGAATTCGGGAAAAGCACTTGTTTATTTTATTCGGCCTCAAAAGCTTGGGTATCTTATCAATGCTGCAGTTTACGATGGCGAAGAGTTCATTGGTTTCATTTCGTATAATCAAAAATTGCCGTATTTGGCATCGCCAGGCGAACATCGGTTTATGGTGATATCAGAGGCAGCGGATTTCATGGATGCGGAATTACTGCCGAACAAAACCTATTATGCGCAGGTAATCCCAAGAATGGGGGCATGGAGAGCACGTTTTTCACTGCTACCGGTAACGAAAAATGAGATTTACACGAGCAGAGTGAAAGCGTGGATCGAGAAAGCGCAGCTTATAGAAAATAAGCCGAGCGCGTATGACTGGGCAAAAGAAAACAGAGCTAGTGTTCTTGAAAAGAAGGAAGCATATCTTAAAAAATGGCTTGAGAAAGATAAAGATCAACGGCCATACCTCCATCCAGACGATACGTTATAAGCCGTTCTTTTTAATAACCGATTACGGGGAGGCGGACATCGTAACAAAGTGTCTCAACTATTGAACTCCCCCCATATTGAAAGTCGACGAACTTTAACGAGGTGGGTCGAGCCAGGCTCGAAAAGGCGCGCGTCTCACCCGCGCTTTATAGCAGCCGAAAATCACCGGAATCATGATTTCGGTTTGTTATCCTCAGGAAATTACGCTAATGATTAAAGGCTTATTTATTACCGGAACCGACACGGGCGTAGGGAAGACCTATGTCGCCGCCGGTATTGCAAAGACCCTTCGCTCGGCAAAGATCGATGTGGGCGTCATGAAACCAGCGGAAACGGGCTGCAGATCACGTTCAGGCAAACTCATACCGCGCGACGCCGAAGCACTCATCCGGGCAGCCGCAGTCCGCGACCCGCTGTCCCTGGTCAATCCCTATCGTTTCCAGGCTCCTGTCGCACCCTCTGTAGCTGCACAGATGGAACGGAAGACGATCGACCCCGGGAAGATACTCAAGTCCTTCAAAACGCTATCGCAGAGACACCGGTTCATGATCGTTGAAGGGGCAGGGGGGATCATGGTGCCGCTTGCGCAGGGCTATCTTTTTCTCGACCTTGCCGAAGCATTGGGCCTGCCGGTTTTGATCGTCGCCCGGCCGGGGCTCGGCACGATCAACCACACGCTCCTGACGATCGATGCGATCCGAAACAGGGGGATAATGATCGCCGGCGTCGTGATCAATGATGGTCAGGGCGGGCGAAAGGGACTGGCAGAAGCCACCAGTCCTGCGGTCATACAAGGACTTTCCGGCGTGCCGATCATCGGCACTATCGCATACCGTTCTCGTACATTCGCGGAGTTGTTTAGAAAAATTATATAAACCTGGAGCCATAAGGCGTACTCGCGCGGAGACACGGAGGCGCAGAGGAATCAAAATCATTGGTGCTGTATTAAACCAGATACAAAGCTTTGTCTTTTGCAGTCTCTGCGACTCCGCGTCTCCGCGCGAAACATTCTTGCCCTTCTCTGTGACTTATTAATCGTCTCAAAATTGAAACGACATAATCTGAACACACCACCCCAACCCCTCCTTATCAAGGAGGGGCTACGGCACAGTCCCTCCCCTTGCTAAGGGGAGGTTAGGTGGGGTGGTTCGCAGGTTCCTATTGTTCATTAATGTCTATACTATTATGAGACCGTTAATATGTGTCTTACGTGGCAAACTGCTGTGATCCTCCCATTGTTCCTCCCGCAAATTCATCTTGACAACAATACTCCTCCCTAGTATGATGCGGCTTCATTTAATTAAGCAGTTAGTTAATTATTGCCATGCCGACAAAAACACCTCCAAAGAAAAGGACCGCAGGGCGCCGCCCGGCATCAAAACAGTCCGCGTGCTGCACCCGATCGTCGATCATCGCCGCGGCACGCACGCTCTTTGCCCAACGCGGACTGGAGGGCGCAACGGTCCGTGAAGTGGCGGATGCCGCCAACGTGAACAACGCCATGATCTATTATCATTTTACGGACAAGGTCGAGCTGTACCGGGCAGTTCTTGCCGATTCATTCGAAGAGTTCGACCGCATCTGGGAGCACGAGATCTTCTCGACGGGCGCGACAACGCGGGATAAAATACAAAAATATATCGCGGAATTGGTCCGTTTTCAGCACAACAACGAGGAAGTTCGCCGGATCCTCTCCATAGAGTTCGCCTGCTGCGGCAAAAACCTCAAGTGGCTCGCTGATAATTTTTTCAATCGCAGCCATGAGAAACTTGCAGCGATCCTGAAAGAAGGCATGAAGAAGGGCGAGCTTAAAAAAGTCGATCTGGCACTCGCGATCTCCGTCCTGGTCGGCATGGTCATGCAAAGTTTCATTAACCGGCCTTTGGCGGAATATGTTGTGGGGAAGAAACTGGACCTGTCAGTTGATCACTTCAGTTCTTTTGTCACCGGCGTTTTCTTTGACGGGCTAAGGCGCGACTCATGACAAGCAGGGCAGAATGTACTTTGTATCTATATCTAAGTCAAAAGCAAGATATTTCGCGCAGAGCCGCTGAGGCGCAGAGAACTGCAAGAAAAAAAGATCAAGGATTCAACTCCTTCTTAGCGTCTCTGCGCCTCAGCGCGAGAATGCTTCTTGATTTTGACGTATAGAGCGATAAATGCATACAAGCTGACTCGGTACTTTAACCATAAAGGATATTGCATACATGAAACTACCGTTAAGAACCATGCTCGCCATCGCCATTTTCCTGACGGCCATCACTGCGCAGGCGGAAGATAAAGTCTATACCCTGAACGATGCCTACCAGGCTGCGATCGACACGAATGAGGTCATCGGCATCTCGGCTGAGATGGTGGTCCAGTCGGATTCCAGGATCGACCAGGCATGGACCTATCTGTACCCCCGCCTTGTGGCGCAGTCAGCCTATACCCGGTACAATGAGACCCTGCCCCCCGGAGGCGGGAATTTTATCTTTCAGCCCACGGAACAACTGCAGGCTGCGCTGATACTGACCCAGCCGCTCTATACCGGCGGGAGGACCTTCGCAGCGCTTCGCACCGCACAGACCCTCCGCGAAGCGAGCCGGAGCGGTTTCGAGTCCGCAATTCAAAGCACTCTTCTCACCGTGGCACAGGCCTATCACGGCGTGATCAAAGCGCAAAAACTGGTGGATATCAGCCGTCGGGCGGTCGACCGGATGGAGCGGCACAAAAAAGTGACCGAGCGTGAAGCAGCGACGCGACGAAATAAAGCGAATATGTCCTCTCTGTTGCGGGCTTCAACTCTGGTAAGCCAGGCGCGTATTAATTTGATCAGGGCGGAGGACGGCCTCAAGATCGCCAGAAGCCAGCTCAGCATGGTCACCAGACTGCCGAATGACGCGCTGTTGGCAGAACCGGAAGCCTTGAAGCCCTCCGAAGAGACCTATGATCAGCTGAAAGCGATTGCCCTGGCAAATCGGGCCGATTATGCCGGGTCCCGACTGAACATGAAGGTGGCTGAAGAAAACGTCACGATCGTCAAAGGCGCCCACTATCCGCAGCTGTATGCGGAAGCCGGCGTCAAATATCTGGATTCCCAGCCTGAAACGGGAATGGATGCAACAACCTATTACGGCGGTCTTCGGTTGCAGGTCCCGATTTTCGAAGGCGGGCTCATGAATGCAGAAACTTCCGAAGCGCGATCCAAGGTCAGGCAGGCCAAACTGTCAACGACCCTGCTGGAACGGTCGATCGAAACAGAAGTCCTCGAAGCGCACATCAATCTCCAGACCGTTACCGCTGTGCTGGACACGGCAAAACTCCAGCTCGGGTACGCAAAGGACAACTTCGATACGGTCGAGAACCTGTTCGCTGAAGGACTGCTCCCGAGCCTGTCGCTCATCGATGCGGA
The DNA here is from genome assembly GCA_963836175.1 of Nitrospirota bacterium. GTDB lineage: Bacteria > Nitrospirota > UBA9217 > UBA9217 > UBA9217 > GWC2-56-14. The sequence continues at coordinate 886,384 of CAWIIS010000008.1, forward strand.
ACAGGCGCTGTCGCAGGCCGAGCGGGAACTGGCGAACGCCGTAAGCGACCAGCAGATCGCCATCCTGCGGCTCAAGAAAAGCATCGGCACCCTGGGACAATCAGAATCCATAAATGAGGCGAAACATGCGACTTCCTGAAATTGCAATCAAGCGTCCGGTATTCATGACCATGATCGGCGTTGCGCTGATCGTGTTCGGCATCGTGTCCTTCCCGCGCCTTGCGCTTGACCTCTTTCCCAAGATCGACTTCCCGGTGGTGAACATCACCACGAAGCTGGTGGGCGCAAGCCCCGAGATCATGGAGGTCGACGTCACCGATGTTCTGGAAGAAGCCGTGAACACGATCAGCGGCGTCAAGGCCATCACCTCGCGCAGCATGGAAGAGTATTCCATAGTCACGGTGGAATTCCATCTCGAGCGCGATCTGGAACAGGCTGCACAGGATGTACGGGACAAGGTTGCCGCCATCAGGAACCGGCTGCCGAAAGACACCGATGCGCCGATCATTGAAAAGATCAGCCCCGATGACCAGCCGATCGTCTGGATCGCTGTTTCCGGCGACCGCTCGATCAAGGAACTGACCCATTATGCCGACAAGGTCCTGAAACGCGACATCGAAAAGATCTCCGGGGTGGGATCGGTGACGATCAGCGGCGGCCGGAACCGTCAGGTCCGTATCTGGATCGACGCTGCCAAAATGAACGCGGCTTCGTTGACGGCTGATGACATCAAGCTGGCTTTAGGACGGGAGCACCGCGAGATCCCGGGCGGTCGCATAGAAAACTCCCGGACTGAATACATCGTAAAGACCAAGAGCGAGTTCGAAACGCCTGAAGCGTTCAACGACATGGTGATCGCCTATCGTCACGGCAGACTGATCAAGCTGCGCGATATCGGCAGGGCCGAGGACGGACTTGAAGACGAAAGGTCCATTACCCGGTTCAACGGCAAGATCGCCGTCGGTCTGTCGGTCAAGCGCCAGTCAGGCGAGAATACGGTTGCAGTCGCCGAACGGGTGAAAGCTGCCGTTGCAAAGGTCAAGCCGCCCCAGGGCATGCATCTCGACATAACCTTCGACCAGTCTAAATTCATCCGCCGTTCGATCGAGGACGTGCAGGTATCTCTGTGGCTCGGCGCCATACTCGCCGTGCTGATCATTTTTATCTTCCTCAGAAGCGTCAGAAGCACCCTGATCAGCGCCGTCGCCTTGCCCACCTCGGTAATCACCACCTTTGCGTTCATCCAGGCCTTCGGGTTCACGCTGAACGTCATGACCATGCTCGGGCTGTCGCTTTCGATCGGCATTCTTATCGACGACTCGATCGTGGTGCTTGAGAACATCTACCGGAGGATGGAAGAAGGGGAATCACCGCTTGAGGCGTCCCGGGAGGGCGCCTCGGAGATCGGGCTGGCGGTCATGGCAACGACCCTGTCCATCGTGGCCGTGTTCGTGCCGGTTGCGTTCATGAAGGGCATCGTGGGAAAGTTCTTTTTCGAGTTCGGGATCACCGTGACGATAGCCGTGCTCATTTCGCTCTTTGTATCGCTGACGCTCACTCCCATGATGACGTCTCGCTTCCTGAGCTACCGGAAGAAGCATGGCAAGGTCTATATGTTCCTCGAAAAAGGTTTCGATAAAATTTTCGACCTGTACAATCCGCTCCTGGCGCTGGCCTTGCGGAACCGTTGGAAGGTCATCGCTCTTGCTGCCGCAAGTGTTGTCGTCGGGCTGGTTTTCTTCGGTATTCTGGGCAAGGAATTCATGCCCGCCGAAGACCAGGGAAGATATATGGTGAGGCTTGAAACCCCCATAGACTATTCGCTGAATCGCTCCGATACGGTCATGAAAAAGGTCGATGAAGAGCTCCGGCAAAGGCCGGAAATAGCGAGCACCTTCTATGTCACCGGCTCGGACCTGACGCCTGATGTCAATAAGAGCAGGATCTATGTTAACATGAAAGAACGGAAAGACCGGCAGATCGTCCAGATCGATTCCATGAAGCAGGTCCGCGACAGCGTGTCGGTGCAGCCTGAGTTTAAGTCGTCGGTGGAAATGATAGCCATGGTCGGAGGCGGAATGCGCTCAGTGCCGATCCAGCTTATGATCCAGGGCAGGGACCTCGAAGACCTGAACAAACGGACCCTTGCGATCAAAAATGAGTTCGCGAAGCTCCCCGGCATTGTCGATGCCGACACCTCGATCGAGATCGGCAAGCCGGAGGTGCGCATCAGGATCGATCGAGAGAAAGCCGCTAATCTCGGCGTGAGCGCTTCGTCCATCGGCGGCACGGTCAACACCATGATCGGCGGCGAGATCGTTGGAAAGTACAAGGACGAAAAAGAAGGCGAACGATATGATATAGTAGCCCGGCTGTCCGGCTTCGAACGCGACAAACCGTCCGACATCGAAGCCCTGCTGGTCCGTTCCTCGACCGGTGAGCTCGTACACCTTCCTGACATCTCGTCGATCCAGACCGGCAAGGGGCCCACGGTCATCATGCATTACAATCGACAGCGTGCGGCCACCCTGTTTGCGGGTACGGACAAGACCAAACCCATGGGCCAGGCTATAAACGACCTTAACCAGATCGTCGAAAAAAACGTATCGCCGGATATTTCAACCCGATACGTTGGCATGGCGGATGCAATGCTGGATTCGTTCAAAAACATCTCTTTTGCGTTGATCATCGCCGTCATCATGGTCTACATGATCCTGGCGGCCCAGTTCGAGAGCTTTGTCCATCCCTTTACGATCATGTTCTCGCTGCCGGTGAGCCTTATCGGCGCCATGGGACTGCTGCTCCTTACGGGAGAGCGGATACAGATCTTCAGTCTCATCGGCGTCATCATGCTCATGGGGCTGGTAACCAAGAATGCGATCCTGCTGGTTGACTATACCATAACCCTCCGGCATAGGGGAATGGGCCGCGAAGAAGCGCTGCTCAAGGCGGGACCGGTCAGGCTCCGGCCGATCATCATGACCACGGCTGCCATGGTCTTCGGCATGCTGCCCACGGCCCTGAAACTCGGAGAAGGCGCGGAGACCCGTGCGCCCATGGCCATTGCCGTGATCGGCGGACTGATAACCTCTACGCTGCTCACGCTGGTCGTGATCCCGGTCGTGTACACGATCGTTGATGACCTGGAAAACTTCCTGACAAAAAAGAAAGCAAGTTAACGAAATTAGTTCAGGGGGAAGTCAATTTTTTCACCGCAGAGACGCGGAGACACAGAGATATGTTTTTCTCAGCGCCTCCGCGGTGAATTCTTAGTTTTTATGCTATCCTCAAAGTTACCACCTTATCCTATGCTTAAGCTCGGCCATATCATCTACTCAAACACCGTGCCTGTCCACGCCGGGATCATCTCCGGCGCGGTCGAGTTTCCCTTTACACTCGTGGAGGGCATTCCGACTGCATTGAACCGCCTCCTCAGTGAAGGAAAGATCGATGTGTCTCCGTCTTCATCCATCGAATTCGCGGCGAATCCGGGCCGATACCTGATCATGCCCGGTTTTTCCATTACGTCCCGGAACAACGTCATGAGCATTATTCTTCAGAGCCGCCTGCCCATGGACCGCCTTCAGGGAAAAACGGTTGCGCTGACCACCGCATCAGCGACCTCGGTGGTGCTGCTCAGGATCCTCCTCGAACTTAAAAACCGCGTCAGCCCCGACTATACGCTCTTTGAACAGGGGAAAGACCATCCTTATGACCGGGCCGATGCGGTGCTCCTGATCGGCGATGATGCCCTCAAGCGCCCGCGTGTAGAAGGCTTTGACCACGAATATGACCTGGGCGGGGTCTGGCACGAGTTCACCGGCCTGCCTTTTGTCTTCGCCCTCTGGCAGATCAACTATAAAAAAAGTCTTGATAAAGACCTGGCATCGCTCTATCATATTCTCAGGAAATCGAAGACCTACGGTCTCTCGCACCTCCCGGAACTGGCGGAGACACACGCCGGCAGGTTCGGCATACCGGCAGAGAAGCTGCTTGAATACTGGAATTCCTTCAGCTTCGATTTCGGGCCGCAAGAGCAAAAGGGGCTGATGACCTTTTACGGATATGCGGCGGAACTCGGGGCCGTAGAGCCTGTTACTGAACTCAGGTTCTGGAAAAAATCGTAAAGAGCGGAGCTTGCCACCATGACCATTCCTCTGCGACAGAGCGAACAGCATGAACATCATGATCACGACCATGATGAAGCCCATGCCCATGAGCATCATGAGCACCACGAAGAGGGCCATGACCACGCCCACGGCCTGAACCTGGCAGCCGCAGGAGGGAGACGGGGGCTTTTGATCGCCCTGTCGATCACCATACTGATGATGGTTGCCGAGCTGGTGGGCGGACTGCTTTCGAACAGTCTGGCGCTGCTGTCCGACGCCGGTCATATGCTGACCGACAACCTGGCGCTGCTCCTGTCCTTCTTCGCCATGAAATTCGCCACCATGCCTGCCACCGACCGGAGGACCTTCGGGTTCTACCGGCTCGAGATCCTGGCGGCCTTGATCAACGGCGTTATCCTTGTCCTGATCTCGATATACATCATCTACGAAGCATACCAGCGCATCCTGGACCCGCAGCCCGTGCAGGGGACGCTCATGCTCGTCGTGGCGATCATCGGCCTGATCGCCAACATCATCGGTGCGCTGGTCCTGACCAAACACAGCCACGCGAACCTGAACATCCGCGGCGCCTATCTGCATATTATCGGCGATGCCTTATCCTCGGTCGGCGTGGTGGCCGGCGGCATCGTCATTCTCCTGACCGGCTGGTACCTGATCGACCCGATCCTCAGCATTCTGATATCCTTCGTGATCATGTATGGCGCATGGGCTCTGGTCAAAGAGTCGGTCAGCATCCTGCTGGAATCGGTGCCGTCGCATGTCGATATTGATGTTGTGGCCGCCGAGATCGGCAAACTTGCCGGAGTCCGTGAGACCTACCACATTCATGTTTGGACCATCACGTCCGGGGTCCATGCCATGAGCGCCCACGTGATCATCGATGATCAGCTGGTCAGCCGGAGCAGGGACCTGCTTGATGAGATCAGGGAGCTCCTGTCGAAAAAGTTCAAGATACTGCACAGCACCATCCAGCTTGAATGTGAACGATGCGATATGAACATGAACGCCGAATGCAGAATTCCCGCTCCTGCTCCCCCTAAACCTTCGTAAAGTAATCTCCTTGACATCACTGCCACCCTTCGCTAAACTTAAAAAATGAAGTTCTCTTTATTCTGTTTATCCCATGAAACTGTCGATGAATAGAAACGCATTCGTGACCGGGGGGACCGGTTTTATCGGCAGCCATCTGGTACAATTATTATTAAAAAAAGGATACGCAGTGACCTGCCTTGTGAGAGACCGGTCAAAGCTTCGCTGGCTGTCCGGGCTCGATGTTCGGCTGGTGCAGGGTGACTGTTCGCAGCCCGCTACCCTGGCATCGGCCGTGCGGGGACAGGGCATTGTCTTTCATGCTGCCGGCCTGACCAAAGCGCGAAGACCTGGCGATTTCTTTGCCGTGAACCACATCGGCACCAGAAACATTCTCCAGGCCTGTGCACGGTATAATCCGGACATCGAAAAGTTCATTCTGGTGTCCAGTCTTGCTGCAGGAGGGCCCAGTCCTGACGCTCAGCCGGCAAAAGCCACGGATCCGCCCCGGCCGGTTTCCGCGTATGGTCGGAGCAAGCTGCTGGCCGAATCCGAAGCGCTCTCGTACCGCGACATCTTTCCGGTGGTCATTCTGCGGCCATCCGCCGTATACGGACCGCGGGATACCGATGTGTTTCAGTTCTTTAGCATGGCCTCACGGGGGTTCCTCCTGAATCTGGCCGGAGGCGAGCGGTACATTAATCCCTGTTACGTCGAAGACATTGCTCAGGCGCTGCTTCTTGCCGCCGAGAAAAAGACCCGGAGCGGGAGCATCTATTGTGTTGCCGAGGAGCGTACGTACACCCTGTCAGCGTTCCGGCAGGAGCTGCTTTCGAGCGGTGGTCTGCGTGCCCGGACGATCACGGTGCCGTTCAGCCTGGCCTATGTGATCGGACTCGCTTCAGAATTGATCGGCCGGTTCTCAACAAAGGCCGCCGTCCTGAGCAGGGGAAAGATCAACGAGGCGGCCCAGAAATACTGGTTATGCGACCAGAGCGCCATCCAGAATGACCTGGGGTTCCAGCCGCAGTTTCCCCTGGCACGTGGACTGGCGCTCACCTGGCAATGGTATCGGGAAAACGGATGGCTGAAATAGTGACTCACGCAGCGCTGACAGGGGAGGGTATTAGCATGGATCTCTTTGACAAATGCAGCACCTATACCGCGGCAAAAGAGGCGATGGCGGCGGGACTCTATCCTTATTTTCGTGCCATTGAATCAGCGCAGGAACCCGAAGTGATCGTTGATGGCCGGAAAATGATCATGCTGGGATCCAACAATTACCTGGGACTCACGAATCATCCGAAGGTCAAAGAGGCTGCCATAGCGGCGGTAAAACAGTACGGCAGCGGATGCGCGGGGTCCCGGTTCCTGAACGGGACACTCGATATTCATGTAAAGCTGGAGGATAAGCTGGCCTCCTTTTTTCGAAAGGAAGCCGCGCTGACCTTCTCGACCGGCTACATGACGAATCTCGGGATCATATCGTCGCTTGCCGGAAAGGACGACGTGGTCATCGTTGACAAGCTTGACCACGCGAGCATCATGGACGCCTGCCGGCTCTCGTTTGCCGAGATGAAAAAGTTCAGGCACAACGACATGCAGAGCCTGGAGTATGTTCTCTCCGAGTGCAACGGCCGGTCCAAGCTCGTGGTCGTGGACGGCGTCTACAGCATGGAAGGAGATATCGCGCCGCTCCCCGACATCCTTACGCTCTGCCGGAAATACGGCGCACGGCTCATGGTGGACGATGCCCACGGTATCGGCGTTCTCGGGGCAACCGGCCGCGGTACGGCTGAACATTTCGGGCTCGAAGCCGACGTGGACATCATCATGGGGACGTACAGCAAATCGATGGCCTCCATCGGCGGGTTCGCGGCAGCCAGTGAGGACGTGATCCACTACATAAAACATCATGCACGGCCGCTGATCTTTTCGGCGAGCCCGCCCCCCGCATCGGTTGCTTCGGTGATCGCAGCGCTCGACATCATTGATGCGGAACCGGAACGCCGGGAGCGGCTCTGGAGGAATACGAACAAGATGATGACGGCATTCAAAAGCATGGGTTTTGATACCGGCGCGGCTGAAACGCCGATCATCCCGCTCATGATGGGCGGGATGGAACGCGCTTTCATGATGTGGAAAATCCTGGGGGAGGGGGGCGTGTTCGTGACCCCGGTGGTCCCCCCGCGGTGCCGCAGGGACACTGCCTGATCCGTACGAGCTATATGGCCACGCATACGGAAAAACAGCTCGACCGGGTGCTCGGCATTATGGAATACGCCGCCAAACGCCTCAACATCCTCGCGGGAGCCGGTCGGGCGGCATGAACATTGAACCGGTCGTTGATACGAAGAGCAGGGAGCGCTTTATCCGCTTTCCCTGGAAGGTCTATCAGGGAAACCCGAATTGGGTCCCTCCGCTGAAGAGCGAGATACGGTTCATTCTGGGAGAGAAAAACCCTTTTTTCCGCCATGCTGAGACTGCCTGTTTTCTCGCAAGCAGGAAGGGTATCGATGTGGGACGGATCGCCGCGATCATCGATCAAAACCACATCGCGCTTCATCAGGAACAGGCTGGTTTTTTCGGCTTTTTTGAATGCCTTCCCGACCTTTCGGTGGCGGAAGCGCTCCTTGCCGCTGCGACCGGCTGGCTCAAGGAGCGCAACATCCAGATCATGCGCGGCCCCATGAATCCATCGACGAACGACGAATGCGGTTTTCTCCTCGAAGGTTTTGACGCTCCTCCCATGATCATGATGACCTACACCCCGCCGTACTATCTCGACTTTATGGAACGCTGCGGCCTGTCCAAGTCCAAGGACCTCTTTGCCTATATCTCGGTGATCAAAAACGTGACAGCTGGCGAGAGGCTCGAGAAGCTCGCGGCGATCGTGCAGGCCCGGATGCCGGGTCTCACGGTGCGTCCTGCCAATATGAAGAACTTCGCGCGAGAACTGGCGGTAGTAAAGGATATCTATAATTCGGCATGGAGCAACAACTGGGGGTTCGTGCCTATGACCGATGAGGAGATAGAGTCCATGGCCAGCCGGCTTAAGCCGCTGATCGTGCCGGACCTTCTGCTCTTTGCGGAATTAAATGGCGTTCCGGTCGGTTTTTACATGGCGATCCCCGACTACAACCAGGTGTTAAAAAGGGTCGATGGAAGGCTGGGGCCTCTGGAAGTTCTCAAGTTTTTGTGGTATTCGAGAAAGATCACGGATATCAGGGTCATGACCCTCGGTATCAAGGAAGAGTACCGGAAAAAGGGCATCGAAGGGCTGCTCTATCTCTCATCATTCAAGGCCGCACTACACAGGGGGTACGAACGCGCAGAAATGTCATGGATCCTTGAAGACAACATTGCCATGCAACGGGGCTGCGAACTCATGGGCGGCACCGTGTACAAAAAATACCGGATATTTGAAAAGCAGATCTAGCAGATCAAACCGCGGTAAATCATAGTTGAATATCCTCCCAATACCTTGTATGCTGCGTCCGATCGGAGGACCGCATCCCCTATGAAACACATCGGCAGAAAATTCTATCACCTCGTCGGCGGAATCGGGCTCCTGTCTCTTTATTTTATTTTTGGCAGAAACCAGGCGCTCAGCATCTACGCCGTATTGTTTGTCGTCGTCCTGGCCCTCGATATTGCACGGTTAAAGTTGCCGGGCCTGAACCGGTTCGTCTACTCCAGGTTCGGCGGTTTTATCAGGAACAATGAAAAACAGAAGCTGACCGGCACCGCCCCCTATATCTTCGGCATAGGATTCTCCCTTTACGCTTTTCCCACAGACGTTGCCGCGGCAGCTGTCTGCTTTCTTGCTTTTGGCGATGTTGCGGCAACGACGATCGGGGAGCGGTACGGTAAAACGAAGATCGGGGGGAAAAGCCTTGAGGGTACTGCGGCATTCATCCTTGCGGGACTGTTCGTGGGGCTGGCCCTTCTGCCACTGGCGGGTATGCGGCTCTCTCCCGGGGTTGTTGCAGCCGGCGCCGTGATAGCGGCCGCAGTCGAGCTCATTCCGGTTGCCAATGACAACCTTTCAATTCCCATCCTTTCGGGCGCCGCCATGACACTCCTCGAGAGATGGTCTTCCTGACACCGAAAACGCTTTGTATGCCGTCGGCGCCAGGACGATGATCAACCCCGCCAGCAGGACACCGGCAATCACATCGATCACGTAATGGTACCTGAGGTAGACTGTCGCCACGATCAGTGTCGAGACCAGCGGCAGAAGTATCCTGAAAAGCATTTTTTCTCTAAATTTCCAGGCATAAAAGACGGTGACCAGCGCCACGGCCGTGTGTCCGCTCGGGAACGCGTCGGTCTTGTTCTGTTCAAGGCCATTCAAGGTTTCCTGCAGCATGGTGATCCATTGGCTTGCCTGGAGGCCGGCAGTCTGTGCGTGGTCGAGCGTGAAACGGGGACCAATGGCCGGAACGAGCAGGTACCCGACGTAGGAAAGATAAAAGCAGAGTGCGATGCCGAAGAGCGCCTCTTCAAATACCGCGTACTTGCCCTTCATGATAAGAACGAAACCCAGCGCGAGGGGAATAAAATAGTAACTGCTGTAGGCGATCTGGAACAGGGCGGTGCGCGCCGGCGTAATGAACTGTTCCATCCACACTGTCGGATGGACGCCAAAGAGGAGATGATCTATCCGAATGAGAATTTCATCGTAGGTCTGAGACCGAAGACCGCGAATAACGTCTCCCATGCTGTTGAAGATGAAGAGGATGGTCACTGCCGTAAGCAGTACGTGGAGGTAAAAACGCTGTTTTTCCGTACGCAGCCGGTTGCGGAAGAGCGCCAGCGAGATCGCCGCCATGGCAAGCAGGCAGTACGTGGCAAGCAGCCGAAGCCGTGAGGCAAGCGGGAGGGCGGCAAACATCGTGCACCCGGACAGCAATACGATGAAGAGCAGGGAGAGCTGGTCCGCGGGCTTGAGCAGGAAGCGCATGGCAATATATATATACTACCTGTCGTGAAATTGCAATGCCCGCTTTCCCCACCTGCCCCTCGGTCGCGTACCCGGACGGGTTTGACAAATGTCCGGCACGGGTGCTATATTTAGCTGGTCTAATTGTTAGGGAGTCTAAGTTTATGCCGCCGTCCAACAGCGTCAGCCATCTGATCAACCTCTTTTTCATGACCAACCGGTCGCTGCATCAGCACATGCAGAAGAACGTCACAACCTCATTCTCCTTTATTCAATTTTTAACGACCCAGTTCGTTCGGGAGAGCGGGCCGGTCAACATGAAGGATATTGCCAGGTTCCTCTCCATTACCCCGGCTTCGGCAACATCGCTCGTGAACGGCCTGGTCAAGTCCGGCGTCCTGGTGCGGACAGCCGACAAGCATGACCGCAGGATCATTCGGCTGCGGGCGAATTCCCATGGCAAAGAGCAGTCTGGCGACGCTGAAAAACAGGCAAAGAGCGAATTGAAGCGGATCTTTTTGCGCCTGAGCAGCGATGACCGGAACAATCTTGCGGCTGTTCTGGAAAAATTATCCGACAGCATCTCCCGGGGCAGGGGCGATCGGGCGACGGGTACGGTTAAACGGGCGTTGAAGTGATCGGAAACTGCAGGCATCGCCGGAAACAAGGTCGATCATGATGACACAGATGAAGCGAATTCTGGCAGGCTATGATCCTGTTCCAACTCTGCGTCTTCACCACGGAGTTGAAAGGGGATACGAGCGTGGCGACCCTGAGCGGCTGCATAGAAACCGCGCTCAAGAACCAGCCGGCGATCAGGTCCGCCCGGGAGAATGTGAACGCCGGCCAGGGCCGCGTTACCCAGGCTGCTTCACCCTATCTGCCGCAGATCAGGGCAAGCACCGGTTATTCGGAGAACCATTCCCTGGGCGGCGCTTTTGGGGACAGTGTCACCAGGAGCTACACCACCTCTGTCTCGCTCAATCAGATTCTCTATGACTTCGGCAGGACCGGGAATGCACTTGATGCAACACGCTCGGACCTGCGGTCTGCTGGAATTTGATGAGCAGCGCGTTATTCAGGATGTGGTCCTCAATGTCAAACAGGCTTACTATGCGCTTCTTGCCGCCAAGAAGCTCGTCCTCGTGTCGCAGAAAACGACCGAACAGGCAGAAAGCCATCTGCGACAGGCCGAGGCCTTTTTCCGGTCCGGTTCAAAACCGAGATTCGAAGTGACACGGGCGGAAGTGGAAGTGAACAATGCGAAACTCAGCATGATCAATGCTAAGAATAATGTACGGCTCCGGACCATTGGCCTCTATAATGCCATGGGTATTGATCCCGGAGCGGACCTGGAGATCGAGGATCTCCTTTCGACGCCGGTTGCCATTCCGTCGATCGAACAGGCAATGGCTGAAGCGGTCAAGAACCGTCCGGAAATGCTGAAAGCTGAAGCTGATACCAGGCTGCACAGGCGCGAGTCAAGGCGGAGAAAGTCGAACTATCTTCCCATCGCTTTCGCGAATGGCGCTTACAACTGGGCGACACGGCAGCATCCGAAATGGGCATCGTTCAAAGGAGACATCCGGAACAGCTGGAATGCCGGCGTACTGCTGTCCCTGCCGCTTTTTGAGGGATGGACTCACGCAAGGAAAGGTGAGCGAGGCCCGGGCAGACCTTCATGCTCTTGAGGCCCAGGGCCAGACATTTCGACGATCAGTGCTTATAGAATTGAACCAGGCATATGCCGATATCGAGGGCGCAACAGCCCGGATCGCTGTCATGGAGTCCTTGCTCAAAAAAGCAAGCGAGAGCCTTGAACTTGCCCAGGGCAGGTACGCCGCCGGAGTCGGCACGTACATCGAGATTACCGACGCACAGGTCGCCTCGGTCAATGCCGAGACCGACCACGTCCAGGCGCTCTATGATTATCAGCTTGCCGCTGCACGGCTCTTTAAGGCAATGGGGCGCGTGGAGCAGTAGAGCTGAGTTCGGAGTTGGGAGTTGGGAGCTCCGAATTCAGAGTATATGGTGAGGAAAATATATGCCTACAAGAGAAGTGACTTTTACCGTCAAGCTGCCGATCAAAAGTGTATGGTCCTTTATGATCGACCGCAAGGAGGTGGGCTGCCTCTTTCCCGGGTGCAAGGGCGTGGAGATCCTGAACGACCTTGATTCCATCTGGAATATCAAGATGTCGCTCGGACCCTTCACCCGGATGGTCGAGATGCATGCCCATACGACCGAACTGATCGAGCATGAGAAAATAGCGTGGACCGCGACGCACGAACATCTCGTCACCTCGGGGACCACGACCTTCAGAAAAATATCAGACGATGAGACGGAGATCACTTACCATCTGGAAGGGCACGTGAACAGCCACTTCAGTTTTCTTCAGGATATGGTCGTTGCCGATAAGCTGGGAGAAGTGACCCGTGGTTTCATGAAGGCCATCAAAGAACGCCTTGAGTACGACGCAGAAAATGGATCGTAAGGGCCGATGAAATGTCGAAACTAATGCGCATAGTTAAAAGCAAACTGTTCTGGACCGCGGCGGTCGCAGTGGTCGTATTACTCCATAATTGCCCTCGCGGGAAGAAGCCTGTCTCAGTAAAGGCGATCGAGCTGAAACCGGGAGAGCTGCGCGTTATCGTGAACGCCACCACGACCTCCACGGTAAAATCGGAAACTGAAGTAACGCTTTCAGCGCAGCGAACCGGCAGAGTGGTCAAGCTTCCCGTTCAGGAAGGGGACCTGGTCAGGACAGGGGCGCTTATCGCACAGCTGGACCTTGCCGAAGAGTCGGTCCAGACCGAGAACGCGTTGATGCAGAGCAAGGCGACCTTCGAAGAAGCAGGGAAGAACCTGGACCGGGTCGAAGACCTTTTCCAAAAAGGGATGGTCGCTCAGCAGGACCTCGATGCGTCCCGCAGAGTCTATGAAGTTGCCAGATCACAGTATCAGGCAGCAGCCGCGGATGCCGTGGTGAAAAGGGATTATTCGGTCATACGCGCCCCTTTTGAAGGCGTAATAGCAAAAAAGTCCGCCGAGGTAGGAGAGATCCTTATGCCTGGCAAGGAGATCGCCACGATCGTGAACCCCGGCAGGATCTACGTGCTTGCAACGATCGATGAAGTTGACGTGGGAAGGCTTAAGGTCGGACAGCCTGTGGCGATCACCGTGGATGCGTTCCCGGGGGAGAAATTCGAAGGATCGATCCGCCGTATTTCCCCGATCGTGAGCGGCGGAAAACTGGAGACCCGTACCGCCGATGTCTGGGTCTATTTCAACAAGAAAGATGCGCGCATAAAGCCCGGCATGTCCGCGGATATCGAGATATTGATCACGACATTGCAGAGCGTGCTTTCCGTGCCGTCACAGGCGGTCGTTGAACGGGAAGGAAAAAAACAGGTCTATGTTGCGATCGGCAGCGATCTCAAACCAGGTGCAAGGGCCGCAGCAAAGCTTAAGCCCGTCGAGATCGGGACCACCAACTGGAGCTACACCGAGATAACCGAGAGGGCTTTCAGCAGGAGAGTTCGTTATCACGACCCCCGAAGCTACCGGGTTGAAGGATAAGGCGAAAGTGATCCTGGAGTAACCGAAAAGAGCGGAGTTCGGAGTTGGAAGTTCGTAGTGTATAGCCTGAACCTGGACGCTGAACTGTTTTAAAAACATGCTAGAACTCTCTCACATAACCAAGATCTACCGCATGGGCGGGGTGGACATCACCGTCCTCTCCGATGTCTCCCTGAAGGTCCAGCCTGGCGAACTGATTGCCATCATGGGACCGTCAGGCTCGGGAAAATCAACGATCATGAACATGCTGGGATGTCTGGACCGTCCGACGAGCGGATCGTACCGGTTCGAAGGCCGGGAGATCAGCTCCATGACGGATGATGAGCTCGCATCGATCAGGAACGTCAAAATCGGCTTCGTGTTTCAGACCTTCAACCTCCTGCCGAGATTTTCCGCACTCAAGAACGTGGAAGTGCCGCTTATCTACAGCGGGGTGCCGGCGCGGCTGCGGAAAGAGCGCGCCATGCCGCTGCTCCAGCAGGTAGGACTTGCCGAACGCATGCAGCATAAACCCACGGAACTTTCCGGCGGCCAGCAGCAGCGCGTAGCCATTGCCCGTGCGCTGGTGAACCATCCCCGCTGCTGCTTGCCGACGAACCCACGGGCAATCTCGACAGCCGCTCCGGCGAAGAGATATTGAATATCCTGATGGGGCTTAATCAGCAGGGCGTCACGATCATTATCGTCACCCATGACCAGACCATTGCCGCGCGGTGCAAACGTATTATTTCCGTGAAGGACGGGCAGATCGTCGACGACCGGGTGCGTGCATGAATTTTTTCGAAACATTCAGGGTCGCCTTCGAGGCGATCCTGTCCAACAAGGTCCGCTCGGGACTGACCATGCTCGGCGTGATCATCGGCGTCATGGCCGTGATCCTGCTCGTATCGATCGGCGAAGGCGCTCGGGTGTACATTACAAAAGAGCTGACCGGGCTGGGTACGAACCTTCTGATCATCACCCCCGGGAAAACCACCACGAGCGGCGGGTTCCATCCTCCCTCGGCAGGTACGGTGCGGAAACTCACCTACGATGACTCTCTTGCCCTCAGACGGCGCGCCTGGCTCCTTACCGATGCGGTCCCTATCGTGCTCGGCACAGGAAAGATCAAATACCGGAACCTGGGCCGGGACACCATGGTGATCGGCACCACGCCCGAATTTCAGCGAGTGAGAAACCTTTTTGTCGATATCGGCAGCTATGTTTCTCAGGCCGATGTCGATGCAAAAGCTAAGATCGTTGTTCTCGGCACCAGGGTGAAGGAGGAACTGTTCGGAACAGAGAACGCTCTCGGCAAGGTAGTGATACTCTCCGATGCACGCTATCGCGTCGTCGGTGTGATGCAGAAGAAGGGAACGAGCATGGGCTGGGACATCGACGATGTCGTCTTCATTCCCGTCACGAGCGGTCAGGAGCTGTTCGATACGGACGGCCTGTTCGAGATCCTTGCTTCCACGCCGCGGGCGGAGGATACGGACCAGGCGATCGCCCAGATAAAGGACATCCTCATCAGACGCCATGCGCACAAGGAGGATTTCTCCATCCAGACCCAGGGGGCCATGCTTTCGACCATGAACACGATCCTCGGCGTGCTGACCGCGGTACTCGGCGGCATTGCCGGCATCTCGCTCCTGGTCGGCGGTATCGGGATCATGAACATCATGCTCGTGTCGGTGCGTGAGCGAACGCGGGAGATCGGCATCAGGAAGGCGTTCGGGGCCCGGAACAGCGACATCATGGCCCAGTTCATCATCGAGGCTATAACGCTCTCCGGCGCAGGAGGTGTCATCGGAATCATCCTCGGCGTCAGCCTGGCGCTCATCATCCCGGTGTTCGTGGACGTGCTGCCGACAAGCGTCTCGCTCTGGTCGATCCTGATGGCATTCTTTTTTTCAGCGGCGGTTGGGGTCTTCTTCGGCGTCTATCCTGCGCGCAAGGCTGCGCTCCAGGACCCGATCCAGGCGCTCCGATATGAGTAGCTGGCACTCCGTTGTCAGAACAGCTTCGCAGCGCCCTCCAGCACAGCATGGGAGATCATGTATTTGTCTTTTTCGGCCTTTCCCTTTATCTTGATCGGATAACAACTCCCCAAACCTTTTTCAAGCTTATATATGGAAAATTTCATATTGCAATAGCGGCAGGTTACCGCACCATCATCAGGACGGTATCCCTGTTTGTGATGATAGCAGCTTGCGCAGGCATCGAGGTAGGATTGGATGCCGGATTCCATCCGAAGCACAAAGAAGTTGATCAGTTTGCCCTTGTAGTGATAGGTGAAGAAGAGCGGCGTTGCTGTCTTCAGGGACGATATTTCGATAACCGCATTGGTGCCGATGATGGTCGGCGCGGCATAGGTCTGCTGACTGGTACAGGCCGAACCAAGAAGAGACAGTAAAGCACGGTCGTCAGCAATGCGCTGCTTTTATGGTTATGAACATTCGTGGTCATCATAGGAATAAGGAGCAATGCCTCATTTTGTAGCATAATAACGGGTTGCAGGGATAAAGTAAAGACTCCACAGCCCTGCACAGATCTTTTTTGGGTAATCGCAAAAAACCTATCGTGATTTGCGTGCCGCATCCTCCCGTGCGGCAGCAAGAGCTTCTGCCCAGGTCACGATATTGCCGCCGTTCGCCTTTATGAACGCTTCGGCGCCTTCCTTTGACTGGAAGGCCCACGTGGGCAGTTCTGTCATTACACCGCGCTTCTTACCCCCCATGACCCAGAATGCTTTTTCAGCTTCCAGCAGTGTCCGGGAATCGCGGTCAGCAACGAGCAAAGCTTTACAGTTTTCCCCGGATTCGCATCGAGCTCAACGACTGCACAGTGCAGGCTGCAGGTGCCCACCACGGTCCCGTCCTCATACTGGACCAGCATCCTGCTGAACCCGTAGGCCTTTCGGTCCATGCCGCAATTGCCGCACGAACGGTGATCGTCGATGTCGTTCTGAGTTCCGCCAGCGAGGACAGGATTGCCGGAAATGAACATCATCACCAGCAGGAAAGCACTCCATACATATTGTTGTCTTAGCGTTCATGATCCACTCCTTTGTTTAATTCGGTATTAATGATCAGGGCAGGGCAGACAGCACTGATCTCAGCCGCGACCCGTCCTTATAATCCTCGTTAAAACGAACGACACCGGCCGAATCAATCACAATCGTGGTCCCCATGGTAGCATGAAAACGGTCGAGAACCGCCTGGTTCGTATCAGCGAGGACCGTGAACCCCGAACCGGAATAACCATTACTAGCTTCCTCGCTTCGCGCCGTCGGCGACACTGCCTGAAACGTAATCAACAACAAGAAATCGTACTGCAGGATAGTTCGGAAGAATGGAAGCTCGCATGTTGCTCATATGCATGTCGCATATGGGGCACCACATGGTGAAATAGATAACCGTACCTCTGAGACCAGGAGTGGCTACGACGGAAGAAAGCGTAACCGTGTTTCCCAGGGTATCAGAGAGCGTGAAGTCAGAAGCGATCTGGCATACATCCGGGCCGGCTATGCCGCACGTGACAACGGGGCGTTTATCCTTGTCAGAAGGGGCGATATCCTCCATCATGCCGCCGCATCCTGCGATCAGGAGCAATATGAACCAAAGCAGCCGCAATCTTAACGGAACCCATAGCTGACCCCCAGGGTGTAGACGTCTGTGGACGGGAAGTTCTTACCCCAACCGTCGAACATGATCGCGTGGTTCCAGCCCATGCGGACACTCCAGTCGTTGTCGGTGCTTGAGTATGCTATGATACCGCCTACTGCGTCCTTTTTGAATCCGCTGGAAGAATCTCTTACACCGTTGAGCGTAGCATCGGCCTCACGGAGCTGCGACAGCGACGCGGTACCGGTCAGCGTGTCGCCGCCGGTCCCGAAATAATAGATGTAGCTGACGGACAAGGCAGCGGAGGTCCGGTCGCCGAGCTTCTTGTGGTAAGGCTCGACATAGTTGCCGTATTCCCGGTTGACCGTCCGTTCGAAATGGGTCCCGTAGGCCAGCGAAAGGGATGCGGTCCAGGGATGGATCGTTTTTGAGACAATGACGTTTCCGTCAAGCCGGTAAAAACCTCGGCCGGTCACGTCGAAACTGCCGTTCACGTCATCGTACGGAGAAATCCCGGTCGGGATGATAAGCGACGGGCCGATCAGGATCGAGGGGGCCATGTCCTTGAAGCTCTCGCACCTTCCATGCTGATACATCATCGAGCGCTTCGTACCAGACGTTCATGGTCGTATCGCCCAATCCGTCGGTACGGGAGGAAAAACCGGAATAGACATTGCTGTTCCAGACGTACGGCACGGCAATGCTCGCCTGCCAGCGAGGGGAAAAACGCTGTCCATAGCCAAGGTTCAGGCGGTATTGCCGCAGGTCTGACCCGGCGGGGTCGGCGCGGTGAACGCTTCGCTGGTCCCAGTAGCCATTGTATTTTTCGAATTCAAAGGATGACATCGACCATGCTCGAATAGAATTTCGGCAGGATAAGTCCGCCGCCGCTCCCTCCGCCGCAGCAGGAGCCGGCCCATGCTGAGAGTGGAGAGAGAAACGCGGCCCCCGCGAGGAGGGCCGCCAGTAAGTGAGTTCGATTCGATCGCATTTTATCTTTCATCCCGGATCATACGGCGTTATGGCAACGTCACGGTGAACGTTGCATACGTGTTCGTGCCGGACGCATTTGATACCATGCCGTCGGTCGTCTTAGTATTGCCGTTGACGGCAACCCGGACATAGACAGTGTTCGTCTGGGCGCTGGTGAGCGAAAGGCCGGAGACCTGCCAGTGGCCATCGCCTGCGGGATTCGTGCCGTCTGCCAGGTCGCCAACGTATCGGTCGTTGCTTCCACAAGAACGGAACTCACCGTCCACGCAACGTTTTGATGATTCGTCAATGTGGCCCCGCTGTAAATCGCGGGATAGGATTGCGACATATTTCCGTTTGCCGCCAGGAAGATATTGATCGAAGTATTCGTAGCATCGCCATCCTTGAAAAGATAATAAGAACGGAACGAGGTCCCGGTCGTTGAGCTGATAAGGTCGTCGCTCTGGCCCTTCAGGGTAGCACGCACGTTATCGGTTCCCATGGCCATGCCCACGGAGGGGTAGAACATCGTTGTCTCGGAGCCGATCTTTACCTGCAGTTCCCAATAACCGCCCATCATGCCCGTTCCCGAAGCCATGAGATAATATATGGTGCAATCATAGGTGCCGGGAGTGGCCGACTCTTTTACCATGTCAGCGGGTGTGCCATGCGTATTGGAGGCCATGTACATAGTCGGGGTCAATTGTATGGAGAGCCCCGACTCCGCAGCGAAGGTATTTCTATTTCGTACTCGTAATTTGAATGTCGTTTTCCCCACCGTAGAGTCGGCTGTCCCGCCCATTGTGGTTACCGGAATATATTCCACCAGATAGGTGCTGTCGGGAGCGGATGTTTGAACATACTCCGTTTTTGTATCTGTTCCGCATCCGACCAGCATCACCAGCATTAATATCCCTGCTATCACATTCCATTTGCTCCTGCTGTGTTTCATCATTTTTTTAATCCTCCTTTAAAGTTCGTTTGCTCCGACCTGGCCTGCATAGGCGTAAACAGGTGCGATGATAACCAGGATGAGCGCTGTGACAATTAATTTATTCATGATCACGTTGACACCGAAACAGATAACTGCAATCGGAGAAGCAATAAAAAATAGCTCCGCTTCGGAAATACCATATGACATATGACAACAACGGATATTGCCGAAGCGGAGCCGAGCTTACCGGCACGCGCAGACGTGCGCGTACCTATTCCGGGGAGGAATACTCACAACTTCGGTCTGGTACAGAGATCAGCTTTTTGGAGGACGTTCGTCTTGAAAGGCAATACCGAATGGTTTAAATCGGGGAGGTGCAACATCGGAAACTGTGCTGAGCCCCGGGGGAAGGGGCTGGTTCATGCATTCATTGATGCAGGGCATTTCACCGTTCGATGACAGCGCGGGTGTTGTTGAGTGGCAGACATCAAGCGTTCCGATCTCAGCCTGCCCGTCCTGGTCGGCCATGATCGGCAGCGCAGGCGGCAGAGCGATACTGAGAGCGATCGCCAGAAGCACGATGATAGATTGCCATCTCATGAACGCAGTATAGGTATTTAAAATAGTTTGTCAACATAAAGCTCAAATTTGAGAACTTCAACATGCACGACATCACGCATCGTCTGCGCCCAAATGCACAATTCAGCAACATCGGCGTCGAAATTCATCAGGTATAACTGCTGAATGGGAAAGTTCGTTATTGACACCTCATTGTAAATACTGTAATTTTAATTATGACAGGTATTATCCTCGCCGGTGGAGAGAACAAACGCATGGGCGTTGATAAAGCCTTCCTGATGGTTGCGGGAATGCCGATGATAGAGCATGTTCTACGGACGCTCCGGTCCGTAGTTCGCCGGATCATTATCGTGACCAACTCACCGGAACGCTACCGTGCCTACGATGCCAGGGTCGTCATGGACAGGTTGGACCAACGGGGCCCGTTGACGGGAATATATTCCGGCATTTGCAGTTCCGAAAGTGAATACAACGTCGTGGTCGCCTGCGACATGCCGTTCCTGAACGCGAAGCTTCTTTCCTACCTGATGGAACTGGCGCCTGGGTACGATGCTGTGGTGCCCGGCGAAGGAGAACTGACCGAACCGCTTCATGCCGTGTACAGCAGGAAACTGCTTCCCGTGATCGAGGAACGGATACGCTGCGATGAGCGCCGGATGCAGGGCATATTCAGCGGCGCAAACGTACGGTACGTTACTGAAAAGGAAATCAGCCGATTTGATCCAGAGCGGCGATCGTTCATCAATCTGAATACCCCGCAGCAATATAAGGAGGCAACATGTTCGGACTCGGAATGCCGGAACTGATCATCATTTTGGTCATCGTGCTCGTGATCTTCGGCGCAAACCGCCTGCCCCAGCTCGGTGAGGGCCTGGGAAAGGCCATTAAGGGCTTCAAAAAGGGCATATCTGACGCACCAGCGCAGGACAACGGTTCAGAGGCCACCAAAAAAGAGAACAAGGGTTAATTGACCGTCGCTGCTCCGATAAAGTGGGTTCTTGCGGAATCCGACGCGGCAGTTGCAGCCGTGCTTTCGGGACAGGCAGGGATCCATCCGCTCATCGCCAGACTGATGACCAGCCGGGGAATCGTCGACCCCGCTGAGGTGCGGTCCTTTCTCTCCTGCGAGCTCGCGAGCCTGTCCGGGCCGGGGATCTTCGTTGGCATGGAAAAAGCCATCAACAGGATTCGGGCGGCTCTTTCAGGCCGTGAGAAGATCGCAGTCTATGGCGACTATGATGTCGACGGCGTGACCGGGGCGGCGCTCCTTTTCCTGGTATTGAAAAGCCTGGATGCCGATGTCCTCTGCTACATTCCCGACCGCATGAGTGAAGGATATGGCCTGCATGGCCCTGCGCTGAGTAAGCTCAAATCGTCGGGGGTTTCGATCGTTATTACCGTTGATTGCGGGATCAGCGCCCTGGACCAGGCAAATACGGCCCGATCGCTGGCGATCGACCTCATCGTTACCGATCACCATGAGTTTATAAAACAGATCGATACTTCCGGCACGGCTGCTATCGCGCTTCCCGATGCATACGCTGTTCTTCATCCAAAGCTGATCACCGCGGAGACGCCGGACCGAATAAAAAATGAGGTTGCGGGGCTGACCGGGGTCGGCATGGCGTTCAAACTGGCGCAAGCCCTCCTGGACGCCCCGACGGACGACCAGCGGCTAAGGCAATACCTCGACCTGGTTGCCCTCGGCACGATCGCTGATGTGGGTACGATCACCGGTGAGAACCGAATATTAGTGAAGCACGGCCTTGACGACCTGTCGGCGGGCAACGGTTCACAACGGAAGGGTGTTGCAGCGCTCAAAGAGGTTGCCGGCCTTGAAGGGAAAAAGATCGGCGTGGGAGCAGTGGGGTTTTCACTTGCCCCCCGCATCAATGCGAGCGGACGGCTTAACCGTGCCGACGCCGCCTTCAGACTGCTCACCACGGAGTCTCCCGACGAGGCGCGTGAATTGGCGTCCATGCTCGACGACATCAACCGGGAGCGCCAGGCCGTTGAAGAGGTCATTCAGGAAGAAGCCAGAAGCACCTGCAAGGTGTTGGACATGGCCATGACCGGGGCGCTCGTACTGGCATCCGCCGACTGGCACCCTGGCGTCATCGGGATCGTGGCGTCAAGGATCGTGGAGGAATATTACCGGCCTGCCGCTCTCATTTCCTTGAAGGACGGCATCGGCAAAGGCTCGGCACGGAGCATCCCGGGGTTTGACCTCTACCAGGGTCTGTCGGCCTGTTCCGACCTGCTCCTCGGGTTCGGCGGCCACAAGTATGCCGCCGGCTTCACGGTCGATGAGGACCGCATCCCCGAACTCCGGGAACGTCTCGGTTCGATCGTCATGCAGCAGATGGGGTCCCAGGGGTTTGTGCGGACCCTGGCCGTGGATGGCGCTGTCGCGCTCGATGAGCTGACACTGGATCTCATGCATGAGATCGACCAAATGGCGCCCTTTGGCCAGGGAAATCCCGAACCCCGCCTGGGGGCCCGCGGGCTTACGGTCCTCTCATCGAAGACCGTGCGGAATAACCACCTGAAACTTCTGCTCCGGCAGCAGGGAGGCAGCCCGTTCGGCGCCATTTCTTTCAGCCGGGGAGGGCGACCGGGCAAAACAGTGCTCGAAGGCTCAAAAGTTGCGATCGTGTTCACACCCCGCATCAATGCATGGAACGGGAAAACTGCCGTTGAGCTTGAGATCAGGGACATCAAGATAGATACGTCCGATGGTAAGAAGGTATGAAGTTAAGAAGGTAGGCAGATAGACCGGCTGTTACTCCTTCCCAACGTCGGAATTTTAGGAAGCCTATGTCCGTCGTTCGTCTCGAAGATATCGTAGAACGCATTCAGAGCTATCATCCCGACGCGGATGTTGACCTGCTGAGGCGCGCCTACATCTTTTCAGCCAAGGCCCATCAGGGGCAGACGCGCCTCTCCGGGGAATCCTACCTGATCCATCCCATCGAGGTCGCGGCCATTCTCGCAAGCCTCAAGCTCGACGCCGCCACCGTTGCCGCCGGCCTGCTCCACGACACGATCGAGGACACGACCTCCACGCCGGAGGAGATCAAGAGCCTGTTCGGCGAGGAAGTGGGCATGCTGGTCGACGGCATGACAAAACTGAGCCGCATGGAGCTCCAGAGCCGGGAACAGCGCGAAGCTGATAATTTTCGCAAAATGATCGTCGCCATGGCCAAGGACATCAGGGTCATCCTGATCAAACTGGCCGACCGGCTCCACAACATGCGTACGCTGAAGTCGCTCTCGCCCGAGAAGCAGCGGCGTATTGCGCAGGAAACGCTCGATATTTACGCGCCTCTCGCCAACCGCCTCGGCATCTCCAAGATCAAGATCGAACTCGAAGACCTTTCGTTCATGTATCTCAACCCCGAGGCGTATCAGGATGTGATGCAAAAGGTCTCCCAGCGCCGCATCGAGCGCGAATCCTACATTAACGAGCTCATGGAGACCATGCGGGGTCAACTCGCGGAGCACGGATACAAAGGCGAGGTGAAGGGCCGGCCCAAGCACTTCTACAGCATCTACCAGAAGATGCAGAAGCAGGGGATCTCCTTCGACGACATCTATGACCTGATCGCGATTCGGATCATCACCGATACCAAGGTCAACTGCTACGCCATCCTGGGCCTCATCCACTCGCTCTGGACCCCGGTCCCCGGCCGGTTCAAGGATTTCATCGGCGTACCCAAATCGAACCTCTACCAGTCGCTCCATACCACAGTCATCGGCCCCAAGGGAGAACGGGTGGAGTTCCAGATCCGCACCGATGAAATGCATCGCCTTGCCGAAGAGGGCATTGCCGCCCACTGGCGGTACAAGGAAAAATCCCCGGTAAGCCAGCGGGAGGAGCAGCAATTCGCCTGGCTCCGCCAGCTTCTGGAGTGGCAGCGGGACCTCCCTGACGCGAAAGAGTTCATGGATACGGTCAAGGGCGACCTGTTCCCGGAAGTGGTCTATGTCTTCACGCCGCGGGGCGATGTGAAGGAACTGCCGCAGGGTTCGACGCCGGTTGATTTCGCCTACAGCATCCATACGGACATCGGCCACTCGTGCGTAGGCGGCAAGGTGAACGGCAAGATCGTGCCGCTCAAGCACCAGCTCCGCAATGGGGACAAGGTCGAGGTCGTCACCCAGGCCGGACATACGCCGAGCCGGGACTGGCTTAAATTCGTCAAAACCTCGAAAGCGCGGACCAGGATCAAAGCCTGGCTCAAGATCGAAGAACGCCGGAGAAGCATCCTGCTGGGCAAGGAACTGCTCGAAAAAGAGCTTCGCAAGCACGACCTGAACCCCACCAAGGTCCTCAAGTCGGAAGAACTCCCGCAGATCGCCCTCGAGCTTTCGCATAACACGATCGACGACCTGCTTGCAGCCATAGGCTATGGCAAGGTTTCTCCCCACCTGGTCGCGAACAAACTCGCACCGGACAAGCAGCATGTCGAACCGCTCGTGAAAAAACCGCCGTCCCGACATGCCAAACCCGCAGGCGACGGGAGCGGGGGGATGAAAATCAGCGGCATGGACAATATGATGATCCACCTCTCAAAATGCTGCAATCCCGTTCCCGGTGACCAGGTGGTCGGTTTTATCACCCGGGGCAGGGGAGTTTCCGTGCATACGGCTGATTGCCCGAATGTCGGGGAGCTCACCTTTGACAAGGACCGGCTGGTCGAAGTTACCTGGGGAGATTTCCACACCATAGCGCACGCGGTCAAGATAACGGTCCGCACCATTGACAAGCCCGGGCTCCTTGCGAGCGTTTCTACATCAATCAGCGCGCTGGAGGCAAATATCACGCACGCAGAAGCAACAACGGACGAGAACAAGGGAGCTACGCTTAATTTTACGCTGGACATCAAGGATGTTGAGCATCTGAATAAGGTGATCAAAAATATCGAAGGCATTAAAGGCGTTATCGATGTTAAGCGGGTTAAAACCGGGTAAGGTGGAGCCTTAATAGTTTACTCTAATAATATTATTTATTTAGATTCAACTACTTATAAGCATATGCTCATCAATAACTGGAGGTTATAGTGGCACGAGAGATCATTACAACCGATGATGCGCCGAAAGCGATCGGCCCCTATTCTCAGGCGGTTAAGGCGGGCGGCATGGTTTTTATATCGGGCCAGATACCGATCGACCCGAAGACCGGCATGGTGGTCCAATCGGACATAAAAACGCAGACAAAACTGGTCATGGAGAACGCCATGGCCATCATTACCAAGGCAGGCTGCGCCATGTCGGATGTTGTGAAGGCAACGATCTATCTGAAGAACATGTCTGATTTCGCGGTTGTGAACGAAGTTTACGGCAACTATTTCCCGGTTGACCCGCCGGCGCGTGCCACCGTCGAAGTTTCGCGCCTTCCCAAGGACGTTGCCGTTGAGATAGACTTCATTGCCTGCACGGGGTAAGGGGTATCAGCAGAAATTCTGAGTGACGTACACCTTCCCGTCTGGTGAGATTGAAACGCCGATGCCTTCGCTGGCCCAGTAGGGCATCAGGATATTCTTCCGGTGACCCGGGCTTTTCATCCAGCCGTCAACGGTCGTTTCAGCGATCCTGTCCGCAGAGTTCCAGTCATGCTGTCTGACGCCGTTACTGATCAAGACCCGGTCGTAGAGATTGTTTTGAAAGATATTCTCTCCTCCGGTGTAATAGACATTCCCCTTGCCGCGGACAGCACACTGATACCCTTCCTTTTTATACCGATATGAAAAATCATGTTTATCAGGAGAAACATGGCTGAAATAACCTCTTTTGGCCATATCGCCACTGTGTTTCCGCGCAATGCCGGAGAGTGCCTCATTCCAGGCGAGCGAAGAAAGACCACGCTTCTTTCGTTTTCCGTTGATCAGGACATGAATGCGCTTTTCAAGCTCTGCGGAACGCACGTCCGGTTTTGACTGTCTGTCAACAGGGGCAAGGGCGGGGGAGAGGGGCGCGGGGCGAGTCGCATGGCATGCGATGAAAACAATACTTATCAACACCAGCGCTAAGCCGACTGATAGGACCATCATCATTCTTTTCATCGCAACACCCCTGAACGTCTTTCTGAGCACTGCATTGCTCACAACCCGCCGCCCGACATGGCAATGGCCGCTTGGTTTTTTATACGACAATAATCATATTTAATCAAGACCCAAAGTTTGTCAGATAAGGATTATATCCGTTGCCATCCCCGCGGCTCAGCGTCTCTGCGCGAAAAGGCTTAGATTCGTTATCCTGACCCGAACAAGCCGGAGCCTCAAATCCAATAATATTTACCACGGATTCACACAGATAAGAACTTAAGATAAAGTCCTTTATTTCCAATCTGTGTCAATCCGTGGCAGTATTCCGTGGTGGAACTAATTTAAAGCAAAAGTATTTTAGGGTCCGTATATAGGATCAATTGGGGTCAGATCGGACCTCCGGGTTACCATTCCGCATTTCGCAATACGAAATCCGAAATCGAATATACCCTTGCCTTTTGCCGCTATTTCCTGTAATTTCGTGTATGTATAATGATTTTACGCACAGGGTCGCGCGTCCTGACAGATGCTCTCGCGAACCGGACAAAGCAACCGACACGGGGACGCGGTGACGAAGGAGAACGTATGAAGATCTTACGGCAGACAGCAGCAGGTATGGTCCTCGTCCTGGCCATTGCGGGCATCGCGTTTGCCGGCGTCGGCAGGGATTACTGCGAGGTCCATAAAGAAGCCGGGCCGACGTTGTGCTCCTACGAGCCGACGACCATCGGATATACCAAGGACAGCGACGACAGCCACTTCATGGACTTCAAGGTATCGGTTCGCTACCAGTTGTTTCCCGACTGGGTAACGCGTTCCCTGAACTGGATGCCGCGGGCGATCCCTTTTTTCCCGAGCGGTGTCGGAGATGACAGCGCCCTCTACCTGGCCTTTACCGGCCGCTTCGGCCAGTATATCGGCACGCGGGACTCCTCGCCGGTCGTCGAAAAGCTGTTCAACCCGAAGGTGTTCTATCGCTATTGGACCGACGACGGCCACAAAAATCATATCGACGTCGCCTTTGCCCATCAATCCAACGGTCAGGCGATCGACAGCTCCCAGGAATACCAGGATGCGCTTGCGACGTCTCAGAACGAGCATGCGGTCAAGGACCAGTTGAGCCGGGGCTGGGATTATTGGGAAGCTTCCTGGAAAAGGACGTGGTATGAACGGGAGAGGCCGCCGACCGTGACGCCGGCGGAGCCCTGCACGGGTGATGTCGAAAAATGCAAGAAGGCCGCTGACGAAGCAGCGTGTATACAGAAATGCAGGGACTGCGACACCTGTCGGGGCATCGATGGCAAGAAAACGAGCATTGTCTCTTACCTCGGGTTCAAGCATTTCCTGCAACGCGGCCCCCTGCAAGGCTATCAGGAGAACTATAATGAATGGGAGACCGATCCGGAAGGCAAGGACCTCGACCAGGTGAGCGGACTTTCGGCGATGCTCAAGTGGACGGAGCGGGGAGAACGAAAATGCTTCAGCGATCTGAAGATCGCCGTGCGCTATGAGACCGGCACCGACAAACCCTTCCGCTATGATACCGTTCGCGTCGAAGTCGGCACCAAGATCATTCAACTGCCGGTGAGCGTGTGGCGGCAGGCCGGCTATAACAGCGATCTGGCCCAATACTTCAAAAAAGTGAGGTCCGTCGGCATCCAGGCCGAGATAGGAAGTTTTTAGCGGCGATCGAAGCTGGAGGCGGCAGGGTCACCGGTTAATATATAAACCAGCAATTGGAGATAGCATTGCGCTTTGTACGCAGCGAAAAATATATCGCGATATGTGCGGCAATAGTTATTGTCTTGGCTTTAGCCGCTTATCGTAGAAATATACTGTGGCATGATCGTATAAAACTTTACAGTGATGCGGCCCGAAAGAGCCCTTATAAAGCGCGAGTGCATGATATCTTGGGTAACAGCTATTTGAGAAACAGACAGCTCGACAAGGCAATAGAGGAGTTCAATAAGGCAATAGAAATGAATCCCGATTACGCCGACACGTGGTATAACCTCGGCTATGTTTATTATTACAAGAATGATTTCGAGCGGGCGGAGGCATGTTTTATCAAGGCGACGGAAACCGACACTGATCCCGCGAAAGATTACTTTGGACTCGGCTTGATTTCTTATCGTAAGAACAATTTTGACCAGACGGTCAAATATTTCACCAAGGCTATTGAAATAAAGCCATATTATGCGGATGCCTCCTATAACCTCGGTGTCATCTATCATTACAAGATTGATTTTGACAGGGCGATAGAATATTACACCAAGACGACGGAAATAGATCCGAATTATGAAAATGCCTATTACAATCTTGGCGTTGCCTGGGGCAGCAAGGGCGAAACAGAGATGGCCATTGATAATTTTACCCGTGCCATCAGCATAAATCCCCGCAACGCAAGCGCCTACTATAAACGTGGCGGCCTCTTTTTCATGAAGGGCGAGCAGGAGAGGGCGAGAAAAGATTTCAAAACGGCGAAAGAGATAGACCCTTTGGTAGAAACACCGTATTGAGGCACCCCTGAAAAAGATCCGTCAGGCGCAAGATTCAGATCGTCCCAAGGTCGTAAGCACAGCGCACCAAGCCTGGCATCCCAATCGCCCTTTCTCTTTGGTGGTCGCACTCATGGTGCGCGGGATAAACAGATCAGCGATCTTTAGACACCCAGGGTCCTGCCTGTAACAGGTTGAGCAGGCTGGAACGGATGGTACTGTCGTCAGAGGAGGCAATCGTGGGCGGTGAAGGGTGTCTGCTGCTACTGATAGTCGTCGGTGTCGTCGTTCTGTTCATCCGCTCCGTCAATATCCGGCGCGACCTGGAGACGCACGTTGAGAAGCTCAAGCGGGAGATCGCGGAGCTGAGAGCGGCCGTGGCTGCGCCGCGGCGGGAAAGTGCGGCGGAACGGGTCGAGGCGATGAAAAGACCGGTCGCGCCTGTCCCTGTGTCGATACGCCGCCCCCTCCCACGGTTCCGCCTGCATCCCCGTTACCTCCTGCGACACCTGTTCCGCCGTCGCAGGTCACGCCTCCCGCGTCGCCCGAACCGCTCAGAGAGACGACGCCTTCGAAACCGGTCGCTCTGCCGCCTGCTCCATCCTACGCCGCTGCTGCGCGCGTCGATCTTCCATCCCTGTCTGCCGCACCCGAGCCCGCGGCGACCTCCGGTCCGAGCCTGCTGGATCGCTG
This sequence comes from Nitrospirota bacterium, assembly GCA_963836175.1. GTDB lineage: Bacteria > Nitrospirota > UBA9217 > UBA9217 > UBA9217 > GWC2-56-14. Next base: position 915,395 of record CAWIIS010000008.1, read on the forward strand.
GGAGCAGTTCAAGGCGAACGTGGACTGGGAGCTCTTCACCGGCGTCAAGCTCTTCGCCTGGCTGGGCGGGCTGGCGCTGTTCATCGGCGCCGGGTTCTTCGTCAAGTATTCCATCGACCGGAACCTCATCCCGCCGGCGCTCCGGCTGGCCATCAGCGCAGTGATCGGCCTGGCGCTGATCATCTGGTCGAGCCGCATCAACCGGGAGCGGTTCACCGTGCTGCGCCATACCCTCGGCGCGGGCGGCATCGGCGTGCTGTACAGCGTCGTGTTCGCCGCCACGCTCTACTACCATTATCTCTCCAATCCCGTGGGTTTCGGCCTGCTGACAATCGTTTCGGCAACCGCCTTCGTGCTCGCCGTCTTCTTCCGCGGCATCCCCATCTCGGTGCTCGGCGCGCTCGGCGCGTACCTGACGCCCATCCTGGTCAGCACCGGCCAGGGCAGCCTTATCGGACTCTTCGTCTACCTCGCCGTGGTGAACGTCGGCCTCTTCCAGGTCGTGCAGCGCCTGCGCTCGGCGCTCTTGCTGTTCATCGCCACCGTGGGCACGCTCGCTACGCTCTTCCTTGCGGCCTTCTCCGGCCGCATCCATCCCGAGAGCATCGTGATCGCCGGGGTCTTCATCGCCAACCTGGCTCTCTTCAGCTATTTTCTCGACCGGGGCAAGGAGTCGACCGAAGGGAACCGGCTCCTGTCCTGGTCCGGTTACACGCTCTATCTTTCCGCCGCCCTTGCCGCGCTCTTGCTCCTGGACCGGGACGGCATTGGGCCGCTCCTGATCGCGATCTTCGGCATGGCAGGAAGCGTAGTGCTCGCCTTCCGCGACAAGCGCTGGTTCAACGGGGTCGTCCCGTACGGCGCGATCATGTTCGTTGTCGCCTTTCTCTGGACCTGGTTGCGTTTCGATCCCCGCACCCTGTCCTGGGGTTTTCTCGGCCTTCTGCTGTACGGGACCGCAGGCGGCCTGGGGCCGGTGCTGCTCATCCGCCGCTACGGGCTCGACAAGGTCAACCTGGGATGGTTCCGCGTCTTTCCCGTGGCCCTGGGCGTGATGCTGCTCGCCATGGTGCTGAAGGAGCAGGACATCGCCTTCTGGCTCTGGCCCGTGATCCTGGTGCTTGCAGGTCATGGGCATCGTGGTCAGCCTGGTCTTCGGCGCGCTGCTGCAGGCCGGCCTGCTCGTGCTGTTCTTCCTTGCCTGCGGACTCACCTGGCTCTTCCGCGTGCCGCCGGAGCTCGGCAGCCCGGTCTTCTTCGGGTTCCTGCTCTTCGCCGGAGCGGCCTTGGCGCTCGCCATGGTCTACGCCTTCAAGAAACTGAACGACTGGCGGGCGGCGCTGACAAAGGACGCTCCCGATGCTGCTGAGTGGACCGCCGGACCAATGGTAACGGAATGGCTCTCCGCGTTCCCCGCATCGGCCGTCTTCATCCTGCTTGCCGCCTCCTTCTGGCTGCAGCGGCCGCTCCATCCCGAACCCCGGCATGGTCACACTCGCCTGCTTCCTGTCCTTAAGCATCTTCCTCAGCCGGCGGCTTTCCGCGCCGATCATGGGCATAGTGGTCCTTTTGTCGTCTCTCGTCAGCCAGGCGGCCTGGGCGTTCCGGCCTGATCTGTCGGTGGATCTGCATGTCGTCGGGTTCCTCTGGTCAGCGGCGTTCTTCGTTGTAGCGGTCATCGCGCCGTTCCTCTTCTTCCGGTCCATCGAGAAATGGTCGCGTCTCTGGATGGCCTGGGCGCTCTTCGAGGTTGCGCAGGGGCTCTTCGCCATCTGGGCTGCGGACCACATCTGGGTGCGCGAGACGAGCGGGTGGCTGCCGCTCGCGCTGGCCGTGGTGAAGCTGCCTGCCGTGGCAATGCTCCAGTCGCGGCTCAAGGACCGGCCCGAACGGAACGCGGTGCTCGCCTTCCACGGCGGCGTGCTGCTCTTCTATATCTCGTCAGTCCCGGTGATGCTGCTCGACCAGGGCTGGATCGGGCTGACGCTCGTCATCGAGTCGATCTTGCTGCTCTGGCTGAATCGCAGAGTGGTGCACGAGGGCCTGCGCTGGGTTGCGTCGTTCATGGCGCCCATCGGGCTGCTGCTCCTGTTCTTCGCCTTGCCGCAGATGAAGCACGCAGGCGACATGGCGATCCTGAACGCAGCGGTGCTGGCCGTTGCCGGCGCGGTTGCCGCGCTCGCATTCGCCGTGCGCTCAGCGGCTTCCCGGACAGGAAGCTCAAGGACGCTGATCTGCCGGAGTATTTCCGCTGGCTCGCTGTCGGCAGCGGGTTCTTCCTCTTGAATCTCGCAATAGCCGACATCTTCGCCGAGACGGATCAGCTCTTCCGCATCGCGCCGGGTCCTGATGCCGTGCAGGCAATATGCTACGCCCTGGTCTGGCTGACCTACGGCGCCCTGATCTGGTCACGGCTGAAGCTCTCGTCCGTCATGCGCCATGCCGGGCTCATCCTTCTCTGCATGGGCACGGGCTTTCTGCTCGTTCTCCCCGTGCTCTTCCCGCCTTCGTGCCGGCCATGTCGCCGTTCCTGAACCTCGGCCTGCCGGCGTATTTGTACGCGCTGGTCGTGCTTGCCCTGCTGGTGCGTATGGAACTGAAGGAGCAGACCTCGCGGGAGCTCTACAATCTGCTTGTATTGCTGCTGCTCCTGACCGGATTCGTGGCCGTGAAGGTCCAGATGAGCTCGATCGTGCAGCCGGGCCAGCCCTTCCGGTTCTTCTTCAATCAGTCGTCGTCCATGGCAGTGGGTTCGGCAGCAGGCTGGCTGGCCTACGGCCTGGGGCTCTTGTACTGGCCGCGGGGACTGGACCGGCCCTTCCGGATCGCCGGCGTGGTGCTCGTCCTCGCCGGGCTGGCCAAGGCGCTGGCCTATCCGTTCGCCCACAGCGCGGCATTCGGCGCCATGACGCCGCTTCGTGAACACGCCGTCGCTCTCTGTACCTGGCGATCGCATCGCTCCTTACTGCCTCACCCTGAATCGGCCGCAGCAGTATTGGCCGTTCGTCTCTCCCACGCTGCGTGCCTTCTGGGGCGTGCTGCTCGCCGTGGTCACGTTCTGCGTGCTGAACATCGAGATATCGAGCGTCTTCACCGAAACGGGACGGAGCTTCAGCCTCGAGACCTACGGCAACCTCGCGCACCAGCTTGCTTACAGCCTCGGCTGGCTGCTCTACAGCATCGGGCTGCTCGTCGTCGGCATCAAATGGAATACCAGCAAGGTCCGCTGGGCAGCGCTGATCCTGATGGTCGGGACCGCGTTCAAGATCTTCTTCATGGACCTCTGGCGGCTGGGCCAGCTCTACCGCGTGGCGTCCTTCGTCGGCCTCGCCGCGGTGCTGATCCTGGTGTCGTTCCTGTATCAGCGGTTCATGACGGGGAAGGATGAGGAAGGGAAGCAGAAAGCCTGATACGGGTACATTGAAAATCGAATGTGACATATTGGAATTTCATGGTATTGAAAAAGCTGAAAGTACAGTTGAGAGTAAACTATAACGATCATGCGTTTCTGAGCTTGAAGTCACAAATTGTAACTTCAAGATTCGCCTGACAGAGCGACTGGTCTCACAAACTGGAAACCTCTTATGGAGGACAAATGAAATCACTGGTTCCGATGGAAGTCATTGAACAGAAGATACTGCTGATTCGTGGTGAAAAGGTAATGCTAAGTCCGCACCTCGCTGAGCTCTATGGTGTGGAGACGAGAACCTTAAATCAGGCGGTTAAACGAAACAGCGAGGGATTTCCCGAGGACTTCATGTTTCAGCTCACTCCTGACGAGTCCGAATGGCTGGTATCACAAAATGTGATACCACACAAAAAACACTTCGGCGGCACGCTACCCTATGCCTTTTCGGAGCAAGGAGTCGCAATGCTCTCAAGTGTCCTGAATAGCAAAAGAGCGGTTGAAGTGAATATCATGGTCGTGCGCACGTTCGTGAAGCTGAGGAAAATGATAGCCACGCATAAGGATTTGACCCGTAAGCTATCGGAACTGGAAAAGAAATACGACGGACAGTTCAAAGTGGTTTTCAATGCTTTGCGGCAGCTTATGGCGGAACCGGAGCCAAAGGAAAAGAAGATCGGCTTTATCATCAGATCGCCCACACGCTTTGGGCGGAGTATAAGCAAGTCAGAGCAAAAAAGAAATGAGGTCATACCATGCCTATTACGCGAAAATTCAGAACGACAATCATGGACCGTGCCATAAGCGATCCTGCATTCAGAAGACAGATGCTGACCGAAGCGGTCAATGAGCTGTTGGCAGGGGACCTGGACGCGGGCAAGGCCATGCTCCGCGACTATATCAACGCGACCATCACCTTCCAGCAGCTGGCAAAGAAGCTCAAGAAGACGGACAAGAGCGTGCACCGCATGCTCGGACCGCGCGGAAATCCTCGTGCGGACAACATCCTGGAGATCATCAAGATCCTGCAGGCGAACGAGCGAGTGCGGCTTCGTGTTGAAGCGCACAAGGCGGCGGCGTAAGGGATATCAAATTACAAGACGTGACCCTGAGGGGGCTCTTATCAGCAAGGGTGCACGTTCGAAACCGGAAATGTCAAAAGAAAAGACCTGACCCTATATGCTCCACTCGCGCGGAGGATAAACGATGTCGGATGCGAAGCTATCACTCGTCGACCATGTATACCTTACCTATCGATCACTGCGCGTTGGACTTGCGCTCACCTGTTTTGCAATCCCTATCGGACTCATTGTTGTCGGGTTCATGGCCAACATAGGCATTCAAGAGTCCCTGAGCAACTACTACTACGCTGAATTCCCGCCGAGGCTGCTCCGCGTACTGTTTGTCGGCCTGCTCTTTCTTTTTGGCGGTCTCTTGATTGCTTACAGGGGATTTGATACTTGGGACAACTGGATCCACAACTTCGCCGGAGCGTTTGCGCTGGGCGTGGCCATATTCCCAATGCAGTGCCCACATGCTGATCCTCCGTTTTTCGGGCTGTGCTATTCGCAGGGGCCGATAAAAACACACTACGTCTCTGCTCTGCTGCTATTCTCATTTTCGATTGTATCCATTACGTATAATGGCGGAAAGACGTTCAAGGAACTTTGCATAAATCACATTAACGACAAGATCAGGTCCTTCCTCGTTGTGCGATTTATCAGCGGGATAATTGTTATTGGCGGCGTCATCTACGCACTCATGATGCTCGGAATCGGGGGAAGAGAGTTGCTCGGAAAAATGATCTGGATTCCTGAGTCAATGGGTTTTATCGGCTTCGGACTATATTGGGGGGCATTGACCGGCTATATTTTTGTGGCAAATCGTCGAGTGGAAGAAAAGGTAAAGGCATCACTATTACGTGAAGAAGGCGAACGGCCAACACGTGTTATTCCGTGACACACTAGCCAACTGCAGAATACGGTAAAAGATAACACAACAATATTGTTGTTGAATGATCATGGTGGTTATTGTAGAATTGTACGAGATTGCATCAGGGTCGTGTCCGATGAAAAAGACGAATTTCGATAAATATCTCGATGAGCAACTAAAGAGCCCGGGGTTTGCCGCCCGTTTCGATCGCGCCGGGGAGGCATGGGATGTGGCGCTCCAGATCGCTGCCCTTCGCACGCAGGCGGGACTTTCCCAGAAGGACCTCGCGAAACTCCTCAAAGTATCCCAGCAGCAGATCAGCAGGCTGGAATCGCCGGGCTACGAAGGCCATTCTTTGAGCACGCTACGGAGCGTCGCCAAGGTCCTGCATGCGCGGGTACGCGTGACTTTTGAACCGGAGAAGAAAACGTCTGGAATGCGCGTGGCGGAGGCGGCAGCACCGTATCGTGCAAAACGCACAACAAGCAGTGGGGCACGCCTGAAACAGCGAATGTCAAGAGTAAAGACCTGACCCTATGAGTTCCTCGGGCAGGATGTGTATGAATGGAAGGGAGAAAGCATCGTGATTCTTGAGAAGCAGGCAACCGGAGTTTTTGTGCGCCAGGAGATATCCGCTGATAATCAGTGTGAAGAAGCGGAGGAGCCGATAACCGAGGACCAGGTCAAAAAATTCAGCATCCCCTGGTCGGAGCTGTACGACGGGAACCATCATCTCCGGCTGAAGCAGAAATATACGATATGCTGAGCAAAAGCCGAATAAGAAAATCGGATTTATCGTAAAAGAGGCAAAAACAGTTTACAGAACCAAACGAAAAGGATAAATGCCAAAAGGCAACAGCCCGGCAACACTTGACTCTCAGGGGTCTGACCCTCTGGGGTCCGTTTATGCGGAAATAGAGGGGAGACAAAGGAAAGCACGCTGAGAACCGACATCCCCCAAAATGCGGAAGAAATGCAGCGAATTCGAGAATACATGCAAAACAATCCAATGAAATGGGAAATGGATGAAAATAACCCCGATCGCATCGAATCGTAGGGGCGGACGGCGTCCGCCCGAATCGACGGCGTTCGCCCTGAATTTGAGGCAAATTGCGGGGACGAACGACCGTTCGCCCGTAAGAGAACGGGGCGGGGGGTAGGGACGAACGGCCGTTCGCCCCTACAAAAAAACAATAGAAATGGTGAATTGGGTACTATCTAATTAAATAGGTAATGAATTGGGTATGGTTAATACAAATCTATGGAAACGAATAAGGGCGGGCAGATGGATGACATTGCGGCGATCAAGCATCCCTGGAAAGCAGTATTTCTCACTGGGTTGTTTACGGGAGCAGGGCATCTCTACGCAGGGGCAAGATTACGCGGAATCTTTTTAATCGCATGTGCGATCATTCTTTCCCTCACGGCTTTCGGGGGTATGGCGGGTTTCCTCGCCTTGGATGCTCAGGCTGCGGCAAGGGCCTCCCTGATTGTCAGTCTCGGCTCCTTGCTTCTTATCTCGGTGATTCATATTGCCGCTCTCTTCGATGCCTACAGAGTGGCCCGGAAATTCAATAGCGATCACGGTCTGATTGTTGACACGACAGGACGGAAGAAAGCATGGCTGGCAATGTTCCTGTCCTTATTTTTGTTTCCGGGAATGGGCCAGTTTTATAACGGGCAGGTGGTGAAGGGAATTGGATTTGTTGTCGCTCTTCTTTGCGTGTTTGCCGGGGAAGAAATCTTTTATCAGTTTTCCCTCCTGGCTTTTGCGCTGTACTTTTTCTCGATAAAGGACGCTTTTGATTCGGCTAAGAAACGCAATAGCTCGTCGGAACGGTTTTTAAATCAAGGCAACGGCTTGCTGGTCTTTATTATGGTAATGTTGTTTTTGAAAACGATGCCTTATGGGCCTGTCATAAAAGAAAATTTGCTGAAGGCCTATAAAATCCCGGCGGGCTCCATGGTCCCTACGCTCCAGATCGGCGATCACCTTCTGATCGACAAGAGACAAAAAGCAGTGGACGGCCTTCAGCGCGGAGATATCGTTGTTTTCCCTTATCCCGAGAATCCAGCGAAGAACTTCATTAAGCGGGCAATAGCATTCGGCGGTGACAAAGTGCAGTTCATAAACGGCGACCTCTATATAAATGACAATATCGTTCCAAAAAAACTTATTCAGACACGACCGGGTAATCTCCCTGACAGGACTTCAAACAGAATGGTTTACGAGGAACAACTTGGTGACAAAGCTCATAGAATCCAATACCTGAGGGATGATCTGGCAACCTTCAACCAGGGGCCGTGGATCGTGCCGGACAACGAGGTCTTTGTTCTTGGCGACAACCGGGATAACAGCCAGGACAGCCGTGTATGGGGAGCGGTGCCGAGGGATACAATTGAGGGGAAAGCTTTGAAGCTTTATTGGTCATGGGACGGGGTGGATGGAAGGGTGAATTGGGAGCGAATAGGGCAAAGCATACTTTAGGCGGACTGTTAAGGTTTTTAAACCGCCTCGCAACGGGCGCAACTACGTCCCCTTGGAGGTCCCCTAATGTCCCGAGCGTCCTTGCTGCAAGGAACAGTTCGGGATGGGGCTAAATGACACCTGGGGCACAATGTTCCCTGAAAACCCAGGACAAGACCGATCCCCGGCCTATGGAGAAAAAGCGTAACGTATCCTTCGAGAAGCTGTTCCAGGCGGCGTGAGAAGTGGGGTAGAGGAAAAATACTATAAGTTGATGATGATGTATGTTAATGTGTGACAGGGAAAATATGAAATTATTGATTCCTTCAATATGAGGCAAATATGACAGAGCATAAAACAGAGCATAAAACAAAGAGGTTGCCACCATTTCCTCAGACAAATCCTGAATTGCTGAAAGAATGGAATTATGAAAAGAATTCTAGCATAGATCCTAATTCTATATCCGCAGGAAGTGCAGTAAAAGTCTGGTGGAAGTGCAAGAAAAACCAAAAGCATGAGTGGTGCGCTGCTCTTCACAGCCGTGCTCGAAAAGGTAGAGGGTGCCCATATTGCGTGGGGCAGCGAATTGCTGAGGGTGAATCTTTTGCGGACTTAAAACCAGAACTTGTTAAGGAATTGCACCCTACTAAAAATCGAAACTTAGATTTACATAAACTTCGTATTAGTAGTGAAGAAAAAGTATGGTGGCGTTGCGCCGATGGTCACGAGTGGACAACCATGATTCGTGTGAGAGCGAGAAGGAAAGATAAGGGGTGCCCTGAATGTGCAGGCCGTATCGCTTCGGCAAAGAATTCACTTGCCACGTTCTTTCCTGAAGTTGCGGTTGAATGGCACCCAACGAGAAATGGGAAGCTAACCCCGCGTGACGTGACCTGTAAAAGTCATAAGCGTATCTGGTGGAAATGCCCTACTTGCCTATATGAATGGGCGACGTCGGTCAACATGCGGACAATACTTAAATCTGGCTGTCCCCGATGTTCATTCGACGATGGAGCGCTTCAAAGAAAAATAAATCTTGTTGAGAAACAGGAATCCGAGCTTCAAAATTACGACTATGAAACAGACGGCTCACTGGTCGCAAGTGCACAAGCTTTGCGGCAAATGCTTGCAACGCAGATTAAAACGGAGACTGACCTTAAGCCGATTGAATCGCTGCTGAGCCCCCGCCTCCTTTCGCGAATTAACTACCAGCCATATTATCAACGGAATTACGTGTGGGACAATGACAAAGCAACATATTTTATCGAAAGCGTTTTAATCGGGACTGAAGTACCACCTCTAATATTTTTTGAAACAACCGACGGATTCGAAGTTATTGATGGACGCCAGCGCTTCCAGACGCTTAAAAGGTTTCAGGGAAATGAATTTTCCCTATCACCGAAAGGATTGACCATCCGCAATGACCTCGCTCATAAACGTTTTGTCGACTTATCGGCAACTGATAGTAACTATTTTTTTGAAGCAAAGCTTCGTCTCATACGATTTTCTGTCGTCAATCCTGCATCTGTCGATGAACACACGCAAGATATGCTTAAGAAGGAGATATTTCGCCGGTATAACTCTGGAATTACGCCGTTGCGACAAGTTGATATAGAGAAGGCCGTTTATATAACAGACGAACCAACGCAATATATAAAGGAAAAGTTTCGCAAAAATAAATATCTTTATGAACCATTCGTAAAACTCTTCCTTGGCATGACGGCAGATTTAGACGTAAATGATAGCAATATCATGGAGAAATCCTTGCTCGAAACGCGGTTTCTTCTTGTGTGCGCGCACATGCCTATTATGACGACTCGTAAGAAAGAAACTCTCCAGCAATATTATGAGTGGTTTAGCGAAAATCTCGAAGATGTACAGTCTTTATTCCGCGACTTTGCCAAAAAGGTGGATCTTACTAGTCAACTTAGTATTTATTTGACTGAAAATGGAATTGTTCCAACCAAGTTTTGGAATGAAGTCGTCTATTGGGCTCTCGCCGTTTTAGAAAAAGAAAAAATAAATCCAATTGATCTTCTTTCGGATGAGAAGAAAAAAGAACTATTAGCACTTTATCAATCAAACGATAAAGCCTATGCTCCGGCTGAAACCCAATTCTTTTACAGCCAATTTCTAAATCGTTATAGCACGATGGCAACATTCCTTGAAACAGCATATTCTTTTTCAGCAGAACCATATATCAGGAAACGACGGCTTGACCCTCAAGAAAATGCAACTGTTCAGTATGACGATTCTAGTCCTTTTACTAGAATTGAAAAGCAGGATCCCACGTCCCTCAGCATAGAAGACCTCTGTAGAGATATCATGAAAAGTAGATATCTTCTGCGACCGTCATACCAAAGGAATGAAGTAATCAACAGAACTAAATCAAGCGGAATAATTGAAAGCATGCTTCTCGGTATTAAATTACCCCCTTTATATGCTTTCAAAAGAACCGATGGTATCTATGAAATAATCGATGGTCAACAACGCATGCTGTCGATTATAGGCTATTTAGGCAGCCCTTTTATGAACGAAAAAGGTGAACAAATATGCTCAGACAAAAACAACTTCAGTCTAAACAAGCTTCGAATATTGGATTTGAATGGAAAGACTTTTCAGGACCTCGACAAAAGATTACAAGACAGAATCTGGGACTACAATCTGTCTATCATTTCTATTGACGAGAAGTTTAATGAGGGTTTCAGTCCCGTTGATTTATTTATTCGTTTGAACAGCAGGCCATATCCCATTAAAGAGAACACATTTGAGATGTGGAATTCGTATGTAGAGAAGAACCTAATTGATGAGATAAAACAGGTTACAGCCAGGCATAGCAAGTGGTTCGATTACACACGCGATAACTTACGGATGAGAAATGAAGAATTGATCTCAATTCTTACATACTTGTCATATACTCAGTTGTCAAAGTCTGCTGCCCAAACACCTCTGGAAAGTACTGTTGATGTATATAGAAGAGGATCAGCAATCGGCGTCAGAGTAAAACAGAAGGCTGCTGTAACTCGCATGATGGATGCGGCAACCATAAAATCCGAAGTTAGCGCAGAAGTTTTAGAAGCAATTAAAAAAACCGATGCTTTCATCAAGAAAGTTCGGACTATTCTCATAGACAACGATGCGGAGGATGATGTTGATTATTTAGATAAACAACTGACTGGTTTATTCAATGTTGAAGGAAAGCGCTGGTATGCAAGGCGTTATCACGATTTTTATGCTCTTTGGTATTTGATTTATGACCTAATCCCTGAGGTTATTATACGAAGAAGGAGTGAAATACGTGTCGATTTGTTAAATTTGCTCAACTCTATGAAAAAGGAAAATAATGGTGACGATACTGATATAGCTCCTTTTGTCTCTTCTGTCACAGCGTTTAAAGGGAAATACGCTGTGGCTGAAAGAAAAATTCGTCTTACAAAAACGCAGAGAAAGGATTTAATCAAGCGACAGGGCAACAAGTGCCCCCTATGTGGAACAGCGCTCTATGTAAATGATGATGTTGAGGTTGATCATATAGTTCCTATAGGCGCTCAAGGCACCGACAAGGACGATAATCTTCAAGTGGTTCACGCTCTCTGTAATCGAAAAAAGGGCGTTAAATTGGCCGAAGGTAATTAAAACCGTTTGTTGCGTTGATCACGTTTATGGAGTGTATGTATGCCACACATCGTAAAAAACCAAGTGCTGCTCACATTTGAACAAGCGCTTTTCGACTCGGAAAAGTACAATAAACGTCATGTACTTCTTGGAAACGGATTTAGCATTGCTTGTCGGCCAAATATCTTCGTTTATGGGAAACTCTTTGAGCAAGCAGACTTCTCTAAACTATCCCCTTCGGCAAAAAAAGCATTCGATGCTCTAAAAACGCAAGATTTTGAGCGTGTGATCAAGGCGCTTCGTGACTCAACATCACTGATAACAGTATATGAAGGTGCGTCGTCAAAAATTATTGGAGAAATGCAGCAAGATGCTGATGGTTTACGAGAGCTGCTCGTTCAAACGATTGCGGATAGTCATCCGGAGTGGCCTGGCGAAATCGCAGAAAGCGAATATGCTGCTTGCCGAGAGTTTTTGTCTAACTTTAGCACGATATACACACTGAACTATGACTTGCTTCTATATTGGGCGCAGATGCATACTGAGGCTGGTCGTGAGCCATCATCCGACGATGGGTTTAGAAAACCTGAAGACGATTTTGAGGCTGCTTATGTCACCTGGGAGCCGAGCCAAAGCCATGGCCAAAACACATGGTTTTTGCATGGCGCGCTTCACGTATTCGACGCCGGTACTGAAGTTCAGAAGTACACATGGGTTAACACCGGCGTACGTCTCATTGAACAGATTCGCGACGCTCTTAAACGCAACTACTTTCCATTATTCGTGTCTGAAGGAACGAGCGATGAAAAACTGGAGCGTATCCGTCACAGCGACTATCTCGCCAAAGCTTACCGGAGCTTTAGCGAAATTGGTGGTGCGTTGTTTATATATGGGCACTCTCTTGCGGAAAATGACGAGCACTACTTGCGCCGTATAGAGCGGGGGAAAATTGCTCATTTGTATGTTGGCATCTACGGCGACGCTGGCATACCGGGGAATAAGGCCATCATTCGTCGCGCAAACGAAATGGTGTTGCATCGAAGAAAAGGCGTACCACTCAAGGTATCTTACTATGACGCGTCAACCGCCAAAGTGTGGGGCAACAAGTGAAACCATGGATTGAAAGTTATTGGACCATAAATTTACCCTCGCCTGAATGCTATTTGTGGGCAATGTATAACAGGCCTACGCATGAATAATATTCTTTTTACAATCGGCTATTCAGGTCGAACAATCGATGATTTAGTCGGTCTTCTAAAACAGCATAAGATAAGTGCGCTTTGCGATGTGCGGTCGATGCCCTATAGCAGCCGCAATCCTCAGTTCAATCGCGAGCCACTCAAAAAGGTATTAAAAGCCCATAACATCGAGTATGTGTTTCTCGGCGAAGAATTGGGCGCGAGACCGAAAGACTCGTCGTGCTACGTCGAAGGAAAGGCGTTATATCAGAAGATTGCTGACTCGACATTGTTTAAGAACGGTTTGGAGCGCATCAAACTTGGCATGCAGAAAAACTACGTGCTTGCCCTGATGTGTGCAGAAAAAGATCCAATGACATGCCATAGGACAATATTAATATGCAGGCAGATACGAGGCCGGCACTTAGAAATTCGTCACATTATCGATCACGAGACCACTGAGACGCAAGCCGAACTGGAGAAGCGTTTAATTGCGCAATTAAAGCTTTACCCCGATATGTTCAAAGATACCGATCCGAACGCGTTGATAGAGCGCGCGTACGACATGCAGGGAGACAGGATCGCTTATGTGGAGAAGGGTGAGAAGGAACTGGATGAGCAGCCTGCGGAGACGGTGAGAGAAGAACGTGAACACTATTAAGATATATACAATCGGTTTCACTCAAACATCGGCCGAGATATTCTTCGGCAAGTTGATCAAAACCGGCGTCAAAAAAATCGTCGACGCGCGCTTGAATAATAGCTCACAGCTTGCGGGCTTTGCTAAGAAGGACGACCTTCGCTATTTTTTAAAGGCAATTGGCAATATCGACTATATCCATATGCCGATCTTAGCACCGAGCGAAGAAATTCTTACTGACTATAAGAAAAATAAGGGCGACTGGCCGACGTACGAAATAAGGTTTCTGGCGCTTATGGCGGAAAGACTGATCGAGAATGTTATTAGCCCGGCTGAATTGGATCAGTCATGCCTACTTTGCAGCGAGCATCTTCCGGAACATTGCCACCGTCGTCTTGTAGCGGAATATCTGAAGAATAAATGGGGGAATGTCGATATCGAGCATCTCATTTAATAAGGAGGTTTGGCTTGCATATTATCGTAACCGATTTAACGAGATTCTCAAAAGATGATGTCGTCTGCATAGCGGGCATCAATGAAAAATCGCAGTGTATTAGGCCATTACCCTATATTGAGAAAGCGGCCTGCAAGAAGCTGAAAATTCTGCCGGGCGCGATATTGGAAGGGGACTTTACAAAACCAAAGAGCGTTGATAAACCCCATACTGAAGATATGCACCATGGGAAGCTTTCTTTTAAAGGACCGTGCACCTCTGATGAATTTGAAAGTGTTTTGAAAGTTTCCTTATATCCTTCGATTAACGAAGGCTTCGATGGTAAAGTACCAGCCGGTGCAAAGGTAATACCCCCCGACACTCCTCCTTCCAGATCGATTATCACTATTAAACTGAAGCCAACTCAAATAGAAATCGTGAGAAATGCATTTGACCCGAAGAGCTTAAGGCTGAACATTCTGGACAACGATGGCCGAAAGTATGCATATCTGTCGATTACTGATCTCGGTTTCCATAATTTGGCAGTTTCAAAGCAGAAGAATCCTGATTATACCGATGAATTAAACGAGTTCGTTCGTAGCCAGAAGAAGCTATACCTTAGAATAGGATTGGGTCGGCGGTATAAGAATCCCTCGGACGGACGCGATGGCTTCTGGATTCAAGTAAACGGAATTTACACATTTCCGGAATTCTTGACGCAAGTTAGGACATATTAACCCACGACTGCCCATGAGCGTACCCAAATTATAGGAACAATAGGGTCAAGTCTTGCCTCTTGAATTTGCGTTTTCGATGAGAAATTTCCCATGCAGTTGACCCAAGCCAGAGATGGAAAAGAAAGCTGAGTCATCATGAGATGGTTCTTACTGCCCGGAATGGGCGCAACAGATGCCATGTACAACGGGCTGAAGCATAAGCTGGGATTCAACGTTAACTTTCTCAACTGGCTTGAATATCGCGGTGAGAAAACGTACGCAGACGTGGCCCGGAGAGTCATCAAGGAAAACAATATCGGCGCTGATGATGTTGTGGGTGGATCTTCCCTCGGGGGCATGGTTGCTCTTGAGATCGCGCCAAAACCTCGTGGGATCATATCCGGGTCGAAACAAGTCAACCATTGAGATACCATCATAATGAAGATAATACGAACTGATAAACGTCCCTTGGCAGTTACCATACAGATGACAAAAAATGCGCTGTTGTATGGTAACCACGAAGGTTGTCGCTTGAGCACGAGGGGGGCGGTTCGGACCAGGTCAACCGAGGGAGGCGATAGGGTCAGGTCTTTAGTGTTAGACTTTTCACATGGACAACTGATTGCCCTAAAAATACCTAAAAGCATCTTGCAATCCGGCATTAATTTATATATATTGTCGGTATAGACTATCCGGAGGTGCGTAATGAAGACCGCAAAGCTGTTCCAAAATGGACAAAGCCAGGCTGTTCGCCTGCCCAAGGAATTTCGTTTCGAGGACGACCACGTGTTCGTGAAGAAGTCAGGAAACGTCGTAGTGCTGATCCCGACAAAGAACTCATGGGATACCCTGATCCAGAGCCTCGATAAATTCTCCGATGATTTCATGGTTGAACGAAAGCAGCCAAAGATGCAAAAACGGGAGGACTTTTGATGAAGTTTATGCTGGATACGAATATCTGCATTTACCTTATCAAACAAAATCCCGCCAAAGTGATCAAGCATTTCAAATCTCACGCTATCGGTGATATCGGCATTTCATCCATAACCCTTGCGGAGCTTCGCTACGGCGTATCCAAGAGTCGGCACGTAGAGAAAAACCAGCAGGCCCTCGATGAGTTCATTCTTTCGCTCGAAATCGCCGACTTCGATGAAAAGGCGGCCCAGGAATACGGAGCAATACGGGCAGAGCTCGAACGAGCGGGAAAGCCCATCGGGTCGATGGACATGCTGATCGGTGCGCACGCACATGCGCTTGGCGCGACCCTCGTTACCAATAACACGAAAGAGTTTAAACAAATAAAGAACCTGAAAATTGTGGATTGGAGCGTTTAACCGGCTTGCAGTCGGATCGGGTCAACCAATGAAATTCCATCGTAATGATGAAGATGCCAGCAGATTGAACATCCCTTGGCCGTTACCATACAGACAAGGATAAATACGTATGTGTATGGTAACTGCGAAGTCTGTTGCTTTCTATGAGCAGTGAATGAGGGTGTTCCGTAATCCCGCCTTGGTTTCCTCCGCTCCACCGGGAACGGAACCCATCCTCACCCTGTCCCTCTCCTTGAAGGCGAGGGGAAATTGAAAATACTGACTGATGAACGTCCCTTGGCCGTTACCATACAGACTGCTGATAATGCCTATCTGTATGGTAATTGGCAAAGAAGTTACGGAGGATGCCATGCCTGAGAAGTTCAACCCCCGCCTTCACGCCGCATTCCTTGAAACGGTGGAAAACCAGCTCCGCGACAAAGATCCGCCGGAGACCCGTCAGACCTATGAACGGCTGCTTCGGGAGGGGCATACGGAAGCAGAGGCGAAAGACCTGCTAGGGGCCGCGATCGCTGCGGAGGCCTATTATATAATGAAAAAGAACGAGCCTTTCAATCGCGACCGTTTTGTCAAAACGTTGAACGACTGCCGAAACTTCCCGAATAAGGATTGAGTCCATATGGCGCTTCAGATCCGCTGCACACGAAAGTTGCTCGATGAACTTGGCCTGAGCGAAGCGATGGTCGCCGAGATCCGGCCTGCCGACACCCTGTCGGGCAACTGGTATGCCAATGTTCTCAGGATCGAGCGGGAGAAATGCGTGCTCGTGATGAACGAGAAGACGCTCTATTCCTTTATCGTGCCCTGGTCGTTTAGAGACGATCCCGGGAAATTCCGCCAGGCCTTCATCGACGGCCTGCGGCAGGCACTCGAAGCGGAATGGGTCGAGCCGTCCGACATCGCACGCGTTCTGCAGGAGTATGAGCAGGTCGAATTCACCTCGACCGAGAGCAAACGTATGCTCGGAAACATGAACGATCTTGCGAAGCAGTACGAGTACTACGTCTCCGATGCAGGCGGCGTCAAGTCTCGCCACCTGGCAAGTGCTGTCCGGAAGGCGAATGAAACGCCGCAGCGAAACCTTGCGTGGCTTCATTCGGAAGAAGCGCTGGAGCGTCTATTCAGGGACAAGAACCGGATAGGAGATGAACCGCCGCGGCGCGAGCCGGACGAGCACGGGGTGATCACGAGGTCCCTTCGGAAGATCGGCGTGGACCATACGCTGCACGAGATCTACGGCCTGTTCTATGGCTGCGCTGCCGCGCCGACGATGGTCATGCCGTCCCGTTTCCTTCCCCTGATCTTCGATCCGAAGGATGCCGTCTTCGACTCCGAGCAGGAGGCCCGGGCACTTCTTGATAGGCTCATGACGCTCTGGAACAGGATCGCCGGATGGGACCCGCGTGGAAAGGACTTCCTGTTTCCTCCAACGAAATACCCGATGACCGTTCACGGCTTGCTGACGCGCAGCGAAGATCTGGTTGCCTTTGTGCACTATTTCATCAAGGGGCTCGACGCGGGTGGAATGGATGAGAGAAATTTCTCGCCGGAAGTGACCGCTGCGCTGGGAGATCTTGCGGATCTTACGGGCCGCGTCGGGCTGTACGTCGAACAAGTGGAGAAGGCTGACAACGTATCGGAAAAAGCGTTACAAGAAGGTATGGAGCTGATCAACGGGCTTGAACCGATAGCCGCCGATTGCATCGGACGGGTGCACAAAGGACTTCGCAGCGTCCGACTCAATGCATCGCCGCCCACCCCTACGCAAAGCAGCAAGGTCGGCCGGAACGAGCCCTGTCCCTGCGGAAGCGGCAGAAAGTTTAAACGGTGCTGCGGATTGACGCATTGACCTGGCACGAATCGGACCAGGTCAACCGGATAAAATACGATCATAACGATGAACATGCTTAACGGTAAGAGTCCCTTGGCAGTTACCATACAAAGAGCAGTTATTCCCATGTTGTATGGTAACCGCGAAGGTTATTTCTTCAGGTCTGAGGAGTGAAGGGTTCGCTGCGCAATGGTGATCGATAAGACGCTGGCGGGGAGGTTCATCAGCGAGTACAAGAAGTTCCTGCTCGCGATCTATGAACGTGAACCAGGCAGCCCGGAGCCTCAACGAGTGATCGAGAAGATTGCCGCTGCCAGGTCGAGGTTTGTTTCGAACCGGGGGCTGCTGGACGAATATCTGCGCGATCTGGAGGACGGAACCGAACCGATCGACCGGCAGATGCTGCTGGCGATACGAAGTCTCGAATTCTCCCGATGGGTATACCTCCGGGACCTGAAGTCCTACTCGATCTTCCTGAAGGTGGGCGGGGAAGAGGGCTGTGGCGTCCTTGGTTTGAACGATGAGATCAAGGCCATAACGGGCGGACCAGGAGTGTTTCTAGAGTCTGCTGTTGTCGTTCTCGACAACCAGTATGTGTGCGACGGCCTGATCGCGACCGCTGTTCACCTCGGTCGAAATATGAGAAACAGCTGGAACGAGCTCTATAAAGAGCTGAAGCGGTCAGGCAACTTCAAGGTCCATCCGTTGTCGTAGAAACAACAAAAGGTTCGCGAAATCATCGGTCCTTTACGATGACATTTTTAAAATAGAAAACAAGATACTTCCTTGACGGTTACCATACACATTGGTATGATCGCGCTATTGTATGGTAACGGCATAGGTGCCTATGAAGATTATCAAAGGCGTTCTGGAAGAAGAGCTCAAGAAGGCGGTGCTTTCCGAGAAAGACTATGAAAAAAACCTGGCCGGGATGCCCCGCGGCGTTCTGGTGAAGAAGTATGTCAAGGGACGACAGTATTGCTATCTCATGTCCCGGGAAAACGGAAAAGTGCAATTCGAGTACAAAGGCAAACTCATGGGCAAGGATGTCCGCTATTATGAGACCGTCAAGAAAGATCGGGCATTGTATCGAAATAAACTGACTGAAGTAAGAAAGCGGATCGCATTTATCAAAAAGGTCCTGCGCGGCAGGGAATTGCGCGCCCTTTGAATAACAAACAGAGATCTGAGCTGGTTCAGGCTTGCAGCCTGAACCACACGTTAAGAATTCGGTTCAATCAGCATGATTGAACCAGCACCAGAAACGACGTAATCTGAACACACCTCCCCAACCCCTCCTTATCAAGGAGGGGCTACAAGCCTCGAAGAAAGGTGACTCGCATGAAACAATACCGAACTTCAGCGTTCTTCATCATCCTCGCTCTTATCTTTCTCGCATCTCCAAATCCCACTCTGGCCGACCAGCAATGGCACTATCAGGCATCGGCGCAGGTCACGCAGCCGGGGCTGATCGAGACGGTGCTGCCTGCCGGGGTCTTCTTCGGGACGGACAGCGCGGCCAGGACGTCGCAGCTGGACCTGACCCTGGTCGGGCCGGACGGCAATCCGCGCTCCTTCGAGCTTTTCTGGAAAGGCGACACCGGACCGCGCAGCGTTGCGCTCAAGCCCAGCCGCCTGCTCTTCGACAAGAAGCGCATGCTCGTCTGGGAGGCCGACGCGCCGAAGGACCTGATCGTCGAGACAGTCCGGATCGACGTGGATGCACCGCAGACCATGGGCACGGTGAAGATCGAGGGCTTGGACGCAAAAGGCTGGCACGTGCTGGCCGAGAACGCGGCCCTCTATGCTTCCGGCGGCCGCTCTGCCGCAGAGATCATCATCAAGCCGGCCGTCTACGAGAAACTGCGGCTCAGCTTCAAGGGCTATGACAAGCGGTTCCGCGAGACGACCCTGCCGGTGACTTCGGTGACACTGTCGGGCAAGAACGCGGCGCAGGACTTCGCGCAGCAGTCCGTGCCGCTCAAGTTCTCGGACAAGACCGACGAGCGCGTGCGGGTGCTCTCTGCGACCCTGCCGGGCCTGGGGCTCTGGATCAAGAAGATCGAGATCGCGACGGAGGCGCAGTTCCAGGGGACCTGGGAGCTGGGCGCCGAGGTGGTGAGCGGCGGCAAGCTGCAGTTCCAGAAGCTGTTCTCCGGCACCGTCACGACCGTGGGCAAGAACGGCGCGCTGCTCGAGATCCCCGTGAACGGCTACTGGGGCATGCGCTCCCTGGTGCTGCGGCTCGATCCGGGCAACAGGTACGTCGGCGCGGTCAAGTCCATGGCGATCATGGTGAACCTGCCGCGCATGACCTTCTACGCTGACAAGGCCGGCGCCTATCAGGCGCAGACCGGTCTGGGGAGCCAGGTGAACATTAAGGAGACACCGGGGGACAAGGAGCGGAAGGTCAGTGCAGTCGTCGCTTTCTCCGCTATGCAGGAGAATCCGCAGTGGCAGCCTGAGAGCCTGCTCGCGAAGTATGCTGTTGCGGGCGGGCCCTTTGACGGGAATGGGTTCCGCTGGAAATCGCGGCTCTTGATCAGGGAGGCGGGATACTACCGGCTGGTGCTGAACCGCGACGCAAGCCTTCGGCCGGGCTTCGGCACGGTCCGGATCGTGAAGGACGGTATCCAGGTCCCTTACTTTTCCGGCCCGAGCGAGGAGCGGAAGATCGACCTTGCGGCAACGCCTGAGTCCGACAAGAAGAAGAACAGGACCTCCTGGACCATCGAGCTGCCGGACCGGTCTGCGGACCTCCGGGAGCTGAGCGCCGAGTCCGCCGGGATCTTCGACCGAACGGTGCAGTTCGAACTGCCGCTCCAGGGGCGCGCGGGGTGGCAGGTCTGGAGGACCGTGCGCTGGCAGAACGCTTCGCAGACCTCATCGATCATGCGGCTGTCGCTCGCCGGCCTCCCCATGGATGCAAAGAAGCTGCGCATCACCATGGAACACGGCGACAACCGGCCCATCGAGCTTGGCAAACTGCAGGCGAGCTACGGCGCGCCGGCGCTGCTCTTCCTGGCGTCCGCTGCCGGGGAGTACGCGCTCTACGGCGGGAATGAGAAGGTCGGCGCGGCGAAGTACGACCTGACGCTTGGTGCAGGCCCACCTGGCCGATGTCCTGCCGAAGACCGTGGAGATGGGGAAGCGTCGAATCAGTCAGTTCCGCGGGGTTCAAGAACGCGTTCGTGGGAGCGTTCGAGGACAAGAGCTGGGGGCTCTACGCGGTGCTCGGCGCAGTGACCCTGATCCTGATGATCGTGATCGCCAGGCTTTTCCCGAAGACGGAAAATAATCCTGAACATTAAAAATCGATCGAGGTAATTATAAGCATGTCTCGCGAACGGTGTCGATAGTGTCCTGAAGGTAGCCCTGCGAGTCTGCATGGGCGGGCTCTTGGGAGTGCCATAGGGTCAGGGACTTAGGCAGCGCAATGGTACGTGCGCTGCGTCCGGGGCGGGCAATAGGAGAGAAGAACATCAAGGCGGGCAGTCTTCGACTTTCTCGAGATCTGATTTGGCCGCGTCGTAACTGACATTACTATGGGTCGCATCCACCAGATACCGCTTTAACCGGATTGTTTTACCAACGAACTCCGCAGACAAGTTCGCAACCGCCAAATCGGTGGAGTAGCTCATCGGTCCGATCATGCCGGCGGCGCCAGATTAATTCTACAGCCATCCAGACGTCCAACCTTTGTCGCAGAGGTGATGGTCTTTGCCTCATACGAGGAAGTGCTATACTAATAGCACATGACTGTCATCAGCACACTCGGTTTGTGGCAATGGGTACTGCCTGGGTATCAGGAATAAATCTGTATTCCTGCGTGGCGATCCTTGGCATGGAGCGATGTTTACCCTGGGGGCGAAAGAAAGGAGGAATTCTATGAAAAGAATGGCTGTTATTGTGTTCGCTTTGTGGGCGTGTGTTTCTCTGATCGCCCTGCCCGCGTGTACGACCATTAATCCCTATACCGAGGAAAAGCAGACCTCCAAGGCCACCGGGGGTGCGGCCATAGGCGGTATTGTGGGCGCAATGTTAGGCGCGGCGACGGCCAGCAAGGGGAACCGTGCGGAAAGAGCGCTGCTCGGCGCCGGTGTCGGCGCCATTGCCGGTGGAGGCGCGGGGTATTACATGGATGTGCAAGAGACCAAATTGCGCCAGAAGCTGGAAGGAACGGGAGTGCATGTCGTGCGCAGCGGCAACAATATCAGCCTCGTGATGCCGGGCGACGTCACCTTTGAGACCAACAGCTCAAGTCTCGATTCAAGGTTCTTTCGTGTGCTGGATTCCGTAGCCACAGTGCTGGAGGAATATAAATCCACGCTGGTCACCGTGGCGGGACATACGGACAACACCGGTTCGGCCGAGTATAACAACCAACTTTCGGAAAAACGCGCTACCACTGTGGCCCTTTATCTGCACGGCAGGGGGGTGGTCAAAGAGCGTCTGGCGTCCATCGGCCATGGTGAAGCAAATCCGGTTGCCGGCAACGATACTGCCGAAGGCCGGGCCAGGAATCGACGCGTAGAGATCACGCTGGATCCCATAACAAAATGAGCCCTCAGGAGGGGAACATCATAGGGCCACCCATTTGAAGGCTCCCTGTCAAGCGAAAAAGCCCACCCTGTGGCGGGCTTTTCCTCCGCGATCATTTGGCATGCATTTTATTTTGATCAGCAGGATTATGAACGCAGGGAAGTAAAATGACGTAAAAAAGGTCTGACCTGGCGGGTGCTGCTGATTATTGGTCCGCGCTATCCATGGCACTTAAGAATGCTTTCGCAACAGCCGGATCAAATTGTGTTTCCATTTTCTTTTTGATCTCCGCAAGGGCGTCAGTCTTGCTCATCCCCGGTTGATACGGCCTGTTCGCGGTCATGGAGTCAAAGGAATCGGCAAGACAGAGTATTTTCGCCAGCAGCGGTATTTCTTTTCCCGTAAGACCGTCCGGATACCCTTTCCCGTCCATTCTCTCGTGATGATATCTAATAAGCGGCAACACATGTTGAAGTTGCTTTATCGGCCTTAGAATTTCTTCCCCTTTGACGGGGTGCAACTTGACGAGACGCCACTCCTCCTCCGTAAGCGGACCCGGCTTGTCAAGAATAAGATCATATGTTCCTATCTTGCCTACGTCATGCAGTAAACTTGCGATCCTGAGTGTTTCCCTGTCTTCCTCGTTAACGTGGAGCTTCTCCGCGATCATCAGGGCATAGTTCGTGACTCTTTGTGTGTGACCTTGTGTCCATGCGCTCTTTGCGTCAAGAGCATTCGCGAACGCAATAATGAGATCGTCCCGGAGAAGACGCAATTGTTGTTCAGCGGCGATTGATTTCAGAAAGAGATTGGCCCTGTCATAGATGAGATAGCTGACCGCGGTAAGAATAAGCGGGGCGAGAAGTAATAATGTCCTGAGCTTTATTCCAAGCTGCTCGGGTAATAAATAATATTGAACGATGCTCGCTGCTGATGAGGTTTCTGACCAAGTAATCGCATAGAAATAAAGTCCGAGCATGATCCAGGCAAGGATTACGCTATAGATCGACAGTCTGTATAAGGTTTTATATCCGGAAATATCCGGCGAGATTTTATCTTTCATGGTTTCCGTGCGCTGTTGCGTGCGAGATTCACTGAATACTGTGTTTGCAGCAAGGATTTGCAAAACAAGACAACTATAGCATAAAATAACAGCTTCACGCATTACTTTTCAGTCATATGAAGGGAACGTCGAGGGAACCATCAGGGTTGCCCTTTAAAATGGTCCGCCCCCCCCCCTCATCCCATAATTTCTATTGCCCCCTTGCTTTTTTGGTGGATCTATACTATTGTATTGTAACTTTTCGCAATAAGGTGCCCGCATGAAACTCTTCAGTTTGATCATATCCTTGATGATCGTCATCGCATCGGTTTTCCTGTGCGGGCGGTTCATTTCCCATTCTTTCTCCAACCAGAGGGACAAGACCGATCGCGCCGTGCTCAACCATGTCAGATATGGCCTGTTCAACGTCGAGGAATGGAAAGAACAGCTCTCCGTGATCCTTGCCGGGGAGGTCAACACCCTGTACCTGAAAAGGACGACTGAGCGGGAACTTCGGAAGCGTCTCGAGGGCCTCTTGAACACCCTTATCGAAAAGGTCTACGCGAGGGTCAAGGAAGGGAACTCAAAATCCGCGGGGGGCCGGTTCAAGCAATCCTTCATGAATATGTTCATCAACCTGGACGATATCAAGAAGGGCATCCCCGGATATGCGGATGCCCTCATGCGTGAATTGACGCAAGCGAAGACAAAAAAACAGGTCAAGGCCGTGCTGAACGAGCAGCTCGAACGCTATTTCGACGAAACCTTTGAAGAAGAGGACACCTCGCGGATCGATGCCATTCTTGAGAGGACCGGATCTCCGGATGTCGAGCAGGCGAGGGCAAGGCTCGACAAGGATATCTCGGCCAGGCAGGTCCTGATCAGGAATGACGCCGTCCTCCTGGTCGTGCTGCCGATCGCCCTGTTCTCATGGTTTGCTTTGAGCAGGCAAACGTTGGGTCCTGCCCAGTACCTTCTCCTCATCCTGGCCCTTGGCATTCTGCTCACCGCCGGTGTGACCACGCCCATGATCGATATGGAAGCAAAGATCTCGCGGATGGGTTTTATGCTGCTGGGGCACCCCATCCAATTCGAGAATCAGGTGCTGTATTACCAGAGCAAAAGCATCCTTGATGTGTTCTGGATCTTGATCACGGACAGGGACCTCCAGATGAAATTCGTCGGGGTTCTGCTCATAACCTTCAGCATCCTGTTCCCCCTGCTGAAACTCGCTTCGCTGCCGGCCTATTATTACGATTATCGGGGTGCACGGCGGAACCGGATGATCGAGTTCTTTGCCGTGAAATCCGGGAAATGGTCCATGGCCGATGTGATGGTGCTTGCCATATTCATGGCCTATATCGGATTCAACGGGATCATTACCAGCCAGTTCAGCCAATTGAGCTCGACAGGCCAGGGATTGGAGCTGATGACCACGAACGGCACGTCTCTTCAGCCGGGGTATTACCTCTTCCTGACCTACATCCTCCTGGCGATGATATTTTCAGGGCTCCTGACAGGAGAGAAGCGGGGACGAGCCGGGAACATCCTGGGGTAGGGGAACATTTCGTTCTGACGCAATGACCGAATAAGGAGTGAGTGTCAGCGAGCCAATAACAAAGGCCCGGGAAGATCCCGGGCCTTCTTGTTTACGCTGCTGTACTTATCAGGCGGCCTGCGGTTTCGCGATCGGCGGGGGAGCCATTTCCTTGTAATTAGGTATGCTTACGGATTCGAGGAAGCGCTGCATAGCTGCGGGATCCAAAGATCCGGCGGGGACCTTGATATCCGGAAGGCAGGCATTCAGCACCGTCTGGACAAGGTCTCGCGCGCTGAACTCAAGGATCTCCCGGACAGCCCTGGGAGACGCGTCCTCGATCAGGAGGGCGTTTTCCTGATACCACCCGTCCCCGTGTTCGCGCTTCGAGTCGCAGGGGATCTCTGCGGTCTTCGTCGCAATGCCCCGCTTGAGGGCAAAGAAGGAAACATCGGCCCGAAGCTGCTGAAGTCCCTTGAATGCCGCGTTGGAGCAGATACCGGTTTTCCCCCAGCAGATGGGGTCGAACCTGGGCAGACTGATGCCGCTGCAGAAGATGTAGCTCCCGGGGCGGGATTCGGATTCACGAACGACGATGGAAAAGAAATCATTCTTGTACTCCATTGAAGCGGCGGCTGTGGTCTGCATGATAGGCTACCTCCTGGATGGGGACAATTTAACACCATTTCAGTCCTGTTTAAAACTAGTATAGCCGAAGCTCCTGCCGGGCGCAAGTAAAAAAGAATGGTTCTAATCTGAAGTTGTGACTTGACATCTCCTGGCAATCGCCGATTCAGGGCTGCCCATCCGGAGAAGGACGACCATCGGGAACATATCAGGAGTCAAATGCGGATTGTGGATAGCGAAATTAAAGAGCGCAGGTAAAATGAAGGGACGCCAGGGTCAAGAATACCACGTCCCGAATGTAAGGCGGGATTGACGGGATAATTATCTTAAATCATAATTCAGTATATTTCCCGTGTCTTAACTGTACGTCAGTTTTCGCTCAAGGTCTTTCGAGCGAGAGATGCGCTTTGCCTCTTCGAGCGTTATGAGTTCCGATCTGCAGAGCTGAATGAGATGCTGGTCCATTGTCTGCATGTGGTATTCGTCGCGACCCTTTTCAATATACTGCTCGATCTCGTCGAGGCGATTGTCCCTGATGCAGGCCTTGATGGTGGAAGTCGCATACATCACTTCAAGGACGGGAACAACCGTGTCTTCTTTTTTCCCCCGTACCAGCCTCAGAGAGATAACTGCTATCAGGCTCTCTGCCAGCCTTTGCCTGATATTCTCATGCCCCTGGGGCGGGAAATAACCAACGATACGGTTGATGGACGAAGCCGTATTATGGGTATGCAGCGTGGACAATACCAGATGCCCCGTCTCGGCGGCCTGCACACAGGAGTCTACGGTTTCGAGGTCGCGCAGTTCCCCGACCATGATGACGTCCGGATTCATGCGCATTGCGGACCGCAATGCAACGGTGAAATTTTCCGTATCGATGCCTACTTCCCTCTGGATAATGCAGCTTTTGTTCGAAGTGAACAGAAACTCGATCGGGTCCTCGATCGTAATGATATTGTAAGCGAAATTGTCATTGATAAACCGCATCATCGAAGCGAGCGTCGTTGATTTGCCGTTGCCGGTCGGCCCGGTGACGAGAATCAGGCCGTTAGGGACCTGCGCAATTCTACCGAGCACCGGAGGAAGATTCAACTCCTCGAACGTGCCTATCTGGTGCGGTATAACGCGCATAACAACGCCGAGATTGCCGCGCTGACGGAAGATGCTCACCCGGAAGCGGCCGACATTCTCCAGCGTATAGGAGGTATCCAGTTCCTTCAAGTCTTCGTGCAGTTTCCGGTTGTGCTGCCCCATAACCGTGTTTGCGACGAACTCGGTATCCTGTTTCATCAAATTCGGGAGCTTGGCGCGAATGAGATGACCGCGTGCCCGGAACATCGGCGGGTTGTCGACCTCAAAATGGATGTCTGAGACCTTTTTCTCGAAGGCGATGTTAAGAATCTGATTAAATACCGCAATGTCCATGGTGCTTTGTACCTCCGCGTTTTATCTGAGACTAGGACACAACCATTTCTCTATGATTTTTGCGCCGCGCCGGCCACTTGTCTGCGGAAAAGCGCATATTCCAGAGCAAGGCCGACCTGCTGAGCAAGGATCTCGAGTATATCGAGTTGCACCGGAGTGGCCTCTTGCTTCCCGAAATCCCCGTATACGATAGCTACGACCTTTCGATCGCATATCACGGGCAGCAGCAGAACAGCCGGACTCAGGGGCGCGCCTATTTCTTGAAAGAGTCCCTTGAGTGATTCATCGCTGTTCTCGCCATAATAGACCAGCCTTTTTTCGAGCACCTCCCGGAAAACCGAAGGTTTTGCAATTGGTATCTTCAATCTGTCCGCCTGGGTCGGCCCCAAACTTTTATGGGAAGTCACTCCTATGGCCCTTTCACCGATCAGCTCTGAAGGACGGACAAAAAACGTGACCGCGCGTTCGAACATGCCGGCAACAGCTGCGAGCACCACCAGCGCCGCATCGGAAGGGTTGGTGAACTCGCGAAGCGCTTTGATGTCATTCTTCAGCTCTTTCACGTACCGGTCAGTTGCATCGAGCCGGTACTGAAAACCTTTGATATACGACTGGAAGACGCCGAGAAATTTGATCGTATCCTGGATGTACGTTTCTCTCCTGATCTCCTGCAACGGCTTCGGGAGAACGGCCCTGACGCCGTCATTGTACGATTGAAGGATGAAATTAGTCTCCTGGGGAGAGGCGAGTTGCAGGAGAGGGACCGCAGAGTACTGCCCCTTTACCCGATTCCGCAGGTTGATGATCTTTTCCTCGGGAAACCCGCCCTCGGACCCCGCGGGACAATCGAAAACAACCACCGGCATTCTCATGGCGGAGAGGCACTGCGATACGATCTGTTCGAGATCCGTTTCGTCGTCTGTTGCAAATACGGGTATCCCATCCTCTTTACAGAGGGTCATAACCGAATGCCTGATCAGCTTATCATTGCTGAACAGGACGACAGCTTTGCCCGCCTGCTGCGCCAAAGCGTCGGGCGCAGCCTTGCGATCCATGGACCTCCTCAGAAAAGAAACAAATACCTCCTGCTCTTCAAAAGAAAAACCCGCGAGTATTTCCTTTATGTTCTGACGATGGATCTCGACGGGATCGAAGATTTCCATTTCGGAAACGGGCCGGGGTATTTTTTTTTCAAGGTGATCAATATCGGCAAGCCCGAGATCATCCGCGGTAACGGTCGAACGTTCTTCTTTTGTTTCACCGGCGTTTTCTGCCGGAAGGACATCGGCATAGAGTGCCTCAAAGGACGGGACCTCTTTTCCGGCTGCCCGGTCACGTTCCCGCTCGTCGAAGACGCGAAGTGCATCCATCAAAACCATCTGGGCATCAGCTTCCAGGTCCAGATCTCCTTCGGAAGAAACGACAATCGTATCCGTGTCGAACGTAAAGGTGCCATTCGTCCAGCTCATCAGTTCAACAATCGTCATCACGACCAGCTTTTTTAATCCGCTTAGAGCGGCTTCCTGGTTCAGCGTGCCCTTCTGTACCAGGGCTGCGAGAAGGGGCATGCGGTTTTTATCCGCATTCTCGCCCATTGCCTGCTTGAGATCGTCAATCGTTATGGCGCCCATCTTTACCAGAACGGTCCCGATGCGGACGCTATTGTTGATATGATTTGCACCGACAATATATCCGTTTCTGAAAACAATCTTACTCTCGCCTTTGCTCCCCTTAACGAAAAAAATGCCCGATTTCCTCGTTGTGTGGAGCAACTGGATAATGTCCACTATATGCAGATGTTCTAAATCTCCGGTAAATGCCATGGTCCAGGTATTACTCCCGTAAGTAGCCCCTTAGGGGGATTGAAATATACTGCTGGTATGCCAGAGGAATAATTACAATGGATTATATAGTGATAGGAAAAAAGAATCAAGTGTGTATTCCGCCGATGTCTTGGGACGGAACGACTCAGGACCGGGGTATGGGATAGTGCCTCCTCTATGGCTTATGAAATGCGGATCAGGTGGCCAAGACTTACCTTTTTTATTACTTAGCCAGTAATAACTTTTGCACAGTAACATACATCTGCAAACAAAACAGGATTGGCGAAATCGCCGGAGCGGCCTTTTTTATCCCGTTTGGTGCACGAAAATAAATCGCCCTGCATTATTGACTTTGCTCGACTAAATAGGATACCATCGTGTCTGCTTTGCGCAACACCAGGTGACAACAGGAAACCCAGGCTAAGGTTGAATATGAGTATCGAATGACGATCGATGTATCCGTGTTAAAGAGGGATCTGTATACACTTGCCGCTTTTATGGAATCAGCTTAGAAGGAAGGCTTCGCAGTTCAGCAGTGCTGTGATCTCAGAAGAAAAAACGCGAAAAGAGACAGCGTTTATTTTGTTTAATGGCATTCGATCTTTATGCGATGCCGCATTGAGTTGCGGATGATGGAAAATGAAAGGAGAAATAAATTAATGACGATAATTCAGAAACGTATCATGCTAGTAACAATGACTGTTCTATTGGCATTTTTATTGGCCGGCTGCGGAGGTGGTTCTAAGTCTTCTCCTGATCAAGTCACAGGCATAGTCACCTTTTCCAGCAGCACGATCCCTGTGGGTACGGCAAATAGCGAGGATGTGTTCCTTATCGCCACAGCATCTGATTTTGCCATAACGCTGCCTGATGGCAGTACGAACAAATATAATGCCACCTTCTATGGAACCCATGATGTTAATGACAACCCTTCCATGACGAGTCAAGTTACTATTTGGGAGCAGGGAAAAACAGCCTACGCGAATATCTGGTTTGATGGTCAAGGTCGGCCGATAGCCACGACCGCGGATAGCAATGGCGGATCCATTATATTCACCTGGATATCAGATGTGGAAGTGCGGGTCCATTATATTGATAGCGGCGGCAACGCATTGGCAGCAAGCCAATTGCTGAGAATCGATGATTCATTTGTTGTCAATCCGCTCATGCCTGCCTTAGCCGTGACCCCTAAGCCAATGCAAACCTTGAGCTATCTAAAGAGACTAAGTGTTCACGTGATTGCAAAGATCAGCGACTATATTCTGCCGCAAAAGGCGTATGCACTAATCGGTCGAAGATTGCAGAATTGGATGACAACCGGATGGACATGGCTTATTACGGGTCTTAGCAAGAGACAGGCTGATCAGGCTGCAGCTCTAGAGCCTTTATTAGAACTTGGAACTGGCAACGTTCTTGTGCCTGGTTCTGTACAAGTTGCCTTTTTCAATCAAATCAGCGCGGACATCGACGAGTTGATGGGGATACAGTCTGGGATGAACGAGGCAGATTTAGCTGCCGCTGATATCCCGACTGCTTCTGCATCCCGGTGGTCCAAGATACGTGACTATTTTACGTCTAAAACACCGGACACCGGAGAAGAGCCAGAACAGATAACAACATATATTGACCCGCCCGCGCAAGCAAGGACACCACCTGCAGCGTACACAGACCCAGATCCTGCGCCTAGGTACAATTTCCACATTACTCCCGGAAGCACGAAGATCAAAAAAGGCGGCACGGTTCAATTAGGTGCTTTTATCTATGGTACGAATGAGGATATAACGAATAATGTGGTTTGGCGTGTTGATACCTCTGTATATAAAGCCGGGGTCGCAGAAGTTACAGCTGGCGGATTGGTAACTGCGCATTCATCTGGCTGGGCGAATATTATTGCAACAGATGGTGCTGGTAATCAGGCAACCGCAGTAATCGTGGTTCTTCCCAATTTTAATGGGATATACACATACTCACAGGTGTTTCCAGATGGGTTCACTCATACGGAGAACGATACGGTCTCCGGAGAACTTGCTTCAGGAACACATACCTTTGTTAGCGTCGATGGTAATGGCGACCCGATAGGCGGTTCATTCACTTGGCAGGGGGAAATATGGCCCTCTTCCGCGGACCCAACTATGGGAAACATTACAGGAACAGGAATGATATATAACTGTGGTTCCGTCTTATCGTTTGTTATGCTGAACGGAACTCTTCGGCTGAATGGCGATGGCAGTGCGGATTTATACTGGGGTGGGTTTGATTCAGGAGCTTGTGGCTCCACGGGAAATATTGGAGGACAAGGGCATAGACCTTAAAACAGGGCTAACTCATTGATTTTTAGTGCAGCTGACCGGGAATCGCATGCGCCTTGCTTCTCAAGAGGGTCATCAACCTCGGCTGCTCCCATACCTATACCCCTTTGTTCAACCCCGCTCAGCGCCAGTTAGACAAAAGGACTGGAAAAATTTCCAGTCCTTTTGTTTTTGTGGTGCCGCTGACCGGGATCGAACCGGTACGACAGTTGCCCGTCGAGAGATTTTAAGTCTCTTGCGTCTGCCAATTCCGCCACAGCGGCATATTATTATTTATACCGTAGGGGAATAATATAGAAACAGCCGGTTTTGTCAAGGGAAATGTCTGCGCCGCATTGTCCAGCGGCGCAGGTTGAGGTGAGGGGCGCTGCTTATTCCATGGTGATCGCCGTCACGGGACAACTGTCCACTGCCTGCTGGCAATCGCAGGTATCGCAAGCCGCGGGATTGGTGACCCACGCCTTATCGTCCCGAAGCTCAAAGACCTTCGGGCAAAGCTCAGCACATAAACCGCAACCAATACAGGTGTCCATGTCAACCTTCGGAGTGGCCATGATCAATACCTCCCTTATCGTTTTAGACGGGTGAGACAACCGTTAATCACTCACCACAATCATACTTCTTTTAATCATACCTGCTACTTTTTTTCATTGCAAGCACATTGTGGGTATGGGCGAATATACTTGATGCAGGCCATAAAAGTGCTGCGTGATTTTATTTTTTTAAACCGCTCACCTTATAATTATATTTACAAAAACGAACAGTTTGCATATAATGTCCAAATTATCATGGGCATTGAACGAATACTATTTTACAAGCCGGGCGCGATCGGTGATTTTCTTCACACCCTGCCGTCGCTTAAAGCATTGAAGCGTGCATTTCCTACTGCGCAGATCACGGTCGTAGTATCCCCCGGACAGAAACGGCTGGTGCAGGGGACCCCCATTGCAGACCAAGTCCTTGTATATAACAAAGCCCATCTGAAAAAGAGCATGACGGATTTTCTGTCCTTCTGCCTGGAATTGCGCAGGAATCATGTTGACCTCTTTGTCGATATGCAGCCATCGGCCCGTTCATGGGTCTTGCGAAGGTTTTCCGGCGCCGGCAGCATCGTCGTCTATCGCAAACAGAAGTGGGTCGACCCCGGAACATGCCGCCTGCATGCTGTCGAGAATTTCATGAAAACCTTGGAGCCGCTCGGAATCAGCGAAGCGATCGACCGCATCGAGCTTCCGATCATGCCTGAGGCAGCAGCGAAGATCGACCGATTCCTGGCAGAGCAGGGGATAGCTCAGCAGCAACCCCTGGTAGCCCTGAATTGCAGTGTCGGGGCTGCCCGGCCATCGCGAAACTGGCTCCCGGAACGATTCTCGGAGCTGGCGGACCGGTTGGCCAAAGAACTCGGAGCCCTCGTGATCTTTATCGGCGGAAGCGAAGACCGCGAGCTCGTCGAAGGTGTTATGGCAGCGATGCATACGCAGGCCATTAGCACGGTCGGCAAGTTCGATCTCGCTGAATCGGCTGCGCTCCTGGCACGCTGCCGATGCCTTGTAAGCTCCGATACCGGTCCGCTGCACCTCGCGACTGCTGTGCAGACGGCGACCGTCGGTCTTTATGGGTCGACCGATCCCCGCAGGACCGGTCCGGTAGGAAGGAATACTATCGTACTGGCCAAACTGCTCCCATGCATTCCTTGTGAAAAAAAGCACTGTCCCCTCAATACCATGGCTTGTATGAGAGCGATTTCGGTAAACGATGTATTTGAGGCAGTGCGGAACTGGATGCCATGAAGATAACACGTATGCGCCTGTGGATCATGATAGGTATGTGCGTGCTTCTGCTCTCCACCCGGAACATACAGGCAGAAGGCGGACCTAATACGAAGACCGTCAACCATGCGTTCAAGGCAGGAGAAAAACTTACTTATACCATCACGTGGTCCGACATCGTGCAGGCAGGCACGGCTGTCATGGAAGTGAATGAAGAAGAGACGCCCGATGGCAAAAGAGCCTATCGGTTTACTTCAACCGCACGTTCGGCGGGGATTGTCCACAAGTTCTATAAAGTTGCAGACCGGATCGACAGCACGGTGGACGGCGAAACGCTCTCCAGTCTTTCCTTTCACCTCGATCAAAGCCACGGCAAACGCAAAAAGAAGAGAAACATGACGTTCAGCCATAAGGATCGTACCGTTGTCGTGCGGTCTGACGGACAAGAGGCCACCTATCCCGTTCCGGCCCACACGCAGGACGCGCTCTCCTCCCTGTACTACCTGAGAACGAGACAGGACCTTGCCGACGGGAAAACGATCACCTTCAGCGTACACGACGATGATAAGACCTGGAAGGTAGACGTGCAGGTGCTGGGTCGGGAAAAACTAACCACCTCCCTGGGCGAAATTACCGCGATCAAACTCAGGACCTATCCCAAATATGAAGGGGTCTTCCAGCACAAAGGCGAGATCTACTTCTGGCTCACCGACGATGCCCGAAGGATACCCGTGCTCATGAAAAGCGTCATCAGCATCGGATCGATCGTCTCCACCCTGGTGGACCTGAAACCCGGAGAACAGAAGAAATGACCACAAAAACCGAATCCAAACGGCTTGCAGCATTCATTGATAAATTTCCAGGAACACGGACGCTCGTGGTCGGCGATGTCATGCTCGACCATTATATCTGGGGGCAGGTGTCCCGCATCTCGCCTGAAGCGCCGGTACCGGTCGTGAATGTCACCCGGGAAAACCTCCTGCTCGGCGCAGCGACCAACGTGGTGAACAACATCCACTCCCTCGGCGGCAAGGTCGGCATCTGCGGCGTTATCGGCAGTGACGATGCAGGCCGGCAGCTCGTGCATATGCTGCGGGGGCAGGGCATCCGCACGGACGGCCTCATCGTTGAGCACGGCCGGCCGACGACGATCAAGACACGGATCATTGCCCACAGCCAGCAGGTGGTGCGTTTCGACCGCGAGGCGAAGAGCAGCATCGAGAAGGAAACCCATAAGCAGATCTACGCCTACGTGAAACAACAGGTACTGGAAGGACTGGATGCCATCGTATTGTCCGACTATTGCAAAGGGGTCGTTACCAAGGGCCTCGTGCGCGACATCGTGGCCCTGGCGAAAAAGAATAAGGTCGTCGTGTCGGTTGATCCCAAGATCAGCCACTTCGGCATTTACAGCGGCGTCACCATCCTGACCCCGAACACCAAGGAAGCATCGCTGGGCTCCAAGATCGAAATAAATGATGAGAAAAGCCTGATCAGTGCCGGCAAACAGCTGCTGAGCCGCCTCAAATGCAGCGCGGTGCTCATCACTCGCGGTGAGCACGGCATGAGCCTTTTCGAGCGGGGCGGGATCACCCACATTCCCACGGTCGCACGGGAGGTCTACGACGTCACCGGGGCCGGCGATACGGTCATCAGCGTGCTCACCCTGGCGATGGCGGCCGGCGCAAGCCTCGGCGATGCTGCACGGCTGTCGAATTTCGCTGCCGGAATCGTGGTAGGCGTCGTCGGGACCGCGACCGTGAAGCCTGAAGAATTAAAGCAAAAGATCACCGCGGACAGCACGCCGGAGAAACCCTTGAAAAAATGGAAATAAGGTCGACAACCAAAGCGTTTTCACGCGGAGACGCGGAGGCGCGGGGAAGGCAACGGATCCGGTCCTTTTTTAACGAAAGACAATAGATTGATGTGTTGATGCTTATACGGTTTCCCTGCGCCTCCGCGACTCCGCGGGAGAAGCCTTACGTCTAAACGAAGTTACATAATATTTTTTTCGCACCACTACAGAAGGGGAACAAACATGAAGATCTCCGTAATCGGAACAGGCTATGTTGGCCTCGTTACCGGCACCTGCCTTGCTGAAAGCGGCAGTGATGTCACCTGCATGGACATCGATAAAAAAAAGATCGACCTGCTCAATGCAGGCAGCGTACCGATCTATGAACCGGGGCTTGAGGAACTGATCAAGCGGAACGTGGCCCACGGCAGGCTGAGCTTTACCACCGATATCCGTTCCGCCGTTAAGAAAGCGGACATCGTCTTCATTGCCGTGGGAACGCCGCCGGGAGAGGACGGTTCCGCGGACCTGAAATACGTGCTCGGCGCAGCGCGCGATATCGGAGCGCATATGTCCGGCTACACGGTCGTCATCAACAAGAGCACGGTCCCGGTCGGCACCGGCGACAAGGTGCAGAGCGGCCATTGCGGGCAGAACCAAGCAGAAGTTCGATGTTGTTTCCAATCCCGAGTTCCTGAAAGAGGGCGCGGCCATCGAGGACTTTATGAAACCCGACCGCGTCGTCATCGGCGTCGAAAGCCCCCGGGCCGCGGCGCTGATGCAGGAGCTCTATGCGCCGTTCGTGCGCACGGGAAAACCGATCCTGATCATGGACATCAGAAGCGCGGAGATGACCAAGTACGCGTCGAACGCCATGCTCGCCACGAAGATCTCCTTTATCAACGAAATGGCGGTCATCTGCGCCAGCCTCGGCGCCGATATCGACAACGTGCGCAAGGGGATGGGGTACGACCGGCGCATCGGGTTCGAGTTCCTCTTCCCGGGCGTGGGATACGGCGGGTCCTGCTTTCCCAAGGATGTAAAAGCCCTGGTCCAGACCGCCAAAGACTATGGCGTTGACGCGAAAGTGCTGCGGTCCGTCGAAGCGGTGAACGAGCGGCAGAAGACGCAGTTATCGACAATGATACTCCGGCACTTTGCCGGAAAAGGGGCGCAAAAAACAGCCTCCGTGAAAAAACCGCTGGAAGGCAAAGTGATCGCGGTGTGGGGCCTTTCATTCAAGCCGAACACCGATGATATGCGCGAGGCGCCTTCGGTCGTCATTATCAACAACCTGCTTCGCGCCGGGGCCGCCGTCAGGGCGCACGATCCCATAGCCGAACACGAGGCCCGCAAGATCTTCAAGAACAGGATCGGGATCATGCAGGACGGCTATGACGCGCTCCGGGGTGCTGATGCGCTCGCCGTGGTGACCGAGTGGAACGAGTTCCGGAAGCCCGACTTCCAAAAGATAAAGAAGCTCATGAAGAAGCCGGTCATCTTCGACGGCAGGAATATCTATAACCAGGAAGAGCTGAGAAAGATGGGATTTACCTACTACGGCATCGGGAGAAGATAGCATGCGAATACTGGTTACCGGCGGCGCGGGATTTTTAGGGTCACACCTGTGCGAACGCCTGCTCAAGGAAGGACATGAGGTGCTCTGCCTGGATAATTTCTTTACCGGCAGAAAAAACAACATTACGGAATTTCTTAAGAAATCCGGCCTTTGAGCTGGTGCGGCACGATATCGTGCTTCCCATTTTACTGGAAGTGGACAGGATCTATCACCTGGCCTGCCCGGCTTCGCCCATCCATTATCAGTACAACCCGGTGAAGACCATCAAAACGAACATCCTGGGCACGCTCAATATGCTCGGCATAGCGAAAAGGACCAGGGCCCGGATCCTCCTGGCATCGACCTCCGAGGTATACGGAGATCCCGGTTGTGCATCCGCAAACAGAGGCCTATTGGGGCAACGTCAACCCCATCGGCATCAGAAGCTGCTACGACGAAGGCAAACGGGCTTCCGAGACCCTGATGATGGACTATCACCGCCAGAACCGCGTGGACATCAAGATCGTCCGGATCTTCAACACCTATGGCCCGCGCATGCTGCAGAATGACGGCCGGGTGGTGAGCAACTTCATCGTTCAGGCGCTCAAAGGCCAGGACATCACGGTCTACGGAGAGGGGTCCCAGACCCGTTCGTTCTGCTATGTTGACGACCTGGTCGACGGCATGGTCAGGATGATGGACAGCGAGAACTTTATCGGCCCCGTGAACCTGGGGAATCCCGAGGAATATACCATCCTGGATTTTGCAAAAAAGATCATTGCCATGACCGGATCGAAGTCGAAGATCATTCACCAGCCGCTGCCTTCGGACGATCCGACGCAGCGCCAGCCTGACATCACCCTTGCGGGGGCCAAACTCGGCTGGAAGCCCAAAGTATCGGTGGATGACGGTTTGAAAAGAACGATCGAATACTTCAAAAAAGAACTGTCCGCTTGAGCACCGCGTGGAGATTACGAATTAGAATCTACTCAAAAGGGCAAGAACATTTCACGCAAAGCTCGCAAAGAACGCAAAGAGACTTTAAGCAGATATTTACTGATTAAAACCATAATAGGCATTCGTGGTTTACGATCTTATCGTAGCCTTTATCGTACTATTCGTGTCAGAGATTTTATTTAATCCGGTCTTTAAATTATGAAAACAACCCAGAACATCATCGCCGTCATCCCGGCCCGCTACGGTTCCACCCGGTTTCCCGGAAAGTCGCTTGCCCTGATCCAGGGCAAACCCATGATCCAGTGGGTCTATGAGCGGACAAAACGATCAAAGCTCGTCGACCGGGTCCTGGTGGCCACTGATGACGATCGCATCATGCGGGCCGTTGCCGCCTTCGGGGGAGAGGCCGTCATGACCTCGCCGGACCACCCTACGGGCACCGACCGCATCGCCGAGGTCGCCCGGGGGCTGGACTGCGGCATCATCGTGAATGTGCAGGGCGACGAACCGCTGATCGAGCCGGCCATGATCGATGAAGCGATCGGTCCGCTGGTGAACGACGCGGCCATCCTCATGGGAACGGTCTGTAAGCAGATCGACACGGCGGAGGAAGCCTTTGATCCCAACGTGGTCAAGGTCGTTCTTGACGAGCAGGGTTTTGCCTTGCTGTTCTCGCGCGCTCCCATACCCTGGGACCGCGACGCCTGGGCGGGCAAACGGTCTCTTGATGAACTGCCCCTGACCACTGCTTTGTACAAACACATCGGCCTGTACGTGTATCGCCGGGAGTTCCTGCTGCGCTACGCGGGCCTGCCCCAGACGCGCCTTGAGACCGTTGAAAAGCTGGAGCAGCTGCGCGCGCTCGGGCACGGTTACCGTATCAGGGCCGTCATCACGGAATACGAATCCTTTGGTGTTGACATCCCGGGGGATTTGAGTAAAATACTGAATCGCCTGCAAGAAAGAAGAGACTAGGTATGGAAAAGAAAAAAGCTGCGACAAAATACATCTTCGTAACAGGCGGCGTCGTTTCCTCGCTCGGCAAGGGACTTGCCGCGGCTTCCATCGGTGCGCTGCTGGAGAGCAGGGGCCTGAAGGTGAACTTCCTCAAGCTCGACCCCTATATCAATGTCGATCCGGGAACGATGAGCCCCTTCCAGCACGGCGAGGTCTACGTGACCGACGACGGCGCCGAGACCGACCTCGACCTCGGACATTACGAACGGTACAGCAACGCGGTCGTCGGCCAGAAGAACAATTTCACCTCCGGCAGGATCTACAATAACGTCATCACCAAGGAACGGCGCGGCGACTATCTGGGCGGGACGGTCCAGGTCGTTCCGCACATCACCGACGAGATCAAGCGCGCGATCACGGACCTCGCGGAAGATGAAGATGTCGTGATCGTCGAGATCGGCGGCACCATCGGCGACATCGAAAGCCTTCCCTTTCTCGAAGCCATCCGCCAGCTGCGCTATAACCTGGGCAGGCAGAACGTGCTCTATGTCCATCTCACGCTCGTTCCCTTCATCAAAGCCGCCGGCGAGCTGAAGACCAAACCCACGCAGCACAGCGTCAAGGAGCTCCTGTCCATCGGTATTCAGCCGAATATCCTCGTCTGCCGCAGCGAACAGCCGATCCCCAAGGACATGAAGCGGAAGATCGCGCTCTACTGCAACGTGGATGAGAACGCCGTCATCACCGCCCAGGATGTCGAAACGATCTATGAGGTCCCGCTCCACCTGCATGAAGAGGGGATCGATGACCGCATCGTCGAGCTGCTGGAGCTCAAGGCTTCAACAACCAACCTGAAAACGTGGGAAACGATCGTCGAGCGCGTCAAACACCCGAGCAAGAACGTCACCATCGCGCTGGTCGGGAAATACATCGACCTGAAGGAGGCCTACAAGAGCCTCTGCGAAGCGCTGACCCACGGCGGCATCGCCAATGACGCAAAAGTGAATATCAACTGGGTGGATTCCGAGGACATCGAAGCGAAGGGCGCCGGGAACATGCTCAAGGGCATGGACGGCATCCTCGTTCCCGGCGGGTTCGGCATCCGCGGCGTGGAAGGCAAGATCGCTTCCGTGCAATATGCCCGGGAGGAAAAGATCCCCTACTTCGGCATCTGTCTCGGCATGCAGTGCGCCGTCATCGAAACAGCGCGAAACCTGGCCGGCATCAAGGAAGCCAACAGCTCGGAGTTCAACCTGCAGACGCCGGACCCGGTCATCTACCTCATCGAACAGTGGTTCGACTACCGGACCCAGTCCGTTCAGAAGCGCGACCTGTCCTGCGATAAGGGCGGGAGCATGCGCCTTGGCTCCTATCCCTGCAAGATCGAGAAGGGGACCCTTGCTTACGAGGCATACGGAAAGGACGAGATCGCTGAACGGCATCGCCATCGCTATGAGTTCAACAACCGCTACAAGGACGCGTTGATAAAAGCGGGGCTCGTGATCAGCGGGACCTCTCCCGACGGAGAACTGGTCGAGATCGTGGAACTCAAGGACCATCCCTGGTTCCTCGGCTGCCAGTTCCACCCGGAATTCAAATCCACACCCCGCAAACCGCACCCGCTGTTCACGGCGTTCATTAAAGCCGCATTGAAGAAAAAAGAACAGGGGACTAAATCGTGATGCGTCAGGTCCAGGTCAGGGACATATCCTTTGGCGGCAATCTGCCCTTCGTGCTGATCGCCGGGCCCTGCGTGATCGAGTCGGAAGGCGCCACACTGGAAGCCGCTGCACGGCTCAAAGAGATCACGACCGACCTCGGCATTCCGTTCATTTTTAAATCATCCTATGACAAGGCCAACCGCAGTTCCGCCCGGTCCTACCGGGGGCCGGGGCTTGAAAGAAGGACTGCGCATCCTCGGCCGCGTGGGAAAAGAACTCAATCTGCCCCTGCTTTCGGACGTGCACCGTTTTGAGGAGATCGGGCCGGCAGCCGAGGTCCTGGACATTCTGCAGATACCGGCATTCCTCTGCAGGCAGACCGACTTTCTCATCGAGGTGGCGCAAGACCAACCGGGTGGTGAACATCAAGAAGGGGCAGTTCCTCGCGCCCTGGGACATCAAGAATGCGGCCGACAAGGTCGGCCTCAACGGGCAATGAAAAGATCCTCATCACCGAGCGGGGCGTATCGTTCGGGTACAATAATCTGGTCGCGGACATGCGCGCCCTGCCGATCATGCGCGCCCTGGGCTATCCGGTCGTATTCGATGCCACCCATTCGGTCCAGCTCCCCGGAGCGGGCGGAACAGCGTCTTCGGGCGACCGGCAGTACGTCCAGCACCTGACCCGGGCGGCCGTGGCCGTGGGCATCGACGCGCTTTTCATGGAAGTGCATGCCTGCCCGGACAAAGCGCTCTGCGACGGTCCGAACATGCTCAGCTTTGACGAACTCCCCGCGCTGTTGAAACAGGCGCAGCAGATAGACAGGATCGTAAAATGACGATTGAACAGGCAAAACGGGTGCTCAGGATCGAAGCCGACGCCGTGGCGGCATTGATCGACCGGATCGATGCGTCCTTCGAGCAGGCTGTCGATATGGTGCTGGACAGCAAAGGCAGAGTGGTCGTCACCGGCATGGGCAAGTCCGGCCAGATCGGGAAAAAGATCGCCGCCACGCTGGCATCGACGGGCACGCCGGCGCTGTTCCTGCATCCCGCGGAGGGCGTCCATGGAGACCTCGGCATGGTCATGCGGGGCGATGTGGTCATCGCGCTGTCGAACAGCGGAGAAACCGAAGAGATCGCCCGCATGCTCCCGTCGCTCAAACGGCTCGGGATCCAGATCATTGCCCTGACCGGCAACAAGGAATCCACCCTTGCCAAGAACAGCGATGTGGTGCTCGATGTGGGGGTGAAGGAGGAAGCCTGCCCCCTGGGGCTTGCACCGACAGCGAGCACTACCGCGGCCCTCGCCATGGGAGACGCACTGGCGGTGGCGCTTCTTGACAAGCGCGGGTTCAGGCCCGAGGATTTCGCCTGTTTCCATCCCGGCGGCGCGCTCGGCAAACGGCTGCTGCTGCGCGTTCGCGATCTTATGCACACGGGCAAGGACATCCCCACGGTCCGCGAAGAGACATTGATCAAGGACGCCATCTATGAGATCTCCTCGAAAAAAATGGGCGTCACCGCGGTCCTGGATTCGACAGGCAGGCTGGTCGGCGTTATTTCCGATGGAGACCTGCGGCGCTGGATGGAGAAGACCGAAAAAACGGGCGAGAGGCTGCTTACGAAGAAGGCAGTCGAGATCATGACAAAAAATCCGAAAGTGGCCAGCAAGGACTCCCTGGCAGCCGAGGCCGTGGCCATCATGGAAAAGAATTCCATCACCTGTCTGATCGTGGCTGACGCACAAAAAAAACCGGAAGGCGTCATCCATCTGCATGATCTGCTGAAAGCCGGAGTGGTTTGATAGGAAGAGTCGAGAGTAAGAAGTAAGAAATAAGAAATTCAACATACATGGGATAACCTCGCCTAGCATGAGAAAAACCAAAACAAGCGTCCAGACAAAGGCGAAAAACATCAAACTGCTCCTCCTCGACGTGGACGGCGTACTGACCGACGGCAGGATCATCCTGGACAGCCAGGGTAATGAGCTCAAGGCATTCCACGTGCGCGACGGCCACGGCATCAAGCTGGCGCAAAGGGCCGGCATCACCATCGGCATAATTACCGGCAGGAAATCCGAGGTGGTGAACATCCGTGCCCGGGAACTGGGCATTACCGAGGTCCATCAGGGCGCACACGAAAAAATCGTTGTTTACGACCAGATCCTGAAAAAATACGGGTTCCGCGATGCCGAGGTCGCTTATATGGGCGATGATGTTGTCGACCTTGCGATCTTTAAGCGGGCCGCTCTCGCCGTAACCGTTGCAGACGCAGATCCGGCAGTGAAACCCTTCACCGATCTGGTCACCCGGGCCTCAGGCGGCCGCGGGGCCGTCCGCGAGCTCATTAACCTTATCCTTAAAAAACAGGGTAATCTCCCGATTGCATGAAACGCCGCCTGATCACATGGAGAAAGTCGCTCAGCCGCATTTCTTTGCTCTGGTCGATCAGGCTTATCTGGTTCATCTCACGCCTGCTTCCGTACCGATTCGGGGTTCGGGCCGGCGCAGCACTCGGTTTCATCGGCTATTATCTCCTCCCGCGGGAGCGGAACAGGGCGCTGACGCACCTGGCATCGGTCTTCACTGACCGGGGTGATGCCTGGGTCCGGCGGACTGCGCGCAGAAGCTTCATGCATCTCGGCAAGTCGATGCTCGAGATCATGCTGATGACCCCGGACCGGCTGGCCGCGATAGCCGATTTTCCGGGCCAGGACAACCTTCGCGCCGCTCTCGCGGCAGGCAAGGGCGTCGTGTATGTCACCGGTCATATCGGGAACTGGGAACTCTGCGGCGGGGTCATTGCACAGCACTTCCCGCTCAGCGTTGTTGCGGCGCCGATCGAGCCCGAACCCCTGAACGACATGCTTGTCCGGCTGCGCGAACAGACCGGCATGAAGATCATCCTGCGCGGCAAGCCGGGCGCCTCCCGCCAGCTGATACGCATCTTCAAGGAAAACCGCATCCTGGGCCTGCTCATTGACCAGGATACCGATGTCGAGGGGGCCTTCGTTGATTTCATGGGACGGCCGGCCTGGACCCCGACCGCCGCTGCTGCCATGGCGATCAAATTCAACGCTCCCGTCGTTTTCGGTTATACGCGGCGGGGCAGGGACAACCGGCACACCGTGATCGTTGAAGGCCCCCTGGAACTGGTCAGGACGGGAAACGATCGAACAGGACATCATAACGAATACAGCGCTGTTCAACCGCAAGATCGAAGAATGCATCATGCGTGAACCCGAGCAATGGGTCTGGATGCACCGAAGGTGGAGGAAGCAACCGTGAAAATATTCAATGTCCCAAACCTTCTCTCAATGAGCAGGATCCTGGCGGTGCCGGTGTTCATCGTCCTCATGCTCGATCCGAGCCCTTTGCGCGCCCTTGCGGCCGGCGTCGTGTTCTCCCTTGCATCCGCCACGGACTGGCTGGACGGCTACCTTGCGCGAAAATGGGGGCAGGTGACCAAGATGGGAAAGCTGCTCGATCCCATTGCCGACAAGATCCTGATCATGGCCGCGCTGGTGGTCCTGGTCGAGATACAACCCGAGTCGTCCATTCCTGGATCGCGATCCTGATCATCGGCAGGGAATTCGCCGTCACCGGCCTTCGCGCGATCGCGGCAAGCGACGGCGTCGTCATTCCTGCGGAGACGGTCGGCAAGTACAAGGTCGGCGCGCAGATCACGGCCGTCCTC
The DNA here is from genome assembly GCA_963836175.1 of Nitrospirota bacterium. Taxonomy (GTDB): domain Bacteria; phylum Nitrospirota; class UBA9217; order UBA9217; family UBA9217; genus GWC2-56-14. The sequence continues at coordinate 958,648 of CAWIIS010000008.1, forward strand.
TCACTTTTATTGAATCAATATTCCGATCAAGAATGGATGAAACGACTTGGCTGGATAGCCCTCTGGGTCGCCATGATCCTCGCCGTATACTCGGCAGTGCAGTATTTCAGGACCTACTGGAACAAGCTGAATAGTTGAGTTTGACGGACATAATAATGAGACTACAACTTTAAATTCGTCTCTCACAAAGCTCGCAAAGGACGCCAAGAAATACTTAAACCAACCATAATTGCCTTTGGTTTTAAACCAAAAAAGGATTTTGATTCAAGGTTCCCTTTGCGCTCTTTGCGTACTTTGCGAGAGAAGCCTTTTCGGTTTGTCCGGTTTAGGGTTTTGATACTCTTATGAACATTACTCTTCACATCGCCGCCATCCTCCTTTGCTACCTCATCGGGGCAATCCCCTTCGGGCTGCTCTTCACCCAGCTGGTTCTCCCATATCGATGTGCGGACCGTGGGAAGCGGGAATATCGGCGCGACCAATGTATTGCGCGCAGCCGGGAAAAAGGCCGCGATCCTGACGCTGCTTGCCGACTGCCTCAAAGGCCTGCTGCCGGTCCTTGCGGTCAGGTTACTCTTTAACGACGAATTCACTTCCCTGCTGGCAGGGGCCGCGGCATTGCTCGGCCACACCTTCCCGGTCTATCTGAAATTCAGGGGGGGGAAAGGCGTTGCCACCAGTTTCGGCGTTGCCCTGGCGCTCACACCGCTGGCAGCGCTCGGAAGCCTCATCACCTGGGCGGCCGCCGCCTTTATCTGGCGTTATTCCTCCCTTGCGGCGCTCACCGCATTCGCGCTCTATCCGCTGTATACCTTTACGCTCTATCCCTCAAAAGACCTGCGGCTGCTCTCGCTCTTTCTCTTTTCCATGATCTACGTAAAGCATCGGGACAACATCAAACGGCTCATCGCCGGTACAGAATCGAAGATTGGGAAGAAGTAGGGGATCTGTTGCTTCATCCCAATCATATCTATCCCCAAAATACCCCGGCGTTCCAAACAGGCGTCCCGACAGTACTTCACTTCCTTGCTTTCATTCGCGAAATTCGCGCTTAAGCTGCCTTCGCAAGACTGAAAAGTATTGCACAAGTGGCCACAGGCATGGTATCATGGTGACTACAACGTGTTGCACGGAGGGTCTATGATCTCGGTGGGGATCAAAGAGCTAAAGGAAAAATTGAGCGGGTACGTGGACAGGGTGCGTCACGGCGAGGAGGTCGTTGTCACGGACCGGGGGAAAGAGGTCGCCTTGTTCATTCCCATATCGCGTGAACGCGACGCCGTTAAGGGGCTCATGGCTTCCGGCAAGGTGAAATGGACCGGCGGCAAGCCTTCCGGACTGCGGGGCGTGCGGGTGAAAGGCAAAGCGCTCTCCCGAAGCGTCCTGGAAGACCGCCGTTGATACTCTATCTCGACACCAGCGCCCTGGTGAAACTGTTCGTCGAGGAGGCCGGCTCCGCCCTGGTGCGGAACCGGGCGGAAGAGGCGGAGATACTCGCCACATGCCGTGTGGCTTACCCTGAAACGGTATCGGCCATCAACAGGCGCTTGCGGGCGGGGGATGTTGCGCGAAGTGACTATGATGCGCTGCGAAAAGCCTTTACTGAACAGTGGACCCATTTCGCGGTCGTGGATTTTGACGAGCTCACCGCTGGACGCTTGGCCGAGAAACACGGATTGCGCGGCTTTGATGCCGTGCATTTATCAGCGGCTTTATTATTGAAGGCCTCTCGATCGAACATTTCCCTGGCATTTATGTCCTTCGATGAGAAGTTGAACAGCGCAGCGGCAGCAGAGAAACTCAAAGTTCTATCCCTGAAATAATAAACTCGTATGCTCATGCCTATTTTATTGACTTATTCTCAGTAAAGAGTTATAAATCAACATCTTAACGTTTTTACTATAAAGGTAACCATTGATGAATCGTGATCTGTCGTTTAGGCCTATCCTCTGCGCCTGCAGCTTGTCCTTATTGCTATTTTCCGGTTGCGCCCCCTACAGCACGTATCCTCCCGGAACGGTCAAACAGATCAATCCTGTTGTCGAGCAGGAAACCGTAAGCCTCACTTCACAGGAAACGGGGACCGTGGTGATGCGTGATGAGTACCTGCTCGGGCCCGGAGACATCCTGTTCGTCAACGTATCCGGAAAGCCGGAGTTCTCGACAGTCGCCGCCGGCAAGGGGAGCAGGGTTGACGGCGCGGGCAATGTCCATCTGCCCTTCGTCGGCGGTGTCAGGGTGGCCGGCCTCACGCTGGATCAGGCGCAATCCGCCGTGAGGAACGCGTTCAGCTCCTATCTCAGGGACCCCTGGGCGGTCATCGAAATAGCCGACTACCGGACCAAGCAGGTGTTCATCTTCGGCGCGGTAAAACGTCCCGGGCCGGTCCCCATGGTGCTGAACGGTTTGAACCTGGCCCAGGCCATTGCTACGGCAGAGCTGCGGGACTCCTACTATGATCTCAACCATGTGCGCATCATACGGTCGCTCTCGGCAACGCAGGGCGAGTTGATCGTCGTTGATTTTGAAAAGATCCTGCAGGGAGAGGCGCTCCCGTACCTCCTGAGGGACGGGGACATCATTTATGTGCCGAAGAACCGGTTCGGCAATTGGAACGATGCTCTCGCCGAGATACTCCCGTCACTCCAGACCGTCAGTGCTGTTCTACAGCCCTTTGTCCAGATCAAGTTTCTTAAGAACCAATAAGAGCAAGCTGAACATCTCGGCGTTAAATCACGGCAACAGGGTTGCCTCGACCCAAGGACTCCATGCAAAATACGAATGACCCCTTCAACCAGGACGATGTGATCAATCTTCAGGATTACATCAGTGTCCTGATCCGCCGCAGAAAAGCGTTTACGATCACCTTTCTCGCCATATTCCTCGCTGTCGCTGCCTACACGTTTCTCATGAATCCGGTCTATGAAGCAACTGCCACGCTCCGCCTCAAGGATGACAAGGGCAAAGGGACGGTATTAGACGAACTGCTGCAGACCAGAACAAGTCCTGTTGCTCAGGAAATCGAGATCATTAAATCAAGGACAAATGCCGAGAAGGTCGCAAAAAGACTCCATCTTCAGTTCGCTGTGACCGTTGAAAAGGGAAATGCCTCGTTCAAGATCGTTGATCTCTCCGCTGACCCGACAGCAAAAACATATTTTATCACGGTTACCGGATCCGGCGCCTACAGGATTCAGGATATGCAGAAAAAATTCGTGGGCGACGGAAAAAGCAACCTGTTATTTCAAAGTGCAGATCTGACCCTCCTCATCGAAGATCTGCGCGGCGAAACAGGGGACCGTATCCGCATTGATATTATTCCGTTCAGGACCGCCGTTAATGTCCTGCGAGAGAATATAACCGCTGACGAAAACCCGAAACAGACCAACATCATAAAGCTGTCATACAAAGACACCGATCCGGAGCTGGCGCGGGACGTGGTCAATAATCTGGTGCAGTCCTACCTTGAGCAGACGATAAGTTTTAAGGCTGAGGAGGCGAACAGGACCGTCCAGTTCCTTGAGCAGCAGCTTGAAAAGGTAAAACAGGATCTGGAACTTGCAGAACGGAACCTGGAGGCATTCAAACGGACCACCGGAGTGATGCAACTGGATACAGAAGTTCAGGCACTGATAGGAAAACTCTCTGAAACGGAAAAAGAGAGGGCAGGCGTCACGATCCAGAAAAAACAGGCGGAATTTTCCCTGGAATCTCTTAAGCATGCAACCAGCAAAAACGAGCCCTATTCACCGGTTGTATTCAGACAGGACCCGCTCATCGCCGGCATAGCAGGCAAACTGGCGGATCTTGAGATCCAGAAACAGGCATTGCTCAATGATTATACAGCCACTCATCCTCTGGTGAAGTCACTCCAGGATCAAATCAATGAACTGCAACACAAGATCGGCATGACCTATGACACCAGTTTTCGGAACCTCGTCAAACAGGAGAAGGATTACACCCGCCAGCTCGGCATTTACGAAGCTAAAATGAGGAGACTTCCTTCGACAGAACGGGAGCTGGCGCGCCTGACCAGGCTTTTCAAAGTAAATGCCGACATTTACACGTTTTTACTTCAGAAACGGGAAGAGACCAATATCGCGAAAGCCTCGACCATCAGCAATATCGACATCGTTGATCCCGCTGTTACGCCGGAAGATCCCATTAAACCGAAGGTCCCTCTTTACCTCATCCTGGGCTTTTTATCCGCGGTGATATCGGGTATCTTCGTCGCATTTATCAAGGATTATCTTGATAATACGATCAAGGATGCGGACATGGTCAAACGTGAGCTTAATCTTCCCATCCTTGCCCTCATTCCGCATATCCCTGCTGCAGACGTCGGCATGGACAACGAGAAACACGCCTCGCTCATTACCCACTATGAACCGAAGTCATCGATCTCTGAAGCTTTCAGAAGTCTCAGGACCAGCATCCACTTTTCCAGCATCAGCAAAAAAAGGCAAGTGATGATGGTCACGAGTTCATTGCCCTATGAGGGCAAATCAACCATCATCGGAAACCTGGCCATCATCCTGAGCCAGACCGGTGCGAAAGTGCTGTTGCTCGACTGCGATCTGCGTCGTCCCTCCATGCACAAACTCTATGGGAATAAAAAATCACCGGGGCTGACGGAGCTTCTGGCCGGGGACACCAATATGGATGCCATTATTCATAATACAGAGATCCCTGGCCTGGACTTTATCAGCGCAGGAACGACGCCTCCCAATCCCGCGGAACTTCTCGGTTCGGATAAGATGAGAGAACTGCTCAAGACGTTCAGAGATCGTTACGATGTTATTCTCCTTGATGCGCCTCCGGTCCTGTCGGTTACGGATGCGCTTCTGCTCTCAAGCATGACCGATATGGTATTCATGGTCCTGGAACTCGGCAGAGTGCCTATCAAGGCCGCAGTCCATACCAAGGAAATACTACAGAATGTGGGCGCCCCGCTTGCGGGTGTTGTGCTGAATGACAAGTCGAAAGAGGGACTCCAACGGTACGGCTACTACGGTGAAAAATATTACCGCTATGGATATTATTACGGGTACGGTCATTACAGTGAAGAGCCTGCCAAGCAAAAACCCAAAGGAATTCAAGAATGGATGCACCGACTCCTGAAAAAATAGTCAGGTCCGGCCCCTTTACGGACTTCCACTGCCACATTCTTCCGGGCCTCGATGACGGGTCTGGTGATATGAACGAGTCGCTCGAAATGGCCCGTATCCTTGTCGATTTCGGCTTTAACAACATATTCTGTACGCCCCATGTAATGAAGGGGACCTATGATAACCTGGAACGGGTAGAAAATGCTGTGCAGGATCTGCAGGCAGCGTTAGACAGCATCGGATGTCCCGTCACGCTCCATGTATCAGCCGAATACTATCTCGATGAATACCTGCTTGACTTCCTTGATAAACCATTGCCTCTTCAAGAAAATATTGTATTGGTAGAGGCCTATCGTCAAGTTCAGCCCCGCTTCCTGGCGGAAACAGCATACCGGATAATCACCGTCAAACACCTGCGGCCGCTCATCGCCCATCCTGAACGATATGATATGTTCGACGCGATTCTACCGGAGAGGCGAAAAGGACGGGCCTCGGGCCTGTGGCCGTGGCCATGGAAGTCCTTTAACATGGTCGACAGGAGGAAATATTCGTTTCATGATGATACGGAAACACTGAATTCACTTCGGTCCATGGGCTGCCTGTTCCAGGGGAACATCGGAAGCTTTGCCGGCATTTACGGAGAACGGATAAAAATGCGCGCCCTCCGGATGCTTGAAATGGGACTGTATGACCGTCTCGGCACTGACGCCCACAGAGCTCGAAACCTCGCGACCTGGCTTGAGAGCGGTCTGAAGATTATTGAACAGGAGATCGGGACGGACGGCCTGAGCAGGCTGTTATCGCCCACGGAATTACCTGTTTGCCGATAGATGCGCTGAGACGATAATTAGTAACTATTCAAGTGAAAAGACTGAAGAGTGTAAGTTGAATATACATTAGCCTTCAGACGTCAGCCTAAACACCTGAGTCGTTACCTGAATATTCCGAAAGGAGCCCTTGCATGGAAGAAAAAGATTTCGAGCGCATTGAGAAAATGATTGCAACGGTTGTGGACGCGAGACTCGGAAAGCAGGAGGAGCGCTTTGACGCCAAGCTGGGGCAGGTTACCGAGCGCCTTGACGCCAAGCTGGGGCAGGTTACCGAGCGCCTTGACGCCAAGCTGGGGCAGGTTACAGAGCGCCTTGACGCCAAGCTGGGGCAGGTTACCGAGCGCTTTGACGCCAAGCTGGGGCAGGTTACCGAGCGCTTTGACGCTAAGCTGGGGCAAGTTTCGGTTGATTTCGATTCAAAACTTGGACAATTGCGCAAAGAGATAAGGCAAGAGATCAACGAGGATTTTAAACATCACGTCGGCATTCTCTCAGAGGATTTCCAGCACAAACTCCAACTCGTCGCAGAAGGTCACCAAATGCTTTCCGAAAAACTAGACAGGGTCGAGGATAGACTGGAAAAGAAGATGGACGCCGTGGCAGTTGATCTTGCCGCGCATCGGGCGGACACGGAAGGACACAAGAAGGGATATATGGTGAGGGAGCCTGGATCGTGAATTTGCATGAGATTGAACGGTTGGAAAACCTCAAGATTAATGAAATCGTGACAAGTCAAGAAGCCGTCTTTGCGAGCGTAGCGAAGCAATCTCGTAGTTTGTACCTACCTGATAAGTCGAGATTGCCGCGTCGCCCCGCTCCTCGCAATGACAGCAGTGGGGACTTCTTATGATAACGTCAAAATTTAAGACCAGAATAGATTTCTGCATATACGCATCTCAAAATTGCGGGGTGATGGACATGAGCAGAAGGGAATACGATCTGACAAAAGAACTGAAAAGGGCGCACTGCTTCATTATCTTTATCTGATGACGGATACGTGCATTTCACTCGCGGAGAAACAACTGAGACTCCCGCAGTCCTATCAGGAGGCCTTTGAATCCTGGGCGAAAACGGGATACTGGAGCCGGCTTTTGCCTATGAATTCGCAAAAATCGCGGGATTCAGAAATTTTCTCGCGCATGACTATGAAAAGATCGATGCGAAGGTTGTTTGCAAGAACGTCTTATCCAAAATAGCAGAGGTAAAGGTTTACCTGGAGCAGATTGGAAAAACACTAAACATGCCAAGCTAAAAAGAGAACCCGGACCGTGAAACAGTAGCCACCTCTCGGCACTGATCCCACAAACTACGAAACCTCGCAACTTGGCTTGAGAAAGGTTTGAAGATCATTGAACAGGAGGTCGGTACGGACGGCCTGAACAGGCTGTTATCGCCCCCGGAGTTAATTGTTTGCGGAGGGCTGCGTTGACGATTTTCAATTTGCGCCTTACAATTTACAACGTTCAAAAGTACCTGACTATCATGCTCTCAGGGCATGGCAAGATACAAAATTTTCATAAGCAGTAAGGAGGACGTTTTGATGAATATGAAGAATAATAAAGTAATCATCTTTGGCGGCGACGGCTTTTGTGGATGGCCGACGTCTCTTTTCCTGTCAAAGCACGGCTACGATGTTACTATCGTCGACAACTTGAGCAGAAGAAATATCGACAACGAGTTAGAGGCTTATTCACTCACGTGTATTCAACCGATGGGAACGAGGTTGCAAGCCTGGAAAGAGCATACGAAAAATACAATAAAATTTATTAATATCAATGTCGCGGAAAACTATCACCGTCTGCTGACACTCATCAAGGAAATCGATCCTACGGCCATCGTGCATTTTGCCGAGCAGCGCGCCGCTCCCTATTCCATGAAATCGTCTTATCACAAGCGATACACGGTGAATAATAACATCAATGCCACACACAACATCCTTTGCGCCATAGTGGAATCTGGTCTCGACATACACGTTGTTCATCTTGGGACTATGGGTGTCTATGGTTACGGCACCGCAGGCATGGAAATCCCTGAAGGCTATCTGAAAGTCATTGTAGACGTTGATGGCGTTCATACGCCGATCGACATCCTGTATCCCGCCAATCCTGGAAGCATCTATCATATGACAAAGACACAGGATGCATTGATGTTTTATTATTACAATAAGAACGACGGTCTCCGCATAACAGATCTGCATCAAGGAATTGTATGGGGAACCAACACCGATGAAACACTTGAGGATGAACGCCTGATCAATCGCTTTGATTACGACGGCGACTATGGGACCGTGCTGAATCGATTCCTGATGCAGGCGGCAATAGGTCATCCGCTTACCGTGCATGGAACAGGTGGCCAAACACGCGCCTTTATCCACATTCGAGATACCGTGAAGTGCATCAAACTTGCCATTGAAAACGCACCGAGCAGGAACGACAGAGTACAGATATTTAACCAAGCCACTGAAACGCACACGGTCATGACGCTTGCGGAAAAAGTGTCCGAAATGACCGGTATTGAAATACTACATCTGGTGAACCCGCGGATTGAAGCTACCGAAAATAAACTACGGGTAAAAAACAAGAAATTTCTCGAGCTCGGCTTGTCTCCGATAACGCTTGACGCGGGCCTCATGGAAGAAGTAATGACGATTGCGAATAAATACAAAGGTCGATGCGATACGTCGAAAATTCTGTGTAAATCGAAATGGCGTGCGGATATTAATCTAGAAGACGGCGTAAAAATGCCGACACAAAGCGTCGAAGGGAAATAAACTTAATGCATTTGCGCACTGGTCTTTGCCGTTATGCTTCCAGGCGGATGCTGTTTTTGAAAATTATGAATTGGGTGCAATTTTGATATCCATCATTTTTTTTGTAATTTAGCGTACAATTGAGCCTCGACGGTTACGATCTTATGATGAAGCTATTGAACATCACAGGTTTACGTAAAAATATCCATTTGTCTGAACTGATTAGCGGGAGCGCTGTCGCGCTGATTGTCAAGGTCATCGGCTTGGCGGCGGCATTTATATTTTCCGTTCTGATCACCCGCAATTACGGCGCGGCCGCTTTCGGTGTTTTCTCTCTCTGCTTCGCCACTTTGCAGATCCTCTCCGTCGTGGGAGGACTCGGATTCGATACGGCGCTGCTCAGATTTGTTTCTGAATACGCGTCGAATCAACAGTGGACCTCGGTTCAAAAAATATATAGATCGTCAACTCAGCTCACCCTAGCTGTCAGCCTTGCGCTCGCATTACTTTTATATTTACTTTCTTCCTCGATAGCCAATAAATTATTTTCAAAAGGCCATCTTTCTTCATCGTTTCAAATAATTTCTTTGGCAGTCCTGCCGATGGTGTTTCTGAGTATCAATGCTCAGTGCCTCCGCGGTTTAAAAAAAATCTGGGAATTTTCCTTTTATCAATTTACCGTTTATTTTATTTTGTCATCCCTGGTGCTGTTGCTTTTCATCGGCGCCGAATACATGAAAGCTGAAGCCCCCATCATCGCTTTTGTATCGGCCATTGTAATCTCAAGCGCACTGAGCTTTCTGTCCTGGAAAAAAAATATCAAGAGGGCTGCTTATGCTGAGCAAAGTATGAATCCGGAACATAATCCAATTACTCTGAAAGCGTTATTCGAAATATCTTTTCCGATGTTGCTTGCCAGTTCAGCGTTTTATGTGCTGCAATGGACCGACATCCTAATTCTGGGATACATGACGAACGATGCCGATGTCGGAATATATACCGTGGCAACACGAATCGCTACAATAACCACTATTCCTTTATACGCGATCAACAGCATTGCGGCTCCCAAATTCGCAGAGTGTCATGGGAAAAACGACCTAACGGGGCTGGAGGAGACGGCTTTGCAATCGTCAAAAATGATATTTATCATCTCTCTTCCAATTTTTATAATAATTTTCTGTTTTCCTTCCTTTTTACTGAACATGTTCGGGCACGAGTTTATTAGTGGTTCGACAAGCTTATTGATTCTTGCCATCGGACAATTTATCAATGCGATTTCCGGTTCCGTCGGCGTTATCCTACAAATGACGGGCAAACAAAAGATCTTTCAGAATATACTATTCGTTACTATAGCAATCAATATAACTACCAATTTACTACTCATTCCATTTTTTGGAATTAAGGGAGCAGCAATTGCCAATTGCATCAGCATGGTATTTTGGAATTTGTTTTCGGTCTACAATATAAAGAAATATTATAACTTTCTTACGATATACATACCTTTTATGGTTAAGGCAAGGTTTTAACGATGAGAACACCTCAGGCTGCAATCTCGAATGAATCAGCCATAACACGCTTATCTTAGATTGCAAAACTATCGGAGGATAAGACTTGAACTGGAAACTTAAATCAAAAATACAAAATGCCGTTGCCGCGCTCCCCTCATCGATTTCTTATTCAATATATTATTGGATTCAAAGGCACTTTGGAGGACTACGACACGTTAATCCCATTATTGGTTTAAGTTCCGGCATCGAAGCATGCAAAAAAATCGAAAAGACTGGACGCTCTGTGGCAGGCAGTACAGTCTTGGAAGTCGGGACAGGCAGAAGAATCAATATCCCCCTTGCCTTTTGGATTAACGGCGCAGATAAAATTATAACTGTTGACCTCAACCCTTATTTGATGGCAGAACTGATTAGAGAGGATATAGCTTATATTAGGGCTAACCGCGATAAAATAGAGGCGTTGTTTGACTGCAAAAATTGCAATGATCGGCTAAGAGCATTAATTTTTTTTACGAATAAGCATGATAGCATTAATGACATACTGGATTTTTGCAATATTCGATATATTACGCATGTTGATGCGGCACAGCTACCTTTAGAATCTAGCTCGATTGACTTTCACACATCTAATAACGTCCTTGAGCACATCCCACCGAATAGTCTAAGCGAAATATTAGCAGAAGGAATCCGCGTGCTTAAAAAGAACGGAGTTTTTATCCATAGAATTGACTATAGTGATCATTTTTCACATTCTGATAATAAAATATCTGCAATTAATTTTTTAAAGTATTCTGAAGCCGACTGGGCTAAATATGCCAAAAACAGATACATGTATATGAACAGATTAAGGCATGATGACTTTATTAAAATAATCCATAACATAGGAGCACGTAGTGTACTGGAAGAACCAATCATAAATCAAGATTGTATTAACATGTTGAGGAATGGTGACTTACGCTTGGATGAAAGATTTAAAGACAAAACTGTAGAAACAAATTCAACAACTTCATCTTGGATTGTTGCGGAAAAAATTAGCTGAGAATTTTTTACATTCAAATGTGAGCAATACTGGTTTGCGATAAATTGCGATAGTAAAAATTTATTTCAAGGAAAGTATGTAGAATTATACATGTTTCCTAATTTTATATGCGTAAGCAAAGGACGAGCGGGGTCGTTCATGGCTTTACGAAGTGATGTTAGAACATGCTAAAATTTGTACCGCAAAAAATATCAAAGAGACGCAATTTTTTAATGAAAACTATGATCGTGGAGTGGAATAGTACTAAATGTTTTTCCAGAACTGTGGAAAAGCAAAAGCGTGCGATAAAATATCGAATAGATATATATTTAAGCCTCCCGTAGCGACAAGGATAAGTGCGACAATACCCGGTCGGTACCTGAGTGACTGGAAGCAACATAACGCAGGACTGAAGCGATGAAGAGGATTTGGAAGGGGGCCGCATGCTGACACAATTCGGATATTCGATAACTCGAAAGGGAAATCTGGCCACCAAACGCGTGATGATGCTTATTTTCATTATTCAACTGATCTCGCTGGCAAGTATTCCCTCCTCATCGCGGGTTGATGCGAAGCCTTCTATAAGAAGTAGACTCGTTCTCATGTGGCAGGTACAGCCGAGCATCTCGAATATGGAATTACAACTATTGAAAGATAAGGGTACAAACCTTGTCCAATCATTTCGTCTCGTGGAGTTTTCTGATAAAGAAATAAAAAACTACCTGGACCGGATGAATGCTCTTAACATCGGAGTTATCATTTCCATTGATAAAATTCCGAAAAAACTAAACGGACAATGGACTTATGATAAAGAAAAGGCATCATTGATCATCCACAAATGGAAAGGCCATCCTGCTGTTTTTGCCTGGCATACTTTTGATGAACCAGCAAATCGGGGCGAGGAGATTCCTGTACGGTTCCAGGAGGAGGTATATGCTTATGTGAAGAGTCTGGATGCAGTCCATCCCGTTTTTGTAACTTGGAACGGCGTCCGCGATGAACAGTATAAGTTTTTTTCTGAGCACTCTTTTGATATACTTGATATTCACGCCTATATATATGGTCCACTTGGACGAAGACAAGAAAAACTCGTAGAAGCATTCCAAAAACATAAAAAAGGCTCATACCCTTTGATAATTACGATGAATATTCTTAACCAACCCGGTGGAACGCCATATCCGCAGGACGGGTTAACGCAACAGTACGATTTTTACTTCAAAAAAAATAATCTTACCAGAAATATGGGTTTTTATGGGTGGAAACTTAGCCCAAACACAGGAATAACAGACGATCAGGATTTGATGAGACAATATCTTAATTTTAGTTTGGAATAATTAAGGCATTTATGTGCTGGATTAACGGCTGATCCAACTACCCGTAAATCGAGCATCGCCGCAAAGAGTGTCGGCATCGCATATGAGGTTTTTTGAAGCTTTGCATCCATTGGTAAGGTCACGCTGTTATTAACATATAAAACAATGTTATTACATAAAAAAACGTTAATCAATTTAATTTTGATACTTTCTTTTTTCCCATTTTTTAAAATCATACCCTGGATCACAGCGGAGGTTCAGCCTTTTTGCGCTTTAGTGGCATTGACATGTATCCTCATGTTCAGAGTCACAAGAGACCGCGTGTCTAACTTGATTCTGATCTTTGTTATTCTCCTCATGCCATACTCGTTGATTTCAATTTTAATCGGCATTCCCTTCAACGCCGTAATCATGACCGGCATCGCTTACTTTTTACCACTCTGCATCTTATTGGCGTTAAAAGACAATACTAATTTATTGTCCAGAAGGGTGCTTTATGTGTCAATCACTATATATGTCGTCGTAGGCATCCTCCAGTCTTTATCGCTGCTTGTCTGGACGGAACAGTTTATGAGGTATCTCATTCCACGCTTTTACGGCGGCCCTATTTTTTTGGAAGGACGTGGGGTAACTTTTCTTGCCCAAGAGCCTTCTGGCGCGGCGTTTATTACAATGCTCATGCTCGCCACGGGGATTTATTTCTTTCTCATAAATAAAATCACTAAAAGGGCTTTAATTCTAGTTGTTATCTCTGCTCTCGCAATGCTCTTGATGAACAGATCGGGTACAATTTTTTTACTCCTATTCTCATTCCTTTGTTTCTTTTTAATGATGTTGTTTTGGTATTCAACTAGACGAATGAAAGTTAAAATTATTACTTCTGCTTTCTTGAGCATTCCACTGATAGTTGCACTCTCTAAATATGTCATTGAATCCTACACTAGCTCAGCGAAATTTTTATCATTATTAGCCAGGGTTATTGAACTTATCCCCTCGAATTCTTTCTTTACATTTAACACAATTGCAGTTCTTTCTGGAGGAAGATTTGTTACTGTATTCATGGGTTATGCTTCACTTTTTTATAATAATGTTGGGATCGGACATGGGATCGCATCATATACTACCTATTATGATAAATTAAGTTCTTGGCTGGGTATAACCTGGTCCAATTTCAATATCTCCGCAACATTCAGATCAGGAGAAGAGCATAAACCAAATGCATATGGTGCGCAGATTGCGATGGATATGGGTATCATCGGTTTATTTATCATTGTTTTAATAGTGTTCTTCTGCTGGATACAGCGAGGCAAAAAATCCTTTTGGGGTCAAGAATCGCCCATTAGAAAGGCATTGCTGTTTGCCATTTTTTTAGAGAGTATATTTATCATCTTTTTCCGATCGACAACGACAATGCCAGCTGCCTGGGTTATGCTTGCGTATGTATATGATTACATAAAAACGTCGATCACTCGGGAAAATGCAATAAATACAGTAAAGGGATAATAACATTGTATTTTGATAGAGGTTAATTGGCATGATATTTTTTGAAGTAATATTATTTATCTCATTTTTTCTATTTTTTCATACATGGATCGGATATCCACTCATTCTGATGGTTCTTCAAATGACTGGGGGAAAAAGAAGAAAATGTGGAAAAAGCACGTCGAGTCCCTCTGTTTCCATTGTTATAGCTGCTTACAATGCTTCAGGAAAAATAATCAATAAGATCTCCAATGCCGCACGACTCGATTATCCGTCCGACAGGCTTGAAATCATCGTTGTCTCCGACGGCTCAGCTGACAAGACTGTTGAGGAGGCGATTTCTTCCGGACAAGCGAATCTTCGCGTACTGGAACTACCTAAAAATCAAGGGAAAAGTTCAGCTCAGAACGAGGGGGTCCTGCATGCGCGAGGTGAAATTATCGTATTCACAGACGTGGATTCCAACCTTGATAAAGCATTCCTTTTGAATGTGATTCCTTATTTTTCTGACCGAAATGTAGCCTGTGTTGGGGGCATCGCCGTTCATAAAACAAAGGGTGGGAGCATTTCCTCTTCTCAGGGGCTGTACTGGAAACTTGAGCAATTTATTAGGAGGTCAGAATCGGACTTGGGTGTTCTCATATCACTTTCGGGGTGGGGTTTCGCGGTCCGTAAAGAAGACTTTGTTCCTCTTGACGACGATACGGGCGACGATATGGTTCTGCCCATGGAACTTGCCCTGAGAGGCAAGATCTCGGTAATTGCACCGAACGCCTTTGTCACGGACACCATGCCAGACAGCTTCAGGGGTGAATTGAAGGCACGTCAGCGAATCACATTGAGAAATCTCACGGCCTTAATGCGACGCAAGGGTCTGCTGAATCCTTTCCGAGATTTCCTGATGGCATTTTCCCTCTGGTCGCACAAACTTCTTAGATGGTTGAGCCCGGTATTGCTGCTTGTCGCGTTCTTGAGCACAATGGCACTAGCGGTGCTCCATTCTTCGATGATTTTCAAGTTTTTGCTGGCGTTACAACTCGCCTGTTATGCAATCTGCGTATTCGGTTTTATCAGTATTTTTACAAAGATAAAAATACCAATAACGGGACAACTGGCGTCTTTCATGCTGGCAAATATCGGTTTTTTTCTCGGAGTTATGAAATATGTAACAGGAAAAAAAATTAGGAGCTACTCGAACAACGAATGACATAACTGGTCACTTAAAAAACACATGACAACGTTCAGGACATCGTTCATGTCGCAAGCTCATTATAGCGCTGAAACGAAGGATGATCAGGTCATGCGCAATAGAGGGAAATTCCCTTCAGGTGAGGGGCTGAGGGTGTGTGTGGGAGATATCGCTCTAAGAGATTCACTATTAGTACTGAGCGGATGAGGAAAACACGCAGAGTATGCTTTGCGTGGACAACGCTTTCTCGCAACTCTGAGCGTAACGGGAACGGAGGTGACCGATGGAAAGGACAACGTAACGGACCGTGAAGACTATACTGTTAAGTATATATCCAGGGCTAGGCAGGCCGGTCTTCGTCATTTCATATCCCGATCTTTATGGCAAAAGTACTTGCGCACATCGGACCGGTTTGCCCTTTAACTCAGCGGTGCTCGCCAAGCTCTCTGGTTTGCTAACATTTTCCTCACGCAGGCTGAGAAATTTGGGTTCTCAGCCGGAAAAGAATATATTTAACTTGATTGAAAAAACAATAGAAGCCTATAAAGCATCCAAAAAGGATGTTGAACTTTAGAACTATTATGAAGAGACTATTTGATATCACGCTTTCTCTAATCTCACTGGCGTTGTTGTTTCCCGGTATAGCGCTGGTAGCTGTGCTGGTGAGGTGCACCTCTAAAGGGCCAATCCTATATGTGTCGGACAGGATAGGAAAAAATAACGTTATATTCAAAATGTATAAGTTCCGCACGATGAAGACCAATGCGCCAGCTGTGGCGACTCATCTGCTTTACGATGCAAACCGTTGGCTGACACCGGTCGGCAATATACTGCGCAAGACAAGTCTTGATGAACTGCCTCAACTTTGGAACATTCTGCTCGGAAAGATGAGCTTTGTTGGCCCTCGGCCGGCATTATTCAATCAGCATGATCTCATTGAATTAAGAACACAAAGAGAAATTCACAAATTGACACCGGGGTTGACGGGCTGGGCGCAGATAAACAGGAGAGATGAGTTACTAATCGCTGAGAAGGTTGAGTATGATGCATATTACCAAGCGCATCGATCCTTTTGCTTTGATCTTATGATTATTATACTGACTGTATGGAAAGTTGTACGATGTGAAGATGTCAGCCACTAAGTCAATGACTTTAGGATCGTGCGCGTTAACAGAAACACCTGATCAGCATAATTGCTGAATAAAGGATCACTTCAATATGAATATGATTAAAATTATACTATTTGCTCCTACACGGTTAAAGCGTATGCTTTTTTTTGTCATGCTTGACAGCTTTTGCATAATGCTCTCCCTTGTGCTCTCGTTCCTGCTGAGGTTCGAGTTTGTCATTCCTCAAGCATTTGCAATTAGCCTGTTCAAGGCCTTGTTTTTGTTTCTTATTGTCAAGCTCGTTGTTTTCGCATTGTTCAAATTGTACAATATGGCTTGGCGTTATGTCGGAGTTAACGATATTTGGAATATTTTTCAATCAACGGTAACCGCCGAGTTGCTGCTAATCGTGCTAGTCATGATCCCGCTCACCAGGAACTGGCAGGACATTCACTCGATCCACATATCGCCGTTCCCCAGAAGCGTGTTTATTTTTGACGCTGTGCTCACCTTCACTCTTGTATCTATTGTGCGGGGATCGAAGCGATTCTATCTTGAAATCCTTCAAAAGAGAAAATATCGAGCGCAAGGCAAGCGAACAGTCATCATCGGCGCCGGCGACACGGGAGAAATGGTCATTCGGGACATTCTTCGTCAGGGTTTCTCAGAGTTCTATCCCTTGGCATTTCTTGATGATAATCTTCAGAAAAGGGGCTCCTTCGTTCATGGTGTCCGGATCGAAGGCTCGATTTCCGGTATCAAGGACTCAGTCAAGCGTCACCAAGCGGAAGCTGTGATCATCGCCATTCCCAACCTTGATCATAAAGCCCTGATGGCCATCTATACGCTCTCCAAGGAGTCTGGGGTCCAGACAGTCAAGATCGTGCCAAGGATCTATGATGTCCATCAACCTGCCATTAACCTGAAAAATCTGGAGGACATTCGCATTGAGGACCTTATAGGCAGACAGACGGTAGTGGTCGACAATGACGCGATAATGGCCTTCCTTGCAGACAAAGTCGTCTTGATCACGGGAGCGGGGGGATCCATCGGTTCGGAACTGGCCATGCAGGTTGCTGGTAAAAAACCGAGTCGTCTTGTCCTCCTGGATTCCGACGAGACCGAACTTCACAATCTGGAACAGAAACTGAAAACAGTATTCCCCGGTTCGCCGCCGTCAAGCAGAATATCGGACGGGAAACTCCTTCCCCAGGAAATCGTTCTCCCCAACTACTGTATTGCCTCTTTCGTAGTTGCCGATATCCGTGACAACACGCTGATAGACCAAATTTTTTCTGCGGTCCAGCCTGATGCAGTCTTTCACGCCGCGGCCTATAAGCACGTTCCTCTGATGGAATACAATGCCCAAGAGGCTGTGAAAGTGAACATGTTCGGCACGCGCAATCTGGCAGCGGCGGCGACCTTGTACAAGGCTTCGAAATTCATCATGATCTCCTCAGACAAGGCGGTCCGTCCCACTAGCATCATGGGCGCCACAAAACGCATGGCCGAGTATATTTGCAAGACCTATAACAGCGAGCAGAGCACTGAATTTGTCTCTGTCCGCTTCGGGAACGTACTCGGCAGCCGGGGAAGCGTACTTCCCACCTTTCTCGAACAGCTCAGTCATGGGGGACCGCTCACAGTGACTCATCCTGACATGGTGCGCTATTTCATGACCATCCCCGAGGCCGTGTCTCTTGTGCTCCAAGCCTCCGTGCTTGGCAAAGGCGGAGAAGTGATGGTATTGGACATGGGAGATCCGGTGAAGATCGTGAATCTGGCTGAAGACCTTATCCGGATACACGGCCTTGAGCCAGGCAGGGACGTAGACATCGTCTATTCGGGCATACGGCCCGGTGAGAAACTGTTTGAAGAAACCCTGACGGCGGAAGAAGGCACTGTTGCAAGTGTGCACCAGAAGGTTTTTGTCGCACGGGACATTGAACGCTACTCGAAGATGGAGCTTGATAAAATTCTGACGGAGTTCCAAACGCTCGCGAACGCGGGGATTCAAAGCAACATTGATGGTAGTATCCGCAATGCCTTGAAAAAATATGTAAAACACTATGATGTGAAAGGATAGCGCCAAGCGGGCAGGCGGAATTGCATTCAATCGAGGACACCAGCGATAGGCTTATGTACGGTTTTTATTTAAAAAAAACAAAAGTCTGCTCCTCGATCTGCTCATATTCCTGCGAACGATCAAGACCATCCTTACGGGAAAAGGGGCGCTTTAATCATTGCAGATTTAGGAATGGGGAATGTGGTACCGGAACCCCGTAAAAAGGATCATCGAGGATAAACCCCGGCGCTACAGGATTACGTTCTTAGCGCCCTCGTGGGGCGGAGGAAGCATTGCTCGTTATGTTGTTTCTATTATGATATGAGGCCGTTAATAAGTAACACCTTAAACGCACATCACCCCCCAAGAAACTCATTGATTTCACACGGGTCCTTTGCTATAGTAGGCACTGCAACTCATTGAACATCCGGCATAAATAGCGCTATACTTCTATGGGAGAATAGATGTTTGACAGGATACCGGCAAGGGCTGTTCTTTTGTTCTTCTGTATGAGCGGGCTCCTCGGAACGAACAGCATATCCCTGGCCCAGGAAAGGGCAGGCAGTGACCGACCTTTACGATAGCGGACGCGGTCAGGAATACAAATGCAGAGCCGCCATCTGCGTCAAGCGACAAAAGCACCGATCTGTATGGGACCGGACGGGGGGAGAACACCTCTTCAGGAACAGAAGCGCCTTCACAGGATCAAAGCATTGATCTGTATGGCTCAGGGCGCGGCGATAATAGCCCTTTTGCAGCGCCACCGGACTCCCCGGGCAGGGAAACTGATATATATGGCCGCACGAAACGAGGCCAGGATTCCCCGGGGGCGGATAAGATCGATACGCCTGACCTGGAAAGCGATATGTACAGCAGAGAAAAACGCGCGGAAAGGGTTGTTTTGGTAATTAACCGACCTCCCAGTATCCAGGGCCTTACCGGCCTTATGGTGACTAACTCCGCCTTCACCCGGCCCGCCGGCACACTCGCAGTCGGCGGTTCAATCATGTTCGAAGACGGCAACAAGCCGGATTACCGCATTATCCAGACGCCGATAACGCTCACCTTCGGCATAACGGAGACGATCGAGGCGGGCATTAAAACGAAGTATGTAGACTATGAACGCGCCACACCGAGAGCGAGTAAAAGCGGGCTCGGAGATACTGAACTGGCCGTTAAATGGCGATGGGATACGCATAGCGTAACGTTTCCGGAATTGGCTGTCGGCCTGGCGGGGATCATGCCAACGGCAAGCGATTCAAAAGGCCTGAACGATGTAACGAACTGGGGTGTGAAGGTCATGGCCCTGGCTACGTCGGAGACAAGGATCTCGGATGGCTCCTTTCTCGGCATCTACCTGGAGTCGCAAGCAGTGTTCATTGATGGATTCTCGGCAGGCCATACAACCAGCATGCAAGACCGATATGGCGTGGTCAATGTCGGTGTCCTGCTGCCTTTGAGCACGGATAACCGGTTCCAGGCGATGATAGAATTGAGCAAAACCCTCGGTAGAGCGCATTACAAGACCGCCCTGGCTGAGGGAGATCAACTGGGCATCACGCCGGCGCTTCGCTATGTGTCGGACGCCCTGAGTTTCACCGCCGGCGCGCAGTTCTTGCAGAAGGACTCGAACGGGTACGAAGATACGGTCCGGTGGATTGGCACCCTCAGTTATCAATTCTAACGTAACGACTCAGGTGGATAGACTGAAGGTGGAAGGTTTTTAGGCGCGTGTCAGACTTCAGTCTTCGGCCTGAATACCTGAGCAGTTACGTTCTAACAGCAAAGAGAGGCCTTTACCTCATGCCCTTTATCTTTACAAAACTGTCTATTCCCGATGTGCAGCTCATCGAACCAAAGGTTTTTCTGGACGGAAGAGGTTTCTTTCTCGAATCCTATAAACATTCTGATTTCCTCCAGGCGGGCATAACGGAACACTTTACCCAGGACAACTACTCCCGCTCGGAAAAAAGGGTCCTGCGGGGGCTCCATTATCAGAAACATCCCCATGGCCAGGGCAAACTGGTCCGCTGCGTCAAAGGGAGGATCTTCGATGTGGCAGTGGACATCAGAAAGGGTTCTCCTACCTACGGCAAATGGGTCGGCGCCGAGCTCACAGAAGACAATAATCACCAGCTCTTTGTACCTGCGGGATTTGCGCACGGGTTCCAGGTTCTCAGTGATTTTGCCGAAGTTTTCTATAAGTGTACGGCCGAATATGCTCCCGGCGCCGACCGCGGGATCCTATGGAATGATCCGGATATCGCCATTCGTTGGCCGCTGGCCGATCCGCTCCTTTCAGCAAAAGATATGGTCCAGCCCTTGCTCAAGAATGCGGACAACAACTTTACCTCTGCCCCTGGACCGCTATGAGATATCTTATCACCGGAAAAAACGGGCAGCTTGCGCGGGCCTTTCAGCAGGAGTTCGCTGGACGAAGGATGGAGTGTCTTGCGCCTGACGAAACTGCTTTTGATATTACGGACCGCGCTGCGGTATTTGAGGCCGTCGGGTCCTGTAAGCCGGACGTGATCATCAATTGCGCAGCCTATAACCTCGTTGATAAAGCCGAGCAGGACCGCGAAAAAGCATTCTCCGTCAACGCCGAAGGACCGGGGCTCCTGGCTGCGGCGGCCAGGAAGAACAATGCTGTTCTGGTGCACTTTGGATCGGACTACGTTTTCGACGGCGCCAAGGAAAACGGCCTGTATACGGAACATGACGCCGTCCACCCCCTGAACGTGTATGGCGAGAGCAAAGGGGAAGGGGAGAAGCTTGTTCAGAAGGAAACGGACAAGCATCTCGTTTTCCGATTGAGCTGGGTCTTTGGAGAGGGGAAGCAGAACTTCATCCACAAACTGTCGGAGTGGTCGCAGAACAATGCTTTTTTGAAGATCGCCTGTGACGAGTTCTCCGTTCCAACCTATACCCATACGGTCGTCCAGGTGACAATGGCGGCGCTGGAACAGGGCGCTTTCGGCCTCTACCACCTTACGAACAGCGGCTATTGCTCCCGCTATGAGTGGGCAAAACATATTCTCGCCGAATCGGGCATCAACAAGTTCATCAGGCCGGTTTCCATGGACAGCTTCAATCTGCCCGCCCGGCGGCCCCGATTTTCCGCCATGAGCAACGAGCAGCTATGCCGCCTCCTCAACATAAACATCCCGACGTGGCAGGAGGCGGTCACCTCATTTATACGTGAAAGGAATATCCCTCATGCGTGAGGTCAGAGCCACCTTCCTGCCTTCGGCAAACATCCTGGTGACCGGCGGCGCAGGTTTTATCGGCTCCTGTTTCATCCGATACGTCCTGGAGCGGACGAATTTCACCGGCAGGATCATTAACTATGACAAGCTGACCTATGCCGGGAACCTGTTGAACCTCGATGATATCCACAAAAAATTCGGCGCCACCCGCTACATCTTCGAGCGGGGAGATATTTGCGACCATGCCCGGGTGGAGCAATTGCTCAAAACCTACGAGATCAATGTTATCGTGCACTTTGCGGCGGAGAGCCATGTGGACCGTTCCATCGTCGGGCCAAAAGACTTTATCGAAACCAACGTCAACGGCACGTTTACGCTGCTCGAAGCCTCGCGGCAGTTCTGGAAAGAAAGGACCGATGTCTGGTTTCACCATATCAGCACGGATGAGGTCTACGGTTCTTTGGGCAAAGAGGGGTATTTTTACGAAACCACGCCGTACGACCCCAGAAGCCCCTATTCAGCCTCGAAAGCGGCATCAGACCATATCGTCAGGGCCTATCATCACACCTACGGAATGCCGGTCACGATATCGAACTGCTCGAACAATTACGGGCCGTACCAGTTCCCTGAAAAGCTCATCCCCCTGATGCTCCTGAATGCCGTTGAAGGTAAAAGTCTTCCGGTCTACGGTGACGGGAAAAATGTGAGGGACTGGCTCTATGTCGATGACCACTGTGAAGCAATCTGGCTGATCCTGTTGAAAGGGGTCATCGGGGAAACGTATAATATCGGCGGCGAATGCGAAAAAAAGAATATAGACATCATAGAGGATGTCTGCTGCCTGCTCGAAAAAATGAATCCCAGTCAGGAAAACCCGCACATCAAGCGTGCAATGCCTGCCGTCAAGCAGTACCGGGACCTGGTTACCTTCGTAAAGGACCGACCCGGGCATGACCGCCGCTATGCCATCAATTGCGACAAAATAAAAAAAACGCTGGGTGGACCCAAAAACACGATTTCGAAACAGGGCTGCGGGACACGATCGCCTGGTTCCTGAACAACGGCGCATGGGTGAACAGCATCAGGAGCAAGGAATACCTGCAAGTGGATCGAAACGAATTACAAACGCTGAAGCAGGGCAGGGTGAGGGATTTTCATTCGCCGTTGTGTTCGACTTGGAAAAATCCGCTATCGATTTTTTGCATATCCCCTTCGCAGCCTGAATGAAATTTTTGACCCGTCTAAGGCCACATCCGCTCGATCGCGCAAACTCGGCCTTTGGCCTCAGACAGTGCGCGCTCGCCCTTGCGGGACGCTTCTTTAGGCCAAGACGGGTGCCCAAAAATTTAATAGGGCCGCTCCATGGACATGCGGGCTTGGTTTTAAATACGTTGCACCAGAAGCTTCCCATGCGAAAATCTAGGCATGCGACCGAGTCCGAGGGTGAAGCATTTCGGACTGTCTGAGCCCGAAGGGCGAGTTTCCGAAATGTACCGAGGACGACCGAGCATGCCGTAAAGGATTTTCGCCGGGTGCCCTTCTTTCGGTTACCTTTCTTGGGCAAGCAAGAAAGGTAACAGAAAACGCAAAAAATGGCGCAAAATACTGCTTAATAAATCATATAGGCGCTTATTCCACCCACATGAAAGCCTGAATATCCACATGAATTTCTCTTATCGCCGAATTCCGATAATCCTGACGGCACTGTTTGCGATATGCCTTTTGCCGGCTGACGGCCTGCATGCCGAGGAGCTCGAAATGGTGAACCATCCGATCAATATGAATGGCCTGACCGGCCTCCTCTATACAACGACACCATACACACTGGCGCCAGGCGTCATTGAAACCGGATTTTCCTCTTTATCCGAAGATAGCGCCATACCTGCCTATACGCTGAATGAATACCCTGTTGTTCTCGCCGCGGGGATCGGCCATGACATGGAGCTTTCCGTCAGGTCGGCCTACTTTACTCAAGAAACAGGAACCACTGCGATCCAAAAAACGCGCGGCACCGGTAATGTGGAAGTCTTGTATAAATGGAATTTTATGCCTCAGCAGGAGTATTCCGCCAAGCCGGCTATGGCAATCATGCTGACCGCTCTGTTCCCGCCGGAAGACTACAAGAGCAATTTCACTCAAGTCAGGAACTGGGGCGCACATATAGGGATTTCCGCGGGAAGCGAGATATCGTGGGAAGAGCATATCCTCGGTATCTATGTTGACGCCGCTATGGCCCTTCACGATCTGTCAAACAGCCGATATAGAGACAGATATGGCATCATGAATGCCGGGATACTGATGCCCGTAAGCAAGCAAAGAAACCTGCAGCTGTTTTTAGAGTACGGATTTGTCGGAGGCAAGGATGTAGTCAATGTCTACGGGCTGGACTATTCAGCAATTACGTATGGGCTGAGGATGGTGGGCGAGAGAATGAACCTGACCATCGGCACCCAGTTTCAGCATAAGACGATGCCCGGACACGGCGATTCAGGCAAGGTCATCGGCATGGGAAGCATGAAATTTTGACCTGGCAGTAGTAAAGCCTTGCTTGCGGGACGCCGCTACGAACCTTCACATTCCAAGCAATTTCTCGGTTAGCATTTTACATCCGGCACAGCAACTCATGATGAGAGCAGGAACAACACTTCATGCGACACGACAACAAGAACCAAGGCCCAACAATTTAAACCAAAACATTAACAAACTGTTGTAAATTATTAATACATTATTACAGCATGTTATATGTTATCATATAACTCAATAGTTTAACCTATTGAATGTCCGATAATGTATATTATGTCAAATCGTTAAAAATGCGGTCTATCGTCAGAAAAACATCCTTTACGGTCCCCTCTTGCTATAAGTGGCTGGCTTTGAAATGATCTTAACTGCTCAAATAATTCTGACCATGAAGCGTGGCGCAGCACCGCTGGTTGATGGTGCTGTCGTCATACACCGCGGTACGATCATCGCTGTCGGACCCGCCAAACGTCTATTAAAGAGATACTCAGGTCACTCCGTCCGTGCGTTACCCAATGCTGTTCTTATGCCCGGCCTGATCAATGTTCATACCCACCTTGAACTGCCGCCTTTGCTCGGATCTATACAAGCCAGGGCTTTCCCTGATTGGGTATTGAACCTGATCAAGGCAAAAAGATCGCTCCAAGAACGCGACTATTACACAGCAGCAGTACGAAACGTCTGGTCCGTCATCGAAAGCGGCACCACCTGTATAGGCGAAATATGCACACAGGGAGCGAGCCCCGGCATCCTGAAACAATCACGCATCAGGGCTCGGATATTTCATGAGATCATCGATATGAGCCAGAACGTTTCACCGGGCGCCCGGGGAAACTGGCCGGGCCTTTTGACCCGTATAAACCAGGTCCTTTCACGCGAGACTGCCCGCATAAGAATGGGACTCTCGCCGCATGCGCCTCATACGGTCTCAACAGCGGTCTTGCTCTATCTCCGCAAGGTTGCCAGGATGAAAAGCCTGCCTCTTTGCATGCATGTGGCCGAGTCCCGTGATGAGCTAAACCTGCTTCAGGGGCGAAAAAGCGGGTTTGAAAAGCTCTACAAGGCTGCGGGTTGGGACCTCTCCTGGTCACCGTCAGCAGCATCACCTTTTGAGTACCTGGACAGCCTGGGCCTGCTCGGCCCCGGCTTTCTGGCAGTACATGCGGTTCATGCAACAGACCGCGATATAAAACTCATCAGTAAATCGGGAACAGCCGTTGCACACTGCCCCAGAAGCAATCATGAAACAGGCGTCGGCAGAATGCCGCTGCACGAATTTCTCAATGCCGGGATCACGGTCGGTCTCGGGACGGACAGCCTGGCCAGTTCTCCGAGTCTTAGTCTCTGGGATGAAATGAGATATGCCTTCCACACGCACAAGGCGGACGGGATCTCCGCAAGCGCCATCATGGAACTGGCGACCAGCGGCGGGGCAAAAGCCCTTGATATGGCTGACCAAATTGGGCGCCTTACCCCTGGTATGAAAGCTGATATCATTGCGGTCTCCTTGCCGAACCGGAACTCCGGCGATCTCTATTATGACTTGCTCAGGGAGGCAAAATCTTGTATGATGGCCGTAGTTAACGGCGCGATCATATACAAAAGCGATACCTCTGCGTGCCAAAATCATGTGCCCCCTGTTTTCTGAAACTGAAAAATCGCGGACTCCCCTGCCGCAGGTCAATGAATAAACCATGGATCTAGACTCAATCAAAGAAAAAGTGCTTTCCCAAACCCGCCTGACACGTGAAGACGGCATTGAACTTTTCAGATCTGTCGATCTGCTGACTCTGGGACGCCTGGCAAGCCATGTTGCGCAGCGAAAGAACGGCAACAAGGTCTTCTTTGTCCAGAACATGCATATCAACCCCACCAATATCTGCGTCAACCGATGCAAGTTCTGCGCATTCAGCCGGAGCAAAGGCGAACCGGGCGCGTACGAGATGAGCATAGACGATATCCTGAACAAGGCACGTGGAGCTGAAAAGAACGTGCGTGAACTGCATATCGTATCGGGACTGCACCCGGACCTGCCCTTTTCCTGGTACCTGGACATGCTGCGGGCGCTCAAGGCTGAATTTCCCCTGATCCATATCAAAGCCTTTACCGCTGTCGAGATCGACTACCTGGTGAAATTATCCGGCATGAGTCTTCAGGATACGCTCATGAAACTTCGCGATGCGGGGCTTGGGTCTCTGCCGGGCGGTGGCGCGGAAATATTCGACAGCACGGTCAGAAATACGCTCTGTGCTGAAAAAATCAGCGGCAGCCGCTGGCTTGAGGTGATCGAGGCTGCACACCGGACCGGTCTTAAATCAAACGCCACCATGCTCTACGGCCATATTGAGACCGCGGAACACCGTATCGATCACTTGCTCAGACTGCGGGAGCTGCAGGACCGGACCAACGGATTTCAGGCTTTCATTCCCCTCAGTTTCCATTCACAGAACACGGAGATCAAGAAATCCGCCTATACCACGGGTTTCGACGATCTCAAAACACTCTCCATTTCGCGCCTGATGCTCGACAATTTCGATCACATCAAGGCATATTGGGTCATGCTCGGGGAAAAGATCGCCCAGGTATCGCTCAATTTCGGTGTTGACGACCTTGACGGCACCGTGGTGGAAGAACGCATCACCAAGGCCGCAGGCGGGACCACTGACGGGAGCATGACGATGGAGGATATCGTGTACCTGATCCGGCAGGCAGGCCGTATACCGGTGGAACGGGACACGCTCTATAACGAAATAAAGGTCTGGGACTAGCTTGAAAAATCCCTCCATGGACGTCATAATCCGGAAAGCGGCCGATGGCAGGCGCCTCGATAGTTCCGAAGGCCTTTTCTTACTCCAACACGTTGATCTGCTAACCCTGGGAGAGCTCGCAAATACAGTGCGGAAAAGGCTCCATCCCGAGCGGATCGTCACCTTTATCATCGATAGAAATATCAATTACACGAACATCTGCGTTAACAAGTGTAAATTCTGCGCATTTTACCGGGAAGCGGACAGCCCTGACGCCTACTTGCTCTCAAAGCAGGAGCTGTTTCGCAAAATAGAAGAAACGATCGCCCAGGGAGGTACGCAGATCCTGATGCAGGGAGGCGTGCATCCCGATCTCGGTATAGAGTATTTTGAAGAGCTTTTCTCCTCGATCAAATCAAGATTTACTATTCAGGTCCATTCCCTTTCTCCGTCAGAGATCTCCTATATTGCCAAACGGGCACATATCACGATACCCAAGGCGCTGCTACGCCTGAAAGCAGCAGGCCTCGACTCTATTCCGGGCGCCGGCGCTGAGATCCTCGTCGATCGTGTCAGAGAAAAAGTGAGTCCCAACAAAATACGCTGGAGCGAGTGGGCTGATGTCATGAGAGCGGCCCACCGGATACATATGCCGACAACAGCCACCATGATGTTCGGAAGTATCGAATCTCAGACGGAAATCATAGAGCATCTCGTAAGGCTGCGGGACATCCAGGACGAAAATAAGGGTTTTACCGCCTTCATTCCCTGGACCTACCAGCCGGGTAATACCGAACTTGGCGGCAGATCAGCTACCGCCATAGATTATCTTAAGGTTCTTGCCGTATCGCGGATCATGCTCGACAACTTTGACAATATCCAGGCCTCCTGGGTAACGCAGGGGGCTAAAATAGCCCAGGTGGCGCTTGAGTTCGGAGCCAATGATTTTGGAAGTACCATGCTTGAAGAGAATGTTGTGGCCGCCGCCGGCATTACATTCAGGATGACAAAGCAGGAAATCATCAACTTAATAAAGGATGCAGGATACACCGCCGCGCAGCGCGATACCGTATATAAAATTTTAAAAGTAGAAAGATAGCAACTTATAGTTATTCGTTGCGGCCGAAAGGGCGAGTTTGATGATCAACAATGATCGTTATATGACCATCATGAAGAGTAAAGTATTAAAATCGGTTAATTACTGTATACTTACGATACATCTTCACAAAACCTGTGGATAACCTGTTACTAACTCTGTGGAAACCTTTTTTTGGGACGCTTTTTAAGCGCGTCTAATGCAAATTGCACACTATTTAATCATATTTATTTCAATTATATTAGTATGTTACAAATATTAACCATTTTTTTCGAGAAAAACTGAGGATTTATCCCGGCCTTCAGCTTTTTTCATAAAATGACTGAGTATGAAGTGTTTTACAATGCCTCGGAAGTGGTTGATTTGCTGTCCACTTTAGTAATCTTCACCGGAATTTCCCTGCCTACCTGATCACCGTCAATATCTTCGATGAACACTCGTATGTAATTATCGGTAAGACCTGTCAGCATCCCATTTGAGGCCTTGGTACCTTCTTCAACCACTACATTGAGTTCAGTATCAAGCATTTTTTTTCTAAAAACATAGTTTTTTTCTTTACCAAGGCGCCTCAGGATCTCACTTCTCTTTTTCTTGACTGTTTCAGGCACCTGATCATCCATGTCGGCTGCCGGTGTGCCGGGACGAGGTGAGTAGCTGAACACATGCAAATGGGTAAGTGGCGAAGCCTCGATGAAACGAAGGGTATTTTGAAATTGCTGTTCCGCTTCCCCGGGGAACCCCACAATCACATCGGCGCCAAGAGCGATGCCCGGGATCTTTCTTGAAATAGCTATAAGCAGATCATAGTAAAATTCGGCGCTGTAATCCCTCTTCATAGCCTTCAGGATCGTATCGTCTCCACTCTGGAGCGGAATATGCAAATGCCGGCACAATCCCTTACCAATCAATTCAATGATTCCCGGGGTGAGCTCCCGTGGCTCTATGGAGCTGAGCCGCACTCTCGCGGCGCCACGCCCGTTGACGATCCTGGCTATCAGTTCGGTAAGGTTCGTACACGGCCCAAGATCCGCCCCATAGGTCCCGATATGAATGCCGGTCAGCACAACTTCAGGGCAACCGGCACTGGTCATTCTTTCGAACTCGTCCATTATGCCTGCAGGGGCAGCACTGCGTGACTTGCCGCGGGCAGAGGGAACGATGCAATAGGAGCAACTGTTGTTGCATCCGTCCTGGATCTTAAGAAAGCCGCGTGTCTTTTCCCGTACGGTCTGCGCGGGGAGGTCCTTTGCGGTCTGAATAATACATTCTAAAGAGGAGGAGGCGAGGTATTCAGGAATTGACAGCTTCTCCTTGTTCCCTATCACCTTTTCCACCCCAGGGATGGTGAGGATATCCACGGGGCGGGTCTCGGCATAACAACCGGTCACGACGACCCTAGCCCCGTTCCCTCTGCGGGTCGCAGCGCGGATCACCTGTCGACAGGTATAATCGCTCTTTGCGGTTACCGTGCAGGTGTTAATGATGTAGACATCGGCTTCAGCTTCGAAGGGAACCACCGTATTGCCGCGCGATACCATTTCCTGTCGGATTGCATCTGTTTCATATTGATTGATCTTGCATCCCAGGGTTGTAAAGGCTACGCGCATAATTCACCGCTCAGCGAACTTTCCCCGGCAGCAGTAATTCTGACCATGACGAGTTTTCCGATCAGGGAACCCTGTCCGCTAAAATTAACCGCCTTGTTCCCTCGCGTCCTGCCCGTGAGCTGTCCGCCTTTCCTGCTCTGCCCTTCAACAAGAACTTCGAAGGTCTTGCCGACAGCAGCGGCATTTTTTCTGTGCGAGATCTCTTTCTGAAGATCCAGCACCTGTGCCAGCCGTGCTTCCTTCACCTCATCGGGAAGATGGCCGGACAAGGAAAGTGCGGCGGTGCCTGGCCGTTTTGAATACTTGAACGCAAAAACACCGTCATACTCAACATCGCGAAGCATCTGCAGGGTCAGGGAAAAATCCTGCTCTGTTTCACCGGGAAAGCCCA
This sequence comes from Nitrospirota bacterium, assembly GCA_963836175.1. GTDB lineage: Bacteria > Nitrospirota > UBA9217 > UBA9217 > UBA9217 > GWC2-56-14. The sequence continues at coordinate 988,589 of CAWIIS010000008.1, forward strand.
CAATAATGTCGGAAGTAAGCGCAATCTGCGGAATTGCATCACGGAGCCGTTGTATGCGGTCCAGATAGTCGGCGCGGGTATATTTTCTGTTCATGGCGGCCAGGATCGGGTCCGCACCGCTTTGCACGGGCAGGTGCAGGGACTCGCACACCTTTGGCAGGTCCCGAAGGGCCAGGATGAGTTCTGCTGACAGGTCGCGGGGATGGGACGTGACAAATCTGATCCGTTCTATGCCGGGAACGTCATTCACCATGGCAAGCAAACCCGGGAAATCTGCTGACCCGTGCCCCCCTTTACCATAGGAATTCACGTTCTGGCCGAGGAGTGTCACTTCTTTATAGCCTTGTTCCGCCAGCTCGCGGACCTCGCTGACAACGTCCGCTGGCGGACGGGAGCGTTCCCGCCCCCGCAGATAGGGGACAATGCAATAGGTGCAAAAATTATCGCAGCCATACATGATCGAGACCCAGGCCTTCTGCCGGTCGGTGCGCAGCGTCGGTATCTGTTTCCGGTGATAGTCCGGGTCACCATCGACTTCAATAAGCGGATTCTTCCAGGTATTCGCAAATTGTGACAGTTCAGATACCCTCGCCACATCTGAAGGGCCGAAGATCATATCCACATAAGGCGCGCGGGACAGGATCTTTTTCCCTTCCTGCTGGGCAATGCATCCGGCAACGGCGATCGTAAGTTCAGGCCGCTCCTGTTTTAAGGCTCCTCAGCCGTCCCAGTTCGCTGTAGAATTTCTGCTCCGCCTTTTCCCGAATGCTGCAGGTATTTAAAATGATCACATCCGCAGTTGCTGCATCATTCGCCTGAACGTATTCCTGGCCTTTCAGGATGCCGGCCATCCGTTCAGAGTCGTGTTCGTTCATCTGGCAGCCAAAGGTGATAATGTGGTATGATTTCATGACGATATTATAATCCGGCGGGTGATGTTAAACAAGGCATAATATTGCAGGCGGCATGCACCAGAGCGCGGCTAAAGGAGGAGATCATGCGTTGGCAACAGAAATCCTGACGACTTCGCCGCGCTTTGCAGAGAGAGCAGCGCGGGCATTTTGTTTGAACATGAATATCTCAAGAGTGCCTGAACTGTTCACGATCGCGCTCAATTCTCCCGGCGCAGCTTCTGCATAATAATTTTTAAGGCCCCTGATCTCTTTCCCCATGAGCGAGACCTGTATTGTGTTCAGGACCGCACCCTCGGGAAGCAGCGGTTGGACATGCTTATACGTAATGTTCGTGATAATATTTCCAAAACGGTCGACATGTACGACATGGCCTTCGATCGTGCCTTGTGAAACCTTCGGTACGGGTACGTTCAATTTTACATAGTCCGTGATCTCCTCGCCAAAGTTGCCCGAAGGAATGCCTTTAGCCAGCCATCCCGCTACCGGAGCAAAAATGTCCCGCCCATGAAAGGTCGGACCTGGATTCGGGAGAAAGTAATGCGCCGACAGTGATATGATGCACCCGGATCCGCTCTGCTTCCTGATAAATAAGGGTGAACAAGCCATTGTCCGGTCCGACGAAATAATAGCTTTCGGTTACAACGATGATCGGCCGGCGGCCGCTCCCGACACCGGGATCGACCACAGCAAGATGCACGGTGCCCTTCGGAAAATACTGAGCAGCTGCCCGTAAGGTGAAGGCCGCCTCCCATACGTCCTGTGGGCCGATTTCATGGGTTATATCTACTATCTGCGCCTGGGGATTGACCTTGTACACCACGCCTTTCATACTCGCTGCAAAAGCGTCTTTTGTCCCGTAATCACTCGTCAGCGTAACAATGGTGGACATCTTTCCCCCGTGACATAATTTGAGGTGCCTTGATCCCCTCCCGGATTACACCGTTCATCCCTTGCATTTCGCCATATCTTCAAAATTAGATTTACTCAGGACTTCAACAACCTTGGACTGCGCTGTCGCCCAAACAGCACAAACCGGACAATGTCGGGAAAAGTTGCATAGCTTTTTATCAGCAAGGCAGATATTGAGCGCAAGCTTTCCCTGGATTGCCTCCAGAACATTCAGGACGGAAATATCTCTGGGCTGTTTCGCAAGGGAGAAACCGCCCTTTACACCGCGATAGGAACGGACGATCTTTGCTTTTACGAGTTTCTGAAGTATCTTGGCAAGAAAACTGCGGGGAATCTTATACTCTTCCGAAATTTCGTTGACAAAGCTGATTTTTTTGAACGGTTGGCGTGCCAAATACAGGACACTTCGTATCCCATAATCACCTTCTCGAGTAATCTGCATGGCGTTACTATATCAAAGATTACAACCTTGTCAAGAGTAAAACAGGCTCCCCTGAAGAGCGTCCTTATGACGTTTATTATAAACGAGTACTGTGATATAATACAACAAATGAGAAAAATGGCGAGGTTCACGATGCGAATCAATACCATCGCAGTAAGCGCAGTCGTTTTCTTACTCGCTGCCTGCACGCCGGGACAGGTAGGAACACTGAAAGGGACCGTATCCCCTGCTAAATCCCGGAGCGCAGATCACCATCGTCCAGAACGACAAGCAGGTTTCTTCGGTTCAATGCATCGGTTATCGACGGCACTTTTTCTGCGCAGGTAAAGGCGGGCGTCTACACGGTAGTGATCACCTCACCGGCATCAACCCTTCCGGTGAGCATTGCGGACGTTATGATAAAAGCGGGCGAGACAACGCTGCTACCAGCGGTGAACATGGCAGTTCAGAGCGGTAAAGCGGCGGTAAAGCTGCGGTCACCGGCAGGATCACGCCGGTTTTTCCGGGGACAAAGGTGAAACTCCTTGAGCGAAGGCAGGGAACGTGCCGCGGCCCACATCGGCGCGGACGGGACGTATGCATTCAGCGAACTCCCGGCCGGCAATTACGCGATACAGGCGGAGGCGCCGGGTTACGCAGAGGACACATCGCCACTGAACTTATCCGCCGACCAAATAATGGAGCAGAATGTCCTGTTGCTGCCGATAACGGAGACCGCCGGAGTAGACTGGGCTTCCGGCAAAATTCGCGCTGCCGGTCATGGCCTGCCGCCAGCGCAAGCAGCCAGCAGCACCGTTCGGCGTGAAATGACAAAACGGGCTGCGCTCTCGGACGCACAGCGGAATCTGCTCAAGATCGTTGAAACCATCCGCATCAGTTCCACCCTGGATATCAAGACCTATATGCGGGACGCAAACCGTGCTGAGCAAATACAGGGTTTTATCCGGGGGTATACCGTCGCGAGTGAAATTGAACATGACGACGGTTCAATTGATATTATTCTGGAACTTCCCTTAACCGGACCTGCAGGTTTATCCCGCTACATTACGGAGTAAGAAACAGTGCATCATGGCTGATATACGTCAACCCATTCCGGTAAAATTGTTCGTCGGCATGATTTCCCGTGAACGGTCCCTCTTCGATGAATGCGCTGAACTCCTGTGCTCGGAATTTGGCCCTCTGGATATGCGTGCGCCAATCGTAGCATGGGACCAGACTGAATATTATCGACAAGAGATGGGCACAGGACTCCTGCGCACCTTCGTGTTCTTTGAACGCCTGATGGACCCTGAACAGCTTGCACTGGTAAAGAACATGACCAACCTGATCGAGAAGCGCCTCTCCCACGCAGCAAGCGGCGGTCGCCGTATCAATATCGACCCGGGGTATATCACCGAAGCCAAGGTGGTCCTGGCATCAACCAAGGATTTTTCGCACCGGGTGTACATCGGCCGGCATATCTATGCTGAAGTTACGCTCCAGTATCGGGAACAAGGCAGGACGTTCGTATCCCTCGACCACACCTACCCTGATTTTCGGCGGGAGGACATGGTCGAGCTCTTTAATGGAGCTCGCGGATTATTGCGGTCTGCGCTTAAAAAGGTCAGATCCGCTGAGTAAGCCGCTCTCCGGCTGTTCAGGATGCTTTTTTCGTTGATGAAACGGCTTGGGGGGATTGCTGATTTGCAGTAACGTCGCACAGGTACTGCTTTGCGGACGTAAGTACTTCCGGCGGGATGAATTCCTGGACGGCCATGTTGATTTTATCATAGGGCAGGATTTCTTTTTTTACAAACCCGAAAGACAGGCGTTCCCAGGACAAGAACTCTTTCATTGCTTCACGAATCTGTGCATGGACCATTATTTCTACGATCTCAAAAGTTACCCGCCCCGAATGCAGAAACAAACAACCGAGCGGCGTATGGGCCTGCATCTTCTGCTGCTTCAGCGTATCAATCAGTTCCGCCTCTGTCACGAGGCCCTCTTCCACAAGCAAGTCTCCAATACAACGAGAATAGGGTGATAACGCGTGAAGGATGCGTCCTTGATAAAAAAGCATGCTGCCGATATTATTCCCTGACTCCAGTTCAAGTTCTCCCGTCAAGCCCTGCATGGCGATGAGCAGGAGCATGTCGGGCAGATTAAAACCTGTAATCTGACTATTCATTCGATCATTAAAGCATAAAAGCATCTCGCTGTCAATTTTTGAATACCGCCGCACTCGTACAAGCAAATCTGCAGGCGTTGCTTCATTTCGCGGTACTGCTGTCCCTGGAGTCAGCCTCGGCCGCGCTTCGCACCTTTTCATACCTTTTTCACAAATATCTCTTTGGTAATGTCTTTATCAACAGCAATCATTGTCTCCCCAAGCTGTAGCACATAGGATGGTTTTTTCTGATGCAGTTTTACGACGCTTCCGGGAACAACTCCCATTGCCGACAGTCTGTCGAGACGGGAATGGGAACCGGGGGTTATAAAGACGATTTTCCCCTGTTCCCCGGGCATCAGGTCGGCAAGCGGCGCTACGAGTGGCTTCATTTCCTGTCGGAACATGGCGCAGCATTGCCCCCGCGGTATCGGCTTGCCATCCGGCGAATTCGGCGGATGGCCCAGCAACGTGCAGACGCTGTCTGTTACTTCGGGTGAAAGGATATGCTCGAACTTGCATGCTTCTGCCTCAGCGCCATCGAGGGCAAAAAGATCATAGAACAATCGAAGAGATAAACGATGCCTCCGAACGAGTTCACGCGCTCTTTGCTCTCCCTTCGGGAGAAGTTCAATGTTTTGACCTTTCAGATCTATCCATCCATGTTTGGCCAGGTCCGCGAGGATGGATTCACATTCTTGTATCGTACAGCTCTGAATGATCTGTTCTACCGTAAGTTTGCCGTCTTCTTTTAATGTCCATATGATCTCAAACAGTTCATCTTCTTTTTCGATCTCAGGCAATACGCAAAGTGCAGGATGGCCGGCTTTCCCCTCAAGTGTGTCTATTCTTTTAAGTTCTGACATGACAACTCCCTTCTCATGACGTACGTGACCGTTGAGCATCAACCAGTTCAAATTCCGAATTTCGGAGCAGGATCAAATCGTATGATAAACATGAACGCTGTTTTTACAATTGTATTTCGAACGTCCTGAGCACCCAGTTCAACACACCTCCTACTCCAAAAGCAAAGGGAAAGATGAACGCCGTCATATACAGCGCCGTTTTCATGCCGCGTTCTTTGACCATCATGAAGAAGTTGGCGATGCACGGCACGAACAACGTCATTACCGTGAGGCTCACCACGATCTGGATCGGGTCAAGCAAACCTTCTTTGGCGAGCATAAAAAGCCCGGCTGCTCCATAATCACGGCGCAGAAAGCCGATGACAAAGGCTTCGGCAGCCCTGCTCGGTAAACCAAGAAAATTCACAACGATCGGGTCGGTCATTGCCTGGATATACGCGAGAGCACCCACTTTGTGGCTGATAAACAGGATGAACGTACCGAGCATAAACAGCGGAACGGCTTCCTTCAGGTACCACTGCACACGAGCAAGGGTTTTTACCATAATGTTAGCCAGCTGCGGAACACGGATCGGCGGCAGTTCGAGGACGAAATCAGAGGGTTCTCCAGGAATGATCTTTGCCGCAAGATAGCCCACGAGCAGCATGACCGCGAGAAGCGTACCGAGCCAGATGAACGTTGCCAAAGCCGAAAGCCCGGCAACAAGCCCAAGGATCACGCCCAGTTGTGCTGAACAGGGGACGCCGAGCGCCAGAAGAAGCGTCACGAGAATACGTTCCTTCTTGGTCTCCAGGATGCGGGTCGTGAGCGTTGCCATGGTATCACATCCCAGTCCGAGGATCATCGGCAGTACCGCTTTGCCGTTCAGTCCCATGATCTTGAACACCCTGTTCACCATCACGGCGAGCCTGGGAAGATAGCCCGAGTCCTCCAGCATCCCGAACGCAATGAAGAAAAACCCCACGATCGGAAGAACGATGGCTATGGCATAGGTGAGCGCCATGGTAACAAGTCCGTAGTCTCCAATAATCATTTCTTGCAGGAACGGAACCGGCAGGATAAAATGCACTATCTTGACGGCCCAGGGGTTCAAATAGACGCCGAAAACGGTCTCTTCCAGAAAATTGACCGCCGTGCCCGCGCCCAGAACGCCGACAAATTGATAGACGGTATACAGTACCCCCAGAAGGATCGGCAACCCGTAGACCGGATGCATGGACCACCTGCCGATGTTGAAAGCAACTGCTGATCCCTTGCCGGCTTCGTGACGGGTCAGGACCTGCGCCAGGACCTCATCGGCCTTTTTCATTCGACGCTGGTTGATGAGATAGCCAAGGGAGTTATTGAATTTTGATTGGACTGCCTGTCTGATCCTTTCGATCTCCGCGATCACATGGTCCTGCATGTTCGCATGGAGCCATCCATTCAGGCTCTCGTCGCCTGACAGGATCATAAGCGCAAGCGCCCGCCGCGCTATGTTCGCGTCAGGCAGGAGAGACGAAATATCCCTCACTCCCCCCTCTATGGCATCGTCATAGCGCACATCGAGGATCGATGGCCGGGGATGCCGGATGCCTTTCAGCAATTTATCAATGCCGCTGCGCCGTATGGCAACGGTTTTGACCACTTCGATGCCGAGAAGCTGCGAGAGCCGGTTCTGATCAATGACGATGCCGCGGCTTCTGGCCTCGTCATCCATGTTCAGGTCCAGGATAAACGGGACCGACATTTCAGCGAGCTGCAGTGTTATCAGAAGACCTCGTCGAAGATTCTTGGTGTCCGCAACCTGAACCACAACATCCGATTTATCCGTGAGCAGTATATCCCGGGTGACCTTTTCATCTTCCGACATGGGCACCAGGCTGTTCACGCCCGGCGTGTCGATCACAAGTGTTCGTGTTTTGTTCAATTCGGCGTTCCCATAGGTCACTTCAACCGTAGTCCCGGGGTAATTGGAAACGGTGACATAGGTGCCGGTGAGAAGGCCAAAAAGCGCGCTTTTTCCCACATTCGGATTGCCGATAAGAAGAACTTTGTGCAGGTTGGAGTTGCGGTAGCGTTCGCTGTCAGGGGAACCATGGTCATGCATGCGGCCGGCATCCTCACTTTCAATAAGCTTAAAACTTACTTTTCATCATATTACTTGTCGGGCTGGTTCTTTTTCTTCTGGCATTCTGCACAGATCCCGTACAGCTCCAGTTTATGGGTTTGAACCATAAATCTGTTTTTTCTGGCCACATCCTGCTGGAGCAGCTCAATGCGTTCATTTTCGAACTCGATGATCGCGCCGCACCGTGTACAAATGAGGTGGTCGTGGTGCGTATCAGTGTTCGCATGTTCATAACGGGTAAAACCATCTTCGAATCGTTGTTCCTGTGCCAGTCCTGCTTCAGCAAAAAGTTTCAGCGTCCGGTACACCGTAGCATACCCAATGCCGGGATGCACCTTTTTTACCCGCAGAAAGAGCTCTTCAGCACTCAGGTGTTGCCCTGCATCGACGAAAACCTTCAGGATATTATCGCGTTGTGTTGTAGATTTGAGCCCTTTACCTGCGAGATACGCCGTCAGGTGTTCTGTCGGTTTTTTTTGCATAATTTGATATTGATAACCATTTTCAATTTTAATATTTATACCATGTCTGCTTTCCCGCGTCAAGCAATTTCATCCTGTCGGAAAATTAAATGGCCGCCCGATTATACCGGACGGCCGAAATGATCCTTAGGCTTTCTAAAAAAATTCAAAATACTACGTCCTTGTCCCGTTCCTGGTTCCAGGTAACCCAATCGTCGGCATCTGACTTTGGATCGAAATCCTGCGGCTGTGATGCAACACCCTGGGAAGAGATCGTAACCTGCTGAAAAGACTTTACAATGACATGCCATTCCTCCACAGAAACCTCATGGACTGGCGGCGCAATCACGTGGGGACCGGCAACCGGAACCGGCGCTGTGACCTTATCCATGGGTTTTGAGGCGTCAATGGGCGGGTTCGCGACATACACGGATCCATCGTAGACCTTGACCATGGCGCTTTGGTCGTCATTGACGTTCACGCGGTACACCGTTCCCCGCACGCCGGCCACGGCATTCGTTGTTCTGACTTCAACGGATGAATCGGGAGTGACCAGTCTTTTGACCTTGGCCCAGAGTTTTCCTGATCCGAGCTTTACATCGACGTTCTTGCCTTCGGTTTTTCTGTTAAAGGCTATTTTCCCCAGATGTAATCGAGATTTTTCAGCAAGTCTTATAACGGTGCCGTCCGGGAACAGGAGTTCCACCCTGGACCGTTCACCCACGCTGACCTCCTGATTTTGTTTGAGCCGGCTCTCTTTTTTGAGTGAAACCGGCAGTTTTTTCCCTGCCGTGAATACCTGCGCAGTCCCCTCGACCCTGGTTGTCAGTACATCACCGGCAGATGCAGGCATTTCAGCTGCATTTGCGGCAGAAGAGAACAACATGACCGAGAGCACGAACGCCGCCGCATCGATGAACTTTTTCAACATAGACATATCCTTTCAGCCGCAGAAGTTGACCATTTCTACTTCGTGCCAAGCTTTACGATGTCACCTGCCCTGAAGCCGGTTCCGGAGCTCGGCGCCGCTATGGAGAGATCCGCTGAGTCGCCGATATCATTTTGCTGAACAATGGCCTGACCGATCCTGTTCTCGGTCGTTCCCAGCTTCATTTTGGTGACCGGGTCAATAATCTCCTTGCCAGGTCTGAATACGTCAAGTTTATCTCCCACGTTCAATCCGCTCTTTTGGCCTGCATTAATGTAGAGATTATCGCCATCAACCTGCGCGATCCTTCCGTTCCACTTCCTGGATCCCAGCTTCTGCATCATATTGACCATGGCCTTGTTCAGGGCATCTCTCAGCGCACCGTCACGGAGGTCGGAATCATAGCTGGCCTTGCTTCCGGCACCGAGCACGGTCATGATCTTTTTCCGATATTCGCCCGCACCGGAGTCGGCCATGAGTTGGACGCCCGTGGTCGTGTCTACAATGCGGTAATCAACGGTCACCCGTGCGATCTGCGTTTTGCTCCTGCCGACAATAAACTCACTGCCCTCTTCCGCTTCGGAATAGGCTGTAACGGCTCCAGTTACGATCGCATTCAGTCCAAGCACTTTCCCCATCTCTGCGGCGGTGTCTGGATTGATAGTTCCCGTTGCCCCCATATGCTGTTGTGCCAGGATGGACGTAAGGTCCTGCTGGGGAATGACAATGAACCGGTCGGTTCTTTGCAGGATCGTGCCCAGAATGTCTGCAGCAGCTTCACCGATTCCCAGGACACGCGAAGGGGTTTTATTCTGGAAATTAACAACGCCAACTCTCAGTTTCGGACCTTTATAATCAGACACCGAACTAGACTGGGGAAGCTCTTTTGAGGTCTTGGTCCGGGTGGTATCATCCTTCACGGTACCGGACATTGACGCACAACCGCCCTGGGTACTGAGCGTCAGTACGATCGATACGACCACCATCATACGGGTAGTGAATTGCTTCATTGCTTTCATGGCATCTCTCCTCTATCGGTTTGATCACCGGTATATCGTTTATTGCGTATTCATCATAACGTCCATAATGCTCTGTGTTTCGGTATAATCAGTCGGGACCTCGAACAGTGCGGCAGGTGGAGTTGCAAGAACGATATTCCTGAACTCCGTCGTGGTGCGCATGTCATTGTTCTCGATCTCGCTCCGGATGGTCATGTTATCAAGGTCCCGCGCGTTCCAGATATAACCTTCCTGGGCCATGCCATCGCTCGTGGTGATGGTTACCTTATACTTGTCTGACGGATGTTTGTCAATGACCTCGCTGCCGACCCTGACCTTCTCGATCTTTAAGGTATCTCCCCGCTTCCCGGGGGATTGTTCTGCTCGCTTCATGAACTTCTTTGCATTCGGATACAAGGTGTAACTGAGCTTTTGGTCACCGCGCCGCAGCATGGTCATCTTGCTCATGGCAGAGGGCATGTCAGCTCCTTGCGCCATGGCGCTCATATCCATGTCCATCCGCATTTTGTCACCTGACTTTGCCAGGGGAATCTCCATCCGATGAGATTCGCCCCGGTTCTTATCCTGCGTGGTAGAGATCATTACTGCTGAAAAATCCCTTTTTCCGTAGTCCAGATATCCGAAGGACGGCGGCTCCATAGCAGCGCCCTGAGGAGTCCGAACCTTCGGGGCAGGTGACGCTGCTGGTGCAGGACGGATGGCAATGGACTCCGAGCCCGGGCCCCAGGGAAGATTCTGGGTCACCCGGCGCGCCAGTTCCGTGGACTCATGGTCAAGGTGGATACCGACCGCCTGGGTAAAGAGCTTTGCCCCGAGATTGATAGCTGCTGCCTTGCCGATGTTGCTTTCGTTCATGACCGTGCTGTCAATAAGGACCCAGGGAACTTCCTTATCACGTGCATCTGATCCACGCGCAACAGCGGATGCCGCTGCACCCGAACGCCCGGACATGCGCACTTCGCTCTTGACGCCGAGCTTTCCGGTCCAGGTGGTCTGGCCGGTCACCGTATTGACCAGTTTGAAGGTCGCCCGGACCTTTCTTGCATTATAGACACCGGTCGTGGTCTCGTCAAAATCCATCAAATTCCCATAGAGCACTCCCTCGACACCAAGCACCTCGCCGATCTTTTGCGCAGTGGTCATGTCAAGCTGGCCCCCAAGGTTGATCCCCATGAGGTCGCGAAGGAGCTGGTCCGTTTCCTTCACATTCTTGACGAGATAGGCGCGCTCTTCAAGCATGGCAGCCATTTTTTTTCGTACCACGTTCGGCCCATCAACATCAGTGGTGTCATTTTTCATGGGCATCAGGGCTACATGTCTCACCGGGTTACTTGCATCATAGTAGCGCGGGATGATATGACGTTGCGCCGCACAACCAATGGAACCGGTAACAAGACAGAACAGAATAAAAACGACAATACTTCTTGGGATTGCCATATTCCCTCTTTCCATAAAATGCTTTGATGCAGACTATATCAATATACGATAATGACCCTGCAATATTTCAAAAAATCACCTTTATTGCCCATTTCACGGAACGCCTGGGCATCGGCCTGATTGATCATGACATCGGTCCTGACGCTTCCCGAGGCCCGGACAGCCTTTATGACCGCAGGATTGTCAGTTACTCTGAAATTGTTTGCTGCCGCCTGAACGTCCTTAGCATAACCAGCAACACCCTGCTCCACGGCATTCGTCCGTGGCACCACTTGACCAACGTAGAGCTCCTGTCCCTGCAAATCAACAATGCGGGGCAATAATGCAGGACGCAGGCCCAATCCTCTGGCATCTATCACCATTCCGGTAGCAACACCGCCTTTAAAAGCGACCGTGGCCTGCGAAGGTACCTCAGGGGATGGTTTCGAAGGTTCTGGCTGCGCTCCCGTCTTTTTCTCGGTTTGAGGAACCGGCATTTCCGGTTCTGGTTTCGGTACAGGAACAGATGGTACAGGAACGATTGGCGGAGGAGTCGGCCGCTGAGGCTCGGGTTTGATTGGCTCAGCTTTTTTCCCCGGAGCAGGCGGCTGAGACGGCACGGTGATCTGAGGAGCAGGCTTGACCGGAGTGAACAGACCATTGGTCTTACCGAATGTCTCCGGTATGATTGCATTCAGAAAATCACCTTTTAACGAGAGGGCAACCAGAACTTCAACCGAGCCATCCGACAGATACTGAGTTTTTACAGTTCTAGCTCCTCGCATCACTCCATCAACCTTTGTCCTGATCACATCGCTCCTGGTCATGAAGTTCTCGACTATACTCTCGGAGTCAACGCGCACCCCTTTGACCGTCTCCAGAAGGTTCCTGAGCGCAACAACAAAGGCGGCACGTTCAGCCATGGCCCGCGCCTGTGCGGCATTCGCCGGATGAGGAGGAGGAGCACCGATGCCTGTCGCATAAACCTCATTGGTCGTCCAGTTGATCGTCCCCGAACCGGCCCGGTCAACAGCATCTGAAGGGCTGAATGTTTGCGCAGCAGACACCGATGCTGTTGTCATGACCAGAAAAAAGCCATATGCCAGATATCGTTCAAACATGATCATTCACCTCGCATCGTGCAATAGCACCGAGATATAAGAATTGGCCCATCCGAAGGAAAGCTCAGGACATTGTATTCGAGACGAGTGTTCCCTGACTGCAGAGGAACAACCGCTTCAAAACACTGATGGTTACGGCGCGACAAAATTCATGACTGTTTCTTTTCCGGCAACGACCAGGCCGACACGTGATATGCGTTTTTCCCCCTGCGTGTACGAAACTGAGTACTGCCCCGGAGCAAGCCCCTCGATCCGGTACGTACCGTCATGCTCGACGGGTACGCCATAGCTCATGGCGCCATCACGGTAGAAAACATCTCCGTCAGGAGCAGGACGGCCGTTGGCATCAACGACTCTGCCTTTGATGACGCCACCCGGCTTGAGGGTCATATTGATACGGTAGACCTGCGCCAAGTCAACCACGAGTTCCTGCGATGTTTTGGCAAATCCCCCGCCCCTCAGTTCAATGCGGTATTTTCCCGCAACTGCAACAGCAGCAGAGTAGCGGCCCTCCGTAAAGGGATGGGGCGTCCCTCTGCCGTCCTTCCAGAGAACAACCGTGCCGCGATCGACCGGCGCTCCTGCCTGGTCGACCACTCTGCCTGTAATGAGCGCAGAATGCTGGACAGCATCGAACCGTCGCCCCAGACGTTTCTCTTTTGGCAACAACAGTTCGTCAACGAGCACGGTTTTGTCTTCTTCGTTGAAGATCGTATAAAAGGTGGCCTTATCGACATCAAGGTACCCGCCGCCATATTTTCCGGGCATGACCATCCCGTCAAGCCGGAGGATGATATGAAAGGGATCCACGAAATTATGAGAATGCTCGGCATCGGAGAACACCCAGCCGGTATCAGGATAATAGAGCTCCAGATAGGCATGAAATCCGCCGTCATTCACCTTGACGCCCCAGTAATCCTTGGAAAATCCCCACTCATACCCGGGAGGGAGGTAACCATGCGCTACCCGGGCCGGGATGCCGGCGGCCCTGAGCATCGCGACAGCCAGGTTTGAATACCCGACACAATAGGCCTTCCGGTGCTTCAGTGCTGATAGCGCATCAGAAGACACGGTTATGCTGGTATCAAAGGTCAGGTTATCCGCCAACCAGGAGAGAATAGTGTTCGCAGCCTCTGCTGCAGTGTTGCTGCCCACAGTGATCTCCGCCACCAGGCGGGTAAGTGTCGGATCGTTCGACTGACGGTCCTTTTCCGGCATAAGATACTGAGACAGGAACGGTGGAACGGCATTGGCAGGTACGGGGAAAGGGACTTTCGACTTCAGCGGGTGCATCTTTGTCGTGACCTGAACGCGTTTACTGAACTCGTCCTGACTGACCACCTTCTGGACGAATGACTCATTCGAGTAATCAGGAATAAAAGCAACGCCGCGCGGATTCACGATGTCATACACGACGGTATGCTCGCCTTCGAGCACTTTAAGACCCGCCTCTGCCCTGCCGGACCAGAGAACGAGCGTCAGCACAAGAGCTACAGAGATTCTATTCCTGGCCATATCCCACCTATCGTGCGTACCATGCCCGCAGGTAAATGCCACGCATATGATGATGCAGCAGCACGGAACCGCCTGCGATAAGAAAAGCCCGCTCAGGCTTATGACCCTGGCGGGCTTTCTGATTGATCAGAACTTTAGTTGATCCTTAAACGCACGTATCGAGAGCAGTGCATCTGCACCCGAAACAGGCGCTCCCGGGTTGAATTCACCGGTCGCTTTGTCCGCTTCAAGGAAGCCTCTCGATGCTGCGGTCATAGCGGCATTAAACGCATAGTGGTCGCTTCTCACATCCGGGAACAACGAAGTCGCGCCGATATACTTTGTCGCAAGCTTCTCATCGCCTGAAACCTTGATCAGGATGTCCTCAAGCATCAGCGCGAATTCCGCCTTGGTGATGAGCTTGTCCGGTTCGAATGCATGGTTGGGACCGGGTTCAAGACCACGCACCTGCAGCTTGATCATGGTATCGATGCTCGGCTTGAGCCAGTGATCGGCAATGTCCGTCGCCGCTTCCATTGTAACGGTCTTTTCGGTCGTCATGGCGGAAGCAGTAGCTTCCGTGGGGGCCTTGAAGCTCGTGTCGTAGGTCCTGGCGCCACGCTTGGTGAAGAGCTTTTCCAGGTTCAATTCCTGGTCGAACAATGCAGCAACATCCGCCCGGTCGATCTTGTCGATGAGCGCGATCTTTTTGCCGATCACGCTGCCCGGCGCCGCGCGCTGGATCTTCTGGATCAATGCCCATTCGGTGTTGGCCTCGGACGTGAAATCCTTGTTCAGGTCAAGCACCGTACGAAACAATCCTGCAGCCTTGTCGAAATCGAACGCCATCTTATAGGCTATGCCCATATAGTAATGGAGTCTGGCGTTGTTCGGTTCCTTATCATTCGCTGCGTTAAACTCTTTTTCGGCCTGCGTGACCCAGTCATCACCTCGTTGCATGCTCAAGAGACGGATCATGCCGATCCTGGATTCAATGCCCTTCTCTTCGAGATCCTCGGCTTTTTCCATGTTATTGAAGGCTGCTTTAAAATCGCCTTTTTTGCCGAATGCCAGTCCTTTGCCGATGTAGCCGAGCGACGATTCCGGGGCCAGGGCAACAGCCCGATCAAAGGACCTCAGGGCCTCATCGATCCGGCCGTTGTCAAGATACTTTAATCCGTTCGTGTAATGATATTCCGGCGAATCCATGGTCGACGTGGAAGGAGCGATTTTCGCGCCGCATCCGGTCGTAACCACGGCGAGCGCCGCGAGAAGAAGCATCATCCGTTTAATCTGTATCAGCATTATCAACCTCCATATTTTTTTGCCTTGTGCTAGTCAACCAGGATAATGACACGGCATTTCTGCAGCATGGTCAGGTTCTCTGACGCACTCTGCAGCATCAGGGCATCGGAATTCGAGATCACCGTGTCGACACGGGCATCGCCGGACACCTTCAACGCCTTGACCGTCAACGGTTTGTCCGTCACGCGCGGATTCGACTGGGCCGCGTCCCGATCCTTCATATAGCCAACCATCCCTTCGCGCACCGCATAGTCGCGATTGATCCAGGCAGAACCATAGACTTCCTTGCCGTCCTCGTTCAGGATCTTCGGCGCCATCGCAGGCTTCACATTAAGACCGCGGGCATCGATGATCAGCCCTGTATAGAGCTGACCTGCAGGTGCCGGCGCGCCGGCGGGCGGGGTCATCAGCACGGGCGGTGCTGATGCTTTCGGCAGCAGAGCATCTGCAAGAGCGCCGGTAAGCTTCATGCCGACGGTTATCTCAACGGAACCATCCGACATATACTTCTTGTCCATGATCATGGCTCCCTGAATGATGCCGCTGACCTCGGTCTTTATCACATCGCTCGTGGTCATAAAGTTCTCCACCAGCGTTGTTGAGTCCACCCGAACGCCTTTGGTCGCTTCCAGAAGATTCCGGTAGGCCACGACCTGGGCAGCCCGCTCTGCCATGGCGCGGGCCTGCGCCGGGTTTGCCGGACTGGCCGGCGGAGCGCCGATGCCGACCGCGGTGATCACTTGCGTCGTGAAATCGATCTTTCCTGTGGTCCCGACAGAAACTTCCACGTCTTTGATCGTGCCCACGAGCTGGGCGCTTGCTCCGCCCGCTGCAACAGCAAGGAGCATTACTCCGATGAACAAAACAGTTGCCGATCTTTTCACAGCCATTGTCTGCCTCCTTCTATAAATTACCCTGGATATATTCGCGGAAATAAGCTCAAAAGTTATCGACGACAGAGCGAGTGGTTCGCCTCTTACGTCACCTCCCGTCATTGCAGTGCAGCGTGCAGAATATCCGCACTGATCGATAAAGTCAAAGGAATATTCAGTCTGTCCTCTTTGGAACATATACTACAAAAGTGCTACAAAACTATACCTAACAGCGCGGTAATTGTCAAGAAAGCATCGGGTATTGGCAGGTGGAGTGAAAAACAGTAGCATGGCGCGAACCGCCATGGTTGAATAATCTAGAGTGCACGGGCGAGCGTTAAGGCACTTACAGAAGCAGCACCCGCAATTTTAAGGACATCTGCGCACTCATTCAAAGTAGCACCGGTGGTGAACACATCATCAACAAGAAGAATGGACAGGCCGGAGACGTCCAGTGGCCGGCGAAGCGCGAATGCACCGGCAACATTCCTGACGCGGTCTTTGCCGGAAAGCTCCACCTGCGGTCTCGTCGGCCGTATCCTCCAGAGGTTGTCATAGCAGAGCGATATATCGCCGGCTATACTGAGCGGATGGGCAAGAAGGAGCGCCTGATTGAATCCGCGCTGCCTGAGTCTCGATCTATGGAGCGGCACCGGCATGATGATATCGATGGAGGCCAGCACGCGAAGATTCCCGCACATCCAGACGCCGAGCGGCTTGCCAAGAGCCCGACAGGGCCGATATTTGAACTGGTGGACCGCCTCCCTGAGGGAACCCTCGAAATATCCAACGGACAACGCCTGGTCAAAACGCGGAGGCTGCAGCCTGCAGGCATGGCACTCATGGGCCGGGCTGTGGATCAACGCCTCGGAGGACTCAAAGGGCTTGCCGCACGAGGGGCAAAACGGGCCGGGGAGCACTGAAAAGTCGTTCCAGCAGGCGGAGCAGAAGAACGGGACCGCTGAATCCCCTATCGGAGAGCTGCAATAAGCGCATGATGAAGGCAGTACAAGGTCGAGAAAGCGACGGAGCAGATGCATGATCTGCACACCTCAGTGGAACTACGCGACAATGCAACTTACGGTCAAACCGTTTCAGGAGCAGGCAAAAAGCGTAACAGACAGGCTTCATGCGTCAAGGATCAGATTATTGCCTGTCATTTCGTCTGGTTTTGCTATTTTTTTAAGCGCAAGCACCGTCGGCGCCACATCGGCCAGCAGTCCCCCGTCTTTCAGCCGTATCTTTTCTCCGACCAGAATAAAAGGCACCATATTGGTTGAGTGTGCGGTAAAGGGCTGGCCGTTCTCGGGATCCTTCATTTGTTCGATGTTCCCGTGGTCGGCAGTGATGGCCACCACCGCTCCCGTATCGTGTGCGGCCTGCAACACGCGGCCCAGACACTCATCCAGCACTTCGACCGCTTTTACGGCAGCCTCCATAACACCCGTATGGCCGACCATGTCGGGATTGGCGAAATTTGCGAGGATAAAGCCATACTTGCGTGACAGGATGTTCTTTACCAGTGCGTCAGTCAACTCCCGCGCGCTCATTTCCGGTTTTTTATCGTAGGTGGCCACATCACGGGGTGACGGTATCAGAATCCGGTCCTCAAGAGGAAAGGGAGTCTCCACTCCGCCGTTAAAGAAGAACGTCACATGAGCGTACTTTTCGGTCTCCGCGATACGCAGTTGCCGCACCGCTTGCCTGCTCAGGACCTCGCCGAGGATGCGGGTCAAACGCATGGGCGCGAACGCCACCGGGAGGTCGAACGACTCGTCGTAAGTAGTGAGACAGACAAAGCTTGCGAGCCTGGGAGTTTTGGCGCGGCTGAAACCCTGAAACTCGTCTGCAGTGAGCGCCTGGGTAATCTCACGGGCGCGGTCAGAACGGAAATTGCAAAAGATAACCCCATCGCCGTCCTGGATGGAGCCGATCGGCTTATGCGATTTTTTGTCCAGGATCACGGTCGGGACCAGAAATTCATCGGTCTTGCCGTTTTCGTAGCTCTGCTGCACGGCTTCGGCAGCGGAGAATCGGCCAATCCCCTCTGCCAGGACCATTGCCTCGTATGTTTTTTTCACACGGTCCCAGCGTTTATCACGGTCCATCGCGTAGTACCGTCCCGAGACCGTCGCAATCGTCCCGATGCCGGTCCTGCTCAAGTGCTCCTCAAGTGCGCTGATGTAGGCCAAGGCGCTTGAAGGCGGCGTATCCCGGCCATCGAGGAAGGCGTGGAAAAATACCTTGGTGATGCCCTGGGACTTTGCCAGGTCAAACATCGCATACAGGTGGTCCATGCGGCTGTGCACACCGCCATCAGAGAGCAATCCCATGAGATGAAGCGCGCCGCCGCTCTTTTTCATGTGCTGCATGGCGGAAAGGAGAACCGCATTCTTGAAGAACTCGCCGTCCCTGATCGCTTTACTGATCCGGGTAGAGTCCTGGTACACGACTCTCCCGGCCCCAAGGTTCAGGTGACCGACCTCGGAGTTTCCCATTTGACCGTCAGGCAGCCCGACAGCTTCTCCTGAGGCGCTGAGCGCAGTATACGGGTGCTCTGTGACCAGCTTCTTATAGACCGGCGCCTGCGCCGAAGTGATGGCATTACCGTCCTTGTGAGCGTTGATGCCCCATCCGTCGAGCACGACCAGGACAACGTTTTTATCTTGCATCAAATCTCCTCACTAAAAAAGCGGCTCTAAGCAGCCGAAGGAAGCCTCAATAATCGCATATCTCGCGCAATAACCAGACTATCAACGGGAAGCAATGATAGGGCTGCTGCACTTTCCGATTAGATACCTGAGAGGGGGGAGTTGCAAGGAGCGTGGTAATCGTCCGTCAAAGATTCTAGCAGGTCTTCTCCAAATTGACCTCAAAGGTGTTCCATTTACCGCAGTTCGGGCAGCGCCCTGCCCATTCAGTTGTCCTCAGTTCGCAACGTGAACAGACATAGGGAATGATGATCTGCTTGCGGAACCCAAGCGCTTTTTTGAACTCCGTTGCGGCCAGGCCAAGCGAACCCCTGCGCAGATAGATGTTGCCGAGCAGCTTATGTACATCGGGCAGTTCCTTGACTCCCCAGTCCACGGACGACAGGGTGTCGAACGCCTCGTCGATCATCTCAAGACGATAGTAGAGTTTGCCGAGGAAGAACGTGAGCGCTACGTCCTGAGGCTTCCACGAAACAGCCTGCTTGTAAATTTCGATGGCTTTTCCCGGTTCACCCTGCTTCAGGTAAAGGTCTTCGAGACGAAGCAGGAGCAAATTCGAGGAGGTCATTTTGTATGCCTTTTCCCACAATTCCGCAGCTTCCTTCGGTTTCCGGTCCTCCAGATAGACCTCGCCGAGCCCGAGATATGCGGGGATAAAGTCCTTGTCGAGCTTGATCACGCCGCGGAATATCTTTTTTGCCCGCTCCTGGTCTCCAGACTTCGAGCAGGGAGCGTCCGAACTCGTACTTGAAGCCTACGAATTTTCTATGCTCCACATCCTGTTCCGGGATCGACAGGGGGTTGGACAACAGCTGGCGCTGGGTCTCATACAGGTTCTCCCACTGGTTCAGCCGCTGATAAAGGTCACGCATTCTGATCAGCGCGGTCAGGTTCGACGAGTCACGGGAAAGGATTTCCTTATACACCTTCAGCGCATCATCATAGCGCTTCGCTTCCTCATAATCCGCGGCGAGCGAGAACAGGACCTCGGGATTGTTGCTGTCCAGGGAGAGTGCTTTCTGGTGCAGACGAATGGCCTCGTGCGGGTTCTTCAGGCGGAGCTGAGTGATTCCCATGCGGAGCAGCGTATCAACATGGTTCGGGTTTATAGAAAGCACTTTCTGGAAAAACGAGGTCGCTTCCGGGTTCCGCTTGGCCAGCAGGGAGTTCAGGCCTTTGGTGTAGAGTTCCTGGATACGCGCCTGTTTCTTCTGGTCCCGCTGAAATTTGAGACCGCGCAGGAACCTCCGTACGTCGCGGGTAAAATACAGTAAAAAGACCAGGCCTGCGCCGGCGGCCAGAGATATGAGGAAGAACGATGACTTGGATAGTTCGTAGGTCTTGGAGGGCAGGAGGCTGATCGTGATCATGCCCTGGTTGAATTCAACGAGCAGCACTATGAACATTACAGCAACAACAAGCAGAATAGATACTATAAATCTCATCAGGTACCCTTTCTCATGAGTTTTACCTTTCAGCAACTGCCTCAAGCGGCTCGTGATCAGTAGTGGTACGTCTTTCCTTTGATGATCGTAAAAGCCCGGTATAATTGTTCAAGCAATACCAGCCGGGCCATCTCATGGGTCAGGGTCCAGCGGGACAGGGCGATCACCTTTTTTGCCCGCCCGGTGACCGTCTCATCAAGACCCATGGCGCCACCGAGCACGAACAGCACCTCCCGGACACCTGACTCCAGCAGGTCATTTACAAAAGAAGCGAATTCGTGGGACGTGTACTCCTCGCCGCGTTCATCCAGGGCAACGAGGACGGCTCCGGCAGGAAGTGCCTTGAATATCTTCTCGGCTTCTTTTTTCCTGATGACCGGCGCTTCACGGAGGTCCTGGATCTTTTCTTCCTTCAGTTCTTTGAGTGTCACCTCGGCATAGTGCCCCAGGTACCGCAGATATTTCTGTATCCCCTCCTGAATAAAGGGTTCGCGGGTTTTGCCCATGCAGACGATGTCGAACCTCATGAAGAGGCGCCCTGCAGCGATCGGCGATTAATCCTGTGCGGAATCCGCGGCGCATCATTCCAGAGCTTTTCAAGGCTATAGTAAATCCTGGCCTGCTCATCGAAGATATGAACCACAACGTCTCCGTAGTCCATGAGCACCCAGGTCGACCCAGCCTGACCCTCAATATGCGAGGTATGGACCCCATGCCTGGCAAGAACCTGCATGATCCCGTCGGCAATCGCCCCTACCTGATTGAAATTACTGCCGGAACATATCACAAAATAATCAGTGAAGTAGGTCAGGCCACGGAGGTCGAGGATCAGAATATCAAATGCTTTCTTTTCATCTGCCGCCTCAGCCATCAGCCGGGCGGCTTCAAGGGAATTAACCATATAAGTTATTTTTAATTATATAAGTTTCCACGCACTCAGGCAAGAGATATTTGATCGTCCGCCCCTGTCGCACCCTTTGCCTGATATCCGTGGAGGAAATATCATAGAGCGCAATCTGTTCCAGATACACCATGCCGCTGCCGGTCTCCAGCACGGCCTGTGTTAATATTCGTTGGTCCAGCGCATGCAACTCGTTTGCAGATTTACGCATGAAGTCGATCGAAGCCAGGTCGGTAAAGGCATATCCCGGACGGGAAAGCACGATAAATCTGCAGAGAGAAAGCAGCCGTTCCCATTCTTTCCATGTCTGGATCTCCAGAAAAGAATCGAGTCCGGTGATAAAATAGAAGTCCGCTTTCGGGTAAATGTGCAGAAGCGCTGCGACGGTGTCCACTGAATAGGACATCCCCTCACGCTTCACTTCAATGTCGGAAAGGGAAAAATGGGGATTCCCGGCAATGGCCAGTGCGACCATTTCCTGTCGCTGTGCTGCCGAGGGAATGACCTCGTCTTGTTTATGAGGAGGTAAAAACGAGGGAACGAACAGCACCTGATCCAGCATCAGCCGGTTCCAGACCTCCTCTGCTGCCGCAAGGTGGCCGTAATGAATGGGATTAAAGGTTCCTCCGAGAATGCCTATCTTCTTTGACAAAAAACCTCCGGTCTGATGATTGCGGATCTGTCTATGGCACCTATTTTCTGATCTGCCCATTCCCAAACACGATGAACTTGGTCGAGGTCAGTTCCTCGAGTCCCATGGGCCCCCGTGCGTGGATCCTGGTGGTCGATATGCCGATCTCGGCGCCAAGTCCGAACTCGAACCCGTCGTTCAAACGCGTCGAGGCGTTCACGAACACGGCGGAGGCATCCACCTCCCGCTGGAACCGCAGGGCCTTTGCGTAATCGTCGGTCACGATAGCCTCCGAGTGCTGGGAACCATGGAGCGCAATATGCTCCATGGCGTCCTCCATGCTGTCCACGATCTTCACGTTCAGCACCAGGTCGTTATATTCCGTGTCCCAGTCTTTCTCCGTCGCTGCTTTCACCGCAGGCACGAAGGTCTTCGTTCGGGAGCATCCCCGGATCTCCACTCCTGCTTTCATAAAGCGGTCGAGCATGGCAGGCAGGAATGAGGCGCTGAGGTCCTTGTGCACCAGCATGGTTTCCATGGCATTGCACGTTCCCGGCCGCTGGACCTTGGCGTTAAAGCAGATCTCGCCGGCCATGGCCGAATCGGCCCTGCAGTCCACATACACGTGGCACACACCCTTGTCGTGCTTGATGACCGGGATCGTCGAGTTCTCCGATACCATGCGGATCAGCCCCTCGCCCCCGCGCGGAATGATGAGGTCAACGACCCCGTTCAGCTTGAGCATCTCCATGACACAGGCGCGGTCAGGGTTTTCGATGAACGATACTGCGCCTTCAGGGATGCCGGCCTCGGCTCCCGCCCGTGACAGGACGTTCGCGATCGCCGTATTGGAATGAACGGCTTCGGAGCCGCCCCGGAGGAGCACGCCGTTGCCGGACTTGAGGCACAGCGCGGCGGTATCAGCAGTCACGTTCGGCCGCGATTCGTAAATGATCCCGATGAGCCCGATCGGGACACGCATCTTGCCGATCTGCATCCCATTGGGCCTGCGCCACATCCTGGTCACTTCTCCTACCGGGTCGGGAAGCGCAGCGACCTCGCGCAGACCGTCAGCCATCGCCTTGATCCTTTCCGGATTCAGGGTCAAACGGTCGATCATGGCTTTGGACAGGCCCTTTTGTTCGGCAGCAGCCAGGTCTTTCTTATTTTCAGCAATGAGCATCCCGGCTTCCTTCTCGAGTCCGGCCGCCATTTTGAAGAGCGCATTGTTCTTGATCTCGGTCGAGCAGTTCGCCAGTTCCCGCGATGCGGCCTTGGCCTTTTTTGCCTTATCTGCGACGTATTGTTTGATGTCCAATGATTCCTCCCGCATGCACAATCACGATGATCACTTTAAAAGCTTCTCCGCACCCGCCCGTAATTCACTTTCCCTGCGTATCCCGCCATAGATGACGTCCTTCAGCTTCCCGTCAGCTCCGACAAAAAATGTTGTCGGCAGGAACCGGAGCTCATACTGCTCGCTCGTCTTTCCATCAGCGTCGCGGAGGACGACCGGCTGGTCCACCTGCAATTCGTTGAGCAGTTCCTTGATCGTACCAATACTCTCTTTGACATCGATAAGCACCACCGTGATCCCTTTGCTCCGAAATTCGCCGACCAGTGCATTCATGATCGGAAGTTCATGCCTGCAGGGCCCGCACCAGGACGCAAAAAAGCTCACGATAACACCATTGCCTTTTTTCGTGCTTCCGGCACCAACCACGTTCCCTAATGAGAATTCCTTCCCGGTCACGTCTTGAAGGGTAAAGAGCGGCACCGGATCATTCAATTTGAGCGCAGCAGAGGCATGAGGCGTGAAGAACAGTATCTGCAGCACTACCAGAATCAGTTTTTTCATCCGGTTGCAGCCTCCGTTACAATATCACCAGATCATCGCGGTGGATCACTTCATCGTAATCCTTATGCCCCAGTACGGGCTCGATCTGCGATGTCTTCAGACCCCGGATCCTGTCGAGATCTATTGAAGAGTATTTCGTGAGCCCCCGGGCGAACACTGTTCCCCTACTGTCCAGACAGTTCACGCAATCGCCCACTTTGAACGTTCCTTCCACGCTGACCACGCCGCCGGGCAGCAGGCTCTTCCCTTTGTGCACCAGGGCATCGCGCCCGCCGTCGTCCACCACGATGCCGCCTTTCGAAGCAGCGGTGTAGGCGATCCAGTGCTTGCGGCTGTCCATTTTTTCAAGCCGGGGAAGGAACAGGGTGCCCCCTTGCCTGCCCTCGAACAACCCGGCAAGCATGCCGGTCTTTTTTCCGTTCAGGATGACCATGGGCACGCCGTACGCGCCGACCTTTTTCGCTGCCATGATCTTGGAGCGCATCCCGCCCGTGCCAACGCCGGACAAGGCATCTCCTGCGCCCCGTTCCATTTCTGCGGTTATTTTTTCAACAACAGGAATGAACCGGGCATCAGGGTGAAGCCGGGGATCGGCAGTATAGAGTCCATCGATATCGGAGAGTATAACCAGGAGGTCCGCATCGGTAAGCTGCACGACCATCCCGGAAAGGTTGTCGTTATCACCGAACTTGATCTCGTCCACGGCAACCGTATCGTTCTCATTGATGATGGGGATGACGCCGTATTCGAGGAGTGTCTGGAGCGTATTCCGGGCGTTCAGAAACCTGCTCCGGTTGGACAGGTCCTCGCGCGTAAGGAGCACCTGGGCGACCTTTTTGCCATGGGCGCCAAAGATCTTTTCATACATCCACATGAGGCCCTGACTGACCCACGGCTGCCGCGGCCTGTTTCAAGGGAAGGGGCATTCCTTTGGTCTTCTTCAGGCCGAGCTTTGCCAGACCGGCGGCAATAGCTCCGGACGATACCAGAACCACCTCGCGCCGCTCGTCCATGATCGAGACGATGTCTTTGGCGAGCTGCTCTATCCTCTTCTGGTCAAGCCCTCCGCCAGAAGAAGTCAGGACAGCGCTGCCCACCTTGATCACCACGCGGCGTGCTTTGGACAGGATGGATTTTTTATCGGCAGAAGCGTTCTTCATGTGAAGATCCAATGAATGATCTGGTTGAATCCGCAAACCACAGCTCTGGATAATCTTTCCGCAGATTACGCAGGTTAAAAAAAAACCGAATTATATCTTTTTTAAAATCTGCGTTCATCTGCGAAATCTGCGGACAAAAGGTTTTTTCTCTGGTGAATGTCCTACTAGTTTCAGATATATCGAATAGTTCAAGATAATATTAATGTTTTATTTCACCATAAATACAACAATTTGCAAACAGTCATTCATCTTCTACTTTTACTTCCTGCGGAGCAACTTCGACGACTTTTTCGCGTTTTTTTCGCTCCTCTTCCACTTGTTCCGAGAGGAAGTTAACCAGGGTATCGATACCCTTGCGCGTTGCCGATGAAACAGGGAAAAACTTAAGATCGTGCTCGCGACAATAGCTTTCAAGCTTCTCAACATACTCAGGAATAGCCGCATCGATCTTGGTGGCTGCTACCGCCATATACTTTGCCGAGAGTTTGTCACTATACAGCGCAAGCTCATTATTGATCTTAATAAAGTTCTCGACCGGGTCGCCCGGTACCATACCGGAAACGTCCACCAGATGCAGAAGGATCGTGGTCCGTTCAATATGGCGAAGAAACTCGAATCCCAGTCCCGCGCCTTTGTGGGCATTTTCGATCAAGCCCGGGATGTCGGCAACTACAAAGCCTTTTCTCCCCTCAGGCTTCACCACGCCGAGCACCGGTGTAAGCGTTGTAAAAGGATAATCCGCGATCTTTGGCTTGGCTGCCGAGATCGTCGAAATGAGCGTCGATTTGCCGGCATTCGGAAAACCGACCAGCCCCACATCGGCCAGAAGCTTCAGTTCGAGAAAGAGCTGCCGCTCTTCACCCGGTTCTCCGGGTTGGGCATATCGGGGCGTCTGCTTGGTGGCTGTCTTGAAAAATGCATTGCCTTTGCCGCCTCTTCCCCCTTTGCCGGCAATGAACTCCTTGCCGTCCTCGTCCAGGTCCACCAGCACTCCCGGAGTCACGGTATCGTACACCAGCGTGCCAACGGGAACGCGGATGATGATATCCTCGGAATCGGCTCCCGTCTGCTCTTTTCCGCTGCCCGGAAGACCATCCTTGGCAAAGTAATTCTGCTGATATCTGAGGTCGATGAGCGTGCCCAGTTGAGAATCGGCACGGATGATGACGTCAGCGCCTTTTCCCCCGTCCCCGCCGCTCGGACCGCCGCGCGGAACATAGGCCTCGCGCCGGAAGGCGATGCAGCCCTTGCCTCCATGGCCTGCCCTGATGTTGATCTTTACCCTGTCTATAAAATTTGACATCGTCATTAACCCTGTGAGAAATATACAGATAACGGCATTAAAATGCAAGCAGCATGAGCGGAAAAAGCGTGTCAGGAGGCCATTATGGAGCCGTCAGCCCACGGTCCCCTGTCATAGAAGGTCCGAACGTGCAAACAGAAAAGGCGGCATAAATTTCATGCCGCC
The DNA here is from genome assembly GCA_963836175.1 of Nitrospirota bacterium. GTDB lineage: Bacteria > Nitrospirota > UBA9217 > UBA9217 > UBA9217 > GWC2-56-14. The sequence goes on from CAWIIS010000008.1 coordinate 1,014,766, forward strand.
TTGTAAAGGATACTGAAATCAGGATGAGTTTTAGACTGCTGCTGCGTACACGCTCACCTTTTTACGCGTCTTGTCTTTGCGCTCGAATTTCACCACGCCCGTGACCTTGGCAAAAAGCGTGTCATCGCTTCCCTTGCCCACGTTCGTGCCCGGATGGATCTTGGTGCCGCGCTGCCTGATGATGATGGTGCCTGCATTGATCAGCTCGCCGTCGTAGCGCTTTACGCCCAGACGCTGTGCATTACTGTCTCTGCCGTTCCGTGAACTGCCAACTCCCTTTTTATGAGCCATGCTCGATCCTCCGAATAGCCTGCCAGCTTAGGCCGTGATCTCTTTGATTTTGATTGCCGTAAAGTTCTGCCGATGACCGATGGTCTTGCGATATCCCTTGCGCCGACGATGCTTGAAGATGAGCAGCTTCTCGCCGCGGTCCTCGTCCACCACTTCGACCGTGACCTTGGCGGTAGCCAGCATCGGCTTACCAACGCTGATCTTGTCTCCATCAGCGATCATGTAGACATCCATTATATCGAGGGTATCGCCCTTCTTGGCTTCTAGGCTTTCCACTCTTACCACATCACCGGGCGAAACCTTGTACTGTTTTCCGCCGGTCCCTATCACTGCGTACATGCTTACTCCTCCTTCAAAAATCCATATAAACTTCGTTAAGAGTCGTTACCATACCATGTAACTTGCGGACTTGTCAAGGGAAAAAAACAATTTCACCCCGAAAATGCGCCGATGGACGATGATTGGCGCCATGGTGGACAGGCTGTTATGTGGGGCTTGTTGAACGCCTTGAAAAAGGTATGATAAACGCTTAGCGGTTGGTAACATTTATTGTGAGTCAATTCGGCGGTCAACAAATCCTTGACAATGCATACTCAATATCCGATAATATGCGCTCTTAATTTGACAATTGAATAAAGAATATCGCGCTGCTGCTGCGCACTGTTTAAACGGGTTGAAGGAGTATGATTTGGCGCAGGAATACCTCGAATTTGAAAAACCGATCGCTGAACTTGAAAAAAAGATAGAGGAACTCACCCTTTTTACCTCGAACGGGAACATCGATCTCGAGGAAGAGATCCTCAAACTTCACAAAAAGTCGGACCAACTGCGCGCCGAGATCTACTCCCGATTGACTCCCTGGCAGAAGGTCCAGATCTCCCGCCATCCGAACCGGCCCTATACGCTCGATTACATCGAGGCGATGCTCACGGATTTTGTCGAGATGCATGGCGACCGTGGTTTTGCCGATGATCCCGCTATCGTTTGCGGCATGGCGAAACTCGACACCATGCCGGTCGTTATCATCGGTCACCAGAAAGGCAGGACACTGAAGGAGCGGATGTACCGCAACTTCGGCCAACCGAATCCCGAGGGCTACCGCAAGGCGCTGCGGCTCATGAAATTCGCGGAAAAGTTCAAGAAGCCTATCATAACGCTCATCGATACCCAGGGCGCGTACCCGGGCATCGGCGCCGAAGAGCGAGGACAGGGTGAGTCCATCGCCAGAAACCTGCTGGTCATGTCGAGCTTGAAGGTCCCGATCGTCACGGTAGTGATAGGTGAGGGCGGGAGCGGTGGAGCGCTGGCATTGGGAGTGGCCGACCGGGTGCTCATGCTGGAACACGCAACTTACTCGGTCATTTCTCCAGAAGGCTGCGCCGCGATCCTCTGGAACAATGGTTCAAAAGCAAGCGAGGCCGCGGAGCTGCTCAAGATCACGGCACAGGACCTTTTTCAGATGAAAGTGATCGACGAGGTCGTGGAAGAGCCTATCGGCGGCGCACACCGCGATCCCCGGCGTGCTGCAGAGCTGCTAAAGGACGCGGTCACGCGAAATATGGCTGAGATCAGGAACGTGTCTCCGGAGGATATTGTGAAGATGCGCTATGAAAAGTTCAGACAGCTGGGGACCTTCGATCAGCTCTGAGCTTTTGACAGCGGGATTAACCCGGACACGTTTGGATAAATATCTTCGATAGGATAAAATCCGATAAAAAGCAGTTTTTCTTGTCAGGAAATTTCGACGGCCAGTTCATCAATGGCGGTTCTGAGACCGGTCATGGCGCCCTGAAGATTGGCGTAGGGAGACAGCAGGAGCAGCAGGCAGTAATCGTTTAAAACCGGCGCGATCAGTTCATTCCCCTCTTCCAGCGAAAAAAGCACGGCATGGACGTTCCCCAGGCCGAGCCGGCCGGTGATCTCTTTGATATGGTCAAGATGTATCTCTTTCCACGCGCCGAGCAGTTTGACATCGACGGCAACCCCCCCCGACTGCGCAATCGCTTCCCCGTCATTATCCAGAAAAATTGCAGCCTGCGCTCCATCCACTGATGCAATGAGCCTACCCAAAATCTTTTCCAGCAAGAGAATCCCCTTTCGTTCTCCCCGATTTCGAACCGATCTTAACTGAAGATCGCAAAAAATAACGCGGTCAAACCGGCCCCGATGGCCGCCCCGGCAAGCACTTCGACCGGACGATGAATCCCTGAAGACCACCTGCTCCAACTGACCATCACGGCAAGGATGAACGTGAGGATGCCGACCGGCAGACTTCCGGTCAGATAGACCGCCGCTGCCCAGATCGAAAAAGATACGGCCGCATGTCCGCTCGGCATGCCTCCCCGGAGCGGATCTCCTTTGCCGAGCAGCGCCTTGATGAAAATGACGACGATTACGACGACCGCGAGCGATACAAATGCGATAACATCGCTCGGTGCTTTTCGCGGGTGCCATTCACCGTGTGCGATGGCAGCCCTCAGCGCCGGGTACAGGATGAGGTATGCCAGGGTGAGCGCCCCGAATGACGCCAGAAGCACGACCCCGGCCGCGATGTCCTTGGCGATCTTGGCGAGCGGATGGTAGGCGTCCGAGATCATGTCGACGGTGACCTCGATGGCGGTGTTCAGCATTTCCATGGACAGAACGAGGATGATCGCCATGCACAGAAGAATGAACTCGGTGCGGGTGATGTTCAAGCCGAGGCCCAGGACAAGGGTGGCCAGTGCCGCGAACAAATGGTAGCGCATATGGCGCTGCGTCTTGACCGAGTAAATGATGCCCTCGATCGCCAGGTTCGCGCTCTGCACCCATGACCGTGGCCGCCACTTCATGTCCGCAGTCTCTTGAGCAGTCGCTGTTCCTTCATCCGCATACTCCGGGCATCGGCCGCTCCGCGCTCGTGGTCGTAGCCGACCAGATGCAGGAGGCCATGGACCAGCAGGCGTTCCAGTTCCTGCTGCAGCGTAAGGCCTGCGTTAACAGCCTGCAACCGTGCCACGGGCACCGATATGACGATATCCCCGAGCATGTCCGGCTGGACCCCGCCGAAACGGCCTTCGCGAAGCGAGAATGAAAGAACATCGGTGGTTCTGTCCTTGCCCCGATACTGCCGGTTAAGCGTCCGCATGGCGCGATCGCCGATAAAAAGCACGCTCAGTTCGGCATCAGGAAGGTTGAGCTTCTCCAACAGCTTCATGAGCTGCGCTTTTAGCTTTGCCGCCCCCAGCTTTTGCTTCTTCTGATTGTTTTTTATCCGGATGATCATGTCGTTTTCTTTCTCCCGGGAATTCCATGCCGGGATAGTCTATCCGATGATGGAAGATCCCATTGAGGGTGAGGTTGAAGCTCTTCGAGATCTCCCTCAGGTTCTTGAGCGTCAGATCGCAGGAACTGAGCTGATCATCGAGAAAAATACGGGTGATGACGCTGTTCGTCAGCGCCTGGATGCGCTGGGGCGTCGGGTCGTCGAGGGTCCGTGAAGCCGCTTCGACCGCATCGGAGAGCATCACAATGGCCGCCACTTTCGTGCGCGGGCGCGGACCGGGATAGCGGTAGTCCTCCTCGGCGATCTTGGCATAGGGCTGCAGTTCTTTTGCCTTCTGATAAAAATAGGTGATAAGCGAGGTTCCGTGATGCTGATGGATGATGTCGATGAGCGCGGCGGGCAGATTGTGCTCACGGGCCACATCAACACCGTCCTTCACATGCGAGGCGATGATGAGACTGCTCATGGACGGCATCAGCCGGTTATGTTTGTTGTCCTTGGGATGCTGGTTCTCGATGAAATATTCGGGTTTGCGGATCTTCCCCACATCATGGTAATAGGCGCCGACGCGTGCGAGCAGCGGATTTTCGCCGATGGCCTCGGCTGCCGCTTCAGCCAGGTTGCCGATAAGGATGCTGTGATGATAGGTGCCGGGGGTGGTGTAGACCAGTTTTTTCAGGAGCGGCTGGTTCGGCTCCAGGAGTTCCAGGAGCTTGATGTCGGTGGCGATGTCGAAGATCGCTTCGAAAAAAGGCAGGGTAGCCGATACGATCATGGCAACGGCAATGGCTCCCAGGAAACCGGCGCTCATATCGTACAGGCCCCGCGTAAAAAGCTCCCCTCTGTAGAGATCTATCCCGGCGATGGCGCACATGTTCACCAGCCCTGTCAATGCCCCTGCCCTGAGTACCGCAGTCCGCTTTTTGCACTGGATGACCGAAAGTGCCGCAACAATGCTTCCCAGAAAAAAGTACAGCGGGATAAAGGGGTTGCCTTGAAAAGAGATGCCGAGCAGGAGGCTGACCATGAACGAGAATCCCAACGCCAGGTGGAAGTCCAGCAGAAGGCACACCAGCATGGCGCCGGCTGTGACGGGAAGCGCAAAACCGATCGTGGCGGTTTCCAACTGCAGTTTGTCGGCCACGAGGATCAGAATATGCTTTGAGAACTGCGCAAGGACCACGGTCGCCATCAGCAGAAAAGCGAGCAGGAACATTTTCCTGGTGTCCGCAATAAGTGCCGGGCGGTACCGTTTGATATCTCGGTAAAAAAGGTAGAGCATCAGCAGGAACAACAGGCTGAGTCCCCCATAGGCGCTCGCCCTGGCCCCCGCTCCTTCATGGCGGGCGAGCTCTTCCAGTGCATGGGCCATTTTTTCGGACACCCGGTGGCCGGCTTCGACCAGGACCTCGCCCTTTTCCACGGAAAAGGAGAGCAGGGTCTGGTCAGGACCCTGGTATTCAATGGACAGGGCATGGGGAGCCACGATGTCACGCTCGGCAATGTCCCCTTTCTGGAGGTGCGTGCCACGGGGGATGAGTATGACCGCGAGCATCAGGGCGGTAACGAGGGCGATGCTGATGTTCAGGAAACGCACGGACCGCTTGAGATCCTGCGGCGCGTCATCCCTTTCCGTCTCCTGGACCCGGACCTTCGGAAGAAGCTTTCCGCTCGGATCATGCCTGGGATTCATCGTCAGCCTCGTATTTCTCGTATGCTTTGATGATCTGCTGGACAAGCCGGTGACGCACGACATCGCGGTTCGTAAAATAGACGAAGCGGATGCCCTCGACGTTTTCCAGTATTTTTTGCACTTCGATCAGTCCCGAGTTCTTATTGTTCGGAAGATCGATCTGGGTAATGTCGCCGGTGACCACGGTCTTTGAGTTGAATCCCAGGCGGGTCAGGAACATCTTCATCTGTTCGGACGTGGTATTTTGCGCCTCGTCGAGGATAATGAACGAATCGTTCAGTGTGCGGCCGCGCATGAAGGCGAGCGGAGCGATCTCGATGTCCCCCCGCTCCACCAGTTTATTGGCTTTTTCGGTATCGATCATGTCGTAGAGCGCATCGTAGAGGGGGCGAAGGTAGGGATTGATCTTTTCATAGAGATCGCCCGGCAGAAACCCGAGCTTTTCCCCTGCCTCGACGGCCGGACGGACGAGAATAATCCTGCTCACTTCCCGCCGCAGCAGGGCGGAAACAGCAGTGGCCATGGCAAGGTAGGTTTTGCCGGTTCCCGCCGGTCCGATGCCGAAAACAACATCGTGTTGTTTGATGGCCTCGACGTAGGCGCGCTGGGCCTCGTTCTTCGGAGCGACCGGTCGTTTATTGCTCGACACGGGGATGGTCTTTTGAAAGATCTCCTTCAAACCTGCCGAGGGATTGGCGGAAAAAGCGCGGATAGCGGCATGAACATCATCGCGATGAACAATAACTCCCCGGGAGAGCATGTCAGCGAGCTGCCTGATGAGAAGCTCCACCTGGGCGACCGCTTCCTCCTCTCCTTCGATCTGAAGCTTGTTGCCCCGGGCTGTCAGAACCACTCCGTAGGCATTTTCGATCAGCCTGAGATTCTTGTCAAGGTCGCCGAAAAGGCTCGGCAATGACGTTGTGTCATCTATGGTCACATGTGCGGCGGTATTTTTCATGAGGTTCAGAATCTGGTTATAGCAACAACTACACTCTCGTTCCTTTTGTTTCAATTGTAACATTATGAAAAATCAAAGTCAATTTCACTTTATGGCCCACTTAGAAGTCAATGCCTCGCTGCGCGGGAACACCGCGGTCGTAGGGGTGTTTGATGGCACGCATTTCAGTCACGAGGTCTGCAGCGGAAATAAGGTCAGGGTGTGCGTTACGGCCCGTCAGGACCAGGTGGAGTTTCGGCGGTTTGCTCCTCACCAACTCCATGACGTTCGCGAGGTCTAGCAGGCCCAGGTGGACGGCATTATTGATCTCGTCCAGGATAAGCAGGTCCCACGATCCTGCCTGCATCCGCTGTTGGGCAAGCTTCAAAGCTTCTTTTGCCGCCCTTTGATGCTCGGACCATGTCGATGAACCCGGGGCTCCCGTAACGAATCCTTTACCCAGAGAAATAAAATCAAGTTCGGGCGCAAGGCGTTCGACGGCGCGAGCTTCTCCGGCGGCAGCCGGGCTTTTGATGAACTGCACCACGGAAACATACATTTTGTGACCCGATGCACGCACTGCCATGCCGATGGCTGCGCTCGTTTTCCCCTTGCCGTCTCCCGTAAAGACGATTACCAGGCCGGTGTCCAAAGTACTCCCCTCTCCGCATGCGCATCTGGCACTATGCGCACGGCAAATGACTGGACAAAGATTACCACAGATGGTGATATGATGCACTAAAAAACTGGGAAAGAAGGAGGACAGACTTTACTTTTTAACGTTCCGGGATGTATAATAGCGTCGTGCTTAAAAGGAAATCGCTCACCCTCTTTATCGTATCTGCTGTGACGGCCGGACTCATAGGCGGGGCATCAGGATTCATCATCTTTTCGATGTGGGACCTCCCCGAGATAGAGATGCTGGAGGAGTATCGTCCGAGCATCACCTCCCGAGTCTATACCGATGCCAACCGGATGCTTACGGAGTTCTACCTTGAGAACAGAACGCCGGTAGAACTCACCGATGTCCCGGAAATGCTGACGAAAGCGCTCGTGTCTGCCGAGGATGCCCGGTTTTATCAACACCACGGCCTTGATGTGCGCGGCATCGCGCGTGCCATGTACCGGAATCTGCGGGCGCACCGGATCCTGGAGGGCGGCAGTACGCTGACGCAGCAGCTTGCAAAGGTACTCTTTCTCTCTCCGGACCGCACGTTTTCGCGTAAATTCAAAGAAATGGCGCTTGCGCTCCGCATCGAACAGCGGTATACAAAGCAAGAAATTCTCTCGCTCTATCTCAATCAGATCTATTTCGGGAACGGCGCCTACGGCGTGGAGGCTGCCGCACGAACCTATTTTGGCAAGCCTGCCAGAGACCTGGACCTTGCCGAATGCGCCATGCTGGCCGGTCTTCCCAGGTCACCGAAGCGGTATTCACCGTTCAAGGCGCCTGCAACGGCACTGGTTCGCCGGGCCTATGTCCTGTCCCGCATGGCCAGAACAGGCATCATTACGCAGTTCCAAGCCGATGAAGCTGCAAAGAAGTTGCTTCCAACCAGTCCTACCACGACGGTGCGCGGGGCTGATTCCTATATCGTCGAATACATCCGCCAGAAGATCGAGGAACGCTTCGGTTCCAGCATCCTCTATTCCGGCGGCCTCAACATTTATACCAGTATCAACGACCGGTTCCAGGATTTTGCACAACAGGCCGTCACAGCAGGCCTTCAGCGAGTGGAGGCTCGCAGCCAGAGACGGTCCAGGCAACCGCAGCCCCCGCTGCAGGGTGCGCTTATCGCCATCGAGCCCTCAACGGGCCATATCCTTGCCATGGTCGGCGGCAGGGATTACGCTGAAAGCCAGTTCAACCGGGCCTGGCAGGCAGTTCGACAGCCGGGTTCGGCATTTAAACCACTGATCTATGCCGAGGCGATCGAACGGGGATTCGGCCCCTCGGACCTGCTCGATGATTCTCCCTTGACAGTCAAGCTCGATCGCAACAGGAACTGGACTCCCGAGAATTTCAGCAGGAAGTTCCAGGGCGCAGTGACCCTTCGCCGCGCTTTGACCAAGTCCCTGAACGTGCCGACCATTCGGCTGCTTGACAAACTCGGCATTGATGAGACGGTCCAGTTCGCCAGGGCTATGGGGATCAGAAGCCCGGTCGCTCCTTACTTGTCCCTGGCGCTCGGCAGTTCGGATGTGACGCTCTTTGAATTAACAGCGGCGTACTCGGTGCTGGCCAATCACGGTGTCCGGATAGATCCCGTTGCCATTCTTCAGGTTGCCGACAGCACTGGACGCGTTCTGTTTGCCAGTGACGCAGTTCCTGCGCAGGTGGTAAAGCCGGAAACAGCCTATATTATGACGAACCTTCTTCGCGGCGTCGTGGAGCAGGGAACCGCATCGAAAGCCCGTGAACTCGGCAGGCCTGTCGCCGGAAAAACCGGCACGGCAAACGATTATCGTGATGCGTGGTTCATTGGTTATACTCCCGGTATCGTTGCCGGGGTCTGGGTAGGGTATGACGACCATCGAACCATCGGCCCCCGCGAAACGGGTGCGCGCGCAGCCCTTCCTCTGTGGCTGGATTTCATGAAAAAAGCCCTAGATGGCAAAGAGCCTGAGGAATTCGCGGCACCCGAAGGGATTGTTGTCAGGCGGATCGACGCAGCCACGGGATTACTAAGCAGGGATACCTGCAAGGACATCGTCAGGGAAGCATATGTCCCTGGAACAGAACCGAGAACCTATTGTCCGGAAATTGTCGCTGGCAGCGATGATCAGGTGTGGGAGGATGAGGCCCCGGAAATACCGTAATATTATTGACACCGGTAAAAATATTTGTTAATCTAACTTCAGGTAATATATCGATTTCATCTATGAAGATACCTATTCCGCCGATTATACTGGAAAAAATAACTCCAACGAAGCTTTTTGCCAGGCTCAATATTGCCAGCAAAATGCTGTTCGGATACATGACCCTCGTGCTGCTTACGGTCGTTGTGGTGGTCTATGCTTTGGTCAGCCTTCAGCGGATCAATAATCTGAACAAGAGCATTGTAAAGACCGATATCCCTACCCAGGAAGCTGCCGATAAAATGCTTGACGCGGTCCTTTCGCAGGACACCTATGAAAAGCGTTTTCTGATATTGAAGAGCGAGGACATGAAAAAGCTCTTTGCAAAGCGCGGTGATGAGTTCAGGGCCTGGCTGCGGGTGCTCAAGGACCTTCCCGGAAAAAATACCGCTCCGATCGAAACGCTGGAGCGCCTGCATGGAAACTACACTGAGCTGTTTTCCCGAGAAATCAAGCTGGCGAAGGCAAATAAGAACGAAGCCGCATATGCCATATCTAATTCCAGCCTGAAAAGCAATCTGGATGAACTCCTTGACACGTTGAGGACGATGTCCGCCCGTGCTAGGGATTCTCAGGACAAGAAGATGCGGCAGATCAGCTCTGTGGGCGACCGGGCCTTCATCACGACCGCCATACTCTGTCTGATCAGTATTCTTGCGGGAGCCCTTGCAGGTCTCGTCGTGACCCATCATATCTCGTCGTCGATCAATAAATTGAAAGTCGCAACGGAACATATTGCTGATGGTAATTTCGATTACGACCCCGATATCCGGACGGAAGATGAGATCGGGGCGCTGTCAACGTCGTTCTTGAGCATGGGAAAGCGCCTTCGGAAACTTGAGGAAATGTACCTGGACGCCAGTCCGCTCACACGGCTGCCAGGCGGCATTGCCATAGAAAATGTGCTCAAAAAAAGGATCGATTCGGGACTTCCCATAGCTTTTTGCGTACTCGATCTTGATAATTTCAAGGCATTCAACGACCGCTACGGATATGCCAACGGCAGCGAGGTGATCAAGGAAACGGCGCACCTTATTGAGAATGCGGTCAAAACGAAAGGCACCCCTGATGACTTCATCGGGCATGTTGGCGGCGATGACTACGTTGTTATTACTGTTCCCGGCGCCATGAGAGAAATTGCAAGTGAGATCATCACCCAGTTCGACCGACGGATCCCCGAATTTTATGAGCAAAGCGATCGGGACAAGGGATACATCCACGGAAAAACCAGGCAGGGCGTTGATATGAAATTTCCGCTCATGACCATATCGATCGCCATCGTCACGAATGAGCGGAGAAAGCTCGCCAATGCACTGGAAGCGTCTGAAATCGCGGCAGAACTGAAGGATTATGCCAAGACCATTGCAAAAAGCGTTTTTGTCGTGGACAAGAGGAGAAATAATTGAACAAGCTGGCGCTGTTATTTCTATGCTTATTAATCAACCTCGCCGGATGCGCCCGTCTATCGGCTCCGACAGCCCTGACGATGCAGGTAGCTGAACTGCGGAATGCCGAAAACCTGTTCAATCAACGAAAATACAGTGATGCAGTGAACTTGTACAAAAAAATACTAACAGCCTCCCCTGCCCCAGCGCCCGCTATTGCCGCCAGCGCGCACTATGGCATGGCTTTTACCTTCGCATACTACGACAATCCCCATCGGAATTATGCGGAGGCTATTCAGGAACTCGATGAGTTCCTGCGCTTGTATCCCGACAACGCCAGGGTGCGCGATGCACAGAACCTGCGGTTCATTCTCAAGGCTTTTATCGATGTCAAAAAAGAGAATGAGTATCTGAATAAAAGCATCGAGCAGCTGAAAAAGCTTGATATCAGGCATGAGGAGCGGCGGGGGGGGAAGTGAGTGATTTATACATGCGGAGCATGATGAGAACAGTCATTCTTGTCGCAGTTACAATTATACTGGTTGGTTCGACCACTATAAGAAACACGGTGTTTCAAAACGGCATTGCCTTATGGAGTGATGTTGTTGCAAAGAACCCTGGAAAGCCACGCGGCTATAATAGCTTAGGTCTTGCCTATACCCGCAATGGACAGTTTGACAAGGCTTGGGAACTTTATGAGACGGCCATAGCACTATACAAGACGTATGGAGGAACAAAAGAGGGGCTTTATAATGTCTATGTCAACCGTGGGCAGGCCTATGAGAAAACAAAAAAATTTGATAAGGCCGTCGAAGAATACAACATGGCCATATCACTTCTCCCCGACTCTGCTATCGCTTATAATAATCGGGGCGTCGCATTCGCTGCTCAAAAAAAAATGGATAAAGCACTGGAAGGTTTTACCAAAGCGCTTGCCCTCAACCCATACTATATTGATGCCTATCACAATCGAGGTCGTTATTATTTGAATGTTGGGCGTTATGCTGATGCAATCCGTGATATGACCGACGCTATTCGCTTAAGCCCGGATGATCCAAGGTTATATGCTATTCGTGAAAACGCCTATGAGAAGAAGGGAGAGCACGGCAGGGCTATCGATGACCTGAGCCGTGCGATCCCCGCCTATCCGACAGTGTCATCCTTCTACAGCAATCGAGGACTCGCTTTTGACGGACTAGGACAATTCCCGAGTGCTATACGTGATCATACTATGGCACTCCTGCTGGGTGCGAAGAATGCGCAAGCCTATATCAATCGAGGTATCACGTATGGGAAACAAGGTCTCTATGATAAAGCTTTGAATGATTTTAACCAGGCGATCTCATTAGAGCCCAACTATGCCGCCAGCTATTATAATCGCGGTTACCTTTACCATCTTCACGGTAAGCGTGATGCTGCCATTGCAGACTTTAAAAAAGCGTGTTCTCTTGGCGATAGGACTGCATGCGCTGTTTTGCGAAAAGGTTTAAAGACGGGAAGGATTAAGGGAAAGTAGCCTGAAGATAATCAAATGCGGCTGATCACCGCGACGTGGATTTGCTGTTACGCTGTCCAATCATGAGCAGATAATCGCTTGTACTCGTGACCTGTCCTTGAGTGCCCATCGAGAATTTCCCTCCATAGGGGTCCAACGGAATTTTTGAAATGATCCCCGCCTGTATAAGATCCTGAAGAACGGCCGGATATCTGCCAGACTTCTTCTTATAGGCTGACACCCCCCTTTCGAGCAGCAACCTGGCCTGTAATGCATTGATACGAGTTGTGTATTGCTTTCTCAGTAGCTTATCCTCAGTCTTCGACAATATCGCCTCTAAAAATATGATGGCATTTTCGGTTTTCTTCTCTGTATATGCCAACCTGGCAGCGAGACTCAGGAGTTGTTCGCTCGGGCCCGGCCTTTGGGCTGCCGCGGCAAGTAACTCAACGGCTTTCGCATTATCGTGCAGAAAAAAGAAATTATTGAAGCCGGCATAAAAAGGAAGGCTCCAGTCCCACTCCCTGTACAGCATACCCTTTTCAAGAAGTTCATTCGTCTCACGGACCATACCCGCTTCCCAGGTCATATGCGCATTAGCGAGGAGATAGGGATCGCTAAAGTACGGATCTAAATCAGTGGAGGCAATGAGAATACTGTTAAACCACTGCCATTCTTCAGGCTTCATGCGCGGTTCTTCCTTGCGCTCGTAAATGCCTCCTTGAAAAATGAGGGTCTTGATAAAGAGCAGATCGGAAATTAATCCCTTAAACTCAAGCGAAGTAATTGCGAGGACAGGCGTTGGAAGGACAATCCCGCTTGCAGGAGCGGCAGGCAGCATTTTGCTCTCGGTGGCAGCTCTTTGCAGCAAAAAAATATGGAGGACAAATAAAACTGCAAGCAAGAACGCCGAATAACGGACTTGCATCATTTAAGGAAACTCCTTCTTCGTAAAAAGAAGCGCGGCGAACGTAATGACCAGGACGATGTAGACAAGTCCATACATCACCGTCCAAAATATGAAAGCGGCAGGGATTGCGAGACCGTGAGCGGCCTGCGTTTTAATATCGAAGAGAGAAAGATTAGGGAAAATATAGTAAGCAGCCCGTACTAGTGCTCGGGTTACCGGGGAGACCGTCATATCCTGCGGGGCTTCCACAAGCGCCTTTACGCTGCTCAGAGATTGTCCGATAATGTATGAAAGAACAGTAAGTACCATGGTAATAAAGGAGGTAGACGAAACAGACGCGAATAGAAAACTCAGCGCGGACAGTAAGACCAGCGAGAGAGCAATGAACGCTTCAGCCAGAAACACCAGCCCCCAGGAGAACCCCTGAAAGTAGTCCGGGTTGGAAAATTGTATCGTACCAATGGAAAGCGCCGCGAAGAGACTCAAAATAAAAACAGTAACCACGACGAGGAGAGAGATTCCGAGAAATTTTCCGACGATGTATTGTTGCCGTGAAATCGGACGGGCCAGAACCATATAGATCGTCCTTTTATCCAAATCCTTTGCCATCAGGTCGATGCCTACGAAAAAAACCAGGAGCAACCCGGCAAAGGATACCGTGGAAAGGGCCATGTCCACAGCTACCTTTCCTACGTCTCGCATGATTAGGCCGGAGATGAAAAAGGAGGCACTCATCAGAACGATGGCAAGCAGCGATATGCCATAAAAAGCCTTGTTCCGTATGCCCTCTTTAAATGTTATGTACGCAAGGGGCCACAGTCTCCTTATCATTGCACACGTTCCTCAGGCGTCCCAACTTCTCTCATGAATATATCCTCGAGGGAATCGGCGCGAGAAAGGAGGTCTGTCAGATTGCCCACGAGTTTGAGTCGGCCGCCTACAAGGATCCCGACACGGTCGCAGAATCGCTCGACATCGGTGAGTATATGAGAAGAAAAAAAGACCGTTTTCCCCTGGGCTTTCAGTTCAAGGATCAGGTCTCCGACCAGCTTTCTCCCGATAGGATCAAGACCGCTCATAGGTTCGTCGAGCACGACCACCTCGGGATTGTGAATCAGCGCCAAAGCTATGCCTGCACGCTGCACCATGCCTTTAGAATAGGTTCTGAGCGGCCTTTCGCATGAGGCCTTCAGACCCATCCTGTCGAGAAGCATATCCGTTCTGTCATGAAGCTCGTGTTTATGAAGACCTGAGGTTTTACCACCGAACCAGAGAATCTCTTTTGCGGTAAGATAATCATAAAAATACGGATTTTCAGCGAGATAGCCAACAAGTCCGCGCGTGCTGCTGTCCGAAACATTCCTGCCCATAAGTGTAACAGTACCTGCGCTGGGATAGACGAAATTCAACAGTATCTTCAGCGCGGTGGATTTCCCCGCCCCATTTGGCCCGAGAAAGCCGAAGACCTCGCCCTGTTCAATCTCAAGGGAAAAATCGTTGAGAGCCAGGACTTTATTTCCCTTCGGCCACGAATTGTATCTTTTGGTAACCCCGGAGTAATTTATGACATTCATGTTTTTCTGGTCGGAAATTCAAATCTAATAAAATAGATGTAAAAAAGCGACAGGCCGGGTTATCCCGGCCTGTCGCGAAACTTCGGATTCAAATCGCGGTCTTTTTTACAACGGAGTCGCCGAGCCTGACGCTGTAACATCGTTAGCGTCCGTCGAATCATAGCCAAGATCGACTAAATCATCATTTGGTGTAGCTGGCAGCCAGTATATTGTGGGAGCATTTCCATCAGCCATGAATGTTCTGTCACCCTGTTTGTGCTTCGTATAAATAAGATAGTTCGACCCTGCTCCGCCAACGGCTGTGGCATTGGTCTTTGAAAAAATATGAACACCATTGGACAAACCAATCTCCAGCGATCTCGTGTTACCGTTGACGTCTTGAGTAGACATGGAAGTCGGACCAGATGTTATGACAGCATCGGTTGTATCGCCATAGGCCTGGAAATCTGCAAAAAGCGCCTCTTCAGCGGTTTTTGCGTTTCTAAGGTCTGAACTGCCGGCGGCATTATAGCCTTTGATTCGATACTGGGCGAACTGCGGGATGGCGATTGCGGCCAGGATGGCGATGATGGCCACCACGATCAGGAGTTCGATAAGGGTAAAACCTTTTTTGCTTGTTTTCTTCATTGTTTTCCTCCCATAAAGATTTAGTTTTTGATTGCACGTTTATTTATATGGTTCGCTTAAGGTCCCTTAATGGGTTTCACCTCCTTCCAAAGACCTCGCGCTTTTCTGGAAATAGATACTGCAGGTACTGTGCCATAAATTATCGTCATAATTTCAATGATCTGCGTGTATTGCTTGTGGAGAGATGACCAAGATTGTCATAGGTGGGTGACGAAAAATGGCATAATCACTACCCCGCAGCAAGCTGACGGGATATAAATAAAAGTTGTTCAACTGAGAAACCTGCGGTTTCTCTTAATCTTCCCTCTATAAAAGTGACCCCGTACCAGTGCTGTCCGGTTGTTACGTAAATAGATTCAATTGGTTATCGTCACAGTGTTCGTTTTCGTGATTGATTGCCTCGGCAACCAGCTGAGAAATAGGTACTTTCTCGAAAAGGTTGACCTCCAAAATCTGTAGAATCGTATGAAGACTGCCAGGCAGATTCAATCGTTTCTTGATAATCGCCACGAGCAGATAAACACTGACAGCTGTCCAGATTTGCGTTTTGACCGCGTTGGATGACGTTCCGAAGAATGACTTGATCCGTAGGTGTTGCTTGATCCACTTGAAGAACAACTCCACCTTCCATCGGGACCGGTAAATATCCGCGATGGTCTTTGCCGGCACAAGAAAGTTGTTCGTAAGAAACACCAAGCGCTTGTCTCGTTCGGCATCGTGATATCGTACCCGACGCAAAGGATCGGGGTAGGCCATGCGCGATTTGTAGCCGACGAGCAGGACTGTTTGATCGGCTTGCACACCGATTGATTTGTCCACCGAAGCAGAATAGATACGACGCAGTCTTGTATTGTGCTTGCTCCGGATGACGAAGAACGCTGCAAGCTGGTTGATGTGATAGAGTCGCTCGAAGTCGAGATATGCACGGTCCATCGTATAGACAGAATCTGCTTCGAACGGAACTGTATCCATTATATTGACGTCGTGAACGCTGCCGGGAGTCACGAAAATAAAGGTCGGAATTGATCCCTGCACGTTTAGTAGGGTGTGAATCTTGACGGCTGCTTTCTCTTTCCGAAACGTCGCCCTCGGAAAGGTGGATAGGCAGAGATCGATTATCGTTGAGTCCAGAGCAAAGACCGAGAACTTCAGATCTTTGCCAAGATCCTCGTTCTGGTAGAGCTTGCTGGCGATGTCGATGAGCAGATAGCCAAAGTCTTGATAAATGCGGAAGTCCCGATGTTCGTTGGCGTCTGCCAGCGTGGACTTGGCGATCTTCCCTCGGAAGCCCATGTGGTAAAGCTTTGCTCGATGAGAATTGAGACACGTTACAATATCGCGTAAGCTTTCGCGATAGGTCAATTGAGAGAACGCCATGCAGAGAAACTGATCCATGCATGAAAAGCTCCTGACCTTGTGATTGCCATGATAACGAAGGACGCATTGGTTGAACTCGTACCGTGGTAGATGTTGAATCAGTTGAGCAAAAACGGTTTTTCCGGAATTCATTCTCGTCCCTCCTCGTAAAGAGCTGAGAGGGATTATAGGATGAATCGAGATAAACTGAGTTCAAATCGAAAAGTTGCATTTTGCCCTTTTTATTGTTGTGTGACAGTGAGTTATCGCACTTTGGAAAAACGATAACCGGACACTACTGACCCCGTACAATAAAAAACTTGTAGGTCGCTGTGGAATGCGGCATAAAGAATTTGTTATAAAAGAATTTGCGATCAAGCAATCCTTTAAGGGTATCAGGAGCGTTGCAACGTCATACACCGGCTTTCTGCCGCGTTTGGCCGGCGTCTTTTGGGTGAATCGCCGGAAGGTCCGCAGAAGTCTGAGTGCATGCTTTCGGTGATACCAGCAGGTTGAACAAAACTCATTCAGGATCGTCGTTTTCATCTTTCGGGAGGCGGCCCGGTACCGTTTAACGATTGCGGCCAGATACTCCCGTTTGGATTGTGGACTCATCAGAACTAACCCTCCTTTTGGGGGTATAGTTCCGGTAACATGCATTATGAGTCAACGATCCTTTTCAAAATGCGGTTGGGTAACATTTATTGTGAGTCAATTCGCTTATAATAACGCTTTCGCTATATCACAAGTTGTGATAATATATCATAATAATAAATGAAATTACCGACTGCCATAATTGTCATCCTTCTGGAACTATCTGCATGAACTATTTTTTTTCAAGTGGTGAAAGCTCAGTGAAAACCATTGCATTGCTGCTTAATAGAACCTCGAAACGTGGGAAACCAGACCCCGAGGGGGCACTGTTACAAATTACAAGTGATCTTCCCGAAATTACTCCGCATCAAGTAAAAAGTATTTTCTGGAAAGTATTCCTGTTTGCCTTTGTCATACAAATGGTGAAAACGACCATATACATTACCGACGGAGAAATGTGGGCGCAACAAATTCAGCACTTTTTGAACAGCAGTTCTGCTGTATTTAATTTCCGTGCTGCCTATGGACACCCTGGCACTACCCTAGTAGGCCTGGGCTGTTTGTTTCACATTCTTTTCGGCTTCTCATTCAATATTGCCCTGACGCTCAGTGTGGCACTGCTCATCGCCGCAGTAACCGCCGCATGCGCTGCACTCTGTTTTCTGTTGCAGCCGCAATCGCTCTGGTGGTTTACAACAGGGTTCATTCTTACTTTGAGCCGGTTTTTCGTCACAGCAACTGTGCCCACTGCTGCAGTGATGCCATTTATAACCCTCATTGTGTTAGCTTCATGCTGGTTATGGGTGCGTACTATATCCACATCCGGATGGCACTACTTTCTATGGGGTATTATGTTGGGTCTATCAGCTGCGACAAGGCTTGATATCAGTCTCTTCGTGGGTATTCCATTCTTCATCCTGCTATCTTACAGAAGTGGTATACGTGTCATGGTTCCGATTTTAACCGGTGGATTAATATCTTTTATTTTCGCTGATCCTTTCCTCTGGTTCATGCCGGTCCAGCACGTTATTGACCTATGGTCCAAATTCACCCTCCACTATTCAAATTATGGCACGGAAAGACTGATTCCATGGATGGAGTGGATCCATGGAATCCCTCTGGCTATCCTAGCCATTGCCTGGTTCCTGGTCCTTTACCTACGACGTCGTCTGAGCGATGTCATCCCGGCACAGGTATTATTGGTATTTCTAGGGATATCGCTCCTAGCAGTGCTACTTCTGACATCCTCGAAGTTTCAAACAATACGGTATTTGTACCCGTTAATCATAGTCTGGGAAATATTCCTTCCCCAGTTTGCCCTACAAAATTGTCCTCGAAACAATGGCCAGGTATCCTTTATGTCCGGAAGTTTAGATGCGAAAACTGCCCGGGTAATAATGGGTTTCATCATACCGACGCAGGTTTTAGGCTATTTCTTTATTTTCAATGTGTAAAACAATAGCCTTCTGAGGGGATGACTAAGTTGCAGTTGCATTCAAAAGTTCGAACAAACCAGCATATTAAGTTATCCATGCGGCTGGAGGAGCCTGCCTTGCTCTTTGCCAAAGCTATTCGCGTGATAGGAACTTCGTACGAGCGGTCCTGCTTCGACATGTTTGAATCCCAAGGCCAATGCTTGTTTGCGGAGTGATGCAAATTCTTCCGGAGAGTAATATTTTTCAACTGGCAGGTGGTTTTTGCCGGGCTGCAGGTATTGGCCCAGCGTAAGGATCCGGCAATCAACAGCGCGAATATCATGCATGGCCGATCTCACTTCAGCCTTGCTCTCCCCAAAACCTAGCATGATCCCGGTTTTGGTGGTGAGTCCAAATTTACGAGCCCGCGACAGCAGTTCAAGGGAACGCTTGTAATCTGCCTGGGGCCTGACTCGCGAGTACAGGGACGGCACCGTCTCCAGATTGTGACTAAGCACGTCCGGCGACGCATGCAGAACCGTTTTGAGTGATTCAGTAGATCCGAGAAAATCTGGTATGAGAACCTCTACGCGACAGTCCGGAGAGATCGTGCGTATGGCTTTGATGGTTGCGGCAAAAAAATCAGCACCGCCGTCAGGCAGATCGTCTCTCGTGACCGAGGTTATGACGGCATATTCCAGGCCGAGTTCTGCCACAGCCCTGGCCACCCGCTCCGGCTCCTCCCGATCCAGGATTAAGGGAATGCCCTTCGGCACGTTGCAGAACCGGCAACACCTGGTGCAGACATCTCCAAGGATCATGAAGGTGGCGGTTCCAGCATTCCAGCACTCACTTTGATTCGGGCAGGCTGCGCTTCTGCAGACCGTATGCAGTTTGTTCGACTGGATCTGCTTCTGGACGTTCTTGAAGCCGTCGCCTGTGGTGAGCCTGATCTTAAACCAGGGCGGCAGCCTTTGCCTTTTCTTCTCAGCCGGCATCTTTTATCCTTTTTTGGCGTCAAGCGCCGCTTCAACGACCTGATCGATGGTGTCGGCGAAGATAAAGTGCATCTCCTTCCGGAGCTCTTCAGGCACATCGTCAAGGTCGTTCTTGTTCTTTTCCGGAAGGATAACGGTCTTGATCCCCGCCCTTCTCGCAGCGAGCACTTTTTCCTTTACCCCGCCGATCGGCATCACCTTGCCCCTCAGCGTTATTTCTCCGGTCATGGCCACGTCATGCTTTGCCACTCTGCCGGTGAGCATGGACACGATTGCTGTTGTCATCGTGACGCCTGCCGACGGCCCGTCTTTTGGTATGGCGCCGGCAGGCACATGGATATGGATATCCGATTTTTCATAGAAATCGCGGTTGATCCCGAAGGTTTCGGCCTGGGAACGCACATAGGAAAGTGCGGCTTGTGCTGATTCCTTCATTACATCGCCAAGCTGACCCGTAAGCGTAAGCTGCTTATTCCCCGGCATCATCGTTGCTTCGATAAAAAGGATGTCCCCTCCCGTCGGGGTCCAGGCCAGGCCGGTAACCACACCGGGCCGGTCGATCATGACAGCCGTTTCAGCAAAGAACCGCGGGTTGCCAAGATAATCGTGGAGACTTTGCACGGTTACCTTGATTGGCGTGGGTTTGCCTTCGGCCACTGCTTTGGCCACCTTGCGACAGACGTTTGCGATCTCCCGCTCCACATTCCTGACCCCGGCCTCGCGGGTGTAGTCCTTGATAATGCTCCTGAGCGCATCCTCTTCGATTACGATCTCTTCCGCATTAAGAGCATTCGCCTTGACCTCTTTTGGAATGAGATATTTATTTGCGATGTTCAGTTTTTCGTGCTCGGTATACCCGGGCAGGCGAAGCAATTCCATGCGGTCAAGGAGCGGCGCCGGGATCGTGTCGAGCTGGTTCGCGGTCGTGATGAACATGACCTGGGAGAGATCAAAGGGCACATCAAGATAGTTGTCCCTGAAATCCTTGTTCTGTTCCGGATCGAGCACTTCGAGAAGCGCTGAAGAAGGGTCGCCGCGCCAGTCCGCTCCGACCTTGTCCACTTCATCGAGCATGATGACCGGGTCTTTGGTCTCCACACGCTTGATCGCCTGAATGATGCGGCCGGGCATGGCGCCGATATAGGTGCGCCGGTGTCCGCGGATCTCGGCCTCATCGTGAAGGCCTCCCAGGGACATGCGCATGAACTTCCGGTCCAAAGCCCGCGCGATGGACTGGCCCAGAGAGGTTTTGCCGACGCCGGGAGGCCCGACGAAGCAGAGGATGGGCTCCCGCATCTTGGTGCCTGCCTGCGTGCCCCGGTCCTGTCCCAGTTTTTTGACCGCCAGGTATTCCAGGATCCGGTCCTTTACCTTCTCCAGATCGTAGTGGTCCTCATCGAGCGTCGCCCTTGCTTTCAGGATATCTATGGGCGACGATGACGTTTTGCTCCAGGGAAGGCCGGTCATCCATTCAAGGTAGGTGCGAATGACCGAATATTCAGGCGAGGACGCGTTGAGCTTTTCCATGCGCGCGAGCTCCCGCTTTGATTCTTTTTCCGCTTCAGGCGTCATCTTCGCTTCTTCGATCTTTTCCCGAAGGCTTTTTATCTCCGAGCCCTCGTCGCTCTCCTCGCCCAGCTCCTTGCGGATGGCCGAGAGCTGCTGCCGCAGCAGGTACTCGCGTTCAGCTTTCTGCATCTGATCGCGGGCCTTTCCCTGGATTTTCTTGCCGAGTTCGAGCACCTCGACCTCACGATTCAGATGCTGCATCAGTTTCGTAAGTTTATCATGGACCGGGTCGGTTTCGAGGAGTTCCTGCCGCTGCGCCAGGTCCAGCCTGATGTTCGTTGCGATCAGGTATGCAAGCTGACGGGGGTTGTCGATGTTCACGGCAGCGGCGGAAAGTTCTTCCGGCATGTTCGGCGTGAGCGAAACAAGCTTCTGGAAAGTCTCGGAAAGGCCGCGCATGAGCGCTTCGGTTTCTACGGTGTTGTCAATGACGTCCGGCAGCGCCCTGGCCCGTGCCCTGAGATAGGGCTCATTCTGCGTGACATTGAGAATGCTGATGCGTTCGATTCCCTGCACGAGAACCCGGAGCGTACCATCAGGGATCTTGATCATTTGCAGAATGCGGGCCATCGTTCCGGTCGCATAGACGTCGTCGAGGGTTGCAACCTCGATATCAGCCCTCTTCTGGGACGTAAGGCCGAGGATCTTGTCTCCTACCGTTACGTCATTGATAAGCTTGATCGATTTTTCTTTGCCGATCACGAGCGGGTACACGGTGAGAGGATAGACGACCGTGTCCTTCAGGGGAAGGAGCGGAAGTTCTTCTGGTACGGTTGGCATGGTATTCATATCGGTTTCAGGCTCTATGGCGTCCATGGCATCGCTCCTGGTCGGTTTAATGAGAAGTTTTTCGAAAATATTTCTAATCTTCAAAATATACTCCCCGGTTTTTTAAAGTAGTTTTTTGAGTCTGATCTCTAAAAGACCGTTATGATACTCTGCAGTGACGCTTTCGTGGTCCACCGGGGAGACCAATCCGATTTCCGATCGAAAATTGCCGTACTTGATTCCCAACTGGTGGCAGGAATGGGCTTCACGGAATTCGGGCTGGTCCCGCTTGCCCTCAACCACCAGAAGATCGCTGAAAAGCGTGATGGTCATGTCTTCCTCCCTGACACCGGCCAAGTTCCATGACGACAACAAGGTCGTAGGCGGTTTCGTATACATCGGTTGGCGGCCGCCAGATAATTGCTGATGGCGCAGGCCAGGACCCAAAGGATTCCCAAACCACGCTATAGGCATCGAACGGCTGGGATTTTCTTGTATATTTATAGGCGATATAGCGATAGCGCAATTAACGCTCCTCCTTTTGTCGCCAGGATACTTCATTTTCTTGAGTATAACGCGTTTCGTGTCGATTTAAAACTTCAAAATAGTATCAAAATCAAATACCTCTGTCAAAGGATCCTTGAAAAAAGATATTGTGGCTATAGCAAACCGATCAAAACCAAACCAGACATAAAAATATAATGAGAAAAAAAGTAGCATTATGTACAACAAGATGTATTTTTTTTGATATACTTAATTCCTAGAGACTAAACTGCACTTCAGGACGAATTATCCGGACAGCTTCAGCACAAGAAAATAATCAGCGTTGATCTATGCTAATACCTCGATATGTTTCAAGTTTCTACTGCAGTTCGGCCGGCTATTTACCAAGCGATTAAAGATGCATTCTCAACAATTTCTTCACAAGGAGGGGGAATCTATGGCTGTATCGCGACGGGATTTTATGAAGATTTCCGGCAGCACTGTTTTGCTCGGGTCTCTTGGTATAAGCCTTGAACCTGCAAAGGCTTATGCGCAAGGCCTGAAGATCAAGGATGCCAAGGAAACGAAAACGATTTGTCCCTACTGCGCCGTGGGATGCGGCATTATCGTCCACACGAAGGACGGCAAGGTGGTGAACACAGAGGGCGACCCGGATCATCCGATAAGCGAGGGCACGCTTTGCTCGAAAGGGTCATCGCTGTATCAGATCATTAACAATCCCCTGCGGTTTACAAAACCCAAGTATCGTGCCCCCGGTGCAACGGAATTCAAGGAAGTGGAATGGGATTGGGCGCTCGACGAGATCGCCAAGCGGGTCAAAGATACGCGCGACCGGACGTTTAAACTCACGTCAAAATCCAAAATAAAAGAAAACAGCCGCTGACGGTACGGAAAGCGACGGTTGAAAAGGACTTTGTTGTAAACCGGACCGACGGCATCGCCCATGTGGGGAGCGCGGCCCTTGACAACGAAGAGTGTTACATGCTCCAGAAGATGCTTCGGTCCTGGGGCCTGGTCTACATAGAACATCAGGCCCGCATTTGACACTCCGCAACTGTAGCGGCTCTGGGAGAGTCGTTCGGGCGCGGCGCAATGACCAATCACTGGATCGATGTTAAGAATGCCGATGTTATTCTCGTCATGGGGAGCAACCCGGCATCGAACCACCCCATTTCCATGAAATGGGTGATGAAGGCAAAGGAAAAAGGCGCGAAACTGATCGTCGTGGACCCCCGTTTCACCCAGACCGCTGCCAAGGCCGACGTATACGCAGCCATGCGCTCGGGTACGGATATTGCCTTCCTCGGCGGGATGATCAAGTACATCCTCGACAAGAACCTCATTTTCTCCGAATACGTGGTCAAATACACCAATGCCCCGTTCCTGTTGAATCCCGATTTCAAGGGTCCGGCTGATTTGAACGGCCTGTATCTCCGGCTACGATGAAAAAACCAGAAAATACGATAAAAAAACCTGGTCGTTCCAGATGGACGAGAACGGCGTCCCGAAGAAGGATCTCCACACTCAAGGATCCCGAATTGTGTGTACCAGCAAATGAAAAAGCATTATTCCCGTTACACCCTCGAAAAGGTCTCAAGCATCACCGGTACGCCAAAGGAAAAACTGGTCGAGGTCTACGAACTCTATGCCTCAACAGGGAAGCCAAACCGCGTCGGTACCGAACTCTATGCCATGGGCTGGACCCAGCACACCATCGGCACCCAGAACATCCGGGCCATGACCATCATCCAGCTTCTGCTCGGCAATATGGGCATGGCAGGAGGCGGCATCAATGCCCTGCGCGGCGAGAGCAATGTCCAGGGTTCGACGGACCATGGCCTCCTGTTCCATATTCTTCCAGGGTATCTGCCGACGCCCACAGCATCGGTCACCGCCCTTCCGGCTTATATCGAAAAGTTCACGCCCAAGACCAAGGAGCCGAAAAGCGTGAATTGGTGGTCCAACCGGGGAAAGTATATTACGAGCTATCTGAAGGCCATCTACGGGAACAAAGCCCAAAAAGACAATGATTTCGGCTATGCCTGGCTGCCGAAAACCGACGAAGGCATGAACGCTTCGTGGCTTATGCTGTTCGATAAAATGAACGACGGCCAGTTCGAAGGGTTCTTTGCCTGGGGTCAGAACCCCGCCTGTTCCGGCGCAAATTCGAACAAGACCAGAGCTGCCCTTGCCAAACTCAAGTGGATGGTAAACATCAACCTCTTTGACAACGAGACCGGGTCGTTCTGGAAAGGTCCGGGCATGAATCCCAAGGACATCCAGACCGAGGTGTTCCTGCTTCCCGCCTCCTCATCCGTTGAAAAAGAAGGCAGTCTTTCGAATTCCGGCAGGTGGGCCCAGTGGCGGTACAAGGCCATTGAGCCGATTGGCGAGTCCAAACCGGACTCGGAGATCATGAATGAACTTTACTTCAGGGTAAAGAGCTTGTACCAGAAACAGGGCGGAAAATTCCCTGAACCGATTGTGAACCTGACCTGGAACTATGGGGAAAAGGACGCAAAGGGCAAGGTCAAGGAAGTCAACATTCATAATGTTGCCAAGGAGATCAACGGCTATTACCTCGAAGATGTGTATGACAAAACAGCGACCCCCCCAAAGCTTCTCGGCAAGAAAGGTGAACTCTGCGCTTCATTCGTCCATTTGCAGGCTGACGGCTCCACTTCCTGTGGGTGCTGGATCTACTCTCAAAGCTACACTCAGAAAGACGGAAAGATCAAAAACATGATGGCGAGAACGGGCAAAACCGATCCCACGGGTCTCGGTTTATACCCTGAATGGGCCTGGGCCTGGCCGGTCAACAGGCGGATCATTTACAACCGCGCTTCCGTTGACCCCAACGGCAAACCCTGGGACCCGAAGCGTGCAGTCGTCAAATGGGACGCGGTCAAAGTGGATCCGGCAAGCAAGAAGCCGGGGATGTGGGTGGGAGATGTGCCCGACGGCCCGGCCCCGCCCATGGCCACGGAAAAAGGCAAGCTGCCCTTTATCATGATGGCAACCGGCGTCGGCGCCCTTTTCGGTCCGGGACTTGCCGACGGCCCCTTCCCCGAGCACTATGAAGCTCTTGAGTGTCCGCTCGAGGAAAACTCAATGTCCAAGCAGCGGATCAATCCCACCATAAAGATCTTTGGCGACAAGGAGGACGCTTACTTCTCCTGCGATACGCGGTATCCCTTCGTGGCAACAACCTATCGGATATCCGAGCACTGGCAGACCGGTGTCATGACAAGGCATGCCCCATGGCAGCTTGAAATGCAGCCGCAACAGTTTGTGGAGTTGAGCGAAGAGCTGGCAAAAGAAAAGAACATCGGGAATGGAGACAAGGTGATGGTGAAGTCCGGCCGCGGCGAGATCTGGGCAATTGCCATGGTCACGAACCGGTTTAAACCCTTCAAAGTAGCCGGATCGACCGTCCACCAGGTAGGGCTCCCCTGGTGCTTCGGCTGGCAGTATCCCGAGGGCGGCGGAGGCGGCGACAGCGCGAACCTGTTGACGCCGACCGTCGGTGATGCCAATACCATGATACCCGAATCCAAGGCCTTTATGGTCAACATCGTGAAGGCATAGGGGGACGATTATGACGACAAAACCTAATAGAAAAGCATTGCTCGTTTCTCCGGAGCTCTGTATCGGGTGCAGGGGTTGCCAGACCGCGTGCAAGAGCTGGAACGAATTACCGGGCCGGAAAACGACGAATAGGGGAACGATGCAGAATCCTCCTGACATATCGGCCACGGCATACAATATCATTCGCTTCAGCGAGGTGCCGTCCCAGACCAACGCAGTACGCTGGCTCTTTGTCAGCCGCAGATGCATGCACTGCGACGATGCGGGATGCATGAAAATCTGCCCAGCTCCTGGTGCACTCTACAAAACCGAGCAAGGTGCTGTGGCCTTTGATAAGGACAAGTGCATCGGGTGCAAACTCTGTGTCGCCGGATGTCCATTCGATGTGCCCCGGTACGATGAGCAGAACAAAATCGGCAAATGCGATCTTTGCGCTAGCCGGATAGCCGAAGGTTTATCCCCTGCCTGCACAAAGACCTGCCCCACTGGAGCGCTTAAGTTCGGGAACCGCGATGAATTGATAGCAGATGCCAAAAAAGCGGGCTATGGCAAAGTCTACGGCGAAATGGACCTGAGTGGCCTGGGCACGCTCTATGCGTTCAAAGATGCACCGAAAATCTACGGCATGAACGAGAGCCCGGCAATTCCGGAAAGCGTCATTTTCTGGCATAACGTGCTCAAGCCCCTTGCTGTCGTTGGTCTTGGCGGAGTCGTAGCCGGCGCCCTGATCCACTATGCCGTGATCGGACCGCATAAAGATGAGGAGGTGAAATAACATGGCTGAAATGGTGAAAAAAGCAACTACGGAAGAGATCATCAATCATTGGATACTGGCGGTCAGCTGTATCCTGTTGATTATCACAGGCTATGCTTTTCTTTTCAAACTCACGCAGATAGGCGCGGTATTCGGCGGGTTCAATGGAATGAGGGTTGTGCACAACTGGGCCGGCGTAATATTCACCGTGTCCCTGTTCGCGACGCTGTTCAACTATCTCCATGAGTCATTGACCTTTGACGCTGACGATTGGGCGTGGATCAAGATGGGCGGAGGCTATTTGTCGAGAAGCGCGAAAAAGGCCCCGCCCATGGGGAAGATGAATACCGGCCAGAAGTTCTATTACCTCGCGATCCTGGCCGCGGGAATCGCGATAGCAGCCTCCGGGTTCGCCATCTGGCTCGTGTCCGGCATCAGGTCACTCACGATCGTATCGCACCTGTTGCATAATCTGGCGTTCATACTGTTCGTCGTTGCCGTACCCACCCATGCCTATTTGGGCACCCTGGCGAATCCAGGCACGTTCCGGATCATGGTCTATGGCACGGTACCGATCGAGTTCGCACGGAAGAAGTACCCGAAATGGATGAAGGAGATCGGAAAGATGTAACAAGTTCCTTTTTTCGTGCTCAGTAAGATTAATAGAAAGACCCGCTTTCAGTTTCCCGAAAGCGGGTCTTTAGTTTTCAATTCCGCATTCCGCAATCCGAATTCCGAAATGCGTTTACGACCTTCCTCTTGCCAGATCATTCAGGCGCTGCACCCGCTCTTCGATGGGAGGGTGGGTGCTGAAAAGCTTCATCAATCCCCCACCCGTCAGCGGATTCACGATAAACATATGTGCTGTGGCTGGTTTGGCGTCCGTCATGGGTATCATCTGTGAACCTTTTTCCAGCTTCAGGAGCGCGTTTGAAAGTCCTGTGGGGCTTCCCGCAATGCCTGCGCCGCCTTTGTCCGCCTCGAACTCCCGAGAGCGGGAAATTGCCATCTGCACCAGCATGGCTGCGATGGGAGCAACGATCATCATGATGATCGCCACGATCGGATTCCCTCCCTCGTCATCATCGCTCCTGTGCCCCCCGCCGAAGATCATAGACCACTGCGCCATCTGGGCAAGCATGCTGATCGCGCCGGCAATGGTCGCCACCATGGTGCCGGTCAGCATATCGCGGTGTTTGATATGCGCCAGCTCGTGTGCGATGACGCCGGTCAACTCCTCGCGGGAAAGGATGCGCATAATGCCCTGCGTAACCGCCACGACCGCATGTTCCGGGTTGCGTCCTGTGGCAAAGGCGTTGGGCGTTTCGTCAGGAATGATGTATACCGTGGGCATGGGCATTCCCGCCTTCTGCACCAGGTTGCGCACCATGGAATAGAGCTCAGGCGCTTCTGCTTCGGTCACGGGCCGGGCCTTATACATTCTGAGGACTATTTTATCGCTGAACCAGTACATCCCCACGTTCGTGATGGTGGCGAACAGAAGCGCCATGATCATGCCGCTTCTCCCCCCCAGTGCTCCGCCGATCGCAACGAACAGTACCACGAGGAACGTCATTAAACCTACTGTCTTTACCGTGTTCATAAACTCCGTCAACCTCCGTTAAAATGATCGTTTGACTTCTACTATGAAATTACCACAGTAGCCCCCCTTCGTCAATATAAAGGAAAATACTTTTCTATGTGCTCCCAAAATGATAATGTCCTATTCTGCCAAAGTAGAAATGTCCTATTCTAAGTTACAATACCCTGACGTTATTGGAGGGTACTGTGACGGACAAGGACATGATAACAATGAGCAGAAGAGAGACAAAAAGACTGCACATTATCCACCAGGCGTTGGATAGACGGATTACGCAGAAGACGGCTGCTGAACTCATAGGCTTGAGCAGCAGGCAGATTAGGCGGATACTTAAGCGAGTACGGAAGGAGGGAGACGATGGCATTAGCCATCGTTCTCGCGGCAAAGCCTCGAATCGTCGCTTCCCTCAGAAGGTCAAAGACAAAACACTCAAGTTGTATCGGGAGAAATACGGTGATTTTGGCCCGACCTTTGCCTGCGAGAAGCTTCTTGATGTTCATGAAATCAAGCTTAGCGACGAAACCCTTCGTCTATGGCTTAATCAGGAAAGCATCCCCTATGAGAAGCGGAAGGGTCGAAAGCACCGGCAGTGGCGCGAGAGAAAGCACCATTTCGGTGAAATGATCCAGATGGATGGCTCCCCTCATGACTGGTTCGAAGGCCGAGGCCCTGAGTGCGTATTAATGGGATATATCGATGATGCCACAGGAACGGTGTATGGGCGCTTTTATGACTATGAGGGGACCATGCCAGCCATGGACAGCTTCAAGCGGTATATAAAGCGCTACGGCATTCCACAGAGCGTTTATTTGGACAAGCACTCAACGTATAAATCCAATGCCAAGCAGAGCATCGAGGATGAGTTGGAAGATAAAAAACCCATGAGCCAGTTTGAACGGAGTCTAACCGAACTCGGAGTAACGGTCATCCATGCGAATTCACCCCAGGCAAAAGGGAGGGTAGAAAGAAGTTTTCGAACACTCCAGGATCGATTGGTTAAAGAGATGAGGCTTGCCAGGGTAAATAGTGTCGTGCAGGCAAACGAATTCCTGATAAAGTATCATCCAATATACAATGCGAAATTCAAGGTAAAACCCGTTTCTGCAGTCGATGTACACCAACGCGCGCTATCCATAAGGGAACTCGACAAGATCTTCTGCATTCGAGAGGAGCGTACGCTACGAAACGATTTCACCATAGCTTATAATGGCAAACTGTACCAGATCAAAGACGCTATAAAGACTAAAAAGGTCGCGGTGGAAGAACGACTCGATGGATCTCTGCATATCACTCACAGGGGTTTGGAATTAACATACCGGGAGATCAAAACACGGCCAGCAAAAGAAAACCCTAAAACACCGGCAGTCATTAAGAAACCGACAAGTCGGTATCAACCATCAGATCATCCCTGGAAGAGACTCCGCAGAGCAAACGTACAATTTCCTATTGCTTCTTAAAAAGCGGACATTTCTATCTTGGTAAGAGTAGGACATTTCTACTTTGGGTTGACAGGAAAATACTTTTCTATTGACAAGGCAAGGTCACTTTGTTATATTTGCCAAGTCAAAACGCAGGAAATCTATTGCGGGTGTAGCTCAGCTGGTAGAGCGCGACCTTGCCAAGGTTGAGGTCACGGGTTCGAGTCCCGCCACCCGCTCCATTTTTTCTGTTCAGAGTGCAGAGTTCGGAGTTCGGAGTTTACCATTCGCATCTCGTCACTCTCGACTCCTGTCTACATCCTATCTCCCAACTCATAACTCGTAACGTACAAGCGGCGGCGTAGCCAAGTGGCTAAGGCAGAGGTCTGCAAAACCTTCATTCATCGGTTCAAATCCGATCGCCGCCTCCAATTTTTCCGCAGAGCGAAAGAAAAGAGAAATAACAAATCCCAAATACCAAATAATATTCAAATGTCAAATTCCAACAGCCAAACGTTTGGAATTTGACGCTTGGTTATTGATGTTTATTGGTAATTTGGTGCTTGTATTTGCTTCTCATGCTATGCCTCATGCCGATTTCGTCCACCTGCATCTCCACACCGAATACAGCCTGCTCGACGGCGCCAACTCTCTCGATGGACTGATAAAGAAGGCTGTTGAACTGCGCATGCCTGCTGTCGCGGTCACGGACCACGGCAACCTGTTTGCCGCCCTGGATTTCTACCTGAAGGCCACCAAAGCCGGGATCAAGCCCATCATCGGCTGCGAGATGTACGTTGCTCCCGGCTCCCGCTTCGAAAAATCCGGCACCGCAGGCCAGCACGATGAAAGCTTCTACCACCTCATCCTTCTGGCCCGGAACAAACAGGGATACAAAAATCTCGTTAAACTCGTTACCAAGGGCTACCTCGAAGGATTTTACTACAAACCCCGCATCGACAAGGAACTGCTCCGCCAGCACAGCGACGGACTTATCGGCATGTCGGCGTGCCTCTCCGGGTGAGATCCCCCGTCTTCTGCTCCAGGGGCGGTACGAGGATGCAAAAAAAGCGGCTCTTGATTACCAGAGCATTCTCGGGAAGGAGAACTTTTATTTCGAGCTTCAGGACAACGGCATTCCGGAGCAGGAGCAGGCGAATCGTGAACTGATCCGGCTGTCGCAACGATACGGGCATCCCCCTGGTGGCCACGAACGACTGCCACTACCTGAACATGGAGGACCACAAATCCCACGATGCCCTGCTCTGCATCCAGACCGGCAAGATCGTAAAGGACGCGAACCGGCATGAAGTTCTCGTCCGAGACCTTCTACGTGAAGACTCCCGAGGAAATGAAGAAGGCCTTTGCCTATGTACCCGAAGCTATTTCGAACACCATCGCCATTGCCGAGCGCTGCAATCTTGAAATGGAGCTCGGCAAGTACCACCTCCCCCACTTTCCCGTGCCCGAAGGCGCTACGCGCGAATCCTACATGGCGGAACTGAGCCGCACGGGGCTGGAAGAGCGGTTCGCGGAGATCGAGGCGGTGCGCGGCGCAGGGAGCATCGACCGCGAGGCATATAAAAAGAGGCTGGAGTTCGAGATCGAAATGCTCGGCAAAATGGGCTTTGCCGGGTACTTCCTGATCGTCTGGGATTTCATCCGGTATGCCAAAGAACAGGACATTCCCGTGGGACCGGGCCGCGGCTCCGCTGCCGGCAGCCTGGTCGCCTATTCGCTCCGGATCACGGACCTGGACCCCATTCCCTACAATCTTCTGTTCGAGCGGTTTCTGAACCCCGAACGCATCAGCATGCCTGACATCGACGTGGATTTCTGCATGGACCGCCGCGACGAGGTGCTGAAATATGTGACTGAAAAGTACGGTCAGGACCATGTGACCCAGATCATCACCTACGGCACCATGCTTGCCAAAGGCGTGATCCGGGACGTGGGCCGGGTGCTCGATATCCCCTACGCGGAAGTGGACAAGGTCGCCAAACTGGTGCCGAATACGCTGGGCATCACGCTTGAAAAGGCCATGGAACAGGAACCGAAGCTCCGGGAACTCAAAAAGGACCCGCGCATGGCCGAGTTGATCGAGATCGCGCTCAATCTCGAGGGCCAGGTCAGACATGCATCGAAGCACGCTGCAGGCGTCGTGATTTCCCAGGAGCCGCTTACCGAGTATCTTCCCCTCTTCAAGACGCCCAAGGACGAGATCACCACCCAGTTTGACATGAAGGGCGTGGAAAAGATCGGTCTGGTCAAGTTCGACTTCCTCGGCCTGCGTACGCTCACCGTGATCCACAAGGCCGTCGAAACGATCAACCAGCGGCTGTCCAAGGCGCCATTAGCCAATGCTGAGCAGTTTTCGATCAGCCGCATTCCCTTTGACGACGCCAAAACCTATGAGCTCCTGTCGCGCGGTGAGACCGCAGGCATCTTCCAGCTGGAATCCTCGGGCATGACCGACATCGTGGTCAAAATGAAGCCGCAGTGTTTCGAGGACCTCATCGCGCTTGTCGCCCTCTACCGCCCGGGCCCGCTCCAGAGCGGCATGGTGGACGACTTCATCAAACGCAAGAAGGGCTCGACCAAGATCACCTACGAACTGCCCGAGCTCGAACCGATCCTGAAAGACACCTATGGGGTCATCGTGTACCAGGAGCAGGTGATGCAGATCGCCCGCACCCTGGCAGGCTATTCCCTCGGCGGCGCGGACCTGCTCAGCCGCGCCATGGGGAAAAAAGATCCCGAGGTCATGGCCAAGGAAAAGGTGCCGTTCCTGAAGGGCGCCGAGAAGCTGGGAATAAATCTCAAAAAAGCCGAAGCCATTTTCGACCTCATGGCGAAGTTTGCCGAGTACGGATTCAACAAGTCCCATAGCGCCGCCTACGCGCTTGTCTCCTACCAGACCGCCTACCTGAAGGCGCATTATCCGGTCGAGTACATGGCCTCCCTGCTCACGAGCGAGGTCCAGGATACGGACAAGGTGGTCAAATATATTTATGCGGTGCGCCAGATGGGCATTACGATCCTGCCGCCGGACGTTAACCAGAGCATGTGGGACTTCACCGTTGTGGAGGCCCATGACCGGGAGAACATAGAGCCGGGCAGCAACATCGGTTCGATCCGCTTTGGCCTTGCGGCGGTCAAGAACGTCGGCATTTCCGCGATCGAGGCCATTGTCGAGGCCAGGGAGAAAAAAGGCCTGTTCACGTCCCTGATGGATTTCTGCAACAAGGTGGACCAGCGAAAAGTAAACCGGCGCGTGATGGAGGCGCTCATCAAGTGCGGGGCCTTCGACGGCACCGGCAGCCGCCGTGCCCAGATGTTCGAAGGCCTTGATATGGTCATTGACCAGGGCGGCAAGCATCAGGAGCAGGAGGCCATCGGCCAGTTCAGCATCTTCGGTTCCCTGGAAGGCCAGAAGGAAATAGCGCTGCCCAATGTGCCGGAGTGGAAGGAAAACCAGCTCCTGGCGCATGAAAAAGAGAGCGTGGGGTTCTATATCAGCGGCCATCCCCTGGCCGCCTTCGAAGCGGACATCAAACGCTACGCCACGGCCACTACCGAAACGCTTGAGGGCGTCCAGGACGGCAAGGAAGTGACGATCTGCGGGATCATTGCCGGAATGAAGATCAAAGGTAACGAAGAAGAGCCAGGAAAAAATGGCGATCCTTGATCTGGAGGACCTTTCCGGAGCAGTGGAAGTGGTCGTGTTCCCGGACCTCTACAAATCTTCCCAGCATCTGCTTCTGACGGACACCCCGCTGATCGTTGCCGGGACGCTCGACAAGAGCGAACAGGGAAACAAGATCAAGGCCGTGCGCCTGCACCTGCTTGACGGAGGTAAAAAAACGCGGCACGACCCGGATGGATATCCGCTTCAGCGCAACGGGCCTGACACAGGACGATCTGCTCAAAGTAAAGGATATCCTTCTCCGCTATCAGGGGACGATCCCCGTTTATCTTCGGCTTCAGAACCCCACCCGCAAGGATTCTCTCATTTCCGTTGGAAAAGAGGTCCGCGTGAATCCTTCGGAGCAGCTCATCAGTGAGATCGAGGCCGTGCTGGGCGCCGGCGCCGTCTCGCTGGCTTAGCTGCATGATCACAAGGGTCTGCACCATTTATGACGAGCAGCATTATTGAAACCCGAGGATACGGACGCTGCCGGCGCTCATCAAAGTTAAAATGAAAAAATTCCAGGAACTGGACACCTTCACGAGGCGTGATGTAGAAGAAGCACTCAGGAGAGATGCGGATGACGAGATCTCCTTTGTGCCGCTCACAGTCGCGCTTGTCGCGACCGACCCTAGCCTATGCGCAGCAGGTCTGCCTGAAGTTTGCTGCAGACCACCGGCCCATGGTGCGCGGCAACGCCCTCGACAGCCTGGGCCATATTGCAAGACGATTTCGCACCCTTGATGAGCTGCCGGTCAAGCTGGCCATCGAAGCCGGGCTTGTAGATAACGATGATCATGTGCGGCTTTCGGCGAAATCCGCGGCTGATGAGATCCATCAATTTCTCGGATGGACCTTTCAAAACCATGCCTACGGCATCTGATCTCAGGATTGAGCCCAACCCGCCGCGCGTCAGCGCCGATCTGCGGTATTGAATCAGTGATCATAACGGAGGGTTCATGAGTACGATCAACGAATACTTTGAGCAGTGCGCCTTGATCTCGCTTGAAAAACAGGCAAAATTCGAGCAACTTGCCGGAGAATATTTTGCGGAATTCGATCTCGATGCCGGCATAGTCAAGATCGACAATGATCTTGCTTTTCCGTTCCAGGTGCTCGGTACGCAGTCAGATAATACCCTCACCTGGCTGTGGGCATGGTCCGAGGAACATGCGGATGTTCAGCCTGAACTGCTGGCTGCGGCACGAAAACTGAAGAAATGGGGGGCGAATAATGGCATTGAAGAGTTCTGCCTGCCCGAGATTGATATCGAGCGTGCCGATGGAATGATGATATCGCTCATCGCTGCCGAGGTATGCAAAGCGAGTTGTTATTACCGGGACGCCTATGAGGGGGGCTCGGCGTTCGTGCTGCTTTCCGGGTCGGGCATTGACCATCAGCCGGCCTTCGATCTGTCCGGACTCCTGAAAGCCTTCATCGATTTTGCCTCACGCTATGACATCAACCACCGGAACGTGTTGCTGTCCTACCTCCGGATGAAGGGTCTTCCCTTGGTAGAGGATGGCGCCATGATCATTGGCAAGCTCGAATCCGGAGAGGATCTCCGGATGGAATTCGGCGGCAGCGGCCCCATCGTGTCACTGAACGGAGAATCTTTTTCCCTTCAATAATACCTCTTATAATGCTTTCTGTAAGCGAAGGATTCGTTCTACAGCCTCTTCCTGAACCACTCACCAATCTCTCCTCCCGCCTTCTCGATTTCAGGAGCCGGATGCTGTACCGAGGGTTGGTTTCTCTGAAGCCTTGACAATATAAGCTATTTCACGGTATTCTGCGACAGTCAATAAAACACTGCTGAGGAGCTACAAAACATGCATCTGCTCGACACCCTTGAAAAAAAATTCCGCCGCTATGCCATTTCGAACATCACCATCTATCTTATCGCAGGCCAGGTGCTTTTTTTTATGTTTGCCGTGTCCGGCCGGTTCATTCTCGAGCGTGTTCTCCTCATTCCGGAACTTGTTTTGGCGGGCGAATGGTGGAGGCTTATCACCTTTCTGTTCATTCCACCGGCAAAGAATCCGATCTTTGTTTTTTTTGCTTGGTATCTGTTCTATCTGATGGGCGGCGCGCTGGAAGGTCACTGGGGCGCTTTCCGATACAATGTCTTTCTGTTGGTCGGGTATATCGTGACCGTAGCGGCATCGTTTTTCATGCCGATGTTCCCTGCAACAAATGTATTCATCGGAGGTTCAGTGTTTCTTGCTTTCGCCTTCCTCTATCCCGACTTTGTTCTCTATATCTTCTTAATTCTTCCGGTAAAGATCAAATGGCTTGCTTTGCTTACCTGGATCGGCTATGCGTATCAGGTCCTGTTTGGAAGTTGGTCAACGCGTCTGTTGGTGCTCGCTTCTCTCAGCAACTTTCTACTGTTTTTCGGCAAGGACATATACTGGAGGATGAAAACGGGGAAAAAACGCATGGCCACACAGGTCCGGGAATATTCCGGAAAGAAGGAAGCATTCCATACCTGCGCGGTCTGCGGCATCACCGACCTGTCCCATCCGGCCATGGAGTTCCGGTATTGCCCGGACTGCGGCGGGCAGGGATACTGCATTGACCATATCTTTAATCACGAACACGCAAAAAAAGTGCAATAGAACAGGTAGGCACGGCGGGAACATAAGCTTGCTGGCTGCAT
Organism: Nitrospirota bacterium; assembly: GCA_963836175.1. Lineage (GTDB taxonomy): Bacteria > Nitrospirota > UBA9217 > UBA9217 > UBA9217 > GWC2-56-14. The sequence goes on from CAWIIS010000008.1 coordinate 1,050,716, forward strand.
TGATAGCAGCCCGATCCGGGGAGGACTTCGTGAAGGGTGAATACTCGGCATGCCGGATGGTTCAGCATGCCGTATGAGGTTTAGTCCGACATGAAACAATTAGGTCAACAGGTATGTGTCGGGCAATGACGCTTCGCGATCAGGCGGAATTCTTTACCGGAATCTTGATCCGTTGTCCGATGCTGAGCAGTTTGCCGCGCCGGAGGTTATTCGCTTCAAGGATCTTGTCCAAGCTCGTCCGGTAGCGGAGTGCCAGGAGCGACAGCGTCTCGCCACGTCTCACGCGGTGAACGACATATTCCACTTGCGGCGGCGACCATTTAGGCATCTTGTCGAGGCTGGCAAGCAGTGCCTCACCTTTGCCGGGAGGAACACGAAGCGCATAGTTGGTGTTCGGCGTTGCATCACGCCGCAGCTCAGGGTTCAACGCAGACAGCTCACCCAGCTCGACGCCGAGTTGCTCAGCCACAGCGCTTAAGTGGACCGGCCGTTCGATCGTCACTGTTTCGTACGGCAGCGGCTGGTCAAGTTCTGTTAGCGTGAAGCCATACTGTGCCGGGTCATTGATGATTGCCAACACGGCAAGAAATCGGGGTACATAGCGGGAGGTCTCGCGCGGCAGCCGCTCATAGAAGTCCCAGAAGTTATCGAGATAATTGACCTTCTGATTCCGGATAACCCGTGCTACCGCTCCTTCTCCGCAATTATACGCTGCGAGAACGGTCGCCCAATCTCCGAACATGTGATGGAGCTCATTAAAGTAGGCAATGGCCGCCGCTGTGGCTTTGTCGGGATCGAGCCGCTCGTCGATCCAGGCATTTCTTTTGAGGCCGAACTTGTAGCCGGTGGAAGGGATGAACTGCCAGAGACCGAACGCACGGGCGCGGGATAATGCCCTGGTCTTGAACCCGCTTTCGATGAGCGGCAGCCAGGACAGCTCTTCGGGAAGGCCGGCTTCCCTCAATGCCCGTGCCATATCGTTGCGGTATCTTCCTGAGCGTTTATAGGATTCCAGAAAAAAATCGCGTTCCACGGTTTGGAATGACTGGAGTTCACGCTTTACATGATTGTTCATCACCATGGGGATGGCATTATAACTTCCCTTGACCGTGGTCTGCCGGGAAGCATACATCTCCAGGATCCTTCTGGATATCATGAACCGGAGATCTTCTTTTTGCTGCGTGCTATCCTGACTATTGGGGGTCTTTAATATAAGCGCATAGGCCTGATCAAGGGCTTCGATCGCCTGGTCCATATCATCGTCTTCCCAGTACTTCTGCGCGGTTTCTGTGAAATCCAGCGCCGTATCGAGGAAACCTTGGGCGTCATCTGCCCTGGCTGCGGTTTTTTCGTCCGGCGCCTCGCCTGTAGCCTCTAATTGTGTTTCATCGGAGTCAGCTTCGGCAGACTGAGGTGAGACCGTTCCATCCTGTTCCTGGACGGCTATTTCGGGTGCGATATCCAAGTCCGCAACCCCGGGTGACTTTTGGGCTGCGCAGCCGATCATGGCCATAAATAGAGAGAGTACGAAGATTTGGCGGAAAAGTAGTGTTTTCATAATAGGTGATACTAAACGATTACGATATAAAATGCAATTGGTTTTTGATGCAGTGGGATGTTCAATTGCGGAATTCTGAATTCGGAATGGTAACCAGGTTGCCCAACAGGGCAGTTTAAAAGTACAAGGGATCAGCAACCTCTTAATCCTTTTTTGCCGAACCTTCGAGGTCCTTATTTCCGTCAATGAACTTCAGATTGAACTTGAACCGGTCGATCTTCCAGCCGCCTTCCCCTTTGACGAGATGGAGATCGTAACTGCCGACGAAGACCCTGGTATTCTGGTTCGTTGGATTCGGGAGGTAATGATAGGCAATGCCGTAGCAGAACAGGTACGCCTCTTTCCCGTTGCCCGTTACCTGGTAGTTTCCTGCCTGGTGATGGACGGCCTTGAGGACTTTCAACCCTTGCTCCCACATGTCCGCGATCTGCTGGGGCGTTTTCGTCTCGGGCTTGCCCCCTGCCAGAGGTGTCATGTCAAAGAGTACCTCCGGAGCGAACACGTCCCTGACGCAGTACCAGTCGCGGTTATCGGTGCAGATAAAGAGCCTGTTCCCGACGGCGATGATGTCGTTCTGGGATTTCAGCCGCGACAAATCTGTATGGAATCCATTGTGACCGTGATGGACTGGTGCGCAGCCGGCTGCAAGGACCAGGAGCAATACCAGGACGGGTCTTTTCATGACGGACCTCCTTATTATTTTTATCTTAGCTCTATCGATTGTTACTTTTTGTGAGCGAGAGGGTTCGGGGGCGTTAAGAATTTCCGCGGGTGCCATGGGGAAGAAAGATACGCTGATTGACAGATCCTGCAACTGCCTGTTACAATGGCCACGCTAAAATCCTGAAACCGCACAAACAAGAAAGGCCTACCTTGCCCTATTACGAGTTCACCATCCACATACCCGATGCCCATAAAGACGCGCTGATCCAGAAGCTCTCCGAACTCGGCACGCTCGGCGTGATCGAGCAGCGCACTGCGATGATCGCTTATTTCCCGGCCACGGCGGACATCGATACCATAACGAGCGAATTAAGCGTGATACAGGCCCTCCTCGACTCCTCCGGCCAGGAGCATGTCTCGTTCAACCATGTTCTTGTCCCGGACCAGGACTGGAACGCCACCTGGCAGAGATCCTTTACCGCCATCGATATCGGCGAACATTTTACCGTGCTGCCGCCCTGGGAACAACCAAAGGACGGCAGGATCAATCTTATCGTCGACCCGGCCATGGCCTTCGGCACCGGCCACCACGGGACCACGCGCTCATGCCTGCTGCTCATGGAACGCCTCGCGCCACGAACAAAACAGGAGCGGTTCCTGGACATCGGAACGGGCACGGGGATACTCGCCATAGCAGCGGCAAAGCTCGGATTCAAAGAGGTCCATGGCGTGGACACCGATCAGCTTGCCGTGGACGCGGCGATCAAGAACTGCGTCGTGAACAAAACTGAGCAGGTGGAGATCCGGAGCGGCAGCGTGGCTGACGTTCACGGCCGGTATGATTTTGTCGCCGCGAACCTTATTTCCCTGGTGCTGGTCAAGCTGGCGCCGGACATTGCCTCGCATTTGGCGCCTTCGGGCATTGCCGTACTCTCCGGCATGCTCACCGGGCAGGACGAGGAAGTTACCGCTGTAATGAAGCGTGCGGGCCTTGAACTGATGGAAAGACATGTTGACGACAAGTGGGTCACGACTGCTGTAAAACGACCCAGATAAAAGTCAGAAGACCACATTTACATTTACCAAATGCTCGTCTATAATTTGTTGCATGAACCTATTCCGACTTTTCTTTTTCCTTCTCTCCCTGCTGATCATTTCTTTTTCCGGCACGTCACTCTTTCCAGCGAAAGCGCTTGCGACATCCGATTATGCACAGCAGACGGGTTTTGAATGCGCCAAGTGTCACGTTGACACTATCGGCGGCGGGAATCTCACGATTGCGGGGGAACAGTTCCTGTCCGAACTGAAGACAAAGGGACAATACCGTCAGCTGACGACAACGCAGCACACTGTTCGGCTCCTTATCGGCTACTTCCACCTTCTGGCGGCTATCGCCTGGTTCGGGACCATCATATACGTCCATGTGCTCCTGAAACCTGCCTATGCTTCCAAAGGCCTGCCCCGGGGCGAGCTCCGGCTCGGCATGCTGTCCATGGTCGTTATCCTGGTGACTGGCATACTTCTGACCATTGCTCGCATGCCGAATCTTGAATCCTTTTACACCACCCGGTTCGGGATACTACTGAGCATCAAAATAATCTTGTTTTTTGTCATGCTCACGAGTGCTTTGATCACTGCCACCTACATCGGGCCGAGGCTGCGCCAAAAACTGAAAAGCCCGGTCGCAGCGCTCATTTCCAATGAAATAACCGCGGAGCAGCTTTCCCATTTCGACGGAAAAGAAGGCAGGCCGGCTTACATCAGCTACAAAGGCATGGTATACAACATGACGAACAACAGGCTCTGGAAGAACGGAGCGCATATGGTGAAACATATTGCAGGAAACGACCTGACCGGGGCACTCAAGACCGCACCCCATGGCGAGGACAAGATCCTGGCCATGCCACAGGTGGGAATGCTCGTCACCACTGAAAGAAGACCGGAGAAACCCTTCCATGAGCGGCTCTTCTATTTCTTCGCCTATATGAACCTCGCTCTTGTATTTGTAATCGTGTTCGTCATCTCCCTCTGGCGCTGGTGGTGACCCTATGATGCATGTCATACCACGCTTCTCCTCCTCATGCTATAAATAATCATGAACCTGACCACCGATAGAGCGAATCACTCATTCACCGATTTACCCCGACAAGGAGCGTAACCATGGAAACGATCGACCTCAAAAAAGCGATAAAGTTTACCCCCAACCGGATCTCTCGGGAAATGCTGTCGGACAAGCCGGAGATGCGTGTTGCGCTCATGTGCCTGGAAGCCGGTCAGAAGCTTGACCCGCATAAGGCCCCGCTGCGGCTCATGATGTACTGTGTCGAAGGCAAGGGCACCTTCACCGTGGGCGAGGAAAAGGTCGAGGCGGATGAAAAGACCTGCATCCTCTGCGAACCCAACGTCCTGCACGGGTTTGCCGCGGACAAGGGCGAAAAACTCGTGGTGATGGCCATCGTAACGCCGGTAGATTAGTTAGGTTTATCATGGTGTTAGCGCTATGAATCGGCCGCGGATACGGGAGCAGTAAGGTCACTTAATATCATTAACGACTACGTTTTTTTAAAATTGCTTGTCATAATACTTAATCCTTGACAAGCAATTTTCTTGTGGTAGTATAGGACTAATTTAGTCCTATACTTACAGGCAGGCAGGCGCATATTGTCGATCAATCCTGTGATAGACTTATCTTGTTGGTAAAAATCATATAAAGGCCTTATGCTCGTTACCAGAGAAACTGATTATGCTGTACGGTGTGTGCTGTATCTTGCACGTGAAAAGGACCTGGTGGCAAACGTCACCGAGATCGCCCGTGCAATGCATATCCCGAAGACCTTTCTGGCCAAGATCCTTCAGCGGCTCATTCGCCATGGAATCATCGGGTCTCTTCGCGGCATGCATGGCGGTTTCAGGCTTGCAAAAAAACCCGCTGACATCTCACTCCTTGATATCATGGAAGCGATCCAGGGGCCTGCGGGTATAAATGTATGCGCAGTCGACAGCAAGAAGTGCAGCATGAGTTCTTCCTGCGCGGTTCACCCGGTATGGGTAGACATACGAAGGGACGTGGAGGACCGTCTCAGAAAAGAAACGATCGACAAACTGCGGGGAAGGTAATTTTCTACATCGGGGACGAAGGTCCTGCAAGGAGGCAACTGGTATGAACGATTATCGCTATGATAATCAAACGGTACAAGGTTTTATCCTGTCCTCGATATTCTGGGGCGTCGTCGGCATCGTGATCGGGCTCTGGATATCCATTCAAATGTGGATGCCGTCATGGAACATTGCGCCCTACTTCACCTTCGGAAGACTCCGGGTGGTGCATACCAACGGGCTCGCGTTCGGGCTCGGCATCGGTGCGATCTTCGGTATTTTCTATTACATTACCATGAAGCTCACCAAACGGCCCCTGCTGTTCCCGAAACTCGCGCGGTTTCATCTCTACCTGTTCAATGTGGCCATCGCGCTCGCTGCGCTCAGCCTGTTCCTCGGCATGAACCAGTCCCTGGAATATGCGGAGCTCGAATGGCCGCTCGACATCGGCGTCGTCATCCTCTGGGTGATCTTTGCCGTGAACATTTTCGGGACGGTCATTAAGCGCAAAGAAGAACAGATGTACATCTCCCTGTGGTACATCATCGCAACGGTCGTCGCCGTGGCAATCCTGTATATCGTGAACAACCTCTCGATCCCCGCCGGGCTTACGAAGTCCTACCATCTCTTTGCCGGCGTCAACAGCGCCAACGTGGAATGGTGGTATGGGCATAACGCCGTGGGCTTCATTTTCACCACGCCCATTCTTGCCATGTTCTACTATTTTCTGCCCAAAGCAACGGGTTTGCCGATCTTCAGCCACCGCCTCTCGATCATTGCCTTCTGGTCGCTTGTTTTCGCCTATCTCTGGACCGGAGCGCACCATCTGGTGTATACCCCCCTGCCCGACTGGATACAGACCCTCGGCATCGCGTTCACCATCTTCCTGATAGCGCCGTCCTGGGGTTCCGTGGTGAACGGGTATTATACGGTCGGTTCTGACTGGTCGAAGATGCGGACCAACTATCTCACCAAGTTCCTCATCCTCGGCATCACCTTCTACGGCCTGCAGACCGTGCAGGGGCCGACCCAGGGACTGCGCGTAGTGAGCCAACTCGTTCATTATACCGACTGGGTCCCCGGCCATGTGCATATGGGGACCATGGGCTGGGTAACGATGACTGCAGCGGCTGCCGTCTACTACATCATCCCCAGGATCTACAACACGGAGATCTACAGTGAGAAGATCGCGAATATCCATTTCTGGCTCGTGCTGACCGGTCAGTTGATCTTTTCGATCACCATGTGGATCACCGGGATCATACAGGGCGCGCTCTGGAAGGCCACGAACCCCGATGGAAACCTGGCCTATACGTTCATGGAGATTTTGGCCAGGAACTATCCGTACTGGATCATGAGGACGATCGGGGGCGTGATCTTTACGATCGGCATGCTTTTCTTCATCTACAATGTGTACATGACCATGCGCAAGGGCAAGGCTCTCTCGCCTGCCGGCGCGAAGGCATAGGGGATATCATGGCAGGCAATCTCTACAGTAAACCCATTCTGTTCACGATCGTCGCGGCCGTCGTCATCCTCATCGGGACCGCGGTCACCATGTTTATCCCGATGTTGACCCCGGAGATGCACCCGAAACTGGCTGACCTGAGGCCCTACACCGCGCTGCAGCTTGCGGGCAAGGATATTTACCAGCGTGAAGGCTGCAACAACTGCCACACGCAAACCGTTCGTCCGTTGAAGACCGAGGTCATGCGGTACGGGGAATACTCGAAGGCCGGCGAGTTCGCCTACGACCGTCCGTTCCTCTGGGGGTCGAAACGCACCGGCCCGGACCTGGCGCGCATCGGCGGCAAATATCCGGACAAGTGGCATGAGATCCATTTTGAGAACGCACAGGCGATGTTCGCAGAATCCAATATGCCGGCCTATGGCTGGATGAAGAACAACAGGCTCGATCCTGCGGATATCGAGGCGCACATGAAGGCGAATGGTTTCCCCGTTGCACCGGGCGAGATCGCAGAACTGCAAAACAGGAATGAGCTGGACGCCCTGATCGCGTACGTTCAGGCGATCGGCACGTCGGTCAAGAGGACTGCCGTAGCAGCACGGCCGCTGGTTGAGGAAAAACCTATTCCGAACCCGCTTGCCGGCGATGCCGCCGCGATCAGCAAGGGCGCGGCCTTGTACCAGCAGCACTGCGCCGCCTGCCACGGCGCTGACGGAAAAGGCGCCATCGGACCGAGCCTGACGGATACGACTTTTCTGTATGTCGCCGGCGACATACCCGATCACGATTATTTCGAAGTCATCAACAACGGCACGCAGCCCAACATGGTCGTGGACGGGAGGGCGGCAAAAGGCGGCATGCCCTCCTACGCCAGCACATTGGACAAGAACAAGATATGGTCACTGGTCGCCTATATCAGATCGCTCCAGGGGAAAAAATAAGGAGATATGTTATGGCTGAAGACACCGATAACATCCAAGACTTTGAAGCAAAGGATACATCCCATGATCTTCCCCTGGGCTGGCTGCTGCTGTTCTGGGGGCTCATCCTCTTCGGCGTTTATTATTTTATTGCCTATACGCCGTACATCAGCGGCTGGTCCCAGGAGCGCGCGTACACGGAATCACTAAAACCGTAATCCCCCGTGGAGTCAGGGTGCGGCCGTTCCTCTGAGACCGGCCCTGACTCCACACCCTCTGGAGAGTAATAGAGCAATGACCTGAGGAAGGAGGCATTCCATGGACATGTCAATTTTTGTCACAATCGGTTTTACGATAGCAGCGGTGATCGGCATCATCGTGCTTATTTTTACGGCACGCAGCAGGAAAAAGAACACCCGGAACTAACCAGCTTCTGAAAGACAGGGCCATAGTATGGAAAAACAAGCATGGGCATATTTTCTGTTCGGACTCGCCCTGGTCGTGCTTTTCGTGATTATCATCGCGCATTATTATTCCAGGAAGCGGCGTGATAAAGTCGAGGACGCTAAGTATAAAATGCTGGATGATGATGAGTAGAAAGTTCCACCGGCTCAGACGATCCCTGGGTACCCTGCTGCTGCTCATTTTCATCGGGCTCCCCTTTCTGCGTGTGCAGGGGGAGAGCGCCTTTCGGTTCGATGTTCCGACCCTTCGGCTCCTGCTCTTTGGCACGGCGGTCCCGCTGGCGGACTTTTTCATCATCCTGATCGCGGTGATCGGAATAACCTTCGCGGCCATCGCAGCAACAACGCTCTTTGGACGGGTGTGGTGCGGATGGCTCTGCCCTCAGACGATACTGGTCGATGCGACTGTTTTCCTGGATGCCGCCCGGAAGCGGCGTGGATTGAGGATGATTGTCCCCCTCGCGGCAGGCCTTCTCATGAGCATGGTCATCGCGGCAAGTCTGATCGGGTATTTCGTGTCTCCCTACGATCTGCCTGTTCTGCTGTCGACCGCCGGAACGGCAGCGAAGATCGTGAAGGGATCGTTCCTCGTTCTGGTCGTCATCATTTTTGTCGATCTGATCGCGCTGCGGAGGACATTCTGTGCAACGGTTTGCCCCTATGCAAAAATGCAGGGTGTGCTGTTCGACGACCGGACGCTGGTGGTGGTCTTCGATCGGCGGCGCGCCGGGGAGTGCATGCACTGCAATGCGTGCGTAGCAACCTGTCCCGTCGGCATCGACATCAGAAACGGCTCACAAGCGGCATGTATCCACTGTGCCGAATGCGTGGACGCCTGCACCGACAGGATGGCCCTGCGAGGCCGCTCATCGCTGGTGCGGTACACCTTCGGCATCCCGGGAGAACGCGACCCGGGAGTCCGGGTAGTTCCCCTGATCACCGGGGCCGTAACCGTGGCAGCGTTTGCAGCTTTTCTCTACCTCTCGGCAACGCGAATGCCCTTTGATATGACCATGCGCCTGGAGTATGCAACGCCGCCCGCAATAGGCGCGGATGGAAGCATCACGAACACCTATGAACTGTCGCTCCGAAACATGAGCGCGTCCGATCTTCAGCTGGCTTTGAGCGCATCAGCATCGATTGGTGAGGCTGCGGTGTCGCCCGCCGCGATCGCGCTGCCGAAGAGCACGGACATGACGCATACGCGGATTTCAGTCTCCTTATCTGGGATAACGGGAAACGAACAGCGTCCCGCGACGATCACGTTGACCCTCCGGTCCGAACAAACGGACAAGAGCCTGTCAAAAACTATTTATTTCATGACCCCGAATATCCCATGAGGTTGATACCATGCGTACACTGATCACCCTGGTCTGCATCATCGGCCTTGCCGCCACCATAGGAACCATCGTTGTCGGAATGAACAGTTTCGAAGGCATCGTTGTCGAGAAACCCTATGAAGCCGGACTGGCATGGGACCAGGCGCTGCAAAATAAAGAAAAACTGGGATGGACCGTCAACCTGCAGAACCCGTCGTTCAAAACGGGAAGGAACGAACTGTCGTTGCTGATCATCGATAAGAACCGGGCCCGGTTGGCAGATGCCGTAGTCCTCGTTACGGTCAGCAGGCCTTCGACGCGTCAGTACGATAAAACGTACGCAATGGCACAACAACCGGACAACAGTTACCGTGCTTTCATCGACCTTCCGCTCAAGGGGAATTGGGGCCTCATAAGCGATATTGCTTATCGCGGCGATCATGCAAGTTTTAAAAATGTCGCATACGCTGAACAGGGAGCCCTATGAAAGGGTTAATCATCATGATCGCAAAGCAGTTGCGATATCTCACCGGGATGATCCTGGCAGCCGGAATGCTGAGCATGGCTGTGCTTACTGCTGCTGCAGAGGAAAACGGGATAAACTGCGATATCCAGCAAGGCCCCTGCTTATGGTCAACCGACGACGGCACGAGGATCGAGCTTGAGATCCTGCCCAGGCCGGTAACGGCCATGTCAGACCTTGCCTTCCTTGTAACGCTTTCCAAAAACGGGAAACCTGTCCTTGATGCGTCGGTCCTGCTCGATCTCACTATGCCCGGCATGTTCATGGGTAAGAACCAGGTCGCCCTGAAGCAGGCTAAAAATGGGAGATATGAGGGGCATGGGACGATCACCCGATGCATGAGCGGCCATAAAACCTGGAAAGCGAAAGTAACGGCCACCCATTCGGGAAAGGCTGCTGCAGCTGATTTTATATTTGAGGTCAGGTAGCATGGAACCCGGCTATCTCCTTGCCTTCACGACCGGCATGCTCGGCGGTTTCGGCCACTGCGTCGGCATGTGCGGACCGCTCGTAGCGTCCTATACGCTCGCGACGCCATCCAGCGACCAGCCGTTGTTCAGCCGCTTCGTGCCTCACCTCCTGTACAACCTGGGCCGCATTACCACCTACGGGATCATCGGCGGGATCATGGGTCTGTCAGGATCATTTGTCAATGTCGCGGGAAGACTGGCAGGCATCCAGAATATCGTGGCAATTGTTGCCGGTATCATGATGGTCGCCATGGGGATGGCTATTGCCTCGAGAACCGGCTCAATGGCATGGATCGAGAAGTATAATTTCCCGGTCCTCAGGCTGGCCCAGCAGATCCGGTCGTCATCTTCGTCATTTCGCTACTATCCCCTCGGCCTCCTGCTCGGCCTGCTCCCCTGCGGACTCTCCTACACAATATTCATCGCCTCGGCCGGGACCGGAGGGCTGGTTCCCGGCATGGCAACGGCCCTACTGTTCGGCCTCGGCACGCTTCCTGCGCTGCTTTTATTCGGAGCTGCCATAACATCACTCAGCGCAGCGCTCCGCGGCAGGTTCTACCGGGCAGGCGGCATCATGCGTCATCATCATGGGCGTCTATTTTCTGTACAGAGGAATTAAGCTCTATGCCGACCTGTGACCACTGCCTGCTCGAAGTATCGGAGCGAAACGCGATCCACGAAGAGGTGGATGGACAGCCGAAGGTCTTTTGCTGCCACGGGTGCAGCGGCATCTACCAGCTTATCCACAGCGAAGGGCTCGATGACTTTTACGCAAAACGAAGGGCATGGACGCCCGGCCCGGCGGATAAAAAAACCGTGGACCTTGCAGCCTTCCTGGACGGTCTGCGGCCTGCGGGCACGGAGATCGAAACCGATATCATCCTCGACGGCATCCGGTGCGCATCCTGCGTCTGGCTGAACGAAAAGATCCTCGCCAGGACGGACGGCATATCCTACGCCAGGGTGAATTACGCGACCCACCGGGCAAAGATCCGCTGGAACCCGGACAAGACCGACATTGGAGCGATCATCAAGCGGATCGCGTCCATCGGCTACACACCGAAACCGTTCTTTGCCGGACAGTTCGAAAAAGAACAGCAGCGCGAGACTCGCGATTTGCTGCTCCGCTTCGGCACCGCGGCGTTCTTTTCCATGCAGCTCATGCTGTTCTCCGTTGCCCTCTATGCCGGATATTTTCAGGGCATTGACGAAAAGCTCAGAACCATCTTTCACGTGCTCTCGCTGCTGCTCACGACGCCGGTCCTGTTCTATTCCGGATGGCCGATCATCAAGGGGGCCTTCCGGGGCATGAGGAACCTCACGTTCAACATGGACGTCCTGATCGCGGCCGGTGCTCTTTCCGCTTATGGATACAGCATCTACCAGATGGCTGCGGGCGGAGAGGTCTATTTTGATACTGCAGCCATGATCATTACGCTCATTCTGCTCGGCAGATACATCGAGTCAGGCGCCAAGGGTAAAGCCTCGGAAACGATCAGCAAACTGATGCAACTGACTCCCAAAACAGCCCGGAAGCTGGACACCCTGCAGAAACAGCAGGAAGCGGTCGCCTGGACGCATCTGGCCTTGCGACAGATGGCTCCCCTCTCGTCGCTGCAACCCGGAGATTTTATCGAAGTGATACCCGGTGAAAGGATACCGATCGACGGCATGGTCGTTGACAGGAGAATCTGAAGCTGATGAATCCATGCTCACCGGCGAGTCGAAGCCCTCTTCAAAGAAACCTGGAGAACAGGTCTTCTGCGGCACGCAGAACCTCTACGGAAGCTTCGTTTTCCAGATCACGGCAACGGGAAAGGACACGGTACTCGCCAGGATCATCCAGGCAGTCGAGGACGCTCAGTCGCGCCGCGCGCCGATCCAGGCAGTGGCAGACCGGGTGGTGGGCTACTTCGTGCCTGCGGTCCTGCTTCATTGCCCTGCTGACGTTCCTGGGCTGGCTCTACCTTGACGCCCCGGTCTCCCGGGCAGTCATGAACGCGGTCTCGGTCCTGGTGATCGCCTGCCCCTGCGCACTGGGGCTCGCCACTCCCCTGGCCATCCTGATCGGCACGTCCCACGGAGCATCACGAGGCATCCTGATGAAAGGCGGAGACGTGATCGAAAAGGCAGCATCCGTTGATTTCGTGGTTTTGGATAAGACCGGGACCATAACGGAAGGAAAACCGGTTCTGAGCGAATGCTCGCGGCATCGGTATTCCTGACAGCGAAGCGCTCCGCTTAGCGCTTTCCCTGGAACGCTGCTCGGAACACTCGCTCGGCAAGGCAATTGTCGAAGCCGCGAATGAGATGGAGCCCTACGAGATTTCGGATTTTTCCGCAGTAGCAGGCAAAGGGATACGTGGCATGATCCGGGGAAAAGCAGCGCTCATCGGCAGCCGCCAGTTCATCGAAACCGAGGGCATGAACAGCAGCATTGATGCGGTACTGGGGATAGAGCAGCTCAACAAGATCGCGGAGAGCGAAAGATCAGGAGCCACGGTTGTCTATCTCTGCCAGGACCAAACCTTGTGCGGTGTGTTCGTCATAGCGGACACGATACGAAAAGAAGCGATTGAAACAGTCGGCATGCTTAAGAATGCAGGGCTCGAGGTCATGATGATCACCGGCGACAATCTGCCTACTGCCGAGGCTGTCGCGCAGAAGACAGGCATTGAACACGTGAAAGCCCTGGCCTCGCCGCTTGATAAAGCAGCCGAAATTAAGCAGATGGAACAGGAAGGCAGGCACGTGCTGATGGCGGGAGACGGCATTAATGACGCGCCTGCGCTGGTGCAGGCCACGGTCGGTGTTGCCATGGGCCGGGCCACGGATATCGCGCTTGAAAGCGCGGACATGGTCATTCTGCGCCCCGACCTCAGGCTGGTCGCGGACGCCATAGCGCTCTCGAAAAAGACCTTCACGATCATAAAGCAGAATATCTTCTGGGCCTTCTTTTACAACCTTGTCGTGATCCCCCTGGCCATCCTTGGTCGTTATGCATCCGGTCATGGCCGCGGCAGCCATGGCGTTCAGTTCACTCTCGGTTGTTGGCAACTCCATGCGCGCGAGGTTGTCATCATGATGTGGAGCATGCTTCTCTTGATCTTTTTGACCCTGGGGGCGGGATTCGCCGGATGGATGTTCTTCCTCTGGGCGGTCAAGAGCGGTCAGTATGATGACATCGAAGGGCCGAAGTACCGGATGCTGGAGGACGATGAGGGGGAGGATAAAGATAGGGAGAGCGATCAGAACAAATGATATATTCGAGTGTTTCTTTGCGGCAGAGGGTAGTACTTTAAAAGCATTTGGACACGGATAAAATCGGATAAGAACCGGATAACGGCGGATTTTTTTGATGGGAGGTTCAAAGCAGATGTTCATCCGCCTCTTCCGTGTCCAAAAGCTTTTTCAAGTTTAGCGGCTGGAAGGGAAACGTGCGGGATAAGCGGTGGTTTCTATAACCAGAATTCGGGATATTTTCTATTCCGGGAAAGGTTATTCACGAGGAGGGCGACGAACAGCAGAATGACCGCGCCTGCACCTGCGGGGACCAGCGCATAGAAAAAACCGAGGCTGTGGACCTTGGCGCCGCCGATGACCGCGATAAGCGCTGTCGCGCCTCCCGGCGGGTGAAGCGTCTTGGTGGCAAGCATGGCCACGATGGCAAGGGACACAGCAAGTGCGGAAGCGATCCAGATCGTATTGCCGAATAACTGAAAGCAGGCCACGCCGATTACGGCGGAGAGGATATGCCCGCCCACAAGATTTCTCGGCTGGGCCAGGGGGCTTTTGATCGCGCCGTAGACAAGTACCGCCGAAGCGCCGAAAGAACCGATGATCAGGGACAGGTCTCTCGGTTCGAAATAGCGGGACGATAAATAACCGCAAAGACCGATGCCGAGCACCGACCCGAGCCACGACCAGGCCAGTTCGCCGAGCCCCACTCCCGGAGGGCTTTTGGTGCTGCCTTTCATCTTCAGCAGATATTCAGAAATTGTCATGGCCGGACCAGCTTTCATCCTAACGTTTCTGCATCGACAACGCCGTTCTTTCTTCCATGGTCTTTCCCATGGCCCGTACGATGTCGGCACGGGAGATGACGCCGATCAGCTTTCCGTCGTCATCCACGACCGGCAGCCGCTTGATCCGGTGAGAATCCAGGACCCGCGCCGCATCCCGCACGTCAAACGATCTTTTGATGGTGATCGCGGGAGTGCTCATGACATGCCCCACCTGGTCGCCTTCCTTCCGCACCGGCGACGGCTCGCCCATGATGCGGCGGAGCAGGTCCTTGAGGCCCCGTGCTTTTTTTCCGCTCAGCACAGACATGATATCCAGTTCGCCGATCACGCCGATGACCTTGTCCTGATCATCCACAACCGGCATGCCGCTGATCCTGAGGCCCGTGAGGCGCCGTGCCGCTTCTTCCAGCGGCGTATCCTTCTTCACCGTGACCACGTCCTTGGTCATGAGATCGGCAACGGTCATACCTGACTGTGACCGGTTCCTCGCATGCCGCAGCGCCGAGGAATAGATTTTCATCAGGTCTTCTTCGGTAATGTCAACAAAACCCTTGAGGTCGGTGAGCCCCGCCCTGATATCCTCTTCGGAAATGCCGCACTGCTTCAGATCATCTGTCCATCTGATTACCCTCCCTGCATCCGCATCGCTGTGATATATGCATATCCACCAGCTGTCGGAAAGTTATAAAATTGTCTGCTCTGCAGGCAATGATAAATGTAATATCAGATCAGGTCTCGCATAGATCCTGCATCGCGATCCGGTCACCGGGGCCTGTCCTCGGCCCTGGTCACGATCCAGTAGACGAAACCGATGACCAGGATGGCGGCGATGAGGTAATAGATCGATTCCGGATTTTCATGCTTCAGCGTCGCGATCATGGTCTCCCGGATCATGGTCACCAGCGCCACGCCCACGAACACGCTGATATGGAACTTCCCGCCCTTGAGGTGGGAGATCTCGGTGTTCATCAGCTCGATCATGAGCCACAGCAGCAGCATGGAGCCCAGTGCCGAAATAATGCCGCCTTCCACATCGCCGGACAGGAGATGCATCACATCCTGGACAAAGAGCCAGACAACGCCGAGCGTAAGACCGATGAGCGCGAGCACCAGCACCAGGTTGGTGGTCTGCGAGAACCGTTCGGAGAAATTGATCAGCGCGCTCTTTACCTTATAGACCGGCGAATAGGCCCTGATCTCCTCCTCGATATAGGAGGTGGTTATGACATCAAGGCTGATGTCCAAGTATCTTGCCGAGCGAAACGATCTTGTTCGTCGCTTCGGCCCGGTCCTCTTCCCGGTTCTGCAGAAGACCCGTACAGGCGTTCCTGACGAGGTTGACAGCCCGATTCATGTAATGGGCATCAACAGCATGCCGCACGTGGGTGGCCCCGATGTGGATGAGCTTTTCATAGTAGCGGTTGTCGTAGGTGCCGGAAAAGAGCTCCAGGAACCATACTCGCTGGGCATCAAAAACATGTTTTTTTCTGGTCTCGTCGGTGAAGAATTGCGCCGCCCCTTTGGTTCCCATGATCCAGAGATTGAGCGTGCTCATGACCTCCTCGGCATGCTCTTCCATGAACGGACGCAGCTCTGCAAGACGCCGCTCGTCATCCGCCGTGAACCGGTAATCGTGTTTGATCTCCTTAAATGATCTCACCGGCCCTACCTCTGTTTATAATTGTAACACAGGAGAAACAACAAGATAAAGAAGAAAGTGCGGACCGTTATTCCGATGCACCGATTCGCCGGCGATTGCCTCGCTGACGCAGTTCCGCGTCAGGGACGGTCCAAAAGCGCGGAAAAGGAAGGGGATATCTTTTTGAGCATCCGGTCCGCGGCCAGCGGCACCATGAGTGCGAATGCATCCAGGTTCACGAGGGCATTTACGTTCACGTCATTCCTGGCCGCGCCGAGCAGCCGGTCGGCAAAATCGCGGTTCACCGCTGCAACCTGCTCGTAGATCCGCGTTAATCCTTTCAGGGACCAGTCAGCGCTCTTGCCCTCTTCCTTCCGGAGGTACTGTGCCACCAGATGCATGGAGACCATGCGGAAGATTGTTTCATCCAGGCTCGCGAAGGGCAGATGGAACCGCACCATGGGTCTGAGTTGGTCCATAATCGGGCATCCGCTCGTTGCCATAATGATACCCAGGAGCGGGCTGAGCCCCATCTGAACCGTCGTGTCCTTCTGATAGGTGCGTTCTTCAACGAGGACCACTACGCTTACCCGATCGTGAGAGGTAAAGGTCGTGAACTTTTCAGAGATGCCGGAGAAGTTTGCTGCAACGGGACAATACTGATGTTTACGCTCATCGAGCGGACAGATCGCGCACCGGTGATAACCAAGGAGGGCCCAATCCGGCAGACCGGGGCGTTCTTCTGGTATCAATGCCAGCGTCCTCTCATCCAGGAGCAGATCAATTTTCATGACCGGTCCATCGGAAAATTTATACGCGAAGACTATTTTAAAATACTGAGCCACCCGCACCTCCTCGAAGGTTGACGTCATCATAAAGCGGACCGCGTTACTTGTCAAGGACAGGATTTTTTCACCTGTCGGGGGCTGCGCTGCTCACCGTGATATAATAAAATAAAGTGGATATTCTGTCCCGTTGGAAGGAGGGGCAGAAGGTCAGGTGCTGCCCAATGGCGATAAACAAAACTGGTATTCATGCAGTAACCATTGGCATAAAGAGAGGAAAAACCATGATAAAGCACATTCGTTTGATCTCTTTCGCGTTACTCCTGACCGTACTAAGCAGCTGTTTCCCCGTTTTTGTTCCCGTAGGCGACGGTCACCATGATGGAAGCGGCGGCGGTGGTCGCGAGCATCGGGATCGGGAGCATGATCGGGGCCGGCGCTGAGTTCCAGTCATAAGCCAGTTCAATCCATGTCGCTGCAATGAGTGTCGTCAGAAATGATGACGCTGTCGGAATACTGGGCTATCCGGTCCTCGGGAATTCCCATCCGTTTCAGCATGCTGATAAAAAGACCGCGCTGGAACACAGCGACGATGGCGGTAGAAGCGCGGAGTGCGGTTTCCACGGCATAGCAGTACTGCTTATCACCGGTACAGCCGGCAATGAACTTGCCGTGCACCGATCGTTTGCTCGTGATGGTCTCGGTATCGGTACCACGGACGTTGAGCCGTTGTGCCTGCTCTATTTGGATGGTTTCCTGCAGCAGCATAAGATTGAAGATCACATCGTTCAGTTCGGCAGGCCTGTCCAGATACTTTTCCAGACCGTGTCTCTTTGCCAGATCGGCAGCAGAGTCCATAAGAACTCCCTCCTGTTAAAGTATTCGCATGACAGTCAGGACAGGCCAGGCAGTATGCTGATTGCATTGTATCAGAAACCGGACATCATTGTCCAGCAACGGGGCTGGTTCAGGGAGGAAGGAAGAGCAGATAAGGAGAAACTGATCGCGAGATGCCGGGCGCTTAACATCAAATTTCAGGCGAGGATATCCCCGCCATCGATCATCATGGCGAGCCGGTAAGGTACAAAGGGCTTCCGAAGAAAATCATTTGCGCCGGCGCTCAGAAAGTCCATGCCAAGATCTTCTCCGCTCATCCCGATGATAACGATCCGGGATGAATGTTTACGAAGCTTCTTCGTAAGCTCTATGCCGTTCATCTGCGGCATCTGAAAGTCTGTGATGACATAATCGAATTCGTCATGCATCACTTTTTTAAAGGCTTCGGTACCGCTCTCACAAAAAGTCACCTCGAAGCCGTAAGAATCCAGCCCATACCGAAGCATGTTTCTGAGCTCTGCGTTGTCATCCACAACCAGTACTTTCTGCTCATTGCACATAATGCCCCCGTTCACCCAAGTGGTCGAGTTTCGCCATCCGCGCAATTTCTATTTTTTTTTGACTTAACTACTTTTTGTAGTTAATAGAATACAGCATATTTTTGATGTTTTCAAGAACTTTTATGGGGTAATTTAAGGGTAATGGTTTTTAAAACACGAGTTTTATAAAATGCTGGTAAAGTGGCATTGTCGTGGACGATATTGAATAATCATTTGAAGAGAATCACTTGAGCCAGTGAAAAATATGGAAAAGTGAAGGTAAGAAATTCTCGCTAACGGCTGCGTACGGCTTTAATTTGCAGCTGACTTCCAGGTTTGAATGCCGCTTGTTCCGAAGCAGCCTCCCCTACCAGTCACCGCAATATTCAAAGGTCTGGTTGGTCGTTATCCGCTGGATGTTCCCTCCGGCATCGGTCATTTTATACAGGTTGAATATGGACTCGGCTTTTTCCCAGTCGCAGTTGCTCGAAAACGCGATCTCCTTGCCGGACCAGACCGGAGATGAATCAGCGCCTGATCGAGGAGCATCGAACAACACGACCTCCTGCGTTTCGACATTGATCTTACGGAGGTGCGGCGTATCCAGATCACATCGATAAACGATCCAGGTACCGTCAGGAGACCAGGATGGATTGCTGTGGGCCGTTTCATCGGAGGTAAGCTGCACACGATTGTTGCCTTGCGTATCCATGGTAAAGATATGCGACGTATTCTTGTCGCGCATGAATTGCATGAACACGATCAGATCTCCCCGCGGGGACCAGAGCGGGTTCATGTTCTCCTCCGGCCCCTCCGTCAGCTTCGTCAGGCCACTGCCGTCCAGATTGACCAGGTGTATCTGCTGAAGCCCCTTGTTGTCCCTGCAGGAAAAGACCAGGCGGCTGTCATCAGGCGACCAGTCGACACTGGAGATATCTAGATTTCCGGAAGTGATCTGCGCCGTTTTTCGCGTGGCGAGGTCCATGAAAAATATATTATACCGTTTGTGTTCATTGTTCCTCGTGCTGACGAATGCGATCATCGTCCTGTCCTTGTTGTACCGGGGCGCGGCATTGTCCGCATATACCCCGTTGGGTCCCGGATTGGTGGTGAGCCGGACCTCATGCTTCCCGTCGGGATCGATGGAGTAGATATCGTTGAACATCTCCCCGCCGTCGCTCTGGAACCGTGTAAATACGATGCGCTGTTGTACCATGATCACACTCCTTGTATTGCCCCGAGGAAATATTCATAAACAGTGGGAACGATTCAGTGTTGAGGCCGAAGACTATAACCTTAGTTTTCCAATTCACGTGTCCTGATTTTTTATGATGCCCGTGGTTCTCTTCTTCACCGACTTCAGCCTTCAGTCTGTCAACCCAATAGATATTGTTCACAGGCAGGCGCCGCATCCTATCAGAGGTTCCTCGCAAAGTCAAAGTCAAACCGCATAACAGGACAGGATGCTGGAGGGATTTTTTTTGCTGGGAGTGACGACACTTGAGGCAGCCGGCAGGGATGGGAGTATTCGATTTTTCAGTTCTTGAGAACCTTTCGTTTGCAGAGATCAGGAAATACCTTCTCTGCGCATCATGTCCACCCGGGATCGATGCCTTTTACGACCTGCGCGTTAACATATTTCCGGATGACGTCCTGGTCCTCGGGTGTTATTTCGACAAAATACAACCCCATACCTGGACTGCCATGAGGCCCCTGGCCGAAAGTATGGCTGTACACCACCCTTGCCTCGGCAGACACGGTCTTGCTGGGCAGCGTGATTTTGATCAGTACATTCATCTTCACGGGATAAGGGTTTTGCGTCCTGATATACATGCCATGGGCGGACAACATGGACGCACACTCGCCTTCGCCAAGGTCGAGTGGCCGCTTGTTAACAAATACCGGCAGCAGCGTGCTGATCCTGATGTGGGACCTCGGTTTTGGTTC
Organism: Nitrospirota bacterium; assembly: GCA_963836175.1. GTDB lineage: Bacteria > Nitrospirota > UBA9217 > UBA9217 > UBA9217 > GWC2-56-14. The sequence continues at coordinate 1,070,969 of CAWIIS010000008.1, forward strand.
GATGGCTGCCTGCACCTTGCGATAAAGCTCCTCGATCTGGACCGGCCGCTGAACGCAGGCTTCGGCGCCGGCCTGGCGGCACATCTGGTCCAGCTCCGGCGTCAGCTGACCGGTTTTCACAATGACCGGGACCCCGGCTGCGGCCGGTTCCTGTTTCAAGTACTGGATCAGTTCGAACCCATTCATTCCCGACAGCGACATGTCGGTGATCACCAGATAGGGCACCGCCACTTTCACCATTTCAAGCGCCTCCTCAGCAGTAGCGGCCGTGCAAACATGGTAGTCGAACCGCTGAAGGACCCTGGACAGGGAAACGAGGTCATGGGGATTGCTGTCAACCACAAGCACGTAGCTCGTGCTGCGGCTTGCTGCGCCGGAATCGCTCCCGTCTATATGATCCGCCATATCTGCGCTCCTTACGAGAACCGCTTCAATTTTTACAGGTTAATGACCATCCCTGCCTGGGCAGCAAAGCAGGAGATAGTTTTGTTGCTGTCTTTGACCCGATTGCCGCAATCCTCCACCATCCGGTCCAGTTCGTCATCCGTCCGTTCCTGGTTGTGATGGAACAAACCGAACTGTCCGACCTGTGCGTCCATGGCAAGGCGAAGCGCATCGGTGTACACAGAATGCCCCCACCCTTTCGTCATGGCATACTGCTTTTCAGTATATTCAGAATCATGGATCAACAGGTCGGCGCCGGCAGAAAAACTGACATACTCCTCGTAGTCTTCCCCCCCGGCATGACGGTGCGTCAGTTCATTATCTGTGAGAAAAACAAAACTCTTGCCGTCCTCGGTAAACCGGTATCCCATGCCCTGGTTCGGGTGGTTCAATTGGATAGGAGTGACACGGATGGAGCCGATATCAAAGGCCTGTTCGCACACACCCTGTGAAGTTATCTCGGCCTGCAACTGTCCGAACTCCACGGGGAAGTAGGGTGCGGTCATGGACCGGGAAAGGACCTCCTTGACGGAATCCTGCGCATAGGGACATCCATACATGGCGATCCTGGTCCCCTTCATATAGATGGGTTTAAAAAAAGGAAAGCCCATGAGGTGGTCCCAATGGGCATGGGTAAAAAGAAGGTGCATCGTTCGCTTATTCGAAGCAAGAAGCGTGTTCCCGAGCTTTCTCATGCCCGTGCCAGCATCGATGATAATGACCTCGTCGTCCTTGGTCCGGATCTCGATGCAGGTGGTGTCGCCGCCATGGTTCAGATACTCTTTCCCGGAAATGGGTATCGAACCCCTTGCTCCCCAGCACGTAATTTGCATACCTACCTCCAAACGTTAGAGTCAGAAGATCCTGTCCATATCATGGTACAGCGGATACTTAACCTGATTTTCGGCAAAGGATATAATAAGTAAAGTCCAATTGCAAGGTTTTTGGAGCTGCATAGCAGGGTATTTTAAGGGTAGTCCGCGCAATGAGGAAGCCCTTCGGAGACCTAAAAGAGCTTCAAACAGATTGAAATAATAATCCTTGACTTCCCGCTCCTGAAATGGCATTATGTCCTTCAGAAGTTCCGGATGTACTTGTAGGGTAACCGCAAAGACATTGGCTTTGCGGCTTTTTTTTGGCCTTTTCCGTCAGCTTCAATTTACAAGAAGGAGGTAGCTCATCATGGAAAATGGTACAGTAAAGTGGTTCAACGATTCCAAGGGTTTTGGTTTCATTACACGTGAAAATGGCGGCGATGTATTCGTACATTTTGGCGACATTCAGGACAGCGGATTCAAATCCCTGGCCGAAGGTCAGAACGTCACGTTCGACGTTGTCGACTCGCCCAAAGGCCCCAAGGCAGCCAACGTTGTAAAGGTCTAAACCTGGTCCATCCAAGCAGGTCCTGTTCATACAGGGCCTGCTTTTTTGTTTCTCCTTCCTGCCGTAACCTCCCGTACACCCTTTTCCGCATACGGAGCAAAGCCAGGACCAGCGAGCGCTTATTTTTTCCATTCATTGCGCCGCATCCGGGCCTCATCTGCCTCGACCTCGTCCAGGACCTCCAGGTAGGCAGTGTACCGTTCCCGGGCGATCTCGTTCTTGTTCACCAGGTCCAGAACAGCGCAGCCAGGCTCAGTTCGATGCCGGCAGTCCCGGAAACGGCAGGTGCCGTAGCCTGCCTTTTCGAACCCCGGGAAATGCATGGCAAGGTCCTGCGCTGAGATATCCACCAGCCCGAAATCCTGAAAACCGGGTGTATCGATCAGCTCTCCGCCCGTTGACAAGGTATGAAGCGTTGAAACGGTGGTTGTATGGCGGCCTCTTCCGCTTTCTTCATTGACCTGCCCTACCTTGAGATCAATGTCAGGACAGAGCGCGTTCAGCAGCGAGCTCTTGCCCACGCCGGTCGTGCCCACAAACGCCCCCCGGTGTCCCTTGCCCAGAAAATCCCTCAGCGGACCGAGGCCCGTCATGGCGGAGGCGCTGAGCGGGAAAACCGGGATGGTGGCGTCATAGGCTTTTTGCAGCGCAAGGACAAATCCCGCTGAATCCTCAAGATCGCATTTATTGATGACCAGAAACGGCTGGAGATCTTCCACTCGTGCCGCAACAATGGCCCGGTCGATGAACCCGGGAGGAGGTTTGGGCAGGTGGGCAACGACCACCCCGAGAACGTCAAGATTAGCGCCGACCAGATGGATGCCGCCTCGTGCGTCCCTGCGGCGCAGCTCTGTTCTCCTGTCCAGTCGGCGCAGGACCTCGCCAATGACCTCCACGCGGTCGCCGACCACATGACCGGAGCGCCGTTTGACGCGCACCATGCTGCGCGTACCGTCAAGCGACAGGACCTCAACAGCCACGCCATGGTGGGCAATGATCATGCCTTCCTTTGCCGCGTCTGAACTGGGGGGATCGGGAAAGATTCCGTGATTAACAGCTCGAGGGGGACTTTTTTTCATAAAAGAGTTCTCAACAGGTGGTCACGCCTGCGCTCTCGTCATTCGCATGTCGTTGTGAAGCCACGCGGCGGCATGTACCAAGGGTCAACGATCGCTCTGCAGTCACAATCCGGCCTTCGCTTCTCCACTCCCGCTCAGCGGCAGTACCTTGGTGACCGTGAACATGACCAGGTAGGTGGGCCCCCTTTTTTGTTCCTCTTCAGGGGACAAACGCCGCATGCGGAACGGATCGATGGCCGCGGGATCGGTCTCTTCCCTCAGCTTTTTTAAATGAAGCCGCAGCCCCTGGTGCCCCGGGGCGTTCTCAAGAAAAAGATAGGCGGCAAAGGGGTTCGACTGCAGGTTGTGGTGCGTCAGGCGCTGCCGCATGACGAAAGCCACGGTCCTGTCGTCGAGCACATGCGGTTTGGAATAGACCGCTGCATTGACCGCGCCCGCGCTGTCAGCCGTTGACAGGATGCCGGTGCCGCTGACATTCTGGAAATATTCATTAAGGGTCATGGCCATAGGATAGTACCTCGAACAGAGCTGAGTTCATGGATCACTGCGCGTCCAGCCGCAAGAGAACCAGACCGCCTGCCTTCATGGTCGTTAACCTGAGCGTCAGGACAAGGACCTGTCCGGCATATTCCTGTTGCAGCATCGCCGGGACCGCGATCAGCGGTCCTCCGGTTTTTACAGTTCCGGCGACTGAACGCAAAATCCCGCAGCTTTCGCAGGGCAAGGCCCCACCGCATCCCTCAGGAAGGCGGGCATGGACGCACTCAATGACATTGCCCGTAAGATGCTGGATAATCTCCGCCGGCTCTTTGTTCAACCAGGTACAGGCGCTCCTGTTCACGACCCGGGTAATCATATGTTTTCCGGCATACAGTTCGACACCGAGGACCGGAAATGATAAACTGTCCAGGTGCTTTTGGATCGGCCCGCCCGGCGGAAGGGAGAAATGCTCCGAACAGCAGCCACACAGATCGGTTTTGTCCCTGCCTTTATTTGTACCGATATCTGGTGAACACCATATACAAGCATACATCGTCGTCATGTTCCGTCTTGCCAGGGACCTTTCTGCATACTTTCAAACGCTACCCTGCCGCAACACCAGCGAGATCGCCCCGGTACCGCACACGCCGCGGCATAACCCACAACCAAAGCATTTATGCAGATCAACGTGCGCATGGGAGTCACCGCTCTGACGGTGGCTGGTGATCGCCAGAAAATGGCATCGATCAGCGCAGAGCCCGCAGCCGGTACAAAGCGTTTCATCCACCCTCGCCACGAACTCGGCCCGCTCCATGGTCTCCACGCTGGTGCGGGACAGCGTCCTCATGGCAAGACAGTCGTCGGGAGAGCAGTTGCAGATCGCGCCGATGAAGGGCGTCATCATGGTCCAGATCGTATGGATCGAGCCCCCTGCTTCCATGGCAGTCATCTGCTCGATGGCCGCATCAGGAGAGAGGGATTCCAGACCCTCATCGGAAGCCTTGCCGAAATAACCCATGTCGATGCCCTGGTACCAGGCCTCGGGACCATAGCTGACCGCGTAACAGCAGCGCTCTTCCTTTTTCTCGATGTTCCACCGGCAGGCGCAGGGCATGCGCACCACGGTTTTGGCCTGGCGCACCACCTCGCTGATCTCTTCGATCGGCAGGACCTGGCCATAATGTTCGGCTTTTGCCTTCGTGACCATGGCGGTTTTTACCGCTTCGGGCAGCTTGCCTTTTTTCCGGTAAATGGCCTCAAGCCGCCCCAGCGTCTGGAACCCTTCACTGAATGCCGAGGACAGGAAATTCTCTATATACCGGCGCCGTTCAAGGTCGGACAGGAGGTCCTGAGCGTAGTTCCTGGCATTCTTGTACCAGATCTTTCCTTCACCGTGTTTTGTACAGAGGTCACACATGGCAGCGTCCGTTCAGGGTTCAATAACCGGCAAAAACAATATTCAGCGAACCTGTATGAAGTTACTACAGGAAATTATAAATGGCAAGAAAATATATTGGGGTGATCACGCTCTGGGCGCAATCCTGTCGATCCGAAACGACAAAAAAATGGGAGTGGGCCATTTCGGCACTCCCGGACGGAACCAATCACGACAGGTGACAGTTGATCATGCAGCATTAAACAAGATCTGCATTGCACACCGATCAATGTTGATGGCCTTCCATAACCTCAGCCTTCTTCTCTTTCTTCATACCGTGGTGAGCGCCTCCGGCCGAAGCATCGTCGTGCAGCCGTTCCACATAGTGAGTAAAAATCACATAGGCTTCGACAAACTCCCGACCCGCCTCGACATTTTTATCGGCATTAATTTTTGTTGTTTTAGCATGCATAAAGCGCTCGTGTATCCCTCTTGCCACGACCAACGGGAAAGCTCACCCTTTCCAACTGATCGCCTGCACCGGGCAGGTGTCGATCGCCTCCTGGCAGTTACAGTTTCCGCATTTGTCAGGGCCGACGACGTTCGATTTATCATCGATCAGCTCAAACACCAGCGGACAAACCTCCACACAGTGTCCGCAGCCGATGCACAGGTCCTGATCCACAACTGGTTGTTTCGCCATAAGAACTCCTTATCCCGCTGTTTTCCTGGCCGGCCGGAGGGTCAGCAGGTCGGTGACCATGATCAGCACACCGATAAAGAAGCAGATCCCCAGGAAGAATGTAACGCCCAGCCAGAGCCGCATGTAGGATTGCGCGACCATGTAACCCATGCCGAGCACGCGCTCGATATAGGACTGCACCACACCGGCGATGCCGAAGGAAATCCCCATGAGCATCATCGACGTGGACATGGTCCAGAACGCCACTTTTCCGCGCGAATCATCGTAAACCTCGATTCCCCTGATTTTCGGCATGGCGTAATAGAAGACCATGATATTCAGGAGCGCGTAGGCCCCGAAGAACGCCAGATGTCCGTGCGATACCGTGACCTGCGAGCCGTGAGTATAGTAGTTGATCTGCGGCAGCGTGTGCATAAAGCCCCATATCCCTGCGCCGATCATGTGCATCACCGCACAGCCGATCGCAATGGTCCAGGTGAGCGGATTGACGATCTTCGTTTCACGTTTCTTGACGTGGTTCATGGTGTCGATGAGCATCAGAAGGATCGGAAGCGGTTCGAGGGCCGAAAATATCCCTCCGAACCAGAGCCAGTACTTGGGCGCGCCGATCCAGTAGTAATGATGGCCCGTCCCGACAATTCCGGTAAAAAGAAAAAGACCGATCTCGACGTACAACCACTTCTCGACAACCTGCCGGTCAACACCCGTCAGTTTCATCAGCACAAACGCGAAAATGGCCGCGGTGACGAGCTCCCAGGCGCCTTCCACCCAGAGATGGATGACCCACCACCAGTAGTACCAGTCAATGACCTCGTTCCGGTAGAACGGAATTCCGAAGAGGTACAGGAGCGCCAGAAAGAGCAGCCCGCCGAGGAGGGTGCCCTGAATCACGGTCCAGCGTTTCGCCAGGTACATGGTCATCCCGACATTGAAAAGGAATACCAGTGCGCCCACAACAACGACAAGATCGAGGGACGTGGGTATTTCCAGGAGCGGGCGACCCTGTGTCCAGCCGAATACAAAACCCACGAGAGCAACGACTCCCGTAGCGACCAGGGCGACCAGTTGGAACCAGGCGAGCTTGGATGAATAGATCTCTGTCTTCGTCTCTTCGGGCACAATGTAATACGTTCCTCCCATGAATCCGAGCAGCATCCAGAGCACAAGAAGGTTTGTATGCATGGCGCGCGAGGTGGCAAAGGAAAAATTATCCACGATCCACTGCGGAACGGTAAAGCTGTAGCTGTATGCAAGCCAGAGTCCCATGACGACCTGGAGTGTGAACAGGAGCAGGGCAATGGCAAAATACCAGTAAGCTATTTTCTGTGAGCGGTATTCCATCATATCCTCCTATTTTAAGTTCGCCAGGAACCCTGCGACCTCTTCCAATTCTTTTTCGGAGAGTGTCGTCTGGGCCGGCATCATGGCTTTGGGGTTTACTGCCTTGGGGTCCCGGATATAGTGTTCTATCTGCTCGAGGTTCAGCTTCCGGCCGATCGTATCCAGTGCCGGACCCGAGGTCCCCCCGGTACCGTGCAAGGCATGACAGTTCATGCATCCCCGAGATTGAAAAACCGCGGCGCCCGGCGACACTCCCACGCCCGCTACCATCCGCTCTTCGCCGCGGGAGAGGCGCTTTTTGCTGTCTTGCGGAGGCCAGTCTCCATTCTCGATGTTCCCGACCCAGGTGAAGAACGCAATGAGATTGTCGATCTCTGCATCGGTAATTTTCAGGTTCGGCATCTTTCTCCAGGAACTGGCGAATGCCGTCTCCGGACTTTTCACGCGAAACCTGATGCCGTCCTCGCCGATGCGCTGGACGACCTTGGTGAGATCCGGCGCATAATACGCGCCGAATCCCAGTATGGTGTGGCAGTCATTGCAGTTATACTTTTCGAACGTTCTTTTCCCCTCGACGACTTTGTCGGACAGTTTGTCCACATGGGACAGAGTCTCGATCTGGCGATGGGTGTCCCACGTCAGCCACAGGAACATAACTGCCGAGGATACCGTTCCGATGAAAAAAATCCAGAAAGCCCTTTTCTTTGTCATTCCGCTCCTCCTTAGTCTTACTTGGCAACTTTGTGTGTATGATTTATTCACTCTATCAAAAAATCAGATACGGTGCGAATGTCTAAACTATAACACAGCTAAAGGATGTTCATCGGGTATAGTTTTATCTTAAAAACATCTTTTGGCACTGATTAAATTGATAAAAGTCGGATAACGACAGATTTTTTCCTGATACAGGTTTCACCCAATAGATGAGTGCGTTGTTTATGATTTATCCGCTTTTATCCGTTGTTAATCCGCTCCTTCCGTGTCCAAATGTTTTTTTAAAGTTTATATATTATCCCAACCGTTTCCGGAACCGAAGCGAACTGAACGTGATCACGACAATGCCGATCACCAGGAGCCCCGCCATCTGCGGCCAGAGGATGCTGATGCCGTTCCCTTTCAGGAAGATCCCCCGAATGATGACCAGAAAATACCTGAGCGGGTTCGCGTAGGTTACATACTGGAACACTGCTGGCATGTTTTCGATGGGGAACATGAAACCCGACAGCAGCACCGCGGGCATGTAAAAGAGAAATGTGGCCATCATGGCCTGTTGCAGCGTTTTTGCGACGGTGGAGATGAAAAGGCCGATCCCGAGGACGGACAGGAGGTAGATAGCGGTGCGAAAGCAGGAGGAGCAGGAGCGATCCGTTGATCGGGATATCGAAAGGTCAAGGACGCCGAAGACGGTGACCAGGACCATATCGAAAAACGCGATCATGGCAAAAGGGATCGTCTTGCCCAGGATCAGTTCAGCGGGCCTGAGCGGCGTGACCATGAGCTGCTCCATGGTCCCGATCTCCCGCTCCCGCACGATGGCCATGGAGGTGAGCAGGAGCGAAGTGAGCATGATCACCATGGCGATGACACCGGGCACGTTGTAGTTCTTGCTCTTGAGCTCCGGGATTGTACCATGCGCGCTGGATCGCACGATCGAGCCGCTGGCGGAATGATTGCGCCGGACAGATCCCGTCCGTATTTCTGGATGATCCGGTTCGCGTAATCCAGGGCGACGATGCCGGTGTTCGAGTCGGTTCCGTCCACGAGGACCTGGATGGCCGTCGGGCTTGTGCTTCTTCAGGTCTGCGGAGAATCCCCGGTTGATCTGGAGCGCCAGGGTGATGGTCGACCGGTCGAGCAGCTCCTGGAGCTCGGGAGGTGGAATCAGCGCTGATATTGAACATCGAAGTATCCGGAAGCGGAAAACCGCCGGACGAGTTCCCGGCTCTCAGTAGGACCGGTCAAGATCGTACACCGCGGTCGGGAATTGTTCACGTCCATGGTGACCGCATAGCCGAACACCAGCGTCTGCATCAGCGGGACGACGAAAACGATCGCCTTCATCCGCTTGTCGCGGAAGATCTGGATGAATTCCTTGAGCACCATCTGTTTGATGCGTTCAATACTTTTTCGCATCGCTTTCCTAGACTCCCAACTCCTAACTCCGAACGCTCCTGTCTTCCCTGCTATCCTATTTTCTTTTTAAACTTCCTGTTTGCGCAACGAAGGTAATGATTCCGAAGACCAGCAGAAATACCGCGTCGGCAACAGGATCCGTAAAGGGCTGCCCTTCAGGAAGAAGCCCTTGAGCATGGCGACAAAATATCGCGCCGGGACGATCTGCGTGACCATCTGGAGCGACCGGCGGCATGTTCGAGATGGCGAACATGAAGCCCGAGAGCAGGAACGCCGGGAGAAAGGTCGCCACCATCGAGATCTGGCTCGCAACGAGCTGGGATTTTGTCACGATGGAGATGAGGATCCCGAGGCCCAGCCCGCCGAAGAGGAACACCGCCGAGATCACGGCAAGAAGGGCCACATTCCCCCGGAGCGGCACCTCAAACAGGAACATCGCCATGACCACGGTGATCGCCATATCCAAGTAACCGATCAGAAAATACGGGATCAGCTTTCCGAGGACAAGCTCCGGAGGTTTCACGGGCGTGGCGATAAGCTGTTCCATGGTCCCCCGCTCCCACTCCCGCGCGACTGTAGAGCGACGTGAGAAGCGCCGCGATCACCATCATGATCACCGCGATGAGGCCGGGGATGATGAAGTTCCGGGACTTGAGTTCCGGATTGTACCAGACCCGGATCCGGGTATCGATGCCTGGCGCGGCCTTGTCTCCGCTCAACTTCAGGGAATAGAGCTCCGTAAGCGCGGTAAGATACCCGAGCGCGATGGTCGCGGTATTCGAGTCGCTCCCGTCCACGATGATCTGCAGCTGCGCCGTGCGTCCGGCGTGCATGTCCCGGGAAAAATCAGCGGGAATGGATCAGTGCGACGCGCGCCTTGCCTTTATCGAGATAGCTGTCGATCTCCTGCTGCTGTCTCGGCGCGCCGCACGACCGTAAAATACCCGGAAGCGGTAAGTTCAGCGATGAAGTTCCCGGCTCATGCTGCTCCGGTCCTGGTCGTACACGATCGTCGTGATATTATTCACGTCGAGCGTGATGGCGTATCCGAAGATGATCAGAAGAAGCGCCGGCATCAGAAACGCCATGGCAAGGCTCAACGGATCGCGCCGGATCTGGAGCATCTCTTTTTTCGCAATGGCTTTGATGCGGAGAAGTTTCATAGCATCAATCTCCAAATCTCAAGCACCAAATAACAAATAAATTCCAATTTCCAAGCACCAAAGTTCAAACAAGCACCAATATTCAAGACGTTTTAAACACTGGTGCTTTCTACGCCTTTTCAATCAGCGTCACGAACACATCTTCCAAGGAAGGAACGATTTTTCGATTCTGTTTACCGAGACAGAAGATTCGTCCAGGATCTTCCAGATCCGTGGTATGGCGTTTTTCGCGTTCTCCACCGTAGCATGGAGCACGCTGCCGAATATCGCGGTCTCGATCCCCTGTTCGATCAAGAGCTTCCATGGCTGAGACGAGCGGTTCCGCTTCAATTTCGAGAACGTCGCGCGACATGAACTCCTTGCGCAGCTGATTCGGCGTCCCTGCAGCAATGATCTTGCCCCGGTAAATAAGAGCAAGCCGGTCGCAATAGTCGGCCTCATCCATATAATGGGTCGTGACAAACACCGTGGTCCCGCCTTTTGCCATCTCATGGATCAGATTCCAGAAGTTCCTGCGTGATATCGGGTCCACGCCGGAGGTGGGCTCATCAAGGAACAGTATCGACGGCTCATGCAGAATGGCGCAGCCCAGGGCAAGCCGCTGTTTGAAACCGCCCGGCAAGGTCCGCGTGGTGCGTACTCCTCTTGTCCTGAAGTCCCGCCATTTCCAGGACCCATTCCTTGCGTTCCGTTTTCTTTAGTTCGGAGACACTGTAGATGCCGCTATAGAAGTTGATATTCTCCTCGACCGTCAGATCGTCGTAGAGAGAGAATTTCTGCGACATGTAGCCGATGTTCTGCTTGATCTCTTCGGACTGGGTAATGATATCGTAACCGCCCACAGTCCCGGTCCCTGACGTAGGCAAGATCAGTCCGCAGAGCATGCGGATCGTCGTGGACTTGCCGGCGCCGTTCGGTCCGAGGAATCCGAAGATCTCCCCTTTTGCGACAGTGAGGTCAATGTGATCAACGGCCGTGAAGTCGCCGAAGGTGCGGGTGAGGTTATCTATTTTGACGGCGATGTGGTTATTCTTCATATGCTCACTCGAAGATCACCCTCCTCACCCTCCCCAACCCCTCCCATCGAGGGAGGGGCTACATAACAATCTCCCACCCTTGTGGGAGGGATTAAGGGAGGGGAGCCTGCTTCTCCACCATCGCAATAAACACGTCCTCCAAAGATGGGAGGATATCCCGGTAATCTTTTACGTCGATACCGAGGCGTTTCAGGTTGGCGATGATCTCGGCAGCCGGCACTTTTTTCTCAACCGTAATATGCAGCCGGTCCCCATACAAGCTCACACCGGCCACTCCTCCCAGATTTTTTACGAGATCGATGGAGGAACGCGCATTGTCCGACCAAATCTCTATCATTGGCTGATGAAGAGAGCTTCTGACGTTCTTCGGCACATCCTCGATCAGTATCTTCCCTTTGTGCATCAAGCCGATCCTGGTGCACCGCTCCGCTTCATCAAGATAGGCCGTCGAAACCATGATCGTAACCCCCTCCTTGAGAAGACCATACAGGATCTTCCAGAAGTCCCTGCGAGAAACCGGGTCAACACCGTTTGTGGGCTCATCCAGGAACAGCACCTCGGGAGTGTGGATCAGCGCGCAGGCGAGGCCGAGCTTCTGCTTCATCCCGCCCGAGAGCTTGCCGGCCAATCTATCTTTGAACGGCGTCAGGTTGCTGAACCCGAGCAGCCGCTCTATACGATCAGGCCGTTCTTTCCCGGGCACTTCATAGATATCGGCATAGAAGAAGATGTTCTCCATGACGGTCAGGTCTTCATACAGGCCGAACCGCTGGGACATATACCCGATCTTTTCCTTGATCAACTCGCCTTCCGAAAGAATTGAGTGTCCCGCAACCGAAGCGTCACCCGACGTCGTGTCCATGATGGCCGTGAGAAGCCTCATCGTCGTCGTCTTCCCCGCTCCGTCGGGTCCCACAAGTCCGTAGAGCTCGCCTTTTCGTATGTCGAGATTCAGACGATCAACAGCAACATTAGCGCCAAAGGATTTAGTGAGATTTACTGTTTTGATCATCCCTTCTTCCATGTACTGTATTGTCCTCTGTACTCCAAACTCCGAACTCAGAACTCCGAACTGTTCTTAAGCAGTATCTTCACATCAGCCGGCATGCCTGGCTTCAACTCATCATTCTCGTTCTGGACGCTGACCTTTACGCCGAAGACAAGTTTCACCCGTTCTTCCTGGGTTTGCACCGCTTTTGGCGTGAATTCCGCTTCCGAAGCAATGAACGTGACCGAACCTGAATACTTTTTATCCGGATAGGTGTCAGTTTTGACCTCGACCTTTTGTCCCAGCTTCGCGAATCCGAGTTTATCCTCTTTCACGTACACTTTTACCCACGGTTTTTCCAGATCTCCGATCGTTATGACAGGAATTCCCGAGGACACGATTTCACCCTCTTCCACATTCTTATTGAGCACGATACCCGAAATGGGGGCATAAATTACCGTATCGCTTAACTTTACGTCGGCATTCCTGAGCGCGGCTCTCGCTTGCCGCACCTGTGCAAACGCCATATCATACGCAATTCTCGCGTTATCCATCTGTTGTTGGGAAATGGCTTCCTCTTTATTGAGTTTCACCGCCCGATCATAGTCTCTCTTTGCCTTATCAAGCTGCGCAGTCACATTCTGAAGCGCAGCCCTGCTCTGCGCTAGCTGAGCCCCATATTCCGCGTCATCGAGCACGGCAAGCTTATCTCCTTTTTTCACTGAGCGCCCTTCATCGGTAAACAACGCCTGAACTTTTCCGGGAAGCCTGAACCCCACATTCACCTCGGTCACCTCCACGCTTCCCGACAATACCAGAGCGTCTTGTTCCGGAGAATGTGCGAAGCGATAGACCAGCGCGGCGGCAATGGCCGCTACGAGAAGAATCCCCACGACAATCAATCTCTTTTTCATTTCACTGCCCCCTCACGTTCGCACAGGCGTAATGCACTTCTCATAGTTTTTCCAGAGCTTCGCACCCTCGGACGTGAGGGAGAACGAGAACCCGCTCAAGGACCATCGCATGACCAGGACCTGCACCATGCCGATAAGCATGGCCGCCAGCGCCTTGCGGTCGACATCCCGGCGAATAGAGCCGATGCGCTGTGCGTCACGGAAAAGCGTTTCCAGGCCTGAAGCATACAGCTCAATGTTCTTTAAAAATTCCTTTTTCAACCTTTTATTGTTGATATGCATCTCCTCGGAAAAGCCAAGTCGGGGGATCCCTTCGTTTTTTTCGATGAACTCGAGATGCATGAGGAATACCCGTTTAAGTTTGAGCACCGGCCTCACGGGAGTGGCAAGAACGACCTCAAGATTCCTCCTTATGGCGGCTCCAATGCCCTTTCCGGTCTCGAACAGGATCTCCTCCTTGTTCTTGAAATGGCGGTAGAGGTTGGCTTCGGAAACGCCTACCTCGCGCGCGATGGCCGAGGTCGTCAAACCGCCCACGCCTTTTTTTCCCACGATCCTCAGTGCGGCCTGGACCACCTGCTCCCGCCGCACGTCACTCCGCATCTTTATTGCTGTTTTTCGCACCAGTCTCACGTCCTTGTATAATGTAAGTTAATGCTCACTTACATTATAGATCACGCCGCTGATTGATGTCAAGGCCGACATTTTACGCTTGTTTTCATCGGTCCGGTATGCGATAGTTGCACTGCTGATCACCGGCTTTACTTTCCTGGGACAAAGGAGAACCATCCATGATCTGGAGGATCAAAAGACTTTTGTCCCATACCGGATCGGCACGGGACATGCCCAGTATCTTGCCTTGATCGTGCTCTGCCTGACCGTGTTTGCGTCACCGGTCCGGGCAGGCCGCGACTTGCCGGAGGCCAGGATCGTCGACGTGAACGACGGCGACACAGTGGTCATCAGCATGGAAGGCAAAACCTACCGGACCAGACTTATCGGCATCGACGCTCCCGAAATGGGCCAGAAACCCTGGGGAAGGAAAGCAAAGAAGCATCTGCGCGATATTATTAAAGCATCAGGCGGTATGGTCAGGGTGGAAATGGACATAACAAAGTACGACAAGTATGACCGTCTTCTCGCCTATCTCTGGCTGGACGACAAGACCCTGATCAATGAACTGATGCTCAGAGATGGATACGCTGTCCTGTTCACGATCCAGCCCAACAGTAAACATGCGGACCGTCTGAAAAAAGCGCAATACGCGGCGTGGGAGAACCGTTCGGGCATCTGGGGCCCGAACGGACTGACCGAAAGACCGATCGAGTACAAAAAATCTCATCCCCGGAAGTGATAAAATCTGGCAGCTGTGTTATCTTACCTATAATGTCTGACGCCATTTCTCACGAAGGAGCCTTGCATGAATAGCAACGACCTTGCCTCAGCTCTTGCGCACTTCAACAAAACACGATCGGCCTATCTCGACGATCTGAAAGCACTGGTCCGGATTCCCAGCATCAGCTTCCCCGGTTTTGATCCGGCACCGGTCAGGCAGAGTGCGGAGTTCACCTCGCGCATGCTTTCGGCAAGCGGGCTCACGGATGTCCGCATCCTTGATCCCGGCCAGGGGCATCCTTCGGTCTTCGGACAATGGACCGAAGCGCCGGGAAAGCCCACCATTCTTCTCTACGCCCATCACGATGTGCAGCCCACAGGGCGCGAGGCGCTCTGGACCACGCCGCCCTTCGAACCGATCGAACGGAACGGCAGGCTCTACGGCCGGGGAACTGCCGATGACAAGGGCGGCGCGGTCATGCATGCCGCTGCGATCCGGTCCTACCTGGCCACTCCGGCCGGCTGCCGGTCAATGTGAAGGTGCTGATCGAGGGCGAGGAGGAGATCGGATCGACCAACCTCGACAAACTGCTGGAGCAGCACCGCGATCTTTTCTCGGCCGATGTGGTGCTGATCGCCGACAGCGAGAACTTCGACAGCGGCGTCCCTTCCCTTACGGCTTCGCTCCGCGGCATCGTGACCGTGAACGTCGAGGTCCGGTCCCTGGCCTCGAGCGTCCATTCAGGCACCTGGGGCGGGCCGCTGCCCGACCCCGTCCTGGCCCTCTCAAAAATGCTGGCAACGCTCGTGGACGATCAGGGCCGGCCGGCCATCCCCGGCTCGTGGAAAGGTGCGGCCCCTGTCCCCTGAGGAAAAAGCCGCGCTCGATGCGCTCCCGTTCCGCGAAGCCCAGTACCGGAAACAGTCGAACCTGCTGGACGGCGTGCAGATCATCGGCGGGGAAGGTTCGGTCTATGAAAAGATGTGGCACCGCCCGTCCATCGCCGTGAACGTCATCGAAGCCAGCAGCAGAAAGCAGGCTGCGAACATCATCAACGACGTGGCCTAGGCCCGCGTCGGCATCAGGATCGTTCCGGACATGGACCCGCAGGAGACGCTGGACCTGCTGAAGCGCCATCTGCGCGAGCATGCTCCCTGGGGGGTGCCGGTGACGATCGAGCCGGAAACGCCGTCGCCCTGGTGGAGGACCGACACGAGCGGCCCGGTCTTCGAAGCGGCACTGAATGCTCTGGAGCAGGCTATGGCAGAAAGCCCGCGGTCATCGGCGCCGGCGGGTCCATCCCCTTTGTCCAGACGATCACGGATGCGCTCGGCGGCGTGCCTGCCCTGCTGTTCGGCGTCGGCGACCCCTACTCCGCAGCGCATTCCGAGAACGAAAGCCTGCTGATCGCGGATTGGGAAAAGGGCATGCCGGAGCCTGATCCATCTGTTCGGAGCGTTGGAGGAGCGACTCGGGCCATGAGCCGTCACCCCTAAAGACCACTTGACACGGAATCATCGGACTAATGTCTGATAATGCGGATAAAATGCGAAAACGTGACGGCCGACAGGGATTACGAGGTAATACCGGGAGGGATTACGTGACTGAAAAAAGTGGAAGCGGAGTCCGGCACGGGGCTCCGCTTTATAGACCTGCCTGACGGTCCTCCGCAGATCAGGAAATTCGTTCATAGAGAAATGATCGGCAATCACTGCATGGGAGTAAAGACCTGATCGTTCCTGCCAATGCCTTATCGTTCAGGACCACTTTCCCCTTGCTCTCCAGCCCGCGCACATAAACGTCACGCGCCTCGCTCCGCTTTTTCTGCCAGCTAGGTCTGCTTGAAAGACTCCTTGTTCTTCTCGAAATCCCCTCTTTGGCCTTCGGGTTCCGTGCTGCATACGCCGCGGCAAGCTCCGCGTCGGTCACGGCCACGCCGTCCTCGACCAGCCGTTCCAGCTTCTGCCTCAGCAGGAATTCCCGCTGGTTGCCTCGAACACCGCCGGGGTCATATTGATGCTCTGGAGCGCGTTTCATAGGCCGCTGGTCGAACTTGCCCTGGTTGACTGAAGGCCGGGATCTGCATGATAGCGCCTGCAGCTCCTCGTCGCTCACCTTCAGGCCCTTGCGCTCCGCTTCCTGGACCAGGAGCCTGTTCTGGATCAGTTCCTGCAAGGCCTGCTTTCTGAGCACCTGCGCAAAATTCTCGTTGAACTGGTCCTTCAATACTCGCCGGTAGTTCTCGGCCATGTTCTGGTAAACCCGGTTCAGGTCCTCGCCGGTGATCACATACCCGTCCACCTTGGCCACCGTGCTGCCGCTCGTACTGGACGGATAGATCCCGAAGAACAGGAACGTGACCGTGATCAGGACGACGATCGCCCACATGATCCATTTCATATGTTTGTGCATTTGTTCAAGCATTGCTTATCCCCCTGATCGATTTTGAATTTTCACATTCGCAATGTGCATCTGTTGACTAGCTATTCGCTCAGTTTCTTCTTCAGCAGCTGGTTCACCATGTCCGGGTTCGCCTTGCCCTTGCTCGCCTTCATCACCTGGCCCACGAAGAAGCCGAAGAGCTTGTCCTTGCCTGCCTTGTAATCCGCGGCCTGGCCGGGATTCGCCTTGATCACCTCGTCGATGATCTTCTCGATGGCGCCGGTGTCCGAAACCTGCACCAGCCCCTGTTCCTTCACAACGGTTTCCGCGTCCTTGCCCGATCTTGTACATCTCCTCGAACACGGTCTTGGCGATCTTGGTGCTGATCACGCCGTCAGCGATCATCTTGATCATGCCCGCAAGCCGGTCCGGCTTGATCGGGCAGTCCTCGATCTCCTTGCCTTCGGCGTTCAGCAGCCGCATCAGTTCGCCCATCATCCAGTTCGAGACGACCTTGGGCTGGTTCGAAAGCTTGGTCGCTTCTTCGAAATAGGACAGCCAGGGCCCTGCTCTGGGTCAGCATGTCCGCATCGTATTCGGGCAGTCCGTACTCCTTCACGAACCGCTCGCGCTTCGCATCGGGCAGCTCGGGAATGGTTTTGCCGATCTGCTTCGATCGTTTCCTTGGATAACGACGATGGGCACCAGGTCCGGCTCCGGGAAATACCGGTAGTCGTGGGCCTCTTCCTTGCTCCGCATGGAGAAGGTCACGCCCTTGGTGGAATCGAAAAGCCGCGTTTCCTGCATGACCCGTCCGCCTTCGTCGAGGACCTGCGCCTGCCGCTTGATCTCGTACTCGATCGCCTTCTGCACGAACTTGAAGGAGTTCACGTTCTTGATCTCGGCCCGGGTGCCGAATTCCTTTGCGCCGACGGGCCGGATCGAGACGTTGGCGTCGCACCGGAAATTGCCCTTTTCCATGTCCGCGTCGGACACCTCGATATAGCGCAGGATGGAACGGAGCTTCTTCAGATACTCCGAAGCTTCTTCGGCGGTGCGGATGTCGGGTTCGGACACGATCTCCATGAGCGGCGTCCCTGCCCGGTTCAGGTCCACAAGGCTCGCGCCGCTCTCGGCCTGGTGCAGGTTCTTGCCGGCGTCCTCTTCGAGATGGATGCGGGTGATGCCGATGCGCTTTACCGCGCCGTCGACCACGATCTCGACATGGCCGTGCTCGCAGACCGGCAGCTCGTACTGCGAGATCTGGTAGCCCTTGGGAAGGTCGGGGTAGAAGTAGTTCTTGCGCGCGAACCGGCTGTAGGGGCTGATCGTGCAGTGCGTGGCAAGGCCGGTCTTGACGATGTACTCCACGGCCTTTTTGTTCAGCACCGGCAGCACGCCGGGCATGCCGATGCAGACCGGGCAGGTCCTGGTGTTGGCCTCTTCGCCGAACCGGGTCTCGCATCCGCAGAAGATCTTGGTATTCGTCTGGAGCTGGGCATGCACTTCAAGCCCGATCACTGCTTCGTATTTCATAGTTGATCCTTTCAAGAACCTCTTGCCACAGAGGCACGAGACACTGAGAATTCAAAATTTCAACAATTCCGATTAATCTCTCTGTGTCTCTGCGATCTCTGTGGCAAAATGCTTTACAGTTTCGGTTTTCTCTTATGCCACTCCGTGGCCTGCTCGTAGGCAAACGCTGCATGAAGCACCGACTCCTCGTCAAAATGCTTGCCCAGGATCTGCAGCCCGATGGGAAGGTTCGCCGACGTGAACCCGCAGGGGATCGAGATGCCCGGGATGCCGGCCAGGTTCACGCTGATCGTGAAGATGTCGGACAGGTACATCTGGAGCGGGTCAGCTGACTTCTCGCCGATCTTGAACGCGGCCGTGGGCGCCGTGGGCGTGGCGATGACATCGACCTTCTTGAAGGCCTCGTCGAAATCCCGCTTGATCAGCGTCCGCGCCTGCTGGCCTTTTTTATAATAGGCCTCGTAGTACCCGGCGGAAAGCGCATAGGTGCCGAGCATGATCCTGCGCTTCACTTCCGGGCCGAACCCCTCGTCGCGCGACTCTTCATGTACATGTCGAGCAGGTCCTTGGGCGCCGTCGGCGCGGTACCCGTACTTCACGCCGTCGTACCGGGCAAGGTTGGAGCTTGCTTCGGACGTGGCCAGGATATAATAGGTGGCAACGGCATATTTCGTATGCGGCAGGGAGACCTCGACCACCTTTGCGCCCAGCCCTTCCAGGGTCTTGACCGCTTCCCGGACCGCCTGGTCCACTTCGGGGTCCATGCCTTCGATGAAATACTCCTTCGGCAGGCCGACCTTCACGCCCTTCATGTCCTTCTTCAGCGCCTTGGTGAAATCGGGCATCGCGATGTTCGCCGACGTCGAATCCCTGGGATCATGGCCGGCGATAACGTTCATGAGCAGCGCCGTGTCCGTCACGTCCTTGGTGATCGGGCCGATCTGGTCAAGGGACGAGGCAAACGCCACGAGGCCGAAGCGCGAGACCCGGCCGTAGGTCGGCTTGAGCCCGACCACGCCGCAGCAGGCCGCCGGCTGCCTGATGGAGCCGCCCGTATCGGAGCCGAGCGACCCGATGCATTCGTCGGCTGCGACCGCCGCCGCCGAACCGCCGCTCGATCCGCCGGGGATGCGCTGCCAGGTCCCAGGGATTCTTCGTCACGAAATAGCCGGAATTCTCCGTGGACGAGCCCATGGCGAACTCATCCATGTTCGGCTTGCCGCAGAGCACGGCGCCGGCCTGCTTCAGCTTCGCGACGACGGTCGCATCATAGGGCGGAACGAAGTTCGCCGAGGATCTTCGAGGCGCAGGTCGTGGTGATGCCGTCGGTGCACATATTGTCCTTGATCGCGATCGGAATGCCGAGCAGCGGCGAGGCGATGTCTCCGGCCTTGATCCGCTTGTCCGCTTCCTGCGCCTGTGCGCGCGCAGCGTCGCCGGTGACCGTGATATAGGCCTTCACCTTGTCGTCCACTGCCGCGATCCTGGCCAGGACGGATTCGGTAATGGCCACGGACGTGGTCTCGCCCTTCTTCAGCATGTCGTGCAGATCATGGATCGTGCGCTGATAGAACTCCATTATTTCTCCTTCACCCGGTTGTTTTCGTCCACCAGAACGATCTTGGGCTTGAAGGTCTTAAGCTCCTCCTCGTTGAAGTACTCATAGCAGAAGACGATGATCTTGTCGCCCTTGACGCCCTTTGCGCGCCGTCGGGCCGTTCAGCACCATCTCGCCGGAGCCGCGTTTGCCGGGGATGACGTAGGTCTCGAAGCGTTCTCCGTTGTTCAGGTTCGAAACGCTCACCTGTTCATAGGGCAGCATGCCCGCCGCTTCGATCAGAACGGGATCGACGGTCAGGCTCCCCTCGTATTCGAGGTTGGCGTCCGTCACGGTCGCCCGGTGGATCTTTGATCGCAGCATCAGTCTGAACATGTATTCCCTCTTTTTCGTGATTGCGTGAATTCTTACGTGCTTTTCATTCCGCAATCCGAACTCCGCAACTCCGCACTATTATTCAATGATCTTCGGCACCCGGTAATGTCCCGCTGCCTTGTCCGGCGCATTCGCCAGCGCCTGTTCCTGGGAAAGGCTCTCATGCGGCACATCGTCGCGCATGACATTGCTGATATCCAGCACATGGGACGTCGGCTCCACACCTTTTGTGTCCAGCTCGTTCAGCTGTCTCGACATAGGTAAGGATATTCGAGAGCTGGTCCGTGAACATGTCCTTTGCCTGTCCGAAAGCTCGAGCCTGGCCAGCTTGGCAACATGTTCGACTTCCTGTTTCGTGATTTTCATTATGAACTCCTGCTCAAAACCATCTGGACGCAGATTTTAGCACGAATACGCGATGACGCAGACTAAAAAGCGAATCGACATTATGCTCTTCGTTTCATCGCGGTTCTTCATGATGTTTCTCTGTGTGCAAATATTGACTCTTATATCATTCCAGGTTCGCGTACTTCACTGCCAGCGTCTTTACCCCGTGGCCCGGGAAAGCTGACGCTGATCTTGAGATCGTCGCCCGCTCCTTCGGACCGCTGGACCGTGCCGAGCCCGAACTTGGCATGCTTGACCACCGCGCCTTTGTAATAGCGGTGCTGTCGCCGCCTGCTTCTGACCGGCTGGCGATGCGGAACGGATCATCGGGACGGCCTGCCTGTCCGGGGGAGCGACCAGACCGTAGTTCCACCGTCGCGGCTCCCTGCCTGAATGGACCGCTCGAACTCGTACTCGCCCGATCTTCTCCATCGCCTCTTCCGGGATCTCCTGGATGAAGCGGGAGACCAGGTTCGCCTGCGGATACCCGTAGAGCCTGCGCTCGGAGGCATGGGTCAGGATCAGGCGTTCCTTGGCCCGCGTGATGCCCACGTAGCAGAGCCTGCGCTCCTCTTCGAGCTCTTCTTCGCTCTCGGCCGACCGGGAATGCGGGAACAGCCCTTCCTCCATGCCCGCCATGAACACCACGCCGAATTCGAGGCCCTTGGCGTTATGCAGCGTCATGAGCGTCACCGAATCGGCGTCCGCCGCGCCTGTCCTCGGCCGCGGTCTGCTCTTCCGAATCGGTAATCAGCGCCACCTGGTCCAGGAACGCGGCAAGCGAAGCGTCCCGGTTCTGCTCCTGGAAATCCTCGGTCGCGGTCAGGAGTTCGTTCAGGTTCTCGAGCCGGATCCGGGACTCGATGTTCTTTTCCTGCTCCAGCGCCGTGCCGTACCGCGTTTCGTGGATCACCCGTCCGCACCAGATCGGTGAGCGTCATGTCGCTCCGCGTCCGTCCCGCATGCGCTCCATCATGCCGGTGAACTCCCGCAGCTTCTTTTTCGCCGCCGGCGTGATCGCGGCCGTGTCCGGCGCCGAGCGCCGCCTGGTAAAGGCCGGTGCCTGCCGGTCTGCGGCGCGCTTCCTCGAGCTTTTCGATGGTCGTATCGCCGATGCCGCGGGCAGGAACATTGATGATCCTGCGCAGGCTCACGATGTCCGCGGGATTATGCAGCACCCGCAGATAGGCGATGATGTCCTTGATCTCCTTGCGGTCGTAGAACCGCAGGCCGCCGAAGATCCGGTACGGGATGCCCCGGTTCCGGAGCGCGTCTTCGAGCGCGCGGGACTGGGCGTTCGTGCGGTACAGGACCGCCATCTCGCGCAGGCTCCTGCCCTGCGTCGACTTCCTGCTGGATGCTCCGGCAGATGTAGCGGGCTTCGTCCTTCTCGTCCTGCGCCTTGTAGCACAGGATCTTCTCGCCGCCCGCGCTTCTCGGTCCAGAGTTCCTTGGCTTTCCTGCCCAGGTTCCGCGCGACCACGGCGCCGGCCGCGCCCAGGATGTTCTGGGTGGAGCGGTAGTTCTGCTCCAGCTTGATGACCTTGGCGTCGGGATAGTCCTTCTCGAAGTTCAGGATGTTCGAGATGTCGGCGCCCCGGAACCGGTAGATGCTCTGGTCGTCGTCGCCCACCACGCAGAGGTTCTTGTGCTTCGCCGGTCAGAAGCCTGACCAGCCGGTACTGGGCATGGTTCGTGTCCTGGTACTCGTCGATCAGGATGTGCTGGAACAGGTTCTGAAAATAGCCGAGCACGTCCTGGTGCTGCTCGAAGAGCCGACCGTCAGCATCAGCAGGTCGTCGAAATCGAGGCTGCCCGATTCCCTCAGCTTTTCCTGGTACAGGCGTATAGACCCGGGAAACGGCGTCGTCGAACCCGAACCCCGCGCTCGTCTTCTGCGAACTGCTCCGCGTCGGTCAGGTTGTTCTTGAGCGCGCTGATCCTGCGCCGATCGCCCGCGGCTGGTACCGTTCCGTATCGATCCGGAGGTCCGCGCAGCAGGCCTTGATGAGCGACGACCGGTCCGTTTCGTCGTAGATCACGAAATGCTTCTTGTACCCCAGCCGGTCGATGTGCTGCCGCAGGATCCTGACGCAGGCCGAATGGAACGTGCTGATCCAGAGCCCGCGTGTCAGCGGCGATCGTTCGATCATCCGCTCCAGCCGCTCCCGCATCTCGTTCGCGGCCTTGTTCGTGAACGTGACCGCCAGGATGTTGGGATCGACGCCCCGCTCCCGGATCAGGTGCGCGATCCTGCAGGTGATCACCCGCGTCTTGCCGCTGCCCGCGCCGGCCAGGATCAGGAGCGGCCCGTCGCCGTGCAGCACTGCTTCGCGCTGGGGCGGGTTTAAATTTTCAAGATAATCCATATGATTCATTGCGGATTGCGGAATGCGGATTTCGGATTAAAAGACAGTTCTAAATACCTGCAATCTCGCATTTGCATCCGCAATCCGCAATTCGCCTCTATTCCACCGTCACGCTCTTCGCCAGGTTCCTGGGCTGGTCCACATCGGCGCCGCGCAGCACCGCAATATGGTACGCAAGGAGCTGGAGCGGGATGGACATGAGGATCGGCATGAGCAGCTGGTTCGTCGCCGGCACGGAGATCGCATGGTCGACCCGTTTGACGATCTCGGGGTCCCCCTCGGTCGTGATGGCGATGACGATGCCGCCCCGCGCCTTCACTTCTTCGATGTTCGCCAGGATCTTTTCGTACACGCCGTTCTTGCCGGCCAGGACCACGACCGGCATATTCTCGTCGATCAGCGCGATGGGGCCGTGTTTCATTTCTCCCGCGGGATACCCCTCGGCATGGATATAGGATATTTCCTTCAGTTTGAGCGCGCCTTCGAGGGCCACCGGGAAATTCGGGCCCCCTGCCGAGGTAGAGAAAATCGTTGGCTTTGAAATAGCGCTTCGCGATCTGCTCGATGCGCTCGTTCGTCCTCGAGGCAGCGCTCCACCAGCGCGGGAATATGCACCAGGTCGGCAAGCCGCTTCTTCAGGTCCTCGACCGTAGAGCGTCTTGCGCAATGCCGGCGAAGAACAGGCCGAAGAGGTACAGCGCCGTAAGCTGCGCGGTAAAGGCCTTGGTCGAAGCCACGCCGATCTCGGGCCCCGCATGGGTATAGACCACGCCGTCCGCCTCGCGGCTTGCCGTGGATCCGACCACGTTGCAGATGGCAATGACCGTTGCGCCCTTGCTTCTTCGCCTCGCGCATGGCGGCCAGCGTATCGGCGGTCTCGCCCGACTGGGTGATGGCGATGAACAGGTCGTCGCTTGTCCACCAGCGGGCTGCGGTACCGGAACTCGGAAGCGATGTCGACCTCGGTCGGGATGCAGGCCAGTTCCTCGATCATATACTTGCCCGACCAGGCCGGCATGCCACGACGTGCCGCAGGCGACGATGAAGATCTTCTTGATCGCATTGAGCCGCTCCCTGGCCGATGCCGATCTCTTCCAGATGAATGGCGCCGGTTTCCTGGGAAATCCTGCCCCGGATGGTGTCCATGATCGCCCGGGGCTGTTCGTAGATCTCCTTCAGCATGAAGTGGCGGTAGCCGCCTTTTTCCGCCATGACCGGGTTCCAGAGCACGCGGGTGATCTCGCGGGTAACCTCATTGCCCTTGAGGTCGGTGATGCGCACCCCTTCATCGGAAAGGACCGCCATCTCATCATCGTTCAGGAACAGCACGTCGCGGGTCCGGTGCAGGATGGCGGGGATATCCGAGGCCAGGAAGAACTCGCCCTGGCCGAGCCCGACCACGAGGGGACTGCCCTTGCGCGCGCCGACGACGACGTCGGGGTCCCGCTCGTCGATGACCGCGATGGCATAGGCCCCTTCGAGGTGGCGTGCCGCCTCCCGGACCGCCTCTTCAAGACTCACGCCGTCCTTGCGCAATGCTGTCGATCAGATGGGCGATGACTTCCGTGTCCGTCTCGGACAGGAAGGTGCGGCCCTGGGCAGCAAGCTCCTTCTTGAGCGCAGTGTAGTTCTCGATGATGCCGTTATGCACCACCACGATGTTGCCGGCGCGGTGCGGATGGGCGTTCTCCTCGGACGGCCTGCCGTGCGTGGCCCAGCGCACATGGCCGATGCCGATCGTGCCGCTCAGCGATTCGCTGCGGAGCAGCGTCTCGAGGTTCTGGAGCTTGCCCACCGCCCTGCGGACCGCGAACTTGTCCGTTCTGCAAGAACGGCCACGCCCGAAGAATCATACCCGCGGTACTCGAGCTTTTTGAGCCCCTCGATCAGGATGGGGACGGCCGGTTCTTTGCCGATATAGCCGATAATTCCGCACATAGTTCGCTCCAATTCAAACTCAAAATCCAAATTGCAACACTCAATTATCAAAACGGATTTGTGATTGTTTTGGACTTTGTAACTTGATCTGCATCTGATCTTCGATTTCGTTTCTTTTCTTCTGCTTCATCTTCCTGCGTCGTGCGGCAAACCCTTCCCGGATGTCCTGCGGCGCGCGGCTGATGGCCAGGGCATCGGCCGGCACATCCGGGTGATCGTGGCACCCGCGGCGATAAGCGCGCCTCGCCCGATCCGGACCGGCGCGACCAGCTGGCGTCGCTGCCCACGAACACCCCGTCCTCGATGACCGTCGGAAATTTCTCGAACCCGTCATAGTTGCAGGTGATGACGCCGGCGCCGATGTTCACGTCCTTGCCCACGGTGGCGTCGCCGATATAGGCGAGATGGTTTGCCTTGCTGCCCTCGCCGATGATCGATTTCTTGATCTCGACGAAATTGCCGATCCTGGCGCGGGCGCCGATACCGGAGCCGGGCCGGAGATGCGCAAAGGGCCCCACGGAAGCGCCGTCGGAAACCGTGCTCTCCTCGATCACGGAGCAATCCTTGACCGTCACTT
This sequence comes from Nitrospirota bacterium, assembly GCA_963836175.1. Lineage (GTDB taxonomy): Bacteria > Nitrospirota > UBA9217 > UBA9217 > UBA9217 > GWC2-56-14. Next base: position 1,096,467 of record CAWIIS010000008.1, read on the forward strand.
CGTTGCCGATGGAGCTGTCCACGATGCGGGTGCCCGGATAGACCGTGCATCCGTCGCCGATCGTTGTCTTTCCTTCGAGCCGGACGTTCGGATAGAGGATGGTGTCGCGGCCCAGCGTGACGTCGCTCCCGATGAAGGTCGCGCCGGGATCGAGCATGGTCACGCCGGCCAGCATCCAGGCGCGGTTGATCCGGGCACGCATGATGTTTTCCGCGCGGCTCAGGTCGACCCGCGTATTGACCCCCATGACCTCATCAGGGTCTTCGCAGACCAGGCCCGCGACCACGAGCCGCTTTTTCCGCGCCAGCGTTATCGTATCCGGCAGATAGTATTCACCCTGTGCGTTCTTATTTCCGATGGACTTCAGGGCTGCCAGCAGGAACCGCTGTTCAAAGCAGTAGATCCCGGCATTCACTTCCATGATCTTTTTCTGGGCCGCGGTGGCGTCCTTTTCCTCAACAATGCGCGTGACGCCGCCCTTGCTCCGCACGACCCTGCCGTACCCGAAAGGGTCCCGGACCACGGCCGTCATGACCGTCACCGCGGCGCGGGACGCGGCATGGAGATCGACGAGCGAACGCAGCGTGGCCGAGGTGAGCAGCGGCGTATCTGCGCAGAGGACCAGGACCGGGCCTTTCGCCGCAGCAATGACCTCCTGGGCCTGCAGCACCGCATGTCCCGTGCCGAGCTGTTCTGCCTGGAGCGCTATGGTCTGCGCCGTACGCTTCCACTATTTTTCGCACGTGATCTGCCTGATGGCCCAGCACCAGAACGGTCCGTTCCGCAGCGAGCCCCGAAACAGCCTCCAGAACATGCTGGATCAGCGGCCGTCCGGCAAGGGGATGCAGGGCTTTGGCAAGGCCGGACTTCATGCGCGTCCCCAGCCCTGCTGCAAGGATCATGACGGTCGGTTTCATGCCTTGGAAGCCTCCGTGTCAACGTTGCGCTTCAGCTTATTGGCCTGGATCTCGCTCAGTGACACCAGCCCGAGGGAGACGATGAACTTCATGCCCTGCTCCACGGACATATCGAGCCGGTGCACCTCCGCATCCGGGAGGATAAGAAGAAAACCCGCTGTGGGGTTCGGGCGTGGTAGGAACAAAGACCGTCATGAAACTGCCGGTGAGCCCCAATTCCTCACCCTGCAGGCATCGCCGGTCATGAAGCCCACGCTGTAACAGCCCTTCCGGGGATATTCGACCAGTGCCACGCCGTGGAAGTTCTGCTTCATGGAAAAGGTATCCATGATCTGTTTCACCGTGGAATAGACGCCGCGCACCAGCGGGACCTTCTGCATCAGATCGTCGCTGTAGCGGACCAGGTTCTTGCCGAGATAATTGGCGGAGAGCATGCCGATGAACAGCACGAACAGGATCAGCGTAATGATGCCGAGCCCGGGAACTTCAGTCCCAGCAAGTATCCCGGCAAATCGCCCAGCATCCCGTCAATGATCCCCAGCAGGCCTGACAGCACATAGTAGGTCGCCCAGATCGGGATGAGCACGAGCAGCCCGGTAATAAAGTATTTTTTAAAGAAATCCTGTATGTTTTTCACGAGGTGTATATTACTGATTTTACAGAGTTGTTGCAAGCTTTTTTTCGGAAAGCGCTTTGATGGGGCGGGGTCGAATCACTTGCAGAGGCTGATCAGAGCTATGTATCACCATGAGCGGGCTACCGCCCAGACGGAGTCGAGCCGCTGGTTGAGGTAATAGGATGTCCCCGAGTTCAGCACATGATCATATTGCTAACAACTTGTGTTTCTGCATACCTTCGATTGATTTAAATGATTTCTCTAATTTTGCATAAGTAAAATCTTTAGTACTAATATGAGAAGCTTTATGGCGACCAGAGGTTGGCTTGACTACACTTGCCTTAATTGGCGATTTAGTTAGGCAGTAAATCATATCACCTTTTATACCATCACCAACTGCAAGCATAGACTCCTTGTTAATTATATGCTCTTTAGGATCACACTCCTCAGTAATGTTCGCCTCACTATTAAGATCAAGCTTGTAAGGGTATAGCAATATTGCTTTCAACCTAGGATAGATGTTCCTTATTGGTGCATGAAGAATTATTTTACGGGCAATTAGGCTAGACCTATTACACTCGATTGACGCGGGAAGAACATATTTTATCATCATCAATAGCTATCCTTGCTATCAATGAGTTTTGACTCCTTCAAATGATTAACTACGTTCGCTGCTGTTTTTTCGTCAACCTTAAATATTGTTGATAGCTCAGAAGGGGTATAGCTTTGGCTAGAAATATAAAAAAGAATTTTAACCTTGTCTATCAATTCCTTTGATTCTTCAGATACTAGGTTGATCGCATACTGTTCCGAAATTTTCGCAAATTCTTCGGCTGAGAGCTGCTCAAGAAGATATGAAATATAATATCCATTGTAATCCAAGTTCCGCCTTAAAGATGTAATGACTTCATCTGAAATCCTAGCAATTTTCTTAATCTGTTCCTCTAATTTACTAACAAAAGAAACCGTGTCACTTGTTCCTACTAGTTTGCCTTGAGAATAAAGCGCGACATAATCCCCAATGTACCTCTTGGCCTTGGCTTCACCGGAACTAACACCCATAAGGTTTGCGATAGGCGCTTTCACGTGAATTGTTGATGCAGCGGAAGATGATGTTAGGTAAAAGCTTTGTTTTTCCGGTTTCATTTTTTAGCACCGATTCTGATTTTATCGACCTCATCGGCCCTTGTTATAAGCCAATTACCAATAATTCTTGCAATTTCTGGATTTGCTATTAAACCAACTAATAGTTCCCTTGTAATATCTTGCCTGTCAGGAACTGTTTCTTTTGCTTCCCCGGTTTCATCTAATTTTAAAACCGTGTGCTCTGGTGACGCAGGTTTATCAATAAAAAATTCAGCTGAAATTAAACCTTGTGGTGTAATACCACCCCAGACACCACCCACTGGAAAAACCGTGAAGTTATCACTTCTTTTGTAAAAAACATTAATATCAGGCATGTACACTCCATCCTAATTCAACAATAGATTTAAAATATGCCGTTTATATTAACATTCAATAATGATTAAGTCAATTCAATATCAACATAATTTGGGTAACAGCCCGTAAAGAAGTGACCCCAATGACCCGTTATGCCGTTTCCGTTCGGAACTCAATCTTTAAGTCTGACCCCATATGCTCCCTATACCCCAAAGTTTGTTCTGACCCCTTACGACTCCAAGATGTCAACATGATACCATATTAAGGACTCTCTTTAGTTGAAGTTAAATGTGTCACTATTGCTCCAGCAACAGCACTCACAAAACTATCAGATAATAATGTTTCACGCATGAAGGGAAGAGAATCTTTTGTCGCGCTGATATCCATTATAACGGTTGGGCAGTGTGCCTTACTTAAAAGAACTTGTTTTTCAGCAAACACTTTAACACAAACCTTCTTTAGATTTTCTTCAATAGAAGTCCGTAATTCATGTGCTAGCATAAGACTTCTCTCTCTCTTGTCATCCGAGGTAATGTCTTTTAAGATTGTATCGAGACCTATGTCTTTCGTTTCACGGGGACGAGGTGATTCCCTCGGTATGTATAAGTTAACACATTTTTTACTTTTCGATGATATAGTTATTGCAAAGTAAACTTTTGATTGACTAATTTTTCCTTTTGCTAGTCGTTCGTCTAATCCCAGAGAATTATCACTGTCGCGGGAAAGACATGCTACAATTGCCTGCTTTTCGAGGAGAGTCTTTAATTTTAATCCGAAAGTTAAAACGATATCTTTTGCTTTATACTCATCTCCGATTTTTGGCCCATACTCGCGCCCACCGAAAAATGGATCAATGTATACAGATACAAATTTACCGCTTTCACATAATGACTTATTGGCAGCCCATACCTGCGCGGACAGACTCCACATCACCAACACCATAACAATGATTCGAGTACATTTGGCCATTATTCGTTACCTGCCTTTTTTACTTATTCTATTAATTAATTTTGGCACCCGCACATTGTCCTTCTTCCATCTATTAAGGCATTCAAATTTCCTTCTGCAGCAGCTAGCCTTAATTCCATTTCTTCCATTTGTGAAGCATGTGCCTCTCCACTTACCCAGTAACCGTAAGTATCGGTTTGCATGTGCCAAAGATCATGGTTAAGTGTAACAATTCGCGAACGCAGTTGTTCGTATAACGCATTATAAAGTGCGCAGCCTGTCAGATTATGTATATTCGGTGGCATCGGTGTCGAAATAATATGATGCAAGCCTAGGAAGTCAATAAACTTAAGGGGATTGCTTGCCGCATATAGATAATTATGTAGTTTGTTTGGTGTAGAAATAAAATAAGATACGGCAAAATAAGTTTCTCGATCATAAACGATTGGCAATAATAAGGGATCAATTTCTATATACCTTCCAGTAGCCGGACTGTAATCTCTAAAGTAGTTGTAGTGCAGCCCTGTCTCAGCATCGAAGTACTGCCCAGGGAATCGGAGGTTGTTGGTGATCGTAGAGACGGTGACGGTCGCTTCACCGAAGGGTTTATAGTCCGCAGACCACACAACAGCCCCGGAACTGTCCGTCATCTTCTGCGGGGTACCTAAATGATCGTTGTGGTAGTAGTACGTATTCGCCCCTTCCATTTTTGCCAGCGGCTGACCATTTAAGTATACATATTCCGCTGCAATAGTTCCAGCACTATTCGACTCTGCAATGATCTGTCCGCTCAGGCTGTAATGGAAGATCGTAGTTGTTCCATTCACGACCTTCTTCACCCGCTGACCGTTGCCGTTGTAGGTGTAGTTTGCCGTCATTGATCCGTCATTCACCTGGATCAATCTCTGGTTCTGATTATAGACATACTGGCGAGCAGCTTCTGTTATTGTATTCCCGTTGTTGTCGTATCCAAAGGACAACCCATTGGCAGTGTTCAGCTTATTGGTATTCAGGTAGTATGCATAGGCATTTGTGTTCTCAGTCTGCCTGTTCCCTACCCCGTCGTAAGTCCAGGCCAAGCTACCCCATATGCCCGATGATGTGGCAGTCCCAAGCCGATCAAGGTTATCGTAGGTGAAGCTCTTGCTCTTTGTAGCATCGAGACTGTCTGTAATGGCTGTTATGTTCCCATTGCTGTCATATCCGGCATAGCTGAGGCTCAGTGCCGCCCCTGCTGTTATGGAGCTGATTCTGTACTGGTTATCGTATCCGATCGTGCCGCTCAAGCCATTGCCATAGGTGATCGCATTCATGCCACCGAAGGGCTTGTAGGTGATGCTCGATGCGAGGTTGGCGGCACCGTTGAGTACACCGACTGCCCGGTCGTTGGTGTAGTTGTAGGTGATGACCTTTCCGGAGGGGTAGGTCATGGTCTTCATGTTCCCGTTCATGTCATAGGTGTATTGTGTCACGTACTGAACGGTATCGATTACCTTGGTCTCTTTTTTGACCTGCCCTTTTGGGGCGTACTCATAGGTCGTTGTTCCAGAAGCATCGGCCATGGAACAGAGGCGGCCCTTGCCGTTTATGCAGGTGTCGTAGGAATAGACTGTGTCCGTATCAGCCGGATAGTCGATGGTCGTCAGCCGGTTCAGCGCGTCATAGGTATAGGAAATCGTGACTCCCTTGGCGTCGGTCTTGGTCAGCAGATTCCCAGCCGGGTCATAGGCGTAGGTCGTCGTGCCGGTATCAGGGGAGATAACGCGGTACACCCGGCCCTTGTCGTCGTAGACGTAGGTTGTCGTATTGTTGTTTGCGTCAGCAATGCTGGTGAGATTGGAGTTTGTGTTGTAGCCGTACGTTGTTGTAACAGTTCCGGGCTGGATGACCGATGTAAGCCGGCTTAATGCATCGTAATTGTAGGTAGTTGTGTTTTCTTTCGGGTCCTTTGCGGTCTGCCGGTTTCCCAGTGCGTCGTAGGTGTACTGAGTAAAGGAATTGTCGGGATTTACAATTTTGGTTAGGCGGTTGAGCGCATCGTACTGGTAGCTGAGCGTCTTCTGGAGAGCACCGCCCGGATCCTTTATCTGTTCGGTGAGCTTATTGCCTTCCGAGTCGTAGCTGTAATTAATGCTGTTGTTCAGGCTGTCCTTGATCGAGGCGATGTTCCCCATGGAATCGTAGGTGTACGTGATCGTGTTCCCTTCAGGCAGGGTGATATGGTCGATCTTATTCGCCCCTCCCCCGCCGCAGGACGAGCAGCCGCCGGAGACGTAGAAATATTGCGCGGGGTTGGTATCTCCAGGCGCCTTGACGGTCAGCACCCTGCCCGTTTCATCATAGGTGTAGATTATGCTGTTCCCGTTCGGATCAATGACGGTCCTGGGATTGCCGAGGCTGTCATGGTCGGCATAGGTCGTCGTCCCGATGATAGGCTGGGTCATGGACAAAAGAAAACCCGTGGTCAGATCATAGGCATAGACGATCTTGTCCGCATCACCCGGTCGAGGTCCGTCGATGCCGGTCAATTTGCCATTTGCATCGTAGGTATATGCAGTCATGTAGGAATAGGCGGTTCCATCGCCCAGATATCCTGATTCTTCCCTGAACAGCAGGTTTCCATTTGTGTCATCGTAGGAGTTAGTGACGACGCTGACGAGGGTAGGATTCACGACACTGGAAACAGTTTCTGTGGTCACGAGCGAGTACACCGGATCATAGGTATAAGTAGTGTTCTTTTCCACAGCCGTTCCCTGTGCCTCGGTCTTGCTGAGCATGTTGCCCTTGGCGTCGTAGGTATAATCGGTCGCGGATTTGAGCACCAATGTGACGCCTGTCTTTTCCCAACGCTCTTCGCGCTTGACCCGCGCATAGCTGTCCCGGGTGTAATTCGTGACGTTGTCGAGAGTGTCGGTCGATTTGATAACCTGCCCCAAAGCGTCGAATTCCACAGTGCGGACCTGTGTTAATGGACCGTTTGCGCCGCCTGCAATCGTTGTTGTAACTTTGGTTTTCCTGTACGGGATGAGATATTCGAAGTCGATCTGGCCGGAGCCGTGGGTCTGTCCGGTCACCCGGCCCTTGGTGTCGTAGGTGTTGCTGTAGACGCCCTGACCTTCATCTATGCTGGTCATGCGGTGATTGGTATATCCATAAGTTGCATTCACGCCATTTCCTGAGACGGAGGTGAGGTTGCCGAATGGATCATGGCCATAGGTGATGGTCCTGATGCCGTCGGTGATGCTTGTGAGCCTGCCGTTTGAATCGTATTGAAAGCTGACTGCCGCTCCGGTGGGGTTGCCGTCGTGGTTTCTTTCCTCGATCCGGTATATTTTGTAATCATACTCCACGATGAGCGGGGTAATCTGATTGAGATTGGTAAGCAAAAGTCCCCAGAGCGCGTCCCGCGCCTGGGCAGTGTAGGTGATCACAAGGGAGTTTCCCTTTGCGTCTATCTTTTTTACCAGTCGTCCTTTTTCGTCATAGATATCTTGATTGCCGTTTTTGTTCGCATGGGTGTAGCTGCCGTCGGGATTCCTTACCACGTTCTCGGACATCACTCTGGGAGCATCGATAATTGTCTGAGAACATTCCCAATGAGTTACAGGTTCGTTAAGAATAGCGCAGGTAGTCTGCGCAATTTTTGGGGCGTTCCCTACAAAGGCTGCATATCCGTTTACAACGTCCCAGGTATACCTGTTCTTACCGCCGCAATCTTTGCGCACGGTCAAAGAACCGTCCGGATTGGTGTAAAGCCGCTTGTCGTAATTCAGCGACCAGCCATAGCCCAGGGGACTATCGTACCTGCTCTTGCTATTGTATTTACGCTCAATTGTTATGGGATACAAGGCGCCGATCACCAGGTCCGTCCGGTCAAACGACTCTGTTGCCGAAACGAGTATGACAGGATCTCCTGCTGTTCCGGCATCGCCTGCGCAACATTGGTCACCGCAGCAGATAGAGTCTCCGCAGCAGAGATCATCTTCGTTGCCGCAGCACTGATCGGTATAGCTGCCGCTACAGCACGAATTGCTCGGGTTTAAAGAACAGCAGTCAATGTCAGACTTGACATTACATAGGGATATGCCCCAGGGACCACCGCCACAATCTCGCGTATATACCCCATGATCTTCGGTAACAATACAGCCCGACTGTTCCGGTGCTCTGCACTCTTCTTCGGTTGTGCAACAAGTAGTCCAAGGGTTAGCAGTAAAACCGAAAATACATTGATCATAACAGCAGGCCTGTGCTCGGGCGGGCATGAAGATGGCAAACAACACCAGTAAGAATGCGAAAAAGATGGTCTTCGTTTCCAGCAGTTGCACCGGCCTATGGCGGCAAAGTATTTGTTTCATCCGCTTGCTCATGAAAACCTCCATTTAATAACCTATCCTGATATTTGCTCTTGTCATTGAACTCGTTCCGGTCACTGGATTCACTGCCTGCACCGAGACCATATAATTGCCTTCTTCGGTGATCAGCGTTTCCTTACCGGTCGGGTCCGCGGCATTCAAGCCGGTCCATTCATCAAGCGCCTGCGGCCCAGCACTCTGGGACTGATTGCTGACCAGGGTGTGAATCGAAGACCCGGACGGGGAAGTGATTTTGACCGTTACATTTGCATCGCGCGAGAGCGTATACATGATGCGGGTAAACTGCCCGTAGGACAGGCTCATTGCGTAAGGATCGGTCTTGAGATCCGTGACCTTTACCGTATCGCCCGTGGTGATAATAAAATTCTCCGCATCATTGGGGGGTCAGGCTTTAGAATTGACATTCTGTCGCACCTCATTCAGCCTTTTTAAAATTTCGTCAATTTCGCGATGATGCTGTACGCCCTGCATGTATCCTGTAATCGATGCCGGATCTTTTCTCAGATATTCAGCCAGTTCTTTCCCTCGATAACCGAATCGTTTTGCTGTTTGCGAAAAGACGCGCCGGGCTTTCATGATGTCCCCTGCTTTACTGGCAGATCGAAGTTGGTCCATGGAGATCGAGTATTGCTGCTGCACCAGACGTCCTATCTGCGCCAGAGACCGTTCTTTCTTTTTAAGCTCTTTTTTGACCGCTCCTTCTACTTTCGATGCTACAGCGTCTACAAATAATTCGTCCCCCTGGATTCGCTGGTCCACCGTTGCATAGACTTCGGCTTTCCTTAGGGTCGCATTGGCGACCATGAATTCACGGTACTTCCTGCGGGCGCGGCTTTTATTCTCCGAAAACATCCGGAGCACCTGGTCTTCGGACACGAGTGCCAGGGGATTATTCTTCCCGGTGTATGTATGATGGCTGCTCCAGGGGTAGGTATCGAGTGTCTCGGCAATTCTGGCCCGGAGTGGGTTCTCGTGAATGTATTTCAGCAAACCGAGCAGGTATGCTTCCCGGTCGCACAAAATAGCCTTATAGCGGCCCTGAAAAAGATGACCGACGGTCCTGTACTTGTGATTGAAATACAGGGTATAGCTCTGGTTGACACCCTGAAGAATTTTGGAAAGCGGTGTATCGCCGGTCTCGATCAAGAGATGGACGTGGTTGCTCATGAGCACATAGGCTCTCAGATGATAATGATACCGGTTCCTATAAATGAGGAGGAATTGGAGAAATTTGTTGTAGTCGGCGGGTTCTTTGAAGATCTGCTGGCGCTGGTTCCCTCGCGTGATCACGTGGTAGAAAGCGCCTTCAAACTCTATGCGAGGTTTCCGTGGCATGAAGGGAGACTATCACGAGAAGGGGTAGAATGTCAATTCTAAAGTCTGACCCCAAATAGTCCCCCAAGATGCGGGTGAAGCTGGCAGCGAAACTTCTTATAATTGCCTGGACGCTGATGAAGAAGAAAGAACCGTTCGACCCGAAATATCTTAACCAGGGGGTTAGTAAGGCATAGGCCGGACTGAAAATTGAATTTCGACGTAGAGAGCCCGGGACACAACGTTGAGGCGAATGACCTCGTGAGGGACAATACAGGGCCTCTCATAGAACTTGAGAATCTGGATAAGGGATGCTTGGCGGCAACGGCACGCCGGATATTTATAACGCTTAGAGAGCAAGTTCGCTTTACGTGAGAAAATCGTCTAAGAAAATGCTGATGTCCGAACAGGACGCATAGGTGAAGTGCGTCTTCAAGAAAAATCGTCAGTTATCGTATTGGAATTTCAGCGAAAGCAAGTTGCACTTGACAAGGGGGCTATAGGATGTCCCCAAAGTTCCATACTGTAGGCGACCCTATAAGGTCCTAACTCTTTTTCTCAGCAGAAGAGTTATTGCAATTGCCACCATTGGAACATATATCATCGAAAATGCCATAAGCCATCCGTTTAAATCTAGATGTTCAACAAAAACCAACGAGATAAAAGATATAATTCCTCCTGCAATAAGAAAATAGCTTGCTGCTTTTTCATAAAAAAGAGACAACACGACCGCGGGTAATGTTAGTAACGGACCAAATGACACAAACATCCACGACACTGCTGGCTCATTTTGTCCAAAAAGAAAAATAGCTCGGGTGCCGAGGCGAAGATGTGCAATGCCTATTCCAAAGAATATTAAATAAAGCATAATAGAAACCGATCTATTCCATCGTCGATGGCTCATTTAACGTAACCTCACTTACACCCAAAATACGCCATAACCATCGTGCGATCGGCCACAACTCTACTATCAGTCGATTGAATATTTTTTAGGCAATCGCAGAGATCTTTATTACAATCTTTAATGCATTCTTGTTTCTTTTTACCACCTGTACCGAATACTTCATTAACCCATGTGCCATTTTCTTTTTTGAAGCACTGGTCATGATTATAGCAGCATTGATCTACAACACCTTTTATCTCGCCCTCTCCACCGGGGCCGCACCAGTTTCCGTACATATTCTTACCAGTCGGATCGATTTTATTAATAGAATTGTTCGCAACATAAACATATAGGTGATTTCTGCCCCTATCAATCCCAAACGGATCGGCTTCAACATATCGTCCGATCACCGGATTATAGTCCCTGAAATAATTGTAGTGCAGGCCTGTCTCTTGATCGTAGTACTGTCCAGGGAATCGAAGGTTGTTGGTGATATCATTGGTGGTGATGTTGACTTCGCCGAACGGTTTGTAGTCAGCGGACCATTTAACCACCCCTGAAGCGTCCGTCATCTTCTGCGGCGTAGCTAAATGATCGTTGTGATAGTAGTATGTAATCGTCCCCTCCAGTTTCGCCAACGGCTGACCATTGAAGTATACATATTCCGCCGCTATAGTTCCAGCACTATTCGACTCTGCAATGACCTGTCCGTTAAGGCTGTAATGGAATATCGTGGTTGCTTCATTCACGACCTTCTTCACCCGCTGGCCGTTGCCATTGTAGGTGTAGTTTGCCGTCATTGATCCGTCATTCACCTGGATCAATCTCTGGTTCTGATTATAGACATACTGGCGAGCAGCTTCTGTTGTCGTATTCCCGTTGTTGTCGTATCCAAAGGTCAATCCATTGGCTGTGTTCAACTTGTTGGTGTTCTGGAAATACGTATAAGCACCCGCATTCTCGGTCTGCCTGTTCCCTACTCCGTCATACGTCCAGGCCAGGCTGCCCCATATGCCCGTTGACGTGGCTGTCCAAAGCCGGTCAAGGTTATCGTAGGTGAAGCTCTTGTTCTTTGAAGTATCGAGACTGTCCGTAATGGCTGTTATGTTTCCATTGTTATCATATCCGGTATAGCTGAGGCTCAGTACCGACCCTGCCGTTATGGAGTTGATCCTGTACTGGTTATCGTATCCGATCGTGCCGCTCAGGCCATTGCCATAGGTGATCGCATTCATCCCGCCGAAGGGTTTGTAGGTGATGTTCGATGCGAGATTGGCTGCACCGTTGAGTACACTGACTGCCCGGTCGTTTGTGTAGTTGTACGTGATGACCTTGCCTGTCGGATAGGTCATGGTTTTCATGTTACCGTTCATGTCATAGGTGTATTGCGTTATGTACGTTACTGTGTCGATTACCTTGGTCTCTTTTTTGACCTGCCCTTTTGGCGTGTACTCGTAGGTTGTAGTTCCTGATGCATCGGCCATGGAACAGAGGCGGCCCTTGCCGTTCAAACAGGCGTCGTAGGAATAGACCGTGTCGGTATCAGCCGAATAATCGATGAGCGTCAGCCGGTTCAGGGCGTCGTAGGCATAGGAAATCGTGACTCCCTTGGCGTCGGTTTTGGTCAATAGATTCCCTGCAGGGTCATAGGTATAGGTAGTCGTGCCGGTATCGGGCGAGATGACCTGGTACACGCGGCCCTTGTCGTCGTATTTGTAGGTCGTGATGTTATTGTTGGCATCAGTAACCGTGGTCAGGTTATTGTTTGAGTTGTAGCCGTAGCCGGTGCTGATCGTTCCTGGCTGGATGGTTGCTAGCAACCGATTCAGCGCATCGTACGTGTAAGTTGTGAACGTTGAGTTCGGAGTTCGGAGTGAGAGCCGATTGCCTCTTGAGTCGTAAGAGTATTCGGTATAGCTGGCATCGGGATTCGTGGTCCTTTTCAGCCTGTTCAGGGCATCATACTGATAGCTCAGGCTCTTCTGGAGGCTGTTGCCTGCATCCCTGATCTCTTCCGTAAGTCTGTTCCCCTCGGAATCATAGGTATAGTTGATGCTGTTGCCAAGGCTGTCGCTGATGCTGGCGAGATTGCTGTTGGCATCATATCCGTAGGTTATGGTGTTGCCTTCCGGCAGGGTAATATGATCGATCTTGTTCGCTCCTCCGCAGGACGTGCAGCCTCCGGCGACGTAGAATATTGCGTGGCATTCGTATCGCCTGGGGCCTTTACGGTACTTACCCTGCCGTTTGTGTCATAGGTATAGGTCGTGCTGTTGCCATTGGGGTCCGTGACGTGTCCGCGGATTGCCCAAGGGCGTCGTGGTTCGAGTAGGTCGTTGTGCCGATGATGCGGCTGGGTCAGGTTGGTCAGGAATCCCGTCATCGGAGTCGTAGGCGTAGGTCGTGACATCGTTCACATCGGTCCGTGGGCCGTCGATGGTCTTGAGCTTGCCATTGGCATCATAGCTATTCGTGGTTATATACGTGTAGAGTGTTCCATCGCCGAGCAGGCCGGTGTCGGTTGCGGTGAGGAGATTTCCGTTGTTATCGTAGGTATTGGTCGTTACCTTGTTCAGTAAAGGGTCAACGACGCTCTTGACCGTCTCGGTTAGCGCATTGCTGTAGACAGGATCATAGGTCCAGGTGGTTGTCTTTTCAACGCTCATCCCCTGGGCCACGGTCTCGGTCAGAGTGTTTCCCTTGGCGTCGTAGGTGTAGTTGATCGCATTCTTCATCACCAGGTTCGGCGCGGCGACCGTACCCGTATTCTCCCAGTACTCCTTGCGCGTTACCCAGGTATTGCCGTCCCTGGTATAGAGCGTGACGTTCCCGAAGGTGTCGGTGTCCTTCGCCATCTGGCCCATGACATCGAACTCGACGGTGCGTTTTGTCGTGTTCAGAACCGTGCCGCTGCTGTTTTTTACGGTGACAGTTACGTTGGTCTTTTTATAGGGGGTGGTATAGGTGATGTCTATGACGCCGGTTCCATGGGTCTGTTTGATGATCCGGCCTTTGGTGTCATAGGTGTTGGTATACGTTCCCCGGCCTTCGTCTATGCTGGTAATGCGGTGTTTGAAGTTGGCGTCAGTGTATCCGTATGTGGCGTTTCCGTTTGGTCCAGATACCCCGGTGAGATTGCCGATGCTGTCATGGGTGTAGGTGACGGTCCTGCCGGTGTTGTCTATGATGTCCGTGAGCCTGCCGGTCGCCGTGTCGTAATGGAACAGCACCCAGTGGTTGGTGTAGGCGCTGGAGACGTCTTTTTCCTCTATCCGGCTGATTCGGTAGTCGTAGGCGACGATGTAGTCGGTTTTGTTCTGGTCGACGTTTGCCGGCAAGATCCCCACGAGGGGCTGCCGGTAGACGGCCTCATACGTGAAGACGATTGAGTTTCCCTGGGCGTCCACCATGGCCGAAAGCCTGCCATGGGTGTCATAAATTTCCTTCGAGCCGTTCTTGTCAGTATAAGTGTATGTGCCGCCGGCAATCGAGGTGAGCGTGCCCGTCTCTCCGACAGGCGTCAGAAACCCTCCCGCAAAAGGCGTAAACCGCCTCTTCGCCCCGCAGTCTTTGCGCAGCGTCACGATGCCGTCTGGATAGGTATAGAGACGCTTGTCGTAACGATGCGCCCAGCCATAACCAAACTGGCCGTCGTAAGCGGTCCGGCTGTTGTAGCTGCGGTCGATGGTGATGGGATAGAGGCTTCCCACCGTAAGGTCCGTGCGTGAGAACGTCTCCGCTCCAGTGAGAAGGCTGACGGGCTTACCGACGAAGGGACCGTCGCCATCACCACCAGCACCTCCTCCTCCGCCAGCACCGCCGCCTCCACCAGCGCCGCCTCCGCCACCGCCACTGGTGCCGCATGACGGGGCCGGGCATTGATCAGGTGGAGTGTCGCAGCAAGGGTTGCCGCAACAGGGGTCTGGATTACCGCAGCAGATGTCGGTCCAGCCATCGATGCAGCACTGAGTATTCCAGGTAAAGTTGCAGCAGTTAATATCAGGCAAGACACTACATTTGGATGTTCCTCCGGCGCCGCCACAATGCCTCCAATAGACATCTCCGACAATTTCAATTGTACAGCCATCCTGCTCCGGCGCTGAACACTCCTCTGCGGTTGAACAAGCCGACCAGGCAAAATTTCCACCACTAACGTAATCAGGATAACAACAGGCCTGTGCGCGGCCAGACATGAGGAAGGTAAGCAGCATAAGTAACAGCGTGACAATGATCGTGCTCATTCCCGGGAGCCACGCCGGCAGATGACTGCAAAGTATTTTTTTCTTCCACATATTCATAAAGACCTCCAATTAGTATCCTATCCTGATATTTGCTCTTGTCATTGAACTCTTTCCGGTTACTGGATTCACTGCCTGCACCGAGACCATATAATTGCCTTCTTCGGTGATCAGCGTTTCCTTACCGGTCGGGTCCGCGGCATTCAAGCCGGTCCATTCATCAAGCGCCTGCGGCCCAGCACTCTGGGACTGATTGCTGACCAGAGTGTGAATCGAGGACCCGGACGGGGAAGTGATTTTGACCGTTACATTTGCATCGCGCGAGAGCGTATACATGATGCGGGTAAACTGCCCGTAGGACAGGCTCATTGCATAAGGATCGGTCTTGAGATCCGTGACCTTTACCGTATCGCCCGTGGTGATAATAAAATTCTCCGGGAGAAGGGACGCGATGGAACAGTATGAATATGCGTCGGTGTCAAGCAGTTTGTTGCCGGGGTTCCTGCCGTCCCAATCAAAGGCATGTACCCCTGCTGTTGCCGGGTACGCTTCGAGGATCTTATATTTAAAGACCCCCCAGTTAAGGTGGATGTTCACCCGCGAAGCTTGAGCGGGCGCGTAGGTAACGGTCATGGGAATATTCTTTGCGGGATCAAAACCTGATCGTGAACAAGTTGTCATCTCACCCGTTCCGGTGGGTGTCGGGGGATCGTATGCGCATGTTTTGCCGCCGTCCGATGCTTCCAGGATGTAGATATATGCCTCGTCGGGCACGGTCATGCCGGTGTTGTCCTGCCCATTCCAGGTGAAGGAGTACGCCCCGCCCGCGGCGATAGATTGAGAAGCCAGATAGATAGGCGTGCCGGTCGAACCTAGCTTTTCAGGAATGATCTTCAGCGTTACCGTTGCCGAAGAATTGATGGTAAAGAAAATCGAAGTTGACTGTGCTTCCAAGGTGTCGATACTGTCACTGCTCACGCCGACGTTCGAGAGCTGGACATTGTCGAGTATTACCGGAACCGAGGCTGTCGGACCGTTCCCTGCTCTGTCCGTTACCGTCAGTCTGATGATATAATTCCCGTTCGGGATCATAACCAGTGATGGATCGCTTGTTATCCACGTTGCGAGGGTGTCGTTTGCGACCGATGACGTCCCGGAATTGATGACTGTCCAGGGACCGTTTCCGGCTGCAGGGCCGTACTCGACCTCATAGGTGGCTATATTCGCATCTGAAGCGCTGCCTTCTATCAGGACCGTATTCCAAAGCACGGAGTCGGAAACGGGCGTCGTAATGAGCGCCGTTGGCGGTGTTGTATCCACGTTGATGCTTCCCGTCGCCGGAGTTGCCTGGATCCCCGTCTCCGAACTTACCGCCGTTATCTGGTAGGTGTAAATACCGTCCGTGACAATTGTTCCTGCCTCGTTCGTCCCATCCCAGTCCTGGGACAGCGCCGTCCCGGAACCGCTATACGTCTTCACCGGAGAGCCCGATGAGTCTTTGAGCGTGAGCGTCCAGTCGCTCGGATGGCTGAGCGCGGCGCTGATGGTCGCTGCGTCCTGAATGCCGTCGCCATTGGGCGATATATAGCTTTGCGAGACAACCGCGTTCTGTATCCAGAGGAGCCGCACGCGAACCATATCCACAACCACATTATTGGCATAGTCCGTGGCCGTGAGTCTGAGTGTGTACAGACCGTTGGTGAGAGCTGAAGTGTACCACGCATAGATCAAGCCGTCAGTAACCGGAGTGGTCGCTGTTTTCAACGTGGTCCACGATCCGGGGTTCTCACCCACGCCGTAATCAAGCGTATAGTTCTTGAAGTCCGTGGGATCGGAGATCGTGCCCGTTATATCGATGGTCGTACCACCCATGAACATCTGGCTGTCAACGGGCGGGTCCATGTAGACGATCGGGACCTGGCTCGAAACCATGAATAACCCTACCGGCGAAGTGGCTGAAACGCCGCTGGCAGGGTCACGGGCGTCGATCCGGTAATAGTACGGCCCATCCGCCACTATTATGGCCTGGCTATCGACACCGTACCATTTCTGTTTAATGCTTGTTCCCGAGCCGGTGAGGGTGTTGACCGTATTGCCGTTCCCGTCGCTGATCGTGACGGTCCAGGTAGCGGAAGAGGACAGCTGCGCGGTAAAGGTAATATGTCCTCCGTTCGGATTCAGGGCGCTGGGCATGGCCCTAGCCCCGGTTATGCTGAGGTTGCCGCCGGTCGCCTGGCCGAGCCAGGGGTTGAACAGGACATGATCGTTTATCGTGTCTCCCATGCCCTGACTGTTTCCTGCATAGGTCGGCCCGCTGGCCGCACCCCACCAGTTTTCCCGCGCATCCACGTCCATGGAGGTCGTGGCGTTCCAGACGCCTGCCGTCGTATTTGCATGAATATTGTTGTACAGTACGTACGGATTCGATGAGGAAGAATAGACCCCCCATTTGTTCCCCGTAATGTCGCTGTTTACGATCACGGGAGAGTTCGATGCATTTGTCACGTACACGCCGCTCCCGGCGCTGTTCCTGATCGTGCTGTTCATGATGACGGGCGAGGACTGGTTAAGTACGAGGTTGGCTTTTGAATATGTGCCGCCCTGCCCTCCGTATTCGATAATCATATGCTCAATTTCGCTGGCAGAGGACGCGTTTCCGAAGAGTGTGACACCGGTCCATGCGCCGGGTGCGGGTGTTGCCTGGCTCGATGTAAACCGGACATTACTGCTTGCAGTACCCTTGGCAGTCAGCACTCCCCTGTACGAACCATTACCGATCTGCAAACCCATGCTGGCGCCAAATTTAACTGTCACTCCCGGTTCGACCGTGAGCATGGCCGCCACAGTCTGGGTGCCATAAATAGAGAGACTGGAGGTCATCACGTACGGGATCCCGATGTTCCTCATCGTAAGATTTTGTGAGACAATGCCGCCAATCACTTCTACTGCGTTCGTGCCGTTCGTCCCATAGGTATTTACGTTCTCAATTTGATTTATCGCCATCCGTATCGGATAGGAACCATTGCCGCTAATGGTATTCCCGGAGATCACTGCTGCTGAACCCATGCTGTCATAAATACCGTAGGTACCATTGCTCGTAATCGTGTTCCCCGTGGCGTTTAATGCCGAGTTGTTGGCGCCGCTAATCCCGATCGTGTTGTTGTTTGTTATCGTATTGTTTTGAATAACCAGCGCGGTGCCGATAGCGTAGATGCCGCGATTCAAACTCTTCTGGATGGTTGAATTCTTGATGGTCACCGGGGAAACGTATTGAAAATAAATGTTGCCGCTGCCGTTCCCTCCCCCGTACTCCACGGTCACATATTCAAATCCGCTGTTCGCCCCTATCGTGTTGTCGTAAAAGGATATCCCTTTCCATTTGCCCGGTGCAGGGCTGGGATCGTTCGATGTGAAGATGATCGGCGCAGAGGACGTGCCCACCGCGTACAAGGCACCCGATGAACCATCTCCAATGGTTATTTCCATATTATTGTTAAACTTGACGACCACGCCGGGCTCGATCGTAAGAATGGGACTGGATGAAGAGCCTACTGTAATATCGCTCGTTATGATATATGGAAGACCCTGATTCTTCATCGTCAGGTTCTGGTTTACGGCGCCCCCGATGATTTCGATCGCGTTCACCCCGTTTGTCCCGTAGGTGTTGACATTCCCCGTTTGTATGATTCCCATCCGCACCGGGTATGATCCGTTCCCGGAAATGGTATTACCGGAGATTACTGCCGGACCCATGCTGTCATAAACACCGTAGGTACCGTTGTTCGTAATCGTGTTCCCCGTGGCGGTGAGCGCCGAGTTGTTGGCGCTGCTAATTCCGATCGTATTGTTGTCTGTTATCGTATTGTTTTGAATAACGAGCGCACTGCCGATAGCGTAGATGCCGCGATTCAAACTCTTCCGGATAATCGAATTTTTGATGGTCACCGGGGAAGTGTATTGGAAATAAATGTTGCCGCTGTTGTTCCCTCCCCCGTACTCCACGGTCACATATTCAAGTCCGCTGTTCGCCGCTATCGTGCCGCTGTAAAAGGATATCCCTTTCCATTTGCCCGGTATAGGAGCCGGATCGTTCGACGTGAAGATGATCGGCGCAGAGGACGTGCCCACCGCGTACAAGGCACCCGATGTACTATTTTTTCCAATGGTTATTTCCATATTGTTGTCGAACTTGACAACCACGCCGGGCTCGATGGTAAGCGTGGGAACTTCTGTGCCGCCTACAGAGACATTGCCCTTGACAATATAGGGACTCCCCGCGAGGGTCCACGTCGTGTTGACCGTAATGGTTCCACCGTTGATTATGGTGTCGCTCGCGAAGGATGCCGAGATCGTATGTGCACCGCTCACGGTCGAGAACGTATAGGAAGGCACGCGTCCGACGGAGGAGCCATCGACGATAACATCAACGACGTGATAGCCGGAATTCGGCGTGAACGTAAAGATCTGGTCCGTTCCCTGGGTTATGTTCACCGTTCCTGAAGGCGAAATCGTGCCGTTCGCGCCGGCCGAGGCGGTGATCGCGTAGGTGTTCGAAAAGCTTGCCGTGATCGTATGGTTCGCAACGACCGCCGGGAAGGTGTAGGTCGGCGCGGTTCCCACCGATGCTCCATCCACCATAACATCGCTAATATGATAGCCGTCCAGCGGGACAATGTCGAACGCCTGGGTATCGCCGGAAAGGACCGTGATCGTCCCGGAAGGCGATATGGAGCCATTGGCATCGGCAGCAGCTGTGATGGTATAGGTCGGGACGGTGAAACTCACCTCCGCAAAGCCGGTGTTTCCGGCGGTATCGGTGGCTTCCACACGGACCGTATGCGGGCCGTAGAGCAGCGGATCAAACGTGTCCCCGGACACTTTTTGAACGACTGCTCCGTCCACCATCACAATAACGCGGCCATCGCTCACCGTGTATGAGAGCAGCGGCGTTTTATTATTCGTCGTCCCCGCGGCAGGAGACGTAATGGTAACTTCGGGTGGTGTCGTATCCAGCACAATTGATGCAACATATGCCGATGACCAGTTTCCCGCTGCATCCATGAACATCACTGACACTGCCTTTGTTCCGTCTCCCGCCGAGAGCGTCCAGGTCTTTGTCGCTGCATAGGGCTCCGGCGCGGACCACGTGGTCCCGTCGTTGCTGAGCCGCATCTGAGAGATGTCGTTCGCATCTGTTGCAGCAACAGTCAGCGTCAGCGTTACCGCCGTGTCAACGGTGTATGCTGCGCCGTTGTTAATGACTGCTTTTCCTCCAGCAACGACCTCCGCCGGTGACAGGACCTGGGGGATTACGCCGTCTCCCAACTGACCGTAGGCATTGTAGCCCCAGGCCCACAGCGTCCCGTCGCTCTTCAAGGCCAGGGTATGGCCCCATCCGCCGGACAGCTTCGTCCAGTTGGAGTCGGCGCCGATCCGTATTGGAGCATACTTGTCAAGGATCGTACCGTCGCCCAGTTGCCCATAGGCATTCCATCCCCACGCCCAGAGCGATCCATCGGTCTTCAAGGCCATGGTGTGGCCGGTTCCTGTCTCTATCTCGCTCCAGTCGGCGTCTGTTCCGATCCGCACCGGCGCATAGCGCTGCGTTGTCGTGCCGTCGCCCAAGCGACCGCTCCAATTCACACCCCAAGCCCAGAGCGTACCGTCCGTCTTGAGCGCAACGGTAAACTGGTTCCCGCTGATATGGCAAGCCAGTTTGTGCCCGTCCCGATCTGGACTGGTGAGACTTTATCGACCGTGGTCCCGTCGCCCAATTGGCCGCTGGTGTTTAAACCCCACGCCCAGAGCGTACCGTCCGTCTTGAGCGCAACGGTATGATTGCTTCCCGCCGCGATTGCGCTCCAATTGGTTTCCGTCCCGACAATGACCGGTGAGGTTTTATTTGTCGTAGTTGCGTCTCCCAGCTGGCCGTGGTGTTTAAACCCCATGCCCAGAGCGTTCCGTCCGTCTTGAGCGCAACGTATAATTCTTCCCGCTGCAGATCCGCTCCACTGTTCCTGTACCGATCTTTACCGGGGCCGTCCGCCACGTCGTGGTCCCGTCTCCTAACTGGCCGTAGCCATTATAGCCCCACGCCCACAGTGTTCCGTCAGTGTTTAAGGCTACGGTGTGATTGCCGCCTCCGGCAATCATGGTCCACGTCGTGCCTGTCGCTACCGAGACAGGCGCAAAGCGATTATTTGTCGTGCCGTCTCCCAGCTGGCCGTAGGCATTGTGGCCCCAGGCCCACAGGCTCCCATTTGACTTGAGTCCTACGCCGTGATTGTCGCCCGCCGAGATGACGTTCCATGTGCCGTCCGTTCCGATCCTGGCCGGGGTTGATTTATTAGGCGTGGCCCCCGTGCCCAACTGGCCATTGCCATAAAGTCCCCACGTCCACAGGGTCCCACCGTTCTTGAGCGCCGCCGTAAAGCTTGCTCCCGCCGCAAGTGTCATCCACGCGGTGTCCGTACCGATCTGCAGGGGTGACCTTGCCTCCGACGTTGTCCCGTCTCCTAACTGGCCGTAGGCGTTGTTGCCCCAGGCAAACAGGGTGCCATCGGTTTTGCGGGCTGCGCTGTGATCACTTCCGGCCTCTATGGCGCTCCAGTCGGCGTCTGTTCCGATCCGGACCGGCGCGTTGCGCTGTGTTGTCGTGCCGTCTCCCACACGACCATTCCAGTTATGACCCCAGGCCCAAAGCGTTCCGTCGGTTTTTAAGGCCAAGGTGTGGTAATCACCCGCTGAAACTGCAAGCCACTCCGTCCCAATCTGGACCGGCGAGGTTTTATTCACGGTGGTCCCGTCGCCCAACTGGCCGTAGCCATTGTAGCCCCACGCCCACAATGTTCCGTTGCTCTTCAAGGCCAGAGTATGGGCTGCTCCCGCCGCTATCGCGCTCCAGTTATTGTCCGCACCGATCTTAACAGGCGCAGTCCTGTTTGTCGTGGTCCCGTCGCCCAACTGGCCGTTGCCATTGTAGCCCCAGGTCCACAATGTGCCGTCTGTCTTTAGTGCGACCGTAAAATTGCTTCCCGCGATAATCGCGCTCCACGTCGTCTCTGTCACGATCTGGACTGGCGAGTATTTATTGACCGTGGTCCCGTCGCCCAATTGGCCGCTAAAGTTATTACCCCACGTCCAGAGCGTACCGTCGCTCTTGAGCGCGGCCGTGTGGGAACCTCCCCCGGACACGAAGGCCCAATTTGCAGCACTCCCTATTTTAATTGGCGCATACTTGATAACTGTGGTCCCGTCTCCCAACTGACCGCTGTTGTTCAAGCCCCAGGCCCACAGGGTGCCGTCGGCCTTGATGCCAAGGCCATGGGAATTGCCGG
The DNA here is from genome assembly GCA_963836175.1 of Nitrospirota bacterium. GTDB lineage: Bacteria > Nitrospirota > UBA9217 > UBA9217 > UBA9217 > GWC2-56-14. The sequence goes on from CAWIIS010000008.1 coordinate 1,118,533, forward strand.
CGGCGATCTTGATAAAGGACGAGATAACCGGGGGCAGAGTGTCTATGATATAAATTGCGGTCTTTACGGTCTCGCTGTTTCCCGCAGCATCCTGGGCAAAAAATTTGACCGTCGTAGTCGCGTTCAACGCCAGGCTGAGCGGGGCCGAGTATATGCTCGACGATGTAGTCGGCGTGGTATTGTCCATGGTGTAGTAGATCGTGGCGGCCTCGCTGGGCGCGAACGTCACGCTCTGAGCGGTGTTGTACGAGCCCCCTGCCGGAGATGCTGTGGTGTTCGGGACTGTGGTATCGAGAATGATCGTATCGCTGAACTCCGCTGACCAGTTGCCCGCGCTGTCCCTGAATCTCGCAGAGACAGTCTTCGTTCCATCGCCGGCGTCAAGCGTCCAGGTCTTTGCCGCTGCATAGGGCTCCGGCGCGGACCACGTGGTCCCGTCGTTGCTGAGCTGCATCTCCGCGAGACCGCTCGCGTCCGTAGCTGTCAAGCCGAGGCGCACCGTTGCATTGTTTGCGGTGATGGCTCCGCCGTTGATAACGATATTCCCTGATACGAGCTGAAACGGCATCGTTTCCCTGGAGATTGCCCCATTCCCAAGCTGGCCTGTGGCGTTATACCCCCAGGCCCAAAGCGTACCGTCAGCTTTTCGCGCTACAGTGTGATATTGACCGGCCGTAATAGACACCCACGCATTTTCAACACCGATCCGGGTCGGAACAAACCTGTCCGCGGTGGTGCCGTCTCCTAACTGACCGTAAGAATTATCGCCCCACGCCCAAAGGGACCCGTCTGATTTGAGTGCTATGGTATGATACAGACCCACAGCAATATGCGTCCACGCGGCACCGGTCCCGATCTGCATGGGGGCAAGCCTGTTTGTTGCAGTGCCATCACCCAGTTGGCCGTCGGCGTTGAGCCCCCACGCCCAGAGCGTGCCATCCGATTTCAGGGCAATACTATGGCCCGCGCCGGCGGCAATGGCTGACCACGTTGTATCGCTGCCTATGGGGACAGGTGAAAGTCTCTGCACATTGGTACCGTCTCCAAGCCGTCCGCTCCAGTTGACGCCCCACGCCCAGAGGGACCCGTCCGATTTGAGTGCTAGGGTGTGATAAAGACCCGCGGCTAACTGCTGCCATGTTGTATCTGTGCCTATTTGGGCCGGAGTAATCCTATCCGTAGTGGTGCCGTCGCCCAATTGCCCGACGTTATTCTGCCCCCAGGTCCAGAGCGTCCCGGACTGCAATGCTACTGTATATGAGTACCCCGCTGAAACAACCGACCAATTGCCGGCAGTCCCTACTTGCACGGGCGATGTTTTACCAATAACCGCGCCGTCACCCAGCTGTCCATTCGCGTTATTACCCCAAGCCCACAGCGTGCTGTCCGACTTCAACGCCATTGTGTGTGAGCCCCCTGCCGAGCTCGCCACCCAATTCGCATCGCCCCCGATCTGGATCGGCGCAGTTCGCTGAGTTTTTGTGCCGTCTCCCAGCTGTCCATAGCCGTTATAACCCCACGACCACAATGTTCCATCGTTCTTTAAGGCGGTGGTATGTGAACTCCCTGCCGCGGCCATGGACCAGGAAGTATCAAATCCTATCTGAACAGGGGTAGCACTGTTGACGTTGGCAGTGTTGCCTAACTGCCCATAGGAATTGTCACCCCAGACGGACAGGGTGCCGTCGGCCTTTAGTGCAACGGTATGCCAGTATCCTCCCGAGACCGCTGTCCACGTCATACCCACACCCACCTGTACCGGCGTCTTGCTGAGCGTCGTGGCGCCATTGCCCAGTTGACCAGCATTGTTATACCCCCAGGTCCAAAGAGTGCCGTCCGACTTCAATGCCATGGTGTAATCATTTCCCGCTGCAACGGAGGACCACGTTGTCCCGTTCCCGACCTGCACAGGGAAATTTCTGTTTACCGTACTGCCGTCGCCCAGCTGCCCCGCATTATTATACCCCCACGCCCACAGCGTGCCGTCTGATTTCAAGGCCACGGTGTGACTATTTCCCGCTGCAACGGAGGTCCACGTTGTCCCACTCCCGACCTGCACAGGGGAATATTTGTTTATGGCGCTGCCGTCGCCCAGCTGCCCCGCATTGTTATACCCCCACGCCCACAACGTGCCGTCCGATTTAATGGCCAACGTATGCTGTACGCCTGTCGAGATCGTTATCCAATTGCTGTCACTGCCGATTCTAACCGGAGAATACCGATCAACGGTCGTGCCGTCCCCAAGCTGTCCGGTCGCATTATAGCCCCATGCCCACAGCGTGCCGTCCGACTTCAATGCGATCGTGTGATAGGCTCCTGCCGCGGTCGCGGCCCAATTTGTATCGTTCCCGATCTGGACCGGCGAGTTCCTCTGTGTCGTGCTGCCGTCTCCCAATCGCCCGTTCCAGTTGAACCCCCAGGCCCATAAAGTCCCATCGGACTTCAACGCCACGGTATGCGTTGCTGCTGCCGAGACAGACGACCATGCGGTTTCGTTCCCGACCTGCACAGGAAAATATTTGTTTACGACGCTGCCGTCACCTTGTTGACCGTAACCGTTATTTCCCCAAGCCCACAATGACCCATCGGACTTCATCGCCATGGAGCGATGGCCGCCGGCTGATATTTTTATATACTTTATAAATACACTTTCCGCGGGCGGAGTGGTATCAACGGTAAAAGTGGCTTCCGCGAAACCGGTCTCTGAAAAAACATTCGTCGCCTCCACGCGGACCGTATGCGGCCCGTCCGGCTGCAAAGCATCAAGATTGTCTCCAGAAACCTTTGATACAACGACGCCATCTACCCTGACGATTACTGTCCCGTCACTGACGCTGTAAGAGAGCAAGGGCGTATTATTGTTTCCGAGGGTTGCTGTCGGTGAAGTAATTAAAACAGATGGCGGGCTGGCGGATACGTTTTTGGTAAAAACAGGCAGGAGCGCCAGGAGAGTGGCAAATACTACCATCTCAATTGACTTCAGCGTGAGACGCATTGCTAGGCTATTCCGCATTCTGAAATCCGTCATTAAGTCCTCCGGGATATAACAGCGTATTCATAGCGACAGCAATAAGAAATATGAAAATTTGAATGGAGTGAGCAAGAGACTCAGTGCCTGAGACGGCACGAGAACGTGGATATGCCGGAATTCTGGAATACGAAGGTGCGGCTTTGATCCTGGAGGGTCAGATGAAATCGATGCGTTTTACATGGTAAGGCGGATAGTAATGTAACTGCATCTTTTTGTCCAGAAAAGAATCGGGGTAATTTCAGGGGATGTGTCAAAACTGCAACAGAGAGGACTCCATGCGCGCAGGAAAGTATACTGCAACGAGCTGTTTACTTTTCCAAATTACTGGACCACAGAAGCTATTGAAATCATTATATTATTGTCAATATATTACTTGTTGCAGCCGTATGCTTCGCACTTTAAAATAATGCTTTATGGCATTCGCCATTAAATACAATGATAAACGTTTTTAGCGGCTGGAAATGATTCGGGGTATTTTCAGGCTATCGCCAGAATGTTGCAGTTAGTTGCGGGGTTGGTTTGTGCAGTGGGTGGTATGTCTACCACGTATTATACGCGGTGCCGTCCACCGCAATAAGCGGGCTGGCGCTGTGCACATCGAAAACGCCGCCCTCTTCGCCGCCTTCCGGTGACACGGTGATCCAGTCCGCGGCCCCGGTAAAGGGGTCCCTGGGGATATCGCGCAGATAGCTCAGGGTGTGGTCCTGCTCGTTGACCAAATCCGTCAAGCTGATCGGGATATTTACTATTGTCAGCGTAATACTGGTCAATGGCGTCGCGGATCTGGAACAGGTCATCCTTCAGCACCGCTTCCCGCGCCCTGATGATGGACTGTCTGAAGGTCGGCTGGGCGATGGTGATCAGTATCCCCATGATCGACAACACGATCATGAGCTCGATCAGCGTGAATCCGGCCTGTTTGAGGAGCTTTTTTTTATCGTTCATAGTATTCATCTGTTTCGACCTAACCCGGAAATCCGGAACCAAAATTTGCCACGATGGCAAAACATTTTACGGTTTATCTCCGTCCCGCCTTCACCAGGTATTGTACTTGGTCCCGTCCAGCGCGATCGCCTCGCTCTTCGAATACACGTCGAACACATTGCCCCCGCCCCACTCCGTCGAATCCGGCTCGTCTTGTAGGAACGAAGCCCCCAGTTGTTCGCGGTCGCCGGCCGACTCAGGCGGCATCATGGGGTCGCGCGGTATCCTGCCGCAGATATTTCTTCGTCTTGTCCACGGCGCTCGCCAGCTTGAGCGGTTCGGTCAGCAGTTCCAGCGACTCGGGATAGTAGTCCTGGTCGGCCTTGCAGTAATCCGTCGAAAGCTTCTTCTGGCTGCCGGGATGCAGTCCTTCTTGAAGGCATCGATGGCGTTGCGCAGGATCCTGAGGTTGCTCCGCAGCTCCATCTCCCGGGCCCGCTTCACGGTCATGCGCGAAAGGGGCATGGCCGCGGCCGCGAGAATCCCGACGATCGCGATGACGACGATCAGTTCGATCAGCGTGAGCCGCGTAAGTGCCCTTTCTTGCCTGATACCGCATCATGGCCGCGCTACTTGACCACGATCCTCGCGCCCTTGAGCTCGACCTTGATCGGCTCCCTGCTGAAATTCGCCAGCTTCACGCTCTTGAAGACGATCTCGCCGGCTCCGCCCGACTTGCCCTGGAACACGAGCGTGCCCAGGCTGCCCGCGCCTTCTACCCCGCCCACATCGCCGATCCGGGTCATATAGATGTCGACGGTGCCGGCCTTGATGTTGTTCGAGAACAGGAAGGAGGTCTGCTGGCCGTCCTTTTTCAGGAAGCGCCCTTCGCTGGCGGCCTTGAATTCCACGATCTTGGGATCATAGCCGAGCGTGATGATGGCGCCGTAGAGGTCCTTCACGTTGCCCACCGCGAGATCGAACCGCATGTCCTGCCCGACGGCCGACGCTCGCTCCGCGGGCTTCAGTTCCAGCAGCCGGCATGCCGCCCGTCTGCGGCGGCCGGGGCGGCTTGCCGCCGTCCCGGGCGCTTCGACGGCTGCCGCGGCTCCCGCTTTGCCAGAGCATCGAGGACCGCCGTCTTGTCCAGCGGCTTTTCCGCGGGCTTGCGAGCTCTTGCTCCGTGGACACGAAGAGCGGCTTCATATCGTAGGCCTCCTCCGTGCCTGACCAGAAGTTCTGCACGTCCTTGTCCGGCAGCTCCATGGTCGCGGACGATATTCGGCGTAATGGACATGAGGATATCGGTCTTGATCGTGCCGTCATCGGATGAAGAGAACAGCTTGCCCAGGATCGGGATATCGCCGAGGAGCGGGATCTTGATGCATGCTCTTGCGCTCCTCGTCCTTGATCAGCCCGCCGATGATCACGCTCTCGCCGTCCCGAAGGTTGATGACCGTATCCGTGTTCCGCGTGCCGAACTTGTACTGTTTCTGCCCGTTGCCGAAATCGATGGCGTCGCCCAGGCTGCTGATCTCCAGGCCCATCTTGAGCGTGACCGTGTTGTTGAGATGGATCGTCGGCTCGATATTGAGCTTGATGCCCACGTCCTTGTACTCGAAGGTGGACGTCGACCGTGCCCGCCGCCGTGGCCTGGACTCGTCGAGGTCTGGATCGGGATCCGGTCGCCGATATGGAACTTGGCCTGTTTGTTGTTCAGCACGCGCACCCGGGGATTGGCCAGGGTCTGCGCGTCGGAGTCCTGCTTGATCAGGTTCACGACAACGCCGGGCAGGGTCAGGATAATATTGTCGTCTCGTCAGGTTCCGCAGACTCCGCCAGGGTGATCCCCGTCCGGTCGCGGCGTCCCGGTGCGCGTCGTTGCTCTGGACCGTTGCGGAGGCGGAAAGCCCGCCGGGCGTGAAATTCCAGCCGTACTTCAGGGCGTTGCTCCGCGAGATCTCGAGGATCTCGACGTCAAGGATGACCTCGGCTTCCTTCAGGTCGTTGGCAGTGATGATCTTCTCGACGAGCTTGATCTTCTCGGGCGTATCCCGCATGGTGATCGAGTTCAGCACCTCGTTCACGTAGACCTTCTTGACGTCCAGCATGGACCGGAGGAGGTTCACGACTTCCTTGGCCTTCGCGTTGTTGATATAGAAGGTCTTGACCATCAGGTCCTGGTACTGGTCGAGCTTGGCCTTGTTCTTGGGAATGATGATGATCGTGTCGGCGCTGATCTTCTTCATGAACAGCTTGTTCGTGGAGAGCAGCAGGTTCAGCGCGTACTGGAACGAGACGTCCTTCACGAAGACGGTGACCGGCTGGGCCTTGACCTCTTCGTCGAACATGATATTGATGCCCGAAAGCTTCGCCAGGAGTTCGAAGACCTCCTTGATGTTGGTGTTCTTGAAGTTGAGCGTGATCGGCTTGTCCGAGGCCAGGGTCAGCGCTTCGTCCGGCTCGGACTCGGCCTTCTTCTTCTGCAGTTTGTCCAGCGCATCGTGGTACTTGGCGTTCTCCGGGTCGAGTTCGACGGCCAGGTTCAGCTCGTTGATGGCGTCGTTCAGCCGGTTCAGCTCCTGGAACGTAAGCGCGGCCCGGTAGTGCTCCTCCGCCTGCTTCATGTTCAGCACCGACTTGAGCGCGCCCTGGATCGCGGCGCTCGTCGGGTTCAGGAACAGCGCCTGCTGCAGTTCCAGGATGGCCTGGTCGAGCTTGCGTTCCTTCAGCGAAGGAGCGGGCCTTTTTGTAATGCTGGTTCGCGGCCGTTTCCTCGGCCCTCAGCAGCGCGGAGCGGTATTCGATGTTCTGCGGGTCGCTCTTGTTCGCCTCGCGGTACTCCTTGACCGCCAGGTCCCATTCTCCGTGCTGGGAATAGGTCTCTCCGCGCTGGAATGCCCGGGAACCGGCGCAGCCGGCGACAGCGCCAGCGCCAGGACTCCGGCCATGAGCAGCAGCACGATCCTCTTCATCATTGCCTCCTTATCTGATCTACCGCGGCCTGGGGCGGACTGCCGGCCGGTTGCAGCCTGCTCCGCTCCTCCCGAAAGTTCGACTTTCACTTCGACCCGGGTGACCGTATCGAGCAGGACCACATAATCCTTGCCTGCATCCTTCACCCGGTAGTTCTTGAGCACCGCGGTCGCCGCTCCTGACGATGAACGTTTCCCCGTCCTTTGCCAGGAACAGCGAACTTTCCCCGTGTCCGGTCAGGTATCCGAGAAAACGGAACTTCGAAAGGTCCGCCCTGGCTGCTCTGCTGCGATCTGCTCCGGCGTCTTCTCCGGGACCGGCGGCGGGGCCGGCTCAGCCGGGGCAGCTGGGGCGGCCGGCTCCGGTTTCGGTTTGGGCGCGGGATTCTCCATCCTGAACAGATCGCGACCGACACCGGGAAACGGCTCGTGTTCGGCGGGCAAAAAAAACACTGAGCGGGTCCGATGATGCCGCGGGGGACGGAAGCCCGTGCCGGACCGGCGCGGTCGCGACCGCCCCGCGCGGGTAGGTCAGCGGTGCGGTCTTCGGTTTCTCGGCAGTGACGAAGCGGTAGATGTTCGCCAGGAGGAGCACCACGACCAGCACGCTCAGTACGATTTTTTGCTGCTGTTTGCTGAACGCCATCAGGGTTGCGCCTTTTCTTCAGTGCTTTTGATATAGGTCACGAGCTTCATCTGCAGTTTGACCCCGCCCTTTTCAGCATCCAGTTTCATGTTCTGGATGCCCACCAGCCGGGGCGAGGTCTCGGTCTCGTAAATGAACCGTTTGATATCGGGATACTTGCCCTCGGCGGGAAAGGAGAACGTAAGCATGGCGAGCCCCCCGCTGCCGGGCTTGGGAATATCGTAGTTGATCGGCCCGACCTTGAGGTTCAGCCTTCGCGCGGTCTGGACCAGGTCCTTGACGAGGAGCGGCATGTCCTTCTGCGTCTGGATCCCGGTCTTGATGCCGGCAAGGTCCTTCTTCTGTTTCTGGAACTGCAATGCTTCGGCATGCCGCTTTCGGAGCTCGGCATGCCGGGACTCCAGTTCCCGAAGCCCCGCTGTTGACGGCGCGGCCACGAACAGGTAAAACAGCACGTTCGCACTGATGAGAACGGCACAGATCAGGGCGATCGTTCTGAGCGTGCGGTTCTCAGCGAGCCCGAAGGGCCACGATATGGTCGGTATAGAAGGAAGCGACATTGAACGAAATGGTCCCCTTGTCAACGGATTGATGTTTCAGCAGCGGGTCCTTGAAGTAGGCCGACTTTTCAAGTCCGACCATCAGATTGCGGAGCGCCTCCGGAGACTGTGCCACGCCTTCGATCACCAGGGTCCGCTCTTTTGTATTGAATTCCAGTTTTGTCAGGGCAACGCCGATGGGAAAGGCCGTTTCCAGGCCGGTCAGGAGCCGGGTCCAGGAGAAACGCCGCGCCTCCATCATGCCGGCCATGGCCGTCAGGTCGCTCACAATCCGCGCCCGTTCCTGCAGGACCGGCCGGATCTGCTCCTCGCGGTCGGTTTGCTGCTTCAGTTTTTGTTCCAGGGCAACACGGCCGGCACGCGAGTCCGTGAAAAACCATACCTGGATCGACAATACCGCAGTGAGCAGGACCGTCACGACAGCCAGCCCTGCTGACAAGCGTGACGCGAGCCGGTAATTTCTGCTGGCAAAATTGATCGTGATCACAAAGAACCTCCGGCTCCGAGCGCAGCAGCAAGGTCCGGCTCCGCCTGCCCCCGGGACAGGACGACTGCCGGGGACAGCAGTTCGACCGTGACCGCCATCCTGTCATGGAGCCCCTCGGCAAGCCCGTCGCCCGCTGCCGCATCGCCGGCGAGAAAGAGATGCCCGATCTCCGCGGCCTGGGTGCGGTCCATGTGCGAATAGAAATGCATGGAGTCCTCGATCTCCCGGATGATCCGGGCGCGGATCTCGTCACCCCCCCCCATTTGATCTCCTTGTAGCGGTAGAAGCGGACCCCGCCGTTCTCCAGAATGACCGTGGCGAAGGCGTCATCGGTGATATGCGCAAGCACGGCGACCGGAGACCGTTTCGTCAGGTACGCAGCGTAAAAGTTCAAGGTGGAAAGTGATGAAAGGCCTATGGACCAGGGTTCGAGGCCGAGCATGGTGAGCACAGCCTCATACTGGGCCAGCACGCTCTGTTTGGCAACGCAGGCCAGCACCGTAAGGCCGCGGTCCTGTCCCCGGAGGACCTCGTACCGGAGCGCCGTGTCCGCAACATCAAAAGCCGCGGTCTTTTCAAGGCGCCAGCGGACCAGCCGTTCCCGGTCCGCGGCCTTTCCCGGAAGCGTATCGAAATCGAGCGTCTGCACGCGGAATACGCTGTCAGGCAGACTGAGTGCCACCCGGCGGATGTCGGGCCGTCCCAGGCTGGCCAGGCAGTCACGTAACAGCTGGGAAAGATCGTGGGGAGCGTCAAGGTTGGGTGCACCGTAGCTTTCGTTAACCATGCCGGCGGGAACAGCCGTCCGCGCCGTCCCAAGGACCGAGGCCGTCGCCCCTTTCCCGGAAATTGCCGCAAGCCGCAGTGCTGTTGATGTTATTTCAAGCCCGAGGGCAGGTCTTTTCGCAAGAAACCGTAACATTGATAATATAGTATCAAGGTGCAACCGGGAAGTCAATCAAAACAGTAGACCCGCTCAGGGAATCACTGCCAGTTGGAGGACCATGCCGGGCAAAAATGCGGGTAGGTTCTATGAAACCTGCAAAGAGTTTACAACTACGAGGTTGTGGACAGGGTGCTGTTATGAAACGGCCGGGACCAGTGCCCGGCCGTCCTTTGCTCTATTGAACGACTTCTATGATGCCGTCCATGCCGCGCTCCTTGTGGCTTTTTACAAACAAGAGCTTCTTGCTGCAGTACATCTCATATTTCCCTATTGCCGTTGGCGTGAACCTGATGACCTTGGGGTCCTTGCCCAGTGATTCCGAGAAATTGATGCCCGCCTCAGGGGCTTTCACCACGATGTCGTGAGGCACAAAACCGTCTTCCTTCCTGACCTTCAGTTCAACCGGCACGTTCACTTTTACGACGATGTAGTTGGGGTCGAAGAAATAACCCCCGCCAATGACCTCAACACGCTGCACACCGTCAGCGTCCACGGCAGCCACAACACGTTTCTCTTTTTTGACCGCACCGGAGCGACCTTCCGTTGCCGCGGCTTCCTTGGCAGGCTGTTTTTCCTCCTCCCCATACGCGGCAGGGCCGAAGGGCAGCACAAGCGCCGAAACCAGGACCAATAAACTCATATATTTCATGGCATCCTCCTTTGGAATGTTCACTAAATCAAAGTATACCAGATAAATCCGGCGCCTGTCTGCCCTGGCGGCATTCCATTCTTTTTCCGTTAAGCTTTTTCAACGGCCGTCAAGGCGCCAGCGGAAGATAAACCATGCAGGTGCAGCCGTGTCCGGGCAGGCTCGTTACCGTCAGGTACCCCTCATGGTCCTTAATGATGTCATACACCATGGAAAGTCCGATCCCATTCTCCTTCCGGTCGCCCCGCATTGCGAAGAAGGGCTCAAAGATGCGCTCCCGCTCCACGATGTCCATGCCTTCCCCGGTATCGCTTACGGAGACGGCGGCATAGGTCCCGACCTTTCCATATCCGGTCCGCCGGATAAAATCGGCATCGATCGCGGTGCGGCCGATTGCCACGGTCACGACCCCTCCGCGCGGCATCTGGTCACGCGCGTTGATCACCAGGTTCATGAGCGCGCTCTCCAGCTTGATCGGATCGGCCATGACCTTCAGCGGTTCCGATGAAGATCGCATAACGAGTTCGCACTTCCCGCTCAGTATCGCCGCCAGGATCTGCCGGCTTTTCCCGACGAGTTCGCCGATGTCCTGGAGGGTCCGTTTCGTTTCCTGACGGGTGCTGATCTCGTTGAGGATGCGGACCAGGATCTCCGCCTGCCGCATCCTGGACAGGATCTCCTGCGCCAGTTCAGCGTTCCCATCACCCTCGTCGCCCTGCGAGTGAAGCTCCGTCGCGCGGCGGATGTCCTTCACCATGCCCTCGAGATCGCCCGCAATGTAGGTTGCCATCCTTCCGACAGCGTCCCGGATCCGTTCATAGCGAAGCCTGGCTTCATTCCGTTTGTGTTCCGTTATGTCAAAAAAGATCCAGATGACCGCCGCCCGCTCTCCGTATTCAATGACCGCCGACGTCATGATTGCCCACCGTTCGCTCCCGTCCAGCCGGGACACCCGTACTTCCTTCTCCGCATAGCGCAACGGAGGCTCGGTCCTCTCGAAGCCGTGCGGCTGGATCGCCCCCCGGTACTCCGGAAGGAGCATGTCCCGGATGTGCATCGTCATCAGCCTTTCCTGCGAATATCCCGTCATCTCCTCTGCCGCGTTATTGGCATAAACGATCGACGCTCCCCGGTGAATAAAGACGGCGGCAGGCATCTTCTGCGCCAGCGTCGTGTAGCGCTCCTCGCTCTCCCGCAGCGAAGACCGGACCATGCGCGTGATCTCATTGAGCCGGGCATTTTCGAGCCCGCTCGCAGCGTGCGCGGCGAGCGTTTCGAGAAAACCGACGTCGCTTTGCCCGAACATCTCGCCGCTCGCTTTCGCGCCGAGTGCCAGCGCCCCCTGCAGCCTTCCCTGGAACAGAAGCGGCACGAGCGCTTCGGCGCCGAGTCCCCGCATATAGGTGCTGAGATTGAACGGTTCCCGCTCTTCTCCCGCTCCGGCGATCTCCTTGAGAATAAGGGACCGGTTCGTTTCATGCAGCTTTTTTATCGCGATGTCCGCGAGCGAGCGCCGGTCCTTCATGGCCGAGAAGCGGCCGCGCCCCTGCCGCATGACAAAACCTTCCTCAACCGTATGGACGTAAACGCCGACATCCCTGACGTCCAGCCCGGCACAGGTTGTCTCGATCAAATAATCGATCAGTTCAGGACCGTCATGCTTCGCGTTCAGCGTTACGATCGCTTCCCGCGTGAGCGTCTCATAATTGTAACGGTTGCCGATGATGAGGCTGTTGACGAGAGACTGCAGTTTACTGCTGACGGTTGTTCCGAACAGAAAAAAACCAAGGAGCGAGAGCGAAATAACAAGCGACAGCACGGTCCCGAAAGCGGGTCCGATCGCCGTCAGGGTGGCCGCCTGAATTCCGGAACAGACGACAATCAGGATAAGGATGCTCATCGCCCTCGAAAAAATGGTCCGCATCTCAAAGAGGCTGTGCCGGACGATGGCGTAAAAAGTAAGCACCACCCAGGGCAGGCTGAAATAGGACCCCAGACCGGGTTCGATGCCAAAACCGCCGAGCGCAGGCATAATGCCCGCGATGATCACTGCGGCGATCGCGAAGATTATCACGCCATAAAAAAAATGATCGAGCTGGAATTTCCTGATCCCTGTCAAATGACGCCTGATGCGCATTATTTCGACGATCAGCCAGAGGAGCATGAGCGCGCCGACGACGCGTGCGGGAATTTCAAGGGGGCCCGGATGGTTCAGGTAGGGTATGAGCGAATAGTGAGGCGTGACGATCAGATCGGTGAAAAGGCAGAGCGTCAGGACAACAACCCAATAGGGATACAAAACGTACCCCACCATGCGGGCAGTACGGCTTGTTTCGGGCCTGAGATAATAAAGAAATTGCAGACCTGCGGGAATGGCAAACCACCCGATCCAGTTCAGCCGGGTGAAGAAGCTGTAATTGTGCCCCTGGGAAGCCATGAGATACATGGCCGCGGTAGTCAGCGAGTAGGCAGCTGAAAAAAATGCCATGGCTGCCACGGATCGGTGTATACGACTGCTTCGTTGGTTCTGAGTCAGCAGGAGAAATCCCAGAAGAAGCTCCATCGCAGAGATCGGCAACAGCGGGTAAGCGATGCGTTCAAAACTGTCCATCCTGAAATGCTCCTTATTGAGTCATGAGCAGTTTGCCCTGCAAGCAGAGACACTCTGAAAAGCGATCATCTTTTATGGCGTACTATAACACATCCCGGCCCCTGGGTGTCACACATCAAATCGCTTCAGGGTGTCTCCCCGTCTACCCCTACGGCCGCGTATGTTGCCCGATCATTCGTTCGGCGCCGGCCCTTCACCCATGCGCACCCACTTCGCTGACGTGATCTTCCATTCGCCGGATTCGTTCTGTAAAACCACGTTGAAATTGTAAACGCCGAGCGCTTCGGGCAACAGTCCCCTGTCAGTCTCTGCGACGTCTCCTGCGCCGGTCAAGACCGCCTGAAAGGACGCCTGGGCGGCATTGTTTTCGACCGAAATATCGAGGTTCGGCACATACACATGCACCTGCCGGTGTCTCATAAAGTAGAACACGAGCAAGCCCTTTACTCCGTTGTAGTCGTTGCCCTGCGGGTCAAAATAGGTTTTAGACAGATGCCCCAGCACGGCACGGGTGTCCTTTTCTCCGGCGACCTTCTGGATATCGGCGATCATGTTCTTGATCTTGTCGTCTTCCGTCTCTTTATGGCAGTTCGTCAGGCACAAAACAACGGCGATCGTTATGACAATGACCAGGGCCTGAGAAAATAACATTCGTTTTCTGATGAAACCGGCAAATGTATTCATGACAAGGTGAACTGGTCCCATTGCAGTTCCTCCAGCAGCGTGGCAAAGGTGTGGTCCAGCGGGGCCCGGATAGGAAGCTGCTGACCGGTATAAGGATGGGCGAACTCGATCTTGCAGGCATGCAGCAATAATCGATGGCAGTCGAATTGCCTTCGGAAAAATTCGTTCTGCTTCCCGTCGCCATAAGTGGTGTCCCCGAGGATAGGGTGAAAAATGTGTTTCATGTGGCGCCGTATCTGGTGATTGCGGCCTGTTAAGGGGGAGCACGGCAATGAGGGAATAACGTGCCGTGGAATAACGGCCTACCGCATGAGGCAGTTCAATGGACGCCAGTCGCCGATAGTCGGTGACCGCCTGTTTTGCCGGCTTGTCCTTATTCGCTTTTTGATCGGTCATCTTGTCCACAATGTCCTTTAAGGGATGGTCGATGCGCTCCGCCTCCTTGGTGACTCCCCGCACAATGGCAAGATATTCTTTGGAGATCTTGCCATCGGTAAAGGACAGGGTCATACGACGGGCGGTTTCCTGGTCCAGTGCGAACACCAGTACACCCGAAGTGGATTTGTCCAGACGATGGAAAGGATAGACCCACTGCCCGAGCTGGTCCCGGACGATCTTCATGGCATTTTCATTCTCATGGCGGTCGATGCTGCTGCGATGGACCAGCAGGCCCGATGGTTTATTCACTGCGACCAGGTGTTCGTCCTGGTACAGGATTGGCAGTGTTTTCACCTGCAAATCTCCCTCACCCCAGCCCTCTCTCGGAGGGGAAAGGAAGAACATCGTAGCCCCTCCCTCAATGGGAGGGGGTGGGGAGGGTGATGGTCATGCAAGCGAATAAACATCAATTTTCATTCTCCTTTGCGAACGCAGTTCATGGACGATTCATAGCGATTTTTCCCTCACGGCGACCAGACGCCGACGAAACAGGGATTTTATGGAAGAGCACGACATCGCTGTCCGCAAAGACCACCTCCGCATGCCACTGGAGGGCCAGCCAGGCAAAGGTCGGTCGGGAGAAAAAGCAGACATGCGTAAGGTCGTTCTTATAATACCATTGAGTGAACGCGTCCTGATCAACAACGGCAGCGGTCATGATGCCCAGCCACCCCCCCTGCTTCAGGCAGGTCCACAGCCGTTCCAGTTCCTTTTGGGGATCATGCAGATGCTCCAGAACCTCGGTGGCGGTTATGAAGTCGTACTGCCGCTCCAGCACCGCGGGGACCGGTTCATAAAAATGGTCGAAGAGCGTCATGCTATGGCCGGCTTCTTCAAACATCCTGGAGAGCGTTGGCTCGGGACCGGAGCCGAAATCCAGGCCATGGCTGCCCGGAGCCAGGTTTTTTTGGAGGGGATGAACAGGCGGCTTAAGAAGCGGCGGTAGTTCAGGTCCTGAGGCGAGTTCTGGTGCAGATCATACCTCTTTTTTTCATCCTCCGCGGACAGGAACTGCCGGGAAGGAACGAACACCAGGCTGCAGGCCTGACACTGGTAATAATTACGCCGTCTGTCCTGGGAATATGCGGTACTTTATTGGTCCGGCACAAGGGGCATGTTTTGTTGTAGAAAGGTGAGTTCATTTCGTAAGGGTTCGGAAACTCCGGCACGGCATTCACAAACAACCTGGTCCTGTTGTGCGACGTTTGATCACTCTGATATTCGCGGGTTTGACCGCATGACTTAGCTTCGTCGCGGAGCTGCCTCTCTCTTGTTTCGGGGTTTAGTCCCGACGATCATGGTCGGTAACGATGACTTCAACACGCATGATGATACAATTATGAAAACGAATAAATATCCGGCAGGAATTAGCGACAGGCGATTTAAAATATGTTTTGACCGGCAGCATCCACAATCTACTGAAGATTAGCGATACGTGTGGATCAGTAAAAAGCACGGCGGGCTATAAGCCCGCCGTTATGGTTATTTATTGATGGCATCCGGCAACAGTCGAGCAATCGGGAGTTGTCTTGTAAATGCTGTAACTCCCCGCTGTTGCCAGAGGTGGATTGCTGCCGATCTTTGCTGCACCTCCTGCGGCATATGTGGACTCATATGTATCACTCTGCGCTACGATCATGGCCTTTCTCGTGTATCCGTGCGGAATTTTCGCATGGCAATTGACACACCGATATGCAAACGACCCTGTGGTGGTAGAAACGATTGCGTGGCGAGTATGAAGGTTTTTGTTGGGCGAACCACCTGTTGTAAAGAAACCGGTGCCAGTCTGGGTTTCTGAACCATTCAAATAGACCCCCACGTCGTGACAATCGAAACAGAGGTCACCTGTAGACTGCGTCGCAGAGGGTGTCACGCTGTACTCATCGTCAAATGGTAATTTCAAAATGTAATAGGAACCATTGGTTGATCCATTGGTTGATCCATGTGGCCCCCAAGGTTGAGCGCCACCCTCCTTCGTGTGGCAATCGGAACAGTACATAAGGTCGCTGCCCGTAGACCAATCGCCGCCGGTTTTCATTTGTCCCTGGTTACTCGGATTTGAATTCACTACAGGATGGTATGAAGTACTGTAACCGCCAAACTCCATCGCCTGATCCGTCATGGCGTAGCCGGCCGCCGAATTGGGAGCAGTGCCGGTGTCCCAGGCAAAATTGGAATGACACTTGAAACATATTTTATATTCTTTATCAACACCCGTACTTGAAGTGCCGACAACTCCGATGGGCTCGATGTAAGTGTAATTACCGCCACCACTAGTCCAGGAAGGATATGTTGTAACTTCCACACCGCCTGCGCCATAAAGCGGACTTGAAGAGGTGACCGCGCTCGTAGGAGCACTATGGTTCGTATCCTTCGCCGTATGCGGGTTATGGCAATCCGCGCATTCAACATGCCAGTTCGGATTACCGGTTCCCAGCCATCCTTTAGTCTGTCCTTCTGTGGCCTCATGTTTACCTATCCTGGTACCGTCTTGGGTATAATGATGACCGTAATTGTTGCTATCTTCTGTGCTTTTGATGTTTATCGTAGGATCAGAGACGTTGTTGGAGCCGTGGCAGACCGTATTGGAGTTCGGCGTATTCCATCGGTCATTATTCTGATTAAAACAGCTATTTTCCTCTGAAAAGGAAAGCAGATAGTATCCCGCTTTTGAATTGGTGTCTATAGTCGGACTCAGGTTGGGCGGCAATCCCGAGCCCGCGGCCTTATGCGGAAAGTGGCAGTTCATGCATTTCACGCCTCCTACCGTCGTTCCCAGGTTTGACGGGCTATAGGTTAAATTCGCAGTATCATGGATACTGTCCGTAAAACCGGTTTTAACATGGCATTGTGTGCATAGCGCCGAGCCTGCATTACTCTCGACAAGAAAATCGCCATACTGGTTGTCATGGGGATCATGGCACGAGGTGCATTCCACATAATCCCCATTGGTCTTCGTCGGCCGCAAAGATCCGGCATTATACAGCCTGACTTTTGCAGCTCCCGGAATGGTCTGAAGTTCATCGTCTGAATACTCGTCATATTGAATAGCAACCGGATGGTCATCCCTGAGATTAACGCCTATATAGCCGGCTGCTGGCTGAGGCATTTCAAGCACATCATTCAGCATGGGAATATCCGATGTGACCCCGTACGGCAGGTTGACCAGCGATCCGAGTGCAATGGTCCCGTCATGGCACGAGAGGCAGATCATGGTCTTCCTCATATGGACCGTCTCAGACTTGGGATCTTCAGCAGCCGGGTATCCCAAGCCGAGCAGCACGTCGCTGGTATAGGTGGTGTATGAGTATACCGTGACAGACTTGTTCCAAAGCGGGGCCTGGGTATTGCCGTGATGGGGCGTGTGGCAGAAAACGCAGATCTCCGCTGTACCGCCGGAATCGGTGTCTACAGACTTGATGGAGCCGGTTCCGCTCGTTGAAAGGTTATGCTTCGAATACTTGACCGTAGGTTGCATTGGCCAGCCATGCGGCCGACAGGGTCAGGAAAAAGAATAGTATAATGAAGAAAACGAAACGTTTCATGCGATCACCTCATCGATCATGGTCCGGGACTCCTCAGTCGGTTTGCTGCAGGTACTGGAACATCTGAACACGGTAGTTGTAACTGTCCGCGACATATAAACGGTCCTTGCTGTCGAGATAGAGCCCTGCAGGGACTTCGAACTGCCCGGCGCCTTTGCCGTTCCGTCCGAAAATGAGGAGCAGCCGTCCGCTGCGGTCGAATATCTGCACACTGTTCCTGACGCCGTCCGATACCCAGATGTGGCCCTCGCTGTCCACGGCAATGCCTTTCGGTTTTATAAATGCCCCGATGGCCGTGCCGTTGCTGCCGAACCCGGTCAGGTACGTTCCCGTTTTGTCGAATATCTGCACCCGGAAATTAAGCGTATCCATGACATAGAGGTCGCCGGCCTTGTCGATGGCAATATGGGTCGGGTAGTTGAACTCGCCGTCCCCGCCGCCCACTTTGCCGAAGGAGCCGGTTTTTTTTCCTTCGAGGTCATAGATGTCGACGCGATGCCCCATGGTATCCACGACATAGAGCAGCTTTTCCTTTTTATTGATCGCAATGCCCGTAGGCCTGAGCAGGCTGTCATCGCCGATGACGCGCTTGTTCTTTCTGCCGCTGTACACGAAGACCCTGCGCCGCGATGAATCCGTAATATAGAGCAGGCCATCGGCATCCAATGCCGCGCCGATGGGAGAAGCAAGCGGCCCCGTTTTGGTCATGTTGAACTTGTCGTATTTCTTTTTCTCAAAATCAAAGAAGTGGATGCATGCCCCGCCCCAGTCGGCGACATAGACCTTGCCCTTTCCGTCAGCCACGACGCCATGAGGCGACACGATGCGGTCAACGGTGTCCTTGCCTGCGATAAATTCCCACACCCGGGCAAAAAACCCCTTTTTAATGCCGAGGTCCTGGGGTGTTATGATCGTTCTGATGAATTGAACACGGGGTTTCTCAGGCGCCAGCGGCCACACCCACGGCTGGACCGGTGCCTGCGGTTGAGAATTGCTCAGCGCCCTGAACGGGCAATGCCGGGGAGACGAACGCGATCGCAAGAATACATGCGGTTATGAAGATCTGATATTTTTTCATGACCGGGTGTGGATAGTTATAACATTCCTTCCCGGTGAAGTCAACTCATAAGCGGCGGGGCCGTGGAGGCTCTTTCCTGAAGCTAATGGTCGGGATGATTGGGATTCTCCAGGACCCGGTCAATCGCTTCCACCACGGCCGATTCCACCATCACCCAGGGAGATCCGATTTCAGTGCCGTGGTCTATCTCGACATAGTAGTGAGGGGGAAGGTAATTCAGCGCGATGGCCGCTATATCGTTCACACAGCGCGGGCAGCCGCAGACATTCTTATAGCGCTCATTTATAAATTTGCCCATCACGGCAACTACTCGCTCATAATTTGCATTTGTTACTTTACAATTCATTGATCACCCATTACATTTCCTTACATAACGAAAAATGCAATAAACGTACCAGGTTTAATGGATACTTTACTTAAATATTTCAACAAATTACATTATTTAACCGGAAACCTGTCGCCTGTTATTTTGAGCGATTATGAGCATTGAGCGAAAACCGCCATAAATTTAATTGAAACATAGTTTTGAAACAACCGCGACAAGCATATTGTGTTTGTCCATAACTTAGGCTATACTTTCCGACTATGATCGCTGATAAGGAAAAAAATAAGCTCTATATTATAGACGGCAACTCCTATATTTATCGGGCCTATTACGCCATCCGGGGGTTGACCACGTCCACGGGGCTCCCTACGAACGCGGTGTTCGGTTTTGCCAACATGCTGCTCAAGGTCATCAAGGACAGAGCTCCCGATCTCCTCGCCATCGCCTTTGATCCAAAAGGCCCCACCCGCCGTCACCATGAATATGCCGAGTACAAGGCGCACCGCCCCCCCATGCCCCGCGACCTTGTCCCGCAGATACCCTATATCCATAAGCTTGTCGAGGCCTTTCGCATCCCGGTCTTCATGCGGGAGGGGCAGGAAGCGGACGATGTCATCGCCACGCTTGCGCGCAAGGCGGAAGCTGACGGATTGGATGTGACCATCGTCACCGGGGACAAGGACATCTTCCAACTCGTCGGGCCGCGCATCAGGGTGTATGACACCCTGAAGGAGAAGATCTATGAAGCGCAGGACGTCCAGGAGCGGTTCGGCGTCCCGCCCGCGGGAGTGATCGAGATACTCGGCCTCATGGGAGACGCATCGGACAATATTCCCGGCGTGCCCGGCATCGGTGAAAAGACCGCCCAGACGCTGATGAAGCAGTACGGTTCCATCGAGAACCTGCTCTCCCATCTTGACGAGATCACGCGGCCCAAACTCAGGCAGTCCCTTACCGAGAACGCGCATCTGGCGCGCCTGAGCCGCGAACTGGCCCGTCTCCATGCCGACATACCGCTCGATATCTCATACGAAGCGCTCACCCCGCAGGAGCCTGACAATAAGGCGCTGCTTAACCTCCTGCAGGAACTGGAATTCCCCTCCCTGCTCAAGTATGTTGTGCAGGAACCAGCGCAGGAGTCTGATTACCGGACCATTCTCGACGAAACAGCCTTCCAGGCCTTGTTGGCCGTGCTCTCGTCGTCAATAGGAGTTCTCCTTCGATACAGAGACCACGTCCCTTTCTCCCATGGAGGCGGACCTCGTCGGCATCTCCTTTGCGGTAGAACCCTGGCAGGCATACTATATACCGCTGGGGCATGTCTGCCTGGGAACGCCACGCCAGCTCGGTCTTGAACACGTGCTGAAGCAGCTGAAGCCTGTTATGGAAAACTCCGGGATCCTGAAGATCGGGCAGAACATCAAATACGACGTTCTGGTGCTTGGTCATTACGGCATAGATGTCCGGGGCCTTTCCTTTGACACCATGATCGCCTCGTACCTGCTGAACCCGGGAAAAACGTCCCACGGCCTTGATGCCCTGGCGCTGGAATACCTGAACTACAAGACCACGACCTATCAGGAGGTCACGGGTTCCGGGAAAAAGCAGATCGGGTTTTGTGACGTTGACATAAAGACCGCAACCCGCTACTCGGGAGAAGACGCGGATATCGCGCTGCAACTCAAGCAGAAGCTCTCGCCTCTGCTGCAGGAGCAGAACCTTGACACCCTGTTCAGGGACATGGAAATGCCGCTCATGCAGGTGCTGGCAGAGATGGAGCGGGCCGGGGTAAAGGTCGATGCGAAGCTCCTGGGGACCATGTCGAAGCAGCTCGCACAGAAAATGGAGGCTGCGGAAAAGACGATCTATGAACTGGCCGGGGAAACGTTCAACATAAACTCGACGAAACAGCTTGCCGAGATCCTGTTCGTAAAGCTCGGGCTCACTCCGGTCAAACGGACCAAGACCGGCTTTTCGACCAATGTGGATGTGCTTGAGGAACTGGCCCACGCACACAGCCTGCCTGCGGAGATCCTCGCGTACCGGAGCCTGTCGAAGCTGAAATCGACCTATGTCGACGCTTTGCCGGCCATGATCAACCCCAGGACCGGTCGATTGCACACGTCGCTGAATCAGACCGTCACGGCAACCGGCAGACTGTCAAGCAGCGATCCCAACCTCCAGAACATCCCGATCCGCACCGAGATCGGCAGGGAGATCAGAAAGACCTTTATCGCGGAACAGGGCTGCAGCCTGCTCTCCGCCGATTATTCGCAGATCGAGCTGCGCATCCTCGCCCACATGAGCGGCGACGACGCCCTCATCGCCACCTTCATCGCCAATGAGGACGTGCACACCCGAACGGCCGCCGAGATCTTCGGCCTGCCTGTCGACGAGATCACCCCGGAAATGCGGCGCAAGGCAAAAGCGGTCAACTTCGGCATTATTTACGGCATCTCCGCCTTTGGACTGGCCCAGGACATCGGTGTCTCGAATGCCGAAGCAAAACGCTATATCGACAGCTACTTTGCGCGATATCCCGGCGTCCGGGAGTTCCTCGACAGGACCATCGATCAGGCAAAAACGACCGGCGTTGTCACCACCCTGTTCGAGAGGCGGCGTTTCATCCCCGAGCTGTCATCATCCGCGGCTGCCGTGCGCAGCTTCGGCGAGCGCATGGCCGTCAACACGCCGATCCAGGGCACCGCGGCGGACCTCATTAAACTCGCCATGATACGGATCAGCGGAAAGCTCAAGAGCAAAGGCCTGGCTTCCAGGATGATCCTTCAAGTCCATGACGAACTGGTCTTTGAGATACCGGACAGCGAGGTCGCGATCATGAAGCAGTTCGTCAAGGAAGAGATGGAAGGCGTGGTCAAGCTGTCGGTCCCGATACTGGTGGACCTGGGCGTGGGCAAGAATTGGGATGAAGCACATTAAAGCATTGCGGATTGCGGAATTAGGGTAGCAGACCAGTCAACTGCTTTTATTGCGCACATCTTCCTTAAAATACGATTGCCTTCTATTTGAACTCAAAACGGAACTTCACATCCCCGCCGATTGTGCCCAGCTCATTCTGCTCGCCGACCAGGGAAAAATGCTTATCCAGAATATACTCGATGCGAAATACCGTATCGGGCGTCGTCGTGCCGACGTTCGATGAGTAGGTAAAATAGAGTTTGTCCTGCACGAGCTCTTTGCCCACCGTTACCCGCGGCACCGACGTGTCTTTGCTTAAATACGGGTCCACCTGGAAGCGGTCCAGGCCGGTGATGCTCCGGGCTCTCCGTTCGAAGATGTCCTGGAACTGGCCGGTAGCGAACGAGGCCGCTTCGCTCATGCCGACCTCCGCACCTTTGCCGACAAGGTCAGCGCTTTTCTTCCCGAGGGCGAGCATGCTCAGGACATCCGTTTCAGACAACGGCGGATCGGAAACGAAGGTCACGACTGCCCGGTCCGCAGGTCCGGAAACCGTCATCCGGATGAGGTATTCCCGGATCCTCGTTTCCGCCTGGATATCGAGGACCGGGTTGATCCGGTTCGGGTCCACAAAATCCACTGATGCATACTGGATCTTAAAATCGTTCCGCCTGAAGTAGGCCACGCCGGTCCGGGCCTCAAGCCGCCCGAGCAGCTGCGGCTGGCCCGGTGTGCCGCGGATGAACGTATCCACCTCGATCGGTATCTTTGCAAGGTTGTTCTGGATCAGGATATTGTCCTTGCCGTGAAAGCGGATGTTGAGCTGCGTCTCGCCGATCCAGCCGATCTCCGTTTTTCTTCTTTGAGAAAAACCCTTGAACGTCTCCAGGAGCATGCTTTTCCACTCCACCCGCTTTTCATAGAGCGCACGTTTGATCAGGACATCGCCCGAGAGGTTTTGCTCTTTCGTGTCGCCGTCGTAATACAGCTCGCCGGACAACGTGGAGACAAGACCGGGAGGATAACGCACCGTCACATTGTCAAAAGCCACCCTGGTCGAGAACTCTCCCGGGACAAATCGAGCAAGCTGCGCCCAGCCTGACAGCTTCATTCCGCCGCCGCCGACATCGCCGGTGAGGGAATCAATAACGATCCGTTCCTGGTTGAAGTCAATCGTGCCGTTCAAGTCGCTGAATTTTTGAGGAACATCTTTTATTTTGATTTCGCCGCTCTCAATGCGCATTTCTCCGGAGATCTCTGGCTTGTCCCAGGACCCGCGCACGCTAAGATTTACGACAGCATTACCGTCACTATGTTCGACTTCACGGTAGAGCAGCCGCAGCGGTGAAAGGTTCGCCGTTCCGGTGAACGAGAGATCGTAGTCCTTCATGATCCGCGAACTGCCGGTGACGGCCATGTGGGTTCCCGATCCGGTGAATTTGAGCGCTTTGGCCAGGAGCTTGCCGGCTTCCATGGTAACGACCGCATCACCTTCGTTATCGAACCGATAATCGCCTATGCTGAAACCGAGCTGTTGAAATATGGCCGAACCGGAAAGTGAAGGAGTCATCCCCCTGCCCTGTGCGGTCACTCTTCCGCTGGCGACGATCTTCACCCGCGAGAGCGCCTCGCCGCCCGCCGGGATAACGAGCGGCGCAATGTCAACGGAGCGCAGGTCGGCGCCGGCGCTCCAGGCATAGGGCGACCGCAGGTCCATGCTGCCGGCCAGCCGTGTCTTGTTCGCAGGCAAATCCGCTTCAACGGTCATCGTTCCAGCATCGATATCGAGCTTGGCTTTACAGGCTCCCATGCCGACCTTGCGATACCGGAGCTCGTCGAGCGTCAACGTCGATTTCAGCTGCGGAGCTGAAAATGGCCCGCTGGAATTGATATCGAGATTGAAGCGTCCGGACAGGGGTATGCCGGAAAGATGGTCCACATCCGAAAGGTCCACCCCCCTTCCCGTCACCAGGGCTTCGTAAGTGCGGTTAAATCCGATCCAGCCGTTTCCTTCCACCACCCCCGCCCCTTTGTGCAGCACGAGATGCGGGAACGATATTCTTTCCGGAGTGAGCGCGACCGTGAGGGAACCTTTTGAGAAGGACTCGCCGTACGCGGAGCCGGGCCCGACGTTCAGCGTCGCCTTGCCGTCGAAGTCCTTGATCGTGCCGGCGAACGTCATCTCGCCGGTCGCTGAAATCCGGAGCGGCAGGGGCCGGTAAAATAACGCAACAACGCTCGCGACATCCGAGCGGACCACATTCAGACGCGCTGTGTAAAAGATATTCTCGCGGCCGAAATCCACCGATCCGTCAAGGATATAACGCGAACCCAGTTGATGAATGGCCACGTTGGAAAACGAAACTTTTTTATCGCGGAATTGCATTTTGCCGGTGGCATTATGGAACAGTATCTCTTTAATGGTGACCGGACCGGCCGAAAGGTCGCCGTCAAACACGGGTGAAAACAGTTCGCCGGTCAACCTGCCCTGAAGCGCCGCCGTTCCCTCCAGAGGGATTCCGGTGAGGAAGGAAAGCGTGCCGCTCTTGCCGCTGGACTCAATGCTGAGCTCTGCGTCATACCCTTTTGCTCCATCGATACTGCCGGTTGCGCGCGCGACAAGGTCGCCGGCAATGATCTCCAGTTTATTGATGCCGAAACCAGGGGCACGGTGATCGAGAATTACCGTAACGCCGTCAACAACCAGGCTGGTCCGGGGACCGGCGATGCGCCACTGTTTCCCGGTCAGGCTCAGCAGGTTGTTCCGGTACGAGAACGCAAGGTTCGCGTCCTGGACCGTGAACGCCTTATAAGGAATATTGTAAAGCGTCACAGCGCCGTCGACAGCAGGCTCCGTCATCCTGCCCTTTACCGAAACCGTCAGGTCGATGAGCGGACGTTTTCCTTTTGACGTTTTTTTGTTCATCAGTGCCGAGAAACGGCCAAGCGTCTTTTGTCCAAAACTGCCTTTCACCGTAAGGTCCAGGCCGCCGTCCGGCCCCGCCCCCATGCTGCCGGAAGCCGTTACCTTCCCATCGGGCGCGAGGAGCTCAAGACTGGTGAGCGTCAGTTTGTCGCTGCCGTACTCCGCCCTGCCGCGGAGATCGAAGGCCAGTTCCGGTTGTGCCTTAGCGGCGATCCGCACCGATGCGTTTCGCACCACCATTTTCGCCTTGATCACCGGAATCTGGATCCGGACATTCATGGTGAGACCGGCGACCGATACGGCCGTTTCTGTGGCTTTGTCCAGAAAATCAATGGCGCCATTGTTAATCGTAATCGTACCGGGATGAATCGTAAAACGGGAAGCTTCTTTCCTCTGGCGTCCCGCAGCAGCAGTTTTGATACGGTCGATCATCTGCACCAGGGAGAAGTCGCCCTCCGCGCTTCGGGTAGAACGGATATGAGGCTCCAGCAGGGTTATCGAGGGCAGGCTGATCCGCCTCAGCACCAGCGCAAAAGGATTGATATATACCCGTACCTTGCGGACATTAACCGCATCCATGCCGCTTGCTTCGGGAACGAAGACGTCCCTCACCTCGATATAGAGAGGGACCGCATTGGCCTTGATCATGCCGATACGGGCATCGGGTCCGAGCATTTCCTGCAAAGGGGAAAGGATGTACGGCCGGAGGCGCGCTGAAAAAGCGTCGCTTTGGACGTAATAGTCGAGTGCTATGACGAACATGGCGAGCAGCAGCACAATGAGGAAAAGTCGTTTTTTCATAAAAATAGCCCGGATGTCCCGGGGTCCTGAATTGGGGAGCTCTGCCTAGCCCAGGACCTTCAGGAGCTCTCCTTTTATCCTGCCGAGACGGACATCGTCCGTGACCTTTCTCCTCAGCAGATCGGTTACGTAGAAGGAATCCATGACCCGCACGCCCTCGGTCACGATCTTCGCCGATGCAAGGTCCAAATTAAGTTCGTACAGCGCCCTGGTCACACGAAAGAGCAAGCCGACCCTGTCCCGTGCGGTGATATCAATGATCGTGAACGCGTCTGAAGAATCGTTGTCGAATTCCACGAGCGGCGTGACCATTGCCGGGGCCGCAATGACCGGCGGAGAGATCCCGGGTTCAGGAGGACGGCTCTCGTTCAGCAAGGCCGCCCGGAGCGTTCTGCAGACACTCTCCCATGCATCGTCATAGGTGCAGATCGACCCGTCAGGATCGGTCACCTGGAAGGTGTCTATCATGACGCCGCTCTTCGTGGTATAGACCTGGGCGCGAAGAATACTGAGGTTCTTCGACGCGATCGTGCCGGCGGTCCGGTAGAACATGCCGTAGGCATCATAGGCGCAGACCGTAAGCTCCGTAAAGCCTTTCTCCGGATAATGACGGTACTGGATAAGGAGCTTTTCGTCCGGCAAGCGCCGCATCATGTTCATATGGTCCAGGACCCGGGAGACCGGCGTATAGAGCAGATACTGGCC
This sequence comes from Nitrospirota bacterium, assembly GCA_963836175.1. Classification (GTDB taxonomy): domain Bacteria; phylum Nitrospirota; class UBA9217; order UBA9217; family UBA9217; genus GWC2-56-14. Next base: position 1,144,783 of record CAWIIS010000008.1, read on the forward strand.
CGGCATGACCGTAATGAACTCCTCGATCTCCCGGGGCGAAAACAGTTCGCTCGCAGCGGACCTGATCCGTGATGTTGCGGCGGTCAAGCGGGCATGCTCCTCCTCGCCCACGGGAGCGCCCCGTTCGAGGTACTTGACGGTCCTGAGGTAGAGGTCCTGGAGCAGGACCGCCTTCCACTGCGTCCAGGCCGTGGGGTTGACGGCTGAAATGTCGGCATAGGTCAGCAGGTAGAGCAGGGAAAGGTTCTCCTGGTCCGCCACAACGCGCGCAAAATCGGCAATGACCTTGTGGTCCGTCAGTTCCCGCCGCTGCGACAGGTTCGACATGAGCAGATGGTTCCTGATGAGAAAAAGGATCCGCTCCCGGTCCTCTCCCGCAACCGCCATCCGTGCAAGGATCGCTTCGGCGATCTCGGCCCCCCGCAGTTCATGGCCCGTACGGTATGCTTTTCCCAGATCATGGAGCAGCACCGCCAGCATCAGGACCCATCGCTTCTTCAGCCCCTTAAATGCTTCGGACAGCGGAGAAAGCGCGGGGAAATTCCCCGACCAGAGGTTCTGGAGATTGCGGATCGCGAGCAGGATATGTTCGTCGACCGTGTATTTATGGTAATAATCATGGCGCGCCAGCGCCTGGATGGCGCGGAACTCCGGCAGATATCTGCCGAGGAACCGAAGGTCCTTCATGAGCGTCAGCGTTTCAGCAAGGTTGTCCGGATTGTCCAGGATGGCGATAAAGGCGCGCGACGCGGCTGCCGATGTCCTGACGCGGTCGTCGATCCTGCATGAACTGATCAGGGCCCGGAGCCGGCCGGACAGAACCGCATGGCGCGACTGGGCGAGCTCAAACGCCGTCATGATCAGCGAAGGATCGTCCTGACAGCCGCCGTCCGACGAGGGCATGAGCGTCCTGCCGACGAGCGAGAACGGTCCGAGCGGAACGGTCCGCTCGAACCAGCGGGTTCGCGGTTTCCGCAGCACGGCTTCGGAGACGATATGCGAGAACTCACGGATGTTCCTGGCATGCAGGAAATAGGATTTCATGAACCGCTCAACAGCCAGCAAGTGCGTTGAATCGCGGTAATGAAAATCCCCGGCCGTGCGCTCCTGGAGGTCGAAGGTCAGGTGGTCGTTCTTGCGTCCCGAGAGATAGTGAAGCTCGTTGCGCACCCGCCACAGGAAGTTCCGGGACCGGAGAAAAACAGCATATTGCCCGGCCGTCAGGACCCCTTCGCGCACCAGATCGGCAAGTGACGCGATCCGGTAGCGCGCAAAGGCGATCCAGAAAGCGGTATGGACATCCCTGAGCCCCCCGGCCCCTTCCTTGATGTTCGGTTCCCGCAAGTAGATGGAACCGCCGTATTTCAGGCGGGTCGCAACGCGTTCGGCCACCTTTTCGTTGATGTACGAGGCGGCCCGCCAGTGGAAGACATCGCTCTGCATGGCCGTGAGAAAGGAAGCATAGAGCGCCGGCTCGCCGGCAATAAGGCGGGATTCCATCAGGGAGGTCCGGATCTTGCCGTCCTCCCGGGCAAGGGCGACGCATTCCTTGATCGTGCGCACGCTGTAGGAAATGTCCAGGCCCGCATCCCAGAGCAGGTAAAGCAGTTCCGAAGAGCACTGGCGATCGGCATCGCCCCGGCAAAGGAACATGATATCGATGTCGGAATGCGGGTTCAGTTCTCCCCTGCCGTAGCCTCCGATGGCCATGAGCGCGGGCATCGGGGACTGCGGGAACCGGCCGTACGCTTTGCGAAGCATCCTGTCGATCAGGTCGGTCCGTTGCTGGACCACCTCGCTGCCGTTGGCGCCCGAAAAATGAGCGGTCCTGATAACGGCTTCCTCTTCGTCAAGCAGGGCTTTAATACCGCCGTCATGGGTGTGAGCCGGTGTTTGATCCAATTTCTTCACAATGGGTCATACCGCGAACCTCCGCGAGAAGGCCGCGGATCTTTCGCGCCTGGGCAGCAGGTTATTTAAACGATACGGACTTGATCTCGTCCATGGTCAGCATGAAACTGCCGAACCCCGCTTCGCCGAAGCAGCGGGCATCGGCGTCAACGTCGATCGTGGTCTCGCCGCCGTCCTTGAGATGAACAGCCACGCGCACTTTCCGGTCCCGCTTCTCCCCTACGGTGAACTCTTTGATCTTGTCGAAGGGGACCACCACCTGGGCCATGCCCAGGGAGCCGTCCAGATGGATCCGTCCTTCCCAGCTGAACTTTTCGCCCTCGATCTTCTTGTCCGATGCATCGGTGACCACTACGGCAAAGTTCTTTTCCACCCGCGGCGACCGCTCAAAGCCGCTGCCCTTTCCGCCCATGCCCATGAGCAGCAGTGCGAGGGTTGCCATCAGAACCAGGGAACTAACGCGTTTCATCATCGAGAAGCTCCTTTCAGGTGCATATCAGGAAACAATGCAGCCGCTGCACGGTGTGGAGCGGCCTCACGTAACGTTGTTTTCTAAGGTACCATAATGACCGGATGCTTTCAAGAAAAAAGCTTGCAAAGGCAGGGTGCGTTGTGTAAGTTTAGGGGCAACATAAGGGAGGAACACCGTGGACAATAACGTTTTCGCAACTGGTCAAGCTCATGGCGCAGCTCCGCGGCCCCGACGGCTGTCCCTGGGACCGGAAACAGACGCCGGAGTCGCTCAAACCCTTCCTGGTCGAGGAATGCTATGAGGTCGTCGACGCGCTTGAGGATGGCTCTCCGGACAAGGTGAAGGACGAACTGGGCGACCTGCTGTTCCAGATCGTGTTCCACGCCCGCATCGCCGAGGAGCAGGGCGAATTCACCATCCAGGACGTCATTACGGCCATCCACGAGAAGATGACCCGGCGGCACCCCCATGTGTTCGGTGATGAGAAGCTTACCACGGACAAGGAAGTGCTTGCCAACTGGGAAGAGATCAAAAAGAAGGAAAAAGGCCATGAGGACCGGAAGTCCATCCTCGAAGGCGTGCCGAAGGAGCTGCCTTCCCTGCTGCGCGCCCACCGGATCCAGGAACGGGCAGCACGAGTGGGGTTCGACTGGAACCATTTGAACGAGGCGCTGCCGAAGCTCGACGAGGAGATAGCCGAGTTCAAGGAGTCGCTCAGGGAAGAGAACGCCGGAAAGATCGAGGAGGAACTGGGCGACGTGTTCTTCACGCTCGTGAACATCTCCCGGTTCCTCGGCGTGAATCCCGACGAGGCGCTCCGGAAGACCATCAGCAAGTTCATCCACCGGTTCCGGTATATTGAGGAGCAGGCCGCAGAAGCAGGCAGATCCTTGAACGACATGACGCTCGATGAGATGGAAAAGTTGTGGCAGGAAGCGAAGGAAAAGTAAACTACCGGGAGGACGTGTTTGTCCTCCCGGTAGCGTGATGGAGCCAATAGTTTAACCGCACATCCCCCCGCCGCCGAGCGAATCACAGTCCGAAAAAGTTTCGGTTAATGTCCCGACTGACACGGTAACGGTTTGATCCGTATTGTACTGGATGGTCGCATTGTTCACCTGGACCGTCCCGGAAGTCGGGCAATTGGAAAGCAAAGGAGTGTGAACCGGTGTTCCAACAGCGGTCGTGAAGGCATAGGTGCCGTTAAGGCATCCCCATTGCGATAAATCAGGCGTCCAGGCTATACTCACGCTTCCATTAATCCATTCATCGGACCCCCCACCCGCATAGGTGAGAAGCTTGTATTCAAGACCGCTGAGCGTCACACTGTAGGTCAGAGATCCGTTCGGGCCCGCAATGCCGAGCGTATAGGCACCATTTCCCGTGTTGATATCTGTCTTATTGTTTGATATATCGGTACTGCTTGTCCATACATCCGTGACCGGCGCGGCGCCCGATCCGAACGAGAAGCTCATGACCGTATCGCCATTGACCGGATCTTTCAATGTCCAGCTGAATGAACCGAGCGCCGAATTCGTGCCGCTCGCGCCGTTATTATCTACGCTGTTAAAAACTCCGTTCATGGCATAGACATTTGTTTCCGATCCCGCAGTATAAGACTCGGTCGGATAGGATGTGTCGGTCAGATTAACGCCCAAATTCGCCGAGCCGTAGCCGGTACTCACATTGAAAGCATGAGTTCCGGTCAGGGAACCGTACAGATTGCTGTGGGTAGCGGTTGCTGAATCATAGTCCTTGCAATTAGTGAACGTAATGTCAAGGGTATTCGTCGTTGTTTCTAGTGAAGTAATTGAATCAACGGTAATGGTATATGATCCACCCAGTAGACAACCGCCTGATGTCGTCGTCGCGGCCGAAAGCGGGGCTGACGATGTTTTACTCGCGCGTGTTTTTGACATCGTATTCGTGACGATCGGCTTTTGCAACTGAGACATCATTTTGTCGACCACTGTTTTGAGCCGCGGATCGAGCTTCGCGATGTCGGAAGTGTCCAGAACCTTCATCTTCCCCGGCGCATATTCGGCGGGAATCGATCCTGATGCCATCTCAGCCGAGGCTCCTACTGTCGACGATAACTTTACAGCACCCATCGCCCCCGAGGAAGATGCGGCCGCCTGCGAAGTCGCCGATATGGTCGTTCCCCCTCCCCCTCCACCGCCGCTGCAGGAAATGACCGTTCCGATAAAGAACGCTATCAAAAACAACAAACTGACGACCTTTAATCCTTTTTTTCCGATCATTTTTTGCTCCCTCCTTTTTTGATAAGAACGAGTGCAGAAGCTCTACACGAGGCAGAATAAAATCGCAAAATAGTACTGGCGCGCTCGGGCAATACGCACGTTGCACAATGGGGATGTGTGCGTCTTCTCCTGTTGCAGGAGAAACGACCCTGGCTGATCAAGGAGAAGTTATTGAAAGCGTATAGGCGCCATATCTTCCGGCCGAATGAGGCGCATCAGGCGACGTCTCGACCTGAACATAATACGTTCCCGATATCGCAGGCGTAAAAGCAATTTTTGAAGATAAGGTGAGCGCGTCATTTAACGGATAAATATAATTCCCGAATATATCATAGTACCCGTCAACCAGATACGGTTCTACCTTGTTCCAGTTATCGTTCGTCGTTTTAACGGATGCGCCGTCGGTATCGAGGAGTGTTAAAAAAGTATCGGCCCCGTTGCTCAAATTCTGGGTTTTAATCGTGTATGGCGAGCCGGCTGTGGCATAAAAAAAGACAATATCCTTGTCGCCGCCGGTCTTATACAAATTATGGACCTCCGGACTGCCGGCATAGGCGCGAAGGAGAGAATCATCCGGCTCGTACCCATCATCGCTGTAAAAGACGGCTCTTCCGTACAAAATACCGGCTGGATAGACATTGCCCTGGGATAGCCATCGGTCGACGAACAGTTCAAGATTTACAGGGGTCGCGGGATTGCTCGTGGCATAGGAAGTAATGACGTTCCAAATGGCATTCATCGAAACCGTATCCCGTAGATCAAGCAGGATTTTCGCGACTGCCACTTCGCTGGAAGAATACATGAAATCGGTCGAATAGTCGGGGGGACTGCTGAAATTAAAATAGATTTGAGCGGCATCGTCGGCCGTATCTACATATCCGGAAGTCGGCAATCCGGAAGTGGACAAAAGGGAAGGATCGGTCAATGACAACCATTTTTTGACCGCACCCTGGAAGAAGTTGCCCCAACCCTCGCTCCAGGACAGCCGCAAATCCTCGTCATTCTGGTTCAACCAATGTATCCCGCCCGGAGATTCGTCTTTTGAAAAGCCCTCGGCAATGAAGTGTCCGAATTCATGCAACAGCACGTCATCGTCATATTGGTCGGTGTCTCCTGATCCGTCATAGCCCCCCCCCACAACATAAATACCGATGCCCAGGGAACAACCGGAACCAGGGGCGTTGCAGTACCAGGTCCCGTTCCCGTTTCCAACCTGCCAGTATGCATTAAGCGCGGGGGGGTACACTGAGCCCGTGAGGCTATGAACAAACTCGAAGCCCGATGTATAAACATCAAGTATATTAAAAGCGCCGCCTGCGGGATTCAGGGACGGAACGGAAATATTCACCTGTGCATCGCCTGAGGGAGTAAAATTGCCCGTGGAAACGCTGTAAAGTCCCGCTCCTGAGGTATGTTTGACTTCCAACGCGGACCCGGCGGTAAATGTGACCGATGATATGACACGAACATAAAGAAGGGAATTCGTATTCAAAGAAACAACGAAGCTGTAGGTGCCATCAGTACCGGTGCTGCCGAAGCTAAGCGTGGGCGCGCCTGGCGTCGATGAGTCCACAACCTCGACGTCGGCATATCTTACCGGCTTATAAAATGTTAGTCCGGTAAAACCGTTCACCCCGTATTCTTTGTCTTCATACAGTATCGTTCCGCTGATAGTGACGAAGCTCGGATTATTTAGTGTCGGCGTTGCCGATATTTCCGTGGATTCTCCGCTTTCACCGGTAGCATTGACGGCCGTAATGACAAAATAATACTTCGCGCCGTTCTGAAGACTTGCCGTCGTGAAACTGGTTGCATCACTGGAAAACTTGTCTCCATAACTGCTTTTCGATACTCCGGTCTGAGCATCCATGTAAATATTGTAGGATGTTGCCGCTGAAACGCTTGTCCAGGTGAGAGTCACGCTTCCGTTTCCCGCGACAGCCGCAATGCCGGAAGGCGCGGTTACTCCTGTAGGTTTCGGTATGATCATGACGGACGAAGAGGAATGTCCGCCGGTTTCGCAGCTCGTGAGAGCCGTCAGCATGACGGTAAAAAATGCGAGAATGACAAATAAGGACGTTTTTTTGGTCATGGTCATGTGTTTCTCAAGTTGCTATTGGTATTCAATAAGGCCTCTGCCCCTGCTGTCCTTCTTAACCGGCGGTATTGGTCTGGTCTTTTTGTTCGCTTCCACACCCATCTCATATTGGACCTGTTTGCTGAAGGCCTCATCCCGGGCGCCACGTATCGATACCCGCGCCTTGATCTTGCCTGCTCCTTTGGCGGGCGCTCGGACCGTGAAATTTACGGTTTTTTCCTCGTTCCTGGCAACCGGTCCTGACCATGAAGTATCGCCGGAAACCAACTCCACGCCCTCCGCCAGATCTACCTTGATGACCATCGTGTCGGCATCCATGAATGACCTGGCCACAACCTTGAATTCGACCACGTCGCCGGGCCGAATATCCGCCGGATTAACGACAGGAGGCACAGCAGCAATAGAAATGAAAAGCGGAGGAAGCGGCTTTTCCCCGGAAGCAGCCATACCTATAGCCGTACCTGCCGACAGGCACATGACAAATATCCCGAGGAAAAAAACACTTTTTTTCATCATGCACCACCTTGGGGAAAGAGAAAGAGGTAACAAGTTATATACCGTGCGCGAGTCCACATGAATAATCACAAAGTCTTATATAAATTGTTCGCGATAATTCGTGTATATTCGCCGCAAATAGCTTTCTACCATAAACAATTAAAAAAATGGGGGTGGGGCACAAGACCTCCCCACCCCCATCGGAATCACACAACCAGCATATTACCTGTTCATCTTCTTCTGCATTCTCTTCATGAACTCGGCTTTATGCGCTTTGGCCCGCGCGTCCATGGCCGACGGTTTTGCAGTCGGCTTCCAGAAGTACTCGCCATAGCCGGAATAGTTGTTCAGTGTGATGTCATCTCCATGCGACACGGTCCAAGCGGTGTCGTAGGCCCACACCTGAATATCCGTCATGTTGCCCCCTGTCAACACCGCATTGAAGGAGAATGCACCTGTCGCTGCATTGTAGGTTATGGGCAGATAACCGTATTCGGCGATATCTATCGCATCGTTCGAATAGTATGTGGACACAGACGTTGTGTAATCGTACACGTATCCGTATACCGTGCCAACGGTTGCCGGCGTGCCGGCGCTGTCCATAAACTTGGCACCGTCAATCGTGAACGTAACCGGAACAGTTGCGCTCACTGTCGTGCTGCCGTTGTGCGCCGGGCTGGTGATACTAACGGCCTTAATCGGCTCGTACCCGCCGGAAGTGAAGATCGAGGCGTAAAACACATTCCCCGATGCATCGTACAGGGAGATGTTGTTATTGCCCTGGTCCAGGTCCATGGTAACGGAGAAGGTCCCGGTCGATATGTCTAAAGGACCGGAATCGAAGTTATACGTTCCTGATCTTGACCAGGAACCTGCACCGGCCGCGGCATTACCGGTTATCGTGACCGTTGCTGCCGCGGTTTCCCAGTTGCCCCATGAATCAGAGTCGGAGCCGCCGGAAATAGCGTTATTTCCGCCTACCTTCACGTTATAGATCGGAGCAGTATAGACCGTGCCGCCGGTTGTGTAAGCGTCGGCGTAGGCCCAGTTGTTCCCATCCGTGAGCGATATGTAGTTGTATCCGTTGTAGATCGGCAGATCGATGGTGAACGTATTGTTGTTCTGTATCGCTGCGGTATATGTCTCGTAATACTGGCCGGACACATACACGGTGACCTGGTTGCTTGTGGCCGGATCATACTTGGCCGTTCCGCTCACGGTAAGCTTAGCCGCAGTGGTGTTGTACCAGCCGTCCGTCATCGTCAGCGAACCGACTGCGCCGAAGTTCTTGACTTGCGTTACGCCGAACACAACCAATGGGGTGCTGCACGTCGTGGTCACGTTCGCTCCCTGCCACCAGTAATTCCCGTCATTGAAATTGATGTCGTTCTTCCAGTTTCCGCCATAGACGTTGACTGTATACGAGTAGGTGTAAGGGCCGGTTCCTGACACCGGCACACTGTCCCACTGGTACACGGACTGGTTCGTCACGCTGTTATAGTAGTTCATGTTGACGGTTACATCCATGTTGGTTGTGGTCTGACCGTCGATCGTTACCGAGCAGGCCGATCCTGCGTCATACGGATAGGAGCTGTACGACGGTGTCGGTGTCAGCGGTGTTGGACCGCCTGTAATGCTGGTGATCACATGAGGCGGAGTGTATATGCCCGCATCAGCAGCGTAGATGAACACCTGGTAATAGTTGTTCTGGCTGTCGGCAAATCCCAGGTAGTTCCATCCGTTATACAGCGTGACCCCTACGCTGAAATTACCCGATCCATCGAACGACAATGGACCGCCCGTAATCCAGGTGAAGTTCGGATCAATCTGCTGGCTCCAGCCGCAGCCACCGCCACTGCACGGTGCAAAGTTCGCGAAATTACCGGTTATAGTGACTGTCGAGCCTGCTGCAAGGTCCCAGTACGTATCATAGGAGGACTCCGACTTCTTTACGGCACCGCCGGAGATTCCGGTGATGGTGATGGGAGGCACATAGGTACCACCGACCAGCGCCTCAATGCCAATCCGGTTCTGGTGATTAATAGAACCTCCGCTATTGCCGGACAGGTTAATTCCGTTTCGTCCGGTAAAGACTTTGATGCCGGTCACGGAGACAGTCTGGTCGGCTGCCGAAGGATAGGTCAGCGGAATACTTGTACTGAACTGGCCGTTCCCACTCTCGTTGTAAACGCTTACCCAGAGTTGTGGAATATTACTATTGGCTTTGACCGTGACCGAAAGGGTGATCTCCGCCACATCCGGGGAGGTGTACTGCTTCCAGCTGTCAGGTCCTGTTATCGTTGCTGCACCTGCAGCCGTTGTCGTACCTGATATCACGGGATTGATCACGATCTGTGGCAGTGCGCCTCCGGTCGTATTGATGTTCAAACGCGTGGAGAAGCCGTTGCATGAGCCGGGGCCGTTGGTTCCCACGGCATAATTGTCGCATATTTCAACATAGTTGTTCGTGTTGGACAGGTCGATCGTAACAGTCGCCGTGCCGCTTCCGTCGAACGGACTGCTATACTCCTGCCAGGTGTAACCGCTCACACCGACGCGGGCACCCGTTGCATTGGTTATGTCGGGCGTTGTAATAACGAGCACTGCCTGGCTGGCATTGCCCACGTTATAATCATTCCCGCCATAAAGGGACTTGTCATAGATTTTTCCAGTGGAGTCCTTGACCGTGACCCCAAGCTCCCTCCAGGTGCCAAGCACAGAGAAGTTGTTGGCATCGCTGGAAGCCACAAGGTCGGCAACGGGATTGTCAACGCCGTAGGCAAAATCGGCAACGGTCTTGGTGCCGAAACCCAGCACCGCCCAGTTGTACGCGCCGCCGGATTTGTACTCTTTCAACATGTTCCAGAACCCGAATGCCTTGCCCTGGGGCAGAACGTATACATTCCCCGTATAGCCCGTCGTAGGCGAGAACCTGGCAGTGACCGTGGTTCCGGCGGTCCCTGCGCCGTCAACAATGGCGACCCATCCGCTGCCGCTGTTGTTGATGTCTCTGGTATCAACGACGACAACGGCATAAGACGCTACGCCTGCAACACCCGTCCAGCTGAAGTCGGGCTGGAGAGGCTGCGCGGTTGGTTCAGGCAGAGAGCTGTTGGTTGCCGGTGAACCAAGGGTAATGGCCGCGAGCGGCGCGGGGAGCGCGGAGACCGCGCCCGAATCGGAACCGCCCGCCAGGAGCCAGGAGCCGCTTACGACCCGCATGGTGCCGAACAGATTTCCCGGAGAACCGACTTCGGAGCAACTTGAATCATTGGTGTTCGTTGAGGTGCCGGTGAGCGAAAAGGTGACGGTGGCTGAAGTCGGACTCGTGCTGTTCGGATACAATACTATGCCGTCCGCGGTCAAGTCCGGGTTGTCGACGATATCGCCCGACATCGTGGTACCGCACTGGTCGAGTTGCTTGAACCACGCGGTAAGCATTGCGGTAAACTCATTGAGAGACAAGCGGCCGTCATGGTTCCGGTCCTCGGAGCTCATATGCGTCGGATCCTGCATCCACACGAAATCGCCCGTCATGTACGACGAAAGGAGAGAAATATTCCGCGCGTTCATGGCGCCGATCCATTTTCCGATAACATCCTTGATAGCGAGCTGTGCATCGGCAGCTGTGCCTGTGCCCGTGATGCCGACAGAAGTCGTTTCGGTCTTGAACGCGAAATTAAGCGTTGCCATTGCATTTCCGGCAAGGTCTTTGGCCCCGCTTACCGCTATGGCATAATCGGTGTTGATATTGAGCGGGTTGGCCGGGACGATCTCGTACACGTACTTGTATTGGCCATACTGCGTCGACATACCGACATACTGAGTGAGAGGCTTATCCCCTATAGAGGCGGCAGCGGACGCAGTTGAAACAGCAACCGTGTTGATATCAACAGGTTCGTTTGCCGCAAACCTGATGGGAGTCGTAATCTTAACATCTGTCTGGCTATCGGGGCTGACCGCGATCGCAGTCGGCGGAGTCGTATCCGCGGTTGACTTGGTTTTGAACTGCCCGGTAACAGAAGCCGCAAGTTTATTGCCGTAAATGTTCTTTACGGTATTCGACACGGATCCTCCGGCAACACTGGCCGCATAGACCGTATCGGTAAGAAGTGCAGAAGTCGGAGCAAATGTTGCAGACTTGAGATCAGGAGAAACCATCCATTTTCCGGGTATTGCCGTTTTCGTGGAGTCGTTCGCCACATAAAGTTTGATCCCATTCTGAACACTCAAGCGCGCCATCGCCATGCTGAAGGTGATCTGGACAGCGGCATTCGGCGGCAGGAGCGTCGTCGTGCTGCCATAGGTGCCGTCGGTGTTCTTGGACAATCCGAACATGGACCCGACCGTTGGCACAGCATCGCTGTCCTGCGCTTCGAGAGCTACGTTATCTATGGCTCCCGCGAAGTTCTTTACAACAGCCGAAACCGCGATGGCCCGAACACCGGTCGTCACGGAATTGGGGTCAAATGCGATGAGCGTATAATTACCTGCGGGAATGGCAGCACCGTCGGTATAGGTCGCATTGTTTAACCCTTTGTTCTTGAGAACGCTCAGAGTGAAACTGCCGTCTCCGACCGTATCCTCTGCTTCCGCTACCGGGTAAAGCCATTCAGGCCGGTCTGCGTCGTAAAGTTGCACTTTTACTCCGATGAAAGGCGACGCGGTCAGTGATTTCTGCAGACCCGCTGCAGTCAACACCTGCTTCAACTGGACACCCGTGATAGACGGGTTATATTTGAGCTGACCGTACAATGAGGGCTTGGCTGATGCGGAACCTGACAATGTCACCTTCCCGGACACTGTCGTGGTTGTCGCTCCACCGCTACCTCCTCCTGTATCTCCCCCACCGCCTCCACCGCCGCAACCCGTAAGCAGAGCAGCTAGGGTAATGAAAGCCAGCACTACGTTAAAAAATTTTTTCATATGCTTCTCCTTTCAATAATTTTAATAATCCAGGCACCAGAAGATCGTTAAGTAGTTAAGCGCCAAAGCACTGAGTCGTACCAGGTTGCTGAAAAAAGCTAAGAGCGGGAATCTTTCGAAAAGCTTCGCCCCTATCATGGGATTTCACAACTAATATTTTCAGCACTTATTAGGTACTTTTGTGAGGTTGTATGTTACCCAACGTACATCTTATAGTCAAGGGAATATTAATACTTATTTATTACTAAAAAAACAATATTATTCAACACATTATACTTAACCTGAGTAAAACACTTTGTTTATTAGAATGCAGGCAGAACTGTGTTCAATATGAATAGGACGATGAAAGGCTGACCGTCCACCCGAATATTGAGGCATCCTGCGCTGTTGCACCGCCAACAATCTGCGACTGGCCGCTTCCGGCGCTGATGCTGCCACCGAGGGTCACCGAGGTATTCCTGGTAAAATGGCTGAGGCTCAGGCTACCGCCGTAAACATCGATGTGCTCCTCAATTGACGTAACTCCGGGCACGATATCGGGTGTATTTGCCATATTCGTGAAGGCACCCGCCCGAAGCGCCCAGCTTTTGTCGAGATAATATTCAGTCCCGAGTGCAAGGTTCAAAACAGGTTCCTTGTCACCGAAAATTGGATCGGCCACCTTAGTAAAATAGGTAAGATCTCCGGATATCAGGAGACTGCTCGATGCGAAATAGGCCACTCCAAGCGCAGTACGCAAGGGATATTTCCTTTTCGTGTCCGTGCCTGCATGGTAACGAAAAAAAGGCGTATCATACGTTTGCGTTGGAACGCCGTTTACGTATATGTCACCAAAACACCCTTGCCCGTCTCCTATGGAGTCAGAACAGGTCAATTGATCCGATGCTTCGGAACTTAATACTATGGTTTTCGACACGGAGAATCCGAGCGCAAGCTTTTCCACAGGCGACCAGGCCAGGCCGAGTACGGGCCTCACCCCCCATTCATTTAGTTCAAAATATTTATTCGACCATTCGTATGTTGCGCTTGTTCCGGTTCCTGTCGTGATTATCTGATTCAGAATGAGCTGATTCTTCCGTTGATGGACGTAGACCGTCACACCGGCTGAAAAGTCCTTTGCGAGTTCCCCGGCAAGGGAGGGGCCGAAATTGTAGGTGTTGTCCTCATTATTGAAATTAATTATGTATTTAGTATTGCCGGATAGATTGAATGTCTGGTCCTGGTCCTCATTGATGGAATCGGGGACCGCGTAGGAAAAACCAAATTTGAGCTTGCCGAGGGGCTGGACGATGCCGAAGTAATTGGGCAGCAGGGCCGCTGAATTCCGTTCCCAGTCGTAGCCTCCTATCGCCCCTTTGTAGGTCTTCGTAAGATTATAATAGGCATTTACGCTGGCCGAATGATTTTTTCCAGATGCATAGGAGACGCCGGCGGGATTATAGTAGAGCCCCGTCGCGTCGTCGGAAATCGCGGTGTACGCTCCGCCCATACCCGTCGCCCGGTCTCCGATGAGGACGTTGTTGTAGTGGAACTCGTCGGCAAAAGCAGTCCCGCAAAATAATGCAAAGATTGCCCAAACAGCCAAAACTCTCCTTATACTTTTCATTACTCCCCCTCTGCGCCCCTTGAATCTCCTGCTTTTCTTTGGACCGAGGCAACCCTGTTGCCGTACTTTACGCAAGCGGTCGGCTCGCTCCAAAAAACACCAGGATATAGTCAATGCTTTAACTTCATTACGCTTCGTTGCCTACTTCAGGTTTTTTATCGTCTCGGAGAATCGGTCCTTGTTCGTCTTAAGCGATGCCGTGTCGATCCCCTCTTTTTCGATCGTGTCTTTTATCAATGCGATCCTGGCTTCGAACGGCGGATGGGTCCGGTCGATGATCTCGGTGGCCTTGCCCTTGACCGCGCTGATGCGATCGAGGTACTGTGCAAGTCCGTTCGAATTATAACCGCCCAGCGCGCTGATCATGACCGCGGTCCTGTCGGCCTGCGCTTCGTCGTCTCTCTTATACCCGTTCAGAAACAGCATTCCAAGGGCATTATCGACCGCCTGCGAGAAAGCGAGGCGCGCCGACTCGGAGCTCCCCCCGACGAGCCGCGCCAGGCCAGACGTCGCGGAATCGTCGCTGCCCTTTATGTTCAGTTCCTTCACTACGTGTTTTTCGGTTATGTGGATTATCTCGTGCGCAAGCACGCCGGCAAGTTCGGCTTCATTCTTCATGAGCTGCAAGGCGCCTTTGGTGACAAAAACGTATCCTCCTGGAGCTGCATAGGCATTGATTTCGGTGGAATCGAGGACCATAAAGTGAAATTCCAACTCGGGCCGGTTTGTGTTGAGCGCGAGCGTGGCCCCGACCAGGTTTACATACTTTACCAGGGAGGGATTATCATAAGGTTTGTACCTTCCCAGAATTCTGGCGGCGACCTCGCGACCGAACTCGATTTCAGCGGCAATGTCGCTCGTGGTCACGACTTCTCCCGCCGAGGAACGTTGCCGCCAATTTTCTTCCACCGCGGGAGCAAGACCCGGCGCAGCAAGACACACCGCCGCTGTGACGGTAAGCGCGCTGAAAAAGCTTTGTATTCTCATGGACGGCCGCCTTCCGAAAATTTCGCCACCTCGTCCTCGGTCACACTGAATGCTTCCATCTTTGCGACCGCGTTGTAATCCACCTCTTCATCAGCGCTCGCCCGTTTCCGGTCTTCATGCGTCAAGCCGCGCGCGGCAGCCGCACTGGTAAAGGTCGAGGCCCTGCGCCGGACGCCATAAGCAATTTCGGTGTCTTCGGATTTGATAAGACGCTGTCTGTCCAGAGGAGGACGGGAGGATACCAGGAGGGATGAGACATAACCTTCCTGTGCCGCGATGCTGACCTTCACCCAGTTTCCCGTTTTACCCAACGAGACCAGTTTGCTTCCCTTGACCGCTTCTCCAAGAACCTTTGCCTTGAATGAAGGAGCGGACAGTACTTTGGCCTTAAAACTCTGTACATAAACGACATCTTCTGCCTGTACCGGCGCTGAGCTCAAGGTCATGATAGCGAACAGAAAAATAAAAAAGATCTTTTGTTGCATGGGACCACCTCCTGGTGTTAATGTAAGTCTCGTGATACAACCGCGCATCGCCGTGCAAATACGGTAGCCAAATTACAGCAAAAAAATTAAAAAGTATATACCCCGTGATGGGCAATTTCGGGGTATAACGCACCCCCGACATTAACGCACCGCAACAGGATCACCCTTCATTCGGCGGTATATATCGTAACCGGCTGTTCCCTGCCCTTTACCTTCACGCTTCCAAGCTGCCTGCAATTCATCTTGTCTTTGATCTTCTCGTACGTGTACTCAGAAAAAATGAGGGGCGTTTTGTATTCCTTGGTAATGCTTTCAAGACGCGATGCCAGGTTGACCGTATCACCGACGACGGTATAGTTCTTTTTTTGTTCCGACCCGATCTCCCCGATAGTGGCAACACCTGTGTTCAGGCCGACGCCGATCTTGACTTCGTGCCCGAAGCCCCGCTCTTTCAACGTGGCATTTACCTTTTCGAGCGCAGCGATCATTTCCTTCGCGGCAAGAACGGCCTGTTCCGGATGGTCGTCCATCCTGACCGGCGCGCCCCAGAAAGCCATGATCGCATCGCCGATGTATTTATCGATCGTGCCTTTATGCCGCAGGATGATTTCGGCCATAACGGTAAAGTGGACATTCAGCATTTCCACGATCTTTTCCGGCGGCGTTGTTTCGGACATCGTCGTAAATCCTCTGATATCCGAGAACAGAACGGTGAGCTCGACTTTCGTCCCGGCACTGGCCTTCTGGTACTCCTTGTAATTATGCAGGACCTCGTGGAGGACATCTTTGGACACATACTGCGTAAAGAGGTGCGATACGCGCCGTTTTTCGGCGGCTTCGGTAAAGGTAAGGTACCCGAAGGAGAGGAAACTGCTGGCAACGGTGGCAAAGATGAACGGCACCTCCTCGACCATCATATTCGATCTGAAGGCGAAGAGCGAGTAGCCGATATACGAGGAAAGCAACGCCAGCGGAAAAGCGGCCCGGAGGAAGAACTTGCCGGAAAACAATATCACCAGCGTGGTCAGGAACGCTCCGATGACCATGGAAACGACGGTAAGCCGCCGGTCAGGCGGCTTGAGAAAATCGTTCATCAGATAATTGCCGGCAAGAGAAACGTGGAAAATAACACCGGGCGAGCTCGCTGCAAGAGGCGTCGGCTTGAGGTCGGAACCGCCCACCGCGCTTACCCCGATAAAAACGATGGAATCCTTGAACTCCTCCGGATTGACGAGGAGGTTTTCCACTTCTCCCTGCTGTATCTTTTGAAGGGACGCGAAGATCCCGCCGATGGAATAAGGCTTTACCAGGTCGATCCCGTACATGTTAATAGCGTAATTACCGTTTTGGTCAACGGGAATAACGCGGTCGTTGATCGTAAGAGCATCTTTGCCGATCATGACACGCGAATGCTCATCGATGAAAGGCGCCAGGCCGAGCACCGGGAAATACTTTCCCTGATATTCGCGCAACGGTTTTGTTCTCCTGAGAACGCCGTCGCTGTCAGGCGGGAACTCCACAACAGCAATACCTTGAGACACGGAACGGAGCGGCTCTATCGGAAGTGCAAAATCATTGTTCTTTTCTTCGGCTTTGACCGGCAGGTCGCCTGTTATCTGTTTGACGGCATAGCGGGCGATGAAATCCCCGGGCAGCGGCATTCCCTGGTCCGCAGCGGACCGTCGTTCATCATCGGCCTTGGCCCGGTTGATCATCATGCTATGGTAGACATTTCCCGACGCCTGAGTTGCAGCCGCCAGCACTCCGTCGTTCTCCTCGTCCTGCCGGGCATCAAAAAGAATATCAAACAATACCGCTTTCGCACCGCCCATCTGCATGAAGTCGAGCAGGTCGGCCCATATTTTGCGCGGCCACGGCCACCTGCCGGCGATCCCCTCAAGCGCTTTGATCGACGCATCATCAACAAGCACGATCTTGATGGCACTGGGCGGATTTTTTTCCGAGCGAAAGATCTTTGATTTTGCGTCAAAGGCAAACAGGTCGGGCTTCTCGAATGCACCGGCGTAATACATGAGGATAGTGACGGCAAATACGAAGATCGAAACAGACAGGGCGATGAGGATTTTTTTTGTCATACGTGTTTTTATCTTTTGAGATCGGAAAAAGGATTTAACATGTTATGGACAGCCCTGCTAAAGATTGATACTAAATTATGACACTTTGAATGGAGAAATTGTAGCACCTTTTTGCAGAAAATTCTACTTTTTTTTGGGCCACGTGGACTCCATATTTGAATGAACATCAGTTGTTCATTGTGGATTTATGGCGAACCGCATGGATAAGTACAGGTCGAGCACCCCGGGTACGCATCAAGCTCACTTTCCCGGCTTCGGCGTGTGAACGGACAGACCATGGACATCCTCGGCTGCTTCCATGACCGCCTCGGCAAGCGTCGGGTGGGCATGGATCATCCGCCCAAGCTGTTGCGCGGTCGCACCCATCTGCATGGCAAGCGCTCCTTCATGGATAAGGTCCGCGGCATGGGCGCCGCACAAATGCACGCCCAGTATCCTGTCCGTATCTGTCGCGGCAATGATCTTTGCGATCCCCGTTATTTCTCCCATGGCATGCGCCTTTCCGAGCCCGCGAAACTGGAACCTGCCGACCCGGTACCCTATCCCCTTTTCCCGCGCCTGCTGCTCCCGCATACCTACGCTGCCGATCTCGGGCATGGTGAAAATGCCGGCCGGAACGACCGCGTAATCCATGACCGCATCGCCGCCCAGCGCATTTTCTGCGGCTATGAGGCCCTGGTGCGAGGCGACATGGGCAAGCATGACAGTGCCGGTCACATCACCTACGGCATAGATGCCGGCCACGTTCGTTTCCATGCGGTCATTCACGACGATCTCTCCGCGGCCGCCTTTGCTCACACCCAGGGCCTCAAGGCCGATATTCCCCGAATTCATGTGGCGGCCGATCGAAACGAGTATCGCTTCAGTTTTTATTTCCTGGCCGTTCGAAAGCAGCGCGGTCATCATGCCGTCAAGGCCCTTTGCTACAGACTGCACCTTCACGTTCGTGATGAGCTTGATCTTTGCCTTTTTCAATTCGCGTTCAATAATGCCGGAGAGCTCTTCGTCCTCTGTTGACAGCGCATGGGGCGTCATTTCGACCATGGTCACCTCAGCGCCGAACGTGCGGTAGATGAAAGCGAATTCGCTGCCGATCACGCCTGCTCCGATAATGAGCAGGCTTTTCGGAATTTTTTTCAACTGGACAGCATCGTCGCTGGTCATCACCTGCTCGCCGTCAAAAGGAAAACCCGCCAGTTTCGCCGGCCGCGAACCTGTTGCTATGATGACTTTGTCGGACGGGATGTCGAGGGTCGAACCGTCTTTTGATTCAACCCGTACGATATCCCGAGAAATCAACAAACCCCGTCCTGCAACAAGGGCAACGCCCCGGCTTTTCAATAATCCACGGATGCCTTTTATCTGCGTTGAGACGATCTTGTCTTTTCGCTCCACTATCTTTGACAGATTGAACCCTATTGTCCCGGCCACCTCGACTCCGAATTCGCCGGCACGACGGGTGCGCTCCAGCGCTTCTGCAGAGGCAATGAGTGTTTTCGTAGGAATGCATCCCCAGTTCAAGACAGGTCCCGCCGACTTCGGCGTCTTCGACCACGGTTACCTGCGCGCCTTTTTGCGCTGCCCGGATCGCGGCCACATAGCCGCCTGGACCTGCGCCTATGATCGTCAGCTTTACCGTCATGCGTCCCTCCCTGCCTGTAAAACAAATGAAACATGAGCCAATAGAAAAGGGAGAGCATACACTCTCCCTTTTTCCTGAATAACGTTGTCTGCGCCTGCGCGCCCCGAATGACCGGGATTATTTCTCTTCTTCTTCTTTTAAGAACTTTTCATATTCAGACTTGCTCATGAGATCGCCTACTTCGGTCGGATCGCTCATCTCGACCACGACGAGCCATCCATTGCCATAGGGATCTTCATTGATGATCTCGGGAGAATCGGCAAGGTCTTCGTTGACCTCCACAACCGTGCCGGTGATCGGACTGACCACCGGCGACGTGGCCTTCGTCGACTCGATCTCGGAGAGTTCCGAATCAGCGTCTACTTCCGTATCAACCTCGGGGAGGTCGACATACACGATATCGCCGAGCTGTTGCTGCGCAAAATCACTGATGCCGATGGTCGCGCGCTTGCCTTCAACGCGCACCCAGGAATGATCTCTATGATACTTGATATCGTCAGGATTCATTTTGTACCTCCAGGATGATGTGAACGAATAAGAATGAGTTTGTTTTTATCCTATGCGCCTTGTTTTGTCAAGCAAAAATAATGCAACGAGCTCTGGTGGCGCTGAATAAAAAAAGGGATGCGAATATCGCATCCCCGAAACGTCTTTCAAACTTTACTCCTGCAGGTTTACCCTAAGCCCCTGCGGATACGGTCGTCTTGCTCATCCCTGTTTCTTTCGCTGACTGCCGGCGCGCACCATGTCGATGGCGTTTTTCGGGCAGCGCGCCGCACACATTCCGCAACCGATGCACTTTGACTGGTCAACGAGGTGTACAGCTTTCGGATCGCCGGAAATAGCGTTCACCGGGCAGACCTTGGCGCAGACATCGATGCCGGCGCACTTGGCCGGGTCGATCTGTGCCTTGGGGCGCACCGGGATGTAATCATGGATCGCGCTGGTGGGGCATTTTTTAACGCAGAGTCCGCAGACGATGCACTTGCTGTGATCGATGCGCGCCAGATTGTTGTCGATCTTGATGGCGTCCACCGGGCAGGTCCGGACGCAGATGCCGCAGGCGATGCATCCGACCTGGCATTTCTTTTTGACATCGATTCCCTTGTCCCTGCTGTGACAGCTGATCACGACCGCCTTGGACATCAGCGCCAAGTTCGATCACCTGTTTGGGACAGGCGGCGACACACTTGCCGCAGGCCGTACACTTTTCTTTGTTGATGATCGGCAGGTTATCGGCGCTCATGGTGATCGCGTCAAAGGGACAGGCGCGCATGCACGTTGCATATCCCAGGCAGCCGAATTCGCACGATTTGTCGCCTCCTGCCGCCAAGTACCGCAGCCGTGCAATCCTGACTCCGGTATAGATGAATTTCCGCTGGCTGAGGCTCGCTCCCTCCCTGGCAGAACACCCGTGCGATCTTCGGGTCAACTTTTTCCGCTTTTTTGCCGGTGATATCGGCGATCTTTTCAGCGACCGCGCGCTTTGCCCGGAGCGCACAGGTTTACCGCGACATCAGGATTGCCCACGACATTCTCGGCGTAGCCCATGCAGCCGGCAAACCCGCAGGCGCCGCAATTCGCGCCAGGCAGGGTCTCGCGGACCTGCTCAACCTTGGGGTCCGTCTTCACGACAAAGCGCGCCGCAACGATGGCAAGCGCCACGCCAAAAACGACGCCCAGCGCGGCAAGAGCCACGAGCCCGAAGAGAACAGACTCCCAGGGCACTTTTTCAAGTGTTTCCACCGACCCGCCGACACCGACCAGGGGCACCAGTTTGTTGGCGAAGATGTTCACCGCCTGGGAGAGTATCTGGATCAAAGAGCTGCTTAATTGTTCATACATGGTTTTGCACCTTAGGTTTATTATTTAGACATGCACGTTGGTTATACTATCCCACATTCGGGATCTTTTTACAGCGTGATCATCCCGGAAAATCCTAAAAACGCGAGCGCGATAAGCCCGGTCAGCACAAAGGAGATCGGCAGTCCCTGGAAGGATTTCGGCACATCGGCGAGCTCCAGTTTTTCACGGATGCTTGCCATGATAATAAGGGCGAGACTGAAGCCGAGCCCCGAACCCAGGGCCAGCGCCATGCTTTCGAACAGGCTGTAGTGCTCCTCGGCGTTGATGAGCGGCACCGCCAGGATAATGCAGTTCGTCACAATCAGCGCGAGGTAGATGCCCAGCTTGTAGTAGAGCGCAGGCGTGACCTTCTTCATGATCGTGTCCGCCGCCTGCACAAATGCGGCCACCACGCCGATGAAAATAACGATCTTCAGGAATCCCAGGTGAAAAGGGATCATGACATATTCATAGATCACCCAGTTCAGCGCGGCGCCGATCAGCATCACGGCCGTAAAGGTAAAGCTCATCCCGATGGAGGTCTCCATCTTCTTGGTCACGCCGAAGAAGATGCAGAGGCCGAGATAGCGGGAAAAAACGAAGTTATTGATGAGCGCCGATGCTATGAATATGGTTAATACATGTTCCCACATAATACCCTCCGGATAAAACTCATTGCGGATTTCGGATTGCGGAATTTCGGATTACAAATTGAGGTTGTTAATTTCCGCAATCCGAAATCAACAATCCGCAATTGATTTAATGTCCTCCGCCGCCGCCGCCCGTACCGCCGAAGAATTTCCGGTCGATCCAGTTCAGCCAGCCCATCATGAGACCCATGGCGAAAAACCCTCCCGTGGGCATGATCATGATCAACAGCGGGTTTGCCTCGCAGGATCTGGTTGCCCCAGAGCGACCCTTTCCCGAGAAACTCCCTGAAAATGCCGAGCAGCACAAGGGCCAGAAGGAATCCCATGCCCATGGCCGCGCCGTCCACGATGGACGGAAGAAGTTTGTTCTTGCTGGCGAACATCTCCGCGCGGGAAAGCACGATGGCAAAAGCAACGATGAGCATGATGTAGAGGCCCATCTGTTTGTACACGTCCCGCGCAAAGGCGGCCATCACGAGATCGGTCACCGTGACCCAGGTGGCGATGATGAACATGTACGAAGGAATGCGGACTTTCGGATTGATAAAGTTCCTGAGAAGGGAAACCGTGCCGTTCACCATGATCATGACGAAAAACACGGCAACGCCCATGAGGAACCCGTTCTTCACGCCGCTGGTAACGGCCACGGCCGGACAGAGGGAAAGCGCCAGCCGGAAGACCGGGTTCTCGCCGAAGATGCCGTTCTTGATAATGGTCCCGTAATTGACGTCATTGCTCATTGTGCCACCTCCTGCGCGGCCGTCTTGATCCCCGCGCCATACTTATCAACGAGCGTCTGCACCGCGTCCTTCACGCCGTTCGTGACCGCACGGCTCGAGATCGTCGCGCCGGAAATGGCCTGGATGTTCTCCGTTGTTTCCGTTTTGAGGAGAACGATCTGTGAAAGTGCCTTGCCCTTGAACTGATCGAGGAACAATTTACGGTCCTCCACCTGATCACCCAGACCGGGGGTCTCGCCATGGTGCAGGATCTTCACATCCTTGATCTTCAGGTCGGTATCCATTGACACGAGCATCTCGATATAGCTGGAATATCCCTTGCCGGCAGTACTCGATATATAGGCCACCGGTTTTCCACTGGACGTTGCCTGATAATACTCGTAGGGTTTGCCGTGGCTGCTGCTCCAATTTCCGGCAGGTACAATGGGATCGGTTGCATCGGGCGCCATGGCTTTGAGCGCCTCTTCTTTTTCCTTCTTTTCGGCAATGAATCTCACCGGCGACGTGTACTTATACGTGACGCCCATGATCAGACCCGCGGCGATGAAGATCGCAACGAGACTCAAGGTTATTTTCAGCATCTCCTTCATTTCTTCACCCCCTTGGCCTCGGCCTTGCCGAAGACCGGGCTCCTCATGCCCCGGTCAAGGAGCGGCGCGAAGCAGTTCATCAGGAGGATTGCGAACATGACGCCTTCAGGATACCCGCCTTTGAGGCGGATAAGCACGGTCAGCGCCCCGCAGGCAACGCCGAACACGACCTGCGCGCTGCGGACCGACGGACCGGTCACGTAATCCGTTGCCATGAAGAATGCGCCGAGGATAAGACCTCCGGACATCATATGGAAGATAGCGTCACCCGACATGAGCCCTTCCTTGCCGCCGAACAGCCAGGAAAGGATGCCGACGGTCGCAATGAACGGCAGGGGAACATGCCAGGTAATATACCGTTTCAGCAGGAGGAACGCGGCCCCCAGCAGGAGCGCGACGACCGAGGTTTCTCCCAGGGATCCGGCGCGGTTCCCCAGGAACAGGTCCCGATACAACTCGCCCTGCGTGTGAAAAACCTCAAGGAGCTTTGCCATGCCTTCTTCTTTTAACAGGACCAGCGGCGTTGCCGTGGTCTTCGCATCCATGGCCATGACGCGCATGGTAGGCTCCACGTAGGTGGTCATCAGCTTGGGGAAACTGATCAGCACAAAAGCCCTGCCGATCAGCGCAGGATTGAATATGTTGAATCCGAGGCCTCCAAAGAGGTGCTTGGTGATGACAATAGCGACAAAGGACCCGACTGCGGGGATGTGCAGGGGTATATTTGCGGGAAGGTTCATGGCCAGGAGCAGGCCTGTCAGGAATGCGCTGCCGTCGGAGATCGTAACAGGTTTTTTCAACATCCACTGCACCGCAGCCTCGGCGAACAGTGACGAGGCGAGGCAGACGAGAATGACCAGCATGGCCGGCATGCCGAAATAATAGACCGACATGAGCGTTGCCGGAAGGAGCGCGCCGCTGACCGTCCACATGATTTTCGTCGTGCTTTCCGTATCGTGCACGTGCGGCCCGATCGAGACGATCAGTTTGGGTTGCTCTTTTGATTGTTCCTTTGCTGGTGCTTCCATCACATGACCTCTCTTCTCTTCGCATAGTGCAGGGGCAAAAGAGGTTTGCTCTTCACCCTCCGCCAGAAGCTCTCTGCACTTTTAGTTTTTCTTCTTCGCCAGTTCCCTTTTCGCCTTTTTCACCCACTGGACGATCGGACGGTTTGCCGGGCAGGCAAAGGTGCAGGAACCGCACTCAAAACAATCCATCAGATTGTAGTCTTTAGCATCTTCGTAATGGCCCTTTTCAATATAGATGCCGAGCAGCGAAGGCTGCAGCATCATGGGACAGACATCTATGCACCTGCCGCAGCGAATGCACGGACCGTAGGACTTCACGACCACTTCATTCTTGGGCAGGACAAGGATGCCTGAAGTTCCTTTGATCACCGGGACTCCCAGATTATGCTGGCTCATGCCCATCATCGGGCCGCCGGCGATGACCTTGGCCGCATCATCCGTGAGACCTCCTGCCTCTTCGATCAACTGCTGAAAAGGCGTCCCGATCCGGGCGAGAAAATTCTTCGGTTCCTTCACACCGCGGCCCGTCACGGTCACGTACCGTTCGACAAGCGGCCTGCCGTAGCGCACTGCGGTATAGATCGCTTCTGCCGTACCGACGTTCTGTACGACGACTCCGACATCCATGGGCAATGCTCCCGCCGGAACGGTCCGGTGAGCAATCGCCTTGATCAGCATCTTCTCGGCGCCCTGGGGGTATTTCACTTTCACCGGCCAGACCTTGATCTCAGGCGATCCGGCAGCCGCCCTGGTCATGGCCTCGATTGCGTCAGGCTTGTTCGCCTCGATGCCGACATACCCCCTCTTGACGCCGAGGATTCTCATCAGGATCTTGAGGCCTTCAACGATCTGCTGAGGCCGTTCAAGCATCAGACGATGGTCGGAGGTGAGGTAGGGTTCGCACTCGGCCCCGTTGAGGATCACGACGTCGATCGGTTTTTCCTTGGGAGGGCCGAGCTTGACGTGCGTGGGGAACGTAGCGCCTCCCATGCCGACGATGCCTGCCTCCAGGACGATCTTTTTGAGCTCCTCCGGAGACAACAGCGCGTAGTCCGTATTTTCCCTGAGTCCCGCCACCCATTCATCCTTGCCGTCGCTTTCAATGACAACGGCGGGCAGGTCGATCCCGAGCGAATGAGGAAAGCTCCCGAGCGCAACCACCTTGCCCGAGACCGAAGCATGGACAGGCGCAGAGACAAATCCGGTGGTTTCACCGATCTTCTCTCCTTTTTTCACTTCCTGTCCGATCACAACGACTGCTTTCGTGGGTGCTCCGATATGCTGACTCAGGGGTATGATTGCTCTGGTGGGGATTGCTGCGGTAATGGTGGGTTTGTGTGCGGAAAGCTGTTTGTTGCCTGCGGGATGCACACCCCCGCTGAAGGTATCGTGCGCTTTCATTGTGGCTTCCATTCTGTCTCACCTGCCATAACGTTCTGCATCGACGTTGAATTTTGAGTTTGAGATTTTTTTTTAAAAAGCCGTTGCGTTTATAGCAGAACAATGGGGAACTGTCAAGGGAATTTTTGGCGGTTAAAACGCGGCATTGTTGCATTTCGAAGCAATCTCGAATATTTAGCCATCGCCATTTCGGTATGATAATAGAGTCAAAAAAAAGGATTGAAGAAACAGAGGAAAATACCTCTGGACCTCAATCCTGCTGGAAGGACAAATGCTGGTCCGTTACGCGACCTGTACGACTTCCTTCACCTCGGGGAGCTGCTGTTTCAGGTGTTTTTCAACGCCCATCTTGAGCGTCATGGTCGACATGGGACAGGACCCGCAGGCCCCCTTGAGCCGTACCTTGACGACCCCGTTATCTTCCACGCTCACCAGTTCGATATCGCCGCCATCCCGCTGAAGCGCCGGCCGCACCTGCTTGAGTGCTTCCTCGACTTTTGCTTTATCCATAATATGCTCTCCTTTTTTTATAACGCTAATTAAATATACACCATTTTACGCACCTTGAACAGTTTATTCTATGATCCTGATCATAGGGCCGTCATGTCATTTTCGTTGACTCGTGGCGAAGGTTCTGCTATTTTTGTTCCGGATCGACCCAGGGGAAATATGATCAATGCCCTCATCATAGGTATCGGCGGGTTCTTCGGCGCTATCGCACGTTACGGAGTAGGGCTCTGGATCGGCCAGCGTTGGGGCAGAAGCTTCCCCCTCGGCACCTTTGTCATCAACGTCAGCGGCAGTTTTATGATCGGCCTTGCCATGTCGCTGCTGACCGAACGGTTCATAGTCAACCCGCAGTGGCGGCTGCTGCTCGTGGTCGGTTTCCTGGGGGCATACACGACGTTCTCCACATTCGAGTACGAAACCGGAGCGCTCTTGAAGGACAGCGAATGGCTTTTTGCCGGCCTGAACGTGGTCCTGAGCGTTGTCGTCGGATTTATCGGGCTCAAACTCGGCGAAGTCATCGCAAAGAGCATATGATATAGAAGAGAAAAATTCCAAAAAAATAATATTAAAATTCGAAGTTTCAATGTTCAAAACAGTTCGAATTTGTATTTTGTTCATTGGTGCTTATTGGGGATTTAGTGCTCGGGGATTGGGATTTCTCTCCGAGATTGCCGTCCAAAGGAGAATACCATGGTCAAAAATGGCCCTGCGAAGAAGCTAACCATCTACGTGGACGAAGCGGACAAATTCCACGGCAAGCCGGTCTACGAGGTTCTGCTGAATATATTTTATAAAAGAAAGCTTGCCGGCGCTAGTGTGTTCCGTGGCATCGAGGGCTACGGGAGCGACGGCGTTTTTCATACTGCGAAGATCCTCGAGCTGTCCACGACCCTTCCGGTCAAGATCGAAGTTGTGGACTCGGAAGAGATGATCAACGACGTTCTGGGAGACATCACCTCTATCATCGAAAAAGGGCTGATTGAAGTAAGCGATACGGTGGTCATCAAGTGCTGCGAAGGGAAAAAATCCTGAGGGATTGAGGATACTCTTTTTTCGATGGAGACAGAATCCAGGGGTCAGTATCCAGGAGGCAAATCAATCATACCGCATCTGTTGTATTCTCCTGACTTGGCTTCTGACTTCTGACCCCTTCTCCCCGTAGCGTCCATTCCGCACTCCGAAATTGAATCACTCTTTCCACCCGTTGTTGCCGATGAGGGGTACAAACACACAGGGAACGCTCTGTTCCGAAATCACTCCGCCCGCGGTCTTTACCACCTTCATCAACCGCTGTCCATAGCGGTCCCCCACCGGTATCACCATCCTGCCCCCTTCCCCAAGCTGTTCTACGAGGGCCTCGGGAATGTGCGGTGCGCCTGCGGTCACCATGATCGCATCGAAGGGAGACATCTCCTTCCAGCCGTAAGTCCCGTCATAGACCTTGAGCGCCACGCTCCGGTAGCCCAGACGGTCAAGCACTGCACGGGCCCGCTCCGCCAGGTTTTTAACACGCTCAACCGTATAGACCTTTCCGGCGAGTTCGGCCAGAACAGCGGCCTGGTATCCCGATCCGGTACCGATCTCGAGCACGCGTTCCGTACCGGTCAGTGCAAGGAGTTGGGTCATGAGCGCGACCATGTAGGGTTGCGACATGGTCTGGCCCTCGCCGATGGGCAGCGCCTGGTCGACATAGGCATTGCCGCGGATCGCCTCAGGCAGGAATTCATGACGGGGCACCTTGCGCATGGCTGCGAGCACCCGTTCATCCCTTATACCGCGACCGATGATCTGCTCCTCGACCATGCGCTGACGCTCGCGTTCAAAAGTCATTCATCACTCCTGCTGGCTGCGGTCGTCGTATAGGACATCCGCTCCAGGGGACGGAGCCGGTCGAAAACAGCATAATCGGTCAGGTCGAGATGGAGCGGCGTTATCGAAACGAAGTTCCGGTCGACTGCATCGAAATCTGTGCCCTCCTCCCGCTCCCAGTCGGGATCACCCCCGCCGATCCAGTAATATTTTTTGCCGCGCGGATCGACGCGCTCCACGGTCATCTGGTGGTAGATGCGCTTGCCGAGCCGGGTGATCGCCGTGCCTTTGATCCCGGACAGCGGCACGTTCGGCACATTGACATTGAGCAGCGTGCCCTCGGAAAGTCCCTGGCTAAAGATCATCGCCGCGGTCGCCGCCGCCACCTCTGCCGCGTCGGCAAAACGAAAGTTCTCCCGTGCCGCCAGCGAGATCGCAAAGGAAGGAACACCGAGCAGACGCGCTTCGATCGCACCCGCCACCGTACCGGAATAGGTAACGTCGTCACCGAGGTTCGGGCCCTTGTTGATCCCCGAAACCACCAACCGCGGCATCTCCTTGAGCAGCCCCTTGACCGCGATGTTCACGCAGTCAGTCGGCGTGCCGTTGACGCTGTAAACAGAGTCCCGTATCTCTTCGATCAGGAGCGGCCGGTGGAGGGTCATGGAGTGGCCGGCCGCGCTCCGCTCCCGGTCCGGCGCGACGATCACGACAGAATCGAGCTCTTTCAGCCGCTTGGCGAGGATTTGTATCCCGGGGGAAAGCACCCCGTCGTCATTGGTCACCAGTATCATAGGACGCCACATTTCCTTGCACACAGAATTTGATCACAAAAAAGTTTATACCATAATGATTGCGGACCTGTCAAACAAGGTCTCCCGCAGCCGCCTTGAGTTGAGCATGACTATGCACCGGTAAGATTTTCCCTTTCATAGGCCATTATTCGCTCGCGTTCCTCTGTTACCGACAGCGACTCAAGGTACTTCTGCATCGCAACTGCATCGGGAAAAGCAGTCGGAATCTGAGCGTAAGGGACGCAGACAACCAGGACAGTCCTCACAAGATCCATCACGCTGAATTGGAGGAGTTCGCGAATTCTTTCAGGCGCGGCCCGCTTGAGCCGGAGAGGACGTTCATGATACCATCCCTCGCCGTGAGGAGTGATGGGGGCCCCGTCGATATTTTTCGCTTTTGTTGCTATCATGCCTTGTTTGGCTGCAGAAGCGGAAACATGGGTGCGGAGCAGCTGGATTCCTCTGACTGCCGGATTGGAGCAGATGCCGCCCTTTCTCCAGGAGAGCCGGCAGAACCGTAAAAGATTGATCCCGCAACAGTAAATGTAGCTGTCTGGATCCCGTCCCGGTTCCTCCCGGATCACAACATACAGAAAAGCGTTTTTATACTCGAATGAACGGATCGGCGCGGATTGCATTTGGTCATCATCCTTTCTTTTTATGTATCACGTTGTTGCGTCCCTTCCCTGACCCGGCAGGTCAACGCGGACTGATGCCTTTGGATATTTCGTGCCTGATGAACTGGCGTATGCGCTGCTGGTCCTCCTCCGAGATCCGCACAAACCGCAGTCCCATTCCCGACCGGCCGTTCTGGTCGTTGTCGAGACGCTTCAAGTAAATAACCACGGCATCGGCAGATAGCACCCAGTCGGAAAGCTTGATGCGGACCTGCAGCCTGGTGTCGAGCGGATGGGGCGCGCTGGTGAGGAGGTAGGCCCCGTCCTCGGAGAGCTCTTGGACGTATTGATCTTTTCTCGTACCGTTTATTGCCGCGGGCAGATTCGTACTGATACGAATTGTCATGCGCGGGATGGGCTCGATGGCGACCTGGATCACACGATAAAAATTCTCGAACGTGACCGGGGCGCAAAGGCAGACCAGCGCACCGGCGCTCAGGCAGTCCCTTTCGAACGCGGGATCGCGCTTGGTCGTAATCACGATGAACGGGGCCGTGCATGCCGGGTTAGCCGTTCTGAACGACTTAATGAACCTGGGTGCGTCATTCTCGGCATCAACCTGTCGAGCGGCAACGATCAGGACCGGGCTGACAATGTTCGCGAGCGCCAGCGCCTCTTTTGCCGTTTTGACCACGTAAGGTTTGTATTTGAACCGGTGCAGGAGCGTGGACAGGAGCTGCTGGTTCCGGTCGTTGCTGTCTACGACGAGAACGAATTGGCGACGGTCGGCAGTACATGTTTCGATATTTTTCAGTTCCATAGCTCGCTTATGAACGGTCCAAGTTGAATTGTACGTACTGAGCATTTTATACTCTGCTTTTTTGTTGTCAACAATAAACAGTCAGGTACGTAAAAACATAGTGCAAACGCGAAATTACAGGACATGGGCTGAAAAGGCGAGGGTGATGTTCAATTGCGGATTGCGGAATGGCAGCCTGGAGGCCCAACAGTGTCAGGATAGAGGGGTCGTCGTTTCACAAAAAAGGAAAAGCCCGCGAATCATACGATTCACGGGCTTTTTATTATGGTCGGGGCGAGCCGATTTGAACGGCCGACCACTCGCACCCCAAGCGAGTACGCTACCAGGCTGCGCCACGCCCCGATGGAAAACATGAGATCAAAGCGGGAAAATGCCGCGCACGGCTTTGATCGATCTATTTCAGGATATCAAGAATCTCCCGCAATTCTTTTTTTGCCAAATCTATGATGCTGTCGAGGTCCTGTCCCGGCCTGCTGCCCAGTTTTTTCTTTGCCCCGGCGATCGTGTATCCCTCGCTGTAGAGCATTTGCTTGATCTGTATTATACGGTCGATATCTTCTTTTTTATATACTCGCTGCCCGGAGCGGCCTTTTTCCGGTTTAAGCTGTGAAAACTCTGTTTCCCAGTATCGCAGGACATAGGGTTCCAATCCGGTAAGCCGGCTCACCTCACCGATCCGGTAAAAAAGCTTATTCGGCGGCTGCCGGGGCTTCGATGACATGCTCTTTAAAGATCATACTGGGCCTGAAACTGACCACTTTTCTCGGAGTGATCTCGATCTCCTGCCCTGTCTTGGGATTGCGGCCCTTGCGGGAATTCTTGCTTCGCACTACGAAATTCCCGAACCCGGAAAGCTTCACGGTCTCTCCCTGTTTCAAGGCCTGTTTGATAGTATCCAGAATCATCTCGACCATTTCTTCGGCGTCCTGCTTTGGCAACCCGACTTTGTCAAACACTTCTGAGATGATGTCAGCCTTCGTCATAGGCACCTCCTCTGGAAGTGATAATATAGATAATAACTAATTCAAAGTCAAGGCAAATGTATATCAGGTATATCAAAAAAGAACAGCGGGAGCATCGCCGGATGTGCTTCGCCTTCCGGGTACGCCTGACGAAGCAAAAGATCCATCAGCCTGGCGCTGTTTGTGAATGGTCGGCCTGTCGCTATACTCGGGGTCCGCGCGCCAGCGTCCTCTCCTCGTAAACCGGCTTTCCGTAATTGTTAATTATGTTTGAAAACGGAGTGGAGTCTGCTATAATAACAGCCGGTATGATCAGGGAAATCAAACTCAGCGGCAACGCAAATGATGTGGTAGATTACTACGTTACGATCACGGGCGAGGATCTCAGCAACCGGTATTTTTTCGAATCCATGCCCGAAGGAGATCGTTTTTTCTCGGGCGGCAACGAGATCATCATCTCCCCTGACGGTGTCCGCTACCTGGGGACCGGGGGCAGCGTTTGCGAATACATGTTCGGCGTGGACCTGCCGCTCAAGGACCTGTTGAGAAAGGACGTCTCGAACCGCCTCGTGATGTACGGGGCATTCTACGATACCGGAGAAAACATCACGTTCTCGAACACTACGGCCGGAAAAGAATCCTTTGACCAGATTTTTCTTACGGGAAATGCGGTGTCAAATTATTACTTTTTCGTTCATTTTCCGCACAAGGCGGACATTCGCGACCAGCAGCGCGATATTCTCAAAAGCGTCGGCAAAAGCGTAAAGCGAAGCGGCATGGTCGGCGCAATAGATGACTCCGGGTTCTGCCGTGAGATTTTTGACGCGCTCGGTGATGCGCGTGCGCTCGTGTTCCTTTTTCGGTTCTTGAACCGGAAAAACGAAGAATATATCCAGACGTTCAACCGGCTGCACCTGGAGCAGAAAACGCTCACCCCCGCCGCCAGTGCGGTCCTTGACGATCTCGCACGGAAGCACAACATCATCCCCTACCAGCAGGAACGCATCAAGATCGACGGAATGTACAAACTGCCGGAAAACAAGAAGATCGTCGATGAATACAAGGACATCCTGATCGCGGTGTCTGAAAAAGGCGAAGTGAACCCCTCGGAGCTGGCAAAACTTTCAAGGCTCAGGACTCTGAGCCTTCGTCTCAATATCCCCCATACGCTCTTCGACACGCTCGACGATCGGCTGCTCAAGGACATGAACATCGTCGAAGTAGAGGAGCCGGACTACATTCGTGAGACACGCGCGATCTTTGAGGGACTGTTTTTCAGGGCGGACAAACTGCGCGGCCACATTTCCCATGAGGACCTCATCAAGCTTCTGAAGGCCAAGGAAAAATCGTCCAATCACCGCGATCCGGCCTTTGAAAGCCTGCTCCTGGACACCGTACGGGCCTGCGACGAACATGCCCGGGACAACAATGACACGGCGGTGCTTGAGTCCATGAGCAACGTTCTCACCTATTTCGACCGCTATGACAGCGCGGCCACCTCGATCAACAACCTCGCGTTCATGGAGAACTCGACCCTGACCGAAGGCAATATCAGGAGCCTCTACGGGAACAAGGAAGTCTTCGACGGAATCAACCCGGATATTTTCCGGGAGCTGTTCATTGAGAGCGTCAGGGGCAACCGCTACCTGACGCGGTACGGCCGGAAAAAGCTCGACAAACTGTTCAGCGGCCTGCTCCAGATCAAATCAGGAGACAGCACCTATCGTGAACTGGCCTCCGCCATCCAGAGTATCCGGGAGGATGAACGCCTGTATGCTCTCATCCACCGCTACGTGAAGGACCGTTTCAGGAGCATCTACGCTGAATTGAACTCGAAGGAGGACCAGGAGATCTTCATCCAGGACCTCAACCGCGAGATACAGACCAAAGGCATCGTCGAAGGGCCCGTGCCCCACGAGGTGTTCGAGGAGATCATTCTTGATTTCAGGAAGGAATCGTTCTACCTCAACAATCTCCTGCCGCACATCATTGTTTCACGGGACAGCCAGGTGCGCGATGATTTTCTCACGAACAGCGGCCTTGACCGCTTCTATGTTGAGGAGCTTGAAAAGGACTACTTTGGAATGAACCGGATCGAGCAGCGCATACTCGAAGAGATAAGAAAATAGCCATGTTCAAGATCAAAGTCCTGGACCGCTATATATTCGAAGAGCTCCTTCCACCCTTCTTTCTCAGCATGTTCATCATCACGCTCGTGCTGTTCATCCAGAAGATGTTCAGACTGGCGGAACTGGTGATCTCCAAGGGCGTCACGGTCACGGCCACGCTCGAATTGCTGGCCTATATCCTGCCGGGTTTCCTCGTCATTACCATTCCGATGTCCGCACTCGTTGCGTCGATCACCGCATTTTCCCGGCTTTCCTCGGACTCCGAGATCACGGCCATGAAAACCTCCCGCATCAGCCTTTACCGCATGCTCCGGCCCGTGGCCCTTTTTGCGTTCCTTGCTTTCTGCGCCACCGCGCTGACCTCGATCGTCCTGCTGCCCGCGGCAAACACGGCCCTGAAGGCCCACCTGTTCAACCTGGTGAAATCCCGGGCCATGGTCGGCATCGAGGCCGGGGTGTTCAGCAACGCCTTCGACGGCATGGTCATTTATGTTGACAAGATGGAATCGCTTGACCGGATGGAGGGCATCTTCATAGCGGATGAACGTTCGGCAAAAGACCCCTACTCCATCGTGGCCAAGCGGGGGAAGCTGATCACCGACCCCCAGTCCTTCAAGGTCACCCTCGCCATGGAGGAAGGGGCCATGTATTCCATGCCGCGCGATGATCTCAAATACCATCTCACGTCGTTCGCCGCAGGCAATATTTTTCTCGACATCAACCGTTCCCTGCTGCCGGGAGTGTCCCCAGCCACTGACTACCGGGACGCGTCCTTCCAAACCCTGCTCACTGACATCAGGGCACTGCGCGCCCAGGGCAAACCGACCTTTCGCATCGAAAGCGAGCTCCATATGCGGCTGTCCATCCCCGTGGCCTGCCTCATCTTCGGCATCATCGGCGCGCCCCTCGGCATCCGCAGAACACGCTCCGGAAAATCGGCCGGGATCGCGATCGCCCTTGCCGTGTTTTTTCTCTACTATGTATTGATCGGCACCGGCAAGAACCTGGCCGAGACCGGCTTGCTGTCGCCGGCTGCCGCATACTGGATCCCGAATGCGATCATGATCTCGGGTTCCGCCATCCTGCTCCACATGAGAAGCAGTGAGATCGACCTTGGCCTCGTTGACCGCGTCGTCATGCTGTATTCCCGGCTTCGCAGACGGCGGACCATGCCCTGACCCGGAAGGACCGGTACTAAAACCACTATGAACATACTCAGCCGTTATATCCTCAGGGAATTTTTCCGATTTTTCGCCACAGCGCTGAGCGGGATAACCATTGTCTATCTCTGTGTCGATTTCCTCCAAAAAGCCGACGATTTCATCCGTTACAACGCTACGATCTCGCACGTTGTCCGGTATTTTCTCTACAGCCTGCCGTCGATCATCACGCCGTCCATACCGATCTCGGCGCTGATCGCCACGCTCCTGTCGCTCGGCGCTCTGTCGCGCCATAACGAGATCGTCGCCATGCGCTCCAGCGGGATCAGCCTCGGCCGCATCGTGCTGCCGGTGCTTGCCGGCGGTCTCCTGATCTCGGCCGTCGGTTTTATCAATAATGAGCTCATCATGCCGACCTACGCCGCCAAAGCCAACTATATCCGCAACGTGGAGATGGAAAAAAAACAGCAGCTCGTCATGTTCAAACGCAATAAGCTCTGGCTTCGCGGTCCGGACAACAGCATCGCGAACATCGCCTTCATCTCCCCGGACCGTAACGAGATGTTCGGCCTGAACATCTTCAAGCTCAACAGTGATTTCACCGTGCGGGAAAGGGTCCAGGCCGGCCGGCTTGTGTGGGAAAATGATGCCTGGCGGCTGCAGCAGAGCATTGTCTATAAACAGATTGGCGATACCGCTATTGCCCGCCCGGCCGACGGCGAGGTGTACAACATCGTGGAAACCCCCGCGGACCTCGGCATGATCGTCAAAAGGTCCGAAGAAATGAGCTTTGCCGAGCTCTGGGACTATGTGCGCCGCATTAAAACCAGCGGCTACAATGCGATGCGCGAGGAAATGGCGCTGTACGGCAAGATCTCATTCCCTTTTTCGAGCCTGCTCATGGTCATGATCGCCACGCCGCTCTCCCTGCAGCGGGTGCGGAGCGGCGGCGCCGGCAAGGGAATAGCGATCGCCGTCTTCATCTCATTCGCCTACTGGGGGCTGCTCAGCATCGGGACCGCACTGGGCAGGTCCGGCGCCTTGCCGCCCCTGATCGCTTCGTGGCTCGCGAATGCGCTGTTCACGCTCTATGCCTGCGTGATGATGATCCGCATGCACCGCAATTCCTGATGGACACTGAGCTACTCGTCCGATTCCTGTTTGAGAACCTGCCCTAACCCGATGATGAAGAAGACCGTCAGCATACTGCTCGGCATCGCCCTGCGTGCCCTTCTGCATCGGCTTTACCTGGCAGCTCGGAACGACCGTGTCCGGCATCCGATACAGGCCCGTCCTCCCCTACTTCTTCGTGGCTGGATCACTGGTCTATATAACGCTCCACGTGCTGTTCAGAAAGCCGATCCTGACCTATGTCTTCGGCCACGAACTTACCCATGCCCTTTTCGCCGTGCTCTTCGGCGGTTCGGTCAAATCGTTCCATGCAAGCGAGCGGGGCGGCCGTGTTACGATCACGAAATCCAATATTATCATCACGCTGGCGCCGTATTTTTTTCCGTTGTACACGTTTATCAGCGCTCCTGCTGTATGGCACGGCTGTCGCTGCCGGACTGCAGGGGGCGGTGGGCTGGATCGTCTTTCTCGCCGGCGCGACCTTCGCATTTCATCTGCTGCTCACTGCCGTTTTTCTGCAGACCGAACAGAGCGACATCAGGGAATACGGGATGATCTTCTCCTTCCCGCTCATCTATCTTTTCAATGTGGCCTTCACCGCCCTGCTCGTCCGGCTGCTTTTGGCGGAGAACATGGAGTACCTCCTTTTCCTCGGCGGTGGTATAATGAAAAGCATCAACATGACCGTGCTCATCGCGGGCAAGATCTACCAGCATGGCCGGGAACGTCATCTGAACCTCTAAAAAATGCAGTTGTCGCCGTTGAAGTGACTAAGACACAGAGAACGTCTTTCGCATTCGTTTTGTCTTAATCAGGTTCATGAAAGGAACGCCATGCTCATCGTTGGGCTGACCGGCGGGATCGCAAGCGGGAAAAGCCTTGTTGCCCGCGTGTTCAAAGACCTTGGCGCGACCGTCATTGACGCGGACAGGATCGTCCATGAACTGCTGGAGCCGGATCAGGATGCCTGGAAAGAGATCATCCAGTACTTCGGCCAGGATGTTCAGCGGCCGACAAGACCATCGACCGGAGAAAACTCGGCGCTATCGTCTTCAGCGACCGGGAAAAACGCTCCTGGCTCAACGCCTGCCTCCACCCCCGGGTCTTTTCGGTCTACACCGCCCAGGTGGCGCACCTCAGGATGCGGACGCCTGACGCGCTCCTGTTCTTCGATGCCGCCCTGCTCATCGAATCCGGATACCACCGGAATATGGACAGGCTCATCGTTGTGTATGCAGAACCGGAACAACAGGTGGAACGGCTGATGGCACGCGACGGGTTCACCCGTGAAGAAGCGCTTTTGAGAATTGCAAGCCAGATGCCGCTGAGTGAAAAGCGGATGCTTGCCGATCATGTTATCGACAACAGCGGGAGCCGTGAGAAGACCGAACAACAGGCAAGGGAACTCTTTGGACAACTGAACAAGGAAGCGAAAGGGCGTGCGTGAGGACTTCTCTGACCATCATACCGATGAAGCGCTCCCATATCAGGGCGTGCGACGCCATTGTTGCCGCGTCTGAACCCTGGAAGACCCTTCAGGAAAAGGTCGATTTCGGACAGGCCATCACCGGTAACAGGCCTATGCATGCATCCGGCGCGGGGCGGCACGATCGAGGTCGCCGGCTTCATTATCTTTACGGCAGAGCCTGTTTTTGCCCGCGGCGGCTATCTCCGCGCCATCGGCGTTGCGCCTCCCTGCGCGGCCAGGGCATCGGCGGCAAACTGATGGCATTCGCCGAGAAAGCAGTCTCCCGGCAGGCTGCGTATTTCTATCTGTGCGTCTCTTCCTTTAATCGAAAGGGCCAGCTTTTTACAAGAACCACGGATATACCAGGGTGGGAAACTTCCCGGCCTGACCTCGCCGGATAGTTCGGAATATATTTACTGGAAACAGCTCAAATAATACGCAAAAGGAGATTGGAGTCCCGCAGCCTCGCATGAGCGGCGGACCGCAGGGCCGCGACACCATGAAAAACATCAAGCAGATAGAGCTGTTCAAGAACCTCACTGACGATGAACTGAAGGAGATGGACCCCTACCTCGTCACGGCGCCGTATAAAAAGAAAGAAACGATCTTTTCCGAGGGAGAACCGCCGGAGTGGTTTTATATCGTCCTGAGCGGCAAGGTGAAGATCACCAAGCTGTCCCATGAGGGCAAGGAGATCATCCTCGAGATCATCTCGCCCCATGACATCTTCGGCGGCGTGGCGGTGATCCGCGGGT
The DNA here is from genome assembly GCA_963836175.1 of Nitrospirota bacterium. GTDB lineage: Bacteria > Nitrospirota > UBA9217 > UBA9217 > UBA9217 > GWC2-56-14. The sequence goes on from CAWIIS010000008.1 coordinate 1,182,171, forward strand.
TCCCCTACCCGGGCAATGCCGTTGCCATGGAAGACAGCGAGGTCCTGAAGATCTCCCGGAAGAACCTGATGCGCCTGGTGGACCGGTTCCCGAACCTCATGTACTTCATCGCGCTCCAGCTCGGCGACCGGATGAAAAGCTCCTATGATTCCCTGAAGAACATCGCCCTGGAGCGGGTCGAAGCGCGCATCGCCGCGCTGCTGCTCAAGCTGGCGAACAAGATCGGCGTCGAGACCGACGAGGGCACCCTGATCGACATGCGCCTGACCAAGCAGGACGTGGCCGACATGGTCGGCACCACGGTCGAGACCTCGATCCGGACGTTCAGCAAGTTCAAGAAAGACGGCCTGGTGACGGACCATGACGGCAAGTTCGTGATCAAGGACCCCGAAGGGCTCGCGGAGCTGTCGTCGTGACGCAGTAGTTCAGTAGCGATACACTGAGACGTCACGCGAGAGCAAATGCAAATTGCACAGTGCAAATTGCAAGAGTCAGCATGAGAAAATAAACATTAAGGCATCAGTCCATGCTTTAATTTTACACTTTTAAATTTGCAATTTGCATTGCATGGTTGCGGCTGATGGCCGCACATGCTTTACTTCGGCTGCTCGACCTTGGTCAAAAGCGTCATGAGCATGTTGTAGAAGAAGAGGAATACGGTGAGTGCCTCGACCACCCCTGACACCACCGTGATCGTCAAATACGCGCCGGACGGGGAGTACACATTCAGGGTATAGAACACGAGCATGGCGATCAGCGCGATGTTCGCAAGGTAGAACTGCACCTCCCCGATCCTGTTGCTGTACAATGCCCGGCCCATGAAGCGCGGCAGGATATGATAGCCCACGCCGTAGATCATCATCGAGACCCATCCCAGCATGTTCAGATGGGAATGCACGAACTTGAGCGCCAACAGGTTCTGATGCCCAGCATCAAGAGGCCCAGAATCGTCGAGATCCCGAGATACACAATGCTCATTACGATAAAACCTTTCACGAACCTGTCCATAGATGATCCTCCTCCGAAATGAATTAGTGTGCCCATAGTATATCAGATAACCCTTTATTGCTATGATGTTTGTCATATGAGCTAGGTCAGGGAGAGTTTTCTTCACCACGGAGACACAGACAACGGAGAAAAGCAAAGGAAATGCAGCCAAGAGGTGACCGATGATCGAGATAAAACAGGCAACGAAGACCTATCATCAGGGTATGAAGGAGATCCATGCGCTCAGGAACATTTCCCTGAGCATTGCCAGGGGTGAGTTCCTGAGCATCATGGGACCTTCGGGGTCCGGCAAGAGCACGCTCCTGAACCTCATCGGCGGTCTCGACCAGCCTACGTCAGGCGAAATATTCATTGATACCATCCCTCTCCACGGCATCTCCGACGATGAACTGACGCTCATCCGCAGGCGGCGCATCGGCTTTATCTTCCAGTTCTTCAACCTCCTGCCGATCCTGACCGCGGCGGAAAATGTCGGTCTCCCGCTTTTGCTCGAAGGCATCCCCTTCTCCAAAGTTAAACCAAAGGCCGAAGCGCTCCTTCGGAAAGTGGGGCTTGCCGAACGCATTGAGCATCGGCCGGAGCAGCTTTCAGGCGGCGAAATGCAGCGGGTGGCCATAGCACGCGCGCTCATCACGAACCCGGCCGTGCTCCTGGCCGACGAGCCCACCGGCAACCTGGACTCACGCACGAGCGAAGAGATATTCCGGCTGCTCATTGGGCTGCATGCCGAAGGCCAGACCATCGTGATGGTGACCCATGACCGGTCGGCAGCCGGCCACGGGACGAGGCTCATTACCCTGAAGGACGGCTCGCTCGCTGAAGATACAAGAGCGGGAGTGCGTGTACCATGAACTTATTCAACCTGCTCAAGCACATCAGCCTGAGGCGCGTCCGGCTCCAGAAGGTCCAGACGCTCATGACCGTGGCAGGCATCTGCCTCGGCGTGGCCGCGATCGTTTCCATCGGCATCGTGAACAAGAGCGTGATGCATTCCTTTGAGGACTCGATCAACCGCGTCACCGGCAGGGCGGCCCTCCAGGTCACCGGCGCCGCTTCCGGTTTTCCCGAAGAGCTCATCGAACGGGTGCAGAAGGTCGCCGGGCGTGGAGTATGCCGTACCGGTGATCGATACCCAGGGCATCCTTGTCAAAGGCAAAGAACGAACGCTCATGATCCTGGGCGTGGACGTGCTGCAGGACAGCAACATCAGGGACTACAAGCTGGCAGATGACAACGCCGATATCCCGGACCCGCTCCTGTTCCTGGCGAGACCGGACTCCATCCTGCTCACGCGGGAAATGGCGGAACGCGAAGGGATCGCGATCGACCAGACGATCCGGATCCAGACCGTGCAGCGGCATCCGGACCTTCCGCGTCCGGGGCCTCCTGAACCCCGAAGGTCCGGCGAAAACCATGGGAGGCAATATTGCGATCATGGACTACCCTGCTGCGCAGATGGCCTTTGGCAAGGAAGGCAGGATCGACCGGATCGACGTGAGCCTGCTGCGCGGAGAGGACCTGGAAACCGTACGCGGCCGCATCAAGCAAGCGCTGCCTGAAGGCTACACCGTCGTAACACCCGAAGGCAGGACCAAACAGGTCGAGGTGCTTATCTCCCGCTTCCAGAAGAACATCAATCTCATCAGTTTTATCGCCGTGTTCGTGGGCATGTACCTGATCTACAATGCCGTCTCCATATCCGTCGTGCAGCGCAAAAAAGAGATCGGCATCCTGCGCGCCCTGGGTACGACACGGGGCCAGATCATAGCGCTCTTTCTGGGAGAGACCGCGGTCATCGCAATGGTCGGCTCCTTGCTCGGCCTGGGCGTCGGCATCCTCTTTGCGAAATCGGCTTTGGGAGCTGTCGGCCAGACAGTGTCGGAATTGTATTTGCGGACATCGGTCACTGAGATTTCCATATCCTGGCCCGGCCTTGTCACGGGTTTCGCGATCGGCATCGTGGCGAGCCTCGCTGCCGCATTATTCCCTGCCCTGGCAAGCACGCGCATCTCGCCGGTATCCGCCATACGCTCTTTGCCCTATTCCGAAGAAGGGCTGCTTTCCAGCACGAGGCTGCAGATCGCGGCAGCGGCCTTCGTTGTCCTCGCCGCCTTGCTTCTGATATTGTACAGGTCCTTTGGCGAAAACCCCCTGCTGCACAATGCTGCGGTCATGTTCTTTGCAACGATCTTTCTCCTGCTCGGCATTTCCCTGGCAACGCCTGCGGTACTGACGGTATTTCTCGCTGTCTTCAGAAAGACCATCGCCTCGCATGTAGGTGCGGTGGGAAGGCTTGCCGGCCTGAACCTGCAAAAGAACATCACCAGAAATGCCGTTGCAGCGGCGGCCATCTTCTACGGCATCGCCGTGTTCGTCAGCTCTTCCGGCATCATCTACAGCACCAAGCAGTCCGTGCTCGAATGGATCGATTCCTACGTGCGCGGGGACATTCATCGTGACCTCGGGACATCCCATCGCCACCACCGGATCGCAGAACATCCCCATGCCGGTCGAGATGTGGAAGGAGATCGAGAAGGTGCCCGGCGTGCTGTCAGCCGACCCCTTCCGGAAGATCTACATCGATTATCGCGGAAGGCGCATCCTGCTGCTGACGCTGGATATCGATCGCAGGATGCTGTACAGCCCGTTCAAGGTGGCCCAGGGAACGCGCGAGGACATGGTGCGCCTTCTCCCGAACCAGGAACTATATTGCCGTGAACGAAGCGCTTGCGCTCACAGGAACACCTTAAACCCGGAGATTCGATGGTCCTCCCGACGCCTGAAGGGCCCGGTCGCCTTCACCGTCGCGGTCGTGAATGTGGATTACAGTTCCGACTCCGGCTCGCTCCTCATGGACATGCATACGTACCGCAAATACTGGAAGGAATATCTCGCTGATTCGTTCTCGATCAGGGTAACCTCGCGGGACAACGTGATGGCTGTGCGGGATGAGATCGCCAGAAGGTTCGGCAACGACCGAAAGCTCTTCGTCCTGCCTGCCAAAGAGTTCAAGGACGAGATCCGGAAGGTCATTGACCAGGGCTTTGCCGTCAACCATGCCATCAACATCATCACCATGACCATCGCCTGCTTCGGCATCATCGTGACCCTGCTGGCAAGCGTGCTCGAACGCACGCGCGAGATCGGCGTCCTGCGTTCCATCGGCATGCTCAGGAGCCAGGTGTCCGGCGTGGTCGTGATCGAATCCATGCTGCTCGGCGTGATCGGCGGAATGCTCGGCGCGGGGGCCGGGATCATTATCGGTTGGATGAGCCTGGAAGGGTTCCTTAAAGGAGATTACGGCGCGAGCATGCAGTACCATGTCCACTGGGTTTCGATCTTGTGGGCCATCGTGCTTTCAGCGTTGCTTGCGGCTTTGGCAGGCGTGTACCCGGCGCAACGGGCGGCGAAAACGAACATTGTGGAAGCGCTGGCGTATGAATGATATCAATTGCGGATTGCGGATTTCTTAGCCGTCATTGCGAGGAGTGATTTTGCGACGCGGCAATCCCGAAGTGATTTCGTTAAACCGAGATTGCTTCGCTTCGCTCGCAAAGACGCTTACAGAAGGGTCAAGCAGGACGGAGTTCCTGCCTCTTTGACTAAAAAACTTCCTCATTCCCAACCGGCTTAACCTCCGGCAAATTGTCGTACACCGAAGAAACAACTTCTTTCATTTCATCGTCCGGCACGGATAGATAATATATCTCCTCACCTGACTCCCGCATTTTCTTGAGATCGACCACTGCCCCGACAGGCAGATCCTCGCCGTTCCCGGTTTTGCCTTTGATCGCATACAACACCCATCGCGGGCCTTCGAGCGACAACACCATGTAGGAACAATCGGACACCGCCAGGATCGCATGAGCACTGAGATGAGACAGGGTTCCGTAACTCAGCACGATTCCGCTGCCGACCTCGTACCCCGTCGGCACGACCACGGCCTTGGACAGTTCATACACGCCGTAGGCAGCGCCGCCTGCCGTGGAAACAGCCGTTCCTCCCACAAGCGTCGTTCCGGCGATGGTGTTCCCGAAGACCTGCGCGGTCGCCGAGCCTGCCTCGCCGGCAACAAACAGCGTTCCGCCTGATGCGAGTCCGGCACCGCCCACCGCTGTTCCTATGGTTCCCCCGCCCACGACAATGCCGGCGCTCACCAGGGGAACGCCGATGTATTGCACGCCCTTGCCGGCAGCGTAGCCGCCGCCTTTAATGACGATGCTCGAAACTTTGCTTAACCCCGCTTCGCCGACACCTGCGATCGTTCCGGCCGCGGCTGTTACGCCTGCGACAGGATAGCTTGCGGCTTTGACCGCGACTCCTGCGGTTTTGCTGATCCCTGCTTCAGCCACGCCCGCAACCGTTCCGGCAGCTGCTGTTGCGCCTGCGGCAGTATAGCCCGCGCCTTTGACCGCGACCCCGGCAGCCTTGCTTGCTCCCGCTTCTACAACACCCGCAGCTGTTCCCGCGACCGCCGTTGCTCCGGCAACTGCGTGGGAACCGGTAAAATCGAGCAAGCCGTACACGCCCGCCACTGCTGCAATGCCGGTCGGCGCAACCAGGTCATAGCCGACTTTTGCCGTATCCCAGGTGACCTCGACAGCCAGCTTTGTCGTGGAAACTCCTTCCCGGACAACGACCATGGAAGGAAAGGCAAGGTAGTTGACGCCGATATAACCTACCGACGCCGCCGTCATTTTTGTCAGGGGTTCGATGGTCGCGTCCCATAAAATACCCTGAAGGACCCAGCGCAGGGATCTTAGAACGGCGAAACTCAGGCCTGTTGTCGTAGCTGGCGGTCAATTCTTTTCCGGCTTTTCTGAAGCTATCGGATACGTTCGTCGTGTAATTTCCGATTGTTTCGCTCATGAGATCGACGGTCGGCTGCGTCAATTCCCGGCGTCTCTCGTTCTCTTCCTTGACGATACCGACGAACTTTGCGTCAACAAGGCTGTCACCCATCTCCCGTGCCCGTTTTTTCATGTTCGCGGGGACTGCCGCGTATCCCAGGACAAAGGCATTTCCGGCATAGGTCAGTGCTGCGGCGCTCCGTGTCCATGCTCCCTGCTGACATGGCGCCGGCGGCCCGGAGAGATCCGGCAGCCAGCTCCATCCCCTGCCTGGTCCCTGCCTCGTTGATCTTGTCGCCGCTTTCGGAGGTTGCGTTCACGACGCCTTTCGCAGCCGGGATCGCTCCTTTTGCCAGCCCCATGCCCTGCGCTGTCCCGGCCTCGCTGATTTTGTCGCCCGTTGCCGAGCCTGCGTGCACAATGTCCTGGGCCGCTTCGCACGGAACCTGACGCCAGCCCCATGCCCTGCGCCGTTCCCTTTTCGTTCACCTGGTCCCCGAGGACCCGCGATCCGGCGATGATGGCCCTGCCCTGTCTCTGGCCCGCCAGAAAAGACTCGTTCGAAAGGTCCCAGGACCCTCCGATGATGTTCTTCCCCAGCTCCGAGGAGCGATAGACGATAAGCGTGCTGTTCTCCCGCGAATATTTCCGGATCGCGTCCGCGCCTTCGTTGGTCTCGCTGCTGATGTTCTTCGCAACGCGGTACGTAAGCTTGGTGCCTTCCGATACCACGTAGATGGACTCGGAGGCCTTTTTGACGGAAAGTTCAAAGGACTGGCGTCCGCGAACACCGGCAAGTTCTGAAACGAATTCCATCGTGCTCGGGCCGGGCGGGATCAGGCTGATCGAGGTATTCGGCACCTGGAAGGCTCCGTTCTTGTACAGAGAAGCATGGCCTTCCGCAACCAGTTTTTTCGTATTGCGAAGCGGGTCTTCAGTCCGCCGGTCGTTGCGCAGCCGAGCCCGAGCGCCCCGAGAAGCAACAACGAGCAACAGTGATCGGCATGATATTTAGCGCTGGCCATTAGTACCCTCCCTCACATCATCAGGAATTTTTTCGAGCACCGACCGGATCACGGCAGGGTCGGTTGACAGCACTTCGACCTTCACGCCTTCCGTTTGTTCAAGTTTTTTAAGATCGACGATCGTTCCGACAGGAAGGTCTCCCAGCGAATGGGCTTCGGTTTCCGCGGCATCGTTTTTCGTTCTTATCTTGCCGCTTGCCGCAGCAATAACCAGGCGGGGTCCGTCAAAGCCAAGGAAGACTGCCGTATCGGTCACTCCCATGACTGCGTGGGTCGGCATTGCGGTCAGCGCGTTATACCCGAGCACGATGCCGGACGCTGCCTGGTTGATCACGACCTTGGTCGTGCCCTTCACCGCATCAAAGGCGAGAAAACCGACATAGCCCGCCGAGTGCGCGGTTGCAGATCGCAGCGCCTTCCACAGCGCCGGCAACAGGCCCGGCGGTCGTGAACGCCACCTGGTTGACAGCGCCGAGCGCTCCTCCCGCAACATAGGTCACGGGAACGGATCCGGCCGAGAGAAGAGACAACCCGGCCAAAAGTCCGCCTTCAATTGTCGGAGAAACGATCTTCACGCCTGTTTTTCCCACATAGTAGACCGTGAGCCCCACGGACTGCACCGTGCGGCCCACAACGACCGAGGTCGTAGTGATCGGCAGAAAAACCGCGAAGTGACGCGCCGGTTGCAGTGGTTTTCACGATGGTCTTGGACGCCGGCGCGGCAATGCCGTAGTAAAACGACTTGAGATATCCATACAGGATCGGGCCGAGGGCCATGAGAGAATTCTGCTCTTTGCCCGACTTTTCGTACTCGGCCTGGAATTCCCTGCTCGCCTTTTGAAACGCGCTTTCCCATTGAGGATCGATCTTTCCCGCAAACTTTTGGCGGGCCTCGCCCGCCAGCTCAAAGATATTGCTGAAATCGCTCTTCAGCGTTTTAAAGTAATTTCCCGGAAGATTCGCCAGCTCCTGCCGTTCGACCTCGGTCCGTTTCGCCATCGAGAGGTTTCCCTGCACCAGGGAACCCATGGCTTTCTGAAAGCTGTCCTGAGCATACGCGAGTTCGGTCCTGGCCGCATGGTGCGTGGCTTCAAGGATCTGGCCGCTTAACTTCGTGCCGGAGGCAACGACCGACTTGCCTGTGTCGACGGAATCACGGACATCGGTCGTGATCGCTGTTTTATAGCTTTCAGTAGTCTTCGCAACATCGCTTCACCGCCCGCTGAAGCGCAGTCTTCGATGAGACTGATCGATTTGTTCTTTGCGTATTCAAAAGCCCTGCTGCTGGAGGTGACCACATACCATCCTTCGTTATAGAGCATCTTGTGTCCGCGCATATTGCCCGACGGTGAGGGGAATAACGTCTTCAACGGACACTTTCTCTTCTTTTGCCGCGGTTACCGGCTGCGTTTCCTCTGCGCTTATGGCCGGGGTCTTAAAAAACGGCATTGCAGCAATGATCAAAAGCAGTGCGACCAGTCGTTTCGTCATGAAAAAACCTCCCTGGTAAACAGCTTGATGTACGGATAATTATGAGACCGTTAATAAATACAGAGCTCATTATTTAAAAAAATGAAGTAACTATTCAGCATAAATGAAATACTCTTCTCCCGCAGGCGCAGAGACGCTGAGAAAATCATTCTTCAAGGCCATTCCAATTCGATCACGATTGTTCCTATTTCGTTTTTTGTCATTCTCTGCGCCTCCGCGTCTCTGCGCGAGTTCAGCCCTCTATTCCAACTGTGAATATGCTGAATAGCACACCCGTCCAAGATAAAATCTGAGTAATTGCAGGGGAAGCCTCAATCGGATAAAGTAGGTTTGTCGAAGACCACTTACTCTGAAGGAGGACTTCTCCGTGAACAAGTTTAACAGCATTTTTGGACAGATTCTACAAATATTTCCGCATCAGGATTTTGTAAGAGCGGTACGAGAGACAAGAGCCGAGAAAGGTGTAAAAGGATTCAGTTGCTGGGGACAGTTCGTGGCGATGTTGTTCTGCCAGTTGGGTCAGGCACAGTCGCTGCGAGAGATCTGTGGAGGACTGGCGACCTGCCTGGGAAAGCTCAAGCACCTCGGCGTGGATGCGGCACCCAAGCGCTCCACACTGGCCTATGCCAACGAGCATCGGCCATGGCAGCTGTATCAGAAGGTTTTCCTTCGGTGCGACGACCATAGCGAGCATTTACATATTACTACTGGACCTCGATGAAGTCGATCCGGAAGGTGAGCGTGGAGGGGGAGACCAGACTGTTCTGCCTGCTGGCAGCGGCGGTTACCTGAATGGTCAGTCTTCCCGGAACGGAGAGGTTGGACAGAGGGACGCTCATGTTGGCGACCTGCTCCGCGGCGGCCCCTGGCCCGTAGTTCTTAGACCACAGCGTGATCGTCCCGCTTCCGCCTCCGTTGGGCTGGAATAAGATACTCACCGTTGCGGCGCCGTCGTACCCCCCTGTGCCGCTCCCGGCCAGGATGGTGACGTTCGTGGCCTCGTAGTCAAACACCAGGCTTGTGGCGCCCGAGAGATTGACGTCGTCCTGGTACGCCGTCAGTGAAGGATAGTGCCCGGGGAAAATCCCGGTCCCTGCGTCGCTCGCGGGAAACTCCAGGAAGTACTGCCCGTCAGTGGGCATGAAACCCGTGCCGGTCTTACGTCGAACCCCGTAGGTGTCGAGGTTCCAGTCGTTCAACCCCTGGCGGATCCACCCGTACGGCTGCCCGCCGTCGGGGTTCGCGCCCAACACCTCGAAGCTGGCATTGATGATGGATGGCGGTGGCAGCGCCACTTCTGCGTCGCCGCCGCCCCCGCCGCATCCGACCAGCGAGACGGCCAGCATGGGCACCAAGACCAACGCGCAAAGGAACACCAGGGGCAGGTTCAACTTCATCGTTTTCATCGTTTTCTCTCCACGGGTTTTCACGTGATCCCTCTTTTATGTTCTAGCGCAACCAAAACCCGCTATACTCGTGCGACATGCTACAACTTTGAATTGCAGTGTCAAGGTAAAGTTATAATTTGACATGAACTTCCCGGGGTCAGGACCGTTGTATTGAGCGTGCACAGGCTGTACGCACTTGCGAGGTCAAGGGTTGTGTTTTTTTATTCCCTAAACTTTAGACCGTAAAAACCCCGAAAAAAGTGATATTGCGATATACTAAGAATTAGAGGTGAAAGGAGGTGTTGAAGTATGCCGGTACTTGAAAGAAAGATAATCGTGGACGCTGACGGATATCTGGTTGACTTTAACGACTGGGATGAAGAGGTTGCGCGTGAACTGGCTGCACGGGCGGGGGCGGCGGAACTTACTCCGGACAGCATCGCCATGCTGAAATTCATCCGCGACCACTATAAAGTCTACAACTTTTTCCCTATCGTGAATTCGATCTGTAAAAAGCTCCATGTGCCGAAAGACTGCGTAGCGGACAAGTTCTACAACCCGCTCATAGCGTGGAAGATAGCAGGCCTTCCGCATCCTGAGGAGCCTGTTATTAGCCTGCTCGAAGCTGGTCAGTCTCCGGGGTAGGGCTTTGATTCCTTCACGCTACACTCCTGCCCATGGGCGCGGGATCATGTAGAGTCAGATGATAGGGATTGTCGGTATGATCTTTATCGGATTTTCTACTGCAGGAGTGGTTGCTGGGATAACGTATCAGATGGCGCTATTTTTATGGCTCGTGACGGGCAAGGTGCAGCCAACTACCCCTTTACGCAAGCGATCGGTACGACCCGGGCCACCTTGCGTGCCAAGCCGGCATGGTGCGCGGCTTCAACGACCTCGGTCACATTCTTGTACGCATCCGGGGCTTCTTCCGCTATGCCGGAGAAAGAATGGCCGCGGACGATAATGCCCTGTTCAGCAAGCGTCTTGACAACCTCCCTGCCTTGCCACCGTTTCGCGGCCTGCGTGCGTGACATCGCCCTGCCGGCGCCATGACAGGCGGAGCCGAAGGCTGTCTTCATCCCCTCATCGGTCCCGATCAGGATGTATGACGAGGTCCCCATCGTGCCCCCGATCAGCACGGGCTGCCCCATGTCGCGGTACTCCACGGGGAGGTCGCTTCGTCCGGAGCCGAAAGCCCTGGTCGCACCCTTGCGGTGTACATAAAGCCTTTTCATTTTGCCGTTGATCTCATGCTTTTCGACTTTGCAGGTATTATGGCTTACGTCATACAGCATTTTCACCAATGCTTCGGGAAAGATCTCTTCCACCGCCCCGCGAACGAGGTGCGCGATGATCTGACGGTTCGCGAGCGCACAGTTGATCCCGGCGCACATGGCGCTGAAATATTGTTTGCCCTGCGGAGAGTTGATCGGAGCGCTCACGAGTTCACGGTCCCTGATCATAAGGCCGTAGTGCTGAGCTGCGGCTGCAAGATATTTCAGATAGTCCGTGCCGATCTGGTGTCCCAGGCCGCGCGATCCGCAGTGGATCGAGATGACCACATCATCCTTTCGGAGGCCCATGACGCGCGCTGCCTGTTCTTCGTAGATATCCCGCACCACCTGCACCTCGAGGTAATGGTTCCCTGAACCAAGAGTGCCCATTTCCCGGGATTGGCGTTTTTTGGCGGTTTCAGAAACCTGTGACGGATCTGCCGCAGGGATCGTCCCCTGCTCCTCGATGTATGCAAGGTCTTCTTTCGACCCGTAACCCTTGCCAACAGCCCATCGTGCTCCGCCTGCAAGCATCTCATCGATCTGTCCGGAAGAAAGGTGGATCAATCCCTCGGACCCCACCCCGGCGGGAACGTTGTGGAAAAGACGGTCCACGAGCAGCTGCAGCCTTGGCCGGACCTGTTCGAAGGTAAGACCCGTCTTTATCGTACGCACCCCGCAGGAGATATCAAAGCCCACTCCACCGACGGAGATGACGCCGTCCTCATCAGGATCAAAGGCCGCGACACCCCCGATCGGAAAACCATATCCCCAGTGCGCATCGGGCATGGCTATGGAGGCGAGCTGTATCCCCGGAAGCGCAGCCACGTTCATCACCTGCTCACGAACTTTCTCGTCCATGGCCCGCACCAACTGTTCGCTGGCAAAGATCCTTCCGGGCACTCGCATGGGGCTCTTTTGAGGGATCTCCCACAGATAATCGTGTATTTTATTCAGCGTAGTAATATCCATAAGGTTCTGAACCAACGAGCTACAAGGACCTGAAGCATTTGCGTTGAGTAGTAGTTATCCTGACTCCTGACTCTCATACATCAACAACGCACTGGGCTACGAACCTGTCATGTTCTTTTTTTACACACAGCATATGATAGGTCGCCGCCTTTATCTCAACATGCGGTTGATGACGTATCTGATCGAGATGTTCGCCCCAGGCGCGTCCGGTAAGCGACTTGCCGCTGATGGACACCTCGAACCTTGAGAACACCATGCGTTCAATATCGGAAAGCGACAGGAGCGCGTTCAGCCATTCGACGAACAGCAGTTCAAGGTCCGGCGCCGTGACCGACAACGTCCTCATCTCATTCGGCTCTATGGTCGCTACATTCACCATCACCGAATAGAGCGCGATCGCGGCATGTTCAAAGGCCTCTTCGATGGTCTGTCCGAAGCCTCTTATCCCGATATCCGCTTGATGCTCGAAGGTCTCGTAGTGAACCGTCACTATTCCTCTTGAATTCAGTACAACGCTGTGCAGAGCAGCCACGATTGAACCGTCATTCCAGCCGCGCCTACGTCCAGATCCCGTCGATGACCGACCCGCAATGACCGCACGCGCCTTCGGCTATGGTATTCTCGATCACGCGGAACCCGATTCTTCTGATAAGCGTTTTGCCGCAGCTCCAGCAAAGCGTGTCCTCGCCCTCTCCCGGGATATTCCCCTCATAGACGTACCGGAGCCCGGCGTCGATGCCGATCTGACGGGCCCGCTTGAGCGTTGCGGAGGGCGTGATCCCGGAATCGGTCAACTTATAGCTCGGATGGAACCGGGATACATGCCAGGGGATCTCTGCTCCGACGGAGCGGATGAATCCGGCTATCTGCCTGAGCTCCGCATCCGAATCGTTATGTCCGGGAATGATGAGCGTAGTGATCTCGATCCAGATGCCGGCCTGTTTATAGTTCTGAATGGCATCGAGCACAGGGGCGAGGCGGGCGCCGCAGATATTCCGGTAGAAGTCATCGGAGAATGACTTCAGGTCGATGTTGGCTGCGTCGAGGACGGGCCTGATCATGCTGAGCGCTTCTGGGGTTATATAACCGTTCGTCACGAACACGTTCCTGATGCCGGCATTGTTCGCGCATGTGGCTGTGTCATAGGCAAGTTCAAAATAGATCGTCGGCTCGGTGTAGGTATACGAGATGCTGGCGCAGCGGGCCTGCTGCGCGGCAAGAACGATCTCGGCGGGTGCTACTGCTTTTCCGATGATCCTCCCTCGCAATTCCCGGGGAAGCTGCGAGATGTCCGAGTTCTGGCAGTGCTTGCACCTGAAGTTGCATCCCGGCGTGGCAATGGAATAGGACTGGCTTCCGGGCTGGAAATGAAAGAGCGGTTTTTTTTCTATGGGATCGACGTTCTGAGCAATGACCTTGTCGTACACGAGGCTGTAGAGGATGCCGTCTTCGTTTTCCCGCACGGCACACAGTCCCAGCTTGCCGTCACGGATACGGCAGCGGTGCGAGCACAGACCGCAGCTAACGTCCTTTCCCTCCCGCGGCTCCTGGAACAACGCCCGTCTCAACTCTGTTTTCATTTATCCTGGCCTGTCTGTTGCGGAACATCGATCAGCTTGAGGATATCTGACTCGACCGTTCTTCCCGTATCTTGTGGTTCAGAGATTCAGCCTGTATTCTGCTCTTGCAGCTCATGCAGATAATATCGTCCGAAGGATTGCTGCATACGAGACAGCGCCGGTCCTTACCGGGCTGCAGACCCTCAGCCTGGAAGATCATCTCGAGGAACTCACTCTCGGTGACATGCCCGTCCATGTGCAGGTTCTCCCCGAAAACGGTCTTTGGCAGGGTTTTTATGGAATATTTCCTGATGAGCTCAGGGTAATCGCTGGCGATGATGATGTCCGTGCCGACCAGAGTGCTTTCCAGTGCCAGTCCGATCGCGGTCTGGGCAACGGGGCGGCACAACGGACAGTCCGTTTCGACAAATACCTGTATGCGGACCGTTCTCGCCAGGTGACGCAGCGTCGAACGGATATCGGCGGGAAACCAGGCGCGGCCTTCCGATGCCGCCTGAAGAGCCTCGACAAGGATCGAGAAAAAAACGTCCTCGACCAGTCCGTAAAAGGTGACGGTATGGCCGTCATTGTCCTGAACGACCATCGCCGGGACCCGTTTGATATCGTAAAGCTGTGTTTTATCGCGGTCCATGACCTGATCATAGATCTCGAGGGCGACCAGGGGCGCGTTCTTTTTTATGGCCTGCGCTGCCCGTTTAGCTTCCGGACAGGTCTCGCATGCCACATCATTGACGAACAGAATCAACCGGACCGGTTTTTTCAATGTACCGAGTGACTGCACTATCATCTGGACCGCACCTTCATTCATCGTGACACCTCGGAGTTATTATTAATTCAATGCATTATATTATACCAGATTTCACGGTTAGCTTTCACTGCAGGATGCATCGGGGGCGATCAAGGGAACATGACACAAGAAAAGTCTTGAATCAGGTCCGCTGAACTGCTATAATGGGCGCAACAAAAAAGAATAGTCGAGCAGGTGTTAAATTGGGAGGGAGGGACCGTTCTATGAAAAAGGCACTGGTACTCGCAGTTCTATACTGCCTCATTTTACCGTACGCCGCTTCTGCCGAAAGTGTCGGAGGGGGGGACATAACATTCACTCCCCAGAAAGCTTCAATAGTCATCTTCAGCCATGAAAAGCATGTCAATGAAAAGGGGCTCAAGTGCACCGGTTGCCACTACCAGATCTTCCAGATGGCCCAGGGTTCCTACAAAATGGACATGTCCCGCATCAATAAAGGTGATTTCTGCGGCAAATGCCACAACGGAGAAAAATCCTTTGACGTAAATGACAAGAAGAGCTGCGGCAGGTGCCATCGCTAGGTATGAAAACTACTCTCAGCGCTGCCCTCATGTTCTGTCTCTTCCCGTTTCCCGCCTTCGCGGTCATTGGCGGCGGCGATGTGACCTTCAATCCTTCCGGCACCGACCCTGTTGTGTTCAGCCACGATTACCACACGAAAAACAGAGGGATCAAGTGTTCGGCATGCCACTTCAAAACCTTTGCGGCAGGAGAAGGCAAGCATCAGATCAAGAAAGAAAAAATGAACAAGCGGGATTTTTGCCAGCATTGCCATAATGGAATGAAGGGCTTTGACGTGACATCAACCGGCAATTGCGCTCGCTGTCACAAAAAATAGAGCTCCCTGCTGCTTCTTTGGACAATCACGCTAACGGTACCCCTGGCTCAGGGGCGCCGTTTTTTTTTGCTCCCTGCCATGAATCTGCCGAACAAACCAAACCACAGCTGCACGTTTATTTTGCGCCGCTGCCGGGAGCCGGGCAATCAGGCAAAAACCAGGGTGCCGAGACCAAGAAGTATGAACAGTATGCCGGCTGCAGGAGTCACCAGCCGGGCGGGTATGAACTTATGAAGCCGGCCGGCAACAATGATCCCGAGCAGGGACGCAAGACTCAAGGCGGCAAAGCTTCCGAGAAACACCGCAATGAAATTCTGATACTTTACCGACAGGAGCAGGGTCGCGATCTGGGTCTTATCGCCCATCTCGGAGACGGCGATCAGACTGAAGGCGGTAATGAAGCCTGTCTTTGCCGACGGCCTGACCGATGCTGTCTCGTTGTCCTCTCCCTTGCGCAGCAGCATATATATCCCAAAAAGGATGAACACCCATGCAGAAATACGGGTGATCAAATCCGGCGAAAGCAGTTCACCCAATCCTTTTCCCAGTACCGCGGCGCTGCCGGACAACAGTGCAAACGCAAGGACCGCTCCGGACAATACCGGACGCCCGCCGTACCGCAGGGCAAGCGTGAATACCATCAACTGTGTTTTGTCTCCGAGTTCGGCAATAAATATAAGCCCGAAGGAGACAAGAAAGATCATCATAAGTGACATAAACAAACGCTCCTGCCGGCAGCTGCTAGTATTTTCCCAGCAGGTCCTGTTGTTTCCGGATAAGTGCCTTGATCCCTTTTTCACCAAGAGCAATAAGCTTATTGAGTTCGGTTTTCGAGAACGGTTCGCCTTCAGCCGTACCCTGCACCTCAACGATCCCGCCCTTGCCGGTCATGACTATGTTCATATCGACCTCCGCTGCGGAGTCTTCCGTATAGCAAAGATCGAGCATGGGCTTTCCGCCGACGATCCCGACACTCACCGCCGCCAGGTAGTCCGTCACGGGCATCGTTGCGATCATCCCCTGTTTTCTGGATCGCCTGAGGCCGTCTACCAGAGCAATATAGGCGCCCGTTATCGAAGCCGTACGGGTTCCGCCGTCCGCCTGGATCACATCACAGTCGATGAGCACGGTCCGTTCACCCAGGGCCTTCATATCCACGACCGATCGCAGGGACCGTCCGATGAGCCGCTGGATCTCATGGGTACGGCCGCCGACCTTGCTCCGCTCGCGGGAGATCCTTGGTGAGGAGGAACGGGGAAGCATGGCATATTCCGCCGTGACCCATCCGGTCCCCTTGCCTTTGAGAAATGGAGGGACCGTGTTTTCCACCGTCGCCGTACAGAGCACGCGCGTATCGCCGAACTCGATCAGGACCGAACCTTCGGCTGTTTTGAGGTAATTCCTCGTGACCTTCAGTTTGCGAAGCTCATCCGACTTTCTACCGTCTGCCCGCATTTGCATCCTCCAGTTCACAGACCTCTTCCCCCGACGTACGCAGAACGCCTGCGTCAAGTATTGTTAAATTCCGTACTTTTTCAATTTATACCGCAACACCCGTTCACTGATGCCGAGACGCTCTGCAGCGCGGGTCTGAATGCCGTCAGACTCTTTCAGTGCATCGAGTATGAGGCCGCGCTCCACCGTGTCGAGCGTTTCGTTGAGCTGCCCTTTTAATGGAGCAACAGGTGTCTCGCTATCGTTCTCAGCGCCCTGCAGATGCAGCGGAAGATCGGCGACCGTGATCGTTCCCCGCTTCGCCAGTACCACTGCGCGCTCGATGATATTCTCCAATTCCCTGACATTTCCGGGGTATGCATACCGCATCAACTGGTCCCGTGCCCCTGCTGCAACGCCCGAAATAGTTTTCTTATTCTCAATTGCGTATTTTTTAATGAAATGCTCCATTAATGCCGGGACATCTTCCTTTCTGTCGCGCAGCGGCGGGATGACCACAGACACGACATTCAGCCGGTAGTAGAGGTCCTCCCGGAATTTCCCTTCACGAATGTCCTTTTCGATGTCGCGGTTCGTTGCCGTGATCACGCGAACATCGACCTTGATCGTCTGGTTTCCGCCGATACGTTCGAACTCCCGTTCCTGCAGGACCCTGAGCAGCTTCACCTGCATTCCCGGAGTCAGTTCGCCGATCTCGTCCAGAAAGATGGTCCCTTTATCAGCTGCTTCAAACCGTCCAATGCGCTTCGCTGTGGCGCCGGTAAAAGCGCCTTTTTCGTGGCCAAAAAGCTCGCTTTCGAGCAGGGTTTCGGGAAGCGCTGCGCAGTTGACCTTGATCAGCGGGTATTTCGCCCTCGGGCTGTGGTAATGGATCGCCTTCGCAACCAGCTCCTTGCCCGTGCCGCTTTCCCCCCGCAACAGCACGGTGGCATTGCTGGCAGCTACACGGCCGGCAAGGTTCAGCGCCTCTTCCATGGCGTGGCTGGTGCTCACGATCTCGTCAAACTTATACCGTTCGCGCAGCTGCTCCTTGAGTTCGGTGTTCTCGCGGATAAGGTTCTGACGCTCCGAGATGCGTTCAACCAGGAGGACCAGTTGTTCCAGATCGATAGGCTTCGGAAGATAATCATAAGCCCCTGCCTTGATCGCCTTTACCGCCGTCTCGATGGTGCCGAAGGAGGTCATAATGATGACCGCCATGTCAGGATTCAGCTTGCGTGCCTCGCCTGAGGTCCGGAGCGCATCCACCCCGGGAATGTTACAGTCGGTCAGGAACAGATCGAAGCGCTCCCGCCTGATCGCCTCCATGGCTTCGGCGACGCTGCCTACACCCAGAACATCGTATTTCCGCCGCACGAGGAACGTTTCGATCCGTTTCCGTTCCTGTTCCTCGTCGTCCATGACCAGAATTCGCGCTTCCTGCATATCGTTACTCATCCTTTATGGGCGGCGTCAGAGCTCGTTTTGCCGAGAGGTCAGCCACGATGCCTTCACGCAGCCCCCCATCGCTGACCAGCATTTCCCGGTATGCATAGCGTTCCATTATTTCCTGCGTTATGATCGCGCCGGGAAGAATAATGTCTTCGCGCCCCGGTTCCAGGCCGGCCAGGGTCCGCCGTTCGCTCAAAGGAGAGCGCATTAGCGTTTGGACGATCCTGTCTATGGCGCTCTTGGTAAGGGTCGAACCATTGATCCTGCCGGGATCATAGGCCATCCCCTGGTCCATGGCGGCCAGGGTCGTGATCGTACCCGCGGTCCCGATAAGTTTTTCCGGTCGGTTCCCCGCACCCTGCGGCAGTGCCTGCCGGCCTTTCTCCGCCCTGTCCAGTTCCATCCGGATTGCCTGCCGAAGCGCTGCGATCTCGCCCAATGCCGGCGGATCAGAAGTAACGTATCGCTCAGCCAGATATACTGCTCCAAGAGGCAAGCTCTGTACCCGGGGCTTATCGCAACCGTTCGTCAGGATGAATTCCGTGCTGCCTCCGCCGATATCGATGACCAGGGCCGAGGCCGGCGAGCCGGTCTCCTGCATTTTCCGTCCCTGCAGCGCGCTCGTTACTCCCAGGAGGGTGAGCCGTGCCTCATCCTCACCGCTGATAACACTGATAGCGATACCCGTTCGTCGGCGCGCTTCTTCGATGAATTCCTGCGTGTTCGAGGCGTTCCTGAGCGCACTCGTACCGATGGCCGATATTTGGCAGGCTGAAAAACGAAGAATATGTGCGCTGAATTCGCTGAGGGCGGAAAAGGACCGTTCCATGGCGTCTGGAGAGAGCCTTCCCGTGCGGTCGAGGTCTTTACCGAGGCGGGTGGTCCTGCGTGCTGAATACAGCTCCCGGAACGCATCCGCGTCGGATTCGGCAATGATGAGGCGGATACTGTTTGTTCCAATGTCGATACCCGCAAGGATCATGCGGTAAGCAGATTTTTGAACCGGTCGCCATAAGCCCTGATGCGCATAGCGAGCAGCTTGGTAATCGCCATCAGAAGTCGGGAGCCGGTCCGAGGATCCAGGTCGAGCAGGGCCTGAAAATCCTTCCTGGTGAGCATTAGCAACTCCGTTTGACCTTCGGACTTTGCCGTCGCCAGCCGTCCCTCTCCCTGGACGAGCGCAAGCTCACCAAAGAACTCTCCCGGCGTAAGCAGCAGCAATCCCCGTTCGTGCCCCTCTCCGGCCATAACGGATATCCGGACATTTCCGCTCTTGATGATATAAAGCGCTTCGGCAGGCATGTTTTCCGTAAATATCATGGTGCTCGATTTTATCTGGCGTTCCTGGAACAGGCCCAGCGCAAGTTCAAGTTCCTCCTCGCTGCACCCCCTGAACAGCATCGTTTGTTGTAAGAGCTCCAGATTATCCATAAATAATAGTCGATCCGGCTGTTGCCGTTCCTCCGAGATGAGACGTCATAAACAGCCTCATGATACCCTGATTATAAACGGACAGGTGATTTTGTCAAGAAACAAAGCGGTGTTTCGTCACCTCCTGCTTTACTCCGGCAATGCTTCGGTCTTTTTTAGCAGCCTGCTACGGGACCCGCAGCATCTTGTGCACTTGCGGGATGACCCGCACATCGCCAAGGATCCTCAGCGCCCTTTCCTGAAAAGCAAGGAGCATGGCCGGTGTCGGTGCCGCATTACCGGTGGCAGGCTGAAGAATGAGAGGGACCGAGGGGTCGGTACTCGAAATGATGCTGGCAGCCGTAACGATGTCGTCCAGAGAAGTCTCATTAGTCATGACCGCTTTTACAAAGCACTCTTTCCCGCGGCTGGCGGCAAGGAACTTCCGGTGCTCTTCCCAGAATGGACGCAGTCCTGTGGCAGAGGGAAGTTTGATGTCCATGCTCACCAGATCGACGAGGTCCACAACATGCTGCAACGCCTCGAACAGGATGCCGTTCGTTTCAAGATAGATTCTGAACGCCGGCCTCATCCGCGGAAGCCATGCTGATAAAAAATCACGGTGGAGCAGCGGTTCACCGCCGGTGATGCTGAGGACCGGCAGGGCCGGGCAGGGAACGGCAAGACGCGTGCAGAGATCTGAAAGGCGGTCAGCAGTCAGAGGATTCTGCACTTCTTCCCGTTCCCAAGAGGCAGGCGAACGCTGCGCCCGACAGACATCACCCTGCGGCCCGATTGCGGCCGGCGTATCGCAAAAACCGCAGCGGATATGGCAGCCCTGAAAGCGAACAAAAATGTGCCGTTCTCCTATCCGCGGCCCCTCGCCCTGCACGGAGGTAAATATTTCATCGATACAAGCAGTAACCATAATGCGGAATAATACAGAACATGCCGCGGAAATACAAGGACAAGGATGGAAATACGCGGCTTTTAATTTACCTCGTCGAATCAGATGCTTAGCTGCAACATATTGATTGTCTTAAATTTTCTGCAACCGTTCTTACTTGACAATAGAGAATGAATAAGGTAATACTTAAGACAATACGGAGGATTCATGAAAAGCAGTTTTATCCTACTTTTAGCAGTAACGATCACAGCGCTGTCGTCTGCCCCGATACAGGCACAAACGCTGGCCAATCAGGACCAGACATCAATCCCCTCCCAGCTTAAACCGCCAACCGAAGACATTGCGCAGCTTGATGAACTGGTCGATGAGGCTACTGAAGAAAAGCCTTATCACATCCCCATGGTCCTGAACGACAGCGTCGAGAACCATCTTGAATATTTCAAGACGCGCGGGCGGGATGTCTTCCAGCGCTGGCTCAACCGATCTGCACGGTACCTGCCGGTGATGAAGGATATTTTCAAGGAAAAGAACCTGCCTGAAGACCTGGTTTATGTGGCCATGATCGAGAGCGGTTTCAATCCCTATGCCGTTTCCTGGGCCAAAGCCGTGGGCCCCTGGCAGTTCATGCCCGCGACCGGCAAGCTTTATGGGCTGAAAATAGACTGGTGGATCGACGAGCGCAAGGACCCGATCAAGTCGACCATGGCCGCGGCAGAGCACCTGAAGGACCTGCACAACCTCTTCGGCTCCTGGCCTCTTGCCCTGGCATCGTATAATGCCGGCGCGGGCAAGGTCCAGCGTGCGGTGCTCCGGGCGCGTTCCGATGATTTCTGGGACCTGAGGGCATCGCGCTACATCCGCAAGGAAACCAAGAACTACGTCCCCAAGTACATGGCCGCAACCATCCTTGCCAAAAATCCCGAGGCCTATGGATTCAGCAGCTCCAGCATCGAACCGTTCAATTTCGACGAGGTTGTGGTCGAGCAGTCAACGGACCTCCGCTTGATCGCCCGCTGCGCCAACTGCACCTATGAAGAGGTCAAGGAATTGAATCCCGAGATAAAACGGTGGGTGACGCCGCCCCAATATGCGCGCTATGTGCTGAGGATCCCGAGCGGCAGAAAAGACGCCTTCCTTGCGAATTACTCCGCGGTCCCGGCGGAACAGAAGATCAGATGGGAGCGGCACCTGGTGCAACGGGGAGAGACCCTGGTCTTCCTTGCCAGGAAGTACAATACGACGCCTGAGGCGCTCCGCGATATCAACGGGATCAAAAAGGACCGCGTCGTTCCCGGCAAGCACATCCTGATCCCGCTCGACCTGAACAGCAAGACCCAGGACTTAAGCTACCTGACCATCAACCAGGGCAGCAAGCTGCAGGATATATTGTACCGGGTCCGGAGAGGCGAAACACTTGGCGGCATCGCACGAAATCATAATGTGACGGTTGCCGATATCAGGGAGTGGAACAAAGGACTGGGGAAATCGATACGGGCGGGCCAGAAGATCAAGCTTATCGTGGACAGCGACCAGATCTGAGACAGAACGAACACGACGAATACAAAAAGGCCGGGAGCGATCCTGGCCTTTTTTATTTTGTTTCTACAGGACGGCCAATGCACCGTGCGGACTCAGACGTCCAGCAACGCACCCTGATTCATGCGGAGATGGCGTTTCGTCTGCCTCGCCAGATCGGTATTATGAGTGACCATGATGAACGTGACCCCTTTGACCTCGTTCATGGTCTTAAAGAAACGCATCATGTCCCCTTCCGTTTCCTCGTCGAGGTCACCCGTTGGCTCGTCAGCCAGCACCAGGGCAGGGTCGTTCATAAAGGCCCGGGCGATCGCGACCCGCCGCTGCTGACCACCGGACAATTGGGAAGGATACACGTTGATCTTGTCCATGAGGCCTACCATCTTTAGCAGTTCTTCAGCCTTCGCCGCCTCCTGCCCCGCTGCACGCGGCCTGAAAACCGTGGGAAGGAGCAGGTTTTCCTTGACGGTCAGTATCGGAAGAAGACTGGCAAATTGGAACATAAATCCGATCTTTTCACAACGGTATTCAGAGACCCGGTCGCTTGCCAGCGCAAAAACATCCTCGCCGTCGAACAGGACCGTCCCCGATGAGGGACGGGTAATGCCGCCGATCATGGAGAGCAGTGTGGTTTTGCCTGAACCGGAGTGCCCGACGATGGAAATGAAATCCCCCTTCTCGATCCGCAGCGAAACGGAACGAACTGCGTCGAGGGGAGCGTTATCGACTAGGTAGGTTTTGGTAATATTATCAACAATGATCTGCGGCACGGATTACTCCTGTTTGATCACGAGCAGGGGTTCGAGTTTTTTTAACCGTTGCACCGGCGACAGCGCCCCCAGCACGCAGATGCCGGTCCCGAACAACAGACCTGCAAGAGCGATGACCGCACGGGTGAACGTGCTGAGGTCTACCGGGAGGTTCTTCAGGATCGAAAAACTCTGCGCCATGATAAGCGTCAGTGCTGTACCCGAGATAATTCCGACAATGCTCCCTATTGCACCGAGCACAAGGACCTCAAAGAGGAACAGTTCCACGACATGCCGTTCCTTCGCGCCGAGAGCGCGCATGATACCGACCTCCCGCGCCCGCTCGTTCGCAATGGCGGTGAAGATCGCCCAGACGAGGAACAGCGACAGTACGGTCGAAAGGACCATGGTGAGATAGAAAATCTTGCTGATGTCCCCCAGTGTGGTGATCAGGCTCTTTCCGATGTCCTTGCGCATCACCACGTCCAGTTCGATGATGCTGTTCTCGATCTCGGACATGACCATATAAGGGTCTGCGCCTTTATTGAGCTTGACGAAGATAACGGATATCTGGTCGGGCTTGATATCGGCATCGCTGTTTTTGATGATCTCTGCGATGTTCTCATCGCTGATGAACACCGCGGTATCGAGGCCTGATCCGGTCTTGTCCAGTACGCCGACCATGCTGAACACGGTGCCGAACAGTTTTGCCTCCATCTCCACCATTCCGAGACTGATATTATAGGCTGACTCGCTGCCGACTATGGCCTCCCCTTTTCGCAGTTTTCGTCCCAGTTTGTCTTTCATCCAGGGCGAAACGATGAAATCGGTCTCCTGGTTAAAGGCAACGACCATGGATGACGGAACGGAGCAGCAAAGGCCGGTGAGCGTTACCAGATAGGTCTGCGCGGAAACCTTATCGATGCCCTCGAGCTTTTTGATGCGGTCCACGAAGGACTTGTTCATGTAGAAGGACGTGGCACGGTTCTCGACAAGGATGTCCTCTGCCCCTCCCCTGGCCCCCGTAGGCACGATCAGAAGGTCGGCGCCAAGGCGGTCCGATGTAAGCTTGATGCTCGAATTAACGCGCGTGACAAAGGAGAGCGCAAAAACGAGAGCAGCCACCATCAAAGACAGCGCCGCCACGAGGATCCCGGTCCGGAGGGGCCGGCGGCGCAGGTTGCGAAAAGCCATGGATGAGAGCGTAAATTGATCAGACATAGGGTTTTGACGACAAATAAAAACCTTCTCTGCGGAATATCCCGCAGAGAAGGTCAGGACGTATCAGCTATAGATAATTTATACTACTACTTCCAGTTCGTGTCAAGGCCGCAAAGAACAGCGTTCTTATCGCCGAGCCCGATGCCCTTATGGCATGCCAGGCAGACCGAGGTGGATTTTTCGGACAGTTTTTTCGCGTCAACGTCATAGAACATGAGCGTGCCGTCGGTGATGTCAACGCTCTTGCCGTCTTTTTCGATAGCCCTGCCGTCGGCATCGCAGCCGGCAGTCACGGTACGTACCGTCAGCATTGCATACTTGTCGTCAGGAGTCGTCTGTGCATCGTGGATCTGGTTTCCTTCCGGCATCATTTTCTCGTCGATCAGGGCCAGGGTCTTTGCATCGAGGACCCAGAGGCGGTCGCCTGCGGACTGGTAAATGCGCGTACCGTCGTTCGAGAAGTACTGGCGGAAGGTTATGGTCTTGTCGGGCGTACCCTTCAGCGTGTTTTTGGCGATTTTCTTCATTTTGCCCTTTTCGAGCGATGCCATATCAACAAGGACGAAGTCGATCGAACCGTTGCCCTTGCCGTTTGACGCCTGATTGAGCGCCAGAAGGAAGGTTTTCATGTCCGGAGAATTGATGCCGTGCGTGAACTTGTACGTCCCTTTTTCATAACCCAGGTCGCTCACCCAAACCCGCTTCTTGTGTTTCATCGTGGCCTTGTCAAAGACATCAACATAGCCTTCCTGGCCCATGAACACCGGCATGAAGGAACCATTGCTCTGGCCGGATGCGCAATACAGCGGAGGCTTCGAACCGCCTGCGCTGGCATCGGGGTCCATGGCAACATCCTTGATCACATTCCCGGTCTTGAGGTCGGACTTGCCTACATGCTGCTGGCCTTTGGGGTCGAGAACATAGGTTGACCAGAATAGGGTATTCCGATCGTTCACATCGATACGCGCGTCATGGGTCGGATGGGTCTTTTTGTCACCGATGACAATGCGGTCGAGGTTGGTCACTTTGATCGGCTCATTTTCATTGCTCGGATCGATGGTCACATCGGCCTTGGCAAAGTGACCGCCCATGCCGGCAACATAGGTTGTGCCGCTGTAGGTAGTGCCTGCAGCGATCGCAACCGGCGTGGTGGAATCAACGGTCGTAAAAGCAAGGTAGCCCATAACAACAACTGCGCATATGGTCAGTACAACAAATACCTTTTTCATACTATTCCTCCCCTTAGAATATTATATTTAACATCTTACATATTCTTAAATAATACTTCTGTAGCACGTTGCCTCAACCACCTCCTTGGAGTTAAATAAAGAGGATTTACTAGGTAGGTATACAGTAGCACAGGGATAACAGCGCCGTCAACTTCAAATTATAATTTTACATCAGTGATTGCGAACCTGCGAAGCCTTTGTTGCATAATCTGTTAACTTTATTATCACAGTTCTTTCTCCGGAACGTTTAAAGGTCAGCACGATACGAAGTTCCATCCCCGCTTTCATGGTACGCGGCAACTTAAAAATCATGATATGCTTGCCGGCCGGCCTCAGCACAAGGGTGCTGTTCGCGGGTACGTCCATGCTGGTGATGGTCATCATTTTCCCGTCTTTTTCGTCATGCAGTTCCGTCACCGAGCCGGGAATATCCGTACGGGCTGACAGGAGCTGATCGCCGCCGTTTCCTGTATTTACGATCTTCATGAACACCGATGCAACACCCAGTATGACAGGCGACAGCTTTGCATCGGGTTCTTCGACCAGGAGCTGAGGCGCTCCGGGGGAGCATGCGGCTCCTCCCAAAAGAATAGCGACCAAAACTGTCGTTATAGCGTTTATCAAAAAACCCCGAAGACGCTCAGGCCTCTCCTGGTGACTTCGTGTCTTCGTGGCGTAATTGTTCAGGCTTGTCCGGGTTTGCATTATTGAGCTTGTGTTCCCTTAGCAGGCGAAGCACCCGTTCCTTTTTGAGCAGCGCCCTGAATATCAGGTGCAAAGGCGGTGCCGCGGAGCTTTTCAGCGATCACTTTATTTTTTTCCATCGCCTCATCTGTATTTCCGGCAAGTTCATACAATTTAGCCAGTTCCATTGTGGCAATACCCGGCCCGAGAGTCGCCTCCGCCTTCTCGAATGACGCAATGGCCTCACTCTGCTTGCCGAGCGAATTATACACATACCCCATACGCTGATAGGCCAGTCCGACCAGGTCCTTTTCACCGGAATACTTCTTCACAAGCGTTTCATATTCCTTGAGTGCCTCATTCGGCTGGTTGAGGTGTACGAGAGAATTGCCAATGTAGAATTGCGCGATCGCGCCGCTCATGGTCCGGGGATATTTTTTTTGCACATCGCGGTATTGTTCGAGCGCCTTTGCATAATCAGGCGCAGCGCCGGCCTGCTCTTGATACAGGCCCTGTGCAGCGGCAAGCAGCGCGGAGGCCTTCTTGTCGTTGCTGGACTGAAAAAGCGTATAACCCGCGGCAATGACGACCGCTGCCGCAAGGACAACAGCGGCTATCGCAATGTTCTTCTGGTGCAGCGTAACGAGATCAAAGGCCCTGTTCGCGATGGTCATGAGCTGCGGCTCAGCATGCCTTGACGCGGCAGAGCCTTTCTTCTTTATCATATGCATCCGTACAACCTCCTCAGATGGAATTCACCGGCTTTTTTGATCCGATGCAAAATAATCATGGCCACTAAGAGCGCTTGTTAAACCTGTCCAGTGCCAGCGTCGACAGCTCCTTCGAGTTCCTAAACGCCGCGGCGATCTGGTCCGCGGCCAAACCAGCCCCCCTGAGTACAGTCTCGGCGAACTCGCTGGTGATCAGGTCGCCTGGTTCATGGGTATCCGTGTCGATCACGAGTTTCGCACCCGTCTCAACGGCCATCCTCGCTACATATCCATTGGAAAGGCTGTGGCCCTTGCGCGAGGATATCTCGAGATGAACGCCTTTCCGCGCGGCCAGTTCAGCCTCATCCCTGGTAATCAGGCCGGGATGAGCGAGGATATCCACCCCCGCTTCGATCGCGGCACGGTTCGTGCCCGGATGGACCGGCTCCACCAGCGTCTCGCCATGGGCGACCACGATCGCGGCGCCCAGGGAGCGCGCCTTCTGCGTCAGTTCGGCAAAGGTTTCCGGCGGGATGTGCGTCAGTTCGATGCCCGGCAGCGCGATGATCTTCCATCGGCGGTTCAGTTCCCTACACGCCGCGGAAACCCGCGGGATCGTGAAGTCAAGGTTCGAGGAATCGGCGTGGTCGGTGATCGCGATCACTTCGTAACCCTTCATGACCGCCCGGCGCACGAGCTCAGACGGCACCAGCACACCGTCGCTGAACAGAGAATGAGTATGAAGATCGATCATGGCAGCTCCTTAAGCTGTTGCATCGCAGAACGGGCGGAGCGTTCGGCGTTTAAGGCGTCCCCTTCGGACCATGGTACCCGCTTTCAGGGGAGGGATGTCACTTCACCGCAAACGCCGCTTGCCCTGGAACGCCTCTTGCCTCGCCATATACGCGTCAAGGTCGTTCAGCAGCTCGCTGCGGGTCTTGTTCCAGACCGGGGCAATGAGGATCTCGTCGGGAGCAGCGGCGAAAAGCCGCTGCAGCACGATCTCCGGGGACAACCGCTCCAGAAAGTCGGAAAGCATTTCGATGTATTCATGATAGCCGAAGGTCGGAAAGGGCTGTTCCGCATAGAGATCGGCAAGCGCCGTTTCCCTGACCACCTGGAGTTGATGGATCTTGAGGAATTCGATGGGAAGCTGTGAAATTTCATCGGCCATACCGAGCATTTCTTCCCGCGTTTCGGTCGGGAAACCAAGGATAAGATGCGCCCCGATGTGAATGCCCCTGCCGGCGGTCAGTTCCAGTGCCTGTTTGAAACAGGCGTAGTCATGCCCCCGATTGATGAATGCCAGGGACTTATCGTAGATCGACTGAAGTCCGTATTCGATCAGGATAAAATGATCACGGCCCAGCCGTTCCAAAAGCGCGATCTTTTCCTCGTCAATGCAGTCCGGACGGGTCCCGATGGCGAGCCCCACGACACCCGGGTTATCGAGGGCCTGGCGATAGAGCCGTTCAAGGATATCGACGGAAGCATAGGTGTTCGTGTAGGGCTGAAAATAGACGATGAACTGTTCCGCTCCGATAGCGGGAGCGGAGGTAGGGTATGCCTTTCGCGATCTGTTCCTTGAGCGACGCCGTGCTCGTGCAGGCCGACGGCCTGAAGCTGTCGTTATTGCAGTAAATACAGCCGCCCGTCGCCACGCTTCCGTCCCGGTTGGGGCAGGTAAATCCCGCGTCCACGTTCACCTTGTAGACCGGCCGGTGGTACAACTCCTTCATATACTGCCCGAAGGCGTTGTAACGCCTGGTCGTTGTCTTTTTATCGGATAGAACAGCTGCCTTCATGGCTAAGCCCTGTTGCCGGGATTCCTGGAATTTGGACAGTAATCGGATTTGTTAATATACCAGAGGCACGGGGAAAAATCCAGAAAGGAATTTGTCCGGGGCCCGCTCAGACGGCCCCGGACGGGTGATCGCATTTACAGGTCTGCGTACTTCCGGGTGGATTCCACGATGATCAGGAGCGACCCGAGCAGCAGGACGAACAGAAAGACCTGCTGGGTCCGTCCCGCGTGCGTATTGATCAGTTGGGTGACGGCGCCAATAGCCAGCGTCGCCGCAAGGATGAGCTCCGCGATCACCAGCTTTTTGGGCTGTACCGCCGGGAACTCAAAGGTCTGGACCGCCAGAAGGAGCAGGCCGATAAAAAAGAACGCCATGTCCCCTTTTATTGCCGTTGCGCCGATAAGGACGAGCAGTACCCCGAGATTGATGAGAATGTTCTTTACCATATCGCTTTTCTTTTCCGCCATGGTTCCCCCTTTACCCATTCATATGATAAAACATGAGCAAAACTGGTTTATTATATCGGCGCCTGTCAAAATCGTCAATCATTTTTGTTCCACCATACATACTATCAATCTCTGACCAGCCGGTCCACGGTATCAATGAACCCTGATGCATCGGCAAGCAGCGCCTCAACCTCGTGCCGGGAGATCATTTTGAACTGTGGTTCTGAGCATTTTGGCTTTAGCTCGAATAACCTGTGAAGGGCATGGGAGTAGCGTTGATCGATCATCTCCGGTATTTGACGAACTCCTTTTCGAACAACGCAACTGATACGCTCTGCATTGCCGCAGGAATTCCCCTGGTATGGAGCAAGCGCAAGAGCAGGATAATACATCGCATAATACAGGCTGTTCACAACATATTTCAGCTCCGCATTGTCAGCCAGCAGGCCCCGTGCATCCTCAAGCGCTTCATTGGCCTCGCACCAGCTTGAATCGGGCATATTCCCTTTGCGCCTGGTTTACACCCATCGGCGCCTGCTCCTGATCGTCATTTTCAAAACCCTATCTCGTCCAGACCGCCGTCCTGCCGATCAGCGAGATGCCGATGAACCCCCGCAGGTTCAGCTGCGACGGGCGAAACAAGCGTCAGCTTTCCTCTGTAGGTCCTGCCGTTCTTCGGATCGTAGACCCTGCCGCCCGTCCATGTATTTTCGCCGGCATAAGAGAAATTGCGCACGATACTGAAGGCCAATGACCGGCGAGTTCCGAAGGTTCTTGTCAGGATTATTATGGTCGACTTCGGCGTTCCCGGAACGCCTTCGTTCGATCCCTCAGGATAGTTCGGCGTCCTTGAGCCAGACGATTTTGCCGCAGTATTTATCGCCGCACTTTTGGATCTCGATCTTGGCGTCCTTCTCCTGGTTGTTCCAGACACCGAGGATGTCGTCGGCGCCGACAGCATACGCAGTTGCAGCGATCATTTGCAACAGCATGATTACCAGCAGAATGGTTTTCTTCATATGCACCTCCCTGTCGTTATTTCATCAGCGATCTCACGACCTTCATGTTCTTCGGGTCGTCCTCTTCCGTTTTTTTCGGTGTTTCCATGACCTTGGGCACGTCTTTAAAAACAGGATGATTCAGCAGCAGTTTGAAACCCTCAAGCCCGATCTCGCCCTCGCCTATGTGCCAGTGCCGGTCGACCCGGGAGTTAAGCTCCTTCAGACAGTCATTGAGATGCATCCCCTTTAACCGCGCCAGGCCGACCGTGGAAGCGATCTTGTCGGCAAGACCGTCCACGCCCTCTTTCGTACGGATATCGTAGCCCGCGGCAAAGCCATGGCAGGTGTCGTAACAGACGCCGATATGAGCGGTATCAGAAAGCCGCGATATGACCTCCTGCACCTGCTCCAGCGTATAGCCCACATCGCCTTTCTCGCCTGCGGTATTCTCCAGAAGAATCGTCGCTTTCGGCTTATGGAGCTTCATTGCCATGTTCAGAGCGTTCGCCACGCGTTCGATCATCCAATCCTCGCTCTGGCCGCTTGCAGACCCCAGATGGGTGACCAGATATTCCGCGCCGAGGCCTTCGGTCCGTTCAAGGTCGATGACGAACTGTTCTATCGACTTCTCATAGAGTTCGGGCTTGACGAGGCGAGGTTGATGAGGTAGTTCGTATGCACGAAGACCGGCGCAATGTCCAGTTTTTCGCGCAGTTTTTTGAACTCTGTGACGTCGGTTTTATCCAGAGGCTTCACGGTCCAGCCGCGCGGGATTCCTGCTGAAGATCTGCATGCAGGTGCAGCCAAGCTCATGCGCGCGCTCGACGGAAAGGGCGAAACCGCCGCTGATGGAGACATGAAAGCCTATCCGCATATACGCATCCCGTCGATGTAATATCCGTTCATGACTCGTTACCGACCATCTTGTCAAATTCTTCTTCGTTGATGACTTTCACGCCGAGCGTTCTCGCCTTCTCCAGCTTGCTGCCGGCCTCTTCACCTGCAAGCACATAGCTTGTTTTTTTAGAGACCGAACCTGCAGCATGCCCGCCCAGGCGTTCGATCAGCTCTTCCATCTCGTTTCTCGGTTTTGAAAGCGTCCCCGTGACCACGATCGTGAGCCCGTCGAGCGGTCCCCGCTCCTTTTTGTTAGCCGGCTTCATAATCAGGATTGGATAAGCGAATCCGCTTTTTTTGAGCTTCTCCAGGGTATCCAGGTTTTCTTTTTCACTGAAAAAGCCGGAGATGGAACCTGCAAGCTTCTCTCCCATCTGCTTGATTTCGACGATGTGCTCCGGCTTTACGTGATACAGGTCCTCGATCTTCTCAAAGTGCTTCGCAAGCTGTTTTGCAGCGAACTCTCCTACATGAAGGATGCCGAGCGCAAAGAGAAACCTGCTGAGCCTTGCTGTTTTGCTTTTTTCGATGGCATCGATCAGGTTCTGGGCGGACTTTTCAGCGAACCGGGGAAGTTCGAGCAGTTGCTCCTTCTTTAACGCATAGAGATCGCCGAAATGCCTGATGAGACCCTGGTTGTAAAGAAGCTCCACGTTCTTTTCGCCAAGACCCTCGATGTCCATGGCGCCGCGTGAAGCATAGTGAATGATCCGCTCCAGCACCTGGGCCTCGCAGTTCAGGCCGATGCACCGGAATGCAACCTCGCCTTCTTCACGCACGACATGGGAACCGCAGACCGGGCACTGCGTTCGGTGGAGGGAATGGCTGTTCCTTACCCGTGCGTTTCTCTTTGATAACAGTCACGATGTGCGGGATCACGTCCCCTGCCCGCTCGACCACCACCGTATCGCCGATGCGGATGTCCTTGCGCTCGATCTCGTCCCAGTTGTGCAGCGTAGAACGCGACACCGTAACGCCGCCGATCCGAACCGGCTGAAGAGATGCAACAGGCGTGATCGCTCCGGTCCTGCCCACGTTTACGAAAATATCCTCGACCACCGTGGTGCCCTGATGAGCCGGGAATTTATATGCGATCGCCCAGCGCGGTTCACGGGTCTTGAAACCGAGCTCCTTCTGAAGCTTGAAATCGTTGACCTTGATGACCGCACCGTCTGCTTCAAAGGGCAAGTCCGGGCCGCTCATTCTCGATGTGCTTGACAGCATCGATCACCTTATCGATGCCCTGCGCGATGGTCAAGCCCAGGGGCACCGGAAAATGGGCATGTATCAGCCAGGCGATTCAGCGCTGCCTGGCTCTTAAACTCAATGCCCTTCATGGCGCCCACGCCATAGCAGGCCATATGGAGCTTTCGCTTTTCCGTGATCGCCGGATCAAGCTGACGGATGGAGCCGGCAGCGGCATTACGGGGATTGGCAAAGAGCGGTTCCGCGGCCTGTTCGCGTTCTTTGTTCAATTTCTCGAATTCCGCGATATCGATGAACACTTCGCCGCGGATATCGATCTCTTCGGGAATCGGGCCCACTCCTTCTATTTTAAGCGGAATAGCCTTGATGGTCCTGATATTCTGCGTGACATCCTCGCCCTCATAGCCGTCGCCCCTTGTCGAGGCCCGGACGAGAATCCCTTTGTGATAGGTCAGTTCCATCGCAAGTCCGTCATACTTCGGCTCAACTGTATATTCGACTTCGTTGTCGGATTTAAGGACTTTCTTGACCCGCAGGTCAAATTCACGGATCTCTTCGTGGGAGAATGCATTGTCCAGCGAGAGCATGGGCTCGGTGTGCTTTACCTTGCTGAATTTTTCAAGCGGCGGTGCGCCGACACGCTGGGTTGGGGAATCGGGGCAACGTAACCGTACTTCTCTTCAAGTTCCTTCAGACTGGCGAAAAAGACTGGTCATACTCCGCATCGGAGATGACCGGGGCGTCGAGAACATAATAGCGGTAATTATGTTCATTAATCTCATCAACGAGACGAAAGATCTCTTTTTGCATGTTGTCGGGAATAGGTGCCATGGTTTGCGATTGAAGTTTTACTTCTGCCGAGTAAAGTCTGAATGAAGAAACACGATCAGCTCAAGGATTGATTTTGCGCTGCTGTTATAAATCAGAAGAAAAGAGGGTCTCTTATCTCCCCCCGGCTTCGATGAGCGATTCACTGACCACGGCCATTGCATCCCCGCTGCGCTGACTTATTGTTCTCTTATAATAAGTTTTTCCTTCCCTTTGCGTTGTTTCGTTCTGTTTCACTTCTTTTATCAAAACCAATTTTCCGTTAATGATCCGGTAAAAACTCTCCACGTAGAGCTGCCCCGCATCGCCATAATTATTGAAGACACGTATTTCCTGATCATCCGGCCCACTGACCGATTCAGGCAGCATCGCTCCGCCGAATGGAATGAACATGGATTTTTTTCTGCTGTAGATATAATAAAGATAGCCTGCCCGGGTCCCATCGTCACTCATGCACAACAGTTTAAGGTCCTTGTTCCCGTGGGCAGTAAAATCCGCAGGGGTCAGCAATCCTTCTCCGCCAGGCGATGGTCCGCATTCAAAATCCCCGTATTTGAATGTCTGATGAATCTTGTTTTCGCCTTCCCGTACTATATCCATGCGCGTAAGGTTTTGTTCTCTGTTGAATGTTATATAAAAATAGTAGTTATGCTGTTCTTCATCCATGGGGTAGCTGTAGACATATTTTCTTTGAGTTACGGCCGTCGCTTCTATATCCGATATAAGGCCATTTCTATACTGGACCAATCCGTCCATGCGATTATTAATCATCTTTGCATGTTTATACCCCGGATTCAGCTTCAACGACAGGTCATAGTTCCCGATAGCGCAGTCCGGCAGGCCCTCATCGTAACAGAGGTTTCCCAAAACCATATACGTGTCCCATCGGTCCGGGTCGATGTCGACCACCCGATTCAAACAGGCCTCGGCCAGGGGATAATATTTGGTGCCCATCCTGAAATAGGACTGCCCGAGGTTGAGCAGCACTTCAACATGCGCGGGACAGCCCAAACCGGCGGTGAGCGCAAGACCATCGGCTTTTTTCCACAGCGCAACGGCCTCCTGCCGCTTCGCTTTGACAAACAGCTGAAGCGCCTCGTTATTCAAACGTTCGATTTCCCGAATCGTGTGTTCGCCGGATGGAGACGGGTCTTTGGCCACAGCCGAGAGAGGGAACATCGCAAGATTGAAAATAAACACGATGATAAGCAAAAGGCCGCCCCCGGTGGATGGCCGGCATGTAATCTTACTATGAGAAGTTTTTCGGAATGCGTATGTCATGGCAAAAGACCCCGCTATCACGCGCTCTTGTGATCTCGATTGTTACTCAAGCTGATAATCCTTGATTTTCGTAAGAAGCGTCTTATAACTTACCTGGAGTATTTCGGCGGCGCGGGTCTTGTTCCCGCCCGTCTGTTTGAGCACCTGCCTGATGCGGCGGGATTCAACGATGCGCGTTGCAGCCTGGGCGATCTCATGAAGCGGGCCTTCCAATGGGCACGTGTTCCGCAAAGGCCTCCAGGATGGTCGACTCACTGATGCCGAGATCTTGGGCGCGAATCACGCCGCCTTCGGCATAGATGACGGCCCGTTCAATCACATTCTCCAGTTCACGCACGTTCCCCCGCCAGGGCGCCTTCATCAGGATATCCATGGCCTCGTCGGAGATGGTCAGCGGACCCTTGCGCACTTCGGCGGAATACTTGTTCAGGAAACTGGCCGCCAGCGCAGGAATATCGTCGCGCCGTTCGCGGAGCGGTGGGATCGTGATGGGGAACACGTTCAAGCGGTAGAACAGGTCTTCACGGAACAACCGGGCATCCACGGCCTTTTGCAGGTTCTTGTTCGTAGCGGTAACGATCCTCACGTCGATCTTGATCTGCTTGCCGCTGCCGCCGATCCGCTCGATCACCTGTTCCTGGAGCACGCGCAGCAATTTTGCCTGCAGCGCCAGGTCCATGTCCCCGATCTCGTCGAGAAAAACGGTGCCGTTGTCCGCCAGTTCGAGCTTGCCGAGTTTTCTCGCATCGGCGCCGGTGAAGGCGCCGCGCTCATACCCGAACAGCTCGCTTTCCAGCAATTCATGCGGGATGGCGGCTGAGTTGATCGCCAAAAAGGGCCGTTCCTTTCTCGGGCTCAGGTAGTGAATGGCCCGCGCGAAAAGCTCTTTTCCCGTGCCGCTCTCGCCCTGGATCAGGACCGTCGCATTCGTGGACGCCACCTTCTGGATCTTCTCGCTGATCTCCTGGAGCTGGCTGCTCTTGCCGATGATCTTCGGAAATCCGAGCTTGTCGGAGAGCTCCGATCGCAGCAGGATATTCTCCGTTGCCACGCGGGTAGTATCGAGCGCACGCTTGATGAGCACCAGCAAATGTTCCATGTCGAAGGGCTTGGTCAGAAAATCGTATGCGCCCTGCTTTACGGCCCTGACCGCGGTCTCGATCGTGCCGAACGCGGTCATGACAATGACCGGCAGGAGCGGGTTGTCCTCTTTTACGGCCCTGAGCACCTCGAACCCGTCCTTCTTCGGCAGTTTCAGGTCCGTAAGCACCAACGCGATGCTCCCGTCAGTGAGCTTTTTGATGCCTTCGGCGCCATCGCGGGCAGGGACCACCTGATAGCCTTCGGCCTCAAGCGTCTGCGTAAGCATGTCGAGCATGCTTTCTTTGTCTTCTATGACGAGGATCGTGTCCATAATTTTAATTAAAAGGGAAAAATATTTCTCGCAAAGCTCGCAAAGTGCGCAAAGGGAACCGGGAACCAAGATTCTTTCTGGCTTAAAATCAAAAAGCAAGCTTTGCTTTAAGCTTTTCTTGGCGTCCTTTGCGAGCTTTGCGAGAGACGCCTTTTGTGTTTCAATTCCCTGCCGTCGGCAGGATCACCGTAAACGTCGTCCCCCGCCCTTCGCTGCTTTGCACGTCGATCCTTCCGCCGTGGGACAGGATGATCTTGTGCACCAGGGCCAGGCCGAGACCGACGCCGGTGTCCTTGGTCGTGAAAAACGGCAGAAATATCTTTTTAAGCTTGTCCCGGGGAATGCCGGTCCCGGTATCGGTTATCGTGAGGGAAAGCTCCCTGCTGGTACTCATACCCTGGATCGTCAGCGTCCCGCCTTCCGGCATGGCTTCGACGGCATTCTGCACAAGGTTCGTCAATGCCTGGCGCATCAGCACTTCATCGAAGGAGACCTCGATATCGGGCAGGTCCAGCACTGTTCTGGTCCGGGCATCATTTCCTTTGGCCTGAAGCACGTTTGCGACACATCCTTCGACCAGTTCCCTGATGCTGATCCGCACCCGGTTCAGCGAGGCCGGCCGGGCAAAGGTCAGCAGGTCGTCAATAATGCGGTTCATGCCGTTGATCTCGGCGACCACGTCCTTGATGATCTTCTGCTCGGGAGCCGCCGACTTTTTCGAGACCAGCGCAAGATAGCCGGCAATCACGGCCATGGGATTCCGAAGCTCGTGCGCTATGCCGGCCGACATCTCGCCCAGGGCGGTAAGCCGTTCGCGAAGCTCCACCTGTTCCTGCAGCCGCTTCACTTCGGTGAGATCTGAAAAAGACAGGATAACACCGAGCGACGAACCGTGCCGGTCGGTCAAGAGCGCGGTGTTGTACCCAAGCCACATGCGTCCCTCAGGACGTTCCAGCGTTGTTTCCATTCTCAACAGGGTCGTAGTCAGCCCGAGGGTCTCCTCCACCGAACGGCAGATGTCTCCGGAACCGAAAATGTCGCGGCAGGACCGGTTAACCGCCCGTTCGTGGCTTATGCCGAGCATCTCTTCCGCGGCGTGATTCAGCGTGATGACCCGCTTATTCCGGTCGAAGGTCATGACGCCGCTCGTTACACACTGGAGAATGTTCTCATTGTAGCTTTCGACGTTCTCAGCTCGTTGTTCCGCGCTGGCGCGAAGCCGTTCAAGCTCCTGTTCCTTATCTTTGAGCTGTTTGGTCACACCGTGGAAGGCATCGATGATAAATCCGACATCTTCCTTTTTTCCACGCTCCTGTTTTTTGAAACCGAGGTCCTGACGAAAACGGCGGGACATTCTCCAGGCGATCGCCAGGCCGACTGCAACGATGACCAGTCCGAGCAGTTGTATGGACAGGGAATAGGACGTCATATTCGAAGCAGGTCCAGGTACCAGGAAACGATATCGGATTCGTACAGCATCGTCGCCACTCCCCCGGCAGCCAGAAACGGCCCGAAGGGAATAACGTGATCGGCCTTGTGCTTTCGCAGCAGGATGAGCGCCACGCCCACGACGGATCCCGCGATCGCGCCGAGCATGATGATAAGGAGCGCGCTTTTCCAGCCCAGAAAACTTCCGAACATGCCCATGAGCTTGATATCGCCGCCGCCCATTGCTTCAACGTGGCGCAGCTTTTCCCATATCCAGCCGAGGACAAGGAGCGGCGCGGCTCCGCACACCAGTCCGATGAACGAATTGATGACTCGCTCCAGGTGCGGCCAGTCCTGCGGCATGAAACGATCCAGGGAGAATGGCAGCGGCCCGGCCAGTGCCGGCATGAAGAACGGCGCGACAACCAGGCCGAGGACCATACCCGGAAGCGTGATCGCATCGGGGATGATCTGGTGGTCGAGATCGATGAACGTGATGACGATCAGGGACGAGCAGAGCGCCATGATCAGGATCGCTTCTCCATTCAGGCCGAACTCCCAGTAGATCCATCCGTAGACCAGGGCGTTCAGCAGTTCGACCAGCGGGTAGCGCCAGGAGATGGGCAGGCCGCAGCTCCTGCATTTCCCCCGGAGCAGGAGATAACTGATGACCGGTATGTTGTCGTAGAATTTGATCGGTTTCCCGCAGCGGGGGCACTGCGAGGGCGGCGTGACGATGGACTCACTGTGAGGAATCCGCGCGATGCAGACATTCAGGAAACTGCCGATAAGAAGACCAACCAGGAGCACCAGGGCAATGATCATGGAGCGGTCTCCCCCGCCTGTTTCGGCGCCGGCCGGAACACGGATGCTTCATTCTTTATCTCATCGTTCAATCGGTCAAGTTCCTTCTCCAGCGCGGCGATCTCGATCAGTGGGGCCGCTATTCTTTCGTCCTGTAGCAGCTGCTCCGCCAATTTGGGCAATGATCCGGAATTGTTCAACTCCACCACGGCATGACCGATGATGCGGTACTGTTCATTGACGCTTTCCTGAACATTGTCGGACCTGATCCGGAGACGCACGATGTTCAGCTCCGCCTTGGCCCGCTCGGAAAACATGGCTGCCGCGACCATCAATTTGTCAGACCCTTTCTGCATGTTCGAAATGACTTTTCCCCAGACCATATGCTCTGTCGGCTCCTTTAGAATCCTGACTTCTTACCCTGTACCCGGAACTCTTGTTTTACTCTATCAGAATGCAGTGAAAATATCAACCGACGCTTAAAAGCCCCAGTTTGCCCTGCCACCTTCTCCGGAGCGATTCGCGAAGCAGCGGATATTGCGTGAGCGCTGCGTCCTGCCGGACCAGTTCAAAAGCTTCGCTCCGCGCTTTTTCAAGCAGGTCTGCATCGCGAATGATGTTCGCCGCGCGCAGGTCCGGGAGGCCGGACTGGCGCGTCCCCAGGAACTCGCCCGGTCCGCGCATGCGAAGGTCCTCCTCGGCGATCCTGAAGCCGTCCGTGGTGCGCGCAAAAGCGTTCAGACGCTCCCGCGCCTCATCAGCGAACATCCGTGGACCCATGAGAATGCAGTAGGACTGATGACCGCCCCGTCCGACCCGTCCGCGGAGCTGGTGGAGTTGCGCCAGGCCGAAGCGCTCGGGATGCTCGATCACCATGACTGTGGCGTTCGGCACGTCCACGCCGACTTCGATCACCGTGGTCGAGATGAGGATATGCGTCTCATTCGCTTTAAAGGCTGCCATGGCGGCCTCTTTCTCGTCCGCCTTCATCCTGCCGTGCAGCAGTCCCACCTTCCAGTTCGGGAAAATGTCCTTCTGGATATGCGCCGCCATTTCTGTTGCCGCCTTGAGGTCGCTTTTCTCGGTCTCCTCGACCAGGGGGTAGACCACATAGACCTGGCGACCTTTTTTGATCTCCTCGTCAAGAAACTGATAGGCCTCCCTGCGCCTGGGTTCGAAATAGATCCGGGTGACAATGGGGCTCCTTCCCGGCGGCATTTCGTCGATCACGGACACATCGAGGTCGCCGTAGACCGTCAGCGCCAGCGTCCGCGGGATCGGCGTGGCGGTCATCACGAGCACGTCGGGCTCGTAGCCCTTCGAGGTCAGCGTGGAGCGCTGCATCACGCCGAAGCGGTGCTGCTCGTCGATGATGGCAAGGCCGAGGCGCTTGAACTGTACGTTCTGCTCTATGAGCGCATGCGTACCGACCGCGATGGCTGCTGCGCCGGAACCGATCTCGGCAAGGATCGTTTCCTTTGCCTTTTTCCTGAGACCGCCCACGAGATGGCGCACGGTGATGCCAAGCGGCAATGCCAGAACCTCGATATTTCTGTAATGTTGTGCTGCCAGAATCTCCGTAGGCGCCATGAGACAGGCCTGGTAACCGTTCTCCACTGCCATGAGAGCGGCGATCATGGCGACGATGGTCTTGCCGCACCCTACATCGCCCTGCAGCAGCCGGTTCATGGGCCGGTCCCCGGCCATATCGTTTTTGATCTCTGCGATCACCCGTTCCTGGGCGGTCGTTAACCGATAGGGCAGCTTCGCCCGGAGAGCGGTTTCAAGCTTGTAGACCGGTTTGAACGCGATGCCCTTCTTTGCCGCGTCCATTCCCTGCTTCCTGAGCGCGAGCCCCAGCTCCAGCGTAAACAGCTCTTCAAAGCTCATCCTGCGATGAGCCGCGCTCTCTCCCCGGTTCAAGACGATGATGTCCTTTTCCTGCTCAGGGAAATGCACCTCGGCAATCGCCTCGGCAGCGGACATCAGCGAATATTTCTTAATAATATGATCCGGCAGGATGTCGGGCATGGTGCTGCAGCAGGAATCGATGATGGTCTTCATCATGCTTCGCAAATACCGCACGGACAGGCCCGATGTCGTGCGGTAGATCGGGACCGTCCTGCCTGCATGGATAAGGCTGTCCGGCTCGGAGTCGTCCATGATCTCGTAGTCGGGGTTGTCGATCTGCGGCAGGCCGCCCCGGTAGGGATTGGACTTGACTATGCCGGAAAGGACCACCGTCTGTCCCGGCTTGAACGATTTTTTCATGAAGGCCTGGTTGAACCAGGAGCCGACAAGCATGCCGCTCTTGTCCGTGACCAGGAGCTCGAAGACCTTCACCCATTTTCTCTTTGTCTCGACCACTTCAGCTGAAACGACTTCCCCCATCACCGTCTCATAGGAACCGACGCTGAGACGGCTGATCTTTTTCAGGTTGCCGCGGTCCTCATACCGCCAGGGGATATAAAACAGCGCATCTTCGACCGTATTGATGCCGATCTTCCCGAGCAGCTCTGCGCGTTTGGGGCCGATGCCTTTACAGAACTGGATGGGAGTGTCCAATGCGGCCGGCGCTGCCGCAGGATCCGCCGGATGAGCAGAAGAGGTATGGGGGGGAGGCTTTATGGCTGCCAACGGTGCCGGGGGAAGCCGGCCCGGATCGAGCAGAGCGATCACCGCTCTCGCTCTGAGGACGCGGTCTTTTTTCTGGTCGGCCGGCAACGTGTCGAATCCGGAGAACAGCGCTTCGAGCTGTTGAAGGGCCGCGGGATCTGCCGAATAGCGTCTCAGTTCCTCGATTTGCTTTCGTATAAAAGGCTCGAAGGCCGTCAGGCTCCGGATATGGGCAAAATCGTCCAGCGCTGCGAATCCCAGCGGCTTCCCTATTCTCTTGATGATGGTTTTGATCTCGTCCATAGGCGATGACAAGGACAATATTAGAATATTTTAAAGGTTTTGTCGAGGGAAAGAGCTGCGCCCCTGTGATGGGGCCACAGCCTGTTTTAACATATTTAGTCTGATTTTTCAGCGCCCGAATGCTTTTTTGGATTTATTTGCTTGCAAACGCCTTATTCTTATGGTAAGGTAGTCATCTTTCAGGCAATCATTTTCACCTATGGAGGAATATTCTCGTGGCAGGTAAATGCGAAATTTGCGGTAAAGGCAGGCTTTCCGGCAACAAGGTGAGCCACGCTAACAACAGAAGCAAGAAGGTCTCCAAGCCGAATGTGCAGAGCGTCAAGGCCGTAGGTGCCCATGGAGGAAGCGTTCGCGTCCATGCATGCACGCGCTGCATCCGCTCCGGCA
This sequence comes from Nitrospirota bacterium, assembly GCA_963836175.1. Taxonomy (GTDB): domain Bacteria; phylum Nitrospirota; class UBA9217; order UBA9217; family UBA9217; genus GWC2-56-14. The sequence goes on from CAWIIS010000008.1 coordinate 1,223,159, forward strand.
AGGTCAAAAAAGTCAGCTGAACCATCCTTTCCAGATTGTGCATATGCCCTCCGCCCTGTGGCGAAGGGCATTGTTTTTTGTGATGCCAACTCTCCGTAATAGCACCTATCCATCGTAAAGCGATTCGCGATTGTTATTCGTTTTGTTATTCTACCCGCTCCACTTAAACGGCCTGTAAAAATCCCTTTCAATAAAAGCACATCCTGCACTTTTCCAGTGTTTCGTGCTTCATCCCAAACCGGTTGACGCTCCGGAGCGTGAGCTCTGGAATGTGGGACATCATCAACAAAAAAGACGGCGGCCATTGCTTGGCCGCCGTCCTGATTTGCATCGGATACATAAAATGAGCTGTGAGGATTACTACTTTTTACCTGTTTTGTCTCCAAAGAGATGATCATATTCAGCCGGATGATGGTGCTTCAGCTGTTCAATGGACATCTTCCCGGTGAGCCACATCCAGTTCATGGGGAACACCTCCGAACGCAGGTGTTCGTTGTAGAAGTGGAAGATCAGGATGAACACGATCGCCAGCAAGGCTTCATCGCTGTGCATGGCAATGACCACGTCCCAGATCCACTGGATCGACCACATGGGAAAGAGCGATGATACCGTCACCGGGAATGCCAGGAAGAACCCTGACGCCCCAATGATGAACATGCCCCAGTAGACCGCCCAATAATCGAACTTCTGCATGTAATTGAACTTGCCGAAGTAGGGCCGCTCTTTCCTGAGCCCGAAGAAGAACATGAAGTTGTGGAAAGCGTCAACAACGTCCTTGGGCATCGGAATGAGCGTGGGCCTCATGCCACCTTTGCGGAACTGGTTGACGAGGTAGAACTGGTGGTATATGAAGTCGATCAGCATGGTGATGCCCGCCACGCGGTGAATAAGCCCCGCCATCTTTGCCCCGCCCCAGAAGCTGATCCATGCGCTGGCAGGGTCCTGATACGCATACTTCAGCCCCCAGCCGGTGAAAGACAGGAGCAGGAACGTGGTGAACATGATAACATGCTGAATTCTCGCCGAGAGATCAAACCTCTCTATCTCTGTGGGAATGTTTCCATTATTCATGTTTGTCTCCCTTCCTGAACAAACGCTCACGAATGTCTGCGAAAATATCCAAGAGCACATGGATGCAGATGAACGCAAAGACACTCATGGTAAGAAAGATCAAAGCGAGCTCAGTGAAATGCGCGATCGGATGCATCGGCTTGTGCGTGATGGCTGCTACGAATTTTTCGGTTGCGCCCGGGTGGCATTTGGCGCAGGTCTTGATCTTATTCGCCCCGGAAACGGGCGAGGACGGGTCCTTGGCGCTCTTCACATCATGCGCGCCGTGGCAATCCGAGCACGCAGGAGCGTTGTGGTGGCCTACCTTGAGCTTTCTCCCGTGGAAGCTTTCCTTGTAACGCTCCATGACATGCGTGCTGAATCCGTACTTCTCGCTCATGGATTTTTCTTCATGACACTTGCCGCAGGCTTCGACGATATTAAAATGATTAACTGCCGATTCCCTGCTGGTCTTGCTCTGGATGTAATGCGGCGATCCGTGGCAATCCGTGCACACCGGACCGTCTGAAGACTTCTTTACGATGACATTCTGGCCATGGACGCTCGCCTTGTACACCTGGTAGGTATCGGCATGACAGTTCACGCAGGCGGCTTGCGCGACAGCGTTGGACCTGCTCTTCGGGGAAATGGCCGCGGCTAGTTCGACCACGGTTTTGTCGGGCTTGGCATCCGACAAGCCCTGATGCTGCGCACCTTTCAGTGTCAGGTGGCACATGGTACAGTCATTCATCCCGCCGTGGACCGATTTGGAGAATTTTTCCTGATCTACTTTTACAGCGCCTTCCATGGACCCGTGACAACCCAGACACGTTGCAGCATCAGCCGCATGTGCCGACGGGGCCAGAAGAAGGGTAAACAAGAACAGCGATACTGCGTTCAACCAGTTCCTCATACGTTCTCCTTTCGAGTAATGTCGGATCATAATAAAAATCGTGAACCTGAAATTGCCAGGGCAACGCGATGATGATCGGTCCCTGCCGATGAACGCACCACGGCCGTCATGATAATTGATTTATCAGCGGTTATTGGTTGCACGTATCATGCCAACGATAACCTTTTGATATTACAATGATGATGGCCACATCATCATTTGCATAAATGAGAATTATGCGTTTTTCTGTTACAAACGTGCGAAAAAGACACCGCGTTCTATTCTGCATAGAGGACGCGCACGAGGTACAGGCCATGGGCCGGCGCTGTTCGTCCCGCGGTCCTACGGTCGCGGGACAAGAGCATCTGTTTTACGTCCTCAGGCCGGAACCGGCCGAGGCCAACTTCCACCAGAGTGCCGGTAATGTTGCGCACCATGTATTGGAGAAAAGAATCGGCCTCCAGGCGGATCTCAACAACATCGGCGCTCTTCCTGATGATGATCGGCTTGAGCGTCCTAACTGGCGTACTGGCGCTGCATCCTGCCGCCCTGAAGGCCGAGAAGTCGTGCTGACCGGTAAGGTGTTCCGCCGCGCTCCGCATGGCCCGCATGTTCAGCCGCAGGTTCACGTGCCAGGCCGCATGACGATGGAGGGCGGACGGCGCGCGCCTGTTCAGGATGCGATAGGAGTATATCTTCCCGATAGCGCTGAACCGTGCGTGAAAATCGGGCGCTGCCTCCTCCGAAGAGAGCACCCGGATGTCATCGGGTAGTACATGGTTCATTGCCGGGGCCCAGGCCGCAGGCGGTATGGGGCTGCGGATCACCACGTTGCAGACATACCCCAGGGCATGCACTCCTGCATCGGTCCTGCTGGAGCCGTTGACCTTCACGGGCCCGTTCGTCAGGATTGAAAAGGCTTTTTCGAGCGTTTCCTGGACCGTTGCCAGTCCGCTGCCGGCCTGCGTCTGCCACCCGTGATAGTTTGTGCCTTCGTATTCAAGGGTGAGCTTGATATTTTTGGACACCGTTGCGTCAGAACGGCGGTCTGCTGATCTTGTTTTGCCCGTCATCGCGGCGATAGGTTCATTCTCCAAGATATGCCTTTTTGATGCCCGGGTCATTCTCAAGCACTGCAGCCATGCCCTGCATAACGATCTTCCCCGTCTCCATGACATAGGCGCGATGCGCCAGCCGGAGAGCGGCCTTTGCATTCTGTTCCACGAGAAGGACCGTCGTGCCCTGTTGGTTGATCTCTTTGATGATCTTGAATATCCTGCTCACGATAATAGGGGCAAGGCCGAGGGATGGTTCATCCAGCAGCAGCAGTTTCGGCCTTGCCATCAGCGCCCTGCCTATGGCCAGCATCTGCTGTTCTCCGCCCGACAGGGTACCGCCAAGCTGACGCCGCCTCCCTGAAAGCGCCGGGAACATTGCAAAACACCGTTCTATGTCGCCGGCCGTCTCCCGCTTGTCCTTCACGAAAGCGCCCATCTCAAGGTTCTCGGCCACGGTCATCCGCGAAAATATGCGTCTTCCTTCCGGGACCTGGGATACGCCCATGCGGACGATCTCGTGGGCAGGAAGCCCACCGATCGGCACCCCGTTGTAGACAATACTCCCCCGCCGCAGCGTCGAAACACCCGAGATTGACATGAGCGTCGTCGATTTACCGGCCCCGTTCGCGCCGATGAGCGCCACGATCTCGCCCTGTCCCACGTGAAGGCTGATCCCTTTGAGCGCTTCGATCATGCCATAGGAGACGACGATGCCCGTCAGTTCAAGCATGCGCTCCTCCCAAGAATAAAGGCGCAATGAAAACCCCTCGCCCTACCCTCTCCCCTCGGGGAGAGGACAAAGGTGAGGGGGTGGTCGGGTAAGAAAGGAGGTTTCGGTCAATCATGGCGGCCCTCCTCCTTGCCCAGGTAGGCCTCGATCACGGCAGGATTTTCCTGAATGTCCCGGGGCAGCCCCTCGGCGATCTTTACCCCGTGGTCGAGGACCAGTACGCGGTCGGAGATGCCCATGACCACCTTCATATCATGCTCGATCAGGATGATGGCCACGCCATTATCGCGGATCCTGCGGATAAGGGCCATGAGATCCTGCGTTTCCAGCGGGTTCATGCCCGCTGCCGGCTCATCAAGCAGCAGAAGGTGCGGTTCGGTGCCGAGCGCCCGGGCGATCTCAAGCCGCCGCTGGTCACCGTAGGAAAGATTGGATGCGCGGTCATCGCAATTCATCTCCAGGCCGACGAACTTAAGAATGTCCATGGCGCGAAAGACCATGTCCCGTTCTTCCTTGCGCACCCATTCCAGCCGGAGGATGGCGCCGAACACGCCTGCGCTGGTCCGGCAATGACCCGCGACCATGACGTTCTCCAGACAGGTCATATCGTTGAACAACCGGATATTCTGGAACGTGCGGGCAACGCCCAGCGCCGTGATATCATGAGGCTGCCTTCCCGTGATGTCGTGGTCATGGAAAGATATGGTCCCTGCCGTGGGCTGATAGATCCCGGTGAGACAGTTGAAAAACGTGGTCTTGCCGGCTCCATTAGGGCCGATAATGCTCACGATCCTCTCCCGGTCGACCCGCAGGTCGATGCCGTCGAGGGCCTTGAGCCCGCCGAACTGTTTGGCCAGATTTTTCGTTTCCAAAAGAAGCATATCGGTAGTGCCGGTTTCCTTGTCCGGATGTCGGGTTATTTTTTCACGGTTCCCAGCAGGCCTTGCGGCCTGTAGATCATCATCAGCACCAGCGCCGCACCAAAGGCCAGCATCCGGTAATCCTGAAAATCCCTGAACACCTCGGGGAGTGTGATCAGCAGGAACGCGCCCAGAACGATCCCGGCAATGCTGCCCATGCCGCCGAGCACCACCATGCACAGGATCATGACCGACTCAAAAAAGGTGAAGCTCTCGGGCGATACAAAGGCCATCTTGGCGGCGAAAAAAACGCCCGTCAATCCCGCCCAGGCGGATCCGATGACAAAGGCAAGGAGTTTGAGCCTGAACGTATTGATACCCATGGCTTCCGCAGCGACCTCGTCCTCGCGGATCGCGATCCAGGCGCGGCCGATGCGCGAGAACATCAGCCGGTTCACGGCATAGATGGTCACGGCAACGATAAGAAGGATAAGGTAGTAGAAGTCGAGCGGGGAAGAGAGGACATACCCGCCGATCATCGGCCGCCCTATTGCTGAAATGCCGTTCGGCCCTCCGGTCAATGAGGCCCCGTTGTTCAGCACGATGCGGGTGATCTCCCCCAATCCCAGGGTAACGATGGCAAAATAATCTCCGCGCAGCCTGAGGGTCACGAATCCGAGAAGCGTCGCGGCAGCAGCGGCGGTCAGCGCACCGATGAAGAGGCCGGGCCAGAAGGACAGGCCGAATTGCGTCGAGAGGACCGCATACGCATAGGCTCCGACGGCATAGAATGCCACATACCCGAGGTTCAGGAGGCCTGCCTGACCTACGATGATATTGAGGCCGAGAGCAAGAACGATATACATGCCGGTAAGCGTAAGGATGTCCCGGTAATAATCGTTCAGCATCAGGGGGAGGATGAGAAGGATCGCGCTGAGAACCGCTAACGCGGTGGAGGAACTCATAGAGGAAGCAAGCGTTGACAGAAGATCGCGCAACCGGGCAATGCTTCCGGCTGCTGACGAACGAACGGCAACGATGGCCGCCGTCCCGTATACACGGCGCAAAAACACTGTCGCAGTTGCAACAGCGAAGACCGCCAACGCAATTTTGGTTCCGGTGAACGGAAATGCAAGCAATCCGGCCCCAAGGGGGACCGTGAGGATCCCGCTGCGCATGGTCAATGATTCCATTCCCTTGTTCATAAGATTGTGGATTATTGCATAATTGCCGCACGATTTCAAGAACCTTCACAACCGCTGTCGGTCTTTTTTGGGGACGCGAAGATGATGCTGCACGTCCCTGAGCTGCAGCTTATTTTTAGGGAAGGGACACCTCCCCGCCGAAAGAGCAGCTGTTCTCCATTTGACATTCCCGGCGGTCATGGTTAAGATATTCAGCAGAACATGAAAAGAATAATCAAACTATCAATTCTGGCCTTCTGGCTGGTGATGCTTGCACTGCTCATCGAGCGCACCTACCTCCGGCCGTCCACGGTCATCGCCCTCGATGCCATCAGCGAGGAAGGCGTTCGCACCGGCGACGAATGGTTCAGCATCTACCAGCAGGACCGCAAGATAGGGTATGCCCATACACGCATTCTGCGCGAAGCCGACACATACCATCTTTTCGAGGAATCCGAGCTTGACATCCTGGCACTCGGGTCCGTGCAACGCGTTAAAACGGTGATCAACAGCTATGCGGCGAAGAACTTTCAGCTCAAATATTTCGACTTTACCCTGAAGTCCGACCTGACCGACCTGACCGTCAAGGGTGCGGTGGTCGGCAAAAAACTTCTGCTCGATATCACCAGCGGCGGTCAGACCAGAAATGAACGCATACGCCTGGCCGAACCTCCCTATCTTTCTCCAAACATCAAGCCCGCGCTGGTGCTCCTCGGCCTCGAGCAGGGCAAACGATTTTCTTTTCCCCTGTTCAACCCCGCCACCATGAATACCGAAGAAGCAACGGTCACGGTGGAATCCAGGGAGCGCATAAAAGTAGGCGACCGGGATATTGCCGTGTACAAGCTCAAAGAATCCTTCCAGGGGATGGAGGCCTTTTCCTGGATCACTGAAGAGGGAGAGACCATCAAGGAAGAAAGCGCTCTTGGATACGTGCTTTTACGGGAGACCATGACCGAAGCGCTGAAACGGGACAAGCGGGGTCCTGCCGTGGACATCATTTCGCTGACGATGATCCCGTCGGACCCCATCAGAGACTGGGCCCGCGTACGCCGTCTCAAGGTGCGCCTCCGGGGCGCCCCGCTCGCGGGATTCCAGCTTCAGAGCGACCGGCAGTCACTTTCAGGAGAGGTAATCGAAATAACGGTCCAGGACCCCGCGGGCTCATTCACGGTCCCCTACGCGGGAACGGACCTTCGTGAAGACCTGCGGCCGTCAGCATTGATCCAGAGCGATGACCCGAAGATCAAAAGCACGGCAGCGCGCATCCTCGGGGGACAGCGTGATTCCCGGCAGGCTGCCAGGACTTTGAACGAGTGGGTATACAACAATCTGGAGAAAAAACCGGTGGTCAGCATTCCCAGCGCTTTGGAAATTCTGGAACAACGCGTTGGCGATTGCAATGAACACACCACGCTGTTCACCGCGCTGGCTCGCGCAGCCGGCATCCCCACACGCATGGCCGGCGGGATCGTCTATATGGACGACGGATTCTATTACCACGCCTGGCCCGAGGTCTGGCTCGGGCAATGGACCGCTATCGATCCTACATTCAACCAGTTCCCGGCTGACGCCACCCACATCAGGTTCGTCACCGGCAATCTCGATCAACAGACGCAGATCATGAGGCTCGTGGGTAAACTAAAAGTGGACGTGCTGGAATACAAGTAATTCGTAACTACTCAGGTGGATAGACTGAAGGTGGAAGGTTTTGAGGCGCACATCGTGGGCAATTGTCAAAAGACATCGCGAATTTGAGCAGGCTGATTGATATGGTAAGTTTTCAGCCTTCAGTTTTCAGCCTTCAGCCTACATACCTAAAAAGGGACGCTATGATCAAGCTCATCAACCTCACCAAAACCTACGGCAAGCTCATTGCCGTGAACAGCATCAACCTTGAAGTGGCTCAGGGCGAGGTTTTCGGGTTCCTCGGCCCGAACGGCGCCGGCAAGACCACAACCATAAAAATGATGGCAGGCCTGCTTCAGCCCACGAGCGGCAATGCGTTTATCGGCGGACATGACGTGCAGCAGCATCCGCTGGAGGCAAAATTCATCACCGGGTTCATCCCTGACCGGCCCTATTTGTATGAAAAGCTCACGGCCACGGAATTCATGCATTTCACGGCAAAACTGTACGACATGAAGACGCCGGCGCCCCGGTCCCGGGAGCTGCTCGGCATCTTCAGCCTGACCGAGTGGGCCGATGAGCTGATCGAAAATTTCTCGCACGGCATGAAGCAGCGGCTTGTCATGGCCGCATCCCTGCTCCATGAGCCGAAAGTCCTTGTGGTGGACGAACCCATGGTCGGCCTTGATCCGCGCGGGGCACGGCTGGTCAAGGACCTCTTCAAGGACCTCGCCTCGAACGGCGTGACCATCTTCATGTCGACGCACACCCTCGAGATCGTCGAGCAGATGTGCACCCGCGTGGCCATCATCAACAAGGGCGAGATCATTGCTGAAGGAAGCGTGGAAGAACTGGGCCGCATGGCAAGCATGCCCGACAGCCACCTGGAGCCCATATTCCTGAGGCTGACCGGAGGAGACGAAGCGCTGTAACGCGGTCCGAAGGCAGCAACCAGTGCAAAATGCAAAGTGCAAATTTTAAATTGCAAAAATGAAGTATGACCTTATGCCGTAGTTGACAACGCTCCTACATCATTTTAAAATTCAAATTTGACTTTTGCGTTTATCACCTAACATTTTGCATTTTGCACTTTGCATTCTCAACAAGGGGCCATACCATGATCCATCTCCTCACCCCCCGCTACTATGCGCTCAGGAACCGCATGACACGACTCGCGCCTGGTGACAGGCTGAAGACCCTCATGCTCGTGCTGCTCGGACTCGGTTTCTGGGTTTTCATGTTCGCCATCTCCTTCAAGGTCCTGTCCTATTTCAGGACCATCGAGGGGCTGGGGGACCTGCTCGCGCTCAGGCTCTTGTCGATGATTCTGTTAACGTTCTTCTCGATCCTGGTCTTCAGCAACATCGTCGCGTCACTCTCGACCTACTATTTGTCGGGCGAACTCGACATCCTGCTCTCGGCGCCGGTGAAGATCGAGGACATCTTCCGGGCAAAATTCGTGGAAACAATCATTGATTCGTCGTGGATGACGCTGATCTACGGGTTGCCCGTCTTTGTCGCCTATGGCATGGTATTCAAAGCCTCGCTCTGGTACTATCTCGGACTGATCGCCACCATGGTCCCTTTTCTGATCATTCCTGCGGTCGTCGGCATCATCATCACCATGCTCCTGGTGAACGCCTTCCCGGCACGTCGGGCCAAGGACATCCTGGTGCTCCTGGGCCTTTTGTTTTTTGTGGCGATCTACATCCTCTTTCGCATGCTCAGGCCTGAAAAGCTCGTGGACCCGGATACGTTCCCCACGCTCGTCCAGTACCTGACTGCCATGCGCGGACCGGTCTCACCCCTGCTCCCGACCTCCTGGGCGACCGAGGCGCTTTCTCCGCTGCTTCGCAGATCGGGCGATGATGCCGGTTTCTATCTGCTCATGCTCTGGAGCACTGCCGGCGCAGGGGTCGTGATCGGTGAATGGGTCTGCAGCAGGGTCTATTACACAGGCTGGTCCCGTTCGCAGGAGGGAAAAAAAGCGCCGATCTCCCGCTCCCCTCTTGCCGATGCCCTTTTCAATTTCCTTTCCCGGCCCTTCCCGGGAAAAATGCGCACCATCGTGCTGAAGGACATAAAGCTCTTCTTCCGTGACACCTCACAATGGTCCCAACTGTTCCTGCTGCTGGCGCTCATTATCGTATACCTCTACAGCTTCAAGCTGCTGCCGCTCGAGCGAGCAGCCATGCCCAGTTTCTATTTGCAGAACCTGATATCCTTTCTCAACCTCGGCATGGTTGGATTCGTCACCTCGGCTGTGGCGGTGCGGTTCGTGTTCCCGGCAGTGAGCCTTGAGGGCGCTGCCTTCTGGATCATCCGTTCAGCGCCGCTCACGATCAGCGATTTTCTCTGGGCCAAGTTCTGGAGCAGCCTGCTGCCGCTCCTGGTGCTGGCCGAGATACTCATCGTACTCTCCAACACGCTCCTGAAGGTGACCCCCTTCATGATGGGTCTCGGCATCGTGACGGTCTGTATGATGACCTTCGGCATTACCGCGCTCGGCGTGGGGCTGGGCGCTATCTTCCCCAAATTCAAACACGAGAACGTGGCCCAGATACCGACCGGCTTCGGCGGCATGGTCTACATGTTGGTGACCATGCTGTTCATCGGCTCGGTCATAGTCCTCGAAGCCTGGCCCGTATACCGCATTTTTACGTCACAAATCTTCGGTACCTCCATCTCCCTCTACGGATGGCTTGGAATTACCCTGTCCTTTACAGCGGCGCTGCTCATCAACATCCTGGCTGTATACCTGCCCCTTTCCTTGGGAATGAAGAGGCTGGCCTTGCGAGAAATATAGTAATATTTACACCTTCCCCTGACTTATCCACAGCCTTATCAACACGCAGACAACCACTATATATAGTATATGCCCTAAAAATCAGCACCTTAGCTTGTTATTTTTAGCTTTACAAACCTGGCCTCTTATGATATAAAACTGCTCAAAGATAACAACGTGCAAAACGGTATTTCGGTACGCTCGGAGACAGTTATCCGGCGATATTTCCACCGGGCAGATCGTTCCTTTCTTTCGCTTTTTCAAAAAATTCATAGTTCATAAATTCTTTTCACCAGAGGAGACCTATGCAGCTCAAAGCCCTTGAAATGATCGGGTTTAAGTCCTTCTCAGATAAAACGACCATAACGTTTCAGCCGGGGGTGACGGCTGTGGTCGGTCCCAACGGCTGCGGGAAGAGCAACATCTCGGACGCCATCCGCTGGGTACTGGGAGAACAAAGCGCAAAACATCTCCGCGGCGACAAGATGGAGGATGTGATCTTCAACGGAAGCGAGAGCCGCAAACCCATGGGCATGGCCGAGGTCACGCTCAGGCTCTCGAATGTCGAAGGGATCCTCTCCAACGAGTTCAACGGCTTCACGGAGCTCGAGATCACGCGCCGTCTGTACCGCTCCGGCGAAAGCGAATACCTGGTCAACAAGATCCCCTGCCGCCTCAAGGACATCCGCGACCTCATGATGGACGCCGGCGTGGGCGCCAAACTGCATGCGATCATCGAACAGGACCGGGTGAAAAAGATCATCGATTCAAAACCCGAGGACCGGCGGTTTCTGTTCGAAGAAGTTGCCGGCGTCATGAAATATAAGGCCCGCCGCCAGGAAGCCTTCTCAAAACTGGAATCGACCCAGCAGAACCTGCTCCGGGTGAACGACATCATCATTGAAGTGAAGCGCCAGCTCAACTCGCTCGACCGGCAGGCAAAGAAGGCCGAGCGGTACCAGAAACTCAGGGCCGAGATGAAAGGGCTCGAGCTGCGGCTTGCGGCTGTGGACTACTCGAACCTCGGGATCGACTGGGCGGCATCTACCGAAGAATTCAAGAACGCCGAGGACGAGGTGACGAAGCTCCATGCAGCGCTGAGCACGATCGAGTCCGGCATCGAAGAAACGCGCGCAGATACCCTGGCGGCGGAACACGAGCTCTCGTCGCTCCAGCACAAAATCCATGAGACCGAGTCCGCCCTGAGCCGTGCCGAGCATCGAGTGGAGTTGTCGAAAAGCCAGATCGAAGCGCTTACGGCACAGCGCGCCCGTGACTTCGCCGACCTTGAGCACCTGAAGCAGGAAACAGCACGGACAACTGATCAGCGAACGCAGCAGGAAGAAGAATCACGGGTCCTTTTCTCGTCGATCGAAGAACAGAACGTTGTCCTCGGCGGCAGGAACACGGTACTTGAAACCCTCACTCTTGCGCTGAAGGAGAAGGAAAACGCCCTCGATGAGACCCGCACCGGCATCTTCAATGCCATGACCGCCTCGGCAGCGGAAAAGAACCGCATCGGCAACCTGGAGTCGCGGATCCACCAGATCGACGAGCAGGAAGAGCGGGGCGGCAGAGAACAGGCGGAGCTGACTCACAAGCTCCAGGAGCTTACTGCGCGCCTGGCTGACAAGGAACGGGAACGGGAGGAGATCGCCGCGCGCCGGAACGCGGCCCAGGAAGAGCACGCGCGCGTCACGGCTCGGCTGGAAGATTCGCTGGCAAAAAAGAAAGCTGTCGAAACAGAACTCGGCAACACGCGCAACAAGCATGCCGGACAGAGCTCGCGCCTCCGTTCCTTGCTCGAACTGGAACAACGCCTGGAGGGCTACCAGAAAGGCGTCCAGACCGTCATGTCGGCGCGCAAGGAGGCCGCTTCCAGCGACCGGCTCGGCACCATCCACGGGATCGTCGCGGACATGATCGAGACGGAGCCCCGGTACGAAATGGCCATCGAGGCGGTGTTGGGCGAACGGCTGCAGTACGTGGTCGTCGATTCGCAAAACGATTCACTTAAGGCTATCAACTATCTCAAGAGCAAGAGCGGCGGCAGGAGCACCTTCCTTCCCCGTATGCCGCGCGAGATCAAAACAGAACCTTTTATCAAGAACGGCCATGCCGGCGTCATCGGTTCGGCGCTCAGCATCGTGCGCTATCAGGACGACAACCGCAACGTGGCCCAGTACCTGCTGGGCGACGTCGTGGTCGTGGACACCATGGATACCGCGCTTTACCTCTGGAACAAGGACGGTTTCAGCAAGACCGTTGTCACCCTGGCCGGGGAGATCGTCGATCCCTGGGGCGCCGTCACCGGCGGCGCCGTCGATGCCGGCGGATCGGGCATGCTCACCAAGCGGCGCGAGATCAAGGACCTGGAACAGGAGGTCGCCGCTCTCAAGTCGCAGATCTCCGGGCTCGAGAGCGAGCTGACGACCATTGAAGCCTCGATCGGGTCTGATACGAGGACTTCGGCGGAGCTCTCGCAGCAGGTCCATCGTATGGAGATCGAGCTCGTGAACGGGGAGAAGGATTGCATCGCGGTGAAGGAAGAGATCGGTCGGTCCACCGCCCGGGCGGCCACCCTGGGAGCAGAGACCTCGGAACGCGCTTCGCTTCGCGCCGAACTGGCAACCGGGATCGAACAGGCCGCGACAACGCTCCGGGGGCTTGAAGCCGGCCATGCCAGCGCCCAGGCTAACATCGAATCACTGCAGGCGGAACTGTCATTCAAACGTGAAGAGCTGGAAGCTGCACGCGTCGAGATCACCGAGATCAAAATGGAGGTCACGGCGCTCCAGGAAAAACAGGCGGCCGCCACCCGCAGCATCGCGGCCCTGACACAGATGTCCCTGGAATTCGCCGACCGTTACGCCAAGCGCGAAGCCGAGATCACCGACATTGCAGCCACCCTGGCCGAGTCTGGAAGCATCCATCGAAGGAGCCGAGGGCGAGATCAAAGGCTTCATCGAAACGCTGGAAGCGGAGCGCCGGGTCCTGCTGACCAGGCAGGAAGCCCATGCGGCAGTAACGTCGTCCCTCCATGCCGCGGAAGAACACGCGCGGCAGGTCAGACATGATATCGAGACGGCGCAGAAACGGCTTTCCGCGAACGAGGTCAGGCGCACCGAGCTGCGCATGAAGATCGAACACCTGAAGGACTCGATCTGGTCCGCGTACCACAGCGAACTTGAGGTCGTCGTCGGGGAGCTGGGCCAGTTCGAGATCAATGTCGACGAAGCGAGGCTCCAGATCGACGAACTGCGCCAGAAGATCGAGCAGATGGGTCCGGTCAATGTGGAAGCACTCCAGGAATTCGCCGAGCTCAAGGAGCGTTACGACCTGCAGACCGCCCAGCAGAACGACATCAACGATGCGATCAACAACCTCAAAGCGACCATTGCCAAGCTCGATATCGAAACCAAGGAGCTCTTTAACGAGGCCTTTACCGCGATCCAGGTTAAATTCAGCGAGGTCTTCACCAAGCTCTTCGAGGGAGGAAAAGCGGAGCTGGTCCTGCTCGATCCCACCAATGCCCTCGAATCCGGCATCGAGATCATCGCCCAGCCGCGCGGCAAGAAGTTCCAGAGCATCGCGCTCCTTTCCGGCGGTGAAAAGGCGCTCACGGCCATTGCCCTGCTCTTCGCTGCGTTCCTGGTGAAACCCAGCCCCTTCTGCCTGCTGGACGAGGCCGATGCTCCGCTGGATGCCGCCAATGTCATGCGCTTCACCCGTCTTATCCGCGAAATGAGCAGCCGCTCCCAGTTCATTACGATCACGCACAAAACAGGCACCATGGAGATGGCCGATGCGCTGTACGGGATCACGATGGACGAACCGGGCTGCTCCCGCGTGGTTTCCGTCAGGCTCCGCGAACCAACCCTGGTGTGACCGTTCATGCACCCTTTAGGTCACACTGGTCGTGATGGCATTCCCGGCGCATGGTGCAGGTAAGGCAAGATATGCTCTGCAAAAAGTTCCTTTTGTGCTCATGTGCCCTCCTGTGCATGCTGCTGGTCCCGCTTATTTCTCAGGGACAGGAGGCCACTGAAGCAATAGAAAACAAACCCGTCGTTGACCAGCCCGAACAGTTCAAACGGTTCAAATTCCTGTTCGAGCCCGATGCCTATTATTCGGACATTGAGCTCATCATTGCCCTGACGCAGGCGCCGGTCCCCCACGTAGGGGAAAAAACGGAAGCTGAATTTTACCAAACGCTGCTTTCGGGCGCCGCGGTCCTGCCCCGCTATATCCTCTTCGAAGCAAGCGTCAATCCCTTGCCCTACCTCGGGGTGTATCTCAAAAAGAATGAGCGCGGTTTCTACGACAATGCCCAGCTAGCCGGCAGCTTTAACTGGGTCAAGGCGCTCACAACCGGGTTCGAGGAGCCCTATGCCGTTTCAATGCTGGCGGGCAATGTCGTCAGTTTTGACGTCCCCGGAAACAGGGACGTCACGGGAAACGGCTATAGTGGTTATTTGTTCAGTGCAGGCAAGTACCATATCAAGGACAACTCGCTGGTCCGCGACCGATGGGAAGAAGTTGAATGGAAGATCAAGGGGGACCGGAAGTCTCCAATAAAAAAGCTGAGCTGGAGCTTCCGTGTCGGCGTAAAACTGCACAGCAACCCGGACATTACGGATATTTTTTACCTTTCATTCAGGAGGAGCAGGCTGGATTACCTGTCCACTGATTCATCCTTGAAGAACAACAGCGGATTTGAATATACCGTCGACCTGGATCGCCGGTCCCTCCATTCCATCAGGCACTATTTCTTCGTGGATAAAAAATGGCCCCTGGATAACCAGAAGATGGCCTTCGCGCTGGCATTGGGTTTTGTCTGGGAATCGAACAAGAAATACAGCGGTATGCTGGCGAGCTCAAAAGAGGATAATTTCGAGTTCATCCTGCGGCCGAACATTGAGTTTTGATGTTCTAAGGCCTGTCAGCAGTGCCGACCCTCAGAATCTGACCGCGGGTTACACTGTCCAACGGAACCGTGCTCACCGTGTATTCCCCCGCAGGCGCACCGGGCATTGATTCATTGCTCCCGGGAAGCCGGGCTTGAATATCCGCAGCAGAAGAGCAGGAAAGCGCCAGGACCTCTTCGCCCGCTTTGACCACGGTGATCTGGCCGGGCATATTTTTCACCTCGCCCGGAGGCGTGTCTTCCCAGCTCGCAAGCCCTTCCTGCAGCGGCAGATCAAGCGTTGTCCTGATCGTATCACCGGCGCGGTACAACTTCCGCTCGCCTACCATCTCAAGCAGGATCTGCTCCAGGACATTCTGATAACAGGGCCTTCTCCCTCCCGCTCCATCCATCGTACCGGGACGCTCTTCCCTGAGATTCAGCGGCGCCTCCATGGCCGCGGCAAATTCATCGGGAGTGATCAGCTTCGCCTGAAGCATGTTGGACAGTACCCGCTCCTGGCGGTCCCGTGCTTTGTTCTGCCGTTTGTAGGGATCGTAGTACTTCGGGTTCGGCAGCATTCCGGCGAGCAGCGCGGCCTCATCGACCGACAGCTCGGACGCGTGTTTGTCAAAGTAGTGGCGGCTTGCAGCCTCGACACCGTAGATGCCGTTGCCCCACTCGACTTCGTTGAGGTAGATCTCAAGTATCCGGCGTTTGCTGATCAGCTCCTCGGCCCTGCGCGCCAGGACATACTCCCGAAGCTTGCGGGTGATGGTCTTCTCCCGGGAGAGCAGGACGTTCTTGATCATCTGCTGGGTGATCGTGCTGCCGCCGCGCGCAAACCGCCTTTTCTGCGCATCATGGACAAGCGCATCCCAGGTGGCCTTATAATTGACCCCTGTATGTTCAAAAAAAGTATCATCCTCAGCGGTCACGACCGCCTGGATAATGAGATCAGGGAGGCTCGAAAGCGGGACCCATATCCTGAACTTTCGGTCATAGTACTGGGTCAGGACACGGCCCTCCCGGTCGAGCACTTCGGAGGCAGCTGCGGGACGGTAGTGTTTGAGGATCGATACATCAGGCAGGTCGGACAGGACCAGAACAACCCAGAGAACGGCAGCGATCACAACCACGGCAATGAGGCCGAGCCCGACAAAAAATAACTTCTTCATGATACTGGTTATTTCTCCTCATCCCCGGGTTCAGGTTGGGCGATTCCACTTCTGCTGCGCACCGGCAGGACTGCAATTGAGGCGCACGGCGCCGGACGTCAGGCCTTTACAGCAAGGATCGAACGGCTTCCACATTAGTGGGCGCAGACCAATCCATGGGACCGACGACCTTGTGCCGGACCATGCCGTCACGTCCGACAAGATAGGTCTCGGGAAACTTCAACGTGCCGTAGCTGCCGGCTGTTCTGCGGCTTGGATCGTGCAGCACCGGGAAATGGACCTTATTCTTATCCAGGAATGCTTTCAGCACATCAGCGCTGTCATCAACACTCACGGCAAGTACCTCGATATCAGCACCGGGGACCTGTTGATAGAACCGTTCGAGGGTCGGGATCTCTTCCACACAAGGCGGGCACCAGGTGGCCCAGAAGTGGACCAGGACAACCTTGCCGCGGTAATCAGCAAGGCTTATCGTCTTGCCGTCAACTGACTGCAGGCGGACCTCAGGCGCACGGTCCCCTACTCCGATGATCTTGTGCTCGGCATTCCTGGTACAGGCAAAGAGGAACATTCCCACGCTGAGAGCGGCCAGGACAAAAACCATGCGAACCACCATTTGATTGTTCATGTTGCCAACAGCCTGCTTTTTCAATGGAACCTCCCTGCGCAACACGATATGCCAGATGAAATAGTAGAAAATTATACCCTTTCTGCCTCTCAGCATCAAGCGAAAAGCTGGGAATGGTGGCCGGCTACAACCAAACTGAAACAACCGCTCAAACTTGGATTAAAAAAACTCTTGCGTCAAACGACAAATTCCTATAGTATTTTAGATGGTTAATATAATTCGTCGGGCTCAGGGAGGAAAGTGCCATGCAGGAAGTGGTGAATGTTTCGAGTGTTGAGAACCTTGACCAGCTCACGTCGTATATCGATGCGCATTTCGCTAAAAACAAATATGCTGAGATCACCCAGGCCATCGGCATACACTCGCTGCTTATAGACTCCGAGCACACGCTTAGCGACCAAGCCAGGTTCTACCGCCAGGTACTGAACCTTGTGAAGGACCGGATCAGGGCAAAGCTCGGCAAAAGCTATGCTGCCTGGTATGCGAGCTTCCCGAAGCTGGCGAACGATGCTTCTAAACTTGCAGGCACAGACAAGACCGCGGCAGATGCGATCGATTCCCGCCTGCATGCGTACGGCCCCTTCAAGTCAGTGGATGATTTTTTCTTCTGGGCGCTCGATGGCCGGCGGCTGACCCTTGACCGTATCGTGAACATGATCGAAAAGACCGTTCAGTCCTAAGAGAAAGAACGGTCTGCATTGGTCGGGTCTGTTGCCGTGCATATTTCTTCCCGTGCCCGGGACCAGGCCATCCGTATCCCCGCTAAAACGGGACCTTCCTCATTACGTCCTCTACCGAGATCATCCCCATACACCGGATGGCGTCGCTGCATTTCCTTTTAAAACACGGCGAGCACGCGAGCTCGGCACGAACAACGATGTGGGACGGCCCGTAGGGCCCGGTCCTCCAGGGGGCGGTCGGCCCGAACAGGGCAAGGACCTTCGCCTTGGCAGCAGCGGCGAGATGCATGGGACCGGTGTCTGTTGTCACGAAAAGGTCCGCCAGTGACGCCAGCGCCGCAAGTTCTTTGAGCGTCGTCTCCCCCGCCCAATTCACCGCATGCTTTTTCATCATGTTCAGGATCCGGGTCACGGTCGCATGGTCTGCCCTGCTCCCGGTAAAAATGATCGTCGCCTGTTTTTCAGCAATAAGACGTTCCGCAAGCGCCGCGAAGTTCTGCTCTGGCCAGAGCTTGGTCTCCCAGCGGGCAACCGGGTTGATAATGATCAGCGGTTTGCGCGTAAGTCCGGCATCGGACAGCCGCTGCGCGATCGCCGACCGTTCCTTGCCGATTGGAAGCGTGCATGACGGGGAAATCTCCCGCGCTCCCAGATAGCGGGCAACATCAAGATACCGTTCCAGCGCGTGCTTGTTCTTGTCGTAGGCAGGCAGGCGCTCGTTCAGAAAACAAGATGCATGTTCACGAGATCCGCCGAAACCTATCTTCCGGTCTGCACGCGCCAATCCGACCAGGATACCGCTCTTAAAGAGCCCCTGAAGATCAATGGCAATATCGTACCTGGTCGCGCGCAGCGCCTGGAGAAAAGAAGCTATCTTCAGCAACCCCTCCCGGAAGGTGCGCGGGCGTCCAAGCATCCGGACCCATGATTTCCGGCCTGAGACAAGCATGGTATCGATCTGCGGATGACCTTCGAGGATGCCGGCGGCAGCCTCTTCAACGACCCAGGTGACACTACTCGTTGGAAAAGCGCTCTTGATGGCCTCAAGCGCGGGCAAGGCCTGGACCACATCGCCGATTGCGGAAAGTTTTATGATCAGGATCTTCTTCATAGGTGCTTGACCGTGGCCATCATAATCCATCACACCGGTTCAGTCAACTTGTTCTTTTTTCCGCAATATGGTACAAATATTCATGAAGAGATTTCTGACGCCGCTGCTGCTCATCGTGCTCCTGATTGCCTGCTTTGCCAGAAACGCGGTATGGCAGAACGATGGGACCCTCTGGCTTGATGTCGCCATAAAGTCCCCGAATAAACCACGGAGCTATAACGAAATAGGACTGTTCTACATCGACCGGCATGAATACCAAAAGGCCTTCGAACCGCTGCAGCGGTCACTGCTCCTCAATCCCTACCAGCCGACCATATACATCAATCTTGGCTTAGCCTATGAAGGTGTGGGGCTTCCTGACAAGGCTATGGAAATCTACCGGCAGGTCATCTTCATGGATCCCGCAGACCCCACAGCCTATTACAATCTCGGACTCCTCTATTACAATACCAGGAACGACCGGGCCAGAGCGCTGGAGTTGATGCTCCAGGCGCGGGACCGGAACCCCTTCGAACCCGACGTACACAACTACCTTGCGAGGATCTATCAGGACTTGGGCCGCATGGACCTGGCGCGGGAAGAGCTTAGTCGATATACACAACTGAAGTGATGGCGTCGGTCATTGCGCGGGAGCGGTGCGGATCGTGTCCAGTATCACCCTCTGACGGTAGGTCAGCAACTGCAGCAAGCCTTCTTCCTTTTTCGTTCGCTTCTCCATGGCGGACAATTTTATGATTTCCCGTGAAAGGCTGACCGGACGGGAAACCGCGGCTACGCCGACCTTTTCGCTAAGAGACCAGATAGGCTGAAATGCGGACCGAATGATGGTCGTTCTTCCCTGCTCCTTTTCCACATAGATCGTAAGGATACCACCATCTCCCCGCAGCGCCCTGGCATGTGTTTTGTTCCTTGAGGATACTCCGTGGCTCTGGCTTGAAATGAAGTTCCCCAGACTGTAGGCAATGACCGCCTGCCTGCCATCTTTTGCCTTATAGGATTCTATGAGTTGCAGCACATGCGGATGATGCCCGAGAATGATGTCGGCGCCCGCGTCGACCAGTTCCATGGCCGCCTGTTTTTGCCAGGGAGTGGGCACGCTATTGTATTCCTCTCCCCAATGGAGCGATACCACAATGAGGTCGGCATGTGACCGCGCTTGTCGTACCTGGTCGATCGCGGCAGTCAGCTCCTCCCGTGATCCGGAGCGGAGGATGTTCACCGCGGGCATGCCTTTTTTCTTTCTCGGAATACCACGGTTCGTACCGTAGGTAAAAGCAAAAAAGGCCGTGGCAACCCCCCGTGATGTCACGTAAGCGGGTGCAAGCGCTGCAGCTTTGGTCCTGCCCGCACCAGTGACAATAAGCCCTGCTGCGGCGATATTATCGAGCGTTCTTATAAGTCCCTGCGCACCGGCATCAATGGCATGGTTATTTGCCATGGATACGATGGTAATTCCGGCATTGCTGAGCGCTGACAGAAGCTCCGGCCGTGCATTGAAGGCCGGATATCCGGAAACAGCCGCAGTATGATCGACCGGTGTTTCCAGGTTTGCAAAGGTGATATCTGCGGCGGCAAGGTCCGGCGCGATTTTCTCGAACAGAAGCGCGTAGTTATATTTGTTCTTTGCCACGGCCGCTTGAAGTGAGCTTGGCATCATGATGTCACCCACTGCGGCGATCACTATGCTGGACTTCCCGTCGGGTGCCGTTCCTGAAACCGTGCCGACAGTACGCACCTCACCAGGCGACACCATCGGGGCAAGCATCAAAAAAAGGGCTATTGCTGTGAATTTGCGCAGAATCATGAGCACATTCTAACCATTAGCGTAACAGGGTTGTAGCCTTCGAGATTCATGCCATTCGTCGCATAGGCCCAGATATAACGACCAAATACCAGTACAGCTCCTGACATCAACAACTGCTTTTCCACCGTCTCAATGACCTGCCCGGCGACGCTGCCCATGTTCACTGTTCTTACGGCTCCCGTCACCCGGCACATCACTTTCAGCGTTGTATAGAGACCCTTCTGTCTCTTCTCCCCAAAGCCTCTTCTCAATAGCCCCCAGTAAAGCTCCGAAGGTCTCCGGATGTATGGCCGAGCAGACGACGCCGTTAAAGCGAGCCGCGATGACCTTCGCCCAGAGGGGGTTCACGAGATCGACCTTGTTGAAAATGACCAGCCGGGGGATGTGGTCAAGGCCGAGTTCGAGGATCAATTTGTCCACGGACTCCATCTGATGCTCGAACCGGGGATTGCTGATGTCCACGACATGCACGATCAGGTCCGCATCCTGCATTTCATCGAGCGTGGCGCGAAATGCACCCAGCAGGTCCTTCGGCAGGTCCTTGATAAATCCGACGGTGTCGGTAATGACCACCTCGCGGTCACGCGGAAAACGGAGCCTCCGCGTTGCCGTGTCGAGCGTCGCAAAGAGCAGGTCCTCGGCGGTGACCTCGGACCGTGTCAGCGTGTTGAACAGGGTAGACTTGCCGGCATTGGTGTACCCCGCGATCGAAACGATGGGAATGGCGTTCCGGACGCGCCGCTCCCGGCGCTGCTGACGCGCCTTGCCGAGGCCTTCGAGCTGCTTTTCAAGCCTTCGCAGCTTGTCACGCGCCCGACGCATATCGATCTCGAGGCGGGTCTCACCCGGGCCTCTGCCTCCAATGCCTCCGGTGAGGCGCGAAAGCGCGGTCGAACGCTCTGACAGGCGGGGGATGCGGTACTTGAGCTGTGCCAAGCTCGACCTGGACCTTGCCGTCGCCACTGTGAGCGCGGCGCGCAAAGATATCGAGGATGAGCTGCGTGCGGTCGATGACGCGCATCTCGGTCATATCGCCGATGGACCTCACCTGGGCCGGGGTCAGGTTCTGGTCGAAGACAATAAGGTCGGCGCCGAGTTGCTGCGAGCGGATGATGAGCTCCTTGAGCTTTCCCTCGCCGAGCAGGAACCGGGGATTGATGTCATGGGGCCGCTGGATCACGGCGTCAAGCACCTGGATGTTGTCCGTTCGGGCGAGTTCCTTGAGCTCTTCGATCGACTCTTCCTGCTCGGACCGGCCTTTTTTAGAGACGCTGACCAGTATGGCGCGGTCCTTTTTTCCGACAGCCACAGCGGTCTGGGCGCGTTCCATCTCCCGTTCGATCTCGGCGATAAAGTTGGCTGCATCGAGGTCAAGCTCGTGAATTGATCGGGGCGGAAGGACTTCGTAGAGCTTCTGGTCCTGGTTTGGCGGCACCAGATGGGCAACGGAGATGGCGCCGGGCAGGCCGTCAGGGCGGACCGTAAGCGCGGCGATCATGTCGAGCCGGAGGAGCGCCAGGTCGGTGAGGTCCTCCTGGTTCAGCGGCTGGTCGCGCAGATGGGTATGAATGAACCGGACACCGCGAAGGCGTCGCGTGCCGAGCCGGTATGCGGAAAGATCGGGAATGAGAATATCGCGGTCGGAACCGACCAGCACGTCTTTGACGGCGCCGGAGCGGTCGATGATCAGGCCGACCTGTCTGCCGATCGCCGATGACGCTTCGGTCAGCGCACGGGCCGCTTCAGGCGTGATCACCGTGTCAGGCGGGTTCTTTCTCCGATAAAGACGCTCCAGTGTCTTGATTTCCGCAGGCTTAAGCCCGGCTATATTTCCATGAACGGTTGAGATGGCGGCTCCTTTGGCGACAGCATGCAACTGCTCATAATTGTACCACAAGGGCGCTGCTATAAAAATAAATTAGCGCAGATAAGAGAATCTGCGCTATGGATGTAATCCGCATTGCACGGTTTTCAGGACAACTACATGTTCCTGCTGTTATTTTACAAGATACACAATGTCGTGCTCGCGGGCATGGTCATGTACCTTGAGTCCGACGCTCTGGCCTGCCGAAGCCTCGTCAATATGCTGGTGTTCATACTCCATGGATTCGATCTTCTGGAAGAAGTCCGTGCTATGGCCTTTCACGTGAATTTTGCAGCCTGACCTGAGCGTCCCTTTGTTAAGCTGGATCACTGCAACGCCGATATGGCTGTAGTAATGGGTTACCACGCCGAGCGCTTCTTCGTTCGCTGACGGTTCTTCTACCGACGGAATGGCTGTTGGCTGAGGCCCCGGCGCCACCATCATGGTCTTTTTCAGCAGGCCGGGCTTTGACGATATTTTTGGCGCAGCCCTCTTCTTAGCCGGTTTCCTTGCAGCAATAGATTTTTTCTTTACGATCTTTTTTGTGATCACCTTCTTTTTGGCTGCTTTTTTTGTGGCGGTTTTTTTGAGCAGCTTCTTTTTCGCAGTTTTCTTTGCGGATTTTGCGGCAGTCTTGCGAAGAGCGGTTTTTCCAGCTTTCTTCTTGATCGTTTTTTTCGGCATGGTCAGCATCCTCCGTGTTATTCACAAGAAAAAGATTTCTGGTCGAAAACTTGCAATAATTACTGCAACTGCATGCGTAGAAAATAAATGTCCTTCATAGCTCGCATATTTTCTTAATGTCTAAGAACCTGAAAATTTTAGCAAATTTTAAAAAAAATGCAAGCTAAAAAATCCACTGGTAAAAGTCAGTATAGATTAAGTTTGATCATTATTGAGCGAAATTAATTACTTATGTGCGCGCTTGTGCTCATAGCATAAGGGTATAATGTTTCAACCAATTGAAAACATGGAATTAAATTAAAGAACAATATTTGCAATTATTCATGAGCAGGAAGAACCATGTATGAAAGACAACTTGTTCCCATATCATTCTCGTTGACGTAATCTTGAGGAAGGATGAAAGGTTTGAGGGCATGAACGCGGGAAATGAGGGCTCCAGCTCCCCTGGAGCGAAAGATACGTTCCTGTGTAAATTGTTCGGAGATATGGTGACATCACATCTCTGTGCCTTACGAAGGCAGGAACTTATTGCGCTGAATGATTTCTCCTGCGATGGATGTGTCGTTGAACGTCGCTGACTGAACTCGAAAAAAAGCTGTTGTCGGACATTCTGTTTTTTTCAGACTATTTCCCGCCTATTGACAGTTCCCGCACGCGAAGCGACGGGCAGTTGATCCTGCCGGTGAACCGGAGGTCACTGCCAACGGCATCGATGTTTTTCATGAGATCAAGGATGTTGCCCGCGATCGTGATCTCGCGCACGGGATAGGCCTTTCTCCCGTTCTCGATCCAGAATCCGGTGGCGCCCACGGAAAAATCTCCCGATATGGGATTGGCGGTATGGATACCCATTACCTCGGTAACATAGAGGCCGCTGCTGGTGGCGCTGATAAGCTCATGCAGCGAGTAGGGGCCCGGTTCGACATAGAGGTTCGTCACACCGACCATCGGCACTCCCTTAAATCCGCCGCGCATGCCGTTCCCGGTAGAGAGCGTCTTGTCTTTGTTCGCGGAATAGGTGTTATAGAGGAACAGGGTGAGCCTGCCCTTGTCGATGACCGTTTTTTTCTTCGTCGGAACGCATTCGTCATCGGACGGCGCGGTGCCGAGGCCGCCCTCGAGCAGGCCGTCGTCATACACCGTGATGAGCGGTGAAACGACCTCCTGGCCCAGTTTCCCGATGAAGAGGGACTTTTTCTTTTGCACGTTCTCCGCCGAGAAGCCGCTGGCCATGATCGACAGGAATTCCTCGGCCACCAGGGCATCAAGGATCACCGGCGCTCTTACCGAACCAATGGTTTTCGCGCCGAGCAGATCGAGCGCCCTGCGCGCGGCGCGACGTCCCACCTCTTCGATCCCGAGCTTGCGGTAAAATCGGTTCACATCGAAGTCCGATCCGGCCTGCGCTTCTCCCTCGTCTTCGGCAACCACTTCAATGCTCGACGAGGCCGCCGTGCCCTGGTACGAGACCAGCGCTCCGTGGGTATTGGCGATGATCGTCTCGGACGACGAGAAACTTGCCGAGGCTTTTCGGATGCGCTTGATCCGCAGGTCGACGGCAAAAGCCTCGCGTTCCATGGCCATGACCCGGTCGATCTTCTCTTTTTCGGATAACTGCGGTATCTCGGGATCGAACATGGCCACTGACCGGTAGGGCATCGACGGCTTTTGAGGAATGGCGTGGAAGGGATCGGGCTCGGTTGTGCGGGCGTTCGTAACAGCTGCTTCGGCCAGGACCGCGAGGGCCTTGTCCGAAAGATCGGTCGTAAAGGCAAAGCCCATGTGCCCGTTCACCAGCACGCGCAGACCCGCGCCGATATCATGAGCGCGGTCGAAGGCGTCGACCTTTTGCTCCTTGACTTCAATGGATGTGGCCCGATAGGAGCGGAGATAGACCTCTGCGGCATCAGCATGAAGGGACGCAAGAGCAAGGATTTTTCCGCGGTCTGCGGGGTGATAACCATAGTAAATACCGTTGGACCATGCGCGGCCGAATGATACACGCTTTGACCCGTCGGATCGACATCATGAACCGCCGGTGCCGGCATGACCGTTAGTCGAAGTAGCTGGCCGACGCGGTATCGGACTCCCATACCGTGACGCTCGCGACTTCAAGATCGTCGCCGTTGAGCTTCTTCGCCATGGTATCGTAGATCCACTTGGCGAGGTTCTCTGACGAGGGATTGATCTGCGTGAAAGGAAAGATATCGTTGAGAAACGTGTGCTCCAGCTGATCGAGCACCTCCCGCAGGGACTTTTTGAGATCGTGAAAATCGATGGCAAGACCGATATCATTCAGGCGCTCGGCCGTCACCGCGATCGTCACGCGCCAGTTATGGCCATGCAATCTCTCGCACTTTCCCTGGTAACCGCGCAGCTGATGCGCGGCTGCGAATTTGGATTCTATCATAAGTTCGTACATGCCGAAAATAATAAGTGATATACCGTCAAATGTCAACACTAAACAGCCGGACTGTCACACTAAACAGCCGGATGCGTGCAGAATCCGGGCGCCGCGGGAAGAAATATTTCTTGCAAATAACACCGATTTCAGATATGATTTTTTTAATGGAAGTGATGAAAGAAGAGTCGCGGCAAACGATCGAACCACAGTTCCTGTCCCAGGCGCAGACAACCGGCGTCATGGTCCGTATCGGCCTGATGAACAGGGCGGAACACGAAGGGAAAATCCGCGATATCGGGCGCTACGAGCTTAATCTCGAAGAAAACGGCAGAACGGTCACCCTGTTAAAGCAGGAAATATCCTTTGTGGCCTCCCCCCACGCACTTATTGCCTCCCCTTCAACGGCCGCTAAGCAGGAACTGTCCGCTCCGGAACCTCCTCCGGCAGGGAGGCCGAACATCCAGCAGGAATTTCTGGACAAAGCCATGGCCGAGAACCAGGTTCTTACCCTTTTCCTCATCAATGGCCAGCGGATCAAGGCGAAGATCGAGGCATACGATAATTTTACGGTCCTGCTCAATGAAGGGGGCAGGCAGCACCTCTACTATAAACACGCGATCACCACGATCAACCGCTGAGGTGTCCCCCATGGAAACAAATCTCCTCGATAGAATGCTGAGCACCTACATGGCCGAACAGTCATCAGTGACGGTCACGCTTCAGAACAAGATCAAGGTCTCGGGAAAGATCAAGGCCTTTGACAGCTACGTCATCATGATGGAGAAACCGAAGCGCGAGATCCTGTACCGGCATGCCATATCAAGCATTGCGCCGCACCTGCAGGAAGAGGTGAAACATGCCCCGGCAGCGCCGCGGCCGGCTCTGATCAGCAGGCCGTCACCCGCAAAACCACCGGCCAAACCTGCAAAACCTGCACACATCCCCCGTCCCCAGCAGCCAGCCGCACCTGTTGCACCGGAGCAGAATATCAGCAACAGCATGAAAGAAGGGCTGCTCCGCTGGATGCAGGAACAAAAGGCGGCAAAATAGCATGAACTTCCGAACTGCGGCGCTGGCAGCGGCCTCAGGCCTGTTGTTGGCGGCTTCTTTTCCGGCCATCCAGTTCCACCTTTTCGCCTGGTTCGCCCTGGTCCCCCTGCTCATCGCGCTCAAGGGAAGCTCTGTCAGGAACGGCTTCTGGACCGGGGGCATCACCGGCCTGGTCTATTTTGCCGGCACTGTGCATTGGGTCACCAATTCCGTCCATTTCTACGGCGGCGTACCGCTCGTCCCGGCTTCGCTGATCACCCTCCTGCTCTGCGCCTATCTTGCGCTCTACCCCGCGTTGTTCGGTGCGGCACTCATTCACATCAGGAAGAACCATCCGTCCCTGGCCTTCCTTGCGGCGCCTGCGCTCTGGACCGCACTCGAGCTTGCGCGAACCTACGTGTTCAGCGGCTTTCCCTGGTCCCTGCTCGGGTATACGCAGTATACGGCCCTACCCGTCATACAGGCCGCCGATATCACCGGCGTCTATGGCATCTCCTTCCTTATCGTGCTGGTGAATGCCGCCCTGGCCGAGCTGGTTTTTGACCGAAAACGGTTCATCCCGCTGCTTGCGGCGGGATCGGTCATTCTGCTCGTCCTTTCCTACGGCGTTCTGCAGCTTCGCAAACCCGAGGCACAAGGCACCTTCAAGGTCTCGGTCATCCAGGGAAACATCGAGCAGGACCAGAAGTGGGATCCCTGCCTACCAGATGCAGGTCACCAGCGTGTACGAACGGCTGACGCAGAAGGCCGCGAAGCAGCATCCGGACCTTATCCTCTGGCCTGAGACCGCAACTCCTTTTTACTTTAACAGCCCAAGGGAGACCGATCGGGAACAAACCGCCGACCTCGAGCGCTTCGTGAAGAAGATCCGGGTACCGATCCTGTTCGGAAGCCCGACCTTTGAAGTCCTGCCCGAAAGGGTTGGTCCACCTCAGGAACTCAGCCTTCCTGCTCTCTCCGGAAGGCACGGCCCTGGCCGAGTACCACAAGTTCCATCTTGTTCCTTTTGGCGAGTATGTTCCGCTTAAGAGCGTGCTTTTTTTCGTGGATAAAATGGTCCAGGCGATCGGCGACTTCCAGGCGGGAAAAGAATACACGGTCATGGCCGTTCCGGTCCCGGGTCAACAGGACGTGAAGGTCAGCACGGTCATCTGCTACGAGATCATCTTTCCGGACCTGGTCAGGCGGTTCGTGGACCAGGGCGCAACGGTGATCACGACCATCACGAACGATGCCTGGTTCGGCCGCACGGCCGCGCCGTACCAGCATTTTTCCATGGCCGTGCTCCGCGCTGTGGAGAACCGCGTGCCCGTGGCCCGTGCGGCCAATACCGGCATCTCGGGGTTCATCGACGCAAAAGGCAAGATCCTGCAAACATCGGGCATCTTTGTTGAGGCTGATCTCATGCAGGCGCTCGCCCCGGGCAGTACAAAGACCTTCTATACCCGCTACGGAGATATTTTTTCCTACCTCTGCGTGATCTTCACCTTGATCCTGTTGGCTGGATATCCGAAAAAACTGCTACCGAAAGAAACGCTGACCCGGTCGTACCAATCCGCAATCCGAAATCCGCAATCCGAAATTGAATCATTCCGCAATCCGAAATCCGCAATCCGAAATCAGATACTGCTGACCGTCCTGAGAAATTCCGTGGATTTAAGCCGCTTGCCGAGGATGTGAAAGGTGTGTGCCGAGAAGGTCAGGTCGAGTTCCTGCATGATCGCGGCCGAAGGTTTGAGCCGGCAGATCTTGTCCATGTCCATCCTGAGCGCCTGGTAGTAGAACCCGATCGCACCCGGTGAAATACGCACCTGCGGATCGCCTGAGGAGACCATGCAGTCAGGGCAGATGACGCCGCCCTTCATGCTGTGAAAGACCATCTCCCCCGCGGATTGCCGGCCGCAGGAAAGGCAGTGGTCAAGCTTGGGTTGATACCCGAGAAGCGACAGGAACCTGATCTCGAAGATACGGAGCAGAAAGATCGGGTCCTCGCCCCCGTTCAGCAGCTGGAGGACGTGGGTAAGCAGGAGAAAAGCGGTGGCATTGCGCTCTCCCGGGGGGGCCAGTTCCCGTACCAGTTCCAGGATGACCGCTCCGACCGCGGCGCGCTGCAGGTCCCCGCAGATCGCAGACGCCTGGGTAAGGATGTCGGCGGACTCGATGCGTAAAAGGTCCTGGTGCTCGCGTTCATGGAGGTGGAGCCGGCAATAGGTGAACGATTCGAGCCCTGCGCCGAAGCGCCGGAAGGACTTGCGGGCGTTCTTGGCAACGCCCTTCTGCATACCCCGGTCGAGGGAGAAGAACGTGACCAGCTTGTCGGCCTCGCCCAGGTTCATGCTGCTGATGATTATGGCTTCGGTTTTGGATTTCATGGATTACCTGAATCAAAAGATGCGGACATTATACACTGGCGAGAGAGCGTCGCAATAGGAGAGTTTTTGTCTTTTGACAGCTTTTTGAATACTTCGATTGCCGCCGCCCGGACTGAATCTTCATACCGCACGATTGCAATTAGACGTAAATCAATGTTACAATATCAAAATGGTTAGATACCTAATAGGATTAAGTTTTCTTATTGTTCTCAGTGCTACGAGCATATTGCGGGGATTTATTTATTCAGATGAGTTAACGCTTTGGGCAGACACGCAGAAAAAATCCCCTAATAAGGCGCGGCCTAACGCGGAGATGGGCCGTATCCAGATGGATAATAGAAATTTCTTGGACGCTTCAATCTATCTTGAAAGGGCCATGGCGTTAAAGCCGGACGACCCGGGCAATGTAGAGGTCATTACTAACTTGTCTAATGTATATTATAAATTAGGACGCAAAAACGAAGCGCTATCACTTGCATATCGTGCTTTAGAAGTAAACCCCAATTCTCTGCAAGTAAGATTCAATTTAGCGCGTCGTTATTATGAAGAGCAACGGTACAGCGAGTCCGCAAGCGAAATGGATTGGATTATCAAAGAGTTCCCCCTCAGTAACGAGGCGGTTTTTGCCAGGCAAATGAAGTCGCTCATGGAACAACCATTAAAATGAACTTTTAGAGAGGTCACATCTCTTTGTGTCGCCATTCTACAGCGGTTAAATCACTCGCTGATGATCAACGAGCTTCAGCACGACCTCAGTTTTCAAATGACAAGACAATAGACCTGGCCCGATCTAACTTCACTCGGGGTTAGACCAGCAAACCGAGACTTCTGAAATCCTTGTCAAAGGTCAGGCAGGGCATGGCATCGAGCAGCTGAGTGATAATCACGAATGAGAGTGCGTCGCAATAGGAGAGTTTTTTGTCTTCTGACAGCTTTTTGAATACTTCGATTGCCGCCGCCCGTGATGAATCCTCATACCGCACGATGCAAGGGTCGGCTTGATCACATCGAAAAATTGGACGGCTGCGTTATAACTTGCCCGGTTAGCGAAGAAGGGTGACAGTTTCGCTGACGGCATCCCATGTGGTATGGAGCGTGATTGAATGCTCCTGGCACTTCTGGAGGATTTCCCCTGCCCTGTCGTAGTTCGTGTCCCCCTGGTAGAGATTGCAGATTTGAGGCGAGCAGTTTGTATCGCGGGAAGGGACGTAGACGCCGGCAGCCAGTACTGCGTTGCACTTGGGGCAGGCCGGTATCGCGCGCGATGGCCATGGGCTGCCGCTAAACGTCAAGACTTCCCTTTTCGATCTCCGGACTGCAAAAGCAGGCCATCGATCTCCTGAAAATGGCCTTCGAAGGAATAAAGCGCGAGCCCGTGTTTCAAAGCGTTGGCTGCTATCCAGATGTCGTTTGTCGGAATAGGCCTGCCCTTCGTCTTCAGTTTTTTAACTATCAGTGCGTAGAATTCGGCCGTTTCAAGATCATGCTGGAGTATCTCGACGCGGGGGGCATCCAGAAACGCTTCCAACTCCTGTCGATTCTTTTTCTCCCTGCCCCCGAGAGAAAAACCGGTAATAAGTTCGGCAATGACCGTTATATCCACACAAATGAGGTCGCAATTGCTGAGCGTCTCAATGACACCTTCGTCATTGTTTTTGAAGGCAACGTAAACGTTCGTGTCGATCGTGATCCGTCTCACTTCCAGATCTCCTCGTCGATCTTCTCGAACATGCGCATGGTCTTGCTGAATTCCGTTGCCTCTTCCTTGCTCCAGGTGCCGGCGAGATGGTCCAGGTCGTGGTATTTCTTAAACCGCGGCTCCTTTCCCGTACCGGTTACTTTTTTCAGAGCCTGAAGTATCCACTGGTTCACGCTCAGGTTGTCCTGTAGCGCCCGGGCCTTGATCACCCGGTCCGTTTCGGGGTCAATACCGCGAAGAGAGATAGTTTTCATGATACCTCCGAACACAAAATATGATGTCATTATGATATTACCAAATGACATCATATTGGTCAACCCCTTTTTTGCACCAGCCTTGTCCGCGATCTACTGTCGTCCGCAATTTAGATGTCCCGTCCACCGCTCCGCCAGCAACCATTGGACGTCACTCATCCCGCCTTCAGCGGCCGCACTTCCTTTTCCACGGGGATGAATTCCTTCACGTAGTGCTTCGATGGAATGCCGGGGGGAGAAGTCCTTTTTCGCGGGAAAGTGCAGTATCCGCCGGTTCGTCACCACCAGGGTACAGCGCTTGATGTAGTAGATCAACCAGCTCGTCGTGAACTGCTCCATGGAAGACATGGGCGAGCACCCGCGCATGAGAAGCAGGATCTCTTCGTCCGGTTCGAGGAACTGCTTCAGAAGCGGGACATAATCCTTCAGGATCTTGAGCTGCTGTTTCTTGATGCGCTCCTTGAAGTTCCCCTTCTTGTCGGAAAAGCTGTTTTCTGGTTGATCGGCAGGCCGAAGGTTTCTGCTGCTGATGCCTTGGTGATCATAGATGCCTCCTGGATAGGTGAGCTGTTCCTGATTTTATAGATTTTTACGGGCTGATAACGCCAGATTCATGACTGACCCCGGATGCCACCCGGAAAAAAAATTAAGAATCGCCTTTGGAATATAGTTTATTCAAGTTGTTGTCGCAGGTTAGAAGCAAGGGTGTCAGCCATTTTTTTAAATGCATCTAGTCGATTTATTCGGTCCTCGAGTAGCTTTCGCGCTCTATCATCAGGTTCGTTTGAATTCATTAGATCACTTTCACCGAAAATAATCCGAATTACGGGAAAATCAATATCGTTATCCAACCCGGCTGCTTCGGCAAGCCTAACCCAGTCCCTTGATTTATCTAAGGCAGTCTGAGCAGCCTGCGTCAAACAATATCGTAGTAGAATTTTCGCCGTATAATCCAAGCGATTGATGAGCTCAAGCCATTCTTTTGTTTCAGCATTCTGCTCAGTTTCGTCGGCCGCCATTCTTGTGGAACGAAAATATCTGGGGTTATCGTTGGTGAGATCAAGACTTTCAAGCGCTCTGAGTATCGGTTCCAACTCCTCGAAAGGACGCTTGCCATCAGGTAACTCATGACGGCGTGCCCAAAGACCGAGAATGGCATCGGCACACTTAGCTAACTGAGCTGGCCGATCCTCAATATCCGCGGTCTCCGCGGCCTCAATTAACTCCGCGATATAGTGAGCCATCCAGCGACTGAGAATGTCATCGTCCTGTTCAGAAGCCAGTTGCTTGACTAGCGCTCGTCCAAGATCCAATACTCCCTTTTGCGTCGGCGACAGAGCCTTCGGCTTGGAGGAGGAGGATTTTTTCGTGCGTTTTACTTTTCGAGTCTGCTTCATATGACCTTTCGTATTCGTTGTGGAGGTGGCGTTCGACCTGCACCTCGCAGATCAAATCCCATCCTCCGTTAGTAAGAAAAGACCGAATTATGTCAACTCTTGCCCAAAGCCGCCAGCCATCCGAGCGTGTCCTTCGCTGGTAGTAGTCTTCCTCAGGAGGCGGCTCGTCACACCATGCTTCATAGATGAATGCAGTTTCGCCGGTACTATTGCAAGCCCAGGTTCGATGAATGCCGGGCCGCGGTACAAGTCCAAGCGCGTCTGTAAGTTTGCGGCCCGGCTTAGCCTGTATTTGTTCTACTTCATATCTGAAGGGATCGCCCTCATCGAAGCGTTTGTCACCACGCGAATGCACGACCATGCCGAGGAGAGAATATAGCGGTTCATTGACTTGGGGTTCGTCATCCTCGTCCGGTATCCGGAAGTCCGACGGATCGCTCACAGTCTGAAGTGCACGAACAAGTGCGAGCGCCGTCTCCGGTGACACAAGCGCCGAACTAATTCGGACATTCGCCTTCCTCTTGGGGAAACGCACGGTATAGCGGCCCTCGATAACGATCCAACCGCTGCGGTGTAGAGAACCTACGCCGATCTCGGTTAAGAACTCATCGCGACGCACATTGTAAAGCCATCCGCGATCAGTTCTCGGATCCTCCATCCATATCCGTCGGTCAAGAGGCGTTGATCCGCGATTATCTGAGAGCCAAAACGGAAGTTCTGTGGGAAGCATCTTTCGAAACCAGTATCCGAAACTACCATATTCATTTTCATCTACATTAGAAATTGGGTGGGTGGTCAGCAGCTCCCCGACAATACAATGCATTGCGTGCCACTCAAGATGTGTGCCATAGCGCTCAACAGTTGGAAAGGAGCCCTGGCTATGTGACCATAAGGCGTAGCGTCTTTCATCGTAACGAGCTTTTCTGGGTTCTTTATCCCACCAATTGGCCTCTGGATCCGCCCCCCATTTGTCGAGAATCCATCGGTCTGCGATGTCAAGGAACTGATCCTGAGACACCGTTGGGAAAATACGGAGGATGTCCTCGTACCAATGACGAATTGTGTCTGTCTCATCGAACTTAAACCGGTGTTTTCGGCCCTGCGAACGATCGAATGAACGATGTGTGTGTGTTTTCTCGGACGCCCGTCCTTTGAGGGCGGTGTTGACCTGATCAATGATATCGCTCTCGGAAGAGGTTAGGGAAATTGTGCCTGCGGATACCAGCTGAAGCAGTGCCCGCTTCGCATATTCCCGAATCCCGACATGCGGTAATTCCGATGATGTCGCGAGATCAAAAATCTCCATCTTGCACGATTTTAGCGCTTCAGGTGTTTCGAAGCTGATTCGACAGAGCGATATCGTCAGCCAAAGTTTCGCCGATAGGAAGTAAAAAGGTGCCGTGGGGTCACGGAAAGCAACGTCTTTGACTCTACCAGATTGCATGAGAGTTGCTTCTACGATATCATAACGACCAAGTTCCGCCATTCGCCTGAGAGTGTGCGCTGCTTTCCATCGAACACGAGTGTCTATATCACTCATTAGTGCATAAAGAAAGCGGGCAATCGCTTCGGTTTTGTCATTCGGAATATCTTCAAGTAGATACAACGCTTGGTCGTCTGCAGGAAGACGGTTCCGAAGGCGTTCTGAGTACCAAAGCAGTTGTTTGCCTGCTTCGTCTTTTTCAAGCGTACGCGCGATTTCTTCAGCAATGGCAAACAACGTGCGGCTGCTCAGCGCTTCACCGACCTGAGCGACGCCCGCAAGCATGATTTGAAGGCGACCGTTGACGTCCAACCCGGTGTAATCTAAGAGTTGATGTAGAACAGATTGTCTTTCCTTAAGCCACCGCGTTGCAGCAGCAAAATGCGCAATTAGAACCGACGATAACGACTCTTTGCACCATCGCTCAACGGCTGGGGTGCCTTTCCACAAATCAAGCGTATCACGGATGAACTCAAGCCTGCTCCATATCAAGTCCTCCGGAACCCCAGCTACTGCGTTAAGGAACGGAACCCTGTCCCTGGGACTAGAAGACACATTCCTCATTTTGTTGAGAATATCGCGGTCATTATGTCGCAGTCCCGATGTTATAGCCGCTTGCAGTATTTCCGCGATAGATTCCGGTGTCGTAAATATTTTTCCTTGCGGATCAAACAAGAACTCCTTCGGAAGACCATTATCGTGGACCGGTTGTTGTGTCTTATCTGGATGAATCGTTGTTGCCTCTTTCGACTTGTTGCCTGCGGCATGTTTCAGAAAAGAGACTGTGTCCCAAAGCCGTGCTAGCCATTCTCCTTCTGGACTGTCATTCAGGGAAATTCTATCGAAGATCTCTTGTCCAAATGGAAGCCGTTCATCCTGTGGTGAAAACAAAAGAGTTTCCTTTGCCAACTCTTCGATGACTTGCCCGAACTTTCGGGGATCCGTCGCGGCCCTAGACACAAGTTCTTTTCGAAGGTCACCTCGAGAACCATCAGTCAACAAGGACAGGGACGTTGCGGCTTCAAGACTAATGATATCGCCTTGTAAACCTGTCAGGAGAAACCGATCAAGCGTAAGATCGAGCTTTGCGGTGCCATCGTCAGCCCATCGGCAAATTGCGGCTAGTGCGGTTGAGTCGTGGACACATGTAAGTGCATGAACGGCCGACCCCCACGGAAATCCATCATGGCCAGAAAGTCGCTCGGCGGCGCCAGACACAAATGCAAAAATATAGGATGCTATTGTTCTTCGATCGCGCTGCTCTTGAATGCGCCCACATTGAGCCAAGACAGATACGAAATCAATCTGATCGAAAGCTTCCCGGTCGATCTCCTTTGCAATACCGATAGCGTCATTGAAAAGTGCAGCGGCATCATCGCGGCTGACAGGCAATATAAGCCGTGATAAATGAATGACTGCTGTCAATTTTTCTGACGAGGCTGCGCGAAATCGTTTGATATCTTCAGCAGCTTTTGCAACAAGCAGGACTAATTTATCGGACTCTGAAGTACGAAGCCGCATACTACTCCAGAGCTTTTTACGATGGCTTGCGAACAGGTCACCGTGCCGGCCTTGCGCCAGCGAGCTTGCGCGCTTTAAAAGTTCCGATACAGCGATGTTCTCGACAATAAGCAAGTCCATCACAGTTTGCGCAGCCATATCGCGGAGATAACTGCCATCGGGATCATAATCCAAGTCATATGAGTGCGAGGAGTTGATGCCGAGTTTATCTAGCTGCTCGTCTGCGATCTGACGGTCTTTCCCAGCGCATGAGAGAATTTCGAGACGCACCAAGTAAAGTGTGAACAAAATCTGGATTTTTTTATTAAGCCGCTCAACTTCCCGATTGTCTGTTTGATGGTTTCTGGTGCGCTTTTTTTTCCCTTTATCATCAACCCGATTTTCCGGCTTGGGCTCCGGAGTGAGCGCCTTTACGTAAGCCAAGTAATTGTCGACCTTTGGAACTCCCCCGGAGATAGTCTCCCTGAGAAGCCAGCACCGGAGAAGACCATCAAATCGATGGATGTCCGAGGCGAATAGGCGCCTCTGCTGTCTGCCTTCGAGGGCATCCAAAATCAGGTTTACGGCTTTGATAATAACGTGTTTATCCACACCCAGCTTAAACGCGAGTTCACTTGCCGTTATGAAGGTAACGAGCAGATTCTCTTTCCACCCATTCTCAATCCGAAAGTCGCCAGCCTCGGGGATGAAACGACGCCGAATGCGCCTCAGAGACTTTTCGATAGCAAGTTTATCAACTGATTCACCAGCCATTGCAAGCGGCACCCACAAGAGCAAGTCCCATGGACCAGATGATGGATAATTCTCTAGAAGTTTTTTGATGTGATGAACTTTGCCATCCACTATAAGCTGAGGCACAAGAATGCAGGCGACTCGAAGAGAAACATCGCGTGGACTCCATCGCATAAGCTCATCAAAAGCCTCTTTTGGCCCAAAGAGTTCCAAAATCGTTTCTACACGGGCTGAAATGTCACTATCAGTAACCGTCCATTTTTTGAGTTTTTCTTTCACTATCTCACGACGGCGCGTAAGCCATGCTTCATGGAAGTGAAGCTGCTCTCTAGCCGTTACCCGATCACCTGCCCGGATCGCACGCACCGCATCTTGTGCCAGAAACGATCCGTGTTCTTCGACACGATCTCGGTCCAGAAGAATCGTTCGCCGAAGCGATGAACCAGCGAATTCCACGGACAGGTCTAATTCTTTTTCGAGAACCTCATTCAGCGTGCTATCATCTCGCTCAGCTTCCGCACTGATCAGGATGGTCTTTAATGCATCCGTCGTTGAGCCCGCTGCTTTACACGAGGCCAGCGAGAGCTTAAGCCGCCTAACTTGCACCTGGCGGCGGGCAATGGGGTCGCCTATCGCCGCCGCCTGGGGGTCCCGTTCAATGACAGACAGGACATCCCGGGCTCTGCCGGCGTTAATGAGGACGTCTGCAACATGGATCGAACTGTAGGGATCGCTTTGGAAGGTTGTTATAAAGTCCTCAGCTATGTTTACAATGATCGCATCGCGATTAGCGGCGCCCTTGTCCTTGATAAAAGCGTCGAAGTCTTCATCAGCAATGGAGATAGTGTTCCCATGGAACCGAAGGCCGGGCGCGAGATCGAGGGTAAAGTCACGAACAGTCTCCGTGGTGCAGCCCGTAATACGCGCTATAGAGACTACGGAGACGGGTGCAGGTAAAAATGCCAAAACACCAACCAGCTTATCGAATATCTGAGGTTGGCCAAGTTTTTTAAGCGCGTTATCAAAATTTGCATTAAGAACATCGGGTAGACTTTTTCCTCCGGGTAGAAGCGCTTCAAGGAGCTTTCTTCGGTCGCCGACAGATGCGGCAATTGCGTACGCCTGCACGCG
Source organism: Nitrospirota bacterium (assembly GCA_963836175.1). Lineage (GTDB taxonomy): Bacteria > Nitrospirota > UBA9217 > UBA9217 > UBA9217 > GWC2-56-14. The sequence goes on from CAWIIS010000008.1 coordinate 1,260,245, forward strand.
GGGATTTGCATTCGAGAGATTGTGAAACTGCTCAACCAAGTCATCGCTTGGGGCGGGAAACGCTAGTTCGAGATGCTGCTGCGATTCCGGAAGTGTAAACGGCTGGCAAATCACGTCGGGTGTATTCGATGGCAGCCGGAGTGAAGCCCGACGAGCGGTTCGACACGACGTAATTATGCGTACATTTTGCGGCAGAGTTGCCAAATTAGCCCCGAAAAGATCGTACACGAAGGGACGCTCCGCTGAACCCGCAGCCTCGGCAGCTGCGACCGCATTGTCTGCCGCATCAGTAACGATCAATAGTATTCCATTTGGAGAAAGCCGCTTGAGTGCTTCGCCTGCCGATCGAAGCTTAGCCAAGAACGATTGAATGGTTGCTGGATATTTGGAACTACGCGGGATATAGAGAGGGAGACGGAGTGCGACAGCCAGTTCATTCGCCAGATGGAGAAAAGCATTTTGCGGCAGATGCCTCTTATCTTCAGGATATGCGTAACGGCCTCCACCAAAACAGTCGAAAAAAACTGCCACTGACCCTTGAGGTAAGCGATCCGCAATCTGGTGCATAAGAGTCGTCTTTCCACACCCTCCGACACCATGCACCAAAACAAGTCGCTCGCCCTTTATCAATAGCTTAACAGCCTCAGCGGCTGCTGATCTTTCTACAGCGTGTTCAGGTATACGAATGTCCGGCGGGCAAGGGAACAATCCTTCGCGACCGCTCAAACTAAACCAGAGAAGAATATCCTTGTCAGTGACGATCTCCCTTACACGCTCCGGCAGCATCAACTCACGAATCTTGGTTTGGAGTTCACGCACTTCTGATGACACATCATCGCCAAGAAGACTAACCATTGTGGCAACTACTTTTTCTCTTACTGCGAAGCGTGAATGGGAACCGCACTCACTAAAGTCAAGTGTCTTAAGGAAATCCTGAAACTCTGTTTCAGCGAGCCCGGTCGAAGCATTCAGAAGTTTGAGATCGGCCAATATCGTCTGGTCGATGCCAGCGCTCTCAAGCGGACCAGCCCATCGTTCCTCAAGCGCCTTTTTGAGCCCTACCGAAAGCCCTTGATTGCTGATAAGCCGAATCTTAAGCTGCGATCCCAGCTTCATTCGCGCCTTGGCGCTCTTGAAGTCATCCGTCATCTTGCGGATGACGGAGTTGTTCCCTTTTTTTGCAGTGTTTGTAGTCAGCCGTGAAATAGACCAATCTTTTTCAGGATTGGCGGCGGAATATTTGAGCTGGATGAATTCGATTCGATCTGAGCTCTCAATCGTAGTTCCGCCATAATACAGCGCACAATCAACGCCATCCCAAGTGGCATCATCAGCATTTTGAGACGGTGTTTCCGACCTGACCCCTTCAACTCCGACGGCTTTTAGATCAGTTTCCGGGCACAGGAGGTCAAGCACCTGCTGTAAGGCCCACAGTTCGTGAAACTGGTCGCCGGTGTTAGAGCCGCGAGCGGCACGAAAGTCGATTCTTTGTGCAGAAGTAGTCATTTATCAGCGAAAATTAATTTCAACCTCTATATTTTATGTTTTTTGTTTTTTAGGGACATACTATATAACGTTGATACGCGACAAGCATTGGTTAATCCCATCTCCCCTTTGCGCGAACCCGCTCTACCACAACCTCGGCCCTCTTGATCTCCTCCGGCTTTGCAGGCGTCTCAGCCACGATCCGAAACCGTTTTGACTCACGCGCCGATAACCAGGAGCTGTCCATGCTTTGCACAAAACTGTCGATGATCTTGTTATCCTGGCCAAACAGATTCACCCGGAGACAGGTCTGCCCGGCATCCACTGCGGATGCGTTCGACACTTCGCCGTACACGAATATGCGGTCATTTTTGGAAGTGCTCCCGCCGAACCGGTATGATACATTAGCAATCGTCAGCGACGCACGATCAATATCACTTCTCTCCAACGGCTTGGTAATGGTACGTGTCATCGTGAAGACAATGCCGATAATGATCAGAAGCGGAATAAACACCACAGCCAGTGTTCTTGGGTCTTTTTGATCAGATATCCATCCCTGCATCCCCTGGCAATGCTGACAGCGACGCGCATCTTTATGTATGGGCTGCTTGCAGTGACGGCATTCCTTCGTTTCCATGTTTAACCTCCCGAGCGTATAAATTGTTTCGCCCCACCCTACTCCCTCGAAATCTTCAATTCCCCGCGGTCCTTCATCTCATCAAAATACTCGAGCGGATTGGCAAGAGCAATTCCGCAGAAATTTCCTCGCGCTTGAGAATGCCAACCGTGATCGCATAGGCGACCATTTCACGATTTCTTCCCACACGCGACTTTCCGCTGGCGCTTTTCGCGATGCGCCCAGACGGCCCCCCTGAGGTCTCCGGTCGTTTTCCCTGAGAAAACAAGAACGCCCTTCTTCAACTTAAGCGAGGGTTCATGTGCAACCGGCCTCAGCACGAGTTCATTCTCTTTTGCATCTATCTCGATCTCCGTCCCAGGCCGCAGTCCCAACCGGTCCCTGATGTCCTTGGGTACGACCAATCTTCCAAAACGATCCAACGAAGGCATCAAACCAACCTCCTGATAATTGCGATTACATACTACAGAATAACGGTCGTCCCTTCAACCTTGCCATAATGTTTGACATCGAACGTGGCAACCTTTGTAAGCTCCTTCGACTTCATATGGGCGATATTATAGGCATCGATGAAGTCCATATTCCCCGACGAGTAGAGGCCGACAGCATGGTTGACTCTTGTATGATTGGCTATTTTAAGGTTTCGCGAAGCAAGGAGGGTAGTAAGCACTTCGGTAATTTTTTTTCTGGTGAACCCGTAGAAGGATTCAAGGACCCAGACGATCTCGGCGATGACGAGTTCGCTTGTTTCGAGCTTGATCTTTCCGGCCTCTGCTCTCTCGAACAAGGCGTGCGCTTTTACGTACTGGGCTTCAACGTCCCGTACGAAAAAACGCAAAAATACGTTCGTATCGACAAAAACAGGATCATCCATCTCAGATACCTTCCCTGGCGATCTTCCGTGATACCGTCTTTTTGGTGTATTCCCGCTCGTTCCCGGTCCCTATCTTCTTTCCCTTGGCGATGCCGCCGAGGCTGAGGAGAGACTTCCGCTCTGTTCGCTTGAGAATGAGCACGTTATTCTGCACCTCGAAATGCAGGCTGTCCCCTTCCTTGATGTGGAACCGGTCCCGGACAGGCTTGGGGATAGTAACTTGTCCTTTTTTCGTTACTGTTGACATTTTCCTACCTCCATATTAGTATTACCTATATTGTAGGTATTACCAATACCAAAGTCAACCGAAAAACCGCTCCCCTCACCCCAGCCCTCTCCCACAACGGGGAGAGGGTGAACTGGAGCTCACTTGCCCTTTTGTCCTTGCTTCTCTTCCTTCTTCTCCTCCGCCACCATCACCCCGGCAAAGTCCTCGCACCGGACCGTCCGGTCATCTCCTGGGCAGAGTCGCCCACGCTGCCGAAGAGCACCACCCGGTCTTCCCTGATGTCAACAAAGTAATAATAGGATGGAACTTTCTTTTAGTGAGATTGCAATCGGATTATATGAATTTACGTAATAAGATAAAGAAAATAGATGGGGTATTTTAAGGGTAATGCTTCAATTGCGGAATTACAAATAGAACAGAAGAGCTTCTGCGATGCTGAGCATCCATGTGCGTTTAAAAGCTACCTTGACGACAACCTCCCCCTAACCCCTCCTTGGCAAGGAGGGGGGCTTATGAAACTGCCCGTGTCTTCCTCCGGTGGTTCCACACATAGACCGCGATGATCGCGCAGCTCACGATGACAACGCCGATAACGGCCTGGTGCGAATACTTCATGATCAGCTCCTGGTTCGCGCCGATGAAGTAGCCGATGTAGGTCAGGATCGTGACCCACATGCCCGCGCCGAGGAGCGTATAGAGCGAGAATTTCCAGTGGTTCATGCCTGCGAGGCCTGCGGGGAGGGATATCAAATGGCGGACAACGGGAAGGAGCCTGCCGATGAAGGTCGACACTTCGCCGTGTTCTTTAAAGAACACCTCGACCTTCGCGAACTTCTCTTCGGTGATCCAGACATACTTGCCGTACTTGAGCAGCAGCGGCCTGCCGAGATAATGAGCGGCAAAGTAGTTCGCATACGCTCCAACGAGGCTTCCTGCCGTACCCATCAGGATCGCGATCCAGATGTTCATCTGCCCCTGCTGGGCAAGGTACCCTGCAGGCGGCATCACGAGCTCGCTCGGGACCGGAATGACCGAGCTCTCCATGGCCATCAGGAGAAAGATTCCGGGATACCCGAGGGTGCCAATTGTTACCAGAAGCCACGAAACCAGTGCATGCATAACTGTTATTTCCTTTTTTTAAAAAATCCGCAATCCGCAATCCGAAATCCGCAATGGCATCATTCTTCCCCAATGATGCCTATGTTCTTCAGCATCCGGTCGTCTTCTCGCCAGCCCTTCTTCACCTTTACCCAGAGCTGCAGAAAGATCTTGGTTCCGAGCAGCTTCTCAGCATCATGCCGGGCAAGCGTGCCGATCTGCTTCAGCATGGCCCCGCCCTTGCCGATCAGGATGCCCTTCTGCGAGTCACGCTCCACGTAAATAATGGCCGTGATCCGCGTGATCTCGGGCTCTTCCTTCATTTCCTCGATCACCACGGCCGTGGAGTACGGGATCTCGTCCTTGGTAAGCTCAAAGACCTTTTCCCTGATCATCTCGGCCACGACAAAGCGCTCGGGCTGGTCCGTAAGCTGGTCATCGGGGAAATACTTCGGCCCGATTGGCAGGCGCTTGAGAACATTATCCAACAGTTCGCCCAGGTCTTTTTTGAGCGCCGACACCGGGATGATCTCGGCAAAATTATAGAGCGTGCTGTATTCCTGGATGAGCGGCAGGAGCGCGTCCTTTTTGATGAGGTCCACCTTGTTGATCAGGAGGAATACCGGCGTTTTCACCTGGGCGAGCGTCTCAATGATGAACCGGTCCCCTCCCCCGGGCCTTTCCGTGGCCTCCACGAGCATCAGGATCACATCCACCTCGCTGTAGGTGGCGAGCGCGGTCTTGACCATGGCCTCGTTCATCTTGTGCATGGGCTTATGGATGCCCGGCGTGTCCATGAACACGAGCTGCGCATTCTGGCTGGTTCACGATCCCGATGATCTTGTTCCGCGTGGTCTGGGGCTTATCGGATATAATGGCGATCTTTTCGCCAAGCAAAGCGTTCAAGAGCGTGGATTTGCCCACATTGGGCCGTCCGACGATGGAAATGAAGCCTGATCTGAAATTTTTGTCGTTTGTCATGGGGGGTAGAATACCCGAAATCAGGCCCCTGCGCAATAGAAAAGCCCCGAACCACGTATATCAGGAGTAAAAGGCTGAAGACTGAAGGCTGAAAATCAATTTCCATTTGACAACCCACTGCCATTATCTGTATTATCTCAGTACTTATGAATCCCGAAAAGATTGACACTACTTCCCTCCGTGACAAGATCCAAAAGCTGAAAAAAGACCTGAATGCCATCATCCTGGCGCACAATTACCAGCGGCCCGAGGTACAGGATATTGCGGACATCACCGGGGACTCGCTGGAACTTTCCCGCGCTGCGGCAAAGACCGACCACCGCGTCATCGTCTTCTGCGGCGTCCATTTCATGGCAGAAAGCGCCTCGATCCTCTCGCCGGACAAGACCGTGCTTCTGCCGGAGATCACCGCCGGCTGCCCCATGGCTGACATGGTCACGGTCAAAGGCCCGCGGAAAACCCGGCGCGACCTCTACACGGACAAGCTCGGCATTGCCTTCGAATTCGCCGACGAGTTCACGCTCCTGGACATGAAAAAGAAGTATCCCGGCGTTCCCGTCGTGGCCTACGTGAACACCTCGGCCGCGGTCAAGGCCGAGAGCGACATCTGCTGCACCTCCTCCAACGTGGTCAAGGTCGTGGACTCCATGAAGGAAGACACGGTCATCTGCATTCCCGACCGGAACCTGTCCGCCTATGCAGCCAAGCGGACAAAAAAGAAGATCATCACCTGGGACGGGTTCTGCAACGTGCACCAGGGACACCTTGACATCGAGGACGTGAATAAAGCGCGACAAGCCCACCCCGATGCAGTGCTGGTGGTCCATCCCGAATGCCCTCCCGAGATCCAGGACATGGCCGACCAGATCGCAAGCACTTCGGGCATGCTCCGGTTCTGCAAGGAATCGAACCATAAAGAATTCATCATCGGCACTGAGGAAGGCCTGCTCCACCGCCTCAGAAAAGAAAATCCCGACAAGAAGTTCTATATCGTCTCGAACGAGATGGTATGCCCCAACATGAAGCGGACGAAGCTTGAGAGCGTGGTCACCGCAATGGAAAAGATGCAGTACGTGATCAAGGTGCCCGAGGATATCCGCATTCCGGCAAAACGGGCACTGGACAGGATGCTGGAAATACCATAACAATGACAGTTTAGTGCTCTTCGTTCCGTGTTCCGTGTTCTGTGTGAAAACATTGATTCAGCCATCATATCAGCTGGTTCTGGATAAAAACTGTGATCTCCTGCTGCATAAATACATGATCGGCTGCGATAAGCATTTGAATGGTCACTTAAAAACCCTCCTCTCTGTTAATACCTACTGTATAATAGTCAAATAATAAATTCTATCGGGAAATCCCTCATTTTGGTCTTCGAAAAACCTGAGCCCAACTGCAATTCCTATCTGCTATTTCACTCCCACTCAGTGAGCCACAATAATTCCATTAAATCCAACAACATGCCAGCGTTACTCAATTTTTAATATTCCGCCATATAGTATCTTTATACAATTTTAATGTAATTTCCGTCAATTTTAACGGCAATTTTATTATCGCCTGTGCTATACCTGTCTTATATGAAGGAGGCGCGCGATGGATATAATTTATCTCTGCATAACTATAGCGTTGTTCGCAATAAGTTGGTTTTTCGTAAAATTTATTGAGCGAGTATAGGAAGGAGAAAGGGAATGGAGCTTTTTTACTGGATTGGCGGCGCTCTCGCCGCAGTGCTGCTGGTGTACCTGTTGATAGCACTTCTTAAACCGGAGGCATTCTCATGACCGGCAACGATATTTTGCAGATAGCTATATTTTTCGGCGTTCTGTTGCTCCTCGCAAAACCGCTGGGGGTTTACATGGCGCGGGTTTACGAAGGGCAGCCATCGGGCCTGGACCGCGTGCTCGGGCCTGTTGAACGCCTTTTCTACCGGATTTGCGGCATCAAGCCCGACGAGGAAATGGGCTGGAAGAAGTACGCCGGCGCGGTGCTTCTCTTCAGCGCAGCGGGATTGTTCTTCCTTTATGCCCTGCAGCGCTTGCAGGGGTTTCTGCCTCTGAATCCGCAAAAGTTCCCGGCAGTATCGCCTGATTCTTCTTTCAATACGGCTGTCAGTTTTATCACGAACACCAACTGGCAGGGGTACGGCGGCGAAACAACGATGAGCTACCTCACCCAGATGGCCGGGCTTGGAGTGCAGAATTTTGTATCAGCCGCGGCAGGCATGGCCGTGCTCGTTGCCCTGATCCGCGGGTTCAAGAGGCACTCGGCAGAGACCATCGGGAACTTCTGGGTCGATCTCACCCGCTCGACGCTTTACATCCTGCTGCCGCTTGCGCTGGTCTATTCACTGCTGCTCGTATCGCAGGGAGTGGTGCAGACCTTCAGCGAATACAAGACGGTTGCAGCTCACCCAGGCCATCACCTACGATGCCCCGAAGCTCGATGATCAAGGCAACCCGGTCAAGGATGAAAAGGGCAATCCCGTGACCGGGAAAGTGCAAGTGAAAGAACAGATCATACCGCTCGGTCCTGCTGCATCGCAGATCGCGATCAAGCAGCTCGGCACGAACGGCGGCGGGTTCTTTAACGTCAACTCGGCCCATCCTTTTGAGAACCCGACGGCATTTTCCAATTTTCTCGAAATGCTGGCGATCCTCCTGATACCGGCCGCGCTCTGCATCACCTTCGGCAAGATGGTCGGAGACATGCGCCAGGGGTGGGCGCTGCTTGCCGCCATGACGATTGTTCTCGTTACGCTGACGTTCTTATGCGCCTGGAGCGAGCAGGGCGGCAATCCGCGCTTCGCATCCTTCGGCATTGACCAGACAGGCAAGCGATCTTCAGCCGGGCGGCAACATGGAAGGAAAAGAAGCCCGCTTCGGGATCGTCGAATTCCGCGCTCTGGGCCACGGCAACCACAGCCGCCTCGAACGGCTCGGTCAATTCCATGCACGACTCATATACGCCCATGGGCGGACTGATGCCCCTGGCGCTGATCCAGCTGGGCGAGGTCATTTTCGGAGGCGTCGGATCCGGTCTTTACGGCATGCTGATCATGGCCATTATCACGGTTTTCATAGCCGGTCTCATGGTCGGACGCACTCCGGAATATCTGGGCAAAAAGATCGAGATGTTCGAGATGAAGATGGCCGCGCTTGTGATCCTGATCGTGAACGCGCTTGGTCAAGATCGGCACGGCAGTCGGCGTTGCGACAACAGCGGGAGTCGCCGGAGTCGCGAACCCCGGGCCGCATGGATTTTCCGAGATCCTCTACGCGTTTTCATCCGCCGCGAACAATAACGGCAGCGCCTTTGCCGGGTTGAGCGGCAATACCTTCTTCTATAACACGGCCCTCGGCATTGCCATGTTCATCGGCCGGTTCTGGGTGATCATCCCGGTGCTTGCCATTGCCGGGTCGCTGGCGAAGAAGAAACAGGTTCCCGCCGGACTGGGAACGCTGCCGACCCATACACCCTTGTTCGTGGCGCTTTTGATCGGGGTCATCGTGATCGTCGGAGCGCTGTCATTCATGCCGGCCTGGGCGCTCGGGCCGATTGCGGAACAGCTGATGGCGGGCAGATAAATAAACACAGTTACCACAGAGCACGCAGAGTAAAAACGGGGTACTGTTTTTCAAGACATACATAATATCTCTGAGGTCTCTGTGGTTAAAGGAGATACCATGAGCAGCAAATCGAAAAAGCGATCGCTCTTTGAACCGGCGATCGTAAAAAAAGCATTCTGGGATTCGTTCAAAAAACTGAATCCGGTCTACCAGATCAAGAATCCGGTCATGTTCGTCGTGGAAGTCGGCAGTGTTCTTGACGACGCTCCTGTTTTTCCACGCAATCCTGACGGGAAAAGGCGAGGCGTCGCCTTCCTTTATTCTGCAGATATCCGTCTGGCTCTGGATAACCGTGCTTTTCGCCAATTTCGCCGAATCCATGGCAGAAGGCCGGGGCAAGGCCCAGGCCGAGGCCCTCCGCAAAACACGGCGCGATGTCGATGGCAAAGCGGCTTGTCAAAACCCGACGCCTGACAGCACCGGTCACGCAGATCGCTTCTTCACAGCTCAAAAAAGGCGATGTCGTGCTCGTTGAGGCGGGCGACATCATTCCCATGGACGGCGAAGTCATCGAAGGCGTGGCCTCGGTGAATGAAAGCGCGGTTACCGGAGAAAGCGCGCCGGTGATCCGCGAAAGCGGCGGAGACCGGAGCGCGGTCACGGGCGGGACCACGGTTTTGTCCGACTGGCTCGTGGTCGGATCACGACAAGTCCCGGCGAGACGTTTCTCGACCGCATGATCAGCATGGTCGAAGGCGCAAAGCGCCAGAAGACGCCGAACGAGATCGCCCTCGATATTCTGCTCGCGGGCATGACGATCATCTTCCTGCTTGTATGCGTGACGCTGCTTCCCTATTCCCTCTTCAGCGTCAAGGCTGCGGGCCAGGGAAGCGCCGGTCACCATCACGGTGCTCGTGGCGCTTCTGGTCTGCCTCATCCCGACCACGATCGGCGGTCTGCTCTCGGCCATCGGCATTGCGGGCATGGACCGGATGATCCAGGCGAATGTGATCGCCATGTCGGGCCGGGCCGTGGAAGCGGCCGGAGACGTTGACGTGCTGCTCCTCGATAAGACCGGCACGATCACGCTCGGCAACCGGCAGGCCACGGAGTTCATTCCCGCCGCGGGTGTGCACGTCGGCACCCTTGCCGACGCAGCCCAGCTCGCCTCACTTGCGGACGAGACTCCTGAAGGACGAAGCATCGTCGTCCTTGCAAAGGAGAAATATGAACTCCGGGCAAGGGACTTTCACAGCATCGGCGCCGAGTTCGTTCCTTTTACTGCCCAGACCCGCATGAGCGGGGTGAATCTCGACGGACGGGAGATCCGCAAGGGCGCGGCGGATGCAGTGGAAAAGTACGTCAAAAAACAGGGCGGCACATTCCCGCCCGATGTCCGGATCGATCGTGGACGATATCGCGAAACAGGGCGCTACGCCGCTTGTCGTTGCCGAGGAAGTCCAAAGTGCTCGGCGTGATCCGGTTGAACGATATCGTGAAAGGCGGCATCAAGGAACGATTCGCCGAGATGCGGAAGATGGGGATCAAGACAATCATGATCACCGGCGACAATCCGCTTACCGCGGCGGCGGTCGCGGCCGAAGCCGGAGTGGACGATTTTCTGGCCCAGGCGACGCCCGAAGCAAAGCTCAAGCTGATCCGGGAGTACCAGAAAGGCGGCAGGCTCGTTGCCATGACCGGCGACGGCACGAACGATGCGCCCGCGCTTGCCCAGGCGGACGTGGCCGTTGCCATGAACACCGGCACCCAGGCTGCAAAGGAAGCGGGCAATCTCGTGGACCTCGATTCGAACCCCACCAAGCTGATCCAGATCGTCGAGATCGGGAAGCAGCTTCTGATGACCCGCGGCACGCTCACGACTTTCAGCATCGCGAACGACGTGGCGAAATATTTCGCGATCCTGCCGGCGGCTTTCATTTCAATCTATCCGGCGCTCGGAGCGCTTAATATCATGGGGCTCGCCACGCCGGAGAGCGCGGTCCTGTCCGCGGTGATCTTCAACGCGCTGATCATCATTTTCCTGGTGCCCCTGGCGCTGCGCGGCGTGAAGTACCGTCCCCTCGGCGCCTCGGTGGTTTTACGCAACAATGCCTTGATTTACGGCCTCGGCGGGCTGATCGTGCCGTTTATCGGCATCAAGCTGATCGATATGCTGATAACGGCGATGCATATTGTCTGAATACGGAAACGTTCAAGACTTGAACTGTTTACGGAGGAATCCATGTTTACGATGATACGAACTTCGCTCATGTCCCTGCTGCTGTTCACGATCCTCACCGGGCATCATCTATCCCCTGCTCGTGACCGGGATTGCGCAGGTGATATTTCCGAATCAGGCAAACGGCAGCATCATCATGAAGAACGGCAAAGCCAGTCGGCTCCAGGCTTCTCGGCCAGCAGTTCGAGGACCCGAAATATTTCTGGGGAAGACTGTCGGCTACAACTCCCTATCCCTACAACGGCGGCTCTTCGTCAGGATCGAACCTCGGGCCGAACAATCCATACCTCATGAAGGCAGTGCAGGCACGGATTCAAGCCCTGCACGCAGCTGATCCGGGCAATGCAGCAAAAATACCGGTGGATCTGGTCACGGCTTCGGGCAGCGGCCTCGACCCGCATATCAGTCTGGCTGCGGCGGAATATCAGGTGAATCGGGTGGCAAAGGCCCGAGGGCTCGATCAAAACAGCGTCCGCGTCCTGATCGCAAAGCATACACAGGGACGCTGGCTCGGCTTGATCGGTGAACCAGTCGTCAATGTTCTTGAGCTGAACCTTGCGCTCGATGATAAACTATCGTCTGGCAATAACTGAAACTAATATGATCTGTCGTATTGCTTTACTGTGTGTTGAATCGAACTATATGGCGTCCTGATCCTCAACCATGATAAATTCTTTATGAAATATTTATATTTAACGCCCGTTTTTTAACGGAAATTTAATGCCGTTTTCGTTTATAATGAAATAGTTTACATTACGCCATGAAATATGCGAAAATATATTAGACACGGTCAGACAATATTCCAGGAGTAAGCCAATAATGGAAGAACGCAGGCCTGATCCCGATCAGCTTCTTGACAGAGGTGCGCAGGGAAGACGAACGAAACCGCGAAGGGCAACTCAAGATATTCTTCGGTGCGGCGCCCGGGCGTGGGAAAGACCTATGCCATGCTGGAAGCCGCGCGTCAGAAACGCGCGGAAGGCGTGGATATCGTTGTCGGCCTTGTCGAGACCCACGGCCGAAAAGAAACCGAAGCGCTCCTCGAAGGCCTGGAGGTCCTGCCCCGCCGCACCATCGAATACCGTGGAACAGTTCTGCAGGAATTCGATCTGGACACGGCCCTCACCCGCAAACCCGCGATCATTGCTCGTCGACGAACTTGCCCATACGAACGCGCCCGGCTCCCGCCACAAGAAACGCTGGCAGGACATCTATGAGCTGCTCGGCGCCGGGTATTTCCGTCTATACCACCGTCAATGTCCAGCATCTCGAAAGCCTGAACGATGTGGTCGCCCAGATAACGGGCATCAACGTGCGCGAAACCGTGCCCGATTTTCTCCTCGACCGGGCCGATGAGATCGAGCTGATCGATCTGCCTCCCGACGATCTGCTGCAGCGGCTGAAGGAAGGCAAAGTATACATGCCCGAACTGGCGGCCGCGGCCATCGAGAATTTTTTCCGCAAGGGGAACCTGATCGCGCTCCGGGAGCTTGCCCTGCGCCGCACCGCCGACCGGGTCGACGAGCAGATGCAGGCTCTACCGGCGAGGACAAGGGGATCACGAAGATCTGGCCTGCCGGCGAACGCATCCTGGTCTGCATCGGGCATAATCCCCGTTCGGTCCGCCTGATCCATGCAGCCCGCAGGCTGGCTGCGGGACTGAGGGCGGAATGGATCGCGGTCCACGTGGAGGCGCCTTCACGGGTGCAGCCGTCGGAAAGTGACCTCAAGCAGGTCGGCGACCACATGCGGCTTGCGGAGAGCCTGGGCGCAGAGAGCGTGATCCTGAGCGGCCCGCGGCTGAGCGAAGAAGTCCTCACCTATGCACGCAGCAAGAACGTGACAAGAATCATCGTGGGCAAGCCGACCCATTCCCGCTGGAAGGACAAGATCTTCGGCTCGCCCCTGGACGAGATCGTCCGGGGCAGCGGAGACATAGATGTTTATGTAATAACCGGAGACGAGGCAGAACCGCACGTCCACCGCCGGCCCGGAAGCCCGGCCCCGGGCCTGGCGTAAACGGGAGTGGCTCTGGAGCATTCTGACGGTCGCTGCCTGCACGGTGATCGCGGAAATTCCTGTTCTCCCACTTCGAACAGGTCGACATTGCCATGGTGTATCTGCTCGGGGTCCTGATAACGGCAAGCCGGACCGGCATGTGGCCTTCGCTCTTTTCCGCGCTGCTCAGTACGCGCAGCCTTCGATTTTTTCTTTGTCCCCCCTTATTATACCTTTGCGGTGAGCGACGTCACGATATTTAATCACCTTCGCCGTAATGTTCATTGTATCAGTCGTGATCAGCAGGCTGACGCTCCGCGTTCGGCAGCAGGCTGAAGCGGCGCGGCTGCGCGAACGCCGGACAGCGGCTTTGTACAATTTGAGCCGCGACCTTGTCCGCGAGCGGGGAACAAAACGTCTGAGCGAGATCGCGGTGAAGCATATCAGCGAAGTTTTCGACGGCAAGGTCGCCCTCCTCATTCCCGATGACCAGGGCCGTCTGGCTCCCGCAGTGGACGGCGCCCTCGTCGTTCATCCCTGACGAGCAGGAGTTGAGCGTTGCTCAATGGGTGTACGAACACCGCCAGCCTGCCGGCCTCGGTACCGATACCCTGCCCGGCGCCAAAGCGCTCTATCTGCCTCTCATCTCTTCAGGAGGCGCCGTCGGCGTGGTCGGCATTCTTCCGGAGACGGAGCGGACGATGCTTCGATCCCGAGCAATTCCATTATCTCGAGGCATTTGCCAACCAGACCGCAACGGCGATAGAGCGCTCTTTTTTGGGTGAAGCGGCTCAGCGCGCCTTCTGAAGGCGGAAACGGAGAGTCTTCGCAACACGCTCCTCAGCTCGATATCCCACGATCTCCGAACGCCGCTGTCGGCCATTACCGGCGCCGCGACCACGTTGCTGCAGCAGGACGTCCTGGATCGATACAGACAGCCGCCTGGAACTGGTAAAAACAATTCAGGAGGAGGCGGACCATCTGAACCGGATCATCAAAAATGTTCTCGATATGACCCGGCTCGAATCAGGAGCCATCAAGGTAAATAAAGAATGGCAGTCCCTCGAGGAGATCGTCGGCGTCGTGCTGAACCGCCTCGGCGACCGGCTCAATGATCATCCGCTGACCTTGAAGCTGCCCGGGCAACCTGCCGCTCATTCCCTTTGACGGCCTGCTGATCGAGCAGGTCTTGATGAATCTCTTCGACAATGCCATCAAGTATACGCCCGAAGGGCACTCCCCTGGAACTTTCGGCATCGGAAGATTTTTATACCGTGACCGTTGAACTTGGCTGACCGGGGCCCCGGCATTCCGCCCGGCGAGGAAGAGCACATTTTCGAAAAATTCGTGCGCGGCCGGGGAGCGACAGGCGGGGTGGGCCTCGGGCTGGCAATCTGCCGCACCATCATCGAAGCTCACGGCGGTAAAATATGGGCTGAGAATCGGCGAGGACGGCGGAGCGGTTTTTCGCTTTACCTTGTCCTCAGCCGGACTGCCGCCGATGCTGAAGCAGGAAGAAGAGTAGCCAATCGGGTCTTAAGCCGATTAAACGTTCGCAACGGTTTGAAACGGGTACTTCCATGCCTGAAGAAAAAGAACTCATATTACTGATCGAAGACGAGCAGCAGATGCGCCGTTTTCTGCGGATCACGCTTCAGAGCCAGGGATACCGGCTTGTCGAGGCGGCGACCGGCACATGAAGGGCTGATGCAGGCGCCATCGCGCAATCCCGACGTGGTGCTGCTCGACCTGGGCCTTCCCGATATGGATGGGCTGGAGGTGACCAACCGGCTGCGCGAATGGACCCAGACCCCGATCATCATCATATCAGCCCGGGAACAGGAGCAGGACAAAGTAAAAGCGCTCGATGCCGGGGCCGATGATTACCTGACCAAGCCGTTCAACGCAGGTGAGCTTCTGGCGAGGATCCGGGTGGCGCTTCGCCATACTGCGCGCAGAATACGGCACAGCAGAGCCGGTCTTTACCGTCGACAATCTTCGGGTCGATCTCGCCCAGCGGCAGGTATTTCTCGATGACAAGGAAGTGCATCTTACTCCGATCGAATATAAACTGCTGACGGTGCTGGTCCGCCATGCAGGCAAGGTGATCACGCACAACCAGCTCTTGACAGAGGTCTGGGGGCCGGCCCATGTGAACGAGGTGCAGTATCTGCGTGTATATATGACCCAGCTGAGGCATAAGCTTGAAGCGGATCCCGCGCGTCCCCGGTTTCTAATGAACGAGCCGGGAGTCGGATATCGGCTGAAATATGATCCTGATGAGGAGCATTTTATAATGGCTCAGGAGCGGAAACCGGTGATCACCAAAAAGCTCCCACTCATCGCCTTCTTCGCCTGGGTCGGCCTCGGCGCCGACGGACTGTCCTCATCCTGCTACGGCCCCGAAGAAGCCTTCCTCGCCCTCGGGGCCATCCGTATCTCGGCGTCTTTGTTGCGCTCATGTCCGTTGCAACGATCTTCATCATCGCTGCCAGCTACTCGCAGATCATCGAGCTTTTCCCCACGGGAGGGGGCGGATACGCGGTCGCGAGCAAACTGCTCTCGCCGACCGCCGGCATGATCTCGGGTTCCGCGCTCCTCATTGATTACGTCCTCACGATCGCGATCTCCGTGGCAAGCGGGGCGGACGCATTATTCAGTTTCCTGCCGCCTGCCTGGCTGCCCTACAAGTTCATGTTCGCGATATTCGGCGTCCTGCTTTTGACCGCTCTGAACATGCGCGGGGTAAAGGAATTCTCCCTCTTGGGGCCCGTTTTCCTGATCTTCGCTGTCACCCATGCGTTCATCATCGGCTATGCCGTAACCATTAACGCAGGAAGTTTGTCAGATTCGATAGCGTCAGCAACGGCCGATGTTCAACGGTCTCATGCCGAACTGGGGCTTATGGGAATGATCTTTCTTCTCCTTCGCGCCTACAGCATGGGTGCGGGAACGTATACGGGAATCGAGGCGGTGAGCAACGGCCTTCCCATTCTTCGTGAACCGAAGGTCGTGACCGGCAAAAGCACCATGCGCTATATGGCGGTGTCCCTGGCTTTAATGGTAATGGGACTGATGATTGCCTATCTGCTGTACCGGGTCACCCCGCAGACCGGGAAAACCCTGAATGCGGTTCTTTTCGAGACCATGACGCAGGGCTGGGGCACGGCGGGGACCGTCTTCGTCATCGTTACACTCCTTTCGGAAGCGGCGCTGCTGTTTGTCGCGGCCCAGGCCGGGTTTCTCGACGGCCCGCGGGTGCTCTCCAATATGGCGCTAGACCGCTGGTTCCCCACCAAATTCGCCATGCTCAGCGACCGCCTCGTGATGCAGAAGGGGATCATGATGATGGGCGGAGCAGCCCTGGTGGCGATGGTCCTGACGAACGGCTCCGTAAAATATCTCGTCGTCCTGTACAGCATCAACGTGTTCATCACGTTTTTTCTGTCCCAGCTCGGCATGGTGCGTCACTGGTGGCGGGTCCGCGCGAAGGAGCGGCAGTGGGAAAAGAAACTTTTCGTCAACGGTTGGGCATGACCCTCGCCTTCTTCATTCTGGTCTCGGTTACTGTCCTCAAGTTTCATGAAGGCGGATGGATCACTCTGCTCCTCACCGGCGGCATAGTCGGCTTCGCAATCCTTACGAAGCGCCACTACCGTCGTATATTCCAGCTTCTCGGCAGGCTGGATGAACTGGTCAAAGCGGCGGAGCTTTCCGGTCCGGAACCAGCCGGTTCATCGGATAAAGAGCACAAAGTCAAGTACGATCCCCGGGGCAAGACGGCCATTCTGCTGGTGAACGGTTTCAACGGCCTGGGGCTGCACACGCTCTTCAGCATCATCCGGCTCTTCGGCGGCACGTTCAGAAACTTTGTATTTATTCAGGTAGGCGTTGTAGACGCGGATACGTTTCGGGGTTCAGAGGAGGTCGCCCGCAAAGAGGCCGAAGTGAAGAAGGACCTGGACCGGTATGTCAACTACATGCGGTGCCACGGCTATTATGCCGCGGCCTATTCGTCGTTCGGCACGGACGTGGTCGACGAAATTGCGCGCGTCACCCCGGAGATTCTGGAGCGCTTCCCGAACGCGATCTTCTTCGGAGGACAGCTGGTGTTCCCGAAGACCACGTTTTTTTCCGGAGTGTTCCACAATTACACAATTTTCGCCGTTCAAAGGCGATTTTGCAGCGAGGGAATTCCCGTTGTGATTCTGCCGATCCGTGTTTAGAGAACAACCAGCGGAGCAGATCATTAACGATAGTCCGTCTAGCGACTAGTTATACCCCGCACTTTTCTCATTGCCCCCCGAATTTCAGTTCGAGCGCTTAATTTATGTTTCCTGCACATTTGTAATTCAGCTGTTTTTATTATGAAGATTCAGTGTTAATTTTGACTTCACTTACTACTGATGCTATAATGCCATCAATTCAGCTTTCGGATGTAAACTATTTATCATGCAAATCGCCATACTTATACTCCTCGCCGCCGTCGTCCTCATCCTCCTCTGGCTGGTACTCCAGTCCCGGACGAAGACCGCGGACCCGTCGATCAGCCTCATGCAGCAGGAAGTGCAGTCTCTTCGCGGCCAATTGACCGATGCCATGCTCAAGAACCAGGACTCGGTGAATCATCAGCTCGGTCAGATCAACCTCCAGGTGAACACGCAGCTGAACAACGTGGCCCAGCAGCTCCAGAAGTCAACGGGCGACCTGAACAGCAGGCTGGACAATGCCGCCCGCGTGGTGCAGGAAGTGAGCAAGGGGCTCGGCAGTTTGAGCGAGGCCACGAAAAAGGTCTTTGATGTGGGCAAGGACATCGCGAGCCTGCAGGAGATCCTGCGCTCGCCCAAGCTGCGCGGAGGGCTCGGCGAACTGTTCCTCGGCGACCTGCTGGCGCAGATCTTTCCGCCAGCGCACTACACGCTGCAGCACCGGTTCAAGAGCGGCGAGGCCGTGGATGCGGTGATCAGGGTCGGCCAGAGCCTCGTACCCGTGGACGCGAAGTTCCCGCTCGAGAACTTCAAGCGCGTTGTCGAGACAGCGACCGAGGAAGAGCGAAAGATCGCCAAGAAGAAGTTCATCGGCGATGTAAAAAAACATGTCGACGCCATCTCCGGGAAATACATCCTGCCCGACGAAGGGACCTTCGATTTTGCGCTCATGTACATCCCTGCGGAGAACGTGTATTACGAGCTGATCATCAAGGACGAGGCCGTGGATACGGACAAGGCGCTCCTGAACTACGCCTTTGCAAAGCGGGTGATACCGGTCTCACCGAACAGCTTCTATGCCTACCTGCAGACCATCCTGCTCGGCCTCAAGGGGCTGCATATCGAGGCGCAGGCGCAGGACATCCTGAAGAACCTGGCCAGGCTTTCCGGAGATTTCAAAAAATTCCAGGATGAGTTCCAACTGGTGGGAAAACACCTGACCAATACGAAAGCACGGTATGACGAAGCGGACAAACGGCTCGAAAAATTCAGTGACAAGCTCCAGTCCCTGAGCGGTGCCGAGCCTCATGAAGTCATCGAAGAGGCAAAAAAATTGCCGCTCTAATTTGAGCGGCGTTCCCGCATACCGTAACCTTTTCACTTCTTTCATCAACTACTGCCGCGCAAAGATCCTGTAGTTGTCCCGCCGGAGGGCTCCGTCCTGCTCAGCGCCACTTTATTCTTCCCCGATCTCTTTGCGCTGTACAGCGCATTGTCGGCCTCGACCACAAGCGTCCGGACCGACACCGCATTGGCGGGACAGGACGCCACGCCGATGCTCACCGTCATTGCGACACTTGCTTCCCCGGCGGCAAAGACCGTATTTTGTATGAGCTCGCGGATCCGTTCAGCCACAAATTTTCCCGCATTCGTATCCGTTGCGGGCAGGATAACGGAGAACTCTTCACCGCCATATCTGAAGGCAAAGTCCTGGTCCCGTATGGAATGGGTAACGCACCGGGCAATATCCTGCAGTACGCGGTCTCCCGCGGGGTGGCCATACGTATCGTTAATATTTTTAAAATTGTCGACATCGACCATCAAAAGCGTCAGCTTTTCTCCGTATCTGGTATAGAGGTCGAACTTTTTTTCGATCATCGTATGGAAATGTCTCTGCGTATACAGTCCCGTAAGCTCGTCGGTGATCGCGATAAGATAGAGCGCCGCGTTTTCAAAAGCAGCGGCAATATGCGCGCTCATGGCCTTGACCAGGTTCAGCCCGAGGTCATTGACGATTCCGTCTGCCTTTTTAATGATGATAAGCGAAAGATGGTTCTCTCCTTTGCTTACCGGCATTGATACGGTCTTCTTGTCGGGTGACATGGTGATCTCGGAGTGTTCGCCCCGGAGCCAGGCAAGAACGACTTCACGATCAGGATCATCGCCGGGGCAAAGCCGCGATCTATCCTGTTCTCTTTTTTTCTCCAGACCACGCTGGTGTAGTCCCGGCCCTCACGGGGAAGAATAATCGTGATTTCATCAGCATTGAATATCTCGCTGATCGTAGTCACGATAATATGCTTGAGTTCCTCCATCTCGATGGTCTTGCTCAGGCGCTCCACCATCATGTACAGCATGGACAGTTCCGTTGACCGGACAAGGATCTCTTTGATGTAGGTATCGACCCCGCGGGAAAGCAGCTTCGACAGCAGCGGGATAAGAACGATGAGGCACAGCCCTCCCGAAAGCATTATCATGAGCTCAACATGCGTGATCAGGGCGTAGGTCGGCTGGATGGACCGGTCGATGATCAGTTTGCCGTTGATCCTGTCGGATACGGCATGGCAGGCATGGCAGTGCTTGTCATTATAGATAATATTGACGTTCCTCAGCACATCCTGGTCCCGCACCTTGATGATCATGGTGGTTTCCCGCGGGACAATCACCGGGCCGGTATGGCATCCCTTGCAGGAATCGTCGGCGAACCGGTCAATGACCGTGCCGATCTCGCTCTGGTTCGAGGAATAAGCGACCCTGCCTGTTTTGTCGAGGATGAATGCTTGAACAATGGAGGAGTCGCTTTTGCCGATCACCTCAAGGGATTCCTGGATGCTTTGCGAGTTCCGGACCAGCATCAGGCTGCGCAGGCTCGACTCGATGACATCGCTCACTTCAAGCGTATTCGTTTTGCTTTCGGCAAGGAGATGGTCCCTGAGCGTACGGGCGATGAAGAACATGGTGAGAATAATGGACAACGAGATCACGCTGATGATCCCGATAATGACCTTTTTTTTGTAACGATACAACCAATCAGACTTGCTCATATCCCGCATGATGTTGAGTCCTCTAGCGGCGGCTTCGTTTTTCCGTGTGAACGCACCGGAGAAGGCGCTTGCCGTAAACGCCTGTTTTTCCGATCAAATCGAAGCTCTACACTCTGCACCTCACAGGATACCGGGAGAAGGCGTGTGGCTACATTTCCACACGCGTCACTACGCCGTGCAGCTTATTGGCGGGCAGCTTGTAGAACTGGACAAGATTGGGGGTCAGGCGTTTGATGACTGAAAAGATCTGCCAGACCAGGTTCGTCGGGATGATGTCCTCGACGCCGTAAAAGATGGTCTTTTCGCTGATCCCCGCTTCGCGCAGGATCACTTCCACGTCCGGAACTTCCATGTATCCAACCTGGATCTCGAACCACCGGAGACCGTCGGCGAGATCTTCCCTGAAAAAGCCCGCAACTCCGAAGGGGTCCTCGCGTTTGACAATAGAAATAATGACGTTGTCCTGATAGATGATATTGTTCTTGAACATGGTATGGACCATATAGGGAGGTATTTCTCTGGCATCCCTGGCAAAGAACAATGCCGTGCCGCTGATCTTGTTCACTGCCTTGTATATCTGATTATAGGACAGCAGGAAAACATCCAGCGGCAGCGGTTGGAGCGCCCAATACAGCTTGCGCTGGCCTGTCCGATACAGCATGATGATCGAAAAAGGAATGGCGGCGATAATGATGGACCAGTATCCCCCGTGCGGTATCTTGTAGGTGTTCGATACCAGGAAGGTAAAGGAGACCAGGGTCACCAGCAGCGACAGCGCCGTGCGGCCGTGGTTTCGCTTGAGATGGAATATCCAGGTCATGAAAATACCGGTGAGCGTCATGGTGCCCGTCACCGCAAGGCCGTAGGCAGCGGCAAGATTGGCCGATTCCCGGAACTCTACCATGATGAAAATGACCGCCAGAAGCAGGAACCAGTTCACAAAACCGATATAGATCTGGGACTGGCGCTCCATGGACGTATAGTCAACCTTGAACATGGGCATGATCCTCGTGGTGATGCCCTGGTACACGATCGAGAACATGCCGCTGATCATGGCCTGCGAGGCGATGACCGTCGCCATGACCGACAGGAGCAGGAAGGGAATATACAGGAACTGCGCCTGATAGAAGACCATTTCAAAGAGCACGTTCTTTGCGTCGGGGTGCTGGATGAGAAAGGCACCCTGGCCCAGGTAGTTCAGCACCAGGGCGCAGAACACGAAGTACCACGACTTGACGATCGGTTCTCTTCCGAGGTGGCCCATATCCGCATAGAGCGCTTCGCCGCCGGTGGCGCAGAGAATGACCTCGGACAGGATAAAGAACCCGGCGAGACCGTTGTGGTACAGAAACCGGAAAGCATAAACCGGATTCACCGCCTTGACCACGGAAGGCACCTGAAAAATGGACATGATTCCGAAGACCGTGAGCGCGATGAACCACAGTAGCATCATCGGCCCGAACACTCCGGCGACCTTCTCGGTGCCCTTCTTTT
Organism: Nitrospirota bacterium; assembly: GCA_963836175.1. Taxonomy (GTDB): domain Bacteria; phylum Nitrospirota; class UBA9217; order UBA9217; family UBA9217; genus GWC2-56-14. The sequence goes on from CAWIIS010000008.1 coordinate 1,282,098, forward strand.
GAAAGGAGAACAGGATGAACGCAATGGCGCTAGCAATGACGATAAGCGAAGTCTGGGCAGTTCTTTCAAAGCCGGGGATCAGGAGGATGCCTTCGACAGCGCTCAGGATACTGATAGCTGGCGTAATGACGCCGTCGCCGATGATAAGCGATATGCCGATGAATGACAGGAGCGTTACGACGGTGATAGATCGACTCGACTTCAAGAGAGGCACCAGGAGTTCCCGGAGCACGATAGTCCCGCCCTCGCCGCGTTTGCCCAGACTCATGGCGAGCCAGGCATACTGCACGGTGACCAGCAGGATGAGCGTCCAGACGATCAGGGACAGCACACCAATGACGTTGAGCGCCGTCGGCTTCAGGAGCAGGAAGATCACCGTCAGCGTGTAAATAGGGCTCGTGCCGATATCGCCGAAAACGAGTCCGAGGGATTTGAGCGTTCCTTTGAATGGATATACTTTATCAGGCATACTGAGACGCAGTTCCGGTATGAGATAGATTGAGTTGAACTGCGACAAGATAATACAGTTATTGTAAAAAAGCAAGGCGAAAACAGATACAACGAGCTGTATCACAAAGGATCGGTTTACGCGTGAGAAAGGATGAAGCGTTCAGAATGACGCGATATTGTGCAGTGGCCTGCACTGAAAGCTGTTGCTAAAGGGAGTGGCTGCACAACATTCAAAACCAGATAGTGCTAGTATTATCGTAACATTGGGCATGTGTCAAAAATACACCACGCTTGGGTAATGGACTACCTACAAAAGATGAAAGTCTATCACCAAGTCATTGATATTGCTTAAATTTAATTAGGCATATCTATTGCAAATAAAAAAGGTCAAGACAATTAAAAATGCAATTTAAGCCGACATTATGAATGATATTCAAAAAACGATGGCCTTCTCAGCTATTGCCGCTCTTGCCCTCTGGGTCGCGGACTCGGCTATCCATGCCTTCATCCTGCGCCAGGGCATGTTCACGGACCTTGTGCTGTTCAACGGGTCGTGGCGAGAGCTCCTTTCCCGGCTGCTCCTTATCGCCGGAATCGTCGTCTACGTCCTTGTCATCACGTGGATGCGCGATCGTTCCGACCGGAGAAAAATGCATACGGATCTGCATTTTAATCGCGAACGGCTCGAACAGGAGGTTGCGGACCGGACCGATGAGCTGCAGTCGGTCAACGAGCTCCTTCACAATGAGATCATCGACCGCATGCGGACGGAAGAGGAACTGTATCGGTCCGAAAGCTTCCTCAGCACCATTTTCGATAGTTTCCACGATCCCTTTAGCATCGTGAACCGTGATTACCGGATCGTAAAATTCAACGATGCTTTTTCCCGGATAAAGAACCTGCCGGCAAAGGACCTTCTCGGCAAAAAATGCTATGAGGCGCTCCATGGCAGGGACAGCGTTTGTGACGACTGTGTAATCGCGAAAACCTTTCAGTCCAAGGACCCCTGCGCCAAGGAAAAACAGGTACGGCAAGCCAACGGGACAGAGATATGGATCGAGATCTACACGTACCCCATTCTGGACCAGCAGAGGAACGTGACGCACGTCGTCGAATACACCAGGGACATCACGGACCGTAAAAAATCGGAAGCAGAAAAGAAGCAGCTGATCGAGAACCTGAACCATCTGTCCACGACCGACAGTCTCACCGGCCTCTGCAACAGGCGGGCGCTCACCGAGACGCTCTATTATGAGATCGAACGCGCGCAGCGCTATAATACGGACCTTTCGCTCATCCTGTGCGATGTTGACAAGTTCAAGCCCATCAATGATACTTACGGTCATGCCGCGGGCGATGCGGCCCTTCAGGCTGTATCGGAAGCGCTCAAAACTATGCTCCGCAAAACGGACATCCTGGGACGCTATGGCGGCGACGAGTTCATGATCATTCTGCCGGAAACAACGCTCAACGGAGCAAAATTGCTCGCGGAAAAGATCCGTCTGGCGGTGTCCGGGGTTGAGCTGCCCGTTGCGAAGAATGAACAGATCAGCCTTTCCATAAGCCTTGGTGTGGCCGGGTGCTGTGCGCCTGCAGAGAGCATCGATACCCTGGTGAGACTCGCCGATTCTGCGCTCTATCAGTCCAAGCAAGGCGGCAGGAACAGGGTATCGGCTATGAGCGCATAACGTTTAAATTCAGGCAGGCACGACGAAGAGGATGATGGGTAACAGCGGGAGCTCGAAGCGGATTTAGGTCCGAAGCAGTGAATGATTCAGAAAAAAAAATATTTAGCGGTTTTACTCTTCCCGATCGGCTTCGCGGTTTTCAACATCCTGTCCACACGTTGTTTGGCCTTTTCCACAGCCTTTTCCACAGGCAATCCCTGAGCTATGAACACGGTTACGGCGGCAGAAAGTACGCACCCCGTGCCGTGAAAATCGCCTTTTCTCCTCTCTGTGGAAAAGCTCAGCACGGTCTTTCCCCCATAAAGCGTATCAACTGCCGCGCCCTGCAAATGTCCGCCTTTGATCAGAACATAGGCAGGCCCCATGTCGAGCAGCATGCCCGCGGCAAAATCCATGTCCTGGTCCGACGTAATAGCAATGCCGGTAAGCATTTCAGCCTCGGGGATGTTCGGCGTGATGATCCGGGCCAGCGGGAAGAGCTCCTTTTTCAACGAAGGGATTGCCGCAGACTGCAGCAGCACTTTGCCGGAACTGGACCGGAGCACGGGATCGATCACCAGGTTCCTGATCTTGTATTTTCGCACGGCCCGTGCCACGGCAACGACATTCTGTTTTGTCAGCAGCATGCCGGTCTTGATCGCGTCAGGCCTGATGTCGGAAAGAAGACACTCGATCTGCTTCGCAAGCAGGGATGACGACACCGGCTCTACTGCCGCAACTCCCCTGCTGTTCTGGACCGTGAGCGCGGCCGGGATTGCCATGCCGTAGGCGCCGAGCTCCTGAAAGATCTTCAGGTCAACCTGGATGCCTGCGCCGGAGGAAGGATCGGAACCGGCTATGGAGAGGACTTTTTTCATCGATACGATGAGGAAGTAATAAAACGTTACCGCGCGGAACCGGTACGCTGTGTCCCTGCCCCTTCATTCAGATCCAGCTTGATCAATTCCAGCGGGTCAACGCGCGCACCCTGCATACGCACGCCCCAGTGCAGATGAGCGCCCGTGGACCGGCCGGTGGAACCTACCAGGGCGATGACGTCGCCCTTTTTGACCTGCTGCCCTGGCGTCACCAGCACCTTCGAAAGATGGAAGAACATGGTATAGATCCCCTGGCCGTGGTCCAGCACCACCGAATTGCCGGAGTAAAACAGGTCATCGACGAGCGCAACAACGCCGTTGTTCGGCGCATGCACCGGATCGCCTTCCTCTGCCTCAACATCAACGCCCGTATGGGGGTTCTTGGGGATCTTGTTCATGAATCTGCGCACGCCGAAGATGGTAGCGATCTTTCCTTCGCGCGGATTCATGAATCCGCCGTCCCAGACGCGGCCCGTCTCGTTCGGCCAGATCGAGTTCGTCAGTTTCAGCTCCCGTTCCACCCGCGCCTCGTTCTCGGGCGAAAGCTCGACCATGTCCTTCGGGAGTTTCAGGTGCTGTACAGGATATTCCTTCTTCCGCACCACGATGGCGCGGTGCTCAGTGCTCCCCACGCCCGCAATCTCCAGCGTATAGGAACCCGGCTCGGTAAAGAGATCGATGCCGACAACCGCCCGAAAAGCATCCTGGGAAGGATTGAAATAGATTTTTCTGCCGTTGAAATTGCCGTCAACAGGGCCGTTCATTCCCCTGACCGTAACGATCATGATGTCGCCCGGACCAGGACTGGCCGGGGAAAGGACTATCTCGGGCAGCGGTTGGACCGCGGGCTCTGCTGCAGAAGCAAAGAAAGGAAGGCAGAGCAGAGTTGCGCTGAAAAAAAGTACCCTGTTGAACGAATTAAATCTTGTTCCGCCCCAGAAAGCACCCCTCACCCTACCCTCTTCCACGAGGGGAGAGGATATTTTTAGTGACCGATTCCGCTGTTTATTTAGCATTATGTTCACCCATTCCTAAATCCGCAATCCGCAATCCGAAATCCGGAATAGAATCATTTCTTCTTAAGATACGCGCTCACGCCCTTCATGGAGCAGAACTCGCCGCACATGGTGCAGACGTCGGACTCCTTGGGCATGCTCGATTCGCGCAGTTTGCGCGCCCGCTCGGGATTGATCGAAAGTTCGATCTGGCCTTTCCAGTCGAGCGCCTTGCGCCGGCGGGCCATTTCCTTGTCCCAGTCCATGGCGCCCTTCACGCCCTTGGCGATGTCCGCCGCATGGGCCGCGATCCGGGAAGCGATCACGCCCTCGCGCACATCCTCCAGGTCCGGCAGCCGCAGATGCTCCGACGGCGTGACATAGCAGAGGAAATCCGCGCCGGCTGCGCCGGCAATCGCGCCGCCGATGGCCGAGGTGATATGGTCGTATCCCGGCGCGACATCGGTCACGAGCGGGCCGAGCACATAAAAGGGCGCGCCCTTGCAGAGCTCCTTCTGGATCTTGATGTTCGTCTCGACCTGGTTGATCGGCACATGGCCCGGGCCTTCGATCATCACCTGCACGCCCGCCTCGTGCGCCATGGTCCCGCAGTTCGCCCAGCGTGATCAGTTCCTCGATCTGCGCCCGGTCCGTGGCGTCGGCAAGACAGCCCGGCCGCATGCCGTCGCCCAGGGAGAGCGTCATGTCGTACTTCTTCGCGATCTCGATCAGCCGGTCGTACTGCGTATAGAGCGGGTTTTCCGCTTCGTTATAGATGATCCATTCGAGATGGAACGCGCCGCCCCGGCTCACCACGTCCATGATCCTGCCCTGCCGCTTCAGCCGCTCGATGCTCGACATGCGTGACGCCGCAGTGCACGGTCACGAAATCAACGCCCTCTTCCGCCTGTTCCTCGATCACGCGGAACAGCGTCTCCGGGTCCATCTGGACGATGGGCTTGCCCTTGCTCGACGGTCTCGACCGCTGCCTGGTAGATCGGCACCGTGCCGATGGAAACCGTGGAGTGCTTCAGGATCTCCTTGCGGATCCCGATGATCGGCCCGCCCGTCGAGAGGTCCATGACCGCATCGGCTCCGGCCGCCACCGCGGCCTTGAGCTTCTCGATCTCGTCCTCGATGGACATGCGGTCCTTGGAGGTGCCGATGTTCGCGTTGATCTTGGTCCGGAGCCCCTTGCCGATGCCGAGCGGCGTGATGGAGGTATGGCGCTGCATTCCGCGTGATGACGATCGTGCCGTTCGCCACTCCTTCGAGCACATGGTCGACAGACTGACACCTTCGGCCCGGGCAACCGCCTCCATCTCGGGAGTGATGTTGCCTTTTCTTGCTTCAAGAATCTGTGTCATAATACACCTCGCATGCAGGATTCCTCGTGAATTATCTTTTTCTATCTCGCAGAACAAGAAGCGCAGGCCATTATATCCATGGTATGTATGCCCTTCATGATCTTTTGGGCTGCCGCTGTTGATATCATCGGCGCCAAAGATAGCTGATATCATACGAAACCCCGTCTGCTCCGTACCGCTAAAACCTGCAATACATTCCCACTTTTTATCCCACCAAGAGCATAAATAGGGATATTAACGTTGTTTTTTACTTTTTTAAGATATTCCAATCCCACCGCAGCACCAATATTGAGCTTTTGACGGCGTAAAAAAAACAGGTCCAAAGTAATAAAATCAGCACCCCTGCTTCAGCATGCCTTTGCCTCTTGAACGGAATGGGTTGAAACTCCGATCAGCATACCGCTGCCCACGATCTTTCTTACCGCGTCTACGGGGCATGCTCTGATGGCCCAGGTGCACCCCATCGGCGTCGACAGCAACTGCGACATCAACCCGGTCATTGATGAAGAGCTTTGCCCCGAATTCCCTGGTAATTACTCGCAGTTCCTGCGCAAGGGCCAAGAAGCTCCCGAACAGGAAGATCCTTTTCACGGAGTTGGATGGCCCGAACCCCGCCCTGCAAGGCCAGACGGACAGCCTCGGGAAGCGGCAGCTTCGTCTGCTTCCGGTCGGTGATGAGATAAAGTTTGAAGTCAACAGGCAAAGAAATCTCCTACACAAAAAATACAAAATTCTTTTGCCACGAAGGCACGAAGTCACTAAGAAGATCTTAAAATTAACACCTAAGAAAGAAGGAAACGCCTTTCCAGACTTTTCTTCGTGCCTTCGTGCCTTCGTGGCAAAGCTGGTTCCAGCTTCTCTCAGCTTCCGATCATCCCTTCGATCGGGCTGCTTGCCGTGGCATAGAGCTTCTTCGGTATCCTGCCCGCCTTGTAAGCGAGCCTGCCGCGCGAGCACGCCGTACTTCATGGCCTCGGCCATGGCAATCGGGTCTTTTGCGCCGGCAATGGCGGTATTCAAAAGCACAGCATCGCAGCCCAGTTCCATGGCAAGGGCCACATCCGAGGCCGTGCCGACGCCGGCATCAACGATGATCGGCACCTTCACGGTCTCCATGATGATCCTGATATTGTAGGGGTTCCTGATGCCGAGACCGGAGCCGATCGGCGCGGCAAGCGGCATGACCGCAGGGCAGCCGATATCCACAAGCTTCTTGGCCATGATCGGGTCGTCGCTGACGTAGGGCAGCACGATCAGTCCCTCTTTCACCAGCACCTTCGCCGCTTCGAGCGTGGCTTCGTTGTCCGGGAACAGGGTCTTTTCGTCGCCGATCACCTCGAGCTTCACGAGCTTCGTGATGCCCGCTTCAGCCGCGAGCATGGCCGTCCGGATCGCATCCTTTGCGGTATAGCAGCCCGCCGTGTTCGGCAGGATCTTGTACTTTTTCGGATCAATGTAATCGAGCAGGTTCTCCTTGCTCTTGTCGATGATATTCACCCGCCGGACCGATACCGTGACCACATCGGTCCCCGACATCTCGATGGCCTTCTTCGTTTCTGCGAAATCCTTATACTTCCCCGTAGCCGACCCAGAGCCGGGATTTGAATTCAATGCCGGCAATAATCAGCTTGTCGTTAATCATAGAGCAAACACTCCTCGACTGTATCTTTTGATTTTAATCCGCAATCCGAAATCCGAAATCCGCAATCAAAAGCCCCGCCCGCCATAAAGCTGACCACTTCAAGGCTGTCCCCTTCTTGCAGCGCGGTCGCATCATAGGCAGCCTTCTTCACGATCTCAAGGTTCCGCTCAACAGCCACCTTCTCCGTCTGGATCGTCAGATGCTCCAGAAGCCCCCGGACTGTAAGTCCGTCAGGAACAGCCCGTTTTTCCCCGTTCAGCGTGATGTTCATGCGTTTTTTCTCCGATGGGTCAAAAACAAAAAAAAGCCGCATCCAAAGATGCGGCTGGAAGGGCTTTTAATGATGGTTCGTTATTCGCCTTCCCTACGCCGGAACTACCCGGATCAGGTTCTAAGGGTCGTCCGTACAAGGACTCTCAGCCCGAAGGCTCCCCCAGCTCATGCTATGTAATTGTAGGTAAAATACAGCACAGGCATGCCAAAGTCAACGGTTTTCTGGCACAGGCAGGAGCGAATGACCCGTCGATGGCGCCGTTTACAGCACAAAGAGAAGAAGTTTCTTCAACATTTCCTCTGTCGCCTCTCCGATAATTTTGTATTTGATTTTGCCGCTCCGGTCAAGAATGAAGGTCCGTGGCAACCCGACGACCTGGTATTGCGTAACGGCCATGCTGTCGCCGTAAAGAACAGGGTATGTCAGATGCAGGGAGTCTACGAATTCCTTGATATGCATTTTCGTTTGTCCCACATTAATCGCCAAGACGACCAGTCCCTTTTTTTTATACCGGTTGTACAACGATTCAATGGCCGGCATTTCCTCGCGGCAAGAACCGCACGTATCCGCCCAGAAATGAATGATCGCCACCTTTCCTGCGACATCGTCGGGAATGGTGATAGTGGATCCCTGCATACCGGCAAGGGTTATGGACGGGGGCACATCCCCGGTGCGCAAAAGCCTTTGTTCCGCGGCGCCGGCCCGAAGCGGCAGCAGCCCCAGGAGTGCAACGGCACAGGCGAAAATGAGGGGTAGCGAGCGGACGTTCATGCTGCACGGTTTTTGAAGCTCTGATCGGATCATGGTGACACTTTTCCCCCGCGACCGGTTTTAACCGGCATCAAGCAGCAACCTGTTTTTTGACCTCGCGGTGCCATTTCCACAGTTCGTAGACCACTGGATATATCAGCAACTCCAGCAGGAACGATGTGAAAATGCCGCCGATGAGCGGCGCTGCAATCCGTTTCATCGTGTCGGCCCCGGTTCCCATAGACCACATTATCGGGATGAGGCCGACAGCCGTCGTGGCCACGGTCATGAACTTGGGCCGCAGTCGCTTCACCGCGCCTTCCAGGACCGCCTGACGCAGATCCGACCGGGAGCGCAGTCGGCCCTCACGCTTCGCCTGATCATAGGCAAGATCGAGATAAAGGAGCATGAACACTCCCGTCTCAGCATCCACACCGAGCAACGCAATGAGTCCGACCCACACACCAATGCTCATGTTATACCCCAGAACATACAAGAGCCACACAGCGCCAATTGCGGAAAAGGGCACCGCCAGGAGGACAATCGCCGTCCTGGTCATGGAACGAGTGTTGAGGTAGATGAGCAGAACAATGATCAACAGCGTCACCGGGACCACAACAGCGAGGCGCTGCCTGACTCGCTGCATGGCCTCATATTGGCCGCTCCAGGAAACGGCAAAACCGGGAGGAAGCTCCACCCGCTCACGAAGGAGGCGCCCCGCTTCCTCGATGTAGCTTTCGGGATCACGGTCGGCGATATCTACGTACACATAGCCTGTCAGCAGACCGTCTTCGTCGCGAATCATGGAGGGACCGTTGACCGTCTCTATCGTGGCAAGCTGCGACAGGGGCAGCTGTCGCGTTCCGTCGCTCGCGGGAACGAGGACGCGGCCCAGTGCCCCGAAATCGGAACGAAAATCACGTTTATAGCGCACGTTCACGGAATACCGCTCCCTTCCCTGAATCGCGGTCGTAATTTTTTCTCCCCCGATGGCGGTCTGAATGGCCCCCTGCGCCTCGCCGAGACTCAGCCCATACCGGCCGAGGGCCTCGCGGTTCCAGGTGAAATCGAGAAAATAACCGCCTCCTGCGCGCTCCGCGAAAACACTGCGCGTCCCTCTCACCTCCGAGAGGACCGACTCGACTTCTGTGCCGATCTGTTCGATCGCGTTCAGGTCGGAGCCCGATATTTTAAGCCCCACGGGCGTTCGCATGCCGGTTGTCAGCATATCGATCCGGCCCCTGATCGGCATTGTCCAGGCGTTCGATACACCCGGGATTTTAAGCGCGGTGTCCATCTGACTGACCAGGGTCTCCTCGGAAATGCGGTCGGAGGTCAGGGGGCGGAACACGGGTTTGATCCATTCCGGCATCCAGGAATACCACGTCTCGACCCGCCGCCACTCGGACCGCGGCTTCAGGATGATCACCGTCTCGATCATGGATAACGGCGCAGGGTCGGTGGAGGTCTCGGCGCGTCCTGCCTTGCCGAGAACGCGGTCCACTTCGGGAAACTGCTTGATGATCCGGTCGGTGACCTGAAGCAATTTCTGCGCCTCGGTGATGGAGATGCCGGGCATGGTGGAGGGCATATAGAGCAGCGATCCTTCCTCAAGCGGCGGCATGAACTCGGACCCGAGCTTCATGAACACGGGCACCGTAACAAGCATGAGAATGGCCGCACCCGCAAGAACAACTCCCTTCCGGTTGAGCGCCCAGGAAGCCGCTGGTTCATAGAACCGCGTCAGCAGACGGCTTACCGGATGTTTTTCCTCGGGCCGGATCGTGCCTACCAGCACGGCGTTCGTTGCCCGGGAGAGCCAGCGGGGCCGGAAATTGAAATTCTCAAGCCTCGTAAACATTACCCGCAAGGCGGGGTCGAGGGTTATGGCCAGGAACGCGGCAATGACCATGACGAAGGTTTTGGTATAGGCCAGCGGTTTGAACAACCGGCCTTCCTGGGCTTCCAGCGCCAGGATCGGGAGGAATGAAACACCGATGACCAGCAGGGTGTAGAAGCTTGGGCCCGCCACTTCCTTAATAGCGCTGACGACGACGGCGCGATAATCCTCCTTGCGGTCGGTACGCTGCCACGCCTCCAGTTTCTTATGGGTCTGTTCCACGACGACGATCGCGGCGTCGGCAAGTTCGCCCATGGCGATCGCGATGCCGCAGAGGGACATGATATTCGCTGTGATGCCCAGCATGCGAAAGGGAAGAAAGGAAATAAGAAGAGCAACGGGTATCGTGATAATAGGGATCAGTGCGCTGGGTACGTGCCAGAGAAACAGGAAAATAATGAAAACAACGGTGAGAACGATCTCCACCAGCGTTGAATTCAGGTTGTCGATCGATCGCTGGATCAGGTCCGAGCGGTCGTATATCGGCACGATCTTGACGCCGGTGGGCAGGCCCGGCTCGATCTCCTTGAGCTTCTGTTTGACGCGGCGGATCACCTCCATCGCGTTCTGGCCCTGCCGCATGACGATGATGCCCGAGACGACATCTCCGGTCCCGTCAAGATCGGATACGCCCCGCCGGATGTCCGGCCCCATGACCACCTGCCCGACGTCCCTGACTCGGATGGGCGTGCCGGTCTCGCTGGCCGTCAGTACGATATTTTCGAAATCTCCGATCGAGCGGGCATACCCCCGGCCGCGAACCATATACTCCGTGCCGCCGAATTCGAGCAGTCTGCCCCCCACATCGTCGTTCCCCTCGCGAACCGCTTCTGTCACCCGTTTGATCGAGAGACCGTACGCCTGGAGGCGGTTCGGGTCGAGGTTCACCTGATACTGCCGGGTAAACCCGCCGATGGGCGCCACTTCCGCGACACCGGGCACGGACTTCAGGTAGTAACGGAGATACCAGTCCTGATAGGAGCGCAGGTCCGCAAGGGTGTGCCTGCCGGATTCGTCAATCAGAACATACTGATAGATCCATCCCAGGCCTGTAGCGTCCGGACCCAACTCGGTCGAGACACCAGCCGGCAGACGCGCGAGAACGCCCGAAAGGTATTCAAGGGTCCTGCTGCGGGCCCAGTAGATGTCGGTGCCGTCCTCGAAGATGACATAAACAAAGGAGTAGCCGAAATCGGAGAATCCGCGCACCGCCTTGACGCCCGGCGCGCCGACCATGGCCGTCACAATGGGATAGGTGACCTGGTCCTCCATGGTGTCGGGGCTGCGGTCCCAACGCGAGTAAATGATGACCTGCGTATCGCTCAGGTCCGGCAGGGCGTCGAGCGGCACGCTCTTCAGGGACCACCATCCGGCGATCGCTGCAAGGATGACGACGAGGATCACGAAAAGTCTGTTTTTGACGGAAAAATCGATGATGCGATTAATCATGGTGGGAAATGTCCCTGGATGCGGATCCGCCGCCCCTGGTTTCGACCGGCTGTGCCTGGGCGTGGACAGGATCTCTTTCGAACCGGTGCTTGCATTCCTCAGAGCAGAAATAATAGGTCTTGCTGTTCCTGGTCACGGTACGGTCCGCGACCATGGCGGCATTCCTGGCAACCCGATGTCCGCAGCTCGGATCGATTGCCGTTGGTTCGGATGCCGCCGCGGTCGCCTTCATCCTGCTTTCCGAGTCGATCAGGAAATTGCCCGACACAACGATACGCTCGCCCGGCGCAAGCCCCTTCGTGATTTCAACACGCTCGTTGAACCGCCATCCCGTCTCCACTTTGCGCGGCTCGAAGTAGCCGTTACCGAGATCCACGAAGACCGTCTTGCGGAGGCCGGAATCGAGGACTGCCTCCATCGGCACGGAGATGGCCGGAGGCAGTCTGATGGGCAGTTCCACGTCCACGAACATGTCCGGCCTGAGCAGGAAACCCGGATTGTCCGCTTCGAGGCGGACCTTCATGGTTCTCGAGGCCCCATCGAACTGGGGCAGGACATCGCTTACCTTCGCGTAAAATGTCTTGCTGAGGTTCGGGGCCGAGACCCTGGCAGTTACCCCGGACTTCAGATACTGTGCCTCGTTCTCGAACACGTCCGCGAGGACCCAGACATGGCTGATGTCCGCGAACCGGTAGAGTTCCTTTCCTCTTTCATAACGCTCGCCGGGGGTTACGTTCCTCGCCAGAACAAAACCGGTTACCGGGGACGGGATGAGGATCTTCTTGGTGAACTCCCTGGTTTTGGCAAGTTCGTCGAGCTGGGGATCTCCCATGCCGAGGTTTTTCAAGGTATCGCGGTATTGCTGAACATTTACCTGCGAAAGTTTGATTTGCGCCTCATTGGGGGGGTCCTGCTGAATGAATCTGTCGAGCGTGTTCAAAGCAAAGAAGTATGCCTGCTCCGCGGACAGAAACTCTGGACTGTAATAGGTGGCGAGGGGCTGATTTTTCGTAACGAGGGATCCGACCGTAACAGGAAAAACGTCCTGGATCCAGCCGTCATTGGTGGCATTGGTCCGGTACTCCCTGGTTTCATCGACAGACACCCTGCCGGTGACGCGGATCATCTGCGAAACAGGCTTTTTTTCGACGCCGCTTATCTTGACGCCGATAAGTTGCTGCCGATCGGTATTGATCCTGACCGCACCGGGAGGCACGTTTATCCGATCATCTTCTCTCCCGGGAAGGGTGCCGTCGTCAGCATATACCGGTTCCAGTTGCATGCCGCAGTCTGGCGCGATCCCCGGCTTACCGGACTTATACGAGGGGTGCATGGGGTCCACATAGTGAAGGACCGTGCGGCCATAACGATCACTGTTTGAGGCCGTATGCAGCTTCTGATACAAGCTGCCTGCAAAGAAGGCAGCGGTTACGACTAAAATACTTAAGGCTATGACAGATGGGGTTACGGGCTTTCTCACGCAGATATCACCTCACGACGGGGTATGGTGACTTTTAGGAACATATCGAGCAATTAGCGGGCAATCTCCTTGCAGGGAGATGGAGCTGCGAATGCCTTGTCAGGGTTCCCGATCACGAGAACATCGTCGGGATAATTTGAGGGAAAAGCATACTCCGGGCCTTCGGTGACCTTTCTGTCCACCCAGAGGTGCTTGCCTGCCTCATCATAGTAGACCCGTTGTACGAGTTTGCCACCACCTCGCGCCTGATCAGTTATGAGGACGAACCGCAGTTGACCTGCCTCGGCGTAATAACGCTTTATCCTTCGATCGGAATTATCGGAGCCGCCCTGCTCTTCATACATCCGGACCCTGGTTTGCCCATCTTTGGCAATGATGCGCTCGACAACACCGTAGGGCTGGCAGTATTCGAACAGGCGCTTTGTTGTCACGATTGAACCGTTGGTTATGCCGGCATTCACTCCCTGAACGATCGTTTCGATAGCTTTGATCCGGACATCTTGCTGCCAATTTTCATTCGTCAGAGGTCCGCCTGCAGACAGACCTTTTTCCCCGGCCCCTGCCGCTCCCGAAATGAGAACTGTCAGGCATCCTGATACAAGCGCGGCAAGAATCACCCTTTTCACTGCAGACGCACTTCTTGTCATGGCTTTTACCCTCCTTTTTTCGCCTTCTCTCGCTGTTCTCATTTCGATGGGCTCATTATGCAATAAGTATAACAGAAATCCTCAATCAAGATCGTTGCGGGAAAAATGATTAAAAAAACGCCCTGCCATGGTGCAGGGCGTTTATAAAACGTAGGTCTCGGCAGGAGCTGTGAGTGCCTGATACAGATCCACGGTTGTTACGTAACCACCAGCGGCCTCATCATGTCATGCTCTTCATGCTCGAGGATATGGCAGTGCCAGACGTACTCGTGGCCTCCCGTTCTCGGGCTCGGAGGCACCGTGAACGGCACGACGGGAAGATCATACTTCGCGATGACCCAGGTGACCTCGCCCGGGTTCATCCTCACCGTCTCCTTCCAGCCGAGTTCGTTCGGGTCTGGCGCGGTCGGCTTCCCCGACATGTTCGGAACTCCAGTATAGGCCTTCGCGTTGAAGGACTGACGCGCGAGTACCTGGACGTTCACGAGGTGGAAGTGGATCGGGTGCGTATCGGCAGTAAGGTTTGCGATCTCCCATATCTCTATGGCGCTCGCCGCAGGCGTCTCCGTCGGGGTGTCCTCGTAAATTCTCCCGAAGAATCCCGGAGTCGTTCCCGCGGCCTGCACGTCGGTTCCCAGGTACTGGGCCAGACGGCCGTATTCGTCGAAGCCTTCGTTCAGGGTGAGCGACCTGAACATGACGTTCTGAGGGCCGCCAGTCACACTGGCGGTCATATTTGCCCTGTTGATAACCGGCACATCGGCACGCCCGCAACCTGATTCACGAGCGCCGTTGGATTGATCGGGGGCAGGGTAACTACGATCGGAGCATCCGCCGTACCGGTGAGCGGCACCACCCTGATCTGCAAAAGGGTTCTGGTATTCGGCCCGTATCCGGGGATAGACGTCGGCGTCTTCTGGTTGTTCGGGTAATAATCGAAGACTGCTCCGCCGCCGGGGAAAGGACCAGGGGCGTCATTGTACATAATCAGGAATTGTCCCGGCTTGACCTTTGAGAAGTCCACGATCAGATCGGCCCGCTCCGCGGGCGCGAGCAGAAGCTGAAACGCCTTGCCGTCGACCGGGACCGCTGCCGGCAGGAATCCTCCTTCGGTGCCTATCTGGATGAAACCAGGGCCTAAGTTTGCCTTATCAGGCTCTGTGTTGGCCGGGAATGTCTTCCCTTTGGCATAAACCAGCCTTGGGTTCAGGAAGCGGGCGTTGCAGGAGTTCAGTAAGCGGAGCCGATACCTCCTGGGCTCGACCTCGATGTACGGATAGACCGTTCCATTGACCAGGATCGTGTCACCGAAGAACTCGGGGACGCACGAAGGCGTGGGCGGCGGCGAGAGAAGTGTTCCTCCGAAGGAAGGCACGCCCGCAGGCCCGAAGAGGGCGAAGTCGTATATACTGGCGTAGAAGAGGCTCCCATCGGGATTGAATATCTTGTCCTGAAATACCAGGTAGAAGGTTTTTGCGTCAATGGGGCCGGGCACGCCCTGCCCAACGACGAATGTCTCTTCAGGGCCGCCTGCTATGACATAGCCCGAGGCAACGCCCGCATAAGCGTTCGTGCGTGTAATGCCCCACGCATGGTCGTGGTACCATTGAAACCGGGCGCTTTGATCGTTGGGGTAGTAATATTCGGCCTCGTTCGGAGGCACTATCTCACCCGGTCTGAGGACCTGATTATTCAGGAAGCTGGGACCGGATGTCCCATCCGGAGCCCACCAGTCATGAGGTCCTCCGTCGCTGATCCACGGCACGTAACCACCATGCAGATGCACTGCGGTCCTGTTCATTGCCTGGTTTGCCGGCATCGGGATCGTGGTGTCAACGGGGATGATGCTGTTCGGCGGAAGGTTGTTCCTGAAGGTTATCTGGGTCGGCGAGTTCATGCTTGCTGCGATGACTCCGCCAAGATGTTTCTGTGTCCCGTTGCCGGCAGGATTATACCCCCAAAGCGGAGTGGGCCCCCATACCAGCGATCCGGCCGGACCGGGGTGCAGCAGATCTGAAAACTGGTTGATATCGACGGTGAAGTGAGTGGCAGTCGTTGCTCCCCAAATCCTGGTGCCGTCGCTTGTCGCGACCGGGATCGCCTCCTGAAGAGCGGGATTAAACACGCCTGCAAGCCCCCCGATGCTGCGGAGCGGCTGGGCGAACTTTATGAGGTTCGGGCTGTTGACCCCGTACTGGGCCCAGGCCTCGCGGACACCGAACTTCCAGGGCAAGATACCGCTTGCTGCAACAGCTATACCTGCGGTGCCAGCCATTTTCAAAAACTTTCGTCTGCTTATTTTCTTTTTGCTCATACTAAGACCCTCCATTCCTGTTTAGATGTTGAGCGCCTGCTCTGAAAGGGTTCATAAACTATGATCGTTCAACTGTTTTTCGTAATCTATCGCTAAATCATGAGAAGTCGCCTCCTCCTTTCAGGCAAACCGTCAATTTAAGAGCCTCTATATCTTTGCCAAATCAGGGGAAATACATGAAACACAACTAAATAAAGAGATGCGCTCACCTCTCCGCCAAACCTTAATCCTTCTTAACCTGTTGATTCATCAAAAAACCAGGCAAATAAAAAAGGCCGAGCACTCAAAGGAATTTAATCCCCCGGCAGCTCGGCCAGCTTCTTTTGAAAGAGAAGATCCGTCGCTTTCCGCCCCCTCCTCACGAAGAGTTCGGCTTTTTCAGGATTGAATATTTTCTCGAATAGTATGTGGTATTGAATAAAAGATATAGGGCACAGCTATCATTGTCAAGAAGTCCTACAATTTTAATTTTATACCCACCACTACACAATGTTGCCGTTTCTCGTTGTATAATTAAGAGCGCTTTCTACAACTTCCGAAAGAAGTCCGCGATGCAGATCTCAACTTTGACGAACAGCTTCTCGCACTGTGAGTCATCGCGTCTTCAACCGGCTTACCAACTTTTTCCACGCCTCAAACCCGCCTGCAACGAACCTGACATTGACATTCTTCTCGCGCAGCTTCTCCTGCACTGACCTGCTGACCGAGCCGCCGCGCACGCAATAGACCACGACCTCGCCGCTCCCAAGCTCCTTCCTCCACTCTGCAACCTTCTCGGGGTCCTTCCATTCCGCCCCCGGGATCGCGGACAGGTCGCTCTCGCGGTCGGCTGCTCTCCGCACGTCCAAAACGTGCGGAGGATCCTTTTCCTTCAGCATTGCTTCCAGCTCTTCAGGCGTCACGATGTCGTTCATTACACTGTCCTTTTAAAAGCAGTTCCAGCGCCGGTCAATTCTCTGGACTGAACAGGCAAGGCCCGGGCAGCCTCCTGTATCCGGAAGTAGGAAATGGTGTCCTGCATCTGCGCCGCCTGAGAGGAAAGTTCCTCTGCCGTGGCAGCCATCTCCTCGGCTGATCCCGCATTCTGCTGGATAACCTCGTTTAATTGCTGGATGGCTGCGTTGATCTGATCGGCCCCCAGCGACTGCTCTTTGCTGGACGCGTTGATTTCCTGGACAAGTTGAGCTGTTTTCTGAATATCAGGGACCAGCTTCGCCAGCAGATTTCCGGCCCGTTCAGCGACCGCAACGCTCGTAGAAGAGAGAGCGCCGATCTCCTTGGCCGCAGTCTGGCTCCGCTCCGCCAGTTTTCTCACTTCTGCTGCAACGACCGAGAACCCTTTGCCCTGCTCTCCGGCCCGGGCGGCTTCAATTGCTGCGTTCAGAGCGAGCAGATTGGTCTGGCGCGCGATCTCCTCGATGATCAGGATCTTGGTTGCGATGTCCCGCATGACGGCCGCGGTCTCGGCAACAGCCATGCCGCTGTCCAGTGCATCCGTTGCCGATTTGAGCGCGATCCGCTCCGTTTCCTGAGCATTCTCGGCGCTTTGTTTGATCGTTGCATTCATCTCCTCCACGGACGACGAGGCCTCCTCTGCGGCAGCTGCCTGCCGGGACGCACCTTCGGACATTTCGGTCGAACCCGACGAAAGCTGCGCGCTTCCTGCGGCAACATTTCCGGCCGCTGATTGCACATCGGCAACGACGTATTTGAGCTTATCGACCATCTGCTTCATGGCAAAAAGCACACTGGATGCGTCGTGCTTCGCGGTCGTGATCGTGAGTTCGAGATTGCCTGCGGCAACCTGGTTGGCAATGGCGGATACGAAAGCCGGCTCCGCACCGAGGGGAGCAAGAATGCTCCTGGTCGTGATCCAGGCAATTCCGGTGAAGATGGCGATAATGATCGCGAGAACGATCAGGCCGTCTCGCAGTTCCTGCCAGAAAGCCGCGTCAACATCGTCAAGATAAATGCCGCTGCCGATCACCCAGCCCCAGGGAGCAAAGCCCTTCACATACGAGACTTTGCGGACCGGTTTGTCGATGCCGGGCTTAGGCCAGAGATAATTGACGAAACCGGCATTCTGCTTTTTAACGACGTTGACGAATTCGACGAATAATTTATTGCCCTGGGGGTCAGTATAATCCGACAGGTCCTTCCCGTCCAGTTCGGTTTTATAAGGATGCATGATCATCACGGGCTGCATATCATTAATCCAGAAATATTCAGAACCTTCATACCGCAGCGATTTAACAGCGGCAACAGCCGCTGCCTGTGCATTCTCCCGGGCCATCCTGCCGTCCTGCTCCAGCTTCTGATACTGTTCGACAACACCGTGAACCACTTCAACTAGGTGGCGCGTCTTGAGTTGCTTCTCCTCGTCCAGGGTCGCCCGCAAAGCAAACACGGAAAAAAGCATGTACAGGGATAAGCTCACGATGGCCACTCCGGCAAAGATCCAGAGTTTGTATTTGATCTTAAGATCGTTAAACGAGAACATCGCACCCTCCTCGATCGAACTCAGACTATTGTTACAAATAGTTACATTGGCGGACGTTATACCATAACCAAAGTATCCCTGTCAATTACTCAAATTGTATAAAATGGTTAGGGCGAACTAGGGTCAAGGTTACGTCGAATTGGCAAGGGCTTTGAACGATAACACAAAGGGTAAAAAGCGGGTGCCGAAGGAATGGCAACCCCTCGGCACCCTAAAATTTGCTTAAACCTAACTCAGAGTATTTCACTATCCTCTGAATGTTCCTCGTTCATCTGACAAGATAAATCAGGCTCCTAACGTTGCGTCTTGATTCTGAACCTGTAAAAAAGTATATCCGGGCCTTTATTCGGAAACAGCGGTAAAGTCATCCCTTCTGTTCTTCTGCCAGCAGCTTTCGGTACTCTCGGTGCAGCTCGACTTTTCCTTTCCGTAGCTGATCAGTGAAATACGAGATCCGGAAATGCCCATATCGGTAAGATATTTTTTTGCGCTTGCAGCGCGGCGCTGGCCCAGGGCCTGGTTATACTCTATAGTCCCTCGTTCATCGCAATTACCCTCGATCCTGACCTTGGCCTGCGGGTGGGCCTTGAGCCATTCCGCATTCTCCTTCATGATCTCTCTCGGCTTCAGTCTGAATAAAAGCCTGATCAAAATCAAAATAAACAGGCTGCAGGCCGGCACGGGCGGGTGCTGCCTGCTCCCTGGTTACTTCGGGTTCAGCCTTCGCTGCTTCCATCTTCTGCTCGGGCGGAGCTACCGCTTCTGCAGCCGGTGCCGGTGCTGCTCCTGTTGTGGTTCAGGTACCGCCGTAATCTCGGCCTTTTTTGGACACCCCGGTAAAGCAGCCAGTCCGATCAATAATACAACCATCCAATACCATGCGTACTTCCTGTTCAATCCGTTCATACGCGAATCCTCCTGTTCATGATTTCAATCATGCAATCCATCATTGTTTCGCGTTTCTGCGTGTAACGAGTCGTGGCGCTTCCGCTTCCCGCTTCGTTCACAACCAGCTCTTCAACTCTAGTTCGTCGAAATCTTCAATTTCTGCCTTACTTGCAGAAATCAACCTCCTGAATATTTGTGGTTTTAATACATCGTAATAGCATCGAAAACAACCGTCTCTCTTTCCTGGAACCCGACTTCAGTCTCCAGCCTCAGGCACTAGCCTCCGGGCAGGAAATCGATCGGATACAGAATGGTGGTCTTGGAAACCTTTTCCTTCGGTCCGAAGTTGAACTTCTTGACACGCTCCACAATCTGGGCCACCAGCTCCGGCGAGGCCAGATCGTTCGACTGCACCGTACATGCGGAGACCTCGCCACCCGGCTCGATGGTGATGCGCAGTATGATCTTGCCGCGCAGGGTCGGGTTCTTGCGTAATTCGGCATTGTACATCCGATAGAGCGTCGCCTTGTATTTATCGAAGACGATCTGGATCTCTTCGTCGGTTCGTGCCGGTCCGGGTCCGGAACTGAGCGGCCTCGCCTCTTCCGCCAGCCCCGCAACCGTGCTTTCTACCCTTGTAAAGCCCACACCGCCGATACGATTGCCATTGCCGCTGCCGATATTGCGGCTGACTCCGGCATTGCTGATGCCGCCGCTGGAGCCGGCGCCCGTTGACGGCATGGCGACCAGTGATCGGCTGGCCCGGGCCTGACCTGCCGCCACGGCCGACTGGTTGCTCAGACGCGCCTCAGCGCCGAGCCGCGCAGCGGGAGTTTCATCCATCAGATCTTTAAAGCTCTCCTTGAAAGCCAGGACCCCCGTGCTCTCTGCTTTTTTACGCGCGGCCTGTGTTTCTTCGGTGGTTGGTTTGGGTTTGTCTTCCTGCTGCTTTTTCCTGCGTCTTTTCCTGTCGGGCTTCTTTTCTTCTTTGGGGCGCGGCGGCTCAGGCTTGGGCGGCTCCTTTCTCAGCAGGAGACCAGACGTTCCGGAACCACAGCCACGACCGGGCGGACCGGCGGCGGCAGTTTCCACAGGAGAATCAGAGTGCTGAAAAAGAAAAAGAATAACAAAGCGACAAGCAAGGCCTTGCGGAAGCGTCTTTCGCTCTCAGCCTCTTTGGTCCAGGGCATGATCATCGCGCGATAAGGAACGGACGAAATCTCCCGCTCTATGACGTACTCTTCCTGGCGCCGTTCTTCACGGGCGTAAGCATCACGTACTTCTTCGTCGAGGATGTTCAGTTCATCCAGACATCGGTTGATCTGCCCCTGGAGAGATGCTTGTTTTTCCAGGATCCCGCTGATCTCCCCCTCAAAGCGGGCAACCCGGCTCCTCGCCCGTTCCAGGTGTCCGGCGACATTTTGGGCCTCCGCGACTCCTTCCCAAAAGAGTTCATCCGCTTTCAGTTCCCCCAGCTTGTCGAGCGCATTGCAGACGTCCCGCAAGGCATCGAACCGCTGTCTATCGGCGGAAAACGTTTCCAGCTCTGCATCTACAACGCGCAACTCGCCTTCCAGCACCTCGTGTTTTTGCCGGGTTTGCTCGATCTGTGCGTTCAGTTGCGCCAATTCCTCTGCTAACATGGATGTATTCACGGCAGCCCCACTATCTTTTTGCTTCCTTCTGGACGACGGCGAGGGAAATCTTTCCGTATCCAGAAGCCGTGCAGGTCGACATTATTTTTTTAAGCACTTTGAACGGAATCGTTTTATCGGCAAGGAGAGTGATTTCCTTGCTTTCGGCAGCCGTCTTGGTGCTTGTCTCCATAATATTGCGAAGCTGTTCCAGTCGCTCTCTTACTTCATAAACTATCCCGATGCTGTCATCGAAAAGTTTGGGGGTGTTGATCACGGCTTCGCCCTGAACCATTACTACTTCGGGGGTGACCACGATCGTCACTGTTTCCCTTGGTTTGGTCTCGACAACGGAAGCGGGCAGCGTGATCTGCGCTTCCGGCAGAGTACTGTTGAATGAGTGAAAAAGCAGAAAGAACACCAGAACGCAAAGAACATCCATCATCGGGATCAGGTTTATACCGAGACCGTTAATCATCGGCCTTTTCTGTTGTTACGCTCCATCCGTTTCATACGTCTGGTATCTTTCATGGTGCGTCTCCCAGGGATATCTTCGGAAAGAGAACTATTTTGTTGATCTCTTCGCTCCCTTCCGCCCGCACTTCGGCTTCACGAACCGCATCCATGACCTGGATCAGATAGTCGTATTCGATCTTCGGCTCCATCAGAATTGTCGCGTCTTCCTTCTCCGGATATTGGGCCTTCAGGCGAACGAGCATTTTGGACAGCAGCTCAATATCGTATTTATCGTCTTTTTTCGGAATCGCGGCCTCCACGGACGACCCGTTGGCGATTTCCAGTCCTGCCTTGCGGACAATCACCTCGATGGCGAAATTCGGCTTGCCGCCCGCTCCGCCGGCGTCGGTCGGGACACTCAATTCCTGGATCGTAATGCTCATAAAGACGGCAGTGATGAGCAGAAAGACCACCAGAACGGTAAGGATATCCATCATGGGCGTCAGGTTCAAGACTTCCATGATATCCGTAGCGACCTCTTCTTTTTCCCTTTTGTTACGAAATCGTCTCGCCATGATCAGCTCCTGTCAAATTGGCGCTTGGTAAACTGGAGGACTGTCAAATTGGCGCTTGGTAAAATTGGACATAGCATTGAGCGCCTTTACCGATGCCATCTCCAGGCTGTTCACAATCTGACCCGTGGCTGTTGTCAGGCGGGCATGGAACAGGAGAAGCGGGATCGCGGACATCAGACCAAAGGCGGTGCAGTTCATGGCCTCCGAAATGCTGGCCGCGAGCAGGGCGGCCTTCTCGGCGGGGCTCGCAGTGGCAACCGCGCCGAAGGCCTGGATAAGACCCATGATGGTGCCGAGCAGTCCAAACAGGGTGGCGATATTTGAGAGCAGCGCCAGGTACGGCGTGCGCTTTTCCAATTGAGGAATTATCTCCATCATGCTCTCTTCCATGGCGATTTCTATGTCTTCCCGTCGCCTGACCGCCCCCTGGCGCGCCAATCCCATCCCCAGCATTTGCGCCATACTGGATTTGTCCTCGTTGGCCATTTCCCGGGCTTTATCGAACTCTCCCTTTTCCATCACCGGATACAGCGAGTCCCACAGTTTTTGGTTTGCGTCCCGGATGCGTTTCAATTGAACCCAGCGTTCAAACGCGATGGCCAGACCGACCGCAAGCGTGAGTAGAATAGGGAACATGAAGAACCCACCCGCTCTGAAAAAACCTTACTATTGCATGTACGAATCCCATCTTTCTTCCTCCTTTTTCACTAACGAGACAACGAAGTTATTTTTTGGTACTGACCTCGAAAAAATCCAATTGCCGCATAAACACATCTCGATCCACCGGCATAGCACTTTCGTTTAACATCATGTTCAAACTTGTCTCCACGCCGATTTCAGAGCTTTTCCAGGGACGATATACAGGGCTTTCGGGGCTTCATCGTTACCGACGATGGACATGCCCGAAAGTTCTTTGGCCGCCGGCTCTGGCTGCCGATTCATTGGCCGTCGGCTCTTGGCCGCCGGATGCCCTTGGCCTCGGCCATGGCCGTGCCGACAGCACCAGAAGCAGACAGAGCCAAAGCAATAGATTTCGATACATATTCCCTCCTTCCTCTGAATTTGCACCTAATCATCCCGAGACCGCATGCGCAGCTCGGCAATCCAGATCTTGACCTGCGCGTCCGCGGGCATCCCCTCGCTGTAAATCTCGAATTGTTTGAGCGCGCATTCCGGGTCATTGAGATACAGATCGCAGAGGATCCCGAGATTTCTATGGACGGGAAGATAGTCCGGAAAACTCGCGAGCGCCTTCTCATAGATCTCCCGGGCCTCCTTAAAACGGCCGCCCTTGCGAAGCAGCAACCCATATTCGTTACTGGCCACCGGGTGATCGGGAACCAGTCCCAAAGCGGTTTTGAGGTGCTGCTCCGCCGGCTCCAGCTTTCCGGTCCGCATGTAGGCCACCGCAATATTGATATAGGGCGCCGTGACGCCCGGTGAGCGCTCGATCACCTTTGCCAGAAGCTCGATGGCCTTGTCATTTTTTCCGTCGTTCATCATGGCGACGGCGCGCTCGAATTCGTCGCGCGACTCCGCATCCATGCTCGGGTTTTCCCTGATGACGAATCCTTGCCGCCCATCTTCGAGCCGCGCCACGGATGGTCCTTGGTTCGATAACGGGCTGCTGCGTGACCTTGGCGCTGGTGGCGCACCCGGAAAAAAGCGCGAGTACCATCACCAGGGCCACCCACCCGGCCGCTCGACTTTCGACGACGAACAGCTCTGCATCGACCTGCCATAACAGCTCTAAATTCGATCTGCATCTGCGTCAACTCGCCGTGTCCTGGAACCTGCATTCACCTGTAAACCTTATTGCCACCATCGCATCAGCTGCCGCGGGTCGCTTTGGTCGCCTATTGTCACGTGCCGCTCCCGGCGCCGGCTTCCGTCTGCCTTTGCCGCTTCCTTGGTCTCAGCCGGTTTCGCATCCTGCTTCGGCTCTCGCCGTGCCTCCACCGGCTTCTTCCGCTTCGGCCGGCTTCCCGGCCTCTGCCGGCTTCGCATCCTGCTCCGGCCTGCGCCGCCGCCCCTTCGGGCGCCTGCGGCGCGGGCGGCTCCGGACGTTCAATGGCGAACAGGTAACTATCCAGCGAAGCGATAACGGCGCTCTCCTCTTCCGGCTTGTCGTAGCGCGCGGGAACGAACATGGCCAGTTTCTGCAGGCTCTTGTCGATCCACTCGTTGTAAACACCCAGGGAGATCAGCTCGAGATTGCTCTTATGCATTGCAATGGCCTTCTCTTCGAAGGGATAGGCCTGCTCCTCGATGGCAAGCTCGTACTCTTCCCGTTCCAAGGCGCTCAGTCCCGCGGGGCGTTCGGACTCCATCAGGTCCTTGCTGAAGTGGGCATAGATCTCGGCCAGATAGAAGGTCGCCGCAGCGGTAACCTCGCCGACTTCATAATCGAGAAGTTTGTTGAACTGCTGGGTCGCAGCCTTCATCAACTCCTTTTTCTTGCGCAGGTTGGCCTCGAAGGGTTCGACCAGCTTGACCTCCGCGAACTGGTCGAAGGTCTGCTCGGCCAGGACCAGCGCGGCTTTGCCGGCAAGATAGCGGGTCCGTGGCGTACGCTCGCTCCCGGCGCCCGCATCAATGGCGACGATCTGCCTGAGCTCGGCGAGATAGTTGTCCCGATCGTCTTTCTTCTTCAGAAGCTTCCGCGATCTTGCTGCGCGTTTCCAGGTTGGGTTCCACCGGATGCGGGAAATAATCCACATAGCGCCGATACACCACCAGCGCGCGGGCCTGGTTCCCGGCTTTCTCATGCAATTCCGCCGCGATCAGCAGCGCCTCCCGCCTTACCTCATCATCCTGGGACTCTCTTTCTATGCGTTCATATTCATCGGCTGCCAGGGAGAGCTGCCCATCCTCGCGATAGACGTAGGCGATCTTCTTGGTCACCTCGGGCTGCAGTGCGTGTCCGGGGAACAGGTCCCGGAAGCCCGCCAGCACGGCCGCCGCCATCTTCCAGTCCTTCAGCTGCATCAGGGCGGCGGCCGCATCGTACTCCGCGGTCACCCTGATTTTGGAGGTCGGGGCCATACGCCCGACGCGGAGAAAATGCTCCGTGCGCTGCCCGATAATCCGCCAGCGGCATTCGCCTGTTCACCCTGCTTGTAAATCGCCGCCGCAAGATTATCGATCAGGGCATCGCGACTTTTGTCCCCGGCAGGGAGCAGCGCCAGCACCTTCACGTAAGCGGTTTCAGCTTCGCTGTAGCGAAGCAGCTCGTAGGTTGAGTGGCCGACCACCAGCCAGGCCGCGCGCACGACCTCCGCCTCGGCGCCGGGGAATGCCGTCGATAAGCTTGCGTGCGGCGGCCACCGCCGGTTCATAATCCCGCATGTCGTACAGATCATCCGCAGCCGCCCCCAGAACAATCGCCGCCTTCTCATGCTCCGGATAGGTGTCGGCAAACTTCAGCGAGCTGCGTACGACCTCCCGCTTCACCTGGTCTTTTGCCTCGGGCGCAACGCCGGCGAGGTGTTGGCGATAGGCGTAAATTGCCGCGTAGCCGGCCTGCGAGGACTTTTCGTGGCGCGGGTATTCATAGGCGGTCTTCTCGTATTCCACCGCCGCCAGATCAAAGGAGCGGTTTTCCAGAAACAGATCCGCCAACAGATAATTAACAGCCGGCGACTCGGGGTCCATCGGGAAGGAAGTGAGGAATTCCCGATACCAATGCAGCGCTTCTTCGAAGTTTGTCTTTTTTTCCTTGATCTGCTTCGGGCTCTGGTAAAGCGCGTGATAATGCTTGGCCAGATCAGTGAGGTTCGTTTTGAGCCAGGCCAGAACTTCCGGACGGGCGCTCGGTTCGAAATGCTGCCAGTATTCGGCCTTGAGTCCGTAATTGCCGGCAAATTGCTTTTTCGCGTCAATGACCAGGCTGGGGAACGCCCCGGCAAGATGGATCTCGATCACCCGCATGGCGAATTGCGGCGATACTTTGTGGAACGGATTGCGGCTGACAAAGGCGTTGTAGGTTGCAGCGGCGTCGCTATAGCGGCGCTTGTCGAAGTAAAATTCCCCGAGGTTGCTGTAGACGCCGTCCTCGTAACTGCGCTTGCCGTGGCGGGTGAAGTACTCGACCACGGAGTTGGCGCCGCCGAGGTTGGAAAAACTCAGGCTGATGACCCGGAAGGTGTCATCGATGCGCTTGCGTTCCGCCTCGTCCGCGGTCTGAGCAAAGTCGTAGCCCACCGACACCTTGTGATCCAGCAGGGCAATGAACCGGTGCAGAGCCTCGTCATAGAGTTCCTGCTTGTAAAAGGTCCAGCCCAGCTTGTACAGGGCGAGCTGATAATAGGATGAAGAGACGCCCATGGTCACGATGCTGCCGTAGGCCTCCTCGGCATCCAGGTAACGCCTGCGGGTGAAGAAATATTCGGCGCGCCGGAACTGCACTTCATCGATATATCGGGATTGCGGATACTCGCGCACCAGCCGGTCCATGACCTGCATGGCCTCCTCGACCCGCCCCAGTTCCTCATAGGCGCGGGACATCTGATACAGCACCTGATCGTTGCGCTCGTACGGCGGATAATCGTTCAGCAGTTTCTTGTAGAGCTCGATGGCTTCGAGCGCGCCTGCCCGCTCCAGGTCATCGGCGCCGTCGGCAGGGCCATGTCCTGCCGCCGGCCGTGCCGGGCGCCGGCGCGCTCTGGGCCGCCCTTTTCTCGAAATCGGCCTGCGATTCACCTGGCACCGGGTCCTGCGCCGGCTGCAGGAACAGAGGAGCCGCGCGGGCGCAACCTCCGGACGCGCCGCACGTTCCGGAGCGGGCAAAGCGGCGCCGGAGACCCGCCGCTCTGCTGCGGCATCGCCGGAAAGAAGGCCATATTCCCGTTCGACCTTCAGGTCTGCCAGGCGGCGAATAGCCTCCGGCGACAGGGCCGAGTCCGGCGTTTCTTCCAGAAAGCGCCGGTAACCCTCCATGGCTTTCTCGAGTCCGCCTTCGATCTTCTCTTCCTTGATTTCGATCTGCATGGTCGCGCAACTTGGCAATCGTATCCTTGCCGCCGGTCGACTGACAGGCGGCGCAGCGAGCAGCGGCAGCGCGAAGCAGCGCTCCATGCGAAGACAATTCGTTGTCCTCATTGCTCGGCCCCCTTCCGGAGTTGGGCCTTGCTGGCCCGATCGTAGCTGTCCGCCATGGCGAAGCGCGCCTTGACCTGGAATTCCTCAAGACGGTCACGACGTTTGCTGAGTTCATTCACCGCCATGAGTCTCGAGCATCTGCCCCTGGCGTGCCATCAGTACCCGCACTTTTTCCCGGGCGGCCGTGAATCCGCAGCCGCTGGCGGCGGATCACCTCGTCATACCCTTCATAGCTCTGGGTGGCGGCCTGGCGGGTACGGACAAAGGCCGTGTACTGCCTGTTGCAGCAGGTCGATCACCTGGTTCAGTTCGCGAAGGTTCTTGTGGGCCTCGGTAAGGCGCTGGTCATATTCCGTATGAATGTTCCAGTCCAGCACCCCCCGCAGCCGCCTGATCCGGTCGCGAATCTCGGGCGCGACTCCGGCGCTATGCGCGGTCATCTGCTCCTCCAGATGCGCCAGCTGTTCGCCGATGATACGCTCCTCGGCGGTGGCCAGATAATCGGGGCGCGGCGCTACCAGCATGGTCTGCAGCCGTTGTTCGATCCGGTCCCGCTGCTCCAGACCGCAACCGCATCTGCGAGTCGAGCCGTCTGAATTCCCGGTCGATCGCGGGCAGCAGCGGCTGGTAATACGCCCGGCGCTGCTCGATGATATCCTCAAAGGCGACCAGGTCCCCTGACCAGACCTCCAGTTTCTTGCGCAGCTGCTCAAGGTCGAGATAATTCTTCAGCGATTCCTGGAAATCATGGGAGGCCATCAAATCGAGCAGGTAGAATGTCTCGGGCGTTTCCGGCAGCTCGCGCAGCTTGACGACCCAGTTGGCATCCTGTTTCAGCTCTTCCCGCACCAGGGCCTTGAGAAATTTGCCTTCGCGGATACTGGTGATCGAGGCGCCGAGCTTGTCGATCTCCTTGCCGAACGCCTCCAGGGCCCTGCCATACTTCAGCGCCGCCTTGCTGTACACGCCGAGCTTCCCATAGGCATAGGGGACGGCAAGCATGGCTTCCTGCACCGCCGAGTCCGTGACCTCGCGTTCGGCCAGGATGCTCCATGGCACCAGGGCATTTTCGAACCGTTCCCGGGAGGCGTCGGCCCAACCCGAACCGAGCAGCGCGCGGTTGGAAAACGGCCCGCTCAGGCGCACCCTGTCGAGCACCTCCTTGGCGGCCTCGAAATTATTTTCACTCATCAGCTTGTCGCCGAGGACGAGGTTCGATTTGTCCTTGATCGCCAGCGTGGCCGGATTGTCGCTCTCGATCCGGCCGGTGCGGTCGAGATACTGGCGCCCTTCCCGCGCCTTCCCGCTCCTGAGCAGCGCGATCCCGAGGTTGTACGTGGTGAAACCTTCCAGGCTCTTCGCGCCCTTGGAGATCTTTCAGGATGCGGGCCGCATCATCGAAGCGGCCGTTGGCCATAAGGATTTGCGCCCGCAGGAAAGCCAGATCATCGCGAATTTCCCCGGGAACGGCGCCCTTGATGCGCTCCACGGCCTGCAGGGCGTTCTGCGGCTGGTCTTTCTGGAAGTAGATCCGGGCCAGGCGGAAAATGGCCTCGTTGCGCACTGTCTCCTCGACATTGCCCTCGATCACCGCCTTGATGGCGCGCCCGGCGCGCTGGTGCATCCGGTAGAACAGCTCGAAATCACCCACGTCAAACTCGGCCTGGTCGATATGGTAGTAAAGGGAGTCGAGTGCGGGTTCATCGAGCCCGCGATACTGCGCAAGCTCGGTGTCGAGCCGGGCAATGGCCTCGAACCAGTCGCCTTGATAGGCGTAATACAGGGCCTCTCCGTAATAGAGGTCCTTCAGGTCTTTTGGCGCGGCTGTGCCGGCCGCCAGTGCAGGCGCTGCGAACAACAGGGATGCCAGCAAGACAAGGAATCTGATCATGAGCTACCAATCCTTAAGGGTGATAGTTTGAGCATCGGAACGGCCAGGTGAATTTCCACCATCTTGGGTCCCACGTCCTTGTTGAACTTGAAGCTTTCCTTCGCGTGGAGATCGGCTCCGCCCGCGGTTTTGCCGGTCAGGAGTACCTGCAGATCGTGCTCGCCGGATCTGATATTGCCGGTATAGATGCGCTGCACTCCACCCTTCTGCAGCGCTTCGAGTTCCTTGAAGGTATAGAGGTGATGGGTGACCGGCTTGCCGTCCAACTGGATCTCCACCGAATCGAGGCGGAATTTCGCCCCGTTGTCCAGCGACACGAAGACCGCGACCTGGGTATTGGATGGATACAGCAGCTTCTCTTCGAGCAAGCTCAGCTGCGCCGCGATGCCGAGAACATCGGTCTTGATTTCCTGAACCTGTTCATCCAGACCCTTGATCTGTTCCTTGGAGACTTCCTCCGCATAGGCAGGGAAGCTCAGCATCAGCATCGCAATGGATAGAATGAACCCTCTTAAAATGTTGAACATGGCTGCCTCCTGAGTTGAATCAAAACCACAAATGCAATTTTCCGACAAAGCGCGCAAAGTCGCAAAGAAAGCAAAAATCCTTAGGTTGAAAACCTGATTCTAAAGACTTTCTCTTTGCTCCTCTGTGCCTCTGTGGTACATCTGATTAACGCATTTACATCGTCCCGATGATATTGATGAACAGCCCCTGGTGCTTGTAATCCAGGTCGGTCAGATCATCCGAAAATTTGCTGAAGTTGTAACCGACCCCCAGCTTGATGTGATTGCCCAGATGCCGGTAGATACCCACCAGTACCCCGCTGAGGCGGTCCTGCGGCGTCGGGCAGATCGAGCAGGCGGCCCTCGATCAGGGCGTCCCAGCTGTGGACGAAGTGCCAGTCGGCGCGCACGATATACAGGGATGCCCGGCTGTCGAAATACTCGGGATTGACCCGGTCCAGGCTCACCTGCCCCAGCCGATAGGCGTACTTGCCGCCCACGGTCCAGCGTGACGTCAGATCGTACATGACATCGATCGCCGCGATGTGACTGCGCTGGATAACGCCGGCCGCCGTGCTGGTGCCGCTGATCTGTTCCGCTGCCGGCACATTGTAGAAATAGGTGTACTTGAGCAGGGCGTTCAGCCGGTCATTGTTGACGGGACGATAGGCATAGCCCATCACCGCCTCGGTATAGCTGCCGTCGTAGAACTGGCCCTGCGAACTCTCGCTCTGGGCATAGTTCAATTTGCCGATGAGGCGCCAGTCCGGGGACAGCTGGTATTTGAGGCTGTTTTTCAGCAGCCAGGTGGTGCGTTTGATGGTGCTGGTATCCGGCTGCTCGGCATCATCCACCCGATATTCAAGGGCGCTGGCTATCTTCAGCTTCTCGAATCCATAACCGGCGCTCACTCCGGCCGCCGTTCTCTTGATCTCGGCCCCTGTCCGATTGTCCTGCAGGGTGCCGAAATCGAGATTCGCTCCGAAATTGAGGTGATCGGCGGGAGCGAGATCGCACGCCGGTGGAATGCATCAGACCGGTGGGGACATCGCCATGGGTATAGCGCTCTTCCAGATAGACACTGGCGCTGTCCGAGTAGCGGGTGCGGAACCCTGATGCCATGTTCCCCTTTCTGGCCCGCAGGCCGTTGTCGGAGCGCTCGTTCTCCAGGGCATAATTGAGGTAGAGCGTGGTCCGGTCGGTATAGAGATACTCGGTGCCGAGCCGGCCGGCCGCGCCGAGATCCCCCTCGGAGACCTCGCCGTTCAGCTTAAAGCGGTCGGTTACCCGATAACCGCCGCCGACGCCGATCCGGCCGTTGTCCTCGCGATTGCCGCTGGTCTGCACCGACTCCTGCGCGAAACCGTAACCGCTCCATCGCGCCTTGGAATCATACAGCGCCTTGGCCACCACATCGGTGCGGTCCCCCTCTTCCTGGGTCAGGGGGACCACCGGCGAATTATCCTCGCGGCTGTCCCGGCGCACGCCCGAACTCAACGTCCAGTGGTCAGTCGCCTGGTAATCGAGATTCAGTTCAGCGGCCTCTGTTTCAAGCCCCTGGTCCACGGTCCGCTTGTCGGCCTTGAGATGCAGCCCCAGACGTTCGGTGATGGGCAGTTCCGCCGTGCCGCCGATTTGGGAGGTGTCCCGATCGGTGACCAGGCCCGGCGCCGCATAGCCCGCCTCAAGCTCCTGGTTGTATAAGGTGAACCGCCCCTTCCCGTTTTCGAAGAGGTCCTGGAAGCCGACGCTGACATCGACCCGGTGGGCCATGGCGTCGACATCGGATCGACTCAGAGAGCCGGTGGTGCTGAAATTGAAACCGCCGTCCAGCGAATTCGTGGTGCAGAGACCCGGCCCCTTGCTGCGGCCGGCTTCGAGCTTGACCCAGGTATTGGACGATTTGCGGATGGTCACATCCGCGCCGTCCAGGCTGTTATCGTCTCCCTCTTCCTCGTCCCGGCTGGTGGTCACGCCGATCTTGACATGGTCGCCGAGCCAGTAATGGGCCCGGCCGCCAAACGCCATCGTATCCAGGTCCTCAACCCCGGGCGTGTATTCGTAACGGACCACCAGAAAGACGGGGTTGCCGCCGGCCGAGTCGCTGTGCACCAGCAGAGAGTCGTCCGCCGTCGAGGCCAGGGGCTGGGTCAGCAGCATGCGGCCCTGCAGGTAGTCGAGGTCGTAATCGAGCGCCGGCGTCAGGTTCTTGACGCCCAGCACCATGCCTGAATCCTTGTCGCGGACCTCGATGCGCACCCGTTCGGACCCTTGAAGGAGGTCCTGCCGGCGCAGGAAGTAAAGGGAGCCGCCGGTCCCCCGGAACTCATCGCGGCCCGCCACCGTCCCCGGTTCGGCGGCAAAACCGTCGACCATGAAGCGCTGCTCGCCGAAACTGGTGACGCCACGGGTCTGGTAATGGAGGTTCCCGCCGTAAAGCCCCCGGTCCACATGCGCCAGGTCGTTATCGGTATAGCCGACCTTGAAATTGCCCCAGAGGCCGTAGTTTTCATCTTTTTTCAGCTTGACATAGAACTTGCCGCTGGTCGGTGCATCTTCCACGACGGTGCTGTCATCGCCAAAGGTCGGGAAATGATAATCCGGGTCGATACGCCGGAACAGCGCCTCGGGTGACTTGTCCAGGAAGTTGCTGAAGATCTCGTTCAGCGGCCCTTCGCGCGTATCGGCGCTGGCCGTCAGCCCCCAGCCGTTGCCGAACTGGCCTTTCGTATAGAAGGCAAGCCGTCCCTGGAGGTCAAAGTCGTCGCTGTATTGCGGCTTGTCCGGGGCGAGCAGCTTGGCCGGGCCGTTGGTCTTGTTGCGCGACAGGGTCAGGTCGGCGATGCCCACCGTGAACCAGTCGTTCTTCTCCAGCGCCAGATCGCGCAGAAACAGCTCGCCGTTGCCGGACTTGTCGAGCACGGCCACCTCAACGGTATGCATGCCCGTCGGCAGGATTTCCTCGGCAATGAAACGGCCCTTGCCGTCCACCGGCACCGGGTATCCGGCCAGCCAGACGACGTGCCCGGCGGGAATCGCGCTGCCGTGGGCCTGGACGGTCCCGCCGCTCAGCGGGATGTTCCTGATGCGCGATGCGGCTTTCGCCGTAGCCCGGCAAGCAATTCCGTACGCGGGTCGGACTCGGCAACTGCGCGGATCGATCTGGTCGACCACCCACAGCGGCTGGGCCGTGGTCTCGTCGAAGTGGCCGTTCGCATCGTAAACGCGGACCAGATATTTGAGCTGCCGGCCCGGCGCGGAGAAGGTTTCGAAACCGGGCTGCCATTCCGCCATGCCCTCATCATTCATGGGGATGACGGCCATGGGCGTGTCGCGGACCGACTGGGCCTCATCGAAGACCCTGACCTCCGCCCGCTTGATAAAGGTGTGGTAGTTGGCGTAGAGGCGGAAGCGGACCAGGTTCTCGGCAAACTCGGTCTCCGCAAGGTCCTGATAGCGGATGCTGCGCGGCCATGCGGTCACGTTCAGCCGCGGCTCCGCCTTCAGGTTGTCGTACTTGAACTCGATGCTGGGCATGATCAAGGGCCACGTCGGTGCAGCGCTGCACGTCCGGAATGCTCTTGCCCGGATCGTCGATCGGCTTGCCGTCGACCGAGATGCGCATGAGATTGAGGCCAAAGGGATTGGTCGTGCTCACCTCGCGGGTCATGCGGGTGATATCCACCCCCTCGTAGTCATCGAGGGCGACAAGCTCATCATAGATAACCTGCACCTCGACCCGCGAGGTGTCCGACTCGATGAAGCCGGCATTGACCACGTCCGCGGTCTGGACATAGCCCCGGCCTTCAAACTCCGCCTGTTTCTCGGTCAGTCCCATCTGCTCGCGCACCGCGGTCATGGCCCGGCGGGCACGCGCCGTGGACCAGCCGATATCGTCGCCATAGACGGCAGCAGTGCGCCGGTCGAGCCGCTCGTTGCTGGTATAGCCGATAAAGCGCAGGCGGACGTTGGTCTTGTCCTTGACCTCGTCCATGAGCTGCCAGCAACCGCTCCGTATAACCCGCGGGCAGGACCGGGTTGCCGTTTTCGAACAGGACCGGAGCGATGCCGCCCGACGGCGGGTCATAGACCTTGGTGACCGTTTCGGCGCCGGCATCTTCCGGACAGAGCTGCGGCTCAGTCAGGCAGGTCCTGGAGCGGATCGTCATGCCAGAACTCGACCTCGACGCGCCGGTTCATGGCCCTGCCCTGCGGCGTGTCGTTGGAGGCGGCCGGCTGCGTCGCTCCCTTGCCGTCGCTTTCGACCGCGACATTGGTCAATCTTCAGAGCGTCCTGGACGGCGAGGGCAACCCGCCGGGCCACCGCCTTCGACAGCCCCAGATGGTCGCCGTAGATGCGCTCGTCGCGCCCTTCCAGCGGGGTATTGTCGGTATAGGCGGTGAACTTGACGACGATATTCTCCTTGCCCCTCAGATTGATCAGCGCCTGTCTGATCTGCTGCAGAAATTCTTCCGGCACGGTCACCATGCTCTCTTCGTAATGCATGGGCGCAATCAGGTTCTTGACGCGGGCGCGATGGGAATGGCCTTCCTTGTAACGCAATTTGCAGACGGTCTCGGTGCGGCAGACCTTGACGCGATTCACCTGCCGGGGGACGATCACTTCCTTTTCGACCATCTTTTCGCTGATCTCGTCATACCAGACCTCCACTTCCACCCGCCGGTTGAGCGCCCGGCCCGCCTCGGTGGCATTGCTCGGCGACCGGCTGGCTGTCACCCAAACCCTCATAGGAGATGGCTTCCGGGGGAAGCCCAAGGGCGCGCTGGCAATATTCGGCGGTGGTGCCCGCCCGTTCCCGGGACAGGCCGGTATTGTCGCCGTATTTCGCTTGCAGGGCGCCGCTGAGCGGCTGGGAATCGGCGTGGCCGACAAAGTGAAGGCGCACATTGGCGCGGCCGCGCATGCTCTCGAGCACGCCGCGCAGAAGCGCCACATATTCCTCGGGGATGTCCGCCTCACCCTGGCGGAAACGGATGGGCGGGACCACATTCGCCAACTTGATCGTCTTCACATCCTTTTCGGCGACCTGGCGTTTCTCCGTGCGGTCCCCCTGGTCCTCCGCAAAAACGGACGGATCAAGGAGCCATGGCGTGAAGGCCCTGTCCTTCGGCAGGTGCATTTCGGTCGTTTCGCCGCATGTAGCAGCCTCCCTTGTTCCCGGGCCCGCAGTTCACGGTCACCGCAGGTGCGGCCTCCGCGCAGACGGCGGTCTCCGCTCCGGCTACGGACACAAGGAACAACAATATGAGGGCGATACAGCGCTTCATCATTAATCCCATCGACACAAAAGGTTATGATTCATCTGCAAACCAAAACGCGTTCATCACAGAGGCCAATAAGCAAAGCAGTACGGCTTGAATCTATAATCCTCAATCGAGTTCTTCGTGTCTTCTGTGCCTTCGTGTGAGTCAGACTTATTCATGCTTCATTCATGACGGTTCCATCAGGGCGGCGAGCCACGGCGCCAGAAGACCTCGGTTTCGATGGTGAGCCGATATCCACCATCCCACTTGCCGGCGATCTCCTTCTTCAGCGCCTTGAGACGCTTCTCTACCAGGCCTTCGTTCTCGACGTCCGCCAGGTACGACAGCCGCAGCACCGAAGGCGCTTTCCGCAATTCCTTCAGCAAAAGATCGATCCTCGGCTGCCACTGCATCCGCAGCTCCGTGCTCTTCGGTTCGAACGCCCCATCGGCGATATCCATGGACACCACGTGGTGGATCGTTGCGCCGAAGTTGAAGCGCAGCATTTTGCCGCGCGTGGCGCGCTGCACCCGCGGGTTTTCGGTGGTCACCCGATAGCCGGTGGGCAGGGTGCGATCGTCGAGCTTGAGGATGAAGTTGCTGCCGCGGTCCTCGTCCGGGACCATCGCGCAGGTGATATGGAAGCGTCCGTGCTCGTCGGTGGTGGCGATCAGGCCGCGCGCCGTCACCACGCGCACCCCGGGCAAGCCCCGCTCACCCGCGTCCTGCTGCCCGTTCAGGTTGCGGTCGTCGAACACCTTGCCGATCACGTCGGTGCAGTCGAAGGTCGGGTCGGGGATGACGCGCACCGTCGCCGTCGCTATCTCGGAGAAGGCCGCGCCGGTGTCTGTATTGATCACCTGCGCCCGGTTGACGTACTCGCCTTCCGAGACGCCGGCGCCCGACCACCAGCAGCAGCTTGATGGTGTGCTGCTGGTTATAGCCGATGTCGAGATTGTTCCACCGCAATTGCCGGCCGTTAATCGGCCGGCTCAAGCCGGGTCCCGTCGAAGCGGCTGGAGCCTTCCACATACTTGAA
This sequence comes from Nitrospirota bacterium, assembly GCA_963836175.1. GTDB lineage: Bacteria > Nitrospirota > UBA9217 > UBA9217 > UBA9217 > GWC2-56-14. The sequence goes on from CAWIIS010000008.1 coordinate 1,317,765, forward strand.
TCCGGGCGGCAGCGTATCGACGATCCCCAGAGGGGGCAGCGTGCTGCGCAGGGTGTTCTTGAAGGTGATCGTGTAGGGAACGAGCTGTCCGCGGGTGACATTGATCAGGGGGCTCGTCTTCGTGATGGAAATCTTTTCCTCGACATAGGGATCGACCGGAATATGGTTGTTGAAGATCTGGTTGGCCGTCGAATCCAACGTGAGGTGCAGGTAGTAGGTGGTGACCGCCCCCGTCGGCGCGGTCGTGGAGACCTGCGCCTCGCATTGAGCCGTGGTCGGGATGGCGTCAGCGGAACAGACCGGCACCGAATAGAGCATTGGTGCTGGTCGGCAGAATGATCAGCGACGGCCCCGCCACGTATCCCGCGGGCACCGCCGTAACCGCGATGAGGTAGTCCGCGCCCTCGGGACAATTCGGTTGGCTCGAAGTTCAGATCGAACTTGTACGTTCCGTTCGCCGGCGTCACCTGGTTCTGCTGGGACGGATCGATGAAGCAGCTCGCGGGCAGGGCGGTCCCCGTTGACGCCAGCCGCATGGTGAGTGTCACCCCGCCCAACGGCTTGCGCGACACCGCATCGTAGACGACGCCGTTCGCCGGGATGACGGTTTGCGTCGGGTTCGCGGCGCCCGCCACGTTCGGGTCGTCGCTCTTGATCGGCGTCGGCCAGGGGCCCTGCAGCTCCGCCTGGTTCAGCACAACAGTGCCGCTTTTGAGGTTCGTCGTGAGGACAGCCTCGAATACGATCGTCAGGGTTTCGTTCGGCCCGATATCTGCCCGTGACGTTGAGCGTGCCGCCGTTGATCGTGTAACTGCGGCTGCCGTGCCGGCGAACGGACGACGATTCCCGATCGAACCCGGCTGGAACATCGGCGGAGCGTTCAAGCGATCGATCTCATCGACCAGCGAGAAATTTGTCTACCCGAATACCCGTCGGGTTTTGGATGGTGATGGTGTAGCGCAGCCGGTCACCCGGGTTCGCAATCGGCTTGTCCACGGTCTTCTGGAGCGTCAGGGTCGGGATCGGTACGGTCAGCGGCGGCGCGGCGGCCGTGGCCACATAATCGTTAAGCCCGCCGATGCCGTCCGCGCCGGTGCGTTCATCGTTGTTCGCGCCATCGAGGCTGGTCCAGCGCGCGGTCACGCTGTTGGTCAGGACCTGGCCGGCGCTGACCGTATCGAGCACCTTCACCTCATAGGTGACGGTGACCGTTGTCCCTTCAACGATGTCGATGTCAGCGGTCGAACTGGCAAGGTCCCAGGTGAGGGTCTGGGGTGTCGTGCTGCCGTCGCCGTTGACCGTCGGGTCGGTGATGGTATTGCCAGCGCCGTTGACCGTGGCCGTGCCGGTCTGATAGGCCAGGCCCAGGCTCAGGGTGTCAACGAGGCCGGCATCAAAGGCGTCGGAGAAGTTGGCGCCCGAGGCCGCCGTCAGGTTCACCGTATAGCTCAGGATGTCTCCCGCTTTGGGCGGCGTCGCCGGATTCACGCTCTTGGTGACGGTGACGGAAGGCTCCACCACGGTCATGACGGCGGTGGTATTGCTGGCCCCCGACATCCGGGGACCGCATTCCGTCGATCTGATTGTAGGTATAGGAAGCGGTATTGCTGAAGGCCAGGCCGGCGACGTTGCTGCCGACATTGTTCATGCGCACCGTCACATTGACCACGATCTGTTCATTGGCCGGGATCTCGATGCCGTTGGTCGTGTCTTCGATGACCAGATCGGTACTGGTACCGGTATTGACCGGGGTCCATGCCTGGGAACCGGAGACTTTGCTGATGCTGACCAGGGTCAGATTCGCGCTCACCGTTCCGAGGTTATCGAAAATGCGTACATCGTGCAGCGCTGTCGGCTGCGGGGTCGCAGGTACAGTGATGGTATAGGTAAACTCCTGGTCGATTGTTGCAGTTGTATTCGTCGGGTTCTGTTTCAGCAGCCCACCTGGCAGAGGTGTGGTCAGGGTCTGCTGCGCTGTATTGGTCGGGCCATAAACTTCGCGGTCAACAGCGCTGCCATTGGCCGGCACCGCCTCATCATCGAACGAGTAATAGAGCGTTGCCTGGGCTGTGTTGGTCAGGGTCAGGCCGGGACCGAGGTCCGCATCGGCCGTCACCCGATAGACCACGCGCAGGGTGGCGCCCGCGGGAATGCTATAGGCATTGGCGCTGCCGGTATCGAAGTTCCAGGTAGCGATACCAGTGGCCGGATCGAATGATGGATTGAAACTCGTCAGGGGGCCACCCGTGAGCAGCGAGATGGAAATGGTGGTCACTCCGCCCTGGCGCAGACCGATCGGCAGGGTATCCACCAGCACCGTGTCGTAGGCCGGCGCCGCGCCGCTGTTACATGATGTCGACCGTATAGGTGATGACCTCGCCCGCGTTGATGACCGTATCCCCGCCTGCCGGCGCCGCGCTCTTGCTCACCGTCAGTATCGGCTGCAACACGGTGACGCTTGCGGTACTCGGCCGCGTCACAGGATTCCCGGCGACGGTGTAGCCGAGGGTGGCGTTGTTTGTCAGCGTCTGGCTTACCGGCGTCTGCGCGAACGTATCGTTGTTCAGCACGCGCACGCGGTAGCGAAGCACCAGGACGTCATTGGTCGAATCGCCGTCACCGGGGTTATCCACCGTACCCAGAGTCCAGGTGAGGGTCTGGCCGACGACCGCTCGGTACTGGTGTCGCCGGCACGGACGTGCCGAAGCAGGTGGCACTGACCATTCCCACATACTGGAGTCCCGTCGGCAGAGTGTCGGTGACGCTGACATTCGTGTGGGTGCCTTCCTGCAAACCCAAACGCAATTCGTATTCGATCAGATCACCGATACGGACGTTGGCATCGGCAGCAGTATACGTGTCGCTCGCCCGCACCTTCACGAAGGTCGTGTTATCGCCGATGATCAGGGTGGTGCTGTCCGATGCAACGTAGTCGTTCGGTACGGTGCCGGTTCCGCTGCGCTCGTAGGCGAAGTTGCCATTAAGACCGGTCCAACGGGCAATGGCGGTGTTGATCAGCGCCTGACCGATCACCACGTCGTTGTTCACAAGCACATCATAGGTGACGGTGACTGTCGTCCCCGCTGGGATATCGAGATCGCTCCAGGTGAGGGTCTGGGGGGTGCTCACCCCGTCACCGGTCACACTCGGTCCAACGGGCAGACCACTGATCCTCGCGGTCCCGGTGACATACACCAGCCCCAGGCTCAGGGTGTCGACGAGCACAAGGTCATACGCGTTGGAGGCCGGGGCCGGGGCAGCGATCAGGTTCACGGTGTACGTGAGGGTGCTACCCGCGGTTGGCGGCGTAGCCGACGAGATGACGGTCTTGTCCACGGTGACTGACGGCTCAACAATGGTCAGTGGACCGCTGGTGCCGCTGGTCACCGCGCCGGCAGGAATGCCGGTATAAGTATAAGACGCTGTATTGGTGAAGCTGAAGCCGGCATTGGCAGTGGTGTTATTGGCCACGCGGGCGGTCAGCGTGATCACCGCCTGCTGGCCTGCAGGAATCTGGGCGATGATGAGGCTTACGTTCTGGCCGGCCGTGTTGTCCGTCAGCGTGAACGGAGCTGCCACGGCTGCACTGACATATTCCAGTGCCGAATCAAGGGTGTCGGTGATGATCACATTGCTGAGTGCGGCATTGACCGGCGTGCCCGGCACGGTTATCTGGTAGGTCACCGTCTCGCCGATGGTCGCTACCGTCGGCGACGTCAAGGTTTGGCCAGCGGTTGGACGATCACCGGGTTGGTCATCCAGACTTGCGCTGTGGCAGTTGAAGCGTAGATGCGGCCATTCGCCGGCAGCGACCAGTACTCATTCAGTGTCGCGCTGTTGTTCCAGGTCTGGTTGGGGCTGAAGTCGGTATGGAAGCCGATGTTGTAATCAACGGTCACGCACTGGCCCGGATTGACCGGCGTGCTGAGCACGAAGATCATGGTGCCGCCGCTCCCGGTCGGCGACGTGTAAGTATAACCCGTCCCGGCAGTGAGCGTGGTCCCGCCCACGGTCACCACCGGCGGGGTGATGCTGGTCTCATCCAGCTGGCTCGCCAGCAGGTCGGTAAGCTGGACATTGTAAGCCGGCGCCAGGCCGTTGTTGCACGACGACAGCTGGAAATTCATCACATCGGTGGCAATGTTGACCTGGTACGGAGCAGCCGAGGTCCCGGTGCCAATGCGGCCGCTGCCCAGATCGACCTTGGTGATCGCCCCCATCTGCGGCTGTCGTACGTCGATCCGCTCCGTGGTCGTCAATCGGGCAGGATAGAGCGTCGGATCGCCGCCCGTGTAGGAGAGCTTTGCCAGGTTGTCGCGCAGAATGGACGTGTCATAGCGCCACACCCGCCGGCGGCGCAGCAGTCAAGACCTTCGCGACATACCGGATCACCAGGGCGTCGTCAGTCGATATGCCGTCCGGCGTGTTGATGATGTCGCCGAACTCCCAACGCAAGGTGCCGGTGGCGCCGGCAGCCGGCTGTACACCCAGGGTGTAACTGAAGTTCGCGCCGCCGATGATTGAAAAACTTTGCAGCGCCATGCCCGCTGGCAGCGTATCCTCGACCACGACGCTCCGGGTCGTGTATTCCTGCATGTTCAGCGTCAGATCGTAGGTAACGGTGTCGCCGACGCGCACGATCGGGTCGGTAGTGCTGGCCGGGGTCTCGGCATAGGAATCCGTGTAAACCGATTTGACGATGGAGGTGTTGTCAACCGTGTAAGACAGTGACACTGGCCGGGCCGGTGCAATAGTCGTTCGGCAAGGTCGTGGTCGGGCAGCCCGCGCCGGTGCGCTCACGCCCCGGGGCCGGATTACTGATTGGATCGATCGGATAGTCCTCATCGAGCGAGGTCCAGTCCACATAGGCGCTGTTGGTGAAGGAGCTCACCGAGGAGGCGTCCACCACGGTCACCTGATAGGTGAGCACCAGCGACTGGCCGCAGCGGGAATGTCGAGACTGCCGTCACTGTTCTCGCGGCCCCAGACCAGGGTGGTGCCGGAGGGCGTGGAGGGATTCGCGACAAAGCCGGTGACCGCGACGCCGTTGATCGTGGCCGTGGCGGAACCGGGCGACCAGCGCTACGTTCGCGGGCAGGGTGTCGACGATGTTGGCATCAAAGGCGGTGGAGGTAGGCCGCTGCTATTGGTGATCGTAACCTTATATTCGATAACGTCGCCCACCGTGGCGGGATCGGTTGCCGGTTTGCCGGCGGGCGAGACAAAGCTCACCGTCTTGGCGGCGGTCAGGAGCGGTTCGGTCACGGTCATGTTGGCGGTGGTGTTCCGCGCCGCCGGCCAATTGCGTGCTATTGACGCCGTTTGCCCGGTTGTAGGTGTACGACGCGCTGTTGTTGAAGGTCACGCTGCTCTGGTTGGGGGCGCTGTTCAGCAGCTCCACGGTGATCGCGATCTTCGCCTGGCCATTGGCAGGGATATCGATGCCGGTGATCGTGTCTTCAATGGATGAGCGAGGTGCCGGTGACACTGCTGCTGAGCTGTCCAGGCGCCGCCCGATACCACCCGCGCGCTCACAAAGCGCAGGTTCGCGGGCAGAGTATCCAGGATCCGCACGTCGTACAGGGGCACGGTGGTCGGGGTTGCGGGCACGGTGATGGTGTACTCGAACTGCTCGCCGATCGTGGCGGTCGTCTTTGGGTGTTCGCCTTCGCCAGCGGGCCGGGAGTCTGGATCGTCACGATGGTGGGATCTTCGTCGCCGGCCACATCGGGCGAGGCAACGCCGTTGGATCAAACGGGTCATCGCTCAGGGCGGTGAAGTCGACGGCGGTGAGGGTCGCCTGGTTGGAGACCGCAGTGCCGTTGGCGAGGCCCGGTTTCAGGGTGATATCGAACTCGACCACGAGCTGGCCGCGGACATTGACGTTCAGAGCAGGTGCGCCATAGATCTGCAACAGACCCGTAGGAGGAATTAAAACTGTGTGTGGCGCTGTATCTGGGTCCCCGTGACAATGCTGACGATGCTAAAGGTGGCCGGATCGAAGGCGGCCAGGTCCAGCGGTCGGTGATCGTGATCGTATTAATCGTCTGATCAACATTGAAGACACGCAGCCTGTAGCGCAGCGTGTCACCCGGAGCGGCCGTGGCGGCCGGGTTCGCAAGACTGGTCAGGTTCTGGACCGTCTTCTCGAAGTAGTAGCCGTGCATGGCCGCCGTGACGGTCTGGCTGTCCTGATAATCAATGACCGCCGGCGTGCCGTCGGTGAGCGTCCTGTCGTATGGCGGCGGCCGGCATGGCTGCTGTCAGCGCTGAACCACTGGGTGGCGCCGGCAACATTGGTAAGCGTTGAGCCGTCAATGGGGAAATTTGGACTGCCGAGCGGATCGATCTGCGTCTGGTAGGTAATGATCAGGTGCTGCTCGGGCGCGATCTTGGCCGCGGCGTCGTCAGCATGGTCAGAGTGAGCTCGCAACCGCTATAGGTGACCGTGTAGTCGGTGTCCGGCGTCAACGTCATGACCAGCCGGGGTGCCGTCGGCCGCGATGATCTCGGCGCTGAGCGTGGCGGTGGGGTCGTTGACGCACATGCCGGCGGGGAGCTTGTCGAGGATCGTGGCGTTCCAGGCATCGCTGCCGCCGCTGTTCTGGACATCGATGGTGAAGGTCGCCGGTCCCCCACGTTCAGGGCCGTCGTCTTGCTCGTCTTGTTGACCACGAGATTGGGCGCCACGATGGTCATCGGCGCCGAGATGCCCGACTCGCCCGGGAGGGGGTTAAAGAATTCGTTAGAATCGATGAGGCCGTCCTCATCGAGATCGATCCATCTTGAAAATTGCCACTTGGCGGTGTTGGTGAACGGCATCCCTGGCTCGTTCGCTGGCGTGTCATCGAGGACCACCGTCATCTCGACCACGATCTGCTCCCCGGCCGGGATATTGGGAAGCGTGAAGTAGAGGTGCTTGATCTATCACCCAGATTATTGATCGGCACCGGTGTGCCGCTGCCCTTGCAGTAGGCGTTCAGGCCCACAAGCGTGAGAGCCACGCCCGTCGCGGTGAGATCGTCCCTGACTCGATGTTGCCCAAATCGTTTGGCGACGGATCCTCGCCAACGGGAAAATTCATGGCCGGCATCGTGAGCGTGTAGGTGAAGGGCAGACCGATGGTGGCCGTGGTTGCGGGGGCCTGCTTATCGATGGTCTCAGCGGGGATCATGATATCCTGGCATGGCCGCTGAAAGATCCCTCTTCGGAGTTAACTACCCAGAGCTTGTGATCAATATTGGAACACGCCATATTGCCGTCGTACCAGACATTGTCGAAGACAATGAGATAGATCGAGGGGTCATTGGTTTGAAAGTTAATGGTTGTGGTCAGCGGATTGGACTGCGGCCAGTTCTGGAACGTGCAAGTCGTGTCGATCGTGATCTGGACAGGAGAAGGTACCGAGAACATTACCGTCAATCACGCCGCAGTAGGGGCTCGGAGCAAAATTTCTCCGCCGCCTGCGCGGGGGAGGCCGCACCCAGCACCAGGGCAAAGAGGAGCAGCAGCGGAAAACCGAGTCTGGCGCCGCGTGCGGTCAGGGCCATAAGGAAACGTTCCCAGGCCTTTCGGAACGAACACCTCCCCCGCAGCTTGCCGCGCAACCACAACGGCACGGCGACCCCAAGTACCCGGGCTGTTCTTAGGCTGCCAATTGCGAATATGATGAGTGTCCAAAATTCCAACATGGTTCCTTCAACTGCATCTCAACAAAAAAACCGCCAAAGAAGCATTCCTGTCGCAACAGGCGCTATACTTTGGCGGCTCGACCGGCATGGAAAACAAGCTGACAGGGCTTGAACCTGTAACGGATGCTTGCTTTACGTAGCCTCGGAACTCTGCGTCCCCGGATTTCTCCGGGTTTGCTCTGAGCAAAGTTGAAAATTATAAAGTTATCAAAGCACTGTTTACATTGGCGTCAACTTTTGCATCATGCATCGAGATAATCTTATCGTTATGCCTACTCTGGCCTATCTTACAGGCTCTCCCTGCTTGCCCGGCTTCTCAGCCTTTGCTGCGCTGATGAATTTGTCTGCCATCATGGCCGCTGACTCCTTCAACATCTGGTTGATGTCATCGCCTTTCGACGACCGGCTGCTGCCGGAAAGGAGCGAGTAGCCGATCACCCGGGCCTTGGGGTATTCCACCATGTTGCCGTTCATGCTTACGTGGTAGGAGTCCGAGGTGCCAGTCCGGGAGAACCCGGTCCAGACCACGAAAAGATAGTGCACCTTGAGCTGCGCCTGCATGGCGTCCACTTTGGCCTTCTCTCCCTTGCCGAGCCAGACCGGCTTTTCCGGATTCTTGGGTTCCTCTTCCTTGATGGTAACGGGATACTTCGCCAAGCGGAGGCCGACCTTTGCCTGGCTCCAGACCTTGAAGGTGCTCCGTTCCCTGAGCTCCCTGGTGAGCGCCTCCGCCAACCGCATCGTCGCCTCGGAGCCGTCGGCGCTGATAACCGCAAGCGAACCGCTTTTAATGACGGCCTTATCGTCGAAGAGCTCGAAGGGCCTGTGGATCCCGCCGCAGCCCGCGAGCGACCAGAGCGCGGCCAGAAACAGTATGATGCGCCCTACCCGGTTCATGTTTTTCAATGCATCCTTCATCACTTGCCTCCCTTCTGCCGGACGGCAACTTTTGTTTCATACAACACTGTTTTCAAGGACCAGGTCACAAAAAAGCCGCCAAAAAAGCATCCCTGTACGACAGGCGCTATACTTTGGCGGCTCGACCGGCATGGAAAGCAAGCTGTCAGGACTTGGGGGCCTGTAACAATGCTTGCTTTACGTAGCCTCGGAACTCTGCGTCCCCGGATTTCTCCGGGTTTGCTCTGAGCAAAGTTGAAAATTACTATGTTTTCAAAGCACTGCTTACAATGCCGCCAACTTTTACATTATGCGGCACTGCTTTCGAAGGACTAGGCGTAGAACTCACTCTCAACATTATGTACAGTGAGGTATTGTCTCTTTTTGCACAAAAAAACCGCCAAGGAAGCTTTCCTGTCACGACAGGCGCTATACTTTGGCGGCTCGACCGGCATGGAAAACAAGCTGACAGGGCTTGAACCTGTAACGGATGCTTGCTTTACGTAGCCTCGGAACTCTGCGTCCCCGGATTTCTCCGGGTTTGCTCTGAGCAAAGTTGAAAATTATTACATTGCTAATACTTTAGCATCATGCGGCATTGTTGTCAAGAACGCTTTGACTCAAATTAAACCCGTCAATGATCGGCGTTATGCAATAGTACAAGGGAAACCTAAAGTGGTATGTGATTCTAAACACAAAAGTATTATATTATTCTGGTTACGTTTTTTAGTCGTTGACCGAAAAAAGTCATCAAATATCCCTTGACTCGGGAACAGCAGTTGGTATAATGCATGACAAGCACAATTATTTTTTGTTGTGCAAATTTATTTAGGTGAGGTTACTACTATGAAGAGATCTCGTGTTTTTCTGGCAGCGGTTTTCACAGTAGCGGTCATGGCAACATCGGTCATTCTGAATGCCTGTGGCGGCGGAGGGGGAGCAGCGTCACCACCTGCAAGCACCACTGTTTCAGGCGTTGCTGCGGCAGGCGCGCCCATAGTAGGGTTTGCCTATCTTAAAGACAGCGCAAGTCCGAGCGTCACGCGCGGCCCTGTTACAATAGCCAATGACGGAAGCTTCTCTTTCGATGTTGCAGGGCTTACCCCGCCGTTCATACTGAAAGTGGAAGGCAGCGTTGGCGGCCAGAGTGTTAAGTTTATTTCGGTCGCGACAGGTGCAGGGACGGCCAACGTAAACCCGATCACCAATATCGCTGTGGCTGCGGCATCGCAGCAGAATGACCCATCGGTGGTCTATGATGCCCCGTCCGGGTACGCTGCCGACATGACGCAGGCGAACCTCGATACCGCCATAGGACAGATTCAGACCATGCTGCAGACCCTTCTTACCGCGTACAACACAACCACGAACCCGTTGACGGGCAATTACAGCGCTGATCATACGGGTCTTGACGCGGTCCTCGACGTGGTTACCATCAGCCTCGACACCTCCACGGGGGGTGTAACCGTTGACAGCAAGACCACGGGCGCGCCTATCGGCGCGGCGGATATCGGCGGCACAGGGCTTACGGGCGTAACGCCGGTTCTCGTCGCGGATGTGCCTGTACCGCAGACCGTCACCGATTTGCAGGCCATAGGCACCATGCTGTCGAATATTTTACGATGGTCAACACCAAGGGCATCGGCCTTGCCAGCATCCGACCTGGACCCCTACTACGCCGCGGACTGCTTTCGGCATGGATAACGGACTCGATAGGAGCGAATACCATCATACAGTATGGTCAGTCAATTATCGGAGGTCAAGTTTCATCACCTGTAACGGGGTAACGGGCCTGGCGCTTGTTTCCGTGAATGCGGGAGTATATACCGTATCGGGCAAAATGAAATTTTCGGATGGTACTCTTATTCCGCTTGAAGAATATGGCATCACGGTTCGTTAACGAAGGCGGTTCCTGGAAGATAAAGGGCAACGGCCATATTGCCCGGACCTGGGTATTCCCGCGCGCTGTTAGAAACACCAACTCCAACGGGGAGGTAACCATCACAACCGGTATTGGCGTGGAAGTCCATGACAATGGGAACCAGGGCATCAACTCCGCCGTGGTAACAGGCCCGGGGATGGCGGCGATCCTCTATGTGGAGTCGTCATACCCTGGCATGCTCTGCTTCGACAACGGCACGTTATTGCGATGTTACCTACGACCAGATGAATGACACGACCATAGGCGCCATACCGGATAACGCCGTTTATACGGTAGCCTATTATCTCAGTACCGACGGCACCGGCACCTCGCTCGAGACGCGCGAATTTCACGGTGTCCAAGAGGCCGTACAAGTCAACGGAGCTTACGAACGGCTCTTTCGTGGCAACCAATGTAACTTCACACGCTCTTTCTGCGATCATTTCCAGCTACGGCGGGACATTCAACTTTACCTATACCCTGCCCACGGAATACGTGTCGACGGAACTGGGCGGTGAATTGGGATTCTATGAATTTGCGAATGGATCTGGTCAAAGGGTGCAGGTTACATAAAAGCCTCGCGTTGACCCAGAACTCGGCAAGCCTTACGACGGCTGCCGCGTCATGGACGCCGACGAGTGCTAGCTTTTACACGCAAGCCGTAGATCAGTACGGCAGATCGTTCCATACGTATTGGGGATTCAAGTAGACTGAAGGCCCAAGCGTTCTGGGCGGCATGCACACCTTGTAGCTCAACGGGCCCGGGAACATTCCCGGGCCCGTTTTTTTCAGAACATCACCAGACGAAAATGCCTTTCGCATTACCCTTTCTCCTTCTTCAGAATTTCCCTCGCCGCCACCATCCCGGAGATCGACGCCTGGATCAGTCCGCGGGTCACTCCGGCGCCGTCGCCGATAGCGAAGAGGTTCTTCACTTCTGTTTCAAGCCCGGGGGTGAGCTTCAGCTTCATGGAATAGAATTTCACTTCCACGCCGTAGAGCAGCGTATCGCCGGAGTTAACGCCCGGCGCGACATTGTCCAGCGCTTCGAGCATTTCCATGATATTGTGGAGATGCCGGTAGGGAAGGACAAAGCTCAGGTCGCCGGGCGTGGCGTCTTCGAGCGTGGGCCGCACCGAGCCCTCGGCAATCCGCTCCGGCGTCGACCGCCGTCCCATCTTGAGATCGCCGAGCCGCTGGACGATCACCCCGCTGCCGAGGAGGTTCGCCAGACCGGCTATGTACTTGCCATAGGCGATGGGCTCGTCAAAGGGGCTCGTGAAATCCGTGCTCACCAGCAGGGCGAAGTTCGTGTTCGTCTGTTTTCCGGTTCCGGTAGCTGTGGCCGTTCACACTGTACATGCCTTCGCTGTATTCTTTCACCACCTCGCCGTAGGGATTCATGCAGAACGTCCTGACGCGGTCGCGGAAGCGCTTCGTGAGAATAGATAAATTTTCCTTCATAGGCGATATCGGTGATGTCCTTCATGATGGCGCCGGGAGCTCGACCCGCACGCCGATGTCCACCGGGTTCTTCTGGATCGACAATCCCAGCCGCTTTGCCTCTCCTGAAAGCCAGGTCGAACCTTCCCTTCCCACGGCAACAATGACGTGCCTTGCATCGTACCGGTCCCCGTCCGGCGTCAGTGACGCCGGAAACAGCGCCTTGCTCCGTCGTGATCTGCTGCACCGGCCGTATCAAAGAGAACATCCACCTTCCCGTCCAGATAGTCCCGTGATCTTCTGCAGCACCTCCTTGCAGAGGTCGGTGCCGATATGCCGGATGCGCGCGGGGATCAATTCGAGGTCATAGCCTGCCGCTTTTTTCTTGAGCCTGCCAAGGGCCTCCTCGTCCTGCCCATGCATCGCTCCGCCGGCCCCGAACGATTGATACGATAGCGTCCACATGATCGATAAAGGCCGACAGGTCGTCAGGCGAGATATACTCCTTGAGCCATCCGCCGAACTCAGGGGTGAGCGTGAGTTTTCCGTCGCTGTAGGCCCCTGCCCCTCCCCAGCCGCAGAGGATGCTGCAGAGACTGCACTGCACACAGGGCACGGACGACTCCAGCATGGGGCAGGCGCGGGCGGTGATATCGCTGCCCTTTTCGATCATGAGGATTTTAAGGTTGGAGTTCGTGAGAGTTCAAGCGCGGCGAAGATGCCCGCCGGTCCGGTGCCGATGATGATAACGTCGTAAGAGGAAGTCATGTGATCACTCCCTACAGGGAGAATGAATCACGATAGATAGTAATAAACCCCTCATGCTTCTATTTTACCACGGACACGGAGTCACAGAGAAAACATTAACATCTTGAAATAGCTTTTCTCCGAGACTCCGTGTCTGTGGTAGGTGTCAGCCGGCCACTTACCCTGTGGTTTCTTATTTCTTCGGCTCGAACTCGTTCTTGATCTTGAGGAAGGTCGGAGATTCCTGAACAGCCGCCGTGCGCTGTCAGGCGACTTGAACAGGAGCGGAACGAACTTGCGGGTCCAGTTCTTGCCCGGTGTAGAACTGTTTGATGAACTGCTTGTACAGGTCGTCCAGCCGTTCCTTGGAGCCGATCCCCTTGGGCACGAACACGAAGTTCAGGCAGTTCATGAGCTCCCATTTTTCCTCGAAGGTCCCCTCTTCACGGATGTTCTGATAGATGGGCGAACCCGGGAAGGGCGTGAACTTGGTCATGTTCATGTCGTCCAGTTCCAGGCCGTTGATGAAGTCCGTGGTCATCTTGACGGTCTCTTCGGTCTCGCCCGGGAAGCCCCATCATGAACAGGCCCTTTGCCCTGATGCCCGCCTTCTGGATCCGTTTCACGGTGTCCTTCATCTCGTTGAAATCGACCTTGGTCTTGTGCCGGGCCAGGATCTCCGGCGCGCCGGATTCGATGCCGAGGCTGACCATCCAGCAGCCCGAGGCCTTGAGCATGCCGAGCAGCTCATCATCGGCATGGCCCACGCGCACCGCGCAGTTGAAGGTCATGCCGAGCGGCTTCTCCCGGAGCAGGCCGCAGAACTTCTCGATCCGCTCCCGGTTGAAGGTGAACAGGTCATCGTAGAAGAACACGTGCCTGATCCCGAACTGCTTTTTCAGGAAGGCCATGTGCTCGTAGAGGTATTCCGCGGAATTAAACCGGAAGCTCCTGCGGTAGACCGAGCGGTCGCAGTAGGAGCACTGGTAGGGGCAGCCCCTGCTCGAGATGATCGTCGCCGTGGGGGCCTTGGGATAATTGAACAAGCGCGGCTTCGAAGCTCTGCGGGAAATCCGTCCAGCTTGTGATACGCCGGGAACGGGAAGCGAATCGAGCTCCACGAGATCGGTCCTGAGCCCGTTGTCCTTGATCTCCTTCCCTCCCGATAGACCAGTCCCTGGATGGTCTCGGGCTTTGCGCCTGCCGCAAGCTCGGCCATGGCCTTCTCGCCTTCGCCGGTGATGAGCATATCGATGGCGGGGAAGCGTTCCAGGATCTTGCCGCGCAGGGCCGACACATGGACGCCGCCCACGACGATCGTGATATGCGGGAAACCGCCATCGTATCGCTTCGGCCAGTTTGTAGGCATTCAGGAAGCTCGAGGTGACGGCGGTGAACCCGACGATATCGGGTTTGAACTCCTGCGATCAGCGCAAGCACGTTCTCGCGTCCCGGCGCGCGTGACCGGTCCCCTGCAGTCATGGATCGCGGTCTCGACGCCCCGCTGCTCCAGATAGGCTGCCATGGAGAGAAGCCCGTTGGGCGCCATGCGGATGGCCGTCTCGCTCTTGTCTTCCATGCCTTCGACCCAGTTCGAACCGAAGGGGTTAATGAATAGTACTTTCATCGGTTAAAACCTTTCCTCTAAAACATCGAAACTTAGAATCAATTACTCTGGCCGCAAAAAGAGCAATGTCGTACCCTGCTGTTGCCGAGACGCGGGCATAAACAAAAAGTCGTCAACCGAAGAAAAGTGCTTATGCTTCACCCTTTGCGTCTTTTGTGCCTTTGCGGCAAATGAACCGGTTCTTATGTTGTCCGCTTTATCTTCCCGCTCGCGGTCTTCGGCAGCTGGTCCACGAACTCAAAATCCTTCGGCACCTTGTACCGCGCCAGCCGCTGATAGCAGAACCGCCGCAGATCGTTCCTGTCCGGAGCAGGCCTGCTCCTCCTGCAGCAACGACCTTGCCATGGGCAGCTGCCCGTACTCGGGATGGGCAACGCCGTACACAAGGGATTCCTTGATCTGCGGGTGCTGGTTCAGAACGCTTCCACTTCCTGGGCAAAGACCTTCATGCCCACGAAGTTAATAACGTCCTTTTCCCTGCCGACGATGAAGAGAAAGCCGTCCTTGTCCATCTTTCCCAGGTCGCCGGTCTTGAACCAGCCGTCGGTCAGGATGTCGTCCCTGCCCTGCCAGGGAGAATAATAGGCATCGAGCATGCCCTTGCCCCTGATCCGGATCTCGCCGACGCCGTCCTTGTCCTTGTTGTCCAGTGCGATCTCGAAATCGGGCAGAGGCTTGCCGACGGAACCCCGCTTGTCCTTGTTCCGCCGGCAAGCCGGATAAAAGGCAGGCCGACCTCGATGATCCCGTACGCTTCGGTCAGCTCGAAACCGAACTTGCCTGAGAATTCCTCGGCCACCTGTTCGGGCAGCTTCATGGCCGTCGAAACCGCAAGCCGGATATGCTGAAGCGCGTCGCCCGGGCAGGCTCTCCGTCCGGGAAAGAAGGCTGTAATAAAAAGGCGAGGAATAGATAAACGTGCCCCGGTGCTTCGTGACCCCTTCGATGAGCGAAGTCGGATAGCGGTGGCCGCACAGCACGATGGTGGCGCCGCGCCGCAGAAACAGCAGGATCGTGACAACAAAATGAAAGCTCATGGACAGGACCCAGAGCACGGTGTCCTGTGACGTGATCTGCAGGCCTTTATCCGCGGCATCGGTCCGCTCGATGATCGCTTCGTGGGACAGCACCACGCCCTTGCTCGTTCCCGTCGTCCCCGAGCTGAACCGGATAAAGGCGGGATTGACCCTGAAATATTCCGACTTGGGCCGCTCCCGCACGGTCCGTTTCGACGAGCACCAGCTCCTTGACGAGAGGCCGTCCGGATGCAGCAGCTCGCCGTAGCCGCCCTTCCGCAGCTCCGGTTCGGCAATGATAAAATCGACATCGATTCCGTCGATGACCGTCTCGATCTCGTCCGCCGTCTGCTCCGGCGAGACCGGGACAACGACAGCGGACAGCGACAGGATGGCCAGGCTCGCGATAATGTAATCGATGCTGTCGTCGCACAGCAGGCCGACGCGGTGCAGCCTGCTGACGCCCTTTTTCTGCAGCGTTTCGCGCAAGCGCTTCGGCGACGACGAGCAGCTCTCCGTAGGTGATCGGTTCGTCGCCTTCGATGCACCGGCTGCATCTTGCCCTGGACCGCTTCGTGTCTCCTGTTTTATGCCTGTCGAAAATATTCATCGCCTTTGACGACGGAATCCTTATCGTCTCACATTTCCCGGCAGATAGTCCTTGTAGATATTTCTCATCGGAAGATATACCGGGTGCCGAGGAAAATGATCTTCACCAATTCCCTGAACGGCATCTTCACCCTGTTCACCCGCAGCGGGTTCGCCTGCAGGGCCACCCGCGACAGCTTTGCGAAGTGCGCATAAAAGAGCTTCCTGTCCAGCTTCGTCGGCAGGATCGTATGCATGCAGTCGTAATACAGGTAGGGATCGACGATGTAGTCGTCCTTGTGCTGCTTCCAGAGGTCGGTCCCGGGCGACGGCGAGAAGACCGTGAAGGTGACCTCGGCGGGGCAGACCATCATGATCTCCTTTTCAAGGTCCTTGAAATCCTGGACCGAGAAGTCGGGGTCCACCATGAAGCTCGCATGGAGCGTGATGCCGATCTCCTTCAGCAGCTCCACGGCCTTGCGGTTCGTGTCCACGTTCGTCCGTTTCTTGTATTTTTCGAGCCGCGAGCCGACCATGGCCTCGAGCCCCACATAGACGACGCTCAAGCCCGACCTGCTTCCAGAGCCGGAACAGTTCGGGATATTTCACGATCGTGTCCGCCCGCGCCCAGCTGATATACTTCTTCTTGATGCCCCGTTCCAGCAGCAGGTTCGCGATCTTGGTCAGACGGTCCTTGTTCAGGAAGGTCTCATCGTCCACGAAGTAGATGTGGTTCTCGGGGATCTTCGCGATCTCGTCGACCACGTCCTCGGGCGTGCGCTGCAGATACTTGCCGCGCATCAGGTGATGCACCACGCAGAAGGAGCAGGAGAAGGCGCAGCCGGTGGACGTGCGCATGCTCGCGGTGCGCGGGAAGATCGTGTCGAGTTTCTTCTCGGTGCTCGAGGTCCAGACGCAGAAATATCGGGAGCGGTCAACCAGCTCGCGGCGCGCCCGCGGGTATCTGTTCAACGGGCGGGAACTCCGGCGGCGGGCCCGCGGCCTTCTCGGCAAAATCAGCGGCCTTGCGGAGAAAGCACGGCATCGCCGAATGCCAGCGGCTCGTTGTTTTTGTAGCGCCTGACGATCTCGCCGAACACCGTGCCGCCTTCGCCCCGCACGATGATGTCGATGCCTGTCGCCGTTCACCGCATAATCGGCCGGAATGATCGTCGCGTGCGTCCCGCCGACGACGGTCACGATCTTCGGATCGTGCTGCTTGGCGAGCGCGGCCAGCTTCTTGACCAGGGCGGACTGGCTGCTGTAGCCGGTGAAGCCCACGATCTGCGGGGCGAAGGTCCGCAGCCTTTTCCTGGAAGCCCAGGACCGGCGTCCTTCTCGAAGCTCAGGTCCTGGATCTAGGACCTCGTCCTCGGCAGGTACGCCGGCGGCAACCATTTCAAGCTCCAGCGGCTCGAGATGCAGGAAACCTTCCTGCAGCCGTTTTGCAACGAGCAGCTGGGGATTCGGTTTTACGAGTAATATACGCACTGAATACCTCCTCTTAAAAACGGTCAAGCGAATGAAATATTAACACAAATTTTAACACGGATCGAGGGCGGATCAAAAACGCAGATAAAATCTGATTATGCATGCTTTTAACTTAGAGACTTATCTGCTGTTATCCGTCTGTTCATCTGATGCCTTCCGTGTCAAAATTTGTTTTGGTTCAATACTCTTTTATCTTCTCCGGATACTTCCCGTTCCTGACCCAGTACGCCGCGGCCTTTCCCGCCTGTTCACCCAGCGCCATGCAGGTTCCCATGACGCGCGTGGAACCGAGCGCCTCATGCGTTACCGATATGCAGCGCCCGGCAGTAAGCAGGTTCGTGAATCCCCTCGACCATGAGGCATCGGAACGGGATCTCGTAGTAGTCTCCGCGCGGCACGTATTTATAGATCGTGCCTTTTTCGCGGTCCCACAGCTCGATGGGCCAGGCGTTCTTTACCACGCCGTCCGGAAACTTCCTGGCGGCGAGCACGTCTTCTTTCGTAAGGGTATAGGCGCCGTTGATCCGCCGGCCTTCGCGCTCCAGCACCTTGAGCGATGTTCCGGCGACATAGGAATCCTGAAAAGCAGGCAGCACCGAAGCGAGGTATCTGACCACGGCGTCCGCATTTGCGCGCGCTTTTTCCTCTGACAGCGTCCTGTCACTGCTCGGCAGATGCTCATCTTGCAATACCCTTCGTCAGGCGCTTCTCCCCGCGCTGAAGGTCGTGAATCGGGTCACCGGCGAAAACATCCCGGCTTCACTGCCTGCGCAAGATGATAAGGAACGTTAAGGCTCAGGCTGTCGTCCACGTCCTTGAGCCCTTTCACCTGGATCACAAAGCCCGCCAGCTGCCGTTCATCTTCGGGCGTAAGTTCAAAGGAGGCGCCCGCCAGAGCTGCCACGGAGCCGCTGCCGGAACAATCGATGACCATTTTCGGAGCAATGTCCTGTTTGCCGCGTATCCCGTCTATCGGTGACCGATCTGACCTCGCCCTCCGCCAGTGTCGACAGCAACTGCCTCGTGGCCCCGCAGCGTCGCGATATTGTTCTCGCCGTAGCAGAGCGCGGTCAGAACGGATTGCAGATCCTCATAGTAGTAGGGCAGCACATAGACCTGTCCGATCTTTTTGATCTTCGTTTTCCCGGTGACGCATCGCGCAAACGAGCAGCGATCTCGCGGGCCAGGCCCGGGTTCAGCGTCTCCGCGGGGACCGTCTCGCGTTCAGGTAGAGACCGCAGATATACTGGAACAGTCCGGCAAAACCTGTCCCCCCGAGATAGCGTTCTTTTTCGACGAGCATGGTCCGGGCACCGCCCCGCGCCGCGGCAACAGCCGCCGCTGCGCCTGCAACGCCTGCCCCGACCACCAGTACATCACAGGAAGTGCTCATCAGGACCTCCCCAGGCCGAATCCTTCGCGGATTCTGCTGATCGAGCATCTGCACCTCATCATCGCGCAGCAGCCCGTCCAGATACGAAATGACCAGGTTGAGCCGGCCGTTGTAATAATTGCTGAAGAAACCGAGTCCCGGCGGCACGGGAACGCGGGGCATATGGAAAAGCTCGGCAACCTTCCTGCCCATGAACAGCGGATGCTGATACGAGCTCTTTCCCAGATGGGAGAAGGCGAACGTGGCCATCTTCCCTTTCATCGGAAGATGCAGCAGTTTTCCCAGCACGGGCAGAGGCGCAATGCGGGTCAGCAGGCTCGCTTCCGCAAGGTCCTTGGGAAAACCCGATTTCACCTGATCGTACATCTGCTGTTTCAGCAGGGCAATAAGCCCCTTGCGATCGGCAACCTCGCCTGACCGGGACCTGATAAAAGAGATACGAAACGTAGTTGAAAAAAATCTCCTGCAGCGGGTCCTTGTTGGGCCGCAGGTCCAGCGTAACAGGGATAAGGTAGCTGCCGCTGCTCATGTTCCGGGTCGTGAACAGCTCGTGCATGCTCTGAATGATCACGGCCAGCAGATACGGCGATTCCATGCAGATACCCTGCTTCCTGGTATGCGCGCTCATAGATGGCGGCGGTTTCCTCTTCAGTGAAGGACAGAGATGATACCGGTGACTCTCTGCCGGCGCTCTCGGGGAACCGGCAATGCGCGTGGGTGTTGACTTCGAGAAAGCGCGATGATTCTGCGGTTCACGTTTCTGCCTGCCAGGAACTTTTTCGACCACTGGGTCAGTGCCGCCGTTGAGGTGAAGGCAATATCTCCGGACACGGCAGGTGAACCCGTATTGAGATTCTGCTGAAAGAGGTTCAAGAAAAGCTCCGCGCCGCGCGCATCAAAGACGCGGTGGTCGAATGCCATGGCGAGCAGGCATCGTTCCGGGTCCCGGAAAAGATGGAATGCCAGGTGTTCCATGTCGTCCCGAAACGGAGCATTGACGCTATTTTCGAAATGAGCAAGGAGAGACGCTTCGGATACCGGGGTATCGGCGTTCCGGACTGTCAGAGTTACGTCCCGTCCTGATTTCGCTGGTATCTTCCAGTAAGGGGCAAGCTTGAGATCACGGCTCACCTGCCCCTGGAGCACCGGGAACTGCTTCACAAACACGGTCAAACGGTTTCGGACCTCGCACTCATCGAGAGGCGAGTCCAGCACCAGAACGACCTGCGACATGATTGCCGGCGCAGGTCGTGGCCTTCATCAGGTGATCGAGCGTATTGATCACCCAATCTGAACCGGAGAGGTACCTTTTTTGCTTGGATAGCAGCATAGAAATTCCGGCTACAACCTGGCGTTGATGTACGATGCCAGGGAATGAATGGTCTCAAAGTCCTTCTTGGTCAGGTCCGACGCGATCAATTGAAGCTTGAAGGTCTTTTCAATGAACACCAGAATTTCCACGAATCCCAGCGAGTCGATTCCCAGTTCATGGAACGGCTTGTCCGGCGATATCATCGAAGCGTCCTGATTCGAGATGGAGGCGATGCCCTGGATCAAGGTATTTTCAATTTCCTGTACGGTCATAGTATTCATGTCCTCGTCTACTGATTTCTGCTGCATGCAGGTTGTTCGAGCTGTACAGCTTCCCTGGTTCAGATCTTCGCTAAATAGATCACCGATCTTTCCGCGTAACAGTTGTACCCGGTGCAGCGGATCGTTGCAAGAGCGCCGTTCCCTGTTTCCGTAAGAAGACGGATATGGTGCGGGTTGTCCTGCACGGGCGTGGCATAACGCCGCTGCTGCTTCAGCATCAGAGCGCCTGCGGCGAGGTTGAAAGCGCCGCCGATCATCATGCTGCCGAAGAGCGGCGAATAGGCTGCCGTCGGAATATCCTCCGACAGGGACGGGAGGTAGGCCGATTCATCAGGCATCATGCCGTCGGCATCAATAATATTGATATCAACGGACCGGCCTTGATCAGGATCGTCGTTCGTATGGATCGCATTGACCGTGCAGTACGCGTTCCCCTCGTTACGGTTGCTCAGGAGAAAGAACGCGGCGCCTTCACCCGGGACCTGGCAGGTAGGTTTAAAGGTAAAGGGCCTGATCTTTCCGTCCTGTGCCGTGGTCAGTTTATGATCGGAGACATATCCCAGCACATCGCCGTACTGGTCCACGGCCCCGGCCAGCACATAGTCGCAGCGCCCCTGGTCGAGCCAGGCCTGCGCCAGCTGCAGCGCCGGCCTGGAACGAGAACTGGAATTGAGTGATGGTCAGCGTGGGCCCCTTGATGTTCAACGACATCGCGATATAGGAGGCCGCGGCATTATGGACCGAGTTGGAGAACGTGGTCGGCGAGACCGCGGCGTCCCCATGGTCCAGGATATCGTCAAGAAAATTGAATGTGGTCACATGGGGCCCGAAGGCCGTGGCCAGGATGATGCCGAGCTTTTTCTGCGCGATGTCCCTGATCCCGCTGTTGGCCAGTGCGTCTGCCGCGGCAAGCACGGACATCTTGCTCACGGCATCGGAACGACGGATCTTCTTGAGCAGCGTTTTATCAGGCAAGTTCGTCGAGATCAACAAGATATGCCGGATAGAAACCGCCGGGAATATGCGGTGTTGCAACTCTCCCCGGTTCCTTGCCATCCGCGCTGCAATGCCTTTTCAAGACTGGCGACGCCCTGACCCTCGGAGCAGATCATGCCGATGCCGACGATCTTCATGATCCGGCCTCCCGTCCGATCACGATGGCGGCATTGGTGCCGCCAAAGGCCAGCGAGGTGGAGATCGCATAGCGCCCGCTGACTGCGGTCATTTCGCCGCACCGGCGCAAGAGGGATCGCTTCATCCCTGTTCTGAAAACCAGCGCTGGCAGGTATCCAGCCTTCCCGAAGACCGAGCGCGGTGAATACCGCCTCGATCCCGCCTGCAGCGCCCAGCGTATGTCCGGTCAGCCCCTTGGTCGAGAGCATCTTGAGTCCGGGCCCGAAGATCTCCGCCAGCACCGTTCCCTCCACCAGATCGTTGTCATGCGTGCCCGTGCCGTGGGCATTGACAAACCCGATCGAGGATGGCTCAATGCCGGCCTCTGACAAGCGCGGCGGTAAGCGCCGCCCTCAACCCCACCCCTTCGGGGCTGGGAGCGGTCAGATGATAGGCGTCGCTGGATGAACCGTACCCGGAAAGCATAAGGTCCGCCGATGCCCCCCGTTTGCGCGCCGTTTCCCGCGTCTCCAGGACCAGCACGCCCGCGCCTTCGCCGAGGTTCAGCCCCTTGCGGTCGCGGTCAAAGGGCGCGCAGAGCCCGGGATTGGCGATGCCGAGGGAATTGAAGCCGCAGTAGGGCACATGGTTCAGCTCATCGGACCCGCCGGCGATGGCGATGTCGCAGAGACCGCTCTTGAGCCAGGACAGGGCGATGCCGATCGCGTCGGTCCCGGAAGAACAGGCGTTCACCACAGAGGCCTGCGGTCCCCGCGCCCCGATCTTGCGCGCAATATACTCGGCAAGATTGCCGGTCAGGAACCGGTCTATGGCGGTCATGGGCGCGGAACCCTTCTCCCGGTACGCTTTGTAGAACTGCAGATCGTTCAACTGGCTTGCCACGGTCGTTCCCATGCAGACGCCCACCCGGAACCGTGACAGGTCGCCAAGACGGGCTTCCTGCAGGGCCTGATCGACGGCAACGAGGGCAAGGCTCAGCGTACGCAAGCCTTCCATATAGTATCCCGCCGGCAGTTGTCGCACTTCAAACACGGGAGACTTCAGGATCGTGGGAAAGAGGGTCACCGGACCTGCGTTCCTCGTTCCCTGTTTAAAGGACTGAAGCGTCTCGGCTGCGTTGTTCCCTGCGGCCGAGATGACGCCGATGCCTGTTATCAATACAGAAGCTGTATCCATAATTTACCTTTTATGTAACCCTGGCAAGCCGGAACCCAAGAATGTTTTAGCCGCTAACTTACGCCAATGAACGCTAAACAAAAAATCAGCATGAGTGACTTTAATTTTAATTCGCGTCAATTCGCGTTCATTCGCGGTTCACGCGCGGGCTTTTTCCCCAGAACCGCGGTGATGTCCGGAATGCCCAGCAGGTCCAGGGCTGCATCGACCGTCACGATCCGCATGTCCGGATAGTTCGTGCGCACATACGCGAGCAATTCGGAAATTTCCGCGCGCTGGTTGTAGACGACCTTGCCGACCTGGGCAACGGTTCCGCTCGATGTGCCGGTGACCCGGTCTCCCGGCTGCGGCGTCCCCGCCAGCGGAACAAAATGAAGATACCCTGCCGACAGGAACCATTGATCACGCAGGTGCCTCCCCCGCGCCCCCGAGGGGCTGAAGACAAGCTGCTCTCCCGCGGCAAAGGAGCCGGTTTCGCCGGTCAGCGTGATCTTGACGTCTATCCGGTGGCCATGGATGATCAGCCAGTCACGTTCCGCAAATGCCTTGTCAACCCGGGCCCGCATCTTCGCAAGACCGAATTTTTTATTGGAAACGGACCGCAGGTCATATTGTTCGAGAACGTCCCGGTTAAAGGTGTCCACGCCTCCCCGTGCGGAGCGGTAGTATTTACGGGCGACGGCACCGGATCATCTCATTGCTTTTGTTATAGGGATAGACGAGGTTCTTGACCGTCACCCCCATGCCCTCCAGGATCGTCTTGGAACGGAACAGCTCATCCTCGACCTGGGCGGGAGAGAGGGACCGCAAGTTCCGATGCGAGGCCGTATGACCCATGATCTCCCAGCCCGCATCCCTGAGGCCGATGATCTGCCCGGGATCCAGAAATCCCGTACGACCGATCAGGTCCGTGGCGATCGCCGAGCAGGCGACCACTCCCTGTTCGGCAAAAACATCCCGCGCCACCAGATAATCCGTATCGAACCCGTCATCGAACACAAAGGTCAGCAGCGGAATGACCGGCCTTTGAACGACGTCTTGCCGGGGGCCGAGACTGCCGCAGGCAGCAAAGAACAGCGGCAGCAGCGCGATCATCAGCCGTCTCAAGCAGCCTGGTAACCGGGCGTCAGGACGCCTTTTTCCTGTTCTCATACACGAAATTGGCGATGGTATTGATGGAATGGAAGATTTCTTTGCCCTCGTCCATATTCTTCACTTCCATGCCGAAATTGCGCTGCAGCAGCACGACGATCTCGACGGCGTCAAGAGAATCGAGCCCAAGCCCCTCGCCGAACAGGACCTCGTCATCCTTGATATCCGCCGGGTTGACGTCTTCCAGCGAGAGATCGCGCACGATCATTTCCTTGAGGTCTTTGCGTATTTTTGCCAGTTCCTGTTCCTTGTTGTTTTCCATCTTTATCTCCTTCGTGTAAGGTGTTTATCGTATCAATCATTCCCCTGCCACATGTCTCGAAACACGAACCACTGATAGGGATGGTGAATTGCATACTCTTCCAGAATGCGCGCGAACTCCTGGACACAGGCTGCGATCTCCGCTTCCTTGTTGCCGCGCACGCCTGCCGGCGGGCTGATAACGTGGGAAATGTCGGTCACGTATTTTTTCACGCCGACCTTGGCCGACAGCAGCACCACAACAGGACAGCGGGCCGCTGCCGCGAGGCTGAATGCGCCGTAAGGGAACCGGACGCTGCCGCCAGCAGCGACGCTTCCATCGAACCGTACCCATAGGTCCGGTCGCCCATGATCGAGACGATGCCTCCCTGGCTGATCGCCTTCAGGGCCTCGACCACGCCGCCCAGGGAACCATCGGTATACAGCACCTTGATCGTCTCCTGTTCGCTGTCGATGTTCAGCGCCTCTTTGACCGCCGCATTGTCCTCGGGCCGCATCATGAGGTGCACGGTCCGGTCCAGTTTCCTGAGCGCCGTCATGGCAACCTGCCAGTTCCCCACATGGGCCGTCAGCAAGATCATCCCCTTTTGCCCCTCAGCCAGGATGATCCCTGATCTTCTCATACCCGACGAGCTCGAGCTCGATATCGCCGCCGCCGGCGGCAACGTAGTACCGGTCGATGAGGCTCTTCCCCTGGTTCACGAACAGCAGATATACATCAAACAGCCGCCGGAGCGCGCCGTGGTCCGGAAAGCGCCGCCGGACATAGGCCATGCTCGCGGCAACCACCGCGCGGTCGAAGATCAGATAATACAGGCTGACAAAATAGAGGAGCCCGTAGGCGCCCCGCAGGCCGAAGATCCTGGCCGCCGTGCGGAAGAACCAGAAGCCCAGCCGGTTGCCCCGCTTGCGCTCAACATCCTTCTTTGGTGGACATTGGCGTACCTGTACTTTTTTATCACTGTTGCGGAAATGATACGTGATCGCACCGATCAGCACGGCAAGGAGCGGCGCAATGACCAGCGAACCCAGAAACCATTCATACAAGCGCGACGAGAACTGCTCGAATACCGTTGCAAAAGAAAGGTCCGTGAGCCATTGGCCGTGGCGCATATAATACCCCACCTCGATGCAGAGCGCCGGCACAAAAGGCGGCATGGCTATATGCTGAACATTCAGGGCCACGACCTTGTTCAGGTTCAGCCGGAGCGCGACATACAGGATCACGAGCGAATGCGCGAACAGGATCGGCAGCACGGCAAGGAACAGGCCCACGGCCGCGGACCATGCCAGCCCCTCGGGCGTCGCGTTCTCCTGCAGCAGCATCCGCAGCACCTTGCCCGGATGGCGAAGCAGCGACAGGTCGAAACCAGGCGCCCTCTTTCACCAGCTTTTTGTGCGGCAGCGGCAAGCAGACGCCTTCCCACCAGCATGGAATGGATGCGCGTGAGCCGCAGATTGTCCAGAACCGGTTTGAAGCTCGAGACCCGCTCCTCCGGCTTCGGATAATGCACCGAGATCGGCACCATCATGAGCTCCAGCCCTGCCCAGGCAGCTTTGGCCAGCACCTCGGCCTCGAAATCATACCGGCTGCCCTTGAAACGCAGCTGGTTCAGATAGCGGACCGGATAGGCCCGGAAACCGCTCTGGCAGTCATCGATCGGTGCGCCCGGTCTCGGCCTTGAGCCAGAAATTGGCGAAGGTCCTGCCGAAGCGGCTCGATGCCGGCACATTCTCCGTATTGAAATCCCTGCACCCGATGACGAGACGAGCGTCGCTTTCCTGCAACAGCGGAAAGAAGCGCTCCATGTCCCGGGGATCATGCTGGCCGTCGGCATCGATGGTGATCATGTACGTCCCGCCGTGTTCCTCGATATAGCGCGACGCGGTCAGGATCGCCTGCTCCCTTGCCGAGGTTCTTCTCATGCTTCAGAAGAACGACGTCCAGGCCCGCGAGCAGCGATGCCAGATCGGCATCCGTGCTGCCGTCATCAACGACAACGACGTGCCGCAGGACCGAGCGGCAGGCCGGCGACCACGTCCTTCACGGTGGCCCTGTTGTTATAGACCGGGACAGCGCACCAGATCCGTCCTGATGAAGCGGACTACTTTGCGGCATTCCGCGTCCTCTCTCGCGGTTTTCTGTCCGGGCAGCAGCAGGTCCCACATGGGGCCGGTATAGCCGAGCTTATGCAGCACCTGAAGGCTGTTGTCCATGGCATCGGGCGGGAACACGCAGTGGCGCACATCCGCGAACGCCTTGGTCAGCGTTTCTTCGAGCCACTGTCTTATCGACCGTCGGAGAAATGTAGTAGACGGGCTTCAGCAGGCCGTCCTCGGGCTTGATCAGGTTTTCCTTGATCGCCAGACGCGCCAGGGGCGTATTCGGCAGGATCCGGATGCCCATGAAAATAAAGGCCACGCATTTCTGAAGGCTCAGGATGTTCCTGATCCCCTCCTGCACGGTCTCCGCGGTCTCACCCGGGCCGCCGAACATGAAGAAATGCGACGTGGCGATGCCGTGGCGCACAAAGAGATCGTTGCGTTGCGACTGACGTCGCTGAAGGTAAAGCTCTTGCCCATCTTCTTGAGCGTCGTGTCGCAGGCCGCGTCGGTGCCGACCTCGGCAGCGCGCGAACCCGGTCTTTTTCATGCGCTCGACGATCTCGTCGGTCAGCCCCCCGGCTTGAAGAATGCGGTCCAGGGGATGTGAAACTTCGCGCCGGACCATTTCGTCGATCACTTCGAGATAGGCGCCGTCATCGTCATTGAACACGGAATCGACAAAGAAAATATACTTGGTCTTGAACTTGTCGCGCAGCAGCATCGATGTCGTCGACAACCGCTTTCGGATCGCGCCTCCGGAGCTCAGCGCCTTCGAGCACGGGATAGGTGCAGTAGACGCACTTATAGGTGCAGCCGCGCTTGGTCTGGATCGAGGCGATGTTGCCGCTGTGGAGATAGAATTCCAGCAGCCGTTCATCATACAAGGCCGAGTCTGATCTGCATCGCCCGGAAGTCTTGCGGGCGGGCCTGATGAGGCGTTCCTGCGGGATAGATGCCTTTCGCCGCGTTGTTCGCGAACTCGACGGCCAGCACCTCGCCTTCGCCGACGATGCCGTAATCAGCGCCGGTCTCCTTCAGGATCAAGTTCCGGGATGAGCGAGAACCCGGCGCCTCCCAGCAGCACCTTCGCCTTCGAGACCTTCCGGACCGTGCTCACGATGTTCTTGACGTTCTGGATGTAATACTGCTCGTGCAGCAGGTTCACGTTGTCGATGTTGCGGACCGAGATGCCGACCAGGTCGGGCTCGAACTCCTGCACCTCCCGGCCGATCGCCTCGAGCGAGCTGTTCTGCTGCAGAAAATCCGCCTGCCGCACCTCGTGGCCGGCCCTGGTGAGCGCGCGCCGCGATGATGCTGACTCCCAGGGGATAGAGCGGGTAGGGCGACAGGGTCACGTTGGCTGAGATCAGCAGTATCTTCATCGTACGTTCTCCACGGTTTCTGTCTTTCTGCCATTTCCTGCGGCCTGAGGCTCGCGCCCCGATAGGTCCCGTCGGCCTTTTCTTTTTCGATGACCTTCATGAACAGCTTGGCCATCCTGAGGTTCTGGCTGCTTTCCTTGTAGAACGTGTCCCAGGCGTAATAGTAGAGGTCCTGCAGCTTCGTCGGGGCTCATCTTTGCCGGCTGGTACACGACCTTGCCGCCGGTGTAGTCCGGTCCAGTCGTTCGACAGGATCCTGCCCTCTTTCTGGAGCGATTCCCGGACCGGCGTATGCGGGAACGGCGTCAGGATCGTGAACTCGGCCAGGTCGAGCTTGATCTCGAGCAGGAAGTCGACGAGCCGCTTGATATAGTCCTCGTCCTGCTCGTCCATGCCGAGGATGATGGTGCCTTCGACGCCGATGCCGCGCTCCTGCAGCCGCTTCACCCGGTTCCGGATGTGGTCGGACGTGTCGAAGATGGCCTGGTACACATACCAGCAGCCGGCCTCGGCCGCCAGGTCCAGGATCTCGTCGTTGTCCTTGATCGGATGGCAGACCCATTTCTTCTTGAGCGGGATCAGCGCGCGGAACAGGTCCTTTTCCCACTGGTCGTTCTGGGCCATGGAGTTGTCCACGAAGAACAGCCGGTTGTTGTCGATGGCCGCGACCTCGCGCACCACGTCGTCGATGGGCCGCGGCCGGAACTCGCGGCCGCCGAGGAACGGCGTGCAGCAGCAGAAACAGTTGTACCGGCATCCGCGCGAGGCATGGATGAGATCCACCATCTGCACGCCGCGGTAATTGTAGAGGTCCCGGTTCAGGATGTTCCGCCGGGCCGGGCCGACGAGCTTCATGTCCGGGAAGTTCCACTGAAAATCGTAGACCTTCTTGAGGCCCTTGTTCTTCAGGTCCTGGAGGACCTGCGCCGAAGCGGCCTTCGGCCTCGCCGAGGAACACGGAATCAGCATGCTGCTTGGTCTCCTCGGCATGCAGCATGGTGCCGATGCCGCCGAAGATGACGGGAATGCCGCTTGCGCGGAACTGGTCGGCGATCTCCCAGCCCGCGCTTGATCTGGCAGGTGAGCATGCAGGAGATCGCGACGAGGTCGACCTTCTCGTCGAAGTCGATGTCCTCCACATGCTCGTCGATGAACGTCAGCTCAACATCGCCCGGGACCGTGGCCGCAAAACAGATCGGCCCGTGCGGCGGCAGATGAAATTCGGTCTGCCGTTCCAGCTTCGGCCATTTCGGATAAATGAGTCTGATCTTCACGACTATGCCTTTCTTGCTGCCATACGGAAAAATTTCTGCATCAACCCCGATAGCGCATCAGGGTCCTGTTTCCACAACGTGATCGCGCCTCTGTCAACGATCGCAGAGAACCGATCTGATCCCGGCCGGCCGTCCCGCTGCCGAGAACGAAGAAAACCGCTTCCTCCTCTTCGGCTTGCCCGCCAGCATGATCGGCGTCTTCCCGGCCAGGATCATCTCCGCCGCCATGTCGAGAACGGCTGCCAGCGGCGTTCCTCGTCGCTCGCTGCATACAGAGCGGCCCAGCAGCCCGAAATGGATCGCCGCTTCGCCGAGCGGGCTCGACGGCAGCGTATAGATGAACAGGTTGCCCCGCGACAGCGTGCTGCCGCCGTCCAGGTAATCCCGGAAGTAATCCAGGTCAGTCCGGAGCGAACCTTCCGCGTTCGTTCCCGACGATCCCGATGTCCTGTTTCCGCAGCGGGCGAGTATTCGATGCCCGCGTCCTGCAGCGCAAGGCTGACCGCATAGGCCGTCGTCTTCGAGACGGCGTCCAGCCGTCCGAAATTCTTGAAGGGGTGCGAAAAGATGTCTTTCTTCGGCAGCGATGCGGACATCCTCGCCGTCCTCGTAAGTATGCCGCAGCCCGCTTCTGACGCAGCCGAACCCTTCCCTGGTGAGCCAGCCTATGCCGCGGACACGATCGTCATCGGATCAGTGCACGCCTATGTCGCCTCGAACGTCTGCAGCACCAGCGCGGTATTGATGCCGCTGAAGCCGGCATTCGTCATCAGGGCCGAAGCCCGTCCTGCCTGAAGCGCCTGCTGCTCGCCGAGACCCAGCCGCGCGCATCGTCATCGGCTTCGCGTCAGGTTCACGGTCGGAGGAACGATCCGCTCCCTGCAGCGCCCGCAGCGCAATGATCATCTCCACCAGTCCCGCCGCGCCCATGGTATGGCCGATGCCGCCCTTGATGGAATAGACCGGCACGCGCGCCGTCCTTGAAGACGCGCTCGGAAAGCCCGCATCTCCATGTGGTCGTTGTACACGCGTGCCCGTGCCATGGGCACTGATAAAGCCGATCTCTGCCGGACCGGATGCCGGCCGATGCCAGCGCTTTCGTGATGGCCAGGATCAGCCCTTCGCTCTCGCGGGAAGGGCCGGTCATGTGGTTCGCGTCGTCGCTCAGGCCCCAGCCCGCAGATGGTCCCGAGGACGGGCCGGTTCTCGCGACGGCCCGTTCTTCGCTCATGATCAGGGCGTAGGCCGCTGCCTCGCCCACGTTCAGACCGGCCCTGTTCCTGTCAAAAGGCCGTGCCAGGCACCTTGTCCAGCGCCATGAGCGAGGAGAAACCGGAAAAAATGAACTCCGTGACGCTGTCGCAGGCGACCACGAGCACGCAGTCCGCATGGCCGTTCCGGATCATGCGCCGCCGCCCTGGCCGCTGCCGCGGCGGACGACGTGCAGGCGGCCGAGATGACCATGCTGCCGCCCCGGGCGCCGGTCAGCTCCGCGACCTTGGCAGGAGCCGGTCCGAGGCGCATCGGAAGCATCTCCCCTGCCGTCAAGCATGCTCTTTTCGAGCAGATCGATCTCGCCTTTGGTCGTTGCCAGCAGCAGCCTTGCATCGGCCGGGATCGAGGCCGCCGCTCCGGCAAACAGCCGTCTGCAGCATCTGCATGACCAGCGATTCGCCGTCGTGATAGCGCAGGCCGCTGAACGATGCCCGGCAGAGATCGGAATGAAAGGCCGCCGGTCTTGAACCGGGTGACCGGCGAGATCGCCGTCCTGCCGGCAAGGATGCCCTGCCAGCAGGCGTCCGTGCCCGGGCCGTACGGGGTTAGCATATCGCATGCGACGATGACCGGCTTTCATGGCTGTTGATGGAACTCCCCGGCCTTCCATCGCCTGCGGCACCGATCGAGCAGGTCCGGCGAAACGATGCAGGCTTCGCCGGTCCGGTGGTCGCTGAAGAGCTGGACCATATAGCGCGCTCGAGGCCAGGCTGCCGTCCTGCTTGATCAGCTGGTACTCGGTGTTCAGCCGCGATCCTTCGTGCCAGATCAGGGACGCCCGGATCGTGAACTCCTCGTCCAGGAACAGCGGCTGGAAATAGTCGATATGGAGCTCCACGACCGGGGCGCGCAGTCCGGCTTCGAAAAAATCGCTGTACGACAGGCCGCAGCGCCTGCCCAGTTCCTCGGCGGCCTCTTCGAAAAAGAGCGGATACCTGCCGTGCCAGACGATGGCCATGGGATCGGCCTCGTTGAAACGAACCCGCCTCTTGATCTCGACGACGACGGGCTCGGGGGAGCCGGGGATGCGTTCGAAATAGGTTGTTCTTTCTTCTCGTGTCTCATGCGTATCACGCTGTCTTTGCCACGTCACCGATGCGAGACACGCGCAGCTTTCAGTTCCGCGATCTTGACCGTCGCTTCTTTCGTTGATCAGCGGTCGCCTTTACGTATGAATTCGCCGCTCGCCGCTCCTCACGTCGTTGCATGACGCAGGTCATCTCTTCGTCTGGGACCGACCGGCGAGAAATACTTGGCGAGCACGACCTCTTTCAGCAGCACCGGCATTCCGTGCCGCGTCCTTTTCGAGCGTCGAAAGCGCGCACTGGATCTGGCATACGCCGGGCAGGATCTTTTTGTCGCGGGAAATGGCCCTGAAACCCGATAAACTCTCGGGGAAACAGAAACCGTGACGGTCAGCGTTCCCTCTCCCTGCTCCAGGCCGGTCATGCACTGCTCGATCTCTGCTCTTGACCTTCTTCAACTCGCGAATCTCCTTCTGCCGCACGGTCAACCGGTACCCGTAGCCGGTAATTCGTCAAGATGATCGCCCATCGGATACAGCTTGCCGTTCTCTGCGCTGATACTCGAAATAGGAAACCCGCCATACAGCCCGTTGGTCCTCCCGATAGGTCTTCTCGACCAGGTTCGACCCTCGCCGGCGAACTCGTACTCCAGCGACTCCGTCGCCCGACCGCTGGCGGAACAGGATGCTTGTCTTTCCGCGTCGATCCGTGCATGCTCGGACGCGGGACCAGATCGAGATAGATGCGCTTGATGTCCTCCCCCACCGCCGCGGCGATGTCTCCCTGCCTGGCGAGCGGCTCGATCGCATACTGGCTGATCAGGCCGTTCCGGTCGCCTTCGAACTCGAAGAACTTGACGCCCATGGTGGTTCAGGCAGGCGACCTTGTACCTGCCGCTTGCCGGGTCGATATCCAGATAGCCGATGCCCGGAAACGACGACGAATCCATAATCGAAAACAATGGAGCTGAGCAGATTGAAAACTCACCGGCAGGCCGCTCCTGAAGCGCTCAGCCACCGCCTGCGGGTCCGCCGTCCCCATCTCGACCGGTGCCGCTTCCTGGAACGGCACCGCTGCTGCGCACCCGGCCAGAAGAACAGCCAGGACAGCGGCAAGCAGCCGTCTCATGACGCCTCTTCTCCCGCTGCCGGGGACAGGATGCTGCAGAACGAAGGCACGACCAGCACGGACGACAGGTAACCGACCACCATGCAGATCACCATGGCAACACCCGTGGAATAAAGCGCCGGATGCCGGGCGAACAGCAGGGCGCCCGCGCCGATCACATTCGACGCCGCGGACAGCGTCATTGCCATGACCGTGCCGAAATGCAGGTTATGGCGGTATTCGTACGTGATCCCCAGCCCATAGTCCACGATAACGCCGCTGGCGATCACGCCGGCAACGATATTGACCACGTTCAGCGGCATGCCGACAAGCGACATGATGCCCAGCATCCAGACCATGCCGGTGAGCAGCGGCACGAGCGCGATCAGCGTTTCTTTCCAGTTCCTGAAAAAGAGCCACGTCAGGACGAGATTGAACAGGACGGCAAGCGGGGCAAGAAAATACATTTCCCGCATCGTAAAGCCGGATATCGAAGCGGACAATGCCCTTCCCGATACGATGAACGTGCCGGGATATTTTTTCGTCAACGGCGGCAAGCGCATCGAGATTTCGCTGCTCGTCGGGGAAGAACGACATGATGCGGCACTCTCCGTCCCGGTTCACCACAAAACGTTCCTGCAGGTGTGCGATCAGCCCGCCCGGTTGCGCGGCATCGCCTCCCGGGAGTAGCAGCCCGTCAAAAAAGGGATCAAAAGCGCGGTCCGAGAAACCATAGGCAGCAGACTTCTCCCGGATCAGCCCCTTGAGCTTGCGTTCCCTCCCCTGCTTCCAGAAACGGTCCCAGCGGTCCCGGTTCTCGTTCCTGCTCTTTTCCGAGGGCCAGAACAGGGCAAGGCTGGTGAATTCTTCCTTGCCGACGGCGGTGACCGCCTCGCGGTACACGCGGTCGTTTGTTTCCATGGCTTCTTCGACGTTCCGGCCCGTGACCACCAGGATCGCCTGGTTGGTCTTCCCGCCCCAGACCTCGTGAAAGTTCTGTTCGGCCTTGAAGACCGCGGGCGAGCTGCCGTCCAGTTTCTTGACATCGCTGTCGAACCGGACCGAGAAGGACAGGATGAGCATCACGATCGTCAGGAACGCCCAGATCCCCAGCGTCAATTTCACCGGCCAGCGGAACTTCTTCAGACGGTCGCCGATGGTCGGGTCGGGAACCAGCGCAAAACGCTTCCAGGACAGGGTCAGCGGCAGTACAAAGAGAGAAAACAGGAGGCAGATGACCAGGCAGACGACGGAGAACAGCGCCAGTTGCTGGTACCCGCGGATCTGGGAGAAAACGAGGACGACGAAGCTGAAGATGGTCGTGATCGCGTCCATGAATACCAGTTTGCCGAGCTTCCCCATCTGGGATGAATCGGTGCCCCGCTTCATGGCGATGTACACGATCAGGCCGTAATCGGATATGCCGACGATGGCGGTGCCGAAACCGATGACCAGGTAGGAAAGCGTTCCCTGCAAGAGCGCCTGGACGATGATCGCCCAGACGACCGCGAGCAGCGGAAAGAGGATGACAAAAAAAGCCCGTGCATCGCGAAACACGAAGAGAAAGAGGAAAAGAAAGCCGATCGATGCGACAACGGACGCAACGGCAATGTCCCGCTTGATCACCTGTTCGTTGCTTACCGTGTGGAGGTGGCCGGCGATGACATCGGCGGAAACGTAGTCCGGCAGCTGCCTGATCTTCTCTTCCAGGACCCGGACCAGTTCCTTGCTCCGGGTGGCGTCCGTCATGGGGACCGTGGTCTGGACGATCAGCATGGCATGCCGGCCGTCGCGGCTCAGGAAACGCCCGTCCTCGACGACCACGTCGTACCCCATGGACGACGGAAGCGCCTTCAGTTTTCCGTAGAGCAGCGCCTTGATGCCGAGCGGGTCGGTGCGGGAAAATGAGGAGGTAAAGACGCTTTCCGGCCTGAAGGACTGGAGATAGACCTGCTTCAGCTTTGCCTCCACGGACGGGCCGTTTATCTGGGCGTCCAGGGAGGCGAGTTCCTCGTCGGTCAGGATCTGCGGACCGTACTGGAGCACCGAGAATTCGTCCATGGCATCGGCCATGGATACCCCGGACATGACCTTGGCGAACAAAGGCGGCTCAAGAGAGGCTGCCAGCTGATCGACGGCCGCAAAGAGGTCCTTCTTGTCCTTGTCCGGCTCGGTAAGGGCCAGGGAAATGATGACCTTGTCGGACAGGCTGGAATCGCGCAGGAACTGCATGCTCCTGGTGACGTCCTTGTCGGGCGGGAGCATGAGATCGACGCTGCCTTCGTACCGGATAAAGGACAGGCCGAGAACAGCGCCGGCCGTGACGAGCGCCACGAAGATCAGAACCAGCCGTTTATGGGCGAGGGCAAGGTCAAAGCCCCGGGAGAAAAAACGTTCGAGCATCAACCTTTAACCTCAAAGCTGCTGTTGTCGAGAGGCGCATTCAGCAGGGTGTTGATGAAAGTTGATGGTCGTCACGTCGCCGTTCACTTCCCGGATCCGTATCTGCTTGAGGTATTTCTGGTCGTCCCGGAACGTGATCGTGATGCTCTTGATGACTT
Organism: Nitrospirota bacterium; assembly: GCA_963836175.1. Lineage (GTDB taxonomy): Bacteria > Nitrospirota > UBA9217 > UBA9217 > UBA9217 > GWC2-56-14. The sequence continues at coordinate 1,352,625 of CAWIIS010000008.1, forward strand.
TCCGCGAGATGTTCTTTTCCAGGGGGATGAACTCGAGCACCAGGGGGTCTGCCTGCACGCTGCCGGATATCGTTGACGGCGAGCAGCGAGCCGTAGTCGCCCGAGAACCAGACCGTCAGCTGGTTCAGCACGTTCTGAAAGATCGGGTTCTTGGCCAGGGAGATCTCCTGCACCTTGTTCGTGTCCTCGTCCCACTGACGGATCAACTTGTCGGTGATCAGGACCGAATAGCGGACCGGGGAGTCGACATGCCAGGCGACCTTGTTCGGCTTCTGCAGGTAGATCCGGCCTTTCATGACGAGCTTTTCCTTGAACATGGCCATCTCTTTTTCCTGGACGAAATCGGTCTTGAGCGTCGTGAAATCGGAGACCTTCTTCCCGAGGTCGTTCAGGAAGGCGCGCCATGTCCGGCGGCTGCCGCCGGTCGCTGCCTCGGCCGCGAAGACCGACCTGAAAGCGACCAGGAGCAGCAGGACCGAGAGCAAGGACGCCATCAGCGCTGTGCTGACGATCGTCATTGCCGCACCGTGCCGTTGTCGCTCTGGAAGACCTTGACCTCGCCGCGGGCGATCAGTTTCCCCGTTCGCGGTACACTCTCGCCGTGAACGATGCCGAAATCCCCGTACTTTCGCGGTCTTGAACACCGAGATGCGGAGGGTGTCGCCGATACGGGCGCGTGCCCAGGACCTCGAGTTTCTTGACGCCCGAGCAGGAAGCCTTCCGGGCTGCGGATCCCGGCTGCCGAGCTTGCGGAACCCTTCCTGGGCGGCAATGGCCTGGGAAATGATCTCCGGATAGGAGGCCTCGTCCAGCGTGCCGCGTGCCGTTCACGAAGATCGAGTCGGCCTTGCACGGTCATCTCCGAGACCGAGGCCCGCTCCTTCACCTCGAGCAGACGGTCGATGAGGAGCATGGGCGGCTTGTGGGGGACGAGCCGGGCGGCATCGACCGGCAGGAACAGGATGTCGTCCGCCGGTCCAGGTTCTTCCAGCAGAGCGGGTCCGAGGCCAGGTAATCGCCGGTCAGCTGATAGGCGGCGCCGCGGCAGCCGTAGCATTCGCTCGAGCTTCTCGCAGTCGCCGCAGGGCCCCTTGATCATCGTCTGTATAGCTCTTGAGGTCCTGCACGACCTCGCTGTCCCGCAGGATGTCCTTCAGCTTCTGCTCCCGCACGTTGCCGATCGGGATGGTGACGCCGACGCAGGGCTGCACGTAGCCTTCGGAGTTGACGGCGCAGGAGAACTGGTGGCGGAGGCAGTCGCCGCCGACCAGCGGCGGCTTGGGGTCCCAGTGATGGCCGTATTTCGGTCCGGTCGAGCTCGGCGATCTTCTGGAAGAACTCCTCGGCCTGCTGCGTGGTCGATGTCAGAGCACGTTGTCTCCTTGGCGCCGCCCTGCGGCGTGATCATCTCGAAATAGGGCGCGATGTTCTGGTCGCGCAGCCACTCCCACATGCTGCGGCAGCTCCTCGATGTTCTGCTGGCAGATGATGGTGCTGACGCCCATGAACCGGTCCGCCGACGGGATAGCCGGCCTGTCTTCAGGTTGTTGAACGCCTCCTGGATCTGGGCGTGGGCGCCCTTTCTGCCGGACAGCGTGTCCTGAGGCTTCTCGTCGAAGGTGTTCATCTTGAGGACCACCCGCACCTTCTGATCGATACAGGGTCCGCGCCATCTCCGGGGTCATTCCGTGCCGTTGGTGAACAGCTCGACGTCCATGTCCAGGCCGCGGATGAAGCGGATCATCTCCATGATGTGCGGATAGAGCATCGGCTCGCCGCCGAGCACGATGATCTTCCGGGCGCCCAGTTCCTTGGCCTGCGTGATGACGTCCTGGAACTCCTCCTTCGTCAGTTCGTTCCGCTGGCTGCCGTTCTCGGAGGCGTAGCAGTAGACGCAGCGGAAATTGCAGACGCTGTTGAACTCGATCTCCATCGAGAGCAGGCTGCCGTTCCTGGACGGCCTCGGCGATCTCTGCTGCGGAGAATTCAGCGCCATAGATACGGCTCTGACAACTGTTCATAGGCTCTTTCTCTTGTCCACGAATCGGATCAGTTTCCGGGAATTCCCGGCGTAGACCTGTTTCTTCACCTGTTCTTCGGTCGCAATGATCACTTCCGGCCGCACCCGGAGGTGCGCCTGCAGCTTGTCCATGATCATCGCGGCCGTACATGAATCGTCCTTCAACGCGACCGTGACCGTCAGCACGTCGGACAGGTCGTAGTCGCTGGTGGCGGTCACGTAGTACTCGCTGATGCCGGGGAAGGAATCGAGCACCGCATAGAGCGAGTTCGGGTAGAGCGTCGTTCCCCGGAACTTGATCATCTGTTTTTTTCTGCCGAGGATGGGGCCGAGCCGCGGCGAGAACCTGCCGCAGGCGCAGGGCTCATCCACCAGGAAGCTGATGTCGCCCGTCCTGAACCGGACAGCGGCATGCCCTCGATCTGGAGCGGCGTCACCACCACTTCGCCGGTCTCGCCGGGGGCAAGCACTTCCCCCTGCTCGTTCACGATCTCGACGATCGGCGAGGTCGGGATGCAGATGTCCGCCCTGCTGCGCCGTGCATTCGCAGAAGGAGGTGATCGTCTCGGACGAAGCATAGGTGGAATAGATCCTCGCTCCCCAGACCGCTTCCAGGTTCTCGCCCATCTTGAGGAACGCAAGGTTGCGGTCCCGGATCGGCTCGCCGATGCAGATCAGTTTCTTCACGCCACGCTGCGTGCGGATCGATGTCCTGCGCCTGGATGATACTGCCCGAGCTTCAGCAGGAACGTGGGCACGCCCACGAGGGCCGTGGGCTTGAGCCGCTGGATGACTTCGAGATGGCTTTCGGCGCTGCTCAGCCCGTTCCTGATCGCGGCGGCGCCCAGGCTGCGCACGCCGGAAAAATAGGCCAGGCCGGCGATGAAGCAGCGGTCGATGGTGCAGGTCAGCAGCACCACGTCGTCCCTGGTCAGGCCGCAGCTGGCAAAGGAGATCTCCTCGTTGTAGGCCAGCCGCCGGAGATCGTTCTCCGTGTACATCATCGCCGTGGGCTTGCCGGTCGTGCCCGAGGACAGCACGATGTCCACGATCTCGGTAGCGCGGGCACGGCCAGAAAATCGTCGTTGTGCTGGCCCAGCGCGGTCTTGTCCGTCAGCGGCAGCGTGCCCAGGTTCTGCAGGGTCACCGCGGCGGGATCGATGCCCCGCTCCCTGAAAAGGCTGCGGTAATAGGGCGAGTGCTCGGCCAGCGTACTGCACGATGCTTCCGCAGCAGCGCCTCCTGCACCTTCCTGATCTCCTCAGGCTTCGAGAACTCCAGCTCTTCTGTTGCTCGATCGAATTCCATCGATGCTCATGACGGCCTTGCTCTCCATTGCTGGCCAGACTTCCGTTCATCGATGATTGCCACACCCGGTTCTTGAACGCAAAGGCGTTCAGGTCCTTGTACTCGTCCCAGGTGATGGCCGGCAGCCTGCGCACCCGGATCGTGCCCGGCCGCAGCAGGAGCGATCCCTTCGGGCGGGATATTCTCGTTCCCGGAGATGCAGAGCGGCACACGGATGCCTTCGATTCCAGCGCCAGCCGGAAAGCGGCGCCGTGAAAACTCCCCATGTCCTGCCCGCCGACCGGGTCCCCTCGGGGAAGAAGATGATCGACACGCCCTGCGTTCAGCAGCTGCGTCGCCTTTTCGATGAACTGCTCATGCGACATCATCCTGATATTCAGATACCCGAGAACTTGGCGTACAGCCCCAGGACCGGTATCCGGAAGGGCCAGACGTTCACGATCTGCACGCATTCATGGGGCAGCACGCACATGAGGAACGCGATCGGACGCCGCCCGGTGGTTGCAGACGAAGATATAGGGCCTCGGCAGCCTTGTTCGCCATGGTCCTCGTACCGGAGCTTGATGAACGGATAGCGGGATGGCCGTGATCAGCTTCCCGTACCAGCTGATGGCCCGGCGGAACCGTTTCATGGCCTGCGCGGTGCGACAGGAAGAGCCGCGAGAACGCGACGAAGAGCGTCAGCAGCGGGATCACCGACCGCCGAAAGCAGCAGAAAGAGCGTATAAAAATACAGGTTCAGAAAGAGCAGTTTCAGCGATTCAGCAGCATCACGAGTCTCTTCTTGCCTTCTTCGTTCTTGATCGCGGAAATGAACTGGTAGATATCCTGAAGCGTCCGGATGTCCCTGACCTTTTCCTCGTTCCTGATCTTGACGCCGAAGGTGTTCTGGAGCGCAACGATCAGGTCGACGATATCCAGGCTGTCGAGCCCCAGGTCGGTAAAGATATGCGCCTGCGGGACGAGACGTTCCTTTTCGATCTCAAAGGATTCCTCAAACACCTTATTCGTCTTGTCGATGATTTCCTGATCAGTCATGCATTCCTCCGATGAACAAAATACAAGTACTGCAGATTAGCAAATTACAAATCAAGTCCAAATGACAAGTACAATCAAATTTTACTTGCATCTTTAGCTGATTGAACTTGTTTGCCATTTGCGCTTATTCGTTTTAGACTTCCTGCACACCAGCGCCGCATTGATCCCGCCGAAGGCGAAGCCGTTCTTCAGCACGGTCCTGCACTGTTTCCTTGAGCGGCTCCAGTGACGTGGTGGATCCCCTCGCACTCCGCGCCGACGTTCTCCAGGTTCAGCGTCGGGTAGATCATGCCCTGCTCCATCATCGACAAGCGACGCGGCCAGTTCGATGGCGCCCGACGCGCCGAGCGTATGGCCGATGTATCCCTTCAGGCTGCTGACCGGGCACCGATGCCCCGAACACCTCGCGGATGGCCTCGGCCTCTTCCTGGTCTCCCTGGATGGTGGCCGTGGCATGGGCATTGATATAATCGATTGCCCCCGGCGCCAGGCCCGCCTCCTGCAGCGCCTGCTGCATGCAGGCGACCATGGATTCCCTGTTCGACTGGCTCACATGCAGGCCGTTCGCCGTCGTGCTGTAGCCGATGATCTCGGCATAGATCCTGGCGTTCCGTTTGATCGCCCGGTCGTAGTCTTCCAGCACCAGGATGCCGCTCCCCTCGCCGCAGACCAGGCCGTCCCGGTCCCGGTCAAAGGGCCGCGGCGTCTTTTGCGGCCGGTCGTTGTACTTCGTCGACGTGGCGAACAGGATGTCGAAGGACCCGGTCACCGTGGGATGCAGTTCCTCGGCCCCGCCGCAGAGCAGCACGTCCTGCCGTCCCAGCCTGATCAGGTCGTACCCCGTGCCGATCGCATGCAGCGCCGACGCGCAGGCCGCCGCCGGCGCCATGATCGTGCCGTTCAGTCCCAGGTACTGCGCCACGTTCACCGCGGCCGTGTGCGACATGCACTGAAAGAACATGGTCGAGTTCAGCTTGCTCAGGTCCTTGTCGGGCAGCATGGTCTCGAAGGCATCGTTGATGCTCTTGGCGCTGCCCATGGTCGAACCGATGACGCAGCCGATCCGCCACGGGATCTTCCTCGGCAAGGACGATGCCCGCGTCAGCGATCGCCTCGTCAGCCGCCTGCGCCGCGAAGATGCTCATGCGCCCCATGGAGCGCCGCTTCTGGCGCGGGATGCGCTTTTCGTCCCGCATCTCGACCGGCGCGCCCACCAGACTGTGCAGGCCGATGTACTGCTCCCAGCCTTCCATGCGCCGCACCGCGCTCCGGCCTTCCGCGATCCCCTTCATCAGAGCAGCCAGGCCGTTGCCGAAGGGCGAGACCACGCCGATACCGGTTATGACGACGCGCTTCAATGACATGGCGTCTGGTTCAGCAGTTTGCCGAACTGTTCCTTGCCGACGACCGACGCGGCCGACAATGAGCGAGGACATCATGGCGCCGATGATGCCCGGCAGCAGCGCGCTCTGTCCCGCGGCATACAGGTTATGCAGCGGAAGTTTGCCGATCAGATTGAACTGGCCCATCTTCTGTTTGACGCCGTAGGCGCTTCCGTCGGGGCTGTTCAGGTAATCTTTGGCCGTAAGCAGGGACCCTGCATCGATAAAATCCAGACTCTCGCGGTAGGCCGGGAAAGACACTGAAGATGTGTTCCTTGATCGCTTCGATCCGCGCCTGTTTGTAATCAAGATACTCCTGGGGCCGTTTCCCTCTGCGGGAGCCGCTCCATGCGGAGACCTGTTCGGGGAATGAGGGTTCGAGAATGCAGATCCCCTTGCCGGCATTGCCTTCGGGCTGGTCCGGCGACTTGATGATGACCAGAGCCGGCTGTCCTGTGTACTGCGGATCCAGCAGCTTGTTGACGTCGTCGTCCGGGAAGAGGGAAACGATCGTGCCGCCGGGATAGGGGTCCTCGTTGCCTTTCAGCGACGCGAAAACGGAAAAAAACCCTGCCGAAGACTCAAAGGACGATACTCGGTTCATGAACGCTTTGCTGAAATGCTTTTGCGGCAGGAGTTTCACGATCTCCTTGGGATGGATCGTGAACACGCAGTTGTCGGCAATGATCTCTTCGCCGGTACTCAGGACGAAGCGGCCTACCTTGCTGTCATGGATATCCGCCAGTTCCGCGATCGTGGTGCCGCACCGGACTTCAACATCATATTCCTTGAATTTTCGTTCAAAGGCCCGGATAAAAGCGTCGCCGCCTCCTTTGACGCAGGCGATGGATTCATAGAAGCTCAAACACATCCGGCTATGGTTGGCAAAGGACATCTCATCAGGCCGGACCCCGTAGCACATGGCGTAGCCCGACAGCAGGCCCCGCAGGAGTTCATTCGAGGTCAGCCCTTTCAGGACCGCATCAAGAGAGACATAATCCTCGTCCAGACTGGGCGGAGCAATGGTATTTGCATGGAGGTTCAGGGAAGGCGTCCTGCTGCAGACTGACTGGACCTTGTCGAAATACCGGTCAATGGCGCCCGCTTCAGCCGGGAAATAGCCTTTGAATTGTTTTTTAATGTTTTCGATGCCGCTCGGGTGTTCGAACCGCCTTCCCTGCGACTCGAAGATGAACTGGTTCTCTGATGGACCGGACAGGAAGATCGGTTCGATGGAATCACGTATCCCGAGGATCGACAGGATCTCGGCAGAGGATGCCGCCCTCATGCAGTCCGCCGGTGAAATGGAACCCCGTATCAAAGGAGACGCCGCGCCGGGAGAAGCGCGACAGGGAACCGCCGATGGCAGGGCCTTTTTCCAGCAGCAGGACGCGGTGGCCGTTCATGGCGAGCAACAGCGACATGGTCAAACCGCTGACCCCGCTCCCGACCACAATATCGTCATATTTTTTCATGAGCGTCAACTACTCCTGCACGATGAGCAAGTCCCCATCCCGGTCCGGGGCAACTGCTACATTGCCAGCCCGCCATTGATGCCGATCACCTGACCGTGAATGTACATATGCTCTTCCGTGCACAGAAAGTTGACGACTGACGCCACATCGTCGGCGCTGCCCACGCGGTTCATCGGGATCAGGGGCAGTACCTGCTCCTTGGGTATCTTCTCGGTCATCTCGGTCGCGATGAAGCCGGGTGCGACCACATTCACAGCGATGTTCCTCTTGCCGACCTCGCGCGCCAGTGCCTTGGCTGCACCGATCAACCCTGCCTTGGAAGCCGAATAATTCACCTGGCCTGCCTGTCCGATCTGTCCCGATGCGGAGGAAACGACGACGATGCGGCCCCGCTTTGCCTTCAGCATGGCGAAGACCACGGCGCGGCCAACGTTGAAAAAACCGTCCAGGTTCGTAGAGAGGACCGACTTCCACTCGTCCCTGGTCATCCACATCAGGAGATTGTCCCGCGAGATGCCGGAGTTGTACACAAACACATCGGGAGAAACGGTCTCAAGCCTTGCGCCTAATGCGGCCTCGGTCTCTTCGTAGCTGGAAACATCAAAAGGGATCAGATCGCAGGCCCTTCCCATCGCATCGATCTCCGACTTTACCTTTTGTGCTGCCTCATGGTTCCCTTTATAGGTAAGCCAGATATCAAAACCGGACGCGGCCAGCCGCAGTGCAATGGCACGGCCTATTCCTCTGCTGCCTCCTACGACGAGCGCGGTTTTTTTTGCCTTGTTTTTCATAAATAGCAGGTGCCTATACTTTCCATGGATGCAGCCGCGTAGGAACACTGTTAAAAGCAAACGTCCGTCCAGGGCAAACACATGACAGAATAAAGTGTAACTGTTTATATTTAAAGACATTTTTCCTGAACATCGAAGTCTTGAATATTACACCATAGTCTTTAAGCTGTCAAGACTTTTCCTATTAACATAAAACTTGACGTGCAAGCTGTCCCGATCAAAGTTCTTTCCGGCCAGCGGTATTTTTTTTCAGACTAATTGAGATTTATGGAGATGCCTCTATGACGTTTTGCTTCGCAACCTCATGTTTTTTGAAGCGCTGACAGTCAAGCCGGCACGTGATGAGAAAGCGGCACATTCATGGGGCACACCCAAGAACGGCATATTCAGCCACACAAAAATCGCTTGACAATCAACCCTCCCTTCTGTTATTTTAGCCACCTACAAAGTCACCATTCAAGATGCCGAGGTAGCTCAGTTGGTAGAGCAGAGGCCTGAAAAGCCTCGTGTCCGCAGTTCAATTCTGCGCCTCGGCACCAACTTATACCCTCTCCACTTTTTTTATATTACTGAACAGCCCATGTCAAATCAAGCGCACGTCTGACCCCGGATGCCACGCGCCTTCCTGATGCCTGGTTCGTTGACCATAAGCCGGCCGTTTTGCGAAAAAAAAAAAGACCCGCTCATCGCGGGTCCTTTGTCATTGCAGTTGCATGCGCGGAGCTATTCCTTGTCGAACAGTCCCAGCTGGCTCATCTTCTCTCCGGGGAAGGGAACCGGGTAGGTGCCGTCAAAACAGGCTGAGCAATAATTCATGGGCTGCTGCACAACCTTCTGGATGCCGTCCATGCTGATATAGCCAAGCGTATCCGCGGTGATATATTTTCTGATCTCTTCGATGCTGTGTGTCGAGGCGATAAGCTCCTGCCTTGTCGGCATGTCGATGCCGTAGAAGCAGGGATAGGAGGTCGGCGGCGAACTGATGCGCATATGCACTTCAGCAGCGCCTGCGTTCCGGATCATCTTGATGATCTTCTTGCTGGTTGTGCCGCGCACGATGGAATCATCGACTACCACGACACGCTTGCCCTTGAGCGCATCCCTGACCGGATTCAGCTTGATCTTGACGCCGAAGTGCCTGATGCTCTGCTGCGGCTCGATAAAGGTCCTGCCCACGTAATGGTTCCTGATCAAACCGAAGTCAAAGGGGATCCCCGCCTCCTCGGCATATCCCAGGGCGGCAGGTACGCCGGAATCGGGAACCGCGATCACCACGTCCGCCTCGATCCCGGTCTCGCGTGCCAACTGCTTGCCGAAGGCCTTCCTGATGGTGTACACGTTCTGGCCGAAGACCATGCTGTCGGGCCGGGCAAAATAGATGAACTCGAAGATGCAGTGGGACGGCTCTGCCGGCTTGAACGGAAAGGACGAGTGTGATGCCGCTGCTGTTGATAACGACCATCTCGCCCGGGGCGATATCGCGGATATACGTGGCCTCGATCAGGTCGAAGGCGCAGGTCTCGGAAGCGACGACGTAGGCACCGTCAAGTTCGGCAAGCGAGAGCGGCCTGAATCCGTTGGGATCGCGAATGGCGATCAGCTCGTTTTCCGTCATGATGAGCAGGCTGTACGATCCCTGGACATGGCTCAAAGCGTCGACGATCCGCTCGTGCAGCGTGGCCATGCGGGACTGGGCGATCAGGTGCACGATCACTTCCGTGTCCGCGGTGGTCGCGAAGATCGATCCATAGGCCTCAAGCTCGTCCTTCAACGATCCGGCATTCACCAGGTTCCCGTTATGGGCCACTGCCAGGCCGCCGAGTGCGAAGTTCACCAGGATCGGCTGGATATTGAATGCGAAGCTTCCCCCTGCGGTGGAATAGCGGTTATGCCCGATGGCCATGTGACCGGGAAGCTTTTTGATGCGGTTTTCGTTGAAGATGTCGGCCACGAGGCCCATGGACTTCTCGCCGTACAGTTGTTTGCCGTCCGACGAAACGATGCCTGCCGACTCCTGGCCCCGGTGCTGGAGCGAATAGAGCCCCAGATAGGTAAGATTGGCGGCATCAGGATGGCCGAATATCCCGAAAACACCGCATTCTTCATGGAGCTTGTCAAACATAATCATTACTCCAAAATTCCAACGTCAAATGATATCCAAATTTCAAATCCAACATGCAAACCGTTTGGAGCTTGATTTTTGGTTATTGAGAATCATTTGATACTTGTTTATTGCGCTTGGTTTTAAAGACCCTCTTGAAAATATAATCCACCTTTTTGAGCGTATGCGACAGGTCGAAACACGTGTCCAGTTCTTTGCTGCTCAGATATTTGCGTACATCCCCGTCCATGTTCAGCCGTTCCTTGAAATCCCCGCCCTCTTTCCAGACCGTCATGGCGTTCCGCTGAACGTAGGAGTAGGCCGTTTCGCGCGCGATTCCTTTGGCCACGAGCGCCAGCATCACGGTCTCGGAATGGAAGAGCCCTTTGGAAATTGCCATGTTCCGCTCCATGTTCTTCGGATACACGAACAAGCGGTCCACCAGTTTGTTGAACCGGGCCAGCATATAATCGATGAGGATGGTGCTGTCGGGGATGATGATGCGCTCGACCGAAGAGTGGAGATGTCCCGCTCGTGCCAGAGCGCCACGTTCTCCATGGCTGCGAGCGAATTGCGCCCGGATGACGCGGGCAAGGCCCGAGAGGTTCTCGGCCGAGATGGGGTTCCGCTTATGCGGCATGGCGGACGACCCCTTCTGCCCTTCGGAGAAGTATTCCTCCGCTTCAAGCACTTCGGTGCGCTGCAGATGGCGGAGTTCAATGGAGAATTTTTCGAGGGAGGAGGCGATCAAGCGCCAGCGCTGAAAGGAATTCGGCGTGCCGGTCGCGCTGCACCACCTGCGTAGCCACCGGCTCGGGGACAAGACCCAGTTTCCGGCAGACATAGGCTTCCACCGAAGGATCGATATTCGCGAAGGTGCCGACCGCTCCCGAGACCTTGCCCACGCTGATGACGTCACGCGCCCTGACCATGCGGTCGAGCGCCCGTCCCATCTCCTCGTACCAGAGCGCCATCTTGAGGCCGAAGGTAACCGGCTCGGCGTGGATCGCCGTGCGAACGGCCGATCATGACCGTGTCCTTGTAGCGGAGCGCCTGTTTTTTGAGCGTCTTCAGGACTGCGCGGATATCGTCGATAATGATGTCCGAAGCCTTGCGCATGAGCATGGCGAGCGACGTATCGAGCACGTCCGACGACGTCAGCCCCAGATGGATATAGCGCGAATCGGGCCCGACCTGCTCGCCCACGGCCGTCAAGAAAGCGATCACGTCGTGCTTGACGATCTTTTCAAGAGCGTCGATCCGCTTGACCTTGAAGTCCGCCTTTTTCTTGATCGTGGCGAGCGCCTTGGCGGGGATCAGCCCCAGTTTGGCGTTCGCTTCGCATGCCAGGATCTCGACTTCGAGCCATGCGCGGTATCTGTTCTCCGGTTCCCAGAGACCGGACATTTCCGGCCTGCTGTAGCGAGGGATCATGCTGTTGTTTCTCCTGAGTTATTCATAAGAATATATGATGGCGGCCATCGGTGGAACGGTCACGATCATGCGGTTATCAATCGGGATATCTTTTCGTATGACGCGGCGTCAGGCGCAAGCAGCGAGATCTCGATCGAATGCCCCCGGGAACCGTCAGCCAGTCCCTGCCGGAGCGCGTTCACGGCTGATGCGATTGCTTGTTCAGGCACCGCGAGATACTCGAGCGCCGCAGCGGTCACCCCGGCGCCCACTGCCGCAGCTGCGGCCGACCGCGCCGCTTCCTGCAGGGCAGCAGCAGAGAAGCTTTCCCGGGGACCGAGGCCGAGCATGAATATCTTTGAAGCCGGGACCTTGCCCCGCGACGTCAGCAGCGCCAGTTCGCCAAGGGCGCCGCGCAGTTTGTTCTTGATGATCAGGGAGGACAGGGACCCGCACAGCAGCCAGTCCAGTTCGCCGGCAAGTCCCTTGAGCGGCCGGACATCCTCGAAAAAACCAACGATCAGCGCCTCGGTCTCAAGCTTTTTTATGTCCTGCAGAATGACCTTGACTCGTCAAACCGGGCCTTCCTCGCCTGCTACTCTTCGATCTTTCCCTCGTCCAGCTTGCCGACCATTCTCGCCACGCTGTCGAGGATGCCGTTCACAAAAGAGCCGGAATCGTCGGTGCCGAACTTTTTGGCGATCTCGATGGCTTCATTGATGGTAACGCTGGTGGGGATGTCCATCCGGTAGAGGATCTCATAGACCGCCATGCGAAGCACGTTGCGGTCGACGGCGGCCATGCGGTCGATGCTCCAGTTCTTTGCGCAGGCATGGATCTTCTCGTTGATGGCGGGCCAGATGCTTAAGGTGCCCTTGACGATCTCTTCGGTGAAGGCCTGCACCTCGTCGTCGGCGTCATACTCCGCCCAGAAATGCTTGAGGATCGTTGCCGTGGGTTTTTCTTTTCTGATATCCAGCTGAAACAGGATCTGGAGCGCGAACTCCCGTGCCTTGCGTCTCTTCATACGCGTCCGTCTGTCCGGTGCTGTCCGTTCATCGGCATCGTTCGTTACGCGATCTGCCGCATGAGGTTCGCCATCTCGATGGCCGAAAGCGCCGCATCCCAGCCCTTGTTGCCGCTCTTGGTGCCTGCCCGCTCGATGGCCTGCTCGATGGTGTCCGTGGTCAGGACGCCGAAAATGACCGGCACGCCGGTATCCAGGGAGACCGACGCGACGCCCTTGCTGACCTCGGCGCTCACATATTCGAAATGCGGCGTGGCGCCGCGGATGACCGCGCCCAGGCAGATGACCGCGTTGTACTTTTTCGACTGGGCAAGCATCTTGGCCGCAAGCGGGATCTCGTACGCACCGGGCACCTTCACGATCTCGATGTCGCCCTCCGCAGCGCCATGCCGCTGGAGCCCGTCAAGCGCGCCCTCCAGCAGCCTGCCGGTGATAAAATCATTGAACCGCGCCGCAACGATGCCGAACTTGAGCCCCTTGCGCCGTCAGATCTCCCTGGATCATCTTTGCCATCGAACCCCTCCTACGATTTCGGATTGCGGATTTCAGATTGCGGATTGTTCTCAACCGTATTCCACAAACCGCATCAACTTGCTATCTCGGATCACGGGCTATGAATTTCGGTTTTGACTCCATTCCGCAATCCGAATCCGCAATCCGCAATTTAGTCACACTTTTTCCAGCATATGCCCGAGCTTGTCTCTTCTTCACCTTGAGATACTGGATGTTCTTGGCATGCGGATGCGTCTCGATCGGCACGCGGGCCACCACGGTCAGACCGTAGCCTTCGAGGCCGACGATCTTCTTCGGATTGTTCGTCAGCAGCCTGATCTTGCGCACGCCGATGTCGCGCAGGATCTGAGCGCCCACGCCGTAGTCCCTGAGGTCCGCCTTGAAACCCAGGGCAAGGTTGGCCTCGACCGTGTCCTTGCCCTTGTCCTGAAGTTCGTAGGCCTTCAGCTTGCCCTCGATGCCGATGCCGCGGCCTTCCTGGCGCATATAGAGGATGACGCCTTTGCCTTCCTCATCGATGATCTTCATGGCATTGTGCAGCTGATCGCCGCAGTCGCAGCGGAGCGAACCGAACACATCGCCGGTAAGGCACTCCGAATGGACGCGGACCAGCACCTCGTCGTCGGGCTTGATGTCGCCCTTCACCAGCGCGATATGGTTCAGCCGGTCAATGTCGTTCGCATAGAGGATCGCGGTGAAGTCGCTCCCGTGGCTCGTCGGCATCTTGGTCACCGCCACGCGCCGTACCAGCGATTCTTTTCTGACCCGGTAGGCGATGAGGTCCTTGACCGTAATGATCTTCAGGCCGAACTTCTTTGCGAATTCCATGAGCTGCGGCACGCGGGACATGGTGCCGTCAGTCGTTCATGATCTCGCAGATCACGCCTGCCGGGTAGAGCCCGGCGAGCCGGGCCAGGTCCACCGAGCCTTCGGTCTGGCCGGCGCGCTGCAGCACGCCTCCCGGACGCGCCCTGAGCGGAAAGACATGCCCCGGCCGTGCCAGGTCTTCCGGTCCCGACTCCGGATTGATGGCGGTCTTGATCGTCGTTGCCCGGTCCGCGGCGGAAATGCCCGTGGTCACGCCTTTTTTTGCCTCGATGGAGATGGTGAACGCCGTGCCGAAAGACGACGTATTGTCCGTCGTCATCATGGGCAGCTGCAGTTCTTCCACGCGCTCCGAGGTCAGCGAGAGACAGATGAGACCGCGGCCATGCATTGCCATGAAATTGATCGCTTCCGGCGTCACCGCCTCGGCGGCCATCGTAAGATCGCCCTCGTTCTCCCGGTCCTCGTCATCCACGAGAATGACCATCTTGCCCTTTTTAATATCGTCCAGGGCCTCTTCAATCGTATTGAACTTCATGCTACCACCCTTCTTTCAGATGCCGCAACGTCAAGCGATAACCACAGCGCATGCGTTATGCAAATCCGTTCTTCTGAGCAGTTCCAGGCTGACGCCGCCTTCAACCCTTCCGGCAAGCAGCTTTTCCACGTATTTCCCGATAAGGTCTGTTTCGAGGTTCACACTGTCGCCGGCATGCTTTGAATCCCAGCGTCGTCAACTTGGCCGTATGGGGTATCATGGCGATGGAAAATCCCGAAGCATCAACGTCGGCAACGGTCAGACTGATGCCGTCGATGGCAACGGAACCTTTTTTGATGATGTACCGGAGCGCCGGTGCGGGAGCATCGATGGTGATGCGCCAGGCGTTGCCTTCCTGTTTCTTTGCCCTGATGCGTCCGACGGCATCCACATGGCCGCAGACCAGGTGTCCGCCGATCCGGGCCGAGAGCTGCAAAGCCCGCTCAAGGTTCACCTGCTGCCCCGACGCTTGAGCTCGCCGAGGTTCGTCACCTTCAGGGTCTCCAGGGCCACGTCCGCGGAGAACTCGGCCTTTCCCATCTCCACGACAGTGAGACAGACCCCGTTCACGCTGATGCTGTCGCCCAGCACGGTGCCCCCGAGCACCACGGAAGCGGACACGGTCAGACGGGCCGCTCCTGCGTCACGCCTGAGCGCCTTGACGCTACCCAATTCTTCCACAATGCCGGTGAACATCGATGATCAATAACCTCTTCTTACTAGCACTACTGCAGGAGCGGCAGCAGGACGATCTCGATCCTGCGGTTCTTGTGCTTGCCTTCGTCCGTATCATTCGGCGCGACCGGCTGGTATTCCGAGTACCCCGTGGCTGAAACAGTTTGGGGTCGAGGCCGCCCTGTTCCTGGAGATAACGGACGACCTCGGTCGCCCGGGCCGTTGACAGCTCCCAGTTAGTGGGGTAGCGTTTCTTAAGATCGCTCACGATCGGCACATTATCGGTGTGCCCCTCGACCTGGATCCGTTTGTCTTTAATGTCTTTCAGGATGCTGATGACCTTGTCCAGGACCATTTTTCCGTCCTTGCTGATATCGGTGCTGCCCGAGGGGAAGATGATCTTGTCCACCATGGTCATGGTCAGACGGTTCTTCATCTCGGTGAGTCTGGACCTTGCCCTCCTGGATCTCCTTTTCGAGCTTCTTCTGGAGGTCCTGGTAGGTCTGGGTCGCCCGTTCAAGCTGCTCAGCCTTTTCCGCTTTCTGCGAGAGGTCTCCCGTCTTCTCCCTCAGCATGTCGCGTTCTTTTTCAACTGCCTCCTTTTCCGTCTGGAGCGCATCCCGCTCCTGCTGAAGGCCATCCTGCTGTTTCTTGAGCGCATCCACCTCAGCGGTCAGGCTATTGACCTGGCCCTGAAGATTATCGCTTAATGCGACGAGCGTATCGGCTTCCTTGGCTTTCGTATCGAACGCAGCCTGCGAAACGCAACCCGTGAGCAGCAGGAAGGCAACGAACGGAAAAACATGAATCTTTCTCATTATTTCCTCCTTTAGAATACGATGCATGTCTGGGCGATAAAAAAGCACAGTCATAATAACTTCAGCAGGGTTTATTGTCAAGCACGAAAAGGACTTATGGGGCCTCAGAACAAGGAATACAGACGGTTTGTCCGTCTTTTTCGCGGGTGCGGGATTCCATGACCTTTTCGTTGCACCGGGCGCAGCGCAGGGAAACGCGAATGGTCGCTTTTGGGGGAGTGCGGTTAGTTGCCGGCGTGATGGTCAGCAGTTCCTTTTCAGCAGCGTTGAGAATGGCGGCAGCCTTTTCCATTTTAAGCTGCTGCAGCTCGCGGGACACCTCTTCCCCCGCCTGCTGACGTTTCCCGAGCTCCCCGAACCGGCTGTCGTCCTCAAAACCCCGATAGTCCTCGGAGATGCGCACACCCTGCCCGGTCCGTCGATTGAAAAAGGTATAGACGTGCTTGCCGTAGTCCCGGAAAACAAGGTTTCCCTTGCCGAAGGTGCAGCCCGTGATGTACTGGATCGCGTCAACCGCGCAGGAGTCGTTCTCGACAACCGCCACCAGCTCCTCGTCGTGCGGCCGATCGGCCTTGAGTTCCCGGAGCGCGGCCTTTGCCACGCGATAACCCAGCGCAAGGCCCGGGCAGAGGTGGCCGTGGAACTGGACAGTTTCACGAAGATCGGCATCAAAACTATTCTGCATAAGAACCCCTCTTCCATAATTGCAGGTTACAGGGACAGGATTAAGCACTTTCTCAATCCGCAATCCGAAATCCGCAATCCGAAATAGAATTATTTCTTCAACACCAGCTTCGCCGCCAGGATCGCTCTGGCACGCTTCAGATGAGCTTTGATCGACTCGCTGTCGTCAATGGCAAGATGAATCTCCCTGGCGACCTCCTCCTCGCCGGCCGAAACCGCCCGGCTAGCCCACTCTTTGTAGCTTTCAGCATGGCTGTCGCTGTGTTCGACCCAATGCTCAAGCATGGCCTGCAGCTTGCGCAGGGATTCCGTTGCGGCGTCCGCATGCTCATGGGCATGATCGTGTGCGTGATGGTGCTTGTGGTTGTCGTGCATGGTCCCTCCGTGAATGGCCGGCTATACCAGCTCTTTCCCGGTCGTCGTCATGGTCAATTTTCCGTGCTTGACCCCCCGGGTGCCGATGAGTCTGTCCGCGATCTTTCTGATCTCACGGCTCTTCCCCTTCACCACCAGCACTTCCAGGCAGTTATGGGCGTCAAGATGGACGTGGAGCGCCGAGATGATCTGATGAAAGGATTTGTGCTGCATGTCCGTAAGGGCATGCTCCAGCTCCCGGGTATGATGATTATAAACAATGGTGATGGTGCCGACCGTGTCCTCATCGCCGCCCTCCCATTCCTCATCTACCAGCCGGTCGCGGATCAGATCGCGGATGGCCTCGGAGCGGTTCTTGTATCCTTTACGGGAAATAAGCGCGTCATACTTTTTCATGAGCTGGCCGTCGATCGAAACGCCGAACCGGACAAGGTCTGACATGTGCTCCTCCTGGAGTGCTGTGATGGACACTGTAAAACTATAAGCGATCATTTGTCAAGCACAAGTGCTTTAGTATCAATGCAAAGTGCAAAATGTAAAATTCAAAGTGCAAAATGGAGATACAGGAGGCAGCCTGAATATTTTCCGCGTAATTTTAACTTTTGCATTTTGCACTTTGCATTTTGCAATTTCGTTTCACTTAGCAGCGCTGCAAAGAAAGCGGCAGTTCAAGGTTATTTTCTTCCATCAGGGTTTTGTCGGAGAGAATCGTCTTCGACGGGCCGTCGGCAACAACAATGCCGTCCCTGATCACGATGCAGCGGGCGCAGACATCGAGGATGAGGTCGAGGTCGTGCGAGGCGATGATCTTCGTGTGGACAAAGGTCTTGAGCATGGTGATGAGCGATCTTCGGGACCTGGGGTCGAGGTACGCCGCGGGCTCGTCCATCACCAGGATGTCTGGCTCCATGGCAATGACCGATGCGATGGCCACGGCGCTCTTCTGCCCGCCGGAAAGGTGGTGGGGCGGTTTGTCCCTGAGGTCCAGGCAATTGACGGTGCGCAAGGCCTCATGAACGCGTTCGCGGACGCACTCGGGGCTCATGCCCAGGTTGAGCGGTCCGAAGGAGACATCATCGAAAACGGTCGGCATAAAAAGCTGGTCATCGGGATTTTGAAACACGATGCCGACCTTCCTGCGGACCTCCTGCCGCGTGGACTTCTGCAGCTCGATATCGCCGATCGTTACGGTCCCCTTCGACGGCAGGAAATACCCGTTCATATGCAGCAGGAGCGTTGACTTGCCCGAGCCGTTGGCCCCTACGATGCCGACCGACTCTCCGTGGGTGATCCGGAACGAAACGCCTTTCAGCGCCTCGGTGCCGTCGGGATAATGGAACAGAACATCCCTGAACTCGACAAAATGGTGGCTCATCGCAGTACCTCCTGAAAAAAACGTCCGAGCATGTCGGTTACCGGGAAAAAGCGAAACACAGCCAGTAACACAATCGTCAGGGAAATATACAGGCCGTCGCTGGAACGGAACCTATACTCCTTCAGCGAAGGCATGTCACCGTTGAAGCCCCGGGTGAGCATGGCGCTGTAGATCCGCTCCGCGCGCTCCACGGTCCTGAGAAAAAGGACGCCGATCAGCCGGGCAACGACCTTCATGCTGCTGCCGCGGCTGCCGAAGGACCGCATGTCCCGCGCCCGGACAAGCCGCATCGCTTCCTCTATGAGCACGAAAAGGTAGCGATAGAGAAAGAGCAGTTGCGATACGAACACCGCGGGCACGCCGAGCCTGCGAAGCGCATGGCAGATGCCGGGAAAGGACGTGGTTGCGATCAGGAGGAGCGCCGCGCTTATGGTAAGCGTGAACTTTATCAGGATCGTAAGAAAGGACAGCCAGCCCGCGGACAGCGGGACCCCGGCAATGACCATAACGGTCCTCGTGTCCAGGACCGGATTGAAAATGCCGATAAAGATCGCAAAGGGCGAAACGATAGCGACCTTCTTCAGCAAAAAACCGGCCGGGAGGTCTCCCAGCGTAGCCACCAGCACCGGGAACAGAAAGAACGGCATGAGCGCGGCGACCTCATACTTGGGGAAGGAGATGACCGTAAAAAGAAATAAGACCGTACAGACGACCTTCGCACGCGGGTCCAGCCGGTGGATGACGGTGTCCTGATACGAGAGCCGGTCAAGCCTGCCGATGTTGAAATATTCTTCGTAAAAACTCATGGTATATTGCCACCAGTGATAATCCTAAAAACGGCAGTTGGACGCAGATGAACGCAGATTTTCGCAGATCAAACCAGGCCTTCAGGCGGTATTCACCTTCACCGGAAAGGTGATTCTTTTTTTAATGTCAAAAAAGTTTTTCTGTCTGTTTTTATCCGCGTTTATCCGATTTTATCTGCGTCCAAATGCTCTTTTTAGGATAATACCTGCACCAAGGCCCCTTTTTTTATCTGACGGAAACGCTCAGCGATGTCTTCGCCTGACCGTTCTGATACCCATGCCGATCAGCAGGATAAGGCCGAGCACCATAAACGCTCCGACAATTCCTGACACTGACTTTCCCGCATCGATGCCGGGCCATGACGGAGCGTTCTCATGCGGCTTTACCGCATCAACATCAGGTTTGATGTCATAATCAGGCAGGAGAGCGGTCTTTTCCTGGATGTTCTTCAGTACCTTCGGTATCCTTTGCTCCTGTTCGGCCGGGTCTGTCTTCCCAATGATCTTGCTGATGGACCACTCAACTCCGTCCGGATGGGTCGAGGCGAACCACGAAAGCGCACCGCCGGTTATGGCGGTAAGAACCACAAAGACGAGCACAACGTTCTTCAATGACACCGATGCTCCAGGTTGCAGCGGGGCGGCGCTTCCTAAAAGCTCCGGTCGCGTCGAGCGGACATAGCCGATCACCCCTGCGGTCACGAAGCCCTCGACAATGCCGATGGCAAGATGGATCGGCTGCATAAGAAGCAGAAAAGCGCCGAATGGCAGTTCGCTCTTGCCTGACAGGACCGTCTCCATGACAACGGAGAAAGCGCCGAGCTGCAGCGCAACGACAGCGCTTGCCAGAGATGCGAAAAATATCCGCCGGGGACTTTGACCGGTTCCCGCCATCGGTTTATAGATCAAGGGATAGACGAAAAAACACGGATAGATCCCCAGGTTCCAGATATTGCAGCCGAGCGCGAGCAGACCGCCGTCGGCAAAGAACAGCGCCTGCACCGTCAGGACCGAGGCCATGGCGAGAAAAGCCGCGTAAGGGCCGAGTATTATGACGAGAATCATGCCGCCGCCGATGTGGCCGCTCGAACCGGTGCCGGGGACCGTGAAATTGATCATCTGCGAAGCGAAAATAAAAGCGCCCATCACTCCCATGAGCGGGATCATTTTGTCGTCTATGTGCTCTTTCAGTTTCTTTGACGCGCAGCCGATCGCGGCAAGAGTTCCGGCCCACAACGTCGCGCCCACGGCCGGGGACAACAAAGCATCTGCCATGTGCATGGTAATTTCTCCTGGTTTCCTGTTCACTGAAACGGGAACCATAAACTCTGGTACAGCATCCGACTTATGGTGCTACGATTATTAAATAAATAACACATGTCATGGGTCGTTGTCAACTTTTTTAGCGCGGAATAATGCGCGTACAGGTGCGAATTCTCGAGGGAAAAGGAACTGTCGAACAGATGAAAACGAATCATCTTGACAAAAAGAACATGGTTTGATACCCTTAATCACTGTTTAAGCATGAAAACAGGGCATTCAATTTTTCCTTGCAATACGACGATTTAAGGAGGCTTCACATGAAAAAGATCATTCTTGCAGTTCTGTTGGTGTTCATCATGGCAATCCCAGCAATGGCAAAGACAACCATCGATATCGACAATTTGGGACAACCTGAATTCAAATCGTTCAGCGAGGATTTCGGCATGGCCTTAAGCTACCAGCCCGTGTCCCCTGCCGCCCCGCTGGGAGACACACTGCCCGGATTCGACGCAGGCGTGGAAGTTTCCTACATCAAGCTCGATAAAAGCGCATCCTACTTCGAGCTTATGGATACCGCTGGCGATCTTCCCAACGCGCTGGTCCTTCCCCGCATTCATGTCCAGATCGGACTTCCGATCATCCCCATCGATCTCGGCGTCAGTTATGTGAGCATCCCGAACAGCGACATGAAACTGACCGGCTACGAGATAAAATATGCGGTGCTGGAGGGCGGGCTGGCCATGCCGGCCGTCGCGATCCGCGGGGCCTATACCAAGCTCTCCGGCGTGGACGTGCTTGATCTTTCCACGAAATCGCTCGACATATCCATCAGCAAAGGCATTCTGATCTTCACGCCCTATGCCGGTGTGGGCCAGGTCTGGATCACGAGCGAACCGCACAGCCCGACCGCCTTCCTTCCGCTCGAGAAGGAAGATATTACCAAGACAAAGGTTTTTGTCGGCACGAAGATGAAGATCTTCCCCTTTGTCAATCTTGTCGTGGAAGGCGCCTTCTCGAATGTTAACGTATATTCAGCGCGGCTGAACATCAACTTCTAGCAAGAATCCTTAACATAACAGAACGAGCAAAGCCTCCGGTTTATTGAACCGGAGGCTTTTTTGCGTCTAAAAGCGCTTTGACAACCCCTACCCCCCATGCTATATTTCCTCCGTGGATACCAGGCGCGAGGCATTGATCTTAAAGGTAACAGGCACCGCTGTCGAGGGGGTAATTGACGAGGTTGCGTCGGAGCTCCCGGTCAAGCTCGTGCTGAACAACGAACAGTTCGTAACGCTCCTCTGCACTCCTGCAGAGCTCGAAGAGCTCGCGGTCGGATTTCTCCTGTCGGAAGGCCTTCTCCGGAACAGGTCTGCGATCAAAAAGATCGAGATTCACGAACAGGAAGCCACGGTCCGCATCGAGCTCGCCGATCTTCCCCCAGACCTCAGCGCGCTGTTTGCCACGCGGACCATCTCATCGGGATGCGGCAAAGGCATCACCTTTACGAGTTTCCGCACCGATGCGGACCGGCGCATACCGTTTACGGGAAAGGTCATGAGTCTGGGTGATATTAGACGGTTGCTCTCGACCTTCAGGAACATATCAGCGCTGTATCTCGAAACCGGCGGGGTCCACAGCGCCGCGCTCTCCGACGGCAAAGACATCCTGTTCTTCTCGGAAGACATCGGCAGGCACAACGCCGTGGACAAGCTCATCGGCAAGGCATTCTTACAATCCGTCCCCCTTGAGGACAAGGTCCTGCTCACCAGCGGCCGTGTAACGTCCGAGATCATGACGAAAGCTGCCAGGAACCGTTTCCCCGTCCTGATCAGCCGCGCCGCGCCTTCCTGCATGGCTATCAGCTACGCCGAGGATATGGGTATCACGCTTATCGGGTTTGCGCGCGGTGAGCGCATGAACATCTATACCTGGCCGAACAGGATCAGGATGGAGTGACAGACAGCGCTTTTGTGTAAGAGTAAATACCATAAAAAGGCCCGCCGGAAAAACCGACGGGCCTTTGCTGTTTATGTAGATGCGGGAAACTTCTTCAGGAGCTTATGAAGGATTGGGGCATATACCACCCCTAAAATATCATGGTTCCGATAAATACCACTCCGCCTCCCAGAACAGCAGCAGAGAGTCGAGCAGATATCTCGTTCTTGAGATATCCACGTTCGTAATTTTCACAACCGAGCTCACTGACTGCCTGAGGTCTGCGATCATGGCTTCCCGGTCTGATTGGGTCAAAACGACCATGTTCATCACGTTATTCAGATATCTGACCGCATTTTCGCGTGCCGCGGCTTCCACACCCTTTAACCTCAGAGCCTGGAGGCCGGAGACTGCCTCGATAAGCGCTTCGCCGGCGCTCTTCGTGACCGTGAGCTCGCTTTCAACAGTCTGGTACGGCACATAGTTCCCGTCCTCCAGGTATCCTGCCCCGGTCTGGAATATATAGGTTCCCGCTGCATCAGGCGTCTTTGCGTAGTACAGGATCGTGGCGGTCTGATGAGACGCAAGCTCGATTGTTCGGGCCCATGGATTATCGGCAACCCAGGTCCGGGTTGCCGGATCGTAAATCTTTGTTCCCTCGGGATATGTTTCGGTGATTTGTATGTCGAATGCCGCGCCGAGGCTCTTTATGGTTATCTCCACGGGAACGAGCTGGTTCGGTATGAGATCGGCCGGATCCAGAGGCGCATGGATGAAATCGAGCGATTGCTTGAGCAGGCCCAGGAACACGGTCTGGTTACTGCTGCTCATGCCCAGATCGAAGGCAAAGAAGAGGGTTTTGCCTTTGCCGTAGCCGCGGCCGATAATGGCCGGATATTGGACCGGTGCTTTTCCCGAGTTGTCGGTCATAGTTCCAATGACCTCGGCCGGAACAGCCGCCTCGATCTTGAGCGCTTTTCCGTATGATGGGAAGGTCCCCTGGATGCCGAACCCGCTTTCCGCGAGTTCGACAGTGTAATCCCTGCCGGGGAGGCCCCCCGCGGAGGCGATGCCGAAGACTTCGTTGCCGAGGCTCTGACTGTTGAACAGCGATGAAATGAGACCTTTTCCGGCAAAGACCTGTTCGCGAAGTTCTTCGGAAATATGGTCTTCGACGGGGTTCTGGTCTCCCAGGACCATGTAATCCGTATAGATCGGGTTCCGGAACTCAGCCTGGAAGTCTTTTTTGGCGGTTACGATGCGATACGCGGCGCCCGCCTCCGTCAGGGCCTGCCCGATCACATCGATGCCAACGCATTTTTGGACCAAGGCAGCCCCTGCGCTCTGCCCCTCGCAGCCGTCGTTCACCCACACAAGGAGGTTCACGAGGTCCGGGATGCTCTTGGCAATCTCGATTCCCGGCTTTACTTCGAAGAGCGCGCTCGCCAGGGTCTTCGGGGTCGTCATGGATACGGTCTGGACCTGTAGGACAGCGAGATATGTTCGGGGTGCGAGGTTGAAGGTTGAAATGCTTTGTGTGTTTGCGACGGTTTCTCCTCGCACGACTCCTGTCTGCGGGCCCCCGGCTTCTGTTTTCATCTCCCCTGTTTCCGGATCGGCGATGATGATCGTTGTGGTGAGATCCGCAATGTCCTCGTTCCCGGTGTTAGTGATGCTGTACGCGAAGGTTTCTTCTCTGCCCTGGTATACGGGATTCTGGTTTGCGGTTATCGCGCCTGTGATTCCCGCGCCTGTTTGAGACGAGGAAAGAAGGTTTACAGTGGCTGCAGACGAAGCGATGATCGCGCCCGCTGCGTCTTTTATTTCGAGTGTGACAGGATAGGTCCCCGGCGTGGAAATCCCGGCGTTCCAATAGCTCTTGAACGTGAATGAAGCTCCGGGCATCAGGATGGCGATGGTTTTTGTTTCGGTGTGGACTATTCCGCCACCTGAGCCCTGTCCCCCGACCCCTGCTATTGTCATCGTCGCTGACAAATTCTCCTGAATGTAATTGGCGCTCTGGCTCGTGATCGTTGACGTTATCGACGCCGTTTCATTGGGATCGTACGAAAGCTTATCTGTCGTTACTTTTGATTCAACATTTTTGTCAGGCGTGATGGTAAAGCCCGCATGCGCTCTCGATATGACAATGCCGCCCTCTGCGAGTTCTGTGGTTACAGAGTAGTCCTCCGCCAGGCTCTTGCCAGTGTTCCAGGTCCGGGTGAGCGTCACCGCGCCGTTCGGGCCGAGGGCAACAGCGTCTCCCGATGAGATTGTGGCAATCAGGTTGCCGACGTTGTCCCATACCGCCATGGTCAGGAAGAGCGAACGGCCATCAGCGGTCGAGTTCGAGGCATTGATCGTCGCCGTCATGTTTTCGTTCGCCTGATACGCGGCCTTGTCGAGAAGAACGGACGACGCAAACCCCGCTGACTGGATAAAGATCGGCTTCGCGGCGCTGTTGTCGGTCTCGTCCGATTCAGTGATGCTATTTGCCGGATCAACGGTGACGACGATGCTCTGCTGCCCCGCGAGCCCCGCAGTATCGAACGTAGTCGTAACTGCAGCGGTCTGTCCGAGGCCGATGATCGGGTAAATAGTCTTGGTATCCGAGTAGTTATCCTCGCTGACCCCTGACCCCTGACCCCTGACTACTATCTTTACAGGTACATTTCCCGCCGCCGTTCCGCGGTTCGTGATGGTAGCGGTTATGGTGACCTGCTCCCCTTCACGCGGGTCCGCGGGAACGACCTGTATGCTGTTCGTGTCGATTACGAAGTTCGGAAGCTGCGGAGGCTGGACATTGATGCTGACTGGGACGACATTGTTCCCCCTGGTGGCCTCGACGATAGCGTTGTCCGGATCGAGGGATACATACACAATGTTCTGGCCCGCATGTCCAAGGGTGTCGAAGAAGAAGGTCAGGGACATGGAGTCGCCGGCGTTGATGGATGAAATGACCTGATCCGCCCCTATCCTTTGACCCCCTGTTGACGGATTGCCATTGTAGAGCCGGACGGTTACGTTTGATGCCGAAACCGACCCCTGGTCCCTGACTACGGCTGTTATCGGGACGATGCTTCCCTCGGTGATGGGCAATGCTGGGACGGTTATGTCCTCGGTCCCGATCTTGAGGTCCGGCAGTCCCGTGGCAATGGTGAGGTCAAGCTCTGCCTGGTTGTCGGTCTCGTTGCACTCGGAGATAGCCATTGCTTCATCCACAACGGTGGTGATATGGTGCAGGCCGTCGCTCAGGCTGCTTACGCCAAGGATGAGGTCCTGGTACTCTCCCGGCTGGAGGACCCTGGTCGTAAGTGCGGTGCCGAGCACCGTGCCGGTCGCAGGCAGTCCGTCATAGAAGGTGACCGGAACGCCGGCCAGGGCTTCTTTTGCCCCGCCGTTGCCGACGCGGACGACGATACTTGTGCCCGTGCTGTCCTGGCTCGCGTGAAGCAGGGATGCGGTCAGGTTCGGCGTCAGGTAGGGATTCGGGTTCGGGCCGACGGCGGCTTGAGTGAAATAGGAGTTATTCAGAAGCCAGCTCGGGGCCTCGTGCTGCGGGATCGACCCGTCGTCGTTCACGTTCGTAACATGATAGAACAGTTCATTAGAGATCGTGCGGCTGCCGGCCCAGTCGTTGTTCGTGGCCCGGTAGACGTTCAATCCTTCCTGCGGTGTTATATAGCCCGACGTTCCGCCAGAACCTCCGAAAACCACGAGTTCGGCGTGTCCGTCGTTGTCCACGTCAGAAACAATCACATTCGAATAAAAATTGGTATTGGAACCACCGAAAGGCTCCTGATACAGAACAGTTCCATCCTTTACGTCCTGGATTTTGAATGTTATACCGGTGTTGGAAATAAGCTCCGGCCTGCCGTCGCCGTTCAGATCGAAAACGGTGGGTGACGACATATTCTTTTTCGATGTGTCTATCGAAGAGAACCATGGCATGGGAATAGTATTTTCTAGAGTCCCATTGCGATCCAGCAGAAAAAAATTATCATAGCCCTTGATCCCGATCTCGGTTTCGCCGTCTCCGTCGAAGTCGGCGATAACAAAGCTGCTTTGCATTCCCGTATTCGGCGCAGTCGGTTCTAGATTTTTTACATACACCGGCCCCCATATGATTTCACCGGTATGGTCAAAGAGGTAAATTCTGATGCCAGGCATGGAAACGCCGTCATATGTTTTCGTACCAAACAATATTTCCGGGTACGGATCTTCGTTCAGATTTACCGCCATGCTGAACCCATCGGTTAAGTCTTTATTCCACCATTGAACCGTGCCATCAGCGTTATAAACGGTTTTGCCTGCCAATGTTTCCTGTTTTCCGTCCAGATCGATGTCCGCAACGGTCACGGAAAAATCTTCCACCAGCCCTTGCCCCCTTCCGGGAGATCCCTGCCCGATCCAATAGTAGAAGACAGGATAGCCCCACTTGACCGATCCGTCGTAGTTGAATGCCGCAACGCCGGCGACGATATCCGGCGAGCCATCCGCATCTATGTCGGCGATCGAAATCGGCGCAGTCCAACTTACAGTTACCTGATATCTCGAAGCCAACGGCTGCAAATGGCCCAGATTCCAGTTGGCGATTTGCACTGAATTATCCCAGAGGAGTGAACCGTCATTTTTAAAGGCAAGAAGTCCTGTGGCAGAACCAAGGCCGGTCCAGTAATAATTGCTCCATTTGGCTACCAATATTTCCGGTTTGCCGTCGTTGTTGATGTCTCCTATGGCAAGATGTGCACCTGCTGTAAATCCGACATCCGAGAGTTCGGTCAACCCTTGGCTTTGTATCGTGAACAACTCCTGGCCAGTTTTGCCATTCACCGCATGGATTGCGCCAAGCCCGCCGCCTCCGCAAGATCTATCGTAATTATCCGGTGTTAAGAACACCAGGTACGGATCATCTTGTTGGTCTATTTTCCCATCTCCATTCGAATCAATAAGCGGCGCAATCACGGGCTGAGATGTCACTTGATCGTAGCAATGAAAACCTCCGCTTCGCCATTTCCACTTGAGCACCGGCTGGATCGGGTTCGTCGGCACGACCTCGCAGTCCTTGCAGGAAACAAGGATATTGTTCGTCTCGTCCTGCTCAAGGACCGCATCGTCTGAATCGACGAGGGCGTACACCGGCGAGTGCAGGAACGTGACCGTGCCTGCTATCGGGACAGAGACCATGCCCGCGCCTTCGGGCCAGATTGCCGGGATGCTCGCGGTCGGACCGGTCAGCATGGTACTCGTGCCGAGAAGGTTGTCCACGCCTGACGTGTAGACGCCGTCATTATCCTTGTCCTCGAAAACGAGCAGGTTAAATGGCAGCTCGATCTTTGCGTCGCCTTTGTTCTGGAACGTGACCTGAGCAGTGCCGCTGATGGCCAGGGTCTGGGGGTCGGTGGCCAGGGAAGAAACGTCGATCTTGACTGGCACGAGGTCCGGTCCGAGGACTTCGCCCGGGGCCTTGATCTTGAGCGACCGGATGGCCTGATTGTTTTCCTCGTACATCTCGGCAACGCCGTTTTCCGTGTCCGCCACCACGTAGAAACGGTACAGCTTCGGTTCGGCCGTGACGGTATGCGTCACGGTCGCGCTTCCGTCGCCGGCGATGTTCGCGATCGCGAAGGTCTGGAGCAGTACGCCGTCTGCTGCCGGGTCGCCGTCGTAGAGAGCCACGTTGAACGGCCCGGTCTGTGCGATGCCCGTATTGCGAGCGGTCATGGTGAGCACGACCGTGTCTCCCATCACGGGATGCGCGGGGGTGAAGACCAGGTCTGTGGCTGATATGGAGATGTCAACCATATCCGTCATGACTCGGAGGGATGCGCTATTGTTGTTTTCATCGGATTCCACAATCCCGTTATTCCTGTCCACAATGACGTGCAGGTCGTGAATCCCCGTGGGGATGGACCAATTGGCATTTACGAGCTGCTCTCCGCCAGCGGCAAGAGAGATGGTCTCGCTTTTGATGAGAGTCCCGGAACCGTCATAGAGTTCAACAAAAAAACCGAACGCCGCATCAGCGCCTTGGTTCCTGACCTTTGCGGAGATCGCGACAGTCTGGCCGGCTGCGGGCCGCGAGGGATTGAGGGTGATGTCCGCTGCTGTGACCACAAGGTCCGCCGCGGTCTGCGTTCCGCCCACCGTGACGGTGACGGAACCGGAGTTGTTGGCCACGGATAATTCAGGGACAAGTGCTCCGGGATCGGCAACCAGGTAAAGCGTATGAGAACCGTCGCCAATGAGCGTGACGCCGAAGGTGCCTGTCCGGACTTCCGTGCCGTTCAGTCCGGAGATATGGCTGGTCTGGAGGAGCATGCCGCCTGAAGCAGGATCACCGTCATAAAGAGCAACGTCAAATCCGTCAGCAGCAGATTCTCCCAGATTGCGGACAATATATTCGAGGGTAAAAGCTGCGCCCGATGTCGGGACAAAAGTTGAAGGTTTAAGTTCTTCGGAGGAAACCGCAAGGTCAGGCCCTGTGGCTACCCATATGCGGGCAGAGGATTTATTGTCGGCTTCGGATGTTTCGGATATCACCCCGTCGGGGTCAACGACAACGAAGATGGTTTTGCCGCCCGTGCCGGTGAAAGAGGCGGTTATGGAGATCGGCGTTGAGGAGTTCGGAGTAAGAGTAGAAATAAACTGATCCGTGCCGAGTTGCGTGCCGCCCGTGGCAGGATCGCCGAGATAGAATCTTGCGATGACGTTCGACGCAGTTTCAAGACCATTGTTATTGACCGTTGCTGAGATGGTTACCTCTTCCCCTTCCTGGGGCATGAGTTTGGAGAATGAAATGGATGATGCCAAAAGATTCGGTTTCACCTTCGCCAACGCCTGAAGCGCCAGGGCAGTTGAATAAGGATCGTCGTTCCAGGAGCCGTTGGAAGATTGAGTGGAAGTAAGATAATTGATCGCATTTTGCAGGGGCAGGATTAAATCCTGTCCAATGCCCTGCCCGGATTCAACGAGTGCCATGAGTGATAAAGCTGTTTCGTAGACAGTGGAAGGGCTTGATCCGAAACCGCCGTCATTGTTTTGTGCTTGCTTTGCGAGGAGAAACGCTGCTGCCTTGGTTATAGAAGGTTGAATTTGAAATGTTGAATTATACTGAGACAAGGTTCTCAGCACGATTGAAGTCACGTAAGCATTGCCTGGATCATTTGAGGTAAAACCCCAGCCGCCGTCGGAGTTTTGATTCGTGGTGAGGAAGTTGATTGCCTGATACAGGACTGTTGCATCAGAATAATTCGCGGCCTTGAGGGCCTGGAGGGCGAGGGCGGTATGAAAGTTAGTGCTTGAATACCAAATATAACCGCCCCATCCCCCATCTGAATTCCAATAAGACAGCAGTTTGTCTACATCCGATGAAACTGACATGGCAGCAGATGCAAAAACCTTGAGTTGAGGAGCCAAGTATGTTGTGCTCAACGTGGAGCCTGATTGTTTTTGTAGCCATGAAAGACCGTCTGCATATGGCTGCTGTGTTTCATTTAATATTTTGACTGCTTCTAAAACAGTCACCGTTTCATAATATATAGGAGTTGAATTTGCTGAAATACCCCAGCTCCCATCTTGGTTTTGATGATTATTGAGCCATGTGCTGCCACTTATAATTTGTGTGTCATGTGAATAAGCTATTGGAACGAAAACTGATAACCATAACGTTATCATTATTGCTGAAGTCAGAAGTTTTTTACACATCTTATACCTCGTGATGTTTCTCTTATTTTGTGTAGTCACCACCTAGGAGTTTCCTAGTCGCAGCATCTATCTTGATGGTCATATGGTGCTTAAAATCTACAGCTACTACCGTATTTTTATCTAGCTTTTTCAGTTCATAAACGATTGTCCATGCAAGCCTTGATTTTGTGCTAAAGAATGGCACTATTCGTCCGAATAAAACATTCGGTTGGACTATTTTTAAATCGGCAGATGTGACCGCATATTCATTTTTATACTTTATCCAATTAACATTACTAAAAAGTCTTTCTATCTGTCGCCACCCTTCCTCGATGGCCGCCTCTTTACTCACTTCTACTTCAGTCGGGCAAGGTTCACCGCTAAAAGATTCACCAAAACTAAAAAATTCTCCATCGACTGCCAAAATACTTATTCCCATACCGTCTTTCTCATATGGATAGTTATTATGTTTTCTTATCCACCAACCACGCCATACCCCGTCATCTTTGTTAAGCGACAGATCGTAGAATTCAACATCAGCAGGAATGTTTATTTTGTCAGCAAAAGAATAAATTATTTTTTTTGCCTCTCTTTTAGAAAGAAAAGGTGGCCAATTATAAGGTTCGGTAGTCACACTAGGGATGTTATACTTTTTTTTAATTTGCCTTCGAATTCCCCAGTTAAAAAAACTTTCTACATGTCTTGTCCTGCAATTAATTCTTATTTCGATTTCAGCATTCCCTCTTTCGCCAAAAGCGACCTCCTTAACCTGCGCATTTAAAATTGGCCGGGCATCATGACTGTCGAATATCCGTGGTTCTTGCGAAAATCGAACATTCATCTTAGAACAAAATTCCTTGGCTTTTGTGATTGCTTCTTTATCAGAAATACTACAGCCAAAAATTGTTTTAATAAAAAAGAATAAGACGACCACCAGAACGGCCAATATAAAAAGAATAGTTTTTTTCATCAATTGCACCTCTAATATAGTTTAGTTTCTGGCTTCCCCGTTATTATCAATTGAGGTGCATCTTGACTAGCTGGATGAGTGTATTCACTATTAGTCCCAAGCGCATCACCGGCTTCTTGTGCTGTTTTTCCCTCTGTCATATAACGCCACCATTGATATCCAACACGACTTGATTCTATCCAGTCAACCGACCCCTTCCAACTAATAAAGACCTCATCCCGCGGCTTGCCTTCATGACGCTGGTCAATTCCAAAGGATCCCATAAATCCAGATAAACCGCCATTATTGCATGTATTCAAGAATGCTATATGGGTGTCTGCATTTTGAACATCAGAAGGGTAGATAAATTCAGCATCACCTTGTGCGTCATAGCCAGGTACTACATAATCGTGCCCAGGAATACAGCCGTGTCCGCTAAAATATGCAAGCCAGTTGTCGTTCCTATTAAAATGCTCAAGAAATGTTTGTTTTGAAAACGTATCTTTGTACTTTGGGATATAGCCTCTTCCTTGAAGCATCTGACCGACTCTCGTCATATAAAATTCGTCAAAAAAATGATCCACTAAATGCGCTAAAACTGAAATCTGTTTCCCGGCTGCAAGCGCCGCTAAACTACGCGCCAATAGCATTAATGCTCCTCCTATCGGTTGTGTAGTGCCGCTTCCTGACAGACCCAAGGAAATCATATAGGCTCCTTCTCCCGTCGCAGGGTTGCGCACTATATATCCTACGCCAGACCATTCATTTAGCAGTATATTGTCTTTTGAGATCGTGACCTCTTTCCCAGCGTTAACAGAATTCTGAATATCGTTCTTTACTTCTTGCGATACGGTGAGCAGTGGAAGAATTTCATTTATGTTTACGTCGGTTATACTGTATATTGGGATGCCAGACTCGTTAGCTATCTGTAGTGCCTTGACCGCTGACACAGTCTCGATATTCATTAAATTTTCAATTACAGCATGTTCATAGAACGATGTATTTAGCCCCTGTATTTTAGTGAACTCTCGCTCCTGTTCCAAATCTCCGGTAATTGAGAATGGTGATTGAACATATCTTTGAATATCCATCATCAGGCTGGAAACTACAGGTGGTGAGGAAGGCACGCCGAACACATGTAAATAGGATGTCTTTACGAAGACAAAACCTGCTGAGATCCCTTTCGGGCAATAAATATGCATTTGTGACTCAAGAGCTTTTGATGCACCGTTAACTTGTCCGAAATATTGCATTGAAATGTTATGAAGCAACTCTCCAATTTGACCGTCCCCTGCATTTATAGAGTTATAAACGGTTCCTCTAAGGTTTTTTAAATTATCGAGCCTGTCAGGCATCAGATTTTTTGCCGCATCAGAAGCAGAAAGTCCGATAGTATAATAAATTCCTCCAGCTAAATCGGTTTCTATTGTGTCCGTGCTCTGGCCTGGAGATATAAAATGAATATTTAATTTCATAGATGAACCGGGGTTTATGGCAGAACCTTCTAAAATGACTTTTTCATCTACCTTTATTACTGGAGTTACCTTCAATAAATATGATGGCGTCTTCAATAATCCGCCATAGTTTTCTATTGTCGCCGCATCCTGCTGACTCGCCGGATTGTATGATACTGTGATTTTTTTGCCTGCTATCTCAGCAATATTCTTCTGTACTGTAGCCGCATCACTCGCTGCCAAACCGGCTAAGTTGAAACTTATCTTATGCCTTGCGGCATCCGGCAATTCGTACATTCTTTGGCCAATTAATAAGACTTTATATGGCAAGGTTCCGAGAAATATTTCGAACTCCTCAGCCTTAATTGCCTTGCCATACATGACTTCGTTTAACGTGTTTTGGTAATTAGCTGTATGATAATCTTCTACCATGAAGAAATACGCGAGTGACGGCGGAATGTTATTCTGGGTGCCTAGATATACGGATTCATTAAATTGAACTTCGTTTGATAAATTGACAGCGCTTGTAATATCATGTTCTTTAAAGCTCGGGTCTAATGGAACCCAACTATCACCTTCTTTATGCTTGGCACCGAAGGATGGGATCATATCGACCCAAGCCTCCGTCCAAACAGTTTCGAGTCTTGCAGCCACTATCTTCCCGCCGGATACTTTTGCAGCAACGGGTATTCCACCGGAAGCAATTAGAGTCAAAGCTGCCTTGGGGTCCGTGAATCCACCAATCCAGTTCATTATCCTATCAATAGGGATTTCAACGGTTCCGTAAACGTAATGAGCCGGGATAGAACAACTACGCAAGAGGGCGATGAGAAGACTGCTGGTATCGAACGAGTTGCACTGTTTCGTCTGGAGGCACATGTCCGCACCCTGTATGGAACCATAGGTAGGCACGAATTCAATGTTGATTTTAACCCACTCGTAGATTTTAACCGGGTTGTGGTTAAGCTGCGCCGCAAGATCTTTGATATTCTGGGTGAGCTGGACTTCCGGGGTCTCAACGAGGTCGGCCGCTATGGGAAGACCGACTGTCGCTTGTGCCAGAAGGAAGTCCGGAGTATCCCATTGTGAAATGGCGAAGGCGGAATTCGGGATTGCCCCCTCACCCCAACCCTCTCCCACGCTGGGGAGAGGGAGGTTGTTCCCTGCGGTTCGAGGAAACTGGTTATTTGATGATAGAATACCTGCGAGGGAACCGTTGGAAGCAACGAGGATCGGCTTGTTATACACTGCTGATTTAAAACCAGATACTAAAATCTGCGTTGATCTGCGTGAATCAGCGGCCAAAAGGTCTTTTGGATCGAAAGCCGTTCTTGTCTTTTTCCTGGAGGGGAAATCTCTTTCAAATTCCTCCTGCTTCAGCCTCGGCTCGCGTGTCTTCCCTGCCTTCCGCGCTCTGAAGGGCAGATTATTCGGATCGAGCTTCTGGTGCTTTGACGGCGCTTTGACCTTTTCGAGATGCAACCTTGCTTTTTCGATTTTGGCTCTGCGGTCCGACTTGGTCTTTGCCTGCTCGACACCGTCGAGGTTCGCCCTAAGCTCTTTCAGATTATCTTCATAGTGCTTTACGAATCTATAATGTCGGTCGAGGATCTCCTTCGGGAGCTTCGCGTCTTTGAGCTTCTTCTCCGTGGCGCTGAATTCTTTTTTGAACTCACCATCCGCTGATTCGATCTCTGCTCTCTTCGCCTTGATGATATCCCATTCCCGCGTATCATCCTCGCCAGCCCCTTCGGCTCCGCTCAGGGCAAGCTTTTCCCCTGCTTTAGATATATTCTCCCGGATCGCATCGAGCGCCTTCTCGAACCGGTCGCCAGCTGTTGCGGGTTCCGGTTTTTCATTCCGCATTCCGAAATCCGCATTCCGCATTCGCGTGGGCTCCGCCGCATACGCAACGAGCGAATAAAGCGGCAGGAATGACCAGACAAAGAAGAAAAGCGTGACAGCTGAGATGATTCTCAATGACCGGTAGAATGAGCGCATAAGGACTCCTCTTTTTTCTGTTATTCTGGAAAATAGGGTAAGGCGGGAAAGGATGAGCAAACTTATGCGAATATACCATACTTCTTAGTTTTGTCAAACTAAAGTTGTAGCTTTAAGACATTCGCCAGTAAATATGATGATAAACGCCTTGCTATTAGAGGCTGGAAATGATTCGGGCTCTTTTCAGGCTATCGCCAGAATGTTGCAGTTAGTTGCGGGGTAATTGCTATTTCGTCGCTGGCAACGAGCGCTCAGTCGGGCGCGGAATACCCGGCTGGGTGTGATTACTGGCGTTCATTACAAAAAAGGCCTTCCGGAAAACTGGAGGGCCTTTGCTCCTGGGAACAGTGATATGCAATCCGACAGTCCCACTGACTTGCCTTTTCGCTGCGTACCAAGGTTCTTTAATTCGATCCACGCCGACCTATCGACCAATATTTTATCCAAGGCGTTTGTCTCCACGCCTGAGCAGGTCGGCGGACGTCGTGAATTCCATCTCCCCTGCCATGGTTTTAATCCGCTCCTGCTTTTTCATCCTGATCTCATCGCGGATCGCGGTAATGACCGCGTCGGTTTTACTCTTTGCCTTGATCACGGACATAAGCTCGTCAAGGAGAATGCTGGGTAATGTTATGGTTGTTCGAGACATAGTATCCTCCATTCTTACTATGCTACTATTTAGCATAATATTGGTTTTTTTCAAGCATCTTTTATCGTAACTATTCACGTGCCCTAATATTCGTCGTCCCCGAATGACCCTATCAGGGACCCAGTAACGTTGAAAAACGCTGGATTCCCGATTAAAGCGTTCGGGAATGACGAAACGGGCGATTTGAGCAATAAAAAAGGCCTTCCGAAAAAACCGGAGGGCCTTTGTGTTTGCAGATGTGGTTTAAACCAAATAACAACTTACGCTTTCCCCTGTCTCAGCGCCAGCAGAACATCCAGGCTTATCTCGAAAGCCGCCGAGGGCATGGTGATCTGGCGCCGCTCAAGCACTTCGGGCCGCAGCTCGCCGATGAAACCTGTATCCAGACCGGACGCATTGATCCTGCCGCAGCGGCCCGGCAGATAAAGCGGGTGCTCCGCGGGATCGAGTTTGTAATCGATGCCCAGATAATAGAGCAGGATATCGAGGAACGAGTGCATCTCGGAAAAATTCGCGGTCGGGTGCGAGATGAGCGCGGCAAGCAGAAGGTCCGTGCGCGTCCCCATGTTCTGTGCAGGGTCGGGCACGGCCACCTCGCCGACCTCGAATATGCGATGCGGATAGAACGCTTTCGAGCTTGCCGTCTCGACGCTCAGGATCGACGGTACGACCCGGTTCCTGAGCACCGAATAAGCGAGCGACATCGGGTTCGCCACTTCGACGAGCTTCTCATCAGGCGACAGCGTGTCCTCCAGTTCTTCGCGGGAGCAGAGGATGTTGGACATGATCTCCTGGAAACCTGACCCAACCATGTTGCCGCGCACCGTGTCCGACAGCAGTTCAAGCGCGGACAACGAGCCAACCGTGGACTGCTGCGGCATGATCGGCTGGAATGAAGCATATCCCCTGCTGATGGCGTAGTCCTCAACAAGGTCCATGGGATGCATGATATCGTCGCGGTAAGGCGGCGCCACGACCGTTACAGCCCCGCTGGCGGCGGTGATGCGATGCCCGTAGGCGCTTAAGTGCTTCGTCACATCGGCCTGGGAAACACGCTCACCAAGCCCGGCTGAGAATATATCGAGCGCTACCTTCATCTTGACGGAGGTATCATGGGGGAACGACACGTTCTTGCCGAGTTCGGTGACATAGGGGTACGAGACCTTCACCGGCTCGATGTCGGCGCCGCGGTCGTAGAAGTTGGCAGCCAGGATATTGAGCGTCAGCACCGTCATTCTGAGGTCTGTTCCGGTCACCTCGATCAGGACGCTTCGCGTCGTCGGCTTCACCTCGCCGATCTCCGTGCTGTTGATGATCGGCGGGAACGAGAGCACGCGCCCCAGGCTGTCGGTCAGGATCGGGTATTCCGGGAAAGGTTTCACGATATTGCCGTAGGCTATGCCTTTGGGGTGCTGTTCGAGGATCTCGGCAAGCGTCAGCTTCCGGTCCATGCCAAGCGGCGTAAAGGATACTGATGACGGCCCAGCCAGGCGGTAGTCCACGGGAAAGGCGATCTTGTCGAGTTCGTAGATGCCGATCGATATTGTTGAGCGCTTCCTGCCGAAGATCTCGGCAAGCTTGTCCTGGCTCTGAATCATCTGTGCCAGTACATCGTTGCTCATGCGCATACCGGTGGCAGTGCAGGCGGCGATGAAGGGCCGCACGGCCTTCATGCCTTTGGCGACCCGGATCTCCCGCGTCGCCTTCCTGCCGTGCTGGAAGTAGGGAGAAGCTTCCGGCTTGCCCGAAAGGAAGATCCTGATCTGGCGCGCGATCCCCTCGGCGGACCACAGGTCGGGCCTGTTGCTGTCGGAAAGCTCGACCTTGAGGTCGTCGCTCTCGGCAAGATATTCCTTGAGCTCTGCCTTGGCAAGCATCAGATGCTTTTCAAGAACCGTGAGGCTCAGCTTTTTGCCGATGAGCGAGTCGAGGTCGCGTTTTTTAATGTCTATTGTTGGCATAGGTTTACATCAAGCACTAAATTCTAATATCTAAACACAACGGCAAGGATTTTTCTCGCAAAGTTCGCAAAGAACGCAAAGAGAATCCTGAGTCGAAATCTTTTCAGGTTTAAAACCAAAAAGCACGCCGTGGTTTGTGATTTTCTTGGCGTCCTTTGCGCGCTTTGCGAGAGACGCCTTTTTAGTTCTCATTTTTGTTCCGGTTTGTCCGGGTTAGAGTTGAACAACGAGAATCTACTAACCCAGTTGAATTCTTTTTGTTCGAATAAAATCCAGATCGCGCGAGAACAACTCGCGGATGTCCTGGATGCCAAGCGCTACCATGGCCATGCGGTCCAGGCCAAGGCCCCAGGCTATCACGGGCACATCAACACCGAGCGGTTTCGTGACCTCCGGCCTGAAGATGCCTGCACCACCAAGCTCCATCCAGCCCAGTTCAGGGTGCTTCACATGCAGTTCCACAGACGGTTCGGTGAACGGGAAATAGGCGGGACGGAACTGAAACTCTCCGGCCTTGGCGATCTCCTGGCCGAAGAGCTGCAGCAAGCCAAGGAGCGTGGTGAAGTTAATGTCCTCGCCGAGCACGATGCCCTCCACCTGGTAGAAGTCAGGCGCATGCGTGGCGTCGACCGCATCGTAGCGGAAGCAGCGGGCGATCGAAAAATACTTGCCCGGGACCTTCGGGCCTGAGGCCAGGGTGCGTGCCGACACGGCCGTGCCCTGGCTCCGGAGGATCAGCCGCTTTGCGCGCTCCACATCGAACGGATAACGCCAGCCGGTCGAACCCGTCTTTCCGCCGTCCTTGTGCGCTGCCGCGACCTGCTTTGCAAAAGGCTCTTCTATTTTTTTACAGGAAGAGGGTTCCTTCACGAAATAGACGTCGTGAATATTCCTCGCCGGATGGAACTGCGGCATGAACAGCGCATCCATGTCCCAGAACTCGTTCTCCACCAGCGGTCCGCGCATTTCCTCGAACCCCATGCCTATGAACTTGTATTTCACGAAATCGAGGAATTCCTTGTAAGGGTGCTTCCTGCCGATGCTCTGGCGCGGCGGATTGAGGGCGATATTATAGGAACGGAACTTTTTATTCTTCCAGGTCCCCTGCTTCAGCATCTCCGGGGTAAGCAGCGACGCTTCTTCTGCAACAACACCGCGCTCCCTGATCAACCGGAGCATATCCTTGCCCTCGGGAGTCAGCGAATAGGAGCGGTTCTTCTTTTCGGTGATGCGAAAAATACCTTTGGACTTTCCCCGTTTGTGAAAGTTCGCCTGGATGGCAGCCTGATGCGCTTCGGAGAAGGACCGCAGTTCCGCTGAATCTTTCTCTGATGCTGTTTTGATAAGGCCGGACAGAAACTCATAGGCCGCGATATCGGCGCCGGAAACGAGTTCAAGAACTCCGCCCTGGACGATGCGGACAACGCCGGCCTCCCGGAGCCCGCCCATCGCCGAACTCACTTCGGAAGGTTCCATGCCCCAGTTCTGGATGACATCCTTAACCGTGAACTGTTTGCCATCGCGAAGCGCCGTGATGATTCGCAGCTCGGGTGTGCCTTTTTCGAGATAGTCCCTGCCTGTTTCCGTGAGGGAAACCAGCGAAGTGACGGATTCATCCTTCACCTGGAGCAAGCCCTTGGGCTGGAGCCAGCCTGACGCCATGTCCAGCCGTGACTCATCAAGGCCGGAGCACTGCATGATGTCGGGTGCGGAAAAAGATCCGCCGCGCTCGAAGCAGAGCAGCACTTTGTGCTCAAGCGGATGGAGGCTTTCGAGCATTGCTATGAGGTCGATTTGTGCCATACAATGCGGGTAAGATTACGTTGATTGCTATTTTTTGTCAAGAAAAAACAGATTGACTGAGGTCGTAAGCGTATGATAAGGTGAGTAATGGCGAGAGTAAAGGTAAAACCGGTACTGAGCTATACGCTGCTCTGCGATGATGTCCGTCAGGAGCTTGGCGGCAAGTTCAGCCTCATGGGGCTCTTTGAGAGCATCTACTCCGGCAGCTTTCCGGCTGTCCATCCGCGGTTTGCCATCGTAAACGAGTGGACCGGCGGAAAAGGAGAGTTTCTCGCCCGGATACGGCTCCTCGGTCCGGACAAGAAGCAGGTTCTTTCGGAGTCGGAGAGCAAGCTGGTACTGTACAGCGAAACGCAGCGGCACCGCGATATTGCCGTCCGATTTAATACCACCTTTCCCGCCCCGGGAACCTACTGGGTGGAGATCCTCCTTGAAAACGAGCGCATCAGCATGGTCCCGCTGTCAGTGCAGCAGACCGGGCAGCAGCAGGAGCTGGTACACTAAGCGCCCTCCGGAGAGGCCCGTTACTCAAGTGTTATGAACGGCGAGCCGCCTTCCTTTGACTTGATTTCATTCAACAGTTTCTCCGCATCCGCCCGATTCGAAAATCGTCCAAGCCGAACTCGGTACCAGATGCTTGTGCCTTGATTAAAAGCCACGACAAATGCGGCATACCCCTGTTTCTTCTTATCCTTCACTTCCTCCTCTGCCAACCTTTTTTCCGGATATGAAGCGAGCTGTATCGTATAGCGAATCTTCCCTCCTGCCGTTGACGCGGGCTTGAGCGCTACTGAAGGCGGAGACGGTTTGAGTTCGGTCTTAGAAACGGGCTTCGCGCGCACCTCTGCCGAAGCTTCCCGTTTTTCAGCCTGAGGTCCCGGCCCGGCAGGCCGCGGCTTGACGTCGATCGACACCGTTTTGTTGTCCTTTTCGGTCAGTGTCTTGTAAAAAGTGAACTCTTCCGGTTTGGGTATCTGCTGCGAGAGCAGGTCGGGAAGCGGCGGAAGTTGTTCCCCTGCAGCCGCTGCCTTGGCCCTGGTCGAACCAACATAATACCCCAGGAAGAAAATGCCGATCATGAGGCCGATGCCGATGGGCACGATCAGAATACTGGAGATAATACCGCCTCGCTCATTGTTCATATGCTTGCCTTTCTATGGTTAAACGCACGTGTATTCGCTGACGTTTCCAGGACGAATGAACATCGCGTCGCCGTAGCTGTAAAAACGGTATTGGTGCTCCACCGCCGCCTGATATGCGGCCAGCATCCGCTCCCTTCCGGCAAATGCGGAAACAAGCATCAAAAGCGTCGACTTCGGCAGATGAAAGTTCGTGATGATGCCGTCGACGATCCTGAAAAAAAAACCGGGATAAATGAACAACCGGGAGTTTCCCTCGCCTGCAGCGACCGTTCCGTCTTCTCGTGCGGCGGTCTCAAGGGTGCGCACGCTGGTTGTCCCGACCGCAATGATGCGCCGGCCCTCGCACTTCGCGCGGTTGATCGCTTCGGCGGCATCAGGAACGATCTCAAAGCGCTCCGGCAGCATTCGGTGTTCGACGATCTTTTCGACGCGAACGGGTTGAAAAGTGCCGGGCCCGACGTGAAGCGTGACCATTGCCGAACCCACGCCTTTAGCATGAAGCCTGTCGAGCAGCTCAGTGGTAAAGTGCAAGCCGGCCGTGGGAGCCGCGACCGCTCCCTCATGGGCCGCATAGACGGTCTGATAACGGTCCAGGTCGGCCTTGGTGGGCTCTCGTTTGATATAGGGAGGGAGCGGCGTCCTGCCGACCTCCGCGAGGAGGCTCCTGATGTCCGGGACGCCGTGAAAACGGACTCGCATCGTGCCATCGTCGTTGCTGCTGACGATCTCGGCCTCAACATTGGCATTAAGGACCAGGCGCCTCGCTGCGGGAACACCACCCTTGACCAGCGCATCCCAGAGATTCTGCCCCTGCTCGGCAAGCAGAAATATCTCGGCCTTCCCTCCCCCGGGCTTCTTTGCAGCCAGCCTGCAGGGAAAAACCCTGGTATTGTTCAAAACGAGCAGGTCGCCGGAAAGGAGATAGCGCTCAATGTCCTGGAAAATGCGATGCTCGACGACATCTGATGACCGATCGAGGACCATAAGCCGCGAACGGTCCCGCTCTGCAGCAGGCTCCTGGGCAATGAGCGATTCAGGAAGCGAGAAATCAAAATCGGCGAGGGTGAGTTGATCTGCAATCGGTACGATCATGGCAGGATAGTACCATATCGCTTGGCTTCTATAAAGAGAAAAACAGGATGCAGAAAAGATAAACCAGAAAAGAATATTTGGACGCTGATAAAATCTGATAAACGCGGATAAAGATAAACAATACAATAAAGCTTGTTGATAGTAAACAAAACTCACGCCTGTGGCAGCGGTTCTTTCCATCAGAACGCCGGAAATATCCGCGTAAATCCGCGCAAATCCGCGTCCACCTGCCTATTGCAAAATAAGGCTATTCCAGCGATCGTTTCCAGCCGCGTTCGAACTCCTCATAGGAGATCATGATGCCGCTGCTGACGGCTTTGCCTGTGTCCGCACCCTTGCCGAGCTCTTCCAGCACGGTCTTTACGCGATACATGCCGAAAGAATCCACCATATACCGGACCGAGGAAAGACTGAAGAGGTAGGCATACGTGGCCTGGGTATTGCCCAGCCCCATGAACGAGCCCTCGATATCGACCAGGGAGGGAAGCTTGCCTGCCTGGGCAATTCTCCTGAGCGCCTCTTGTTTCCTGCTGTCGATCTCGTCACCCTCAAAGTACTGGGCCAGACCCTCGTTCAGCCAGGTCGGGCAGCGCGCGGTGATCGACCGCACCACCGCATGAGCGTACTCATGATACAAAAGCTTTCTGAGGCCCGGCGTTTCCTGCTCGATGCCGCCGATCGGGATGCGGATCTTCCCGTCATAGATCCCGCCGCTCCACCCCGGGGCATCGGTCACTTCCTGAAACTGCTGGCCGGAATACAGGATGACCTGCAGTTCGCGGTCAGGATAGTACGACAGGCCGCGCCCTACCAATCCGTATGCATCTTCAAGGATCCTGAGGATGATCCGGCCCGCTTCGATCTTTTCCCTGCCTTCATACTTGACCAGAAAATGGCTCGTCACGTCGCGATTGAAATCCTTCTCGGTCCTGTGCTCCTTGCGGATCCGTTCGAGCCGTGCACGGATATCGGCCGCAGCCGGATTAAGCTCGACAGCTTTCTCCCAGTAGGATACGGCGGTTTCGAGGTCGTCCTTGCGGTAAAAAAGCTCGCCCAGGACCTGGTATGCGGTCGCGTCCCCGGGATTAAGCTCAGCGGCTTTCGTGAGCTCCCGCTCGGCATAGCCATCGTCGCGCAAATGGAAGTAGACGACGCCGAGGCCGAGATGGGCAGTTGCGGAGGAATCATCGTAGCGCAGTGCCTTCTCGAACGATTCCCGGGCGGCAGGATAATCCACGGCCTTCATCTGCTCCATGCCCGTTTTGAGGTAGCGGGCAGCCGTGTTCTGATCCGTAGTCTGGGCGTGGGAGACCGCGGTTCCGGCGATCACCTGCAAGACCGCGACAAGAACGATACCGGCTCCGAACATTTTACGCATCAAACAACTCCTCGCCTGGAAGTACCATAACCAACTTTCCCCGGCAGTTATCCCGCCAGCACCTTCACCTGCACACGCCGGTCCCGGGGACCGTCGAATTCGCAGAAAAATATGGCCTGCCAGGTACCCAGTGCGAGACGGCCGTCCTCGACCATGATGGCTTTGGATACGCCCATAAGGCTCGACTTGATGTGCGCCGCCGAATTGCCTTCGCTGTGGCCGTACTGATCGTCAAAAGGAATGACCTTGTTCAACTCCTTCAGGATATCGCGCCCCACATTGGGATCGGAGTTTTCGTTGATCGTGATCGCCGATGTCGTATGGGGCACATAGACATGGCAAATCCCCGAACGCACGCCGCTCTCGGTCACCAGCCGCTGGACACCCGCGGTGATATCCACGAACTCGGTCCGGGCACTTGACTTTACCCTCAGTTGCTTGATCATGAAAACCCCTTTCTATTGCGATTGCGGATTTCGGATTAACCCCTGATTCTGC
Source organism: Nitrospirota bacterium (assembly GCA_963836175.1). Classification (GTDB taxonomy): domain Bacteria; phylum Nitrospirota; class UBA9217; order UBA9217; family UBA9217; genus GWC2-56-14. Next base: position 1,395,600 of record CAWIIS010000008.1, read on the forward strand.
CAAAGACTTTTCCATCCCTGATTTACATTCCGCAATCCGAAATCCGAAATCCGAAATTCTATATTCCCATATCCTCCCGCCCCCGGCCGCGCTTTTCCTCGACAATGGGGTAGATGATGTGGGTGATGAGCGAATTGATTCGCGCAATGTTGCCGATAATGTCCAGATGGATATGACTTGTTTCGATCGACTCCCGCAGCCCCTTGCGCAGCCGCTCCAGATGGGCCTGGACAAGCTCCCGTTCGAGCTGGCCCAGTTCCTCCTTATTCCTGAGGACCCGTTCGGCGAGATCACGATCATGGTTCGCGAAGGCTGCAATGGCAAAATCAAAGTTCTCGATCGTCTTTTTGTGGAACGAAACGATCTCCGCCATCCCCTCCTGTGAGAACACGAAGCCCTTGGTGATCCGCTTGAGCGCGATCGGCATGATGTTCCGGTCGACGATATCGCCGATATTTTCAAGGTCCCGCGTCACTTCCAGCACGGTCATGACGCGGCGCGACTGGGATTCCGTGAGACTTGAGGACGACAGACGCGCGATATACAACCGTATTTGACGGTCCAGAAGGTCGACCAGGTTGTCCTTGCGCTTGATCTCCTCAACAACGGCCGGGTCATCGCTCCGCAGTCCCGTGATCATCGCGGTCAGCATTTCGCGCACGATATCGGAAGCCCGCAGCGCCTCGCGCGTGGCCTGCCCCAGCGCTAGCGAAGGCGTGCCGAGCACATGGTCGTCAAGATACATGGGGCCGAACCGTTTTTCCTCGGCTTTTTCCGGAACCAGTTTCACGAGCAACCGGGCGAACAATCCGAGGAACGGCAGAAAGACCACGGCCATGATCACATTGAACAGCGTATGGGCATTCGCGATCTGGCGCATCACATCCGGCGCCGTATGCTCCACCAGCTGTTGATAGGGTTGCAGCAGCGGCAGGAACAGGAGCACGCCGAACACCTTGAACAGCACATGCGCCCAGGCCACACGCCGCGCTTCGGCCGGGGAGCGCATGCTCGCGATCAGCGCGGTTGCGCAGGTGCCGATGTTCGCGCCCAGGATGATATAGAGCGCGGACTGCAGCGGGATCAAACCGCTCGTTGCAAGGGCCAGGGCGATGCCCATGGTCGCGGCACTGCTGTGGATGAGGGCCGTGACCGCGGCCGACAGCAGAATGCCGATGAATGGCGTGCCGGTGAGCGCGATGAACACGTTCCGGAAGAGCTCATTCCCCTGGAGCGGCAGCATCGCATCGATCATGATCTTCAGCGAGAGAAAAACGAATCCGAAGCCGAGAATACCCTGACCGATGTTCTTATAGAACGTGTTTTTCGTAAACAGGGTGAACGACAGGCCGACCCCGACCAGCAGCACGGCATAATCATACGCATGAAAAGCGATCAATTGGACCGTAAGGGTGGCGCCGATGTCCGCACCGAGGATCACTGCCAGGGTCTGCCGGAAGGTCATAAGACCGGCGCTCACGAAGCCCACGAGCATCACCGATGTGGCGCTGCTCGACTGGATGATGCCGGTCAGGAAAGCTCCAGCCCCCACTGCCGAAAACCGGTTGCTGGTAAGCGAACGGACCAGCGAACGGATCCTGCTGCCCGCAGCGCTCTGCAAACCGTCATTCAGGAGCTTGATGCCGTACAGAAGAAGCAGAACTCCGCCGAAGAGGCTGATGACTACCATGATGTACTATGCCTAATTTCCCTGGTTCGTCAACGGTAAACTGACCGATATCAGGACTTTTCCCTCACTGGACAGGGGCAACAAATTATTTTCTGCGTTGACAGGATGGCGCCGGGCTATCCGATATGGTGGACCGCTTTATCCGGTTGCCGATCATCCTGCTTGCAACCATCGTCCCAACCATGCTGATAAGTGCCAGCACCAGGAAGCTCACGATCATGCCTGCAAGCACGAGCAGCCGTATGACGAGATCTGAGCCAGTGTGCTGCCTCAGCAGCATAACGTCTGCCGCCTTCAAACCGGCGATCCCTCCCGGGAACGTGCCGGGCAAAATCCCGTGAAGGAAGAGAAGGACGAAGACGAGCACGATCCAGCCGCATCGTCCTACCGCTGTCTGTTCATCAGTAATGTTCATATTTTCAGAAATAAATGAAATTAATTTCAGCAGAGCGCTTTGATTGTAGCAAATTTATCCTGATAAGCAATTTTTATTTAAATCGGTGCATGCATTTTTAAAACCTTGTTTTAGATGAGGGTTTTTCATCCTGCACTTTTGAGTTCACAGCGTTGTAAGCGTCCTTGTCGGCTTCGCATGCAGCGAAGTGTCAAACCGTAAAACGGACAGATTGAGAGGATAAAAAATGATTGACACTAAGTCTGCGATGCATTCTCCCTGCGCTTTACATACTCTTTCTCGTCCTCCGGCGTCCTTATCTGTTCGTCGAGTTTTGCATCCAAAAGCTCGGCAAGGATCTTTTTGTACCGGGGTCCCGGCGGGATGCCCATGGTTTTGAGGTCCTCTCCCGTAAGCGTCACCGTGACGCCGCGCAGATGAGTAAGGTAGAGGGAGATGTACTTCCTGGCCCGCTCCTGCCCGGCCTTCGCCATCATCAGCAGGACCGACTCGATGTCCAAAGGATGAAGCAGCGCGTATACACGGCTCGGCGAAAGCAACGGTTCACGCGACAGAATGGGAAGGATGTCAGAACAGCGCGAGCCGGGACCGCCGGACCCGCTCTCTGATGCGCACCGGCACAGCCAGCCGTTCAAGCGCCTCCTCCGTTTCGGGCCCCTTCAACCGGTCGAGCAGTCCGAGAAAATAGACGAATCCTTTTTCCAGCGGGATGTCGAGATAGAGCAGCCTGAACCAGGTAAGGGTCTCGCTCAGGCCGTCAAAGAGCTTGTCCGTGTTCGGGGTCACCGTGAGTGACGGGTGGATGAACTTCAGAAGATCGAGCTCCTTCATGCGCTTCAACCCCTTGATGGGCTCTGCTTCGGCGAACATGAGCACCAGCTCGGTATAGATACGCTCGCCCGTGAGCCGGTCGAAGAGCCGCATGGCAACAGCCGTCTTGATCATGTTGTGCGTATGCTTGCTGATCCTGAAATCGAAGCGTTGTTCGAACCGGATCGCCCGCAGGACCCGGGTCGGGTCCTCCACAAAGGACAGGTTGTGCAGCACACGGATGGTCTTTTCCTTGATATCGCGCAAACCGCCGAAGAAATCAATGAGCTCGCCGAACCGTTTCTTCTGCAGCCGCACGGCAAGGGTGTTGATCGTGAAATCGCGCCGGTAGAGGTCCTTCTTGATGGACGACAGTTCGACCGTCGGCAACGCTGCAGGTGAATCATAATACTCAAGCCGGGCCGTTGCAATGTCTATCTTGAGCCCTTTCGGCAGCACGACCACGGCGGTCCCGAACTTTTGGTGCGTCCTGAGCCTGCCGCCGGTCTTGTTGGCAAGCAGTCCGGCAAAGGTGATCCCGTCGCCCTCGACCACGATATCGACGTCGAAATTCGGAACGCGCAGGAAGAGGTCGCGCACGATGCCGCCCACCAGATACACGGGAAAGCCTGTTTCTTCGGAGACGTCACCGATGACCGTCAATGCCTCTCGAACGTCAGCGGGGAACCGCTCTTCCATGAAATGCCTGACGTTACGGCGCGCGCGGCTGCCTGTGTCCTCGTCATCTCCGGACTGGTCCTGCAGGCGCTCTTCGTGCAGCGAGCGCAAAAGGTCGGTGCGGGTTATGGCTCCCACGATCGCTCCGCCCCGGTCGAGCACCGGGATGAACCGCTGGTGTTCTTCGATCATGATGCGCTCCACCAGGTCCATGGGCATGTCCGGAGCAGCCGCCGGGCCGCCCGAGGTCATGAACGCTTCTACCGGCTGTTCGCCGAGCCCGTGAAAGAGCGCCTTCTGCACGACCTCCCGCGTTATGATGCCCAGGAACGTGGCCTTCTCCACCACTGGCAGCACATTGACGCTGAAGCGCGTCATGGCCTCGCCTGCAGCATGATATGGTGCTGCCGAGGGGCACGGTCTTGACCGGCGCGGTCATGATCTCGCTCGCGATCCTGCCCGGGATAATGTGGCGCTTCAAAACGTCGATGAGGCGCTCCCGCGCCTGCAGATAGGTCATGTCCCGGGCAACGGCGGAAGCAGCGGAAGCATGGCCTCCGCCGCCGAATTCTTCGAGAACCCTGCCGACATTCACCGAAGGGATCCGGCTTCGGGCGATCAGATGGGTTTTGTCTCCCATCTGCACCACGAGAAAAAGCGTGTCAAGGCCCTGGGTCTCTCTGATCTTATGCGCCAGATTCGCGATGTCCGGCACGTAATGCGGAGTTGCCATGGCCGCGATCACCACGGGAACGCCGTTAATCTCATAGCTTTTTGCCGAAGTGACGAGGTCGTTCAGGACCGCGACCTGGTCGACCGTAAGTTCCCGAGAGAGGAAATCGGATACTACGTTCAGATGGGCGCCCTGCGAGATCAGATAGGCAGCGGCCAGGGCGTCCCGCTCGGTGGTCGAGACAAAGGTGAGCGAACCGGTCTCTTCATAGATGCCAAGCGCCAGGATCGTGGCTTCTGTCGATGTGATCGGGACCTTCTGCTGCTGCAAAAGCTCCACCATGATCGTGGTGGTGGCGCCGACTTCCTGCACGACCTCGACGTCGCCCCGGATATCGCCCTCTGCCGCGGGATGGTGATCAAAGACCAGCACGGAAACGCCCGGCCTGCCGAGCACCCCGGCAAGCTTGCCGAGCCGGGCTGGATTTCTGTTATCAACGATGATGAGCTTCGTTACATTTTCGATATCGATGTTCCTGAGCCGTTCGGTCTCTACGGCGTAGAACGCGGACTCCAGGAAAAAGTCACGCATGTTCTTTTCCTGCGATCCAGGGAACACGATCGTGGCCTCCGGATAGAGCTTCTTTGCCGCGACCATGGAGGCAAGGGCGTCGAAATCAGCGTTCGTATGACTGGTGATGATGTCCATGGGTTAATTTCGGATTTCGGATTGCGGATTTCGGATTAGTACACCTTGAGTCAATCATGATTTGTTTATCCTCTTTTTCCGTTCTTTATTCCGCAATCCGAAATCCGCAATCCGCAATCGTCTCATCCTCTCGGATGGTGCTTTTCATGGATCTGTCTGAGCCGCTCCCGCGATACGTGCGTATAGATCTGCGTTGTGGAAATATCGGAATGGCCAAGCATGGCCTGCACGGCACGCAGGTCCGCTCCGTTGTCCAGGAGATGGGTGGCAAAGCAATGGCGCAGCGTGTGGGGCGAGATGGAGGTGGTGATGCCGGCCGTGCGGGCATGGAGCTTGATCCGTTCCCAGAACATCTGCCGGGTTATCCCCCGGCGGCGAGCGCTGATAAACAAAAACTCGGAAGCGCCGTTTTTTAACAGGAACGGCCGCGCACGCTCCAGGTAGCTCCTGACGGCGCCTGTTGCTGCATCTCCCAGCGGCACGGCCCGTTCCCTGGAGCCCTTCCCCATCACCACGAGGAACCCCCGTTCGAGGTTCAGGTCCTCTATCCTCAGCCCCACGAGCTCGCTCACCCTGATCCCCGTTGCATAGAGCAGTTCGAGCATGGCCTTGTCCCGAAGGCCGAGCAGGGTCGACCGGTCAGGCTGTGCCAGAAGCGCGTCGACCTCGAACATCGAGAGAGTTTTGGGCAGGCGTTTCCAACCCCTTGGCGTTTCCAGGTTTACGGTAGGGTCGCTCTGCGCCAGGCTGTCGATCTGAAGGAATTTATGGAAGCCGCGCACCGCGGCAAGATTGCGGGCGATCGACGGAGCAGCGATCCCGGAACCCGAGAGGACTGACAGAAAGGCGTTCACGTCGGAAGGGGTGATATCGTCGGGGTCCTTTCCCCGCATGGCATAAAAATATTTTTTCAGGTCCCGTTCATATGATGCCAGCGTGTTGGGAGCAAGGCCTTTTTCCACGGCAAGATAGGTTAAAAATCTGGTTTGCAGGTCCTGTTCCATTCAGCATGCCCCGGAGAAGAAGGTCGAAATTATTACCTCCGATTGTATGTCATTACCGTTTAAATAGCAAGCAACGGGGGAAGTTGGGCGCAGCGAGAAAGTAGAACGCTGAGGGAACAGCAGAAACACGGCTCTGGGCAAAGCTATCAGTATCGCATCAGCAGAGGTCTTACGGCGTATCTTTCAAATATTGAAAAACCACGATCCGCCTGTTCAATTGGTCCGCCACATAGATCCGGTCCTGCTCGTCGATAGAGATGCCTCCGGGGAGGTGCATCTGGCCCGGCGCGGGCCCCATTGAGCCGACATAGAGAAGCACGTTTCCCTGTTGGTCAAAGATCTGGAAGTTGCTGAACGCCGCATCAGTGACATAAATATGGCCTGCCGAATCCAGGGCGACTCCCTTGGGATTTGAAAAGAGGCCGGCCCGGTCCCCTACAGCGCCGAACTTGAAAAGATAGGCGCCTCTGGCATCGAAGACCTGCACTCGGAAGTTGCCGCTGTCGAGGACATACAGTTTGTCATCTGCACCGATGGCAATGGCGAGGGGTACATTGAATTTTCCGTTGGCGTCGCCAAAAGATCCGAACGTGAACAGCTGCTGCCCCTGTTTGTCCAGAGCGATGATCTGGTGGCGCTGACGGTCCACCACGTATAGGATGCCAAGCCTCTCGTTGATGGCCAGTGCCACCGGTTTGCCATTATCAACGGCATAGGACGTCCGGTATCTGCCGTTCCCGTCGTAGACCATCACCTTTGCATTGCCGGCATCGGCTACGTAAATAGCGCCCGAAGCATCGGACACGGCGGCAACCGGAAATCGCAGCGTGCCGTCCCCGCCCACGACCCTCATGCGTTTCGTGGTGAGATCAAGGATCTCAACGAACTTTGATCCGATGTCCGTAATAAGGATCGTCCCGCGAGCTGCAAACACGTTATAGGGGCGTTTCAGCGTATCATCATATTCCTTGCCGAAAAGACGCTCTTTCAGCGAGTAGGCTCTGCCGATATCGTCTTCAGTATAGATCGACTGGACATATTTGATCTTCGGCTGGCTCGGCGGCGGGGGCCACACAAGGTCGGTAGGTTCAAAACGCTGCACAGCAGGGTTGCAAGCTGCGCTGATGAGAACGATACCAGAAAAGGGACGTAGAATATCGTAAGACTGTCCGCATAAAAATCATTTTATGTACTCAAACTCCTGTACCCGGCTATTCATCTGGTCGGCAACGTAGATCATATTGCGATCGTCTATAAAAATGCCCGCGGGCAGCCAGAAATCACCGACAAGCCTCCCGGTTTTACCCCAGGTGAGCACCAGTGTTCCCCCGCTGTCGTATACCAGCACATTGCTGCTCGCTTCATCGGTCACCAGCACCCGTCCTTCCGCATCTACCGCGATCCCCAGGGGCTTGAGCGACGCCGCAGACGCATCTCGGGACAGTTTGAATGACCGTACATAACGGCCATCCCTATCGTAGATAACTACCCGCTTGCGCCGTCCGTCCAGAACGTAAACAGTGCCAGTTCGGTCGAGAGCAACTGCCACGGGATGTTTCAGCTCCCCGGGGCCGCTGCTCGTACCCACATCGTACAGGAACATCCCCATAGTGTCAAAAACTTTTACAACGCGAGCATGTGCATCAGCCACATAAAGTTTGTTCAGTTTTTTATCGACCGCAAGCCCTGCAGGAAACTGCAAGTCGCCTTTTTTCCCTATCGTATACGGGTTCCGCCCCTGCAGGTCATAACCAAAAACCCTGCCTTGCTGCGCGTCAGCCACAAAAATAATACCGACAGCGTCAACAACGATGCCCGAGGGAGCGAGCAGATTTACTCCTTTTGCCTTATCAAGGATCGTCACAGTTCTGGCGCCACGGTCGAACACGAACACCCGCGCCGGTGGACCGGTCCGGTCCGTTACGTACACCTTGAAGTCGTCGGCATATACACTGTTCGGCCGCTGAAGATCCGAGGTCGTGGGATCGCTCAGGATAATACCCTCACGCCATCCCTCGCCGGCCAGGCTCTCCTGATTGCGAAGCGTCTCGATAAAGCGCATCCGCGGTCCGGGCGACAGCCCCTGCCCATCGTCGGCTCCGGCGATCAGGGTGCAACCGCCAACGACCAGGAATACCAGCGCTGCGCTGCCTGCCTGCATCAGCATTGTAATGATTTTTTTCATACACCGTCTCATGGTTCCAGACAGTACATCATACTGTCCTCCCGAAACTTCGGTTTTTAAATTTTCCCCCGTGACAAAAACTCGAAGCGCTCCTTGACACAAAAGGCAACGAGATTACTGTTTTCAGCGCTATGCGGTTCGTGGCAACCGGCACGGTCAGCCGCTTCCCCGAACTGTCCGGCTGAGCGCGAAACTCGAAACACGGTTGCCGCCTGTCCCGGATGCGCCGGAACCTGAGGGCAGTTCCGCTCCCTCCTATTGAGAGGTCGTCTCGATCGTCTCCAGAGCATAGACAAACAGGTCCTTGCACATCTGGAGCCGTTTCAGATACACTTTTCTGGCAGACTCTTCAAGGGCTTCGATGCGAGGTTTCAACTTATCACACCGCTCGATGAGGCTTTTTACCTCTGCCTTCGGGAGCGTCGTGGCTTCATCGGTCTTCACGCAAATATCATCGAACTCCGCCTTCCAGCCTTCCTCGGCATACGCTGCTGTTCCGAATAAGCAGGCATGGGGAAGCCCCGTCACGATCACCATGCAGATCGTCATTGCAAATACACCGAGTATCCTGATTGTCCTCATGGCTTCTCCTCTAAATTGGGATGGTCCGGATGGCATCGTTTGCAGTCATTCATGGGAAAAGCCACGGTCAGATGACAAACACCGCAGAATTCGCGCTTCAGTATTCTATCCATGTTAAAATGCTTCGTGGTCTTCTTCTTGATATTAAAGATATCGGGATGACAGTTGCTGCAGTCGAGCCATTGCGTGTGCACCTTATGTGAGAATATGGCAGCGGGGATGCCTCTCCATTCCGATTCGAGCAGCAGCGGTTTTATAACGGCGACATCGACAGGCGGCTTGATCGTGAGATAATGGAGCGGAGCGATCAAGCCCTTATCCAACGCCTGGGCCCACTCTATTCCGTTGCCGAATTTTCTTTTCGGGAATTTCGCGAGTTGCGCGAATTTCTCCTTTCCCGATCCCTGGTCCCGTTATGGCATTTTTCACAATGAGGTTTTTCGTGGCCGAACGCCGCTTTCCCGTCATGGCAGCCCACGGCGCCGCAATACCTGCCCGATTTGTTCGCCGCCTCGGTTATTTCCGTAGTATTGGTCAGCATGTTGAACTCAAGTTCAAAATGACATACCCTGCAGGTATGTTTCATCCGGTGGCTCCAATGGGAGAAGGTCGCCGGTTGGACGCCGTTCAACTCCGAGGTGCGGTTGATAAGAATATTCCCGAACTCATCCTGCGGCAACGCAGCAGGGATCTCGAAGAAACCACTTGCCCTTTCCGTGACTATGACCAGCAGTAGGATTGCAAGTAATCCGCTGATTACGGCGGTTTTTATCCTCGTATGCATCTCTCCACCCACCCCCTGATGTGTCATGCGTCTGCTGCGACTCCTAAACCGGCTTTATGTGACACCGCTGACAATCCAGGAGCGGAAAAGCGACACTGATGTGACACACTCCGCAGTATTTCCCATCGTAGATTTCTACCATTGAATATTTGGTCGCGCCCTTTTTCACGCCCACAAAAATTTCGGGATGACAGACTTCACAACCATTCCAAACTACATGTTTTTTATGTGAGAATATGGTATCAGCCATGCCCTCGACCTTCGAATTCAGTGTAATTTCAATCGGCACCTGCATGGATTTTCTTTTAATCGAGATGCCTTCGAGGTAATCGATCGGCTTGACAAATCCTTCTTCTTCGGCCTTTTCCCAATTGATGCCGTTTCCAAACCGTTCCTTTGGAAATTTCTGCGTGAATACATAAAAATCGAATTGTCGTTTCACAGGGCGTCCCGCGGAGTGACAGCGTTCACACCGCTGCACATCATCCTGAGTGTATTTCATCTGGCACGAGTCAAAGATGGGCTTTTCTTTATACATCATCTTTCCGTTATGACAGGACCCGCAGTAGTATCCGTTCTTGTTGTCGGAAGCCTTTATGTTGGTGGCGCCCGCCTTCATGCCGAACGCGAGATCTACATGGCAGAGCCTGCACGTATAGATCGCCCGGTGCAGCCAGTGATTAAACTCAGCGGCCGGCAGCCCCGCCTTTTCGGAGTAATTGCTGATGACGACATTTCCATATTCGTGAGGCAATGCCCTCTTTTTCTTTATCCCCGTTTGCCCTAATGCATAGCCTGCGAAGACAAGAATCACGAACAAAACAATAAAGAGTTTTCTCATAGGATATTCATTTCCTTTCACTAGACATTGAAAATATGCAAAATAGCAGCGCGCACGTTTGCACGTTTGAATATAGCGTACTATTCCGCGCATTGTCAATACTAATTTACCGGGCAGGGGCGGCCGCTGATTTCATACGGCAGCACGAACCACTGCGCACGACTCTGCGCCCGCTTGATGCCACTTCTGAGCATGTGCACGGTGGTGGTGACCAAATGAGCGCACAAAGAGAGGGCGGTCATTCCCAGAAGGGATTGACCGCCCTCAGTTTCTTTCTCTTAAAAAAAACACGTTATTCCGGCGGCAACGCAGCAGTCCGTGCCTCATCCGGCAACTTCAATCCCTTCGCAATCACCATGCTTTATAGACATCCACAGCCTTGCCCATTTACGCCTCGACTGTTTTTTGCAGGTACTTGGTTCAACGCTTTTACCTGTCCAGTCAGGGTCTTAACAGGCTTTTCGAATCTGAGCTGTGAGGAACGTGACAGCTCACACATGTTTTTTTGAATTCCTGTGCCTGCTCCGCGCCCGAGTAACCGGCGTTGTCCGATGCCTTTGTGCCGTGAGGTGTCTCAGCGTGGCAACCCAAACATACGGCATCAGGCTCCACATTCAAGAGCGCAACGGAATCCGAGGAATGCGGCCCATGACAGGTCAAACACATGCCTTGCGCAACAGGGGTATGGACATTCTTTTTATTGAACGCCGTCTTATCATGGCACGTGTAGCACAGATCGGGCACGGCCGATAACGTCAACTTGGCATTTTCCGTCGAGTGCGGATTGTGACAGGTCATGCAGCCCATGCCCAGGGCAGAATGGACGGTCTTTTTAGTAAACATCAATTTGTCATGACATCCATAGCATAAATCCGGAGTTGCCGACACAAGCAGCCTTGGGTTCTTTGAGGTGTGGGGATTATGACAGCCCGAACAACCCATATCCACGGCAGCATGGACGGTCTTTTTGAGAAACCTTGATTTATCATGACACTTAAAGCATAAATCCGGCTGCACGGCAAATAGACCTTTTTCAACATTGTTGGATGTCGTATGAGGTACGTTTTCAGCATTCAGCGTCGTATGGCAAGATTTGCAACCCTTAGTCACCGGCTGGTGAGCCATCCCTTTTGCAAGCCTTGAATGACACTGCCTGCAGTCTATCCCACCGAAAAATGAGGGGGTAGTTGCACAGGATTGCATAAGAAAGGAAAGAGAAAACATTACTACTATCACAAAAAGAATAGAAAGGTCGGACAGACACCGCTTCACGTTCATGACTAATGACGCTCCTTAAGTTAAGTTAGAATCCGTCAGCATAAATAAGTAGAGTCATATCATATAAAGATGTCTCCATCGAAAGCTGGCAGCTGGTTTTTTCACATTTCCTGGATGCAGGATCAAGTCTCCAGCAAGGTCAGTAAAAACCGAGCCGAAACCTCGAATATGTACCACATTTGAATGATAAAATCAATAGAATTCCGACTAAAAACTGAAGAGCCCCCTTGCATTTCGCGGGATATTGTGTTACAAACGTGGCTGAGCGATAGTAGTTTTTTCAAGCGAGATAACAGCTTGATACGTGCGATGCGCTATCGCACGATAAGGTATTCGCAATCATAAGAAGGAGAACGGTTACGATGAAACCAAAACGCGGATCTTTGACATGGTATCGCATCTTTGCAGCCGGCTTTTTCCTCAGCATCATCGCTGTCCATTCCATTGCCGCCGCCGAAGAGCCGGACTGCCTTAAGTGCCATGCAAAGGTTCTCAAGGAAAAGGTGAAGCATGCAGCCGTTGATATGGGTTGTCCGACCTGCCATACGGGCCTCACTACAAAAAGCGGGAAGGATGCCAGAAAAAATCCGCATACGAGCACCAATGCAGCGACTAAAGGGCTTTCTTCGGACCAGCCTGATCTCTGCTACGGGTGTCATGATAAGGGAATATTCGCAAAGAAGACCATCCATGCCGCTGTCAGTATGGGCTGCACGGCTTGCCACAATCCCCACTCGTCAAAAAAAGCAAAACTCCTGAAATCCGACCTGCCCGAGCTCTGCTTCGGTTGTCATGCTAAATCACTGTTCACCCAGAAGACCGTCCACGCGGCATTAGGCATGGGGTGCCTCACCTGCCATAATCCCCATGCAACGGACACTGCGAAGCTGCTCCTCTCCGACCCTCCTGGACTCTGTTACGACTGCCATGACAAGAATATTTTTCTCAAAAAAGTCACCCATGCCGCACTGGACATGGGTTGCCCAAGCTGCCACAATCCCCATTCATCGAAGAACGCAAAACTGCTGAAATCCGTGCAGCCGGTATTATGCTACGATTGCCATGACAAGGGGATGTTCACCAGAAAAACCATTCACGCGGCCATAGACATGGGCTGTACAGGCTGTCACACCCCCCATGCAGGCGATAATGCAAAACTGTTGCTCTCAGCCCCGCCGGAACTATGTTTTACCTGCCATGACTCGGCGGAGTTCCGCAAAAAAAATGTGCATGCCCCCGTTGCCGGCGGCATGTGCGTCACCTGTCACGCACCCCACTCCTCGGAACAGACTGCGCTGCTCGCAACAGAGCCGATTGCCGTATGCCTGGGCTGTCATGGAGACGTGGAAACGAAACCTCACGCCATCAGGAGATCGAAGAGCAATGGCCATCCCCTCGGTAAAAATGACAAACAGGACCCCAAGAGGCCGGAAAAGAAGTTTTACTGCGGAAGCTGCCATAATCCCCATAGCTCGGATTCCATTAAATTATTCAGATACCCTGCCAAGACTATGATGGGAATATGCACGAATTGCCACAAGTTCTGACACGATCGGCGCTTTACGTGTTTTCAAGACTAACTCTGTCAAGACGCTCGAACAGGACGAAGAGGAAACAAAAGCAAACATTCAGGAGACTCGTTTCCATGCAAAAAAACAATCGCGTAAAAAACACGAGCGGCGGTGAACCTGCCACTTTACAACACTGGCAGCGGGCGCACCGCCGGACGCTGCAGAATCAGTTCCTGATGTTGCTGGTCGGTTTTTGTATCATGGCGGTCTTCGCAGCATCGGCAGCCGCAGCGGACGACAGAAGATCCCTTGCGGTTTTGAACATTGAAAGCGCCGCTATACGGGACCAGGACATGGCATCCCTTCTGACGGACACTATCCGGGATGAGATCGTTAAAACAGCAGCCTATTCCGTCATGGAGAAAAGCCGTATGATTGCGCTGCTCGAAGATGAACGATTTCCGTTGCTGAATTGTTCTACAAAGAACTGCGCGATCGAAGCGGGACGGATTCTCGGCGTACAAGCCGTCGTTCTCGGTGCTCTCGGCAAGATCGGCAAAAACGCATACCTGTCGCTCTCCATAGTAAATGTAAAGACAGAAACAATAGAATTCTCCGTGGATGATAAATGCCCGGGGGGCAAGGAAGAACTGCTGCTGGCGGGCGCAAAAACGGCACACAAACTGATGGGGGAACTCGCCGTCGCACTGCCGGTTTCAACGCTGCCGGAAAACGAACGCTTCGCCTTTCGCGAGCAGACTTCCTTCGATAAAGAGCTCGCGTTGGTCTGGCTCAGGGATGCTGACATGGCGGGGAAAACAATGACCTGGGACGAGGCGAATGAGTATATTCAACGGTTAAACAAACAGGGCTATGGGGGTTATGCGGACTGGAGACTGCCCGCCAAAAATGAGTTTGCCACGCTCATTGAATATGCGAAAGGCCAGGGAAAGAAAAGAAATATTCACGACCTGCTTAAGAGCACCGGTTTCAAGAACATGAAGGCCGGCTACTACTGGTCAACCATCCCTTCCGAGGACGGTTCCGGTCTTGCCTGGGTCCTTGATATGTATAGCGGAGAATTAAGTACTGCCGCGAAAAACAACAAATGCTACGTGTGGCCGGTGAGGACAGGACATTGGCTTCTTGAGGAACGCTAAGCCAACAGTAGGAGAGAGCCGCGAGAGGTTGCTGCCGTCCGAGGTTTTGTCCGGTAAAAAAAGAGCACCCGATGAGTAAATCTACCAATCAAGGTTGATTGTTTTCTTTTTTCTGCGTCCTTCGTTCGGCTGATTTACACCCTCTATCTAATTGCGCTTTCAACTCTTTTTCCTCTAAAAACCTTGAGAGAACAGAGGGTGTTGCGTAAATCGATTTTTGACGTTCAGATTTCCTCCGAAGCATTCCTCAGTGCCCCGCTGCGGTTTCCTCTTTGTCTTTTTGATGTTTATTTAACTTTGCATGTCTAAATTGTTTTCGGTGACAAAAACGGCACTGCTCGAAGGTCTCCTGTGCACCAAAGGTAAAGAGATAACTGCTTTCTGCGCTATGCGGATTGTGACAGCTGGCACAGGTCATCCGTTTCCCGCGCCGTGATGGATCACGCTTATGTTTTGTCGGGTGGCTGAAATTTCTCTTCTTCTTACTACCAACCAGAACATGCCGTTCCGTGGCTTTTTCAGAGTGGCAGGTCACGCAGAGGTCCCACACGGAATCTCGAAGCACGTCGGATTTTTCACTGGCATGGGGATCATGGCAGAGCGTGCAGTAGCCTGCTCCGACGGGTCCGTGTTTGGACGATCCGCGCATAACATCCTTGTGACACTTAACACAGGCATCAAGGATGGTAAAGCTCTGGGCCGCCGGTATCTTCGGGTCAAAAACCCGGGAACGCGCGCGACGGCCGCTTCCATAAGACAGGCTGATCGTATCAGAGATGGACACGTTCGTCTTCTTATTATTATTTTTCACGGCAAAGACCAGGGTCTCTGCAGAGTTCGGTTCCAGTTCGCCAAGTTCCCATCTCACTTCATCGCCTTTGACCGTCGGGGGAACTGCCTCGCCGCGGTAGTAGCTGCTGCCTGCCACATAATGTATGTCCTTTTCCAGTTTTTCCGTGATCCGGAGCTTCGTAACCGCCGGGCCCTGCGCATACTGAAGGCTCATGAGCACCTGTTTGCGATCTGTCAGGATCGGGAGCTTTTGACTGTTGACCACCTTGACATCGGCAGGATAGGCCACGATCTCTATGCGGTTATTCAATTCCCGGCCTTCCGGCGTATTGTCGGGACTCTTCGCAAGCCGATCGCCCATGCCCACGGCGGTGAAACGCTTCAACGGTATTCCGGCCTCTTCGAACAGCGCTACAAGCGTCCTGGCCCGCGCCTGGGTAAGCGCCAGATTGCTCTTGAATGCCTGTTTTTTCCCTTTCTGCTTCGGCAGGGGCTTTTTGTCCGTGTGGACCTCGATGCGCAACAGATCACCCGGGTTCTGCTTCACATGGTCAAAAACTTCTTTCATCACTTCCCCAGCCTTTTTTTTGTCCGTAAAATCAGCAGACAGGGGATTAAAAAAGATTTCCGCGGCAAAGGTGAATACACGGGGTACGATCGGCTGGATCGACTTTGAAACCGCCCAGGGATCGACGGACGCGAACTGATACTTTACCGGATAGAGGTCCGGCTTATGACATGACAGGCAAGACCAGACCGCTGCAGGACCATGGATATGTTTTCCTGTCGGTGTCTTCCGGTGACAGGCGTAACAAATCACATCCTCGGGGTCCTTGGGCAAAGCATTATCCAGCGGGGGCGTATCTAAATCGTGACAGCCTGAACATCCGGTCTCGCGATCACGGGAATGGAAAAGGGTCTTTATTAAATCCTGCCGGAGCGGTCCCCATAGCGGAAATCCCCCGATTGTTGAAAACCTGTCGTTCCCAGGTCGAGAGGAGCACCAGCTTTTGTTTGCCTCCATCACTCTTGCCTGTCCCTGTTACGTCATTGTTCCCTTCACCTTTACCGTTGTCCTTTTCTTCTGGCGGAGGCAGGGTAAATACCTTGACGATAATGGTATTTAATCCGGGTTCCAGTTCCAGCCCTTGAAGGGCATGCGTGCCTGTTGATGTATCGACCACCGGATACTCGGTTGCCCCGACAGTAACCTGAAAGAAAGGGATTTCTGTCGGATCAAGCACCAGGTTTACCCGGGAGCCGACGATGGATTTGTCCTTGGGAAACACAATGGGAACGGCATCCTGTTCCGCTGAAGCCGTGACGACAAAAACCATTGAGCATAGGGCAACTAGTACGGTTCTTATAACCATGGTATTATTACGAACCCCATCAATAATCAACGCTTTATTTGTCTCGAATACACCTTTTCACGATGGCACCCCGGTGCACAAGTTCCCCCGTCTTTGTACGGAGAATAATTTATCGGCATGGTCCAGGTGCCGAGTGCCACGGACTCCTTCATATGATTAGGACTCCCCGTACTCTGGCACTCTGAGCACACTTCGTGACAGGTTCGGCACGCCCTGCCCTTGCCCCTGTTCACATGCAGAAAATGAAGGTTTTGGGAGCCGTTCCTGAATTTTGTCTCCTGCTCCACCTTCACTTTCGTGAACGCCTCCTTTGCGTGGCAGGTGAAGCATATGTCGTAATTCCTGTCGGAATAAGTAATGTAAGGCTCCTGAGTATAATATTTCACCAACAATCGCCGATCACCCGATCCATGGGGATTATGGCAGGCGGCGCAGGACTTCCGCTTTCAACGGACCTTGCCCGTCATTATTGGCAGCGAAAAAGGCCTTTAAATCTTTCAGCATACCCGATTCCGTATCCATTTCCTTGTTGTGGCATCCGAGACAGAGGTCCTTCTCCGCCTCAGGAAGAAGCCGGGGCTGATCAGAGAAGTGAGGGTCGTGGCAGTTCATGCAGGTCTTCGCATCGCTCATGGGACTATGCTTGAAGACGACCGCTTTCACTGGGGATGATTCATTCGGATGGCAGGTGGAACAGATCTCGGGGACCGCATCGATCAGCATGGCTTTCTGTGCTGACCCATGAGGGCTGTGGCACTGGGTGCAGGATTGTTGCACCGGGAGATGCACCGTCTTCTTTGTTTTTATACCCTCCTCCTTGTCCGGATGGCACGTAAAACAAAGAGAATTTCCCTCCTGCCTCAGGCGGTTCGGGAAATCGCTCTGGTGATTGTCATGACAACCTGAACAATCACCTGCAGCCACAGGAGGGTGCATGTTCTGCTGCTTCACCATATCCTCGGGATGACACTGAAAACAAAGCTGCGGCATCGCCTCCTTCAGCATTCCCTTGTTCGCGGACTGATGCGGGTTGTGGCAGGAGATACAATCACCACCCATGACCGGCGCATGAACCGTTTTCTTTTTATCCTTCGGTTCGTGGCACATATTGCAGAGATCAGCGCCCTGCTGGGACAGGGTGATCGTAAGATTATCCGGATGCTTGGTCTGTTTATCTGTTTCCGTGGTCACCGTGTGGCAGGTCGTACACATGCCCTCTTTCACGGGGTTATGCACAAACTTATCCGTACCCATCAACGCATGACAACTGGCGGTGACACAGGTGCTTTGTTTGTGCATCAGCGCCTTTTGAAACAGCGATGATCATCCAAAAGAGCACGAAGAGAAAAATATATTTTTTACCGCACATAATCATACTTTTTACTCCCTGGTAATTCAAAAGATACTCATAAGCAATCAGTTTTGAGTGCAAATAATATGCCTTTAACAATCACACCGTAAACATGCAAACAATATGAATATCAAGAGTAATTTTGGTAAAAAAAACCAATCTACGCACATAACTTGAGCATAACCGCTCAAAGCATGTTCATAACCGCTCAAAATAAAGCGAGAACCGATTGAAAATAATCCGAAATATGACGGCTAAGGCATGAATGCAGATCAAACTTTATTTTATGTCCGATTGAATTACTTTCCGCCTGCTGGACCACATGCCCAGCACGACTGTGTAAAACTTTCCTGCAGCTATGTCATTGATCCCCGCAATATCCGGAATTCTCTCCGGATTGAGCTTGGCTGGTTTATTTTTCTGATCTTTGCCCCATACCCATATCGTACCATCAGACATCAATGCTATGGAATGGTACATCCCGGCAGAGACTTTCTTTATTTTGCCCAGTCCCTCGACCTTGAAAGCCGTTGCGCCGTCAGCAGCCTTCTTGCCAAGCTGGCTGTATTCGTTCCTGCCCCACGTCCATACACTCCCGTCCGATTTAAGCGCAAGGGTGTGATTCATGCCCGCCTGAATATCTACGATACCGGAAAGACCTGCGACCTTGACAGCCTTGAACTGGTTGGTCTTCGTGCCGTCGCCCAGCATCCCGTTGATATTCGCCCCGAATGCCCAGACGGTCTTGTCCGATTTCAGCACCACCGTATGTTGCAGACCCGCAGCAACACTGATGGCATCGGAAATACCCTCTGCCGGCACAGGGCTTACGCGGTCCTTGTTCGAGCCGTCGCCAAGCTGACCATATTCGTTCCGGCCCCATGCCCAGACCGTACCGTCGGACTTGACCGCGACGGAATGATACGATGCCCGCTGCTATCTTCACGACTCCTGACAGGCCGTTGACCCGTACCGGGGTCATGCTGTCAGCAGTAGAGCCGCTTCCGAGCTGTCCATACGAATTTCCTCCCCATGTCCATACCGTTCCATCAGAAGCGAGTGCGATCGAATGAAACATGCCTGCGGCGACATCAGTGATCCTCCAGAGGTCCTTGACCGCAACAGGAATGCGACTGTCCTCGACAGCGCCGTTCCCCAATTGTCCGTTGTTGTTTCTGCCCCAGGTCCATACGGAGCCATCGGATCTGAGTGCAATCGCATGCTCGTGACCGGCGGATACCTTTACCACGTTCTCCAGCCCGCTCACGGGCAGGAATGCATCACGGTCTCCCGAGGAGCCGTCGCCGAGCTGGCCGAATTCATTCAGCCCTCCGGTCATGACCGTATTCGCCTTCCCAGGCACCCAGCTGCGGACTCCGGGGGAGCCGACGCTTGGCGTGCCGAACTCCTTCTGCGCTCCGGTTGGGGCCGTACTCGCCTTGGTTGTCGCAGGTACCGAACTGCTCCTGACCGGCCAGAGAAATTTGTAACTGCAAAAGGACACATAGTCCATCAGCATCTCTCCCGATGCCAAGTCCATGATCCATATATAATCAATAACGTCCTGCTCCCCTGGAGGAGGACCAGTAGAAGTGATTCTGCACATTCTTAAAAGGGTGGCCGACAGGAAGTGCGGGATAGTACCTGGATTTATCAACAAGCGTTTCAAGTTCACTGATCGTTGGAAGACGCCAGTCTGAATATCCAAAATTCGGTTTTTTTCCGCTGTTCATGTCCTGGAGATACTGTTTGGCGCCCTCGTTCGGGAGGTGCAGCATGCTGACATTCGCGTCTTTGAGCCAGACGAGTCTGGTGTCCTTGTCGAGGACCGTACCATCACCCCTGTCGGCAAATCGCGCATTGACCGGCTCGGCCGCCGCTTCCGATTTCTCGGCAGGGACAGGCTGCGCGGAATCGGCGGCCACCGTTTTTTCCTGAATTGCCGGTTCCTTGATTTTTATTGTGGTTCCTTGATTTTTGAAGTGTTCTTTTTGGGTTTTGCGACTGCTCCGGTCTCCACGAGTGAGGCCATGATCAAACAGATAAAAACAAGAAATATTTTACGCATATCCCTTCCCGCTTTCCTAGAAAAAAGTAGATCGCCTTTTTTTAACGCTTCCTGTAAACCCGACAATTATAACCATGAACGACCATATCATACACATAATGACAAACAAATGCAAGATTCAGCTTTACAAATGTTCACGTAATATGTTATTTTTGCAGTACTGATCCATGGTACATGGTATTGTATGTACCGATGCAAAAAACTAAAAATAGGGGAATATACAAACATGCTCCGAAAAACCTGTTCTATCCTGTTTAACGTGTTCTTCATCTTTCTGTCTTTCATCATTTTTTCACAAACCTCTTTTGCAGAGGTAAATGATGACTATGCACTTAAGATTTCCCTCGAAAACCAGATTGAAAAAAAGCTCAAACAGGTCATCGTGGAAATTACCGGTACGGACAGAGTTGTCATCTTTGTGAACGCCGAACTGGTCTCCGCCCGTGGAGAGAGCAGCAAACTCCTCGAAAAGAAAAAAAGTGACGCGCTGATGCTTCCGGGAGTCCCGGAAAAAAAGGAGATAGGTTCCAGTCAGTCAGAGTTGTCGTTCGGCGCCGTGAGCAGCAAGTATAAGGTCAATAAAATAATACTTTCCATCTGGATCGACAAAAGCGTGCCCGGGTCCATCGTGGACCTCATCCAGGATATCGCCAAGAACGTGATCGGTTTCAGCCAGAACCGGGGCGACCAGATCAACGTTAAAAAAGTGGACTTTGAGTCAAAGGGATTTTTCGGAACGCTCTTCGCACTGCCGAACTTTTTCTGGTTCATTCTGACCGTGGTCGGCGGCTTCATGCTGGTAACCGTCGGGATGTTTTTCATGGATCCGCTTAAAAAAATCGTGCCGGCACTGAAAAACATCGACTGGAACCTGATCCGCGGCACCGGAGCTTCACCTGCGGCCGAGCGAACCATGACATACGAGCGGGAGGTACTGTCCGGACGGACGGCAACCTTAGACAAGGGACCTGCGCCACTGGCGGGGGATAAGGATGAAACCGTCCCCTTCTCCTTTATCCGGGAACGGGACATCCCGGGCCTCGCCTTCCTGCTGAAGGACAAGACCGCGCAAGACATCGCTATAGCAATCAACTACATCGACCCGGCCATCGGCATGCGGCTCCTCGATCTGTTCCCGAAGGATAAGCAGGTTGAGGTTGCACTCATTCTCGGTCATGAAGAAATCAACATGGAAAAGGTGCATGCCCTCGAAGAGATGGTCAAGAACAGACTTACCTATGTCGTCGGCGGCGAGAACAAACTGCTGGCACTGCTCGACATGACCAGCGAGGATGTTCGCGACAAAATCGTCTCAACACTGGAGACCCGTGACGTCCAGACAGCGACGCGCCTCAAGTCCAGGATCAAGAGCCTGGAAGCGATCATACGGGAACTGCCTGCTCCCGGCATTCAGACCTTGTTCCGGAACATCGACGCCACGCTGTTCGCCCAGATTCTGAAAGCGTCACCGGAAGACATCCAGCAAAAGGTCATCTCCTCGCTCAGCGCCGGCGCTGCTGAACGGCTCCAAGAGGAAATGGCGCTGAGCCGACCCCTCTCCGGCGTGCGTCTCAGGAGGGAAAAACAGAACCTGATGGTCCTGGTGCGGCGCCTGATCAGCGAGGGTCTTGTGGAGGTTGAAAACAACTAACATGCAAAAAATGGATAAAATGACCATAATCGGGCTCGTCGCCATTCTGCTGACGATCCTGTACGTACTGTCGGCAGGCAATATCCTGCACATGCTCTTTAATCCCCTGGCGTTGATCATCGTGTACGGGGGTACCTTCAGTGCGACCCTGATCGCCTATCCCTGGGCCGTGATCAAGGAGCTCGTCCCCTCGCTGCGCGTCATGCTGTTCCCCAGCAAGAACAGCGATAAGGACATGGAGGACATGATCGCGACGCTTTCCTTGCTGGCAGAAAAGGCACGGCGGGAAGGCGTTGAGAGCCTGGCCGGCGAACTGCCGAAGATCAACGACCGGTTCCTGAACCATGGCATCCAGATGCTCGTTGACGGCCTTGAACACGATGTCATCAAGGACAACCTCGGCCGCGAGATATTCTATACACGACATAACCAGCAGAAGGTATCAGGCGCGTTTAGGACTATGGCCACCGTCGCCCCCATCTTCGGGCTGCTCGGCACCCTGATGGGCATTGTCGACATGCTCAGGAACCTGTCCAACCCCTCGAGCATGGGCGCCGCCATGTCCAATGCGGTCACCGCGACCTTTTACGGGATATTTTCCGCGAATGTTTTTATCCCTATCGCCACAAAACTGACGGACCACAGCGAGCGTGACATCATCAACAAAGAGATGATAGCGGAAGGTGTCATGTCGATCCAGCAGGGCGATGTTCCCCTGATCCTGAGAAAGAAACTGACCGCCTTCATCATGGCGCATATGCGGCAGGCCTAGACCGGAAACAGAATGAGACGAGTGCGAGCAGACTTACGACATGACTGATAAAAGAAAAGAAATCGGAAATATCTGGCTCATTATTTTCGCCGATATCACCACGAACCTGATGCTCTTCTTTCTCATGCTCTTTGCCATGACCCGCATGACCGCATCGGACAAGCAGCTGGTGGTCTCCGGCATGGAAAGCACGGTCATCAATCAGTCGGCGCGCGACCAGGTGGAGCTGGAGCGCCTGGCGAAGAAACAGCGCGAAGAAGAAGCCATCAAACGTCTCGAACTGGCGGTCGCCGAGGGAAAGCTTTCGGGGAAAGCCTCGATCGCCGTAACGGACAAGACCGTCAAGATTTCCTTAAACCCGGAGTCGTTCTTTTCGATCGGCAGCGCCAGGTTGAATCCCGGCACGGTCAATGCGCTGGAAAGCCTGATAGGCCTGATTGAGGCGTTCCCCAATGACATCATCATCGAAGGTCATACGGACACGGTACCGGTGCGGGGTGGCGCCTTTCATTCGAACTGGGAACTTTCCATTGCCCGCGCGGTGGGCGTTGTGAATTTTTTTATTACCGGCGGCATGTCCCCGAAACAGCTCATCGCTGCAGGCTATGGAGAGTTTCATCCTGCCTATCCGAACGATACGGAGACGAACCGGGCCAAGAACCGGCGCATTGAGATCACGCTCGTCCGCCAGCCAAGGAGCAAGCTGTGATATCAGTCCTGAAAAAATTGATACAGTATAATGAGGAGCAGATGGAGGAGACCGATCTCTGGATGCTGCCCTACAGCACCCTCATGCTCACCCTGGTCATCCTGTTCATCATGTTCTATGCTTTTTCATTGTCCGGTTCCGTGGAGTATGAGACCGCACTCTCCGACCTGGCAGCTACCAACCCGAACGACCCCCGGGTCACGCAGATGAAGCAGGAGATTGCGCTGGCGCAAAATATCCGTGATTACATCAAGAAGAACAACCTGACGGACAAGATCCAGCTGGTAATAACGCCGCTCTCCATCAAGATCAAGATGGAAAGCTTCGCCCTGTTTGACAGCGGCAGCGCAGAGGTGAAGAAAGACATCCTGTTTTTCCTCGATTATTTGTACGGGCAATTGAGCACCATGAACAATATGGTCATCACTGAAGGGCATACTGATAATATTCCCATCCACAACCAGCTGTTCGACTCAAACTGGGAGCTTTCAGCGGCCAGGGCTTTCAGTATAATTCATTTTTTTCTGAATAGGGGTATTTCGCCTGAACGTCTCGTAGCCCATGGCTTCGGCGAGTTCAGGCCTGCCTATGCCAATGAGACGGAAACCGATCGGGCAAAGAACCGGCGCATAGAAATCGCCGTAGTCAGAGGAGCTGCACAATGAAAAAAATACTTACGTTTATCATCGGCGCCATGCTCTGCATCCCAACCGGCGCCGGGGCCATAACGCCGAAGCAGGTGGAGCGGATCGAACAGCTGAAGAAGGAGGTCGTCTCGCTCTTTCAGGCGGGCAAGTTCGAGCAGGCAACACCGCTGCTGAACGAGGTCCTCGCGTTCGACCCTTTTGACAAGACGGCAGCGCGTTACCTTGCTCTTGTCAAACAGCAGGCCATGGAGCCGTACTGCAGGGACGCCGCGGACGCGATCCAGCGTGAGGACTATGCGAAAGCGATCGAGACCTGGAATAAGCTGCTGGAGATGAATCCTGAAGAACGCCGCCTTGCCAGCCTGATCGAAATGACCAAGAACCTCATCACGGACAAAACAACGGCCAGAATGTACCAGCAGTCAGAGAAATTCATCCAGGAAGGCGACTACAAGTCCGCAATCAACGAACTGGAAAAGATCCTCGCGGTCAGACCGTATGACCGTCAGGCCAGCAGCCTCCTGACCACTGCCAAGAGCACGATCGGCGATGCCAGTACCAAAAAACACTACGATCAGGCCGATGCGTACCTCAAAGAAAAGCAATACGACCTCGCCATCGAAGAGTGGAAAAAGATTCTCGACATCGACGATTCCCAGGAAGCCGCCTCACGGTACATCGCATCGGCGGTCAGGGAAAAGATGGGCAGCCTGTATGTCGATGCGAGGCAGGCCTATGAGCGCGGCGACTATATAACCTCTCGCGATTTTTACAGCAAAATCATTGCAGACAACCCTACCGACCTGGATGTCAAAACGATGATAGCGCGCCTCGACGACGTCATTAAGGTGTCGTTCAAGATCGAGGAGAAAAGCCCGTCCGGCGATATGCTGCGCATGGCAATTACACAATTCATTGCCGCAGACGGGAACCGCAAATCATCAATGGCTGCGGCCTGGTACGCCAATCAACTGAACCCGACATCGCTCACCATCGCGGTTAAACGATTTCTGGAACTCAAGTACGCTTCTATTTTGTCGACCATGGAACCGCCGGTCGGCGACATGAACATTATAGACCAGTACCTCTTTACCGCGTTGAACCATATTTATGAAGGCCGGTATGACCTCGCGATCCAGAAGTGCACCATCGTCATTGATTTGCAGCCTGACAACATTCTGGCATGGAAGAGGCTCGGATCGGGATACTATGCGATCGGGAAGAAGGACAAGGCGAAAGAAACCTGGGAGAAAGCGCTGGCGGTTGCGCCTGATGATGTAGAGCTTAAGCAGTTTATTCGTCAGGCAAAATAATGCCGAAGGAACGCTGATCGCTACCCGTTCTCTTCATACGAGATTGCCCGATTTATTTAAGTCCGAATCGTTTCATGCGACGCCTGAAGGCGTCCCGGGGCATTTTCAACAGTTGGGCTGCTTTAGTCTGGTTGCCGTTCGCCATGTCAAGCGACTTTCTGACCAGCGCATGCTCAACATCGTCGATCGACAGACCCGACTCGGGAATGACAAAGCCCTCCAGGGAAACGGGCGAGCCCGGCACGTCTCCTACCTGCGCACCAATACCAGAAACGCTGTCCAGGAGTTCCTGCGGCAGATGTTCCGGCTGGATCTCGCTCCCGACTTCCAGGATCATCGCGCGCTCGATGACATTCTTCAGCTCTCTCACATTGCCAGGCCAGGAATATGCGAGGAGGATATCTTCAGCCTCCCTGGTTATTCGATGGATGTTCTTATGGCACTCCTGGCTGAAACGGTTGATAAAGTGGTTCGCGAGCAGTAAAACATCACGACCCCGGTTCCTGAGGAGAGGCAGGGTAATGGGCACCACCTGCAGCCGGTAGTACAGATCCTTCCTGAACTTTCCTTCGCTCATTGCTTTCGACAGCTCCTGGTTCGTTGCCGATACGAGCCGGACATCGACCGTGATATCCTTTATTCCGCCAACCCGCTTGAAGGTCTTCTCTTCGAGCATTCTGAGCAGTTTTGCCTGCATGCTCATATCCATGTCGCCGATCTCGTCCAGGAATACGGTGCCGCCGTCAGCGAGTTCGAACAGGCCTTTCTTGGCGGCCTTTGCATCGGTAAAGGCGCCCTTCTCATGCCCCATAAGCTCCGTTTCGAGCAGGTTGACCGGCAAAGCGGCGCAGTTGATCGCCATGAAGGGCTTGTCCATCCGCGCACTGCCGTAGTGGATGGCCTTCGCAACGAGTTCTTTACCCGTGCCGCTCTCGCCCTGGATCAGCACCGTGGTCGCATCGCTTCGGGCGATTTTCCTGATCAGGTTCTTGACCTTGACCATATCATCACAGTCACCCATGATAGCATCGACCTGTGCGCTTGATTCTTTCCGGAGCTGCTTGACCTGTGTCCGCAGCGAGCCTGCTTCAAGCGCCT
Source organism: Nitrospirota bacterium (assembly GCA_963836175.1). Classification (GTDB taxonomy): domain Bacteria; phylum Nitrospirota; class UBA9217; order UBA9217; family UBA9217; genus GWC2-56-14. The sequence goes on from CAWIIS010000008.1 coordinate 1,421,693, forward strand.
TCTTGATCACAAAGGTGATCTCTTCGAGATTGAACGGTTTGCTGATATAGTCATAGGCGCCGAGCTTCAGCGCTTTGACAGCGGTCTCCACCATTCCGTAGGCCGTGATCATGATGACCATCAGTCCCCGCTCCTGCACCTTAAGTTTTTCGAGCAGCTCAAGACCGGTCATTTCCGGAAGTCGATTATCGAGAAGAATGAGGTCCGGAGCGTCTTCCGCAAGCAGTTCTAATCCTTTTTCCGCGGATTCAGCCGTGACGACATCGTACCCTTCCTTGACCAGATGCTGTTCCAGCGTCCAGCGGATCAATTTTTCATCATCAATGACCAGAATTTTTTGTAGCATCTGTCCTGCTCCTCGCTGTTATACCTTTTGCTCTGACGTCCCCTGCTTCGGATAGGGTAACGTGATCGCGAAGGTCGCCCCATTGCCCGCTGAGCTCATGACGCTGATTTCTCCGTTATGCTGTTCTACGATGCGCTGGGTGATCGATAGTCCCAGCCCCGTCCCCTGCTGTCGTGTGGTAAAAAATGGATTAAAGATCCTGTTCAGGCTATCCTGGGAAATGCCTTTACCGCTGTCGGCAAGAGTAATCGATATCGATCCGGGAGATTCCGCCGAAGGGCTCGCCGATCTGGTCTCCACCGTGAATTTGCCGCCGTTCGGCATGGACTGGATCGCATTCAGCGCAATATTTATCAGCGCCTGCTGTATCAGGTCGGGATCAAGCGTTAGCCAGGGAAGCCCTGTCGCCAATCTGCGTTCGGTCGCGATGCCTTGTTTGGCGAACTGCGGAGCCAGGAAATCGAGCAGTTTCCCTATCATTTCGTTGATATCGACCAGCGACATCTTTGGCTCCGGCGGACGGGCGAAGGAGAGCAGATTACGAACGGCCTTGTCCATCCTCTCCACCTGGGACAAGACCTCCTCCAGGACGGCCCGCTTCGGTTCACCGATTGGCATCTCTCTTTTCAGTACTTGGATAACGCCTGCAATGCCTGCAAGCGGATTTTTAATCTCATGGGCGATGCCCGCCGCCATCTCCCCGATGGAGGCCAGCCGGTCCGCCCGCTTCATTTGTTCAAAATGGTACTGCTCAACCCGCCTGCGGGCGCGCTCAAGCTTCGACAGGAGCGAATTAAAGGCTTCTCCGAGACTGCCGATATCGTCGGAGCTTTTCACCTCGACGCGGGCCTCGAGTCCGCGCTCGGCGCGCTCCATGGTGGCAATAAGCTCCTGGATGGGGTTGGTCACGAAACGCGTGAGGAACATGGAAAGCGAGATGGCAAGCACGGCCGTGACCCCGAAGGCCCAGAGGAACATCGTTTTGCTGAGGTCTTCCACCTTTTCCTGGGTCTGCGCCATGGAGACATCGACCGTAAGGATGCCGTTCAGCTTGATGATGGAACCGTGGCACTGATAACAGCGCTCGTCGTTGTCGATCGGGAACAATACGGAGAAGACGCCCTCTTCCCGCCGCTTGATCGGTTTTTTGAACCGTCCCTCAAGGAACCACTTTTGGGTCGAGGGATCGACGGACCTCCCGATCATCCCGCGTTTCGAGGATTTAAGGATAACGCCGTTGGGGCTGAAGATCTTCACTTCCTGAATATTATGGTATCCGCCCACCGCCTCGATAATATGCTGCACTTCATTGCTCTTGCCGTTCAGCATGGCGTTGGACAGGCTGCGTTCGATCGTATTGGCGATCACCAGCACATTATCCTCCAGAGCGCCCTCCATCTGCGCCCGCTGGTAGCCGATATTGATCCAGGTTCCGGCGCCGATGGTCACGGCGAGGATCGCGGAGACCGAGATGATGATCTTGCTTTTGAGGCTGGAGACGATCCTCACCCGGCATCCACCTTTCCGATGACCTCCCGGAGGTCTCCGATATTCTGCTCCCGCATGAAGCCCTCGATTCCGTTCAGCACGTCAAGCGTGGCGCGCGGATTGATGAAATTCGCCGTCCCCACCGCCACAGCCGATGCTCCGGCGAGCATGAACTCGATGGCGTCCTCGCCTGTGACGATGCCCCCCATGCCGATGATCGGCAGGGACACTGCCCTCGCCACCTGCCATACCATGCGCACGGCAACCGGCCTGATCGCGGGACCGGACAGGCCGCCCGTGCAGTTGGCCAGCCGCGGTTTTTTACAGCGCACATCGATGGCCATGCCAAGCAGCGTATTGATCAGAGACAGTCCGTCGCAACCCGCGTCGGCCGCAGTCCTGGCGAACGCGGTCACATCGGTCACGTTCGGCGACAGTTTTGCGATGAGCGGCAATCGCGTCGCCTTGCGAACGGCCGAGAGCAGTTCAAAGGTGGCCCGGAGGTCGGTGCCAAAGGCCATGCCGCCTGCTTTTACGTTCGGGCAGGAGATATTCACCTCGATGCCGGAAATCCCCCTGGCGCCATCGAGCCGCTCGGCCACGCCGACGTACTCCTCGAGGCTGTAGCCGAACATGTTCACGATTACCGCCGTATCGTACTTTCTCAGATAGGGCATTTTCTCGTTGAGGAACACATCGACCCCCGGGTTCTCGAGCCCGATGGCGTTCAACATCCCCGACGGCGTTTCCCAGATGCGCGGCGGCGGGTTCCCCTTGATCGGTTTCAGAGAAATACCCTTGACGATCACGCCGCCCAACTGGTTCAGGTTTACGAACTCGGAAAACTCCTCGCCGTAGCCGAAGGTCCCTGATGCGGTAAGCACGGGATTTTTCAGCTTGATCCCGGCGAAGGTAACCGAGAGGTCAGGAATCACCATTGCGGATTGCGGATTGCGGATTGCGGATTTATTGCCCTGCGTCTTTCTCACCTTCCTACCTTCCTAACTTCCCAACTTCCTGCCTTACCTACCTTCTCAACTTCAGAAGCACCTGTTCGCTCCAGTCGATCTCCCGTGAATCGAACACCGGTCCTTCTTTGCATGCACGTTTGTACCCGCCTGCTTTCATCGGGATCGAGCATCCCATGCATGCGCCGAGACCGCAGGCCATGCGCTCCTCCATGGAGACATAACAGGGTATCGCATGTTCGGCAGCGATCCTGCTGGCCGCGGCGAGCATGGCATGGGGGCCGCAGGCATAGAGGATAATATGCGATTTTTGTTCTATTTTCGTCAGGAATGTATTAAGGATATCGGTGGATGTCCCCTGCACACCTGCGCTGCCGTCATCGGTCGCAATGTGGACTTTGTCCGCACACTCTTTGAACGAGCGTACGATGCTTGCCGGAGGAAGACATGCTTTGTTTCGTGCTCCGAGAAAAAGGTGGGCGCGGGAACCGGCGCGCTGGGCCAGAAAATAGAGCGGCGGAAAACCGCTGCCGCCGGCGATCAGTACGGGCATCGTTTTTTTATCCGGCAGGGGGAAGCCTTTTCCGAGCGGACCGAGCAGGCTCAGCGTTTGACCGGCCTTCGATGTAGTCAGCCGCATCGTTCCTTTGCCAACAACGCGATACACGATCTCGATCGATGACCGGGACATGACGGCCGATATGCCGAAAGGACGGGCAAGGAGCGGATCCAGGGTATCGGACACCCGGAGCATCACGAACTGACCCGGAAGGGCACTACGCGCTGCTTCAGGGGCATTGAGAACGAGCCGGTAGTATCCTCGGCCAACAGGCTTATGCGATACAATGAGCGCCTTGTGAAGCCTATTCAATGGTAATCTCGATCTCCTGGATCTCATATTCCACGGTTTTCACCGGCGTCTTGATCGTCACCACATCACCCACCTTATGGCTGATGAGCGCCTTGCCCACGGGCGACTGTATGGAGATCTTGCCTTTCTTAAGGTCAGCTTCCTCCTGGCCCACCAGCGTATACTTCTTGATACTGCCGGACTCCGTATCAGCAAGCGTCACCGTGGCGCCGAACACCACTTTTTCGTTCGTCAGCTTCGACACGTCAATGATCTGAGCGTGGGCCAGCTTCTGTTCCAGTTCCCGTTTTTTTGCGTCCAAATGCCCCTGGCGTTCCTTTGCGGCATGGTATTCGGCGTTTTCCGATAGGTCTCCATGGGCCCGCGCCTCCTCAATGTCCCTGATGTTCTTGCCACGCTCCACCTTGACAATGCGGTCCAGTTCCTGTTTGAGCTTGTCGTAGCCCGTTTGGGTCATCGGGATCTTCTGTGTCATGATGTATGATACTCCTGTATGGATTTCACCTGTAAAAGATTTTTCTTGATCGAGGCGATGCCGCGTACTGCAGCTTTGGCCGCCGAAATCGTTGTAAAATAAGGGATCGACTTCATGAGCGTCGTGCGCCTGATGGAGTAGGAATCCTTCTGGGACTGCGCGCCGGAGACCGTATTGATCACGAGGTCTACCTGCATGTCGGTGATCTGGTCGACGATGTGCGGCCTGCCCTCGGTGACCTTGTTCACGGTCTCGACCGTGATGCCCCGTTTCCGCAGATAGTCCGCCGTGCCCCGTGTGGCCACAATGGAGAAGCCGGACTGCTCCAGCCCCTGCGCCACTTCAAGCGATCCGGCCTTGTCCTTGTCCTTTACGCTCAGGAACACCCTGCCGGATATGGGCATGGGATTTCCCGCTGCCATCTGGGACTTGGCAAAGGCCATGCCGAAATCCATATCAATGCCCATCACTTCGCCGGTAGACTTCATCTCGGGGCCGAGCAGCGTATCGACGCCGGGGAACTTGGCAAAGGGGAAGACCGCTTCCTTTACGGCGATATGTTTTTTGCTGACCTCTTTGGTAAAACCCAGTTCGGCCAGCGTCTTGCCCGCCATCACCCGAGCGGCGAGCTTGGCAAGCGGCACGCCGATGGCCTTGCTCACGAAGGGGACGGTCCTCGAAGCGCGGGGATTTACTTCGAGCACATAGATGCGACCGTCCTTTACCGCAAACTGGATGTTCATAAGGCCAACGACGCCGAGCTCCAGCGCGAGCATCCGTGCCTGGCGGTCGATCTCCGTGATGATCTTCTGCGAGAGCGAGAACGGCGGAAGGGAGCAGGCGGAATCTCCTGAATGCACACCTGCCTCCTCGATATGCTCCATGATGCCCGCGACGACCACGGCCTTCCCGTCCGAGATCGCATCAACATCGATCTCGACCGCGTCCTCAAGATATTTATCGACAAGCACCGGACGCTCCGGCGAAGCCTTGACCGCCCGCGTCATGTAGTCCCGGACGCTCTCCTCGTCGTACACGATCTCCATGGCCCTGCCGCCGAGCACGTAGGACGGCCGCACCATGACCGGATAGCCGATCCGGTTCGCGGCGCCGACCGCTTCGTCGCAGGACACTGCTGTTCCGCTCTCTGCCTGCAGGAGCCCCAGTTTATCGAGGAGCTCTTTGAAGCGTTTGCGGTCCTCCGCCCGGTCGATGCTGTCCGGAGAGGTGCCGAGAATGCGCACGCCCTCCTTTTCGAGGGGAACGGCAAGTTTGAGCGGCGTCTGGCCGCCGAACTGCACGATCACGCCAACCGGTTTTTCACGATGTATAATATGTAAAACATCTTCGAGTGTCAAGGGCTCAAAATAAAGGCGGTCCGACGTGTCGTAGTCGGTGCTCACGGTCTCGGGATTGCAGTTCACCATGATCGTCTCGAAGTCATCTTCTTTCAGGGCGAATGCCGCGTGCACGCAGCAGTAGTCGAACTCGATGCCCTGGCCGATCCGGTTCGGCCCGCCGCCGAGGATCACGATTTTCTTCCGATCCGTAGGATTTGCCTCGCACTCCGCACCGCATCACTCCGCATTCCGCACTCCGCATTCCGCATTTGATAGAACGGTTTCTCATAGGTCGAGTACAGATAGGGCGTATGCGCTTCGAATTCCGCAGCGCAGGTATCCACGGTCTTGAATACCGGAATGATGCCGAGGTCATAGCGCGCTTTTCGCACCGCCTCTTCCGTGGTCGTGAATAGCCTGGCAAGCCTGCGGTCGGAAAAACCATACTCTTTTGCCTTCCTGAGCGGATGGTCCAGGGAGGGGGTCCGATCGGTCAAAATGCGCGCGCCCTGGTCGCTTAACACCTTTTCCATGTCCACGATCTGTTTGATCTGATGCAGGAACCAGACATCGATCTTCGAGAGCGCGAAGATCTCATCCACGCTCATGCCCTGGCGAAGCCCATCGGCAATGTACCAGAGCCGCTCCCAGTTCGGAACGCTGATCTTCTGGCGGATATCCGTCCGTCCCTGTTCGGTATCTCCATCCCGGTCCCGCCGGGACTCCAGCCCATAGCGATCGATCTCGAGCGAGCGGAGCGCCTTCTGGAACGCTTCTTTAAAAGTCCTGCCAATGGACATGGCCTCGCCCACCGACTTCATCTGCGTGGTCAGCGTGGCGTCGGCCTGGGGAAACTTCTCAAACGCGAAGCGCGGGAACTTGACCACCACGTAGTCGATGGTCGGCTCGAACGACGCAGGCGTTGCCTTGGTGATATCGTTCGTGATCTCGTCCAGGGTGAATCCGACGGCCAGTTTCGCCGCGATCTTCGCAATGGCAAAACCCGTGGCCTTGGACGCCAGTGCCGAGCTGCGCGACACGCGGGGGTTCATCTCAATGATGACCAGCCTGCCGTTGTCGGGGTTCACGCCGAACTGGATGTTCGATCCTCCGGTGTCCACCCCGATCTCGCGGATGATCTTGAGGGACGCATCGCGCATGATCTGATATTCCTTGTCCGTAAGCGTCTGCGCCGGCGCCACGGTGATGCTGTCGCCGGTATGGATGCCCATGGGATCGAGGTTCTCGATGGAGCAGACGATGACCACATTGTCCTTGGCATCGCGCATCACCTCGAGCTCATACTCTTTCCATCCCATGACCGATTCCTCGACCAGGACCTGGTTCACCGGGCTCGCCTCAAGGCCGCGCGTGATCAGCTCGGTGAATTCCTCCCGATTGTACGCGATCCCGCCGCCCGTGCCGCCCAGGGTGAAGGCAGGCCTCAGGATCGCGGGAAAACCGACCATATCGAGGATCTCGTAGGCCTGGTCCAGGTTTGTGGCAAAGCCGCTCTTCGGCACCTCAAGTCCGATATTTTCCATAGCTTTTTTAAACAGCTCGCGGTCCTCGGCCTTCTTGATGGCCGGCAGCTTGGCGCCGATCAGCTCCACCTTGTACTTATCGAGCACCCCCAGTTCGGCAAGCGCCACGGCCGTGTTGAGCGCCGTCTGGCCTCCCATGGTCGGCAGCAAGGCATCGGGCCGTTCACGCTCGATGATCTTCTCGACCACTGCGGGAGTGATCGGTTCGATGTAGGTGCGATGCGCCATCTCAGGGTCGGTCATGATCGTGGCCGGGTTAGAGTTCACCAGCACTACCTCATAGCCCTCTTCGTTGAGCGCTTTGCAGGCCTGCACTCCCGAGTAGTCGAACTCGCAGGCCTGGCCGATCACGATCGGCCCTGCACCGATGATAAGAATTTTCTTAATGTCTGTCCGTTTCGGCATGTATCCCTTCCTTAACTCCGAACTTTAAACTCCGAACTCTATACTCAAGCTCCTGCACCCAGCCATTCTCCAAACCGTACTTTTCCATGATCCGGCAGGCTTGTTCGTATTCCGCTATCGTGGTCCTTTGTGAAAGCTCCTTGAACTCAGCTGCCTTGTATGCCGGAAAGTACTGGGACATGAGGCTGATATACACATCCTTCGAGATCTCTTCAGCAAGGAACTTCATGACGCCCTCGGTCCCCGAAAGCGCGCCGGGCAGCACCAGGTGGCGGATTATGAGCCCGCGTTTCGCTATGCCATGCTCATCGAACTCAAGGTTGCCGACCTGCTGGTACATTTCCCTTACCGCGGCCCGGTTGACCTCGACATAATACGGCGCGATCGAATAGAGCATCGCAACACGATCATCGGAGTAGCGCATGTCCGGGAGATATATATCGACGATGCCGTTCAGCAACCGGAGCGCCTCCACTGAATCGTAGCCGCTCGTGTTGTACACCAGCGGCAGCGTGAACCCGCGTTCCCTGGCGATCGCCCATGCTTTGAGTATCTGGGGCATGAAATGGGTCGGCGTCACCAGGTTGAGGTTATGGCAGCCCTGCTCCTGCAGCCAGAGCATCTGGCAGGCCAGTTCTCCCGGCGTACGCTCCACACCGTTCCCCAACTGGCTGATGGGGTAATTCTGGCAGTAGACGCACTTCATGTTGCAGTTGGCCAGAAAGATCGTTCCTGAGCCCCTGGTCCCCGACAGCGGCGGTTCTTCGCCATGATGAGCACTGACGCTTGCAACAACCGGATTCAGACCGGACCTGCAAAAACCCAGTTTGTCGTTCTTGAGCCGGTTCACGCCGCATTCGCGGGGGCAGACGCGGCAGGATTCGAGGAGTCCGTAAGCCTGCTCGATGCGATGTTCAATTTCACTTTGAGAAAGCATCAAAACCTTTTCACCGCAGAGACGCGGAGGCGCTGAGAAAGGCACCTTGTAAATTTAAAGATTTTCTCTGCGTCTCGGCGTCTCCGCGGTAATATTTCTAAGCTTTATGTTTTTCCATCATATCCACGAACCGCTGGAACAGATACCGGCTGTCATGCGGCCCCGGCGAGGACTCCGGATGGTACTGCACCGAAAAAACCGGAAGGGTTTTATGCTGAATTCCTTCGCAGGTTTTGTCATTCAGATTTTGATGCGTCATGATGACCTGGTCTTTGACCGTTTCCAGGTCGACGGAAAAACCATGATTTTCGGCAGCGATCTCGACCTTGCGCGTCGCAAGGTCCATGATCGGCTGGTTGCCGCCGCGGTGGCCGAACTTGAGCTTGTAGGTCCTGCCGCCAAGGGCGAGGCCCAGCAGCTGTTGTCCCAGGCAGATGCCGAAGATCGGTTTCCTGCCGAGCAGCTTTTTGATGTTCTCTATGGCATAGGTGCACGGCTCGGGATCGCCGGGGCCGTTCGACAGGAACACTCCGTCGGGGTCCATGGCAAGCACTTCTTCGGCCGGCATGGTCGCCGGAACCACAGTGACATCACAGCCCGCATTCGTAAGCAGGCGGAGGATGTTGCGCTTGATCCCGTAATCGTAAGCAACCACATGGTACCGTGACGATGTTTTTGTTCCGTACCCGGCGCCGAGGTCCCAGGTGCTTTCGCTCCACGAATAGGGTTTTTCGCAGGTAACATGCTGCGCCAGGTCGAGTCCGTTCATTTTGGGAAGGGCCTTTGCCTTGGCAACCAGGCTCACGGGATCCAGGTCCGTTGTGGATATAATGCCCGGCTGTGCGCCCGCATCGCGAATGTGGCGCGTAAGCGCCCGGGTGTCGATCCCCTGGATGCCGGTGATCCGCTTCTCGGTGAGATACGTATTCAGGGACAGCTTGGATCTCCAGTTGCTCGGGAAATCCAGATACTCCTTCACGATGAATCCCTCGACCCAGGGCCGGGACGACTCGACATCCTCATCATTCGTTCCATAGTTCCCGATCTGCGGGTAGGTCATGGTGACGATCTGGCCTTTGTAGGACGGATCAGTCAGGATCTCCTGGTACCCGGTCATGCTGGTATTGAATACGACCTCACCGGCAGCCTCTCCCTCCGCTCCGAAAGATGATCCTTCGAAGACCCAGCCGTCCGCCAGCGCAAGCATCGCTTTTTTCATTTCGTGCCTTCCTTACCATGATCCGCAATCCGAAATTTCACAACCTGCCCCCAACGATCGTCCGAACAGCCCTGCCCTTCAGCTTCAATCCATTGAACGGCGTATTCTTTGATTTTGATTTAAACAGAGATGCATCTACCGTCCATTCGAGGTCCGGATCGATGACCGTAATATCTGCGTCTGCGCCCGGTTGGAGCGTTCCCTTTCCAATCTTAAGCACTGATGCAGGATTCAGGCTGAGCTTGCAGATGACTTCCTGAAGGGTAAGCACCTTTTCCTTAACGAGCTTGAGCGAGAGCCCCAGCGCGGTCTCAAGGCCTACGATGCCGAACGGCGCATAATCGAACTCGCCGGACTTCTCGTCCATACCATGCGGGGCATGGTCCGTTGCGATTACGTCGATGGTCCCATCCTTGAGGCCGGCCTTGATCGCAGCAACATCCTCCGCAGTCCTGAGCGGTGGGTTCATTTTTGCCATGGTATTGTAACCCCGCACTGCTTCATCGGTCAAAGCAAAATAGTGCGGACAGGTCTCTGCCGTGACCTTGACACCGCGCGCCTTTGCCGCGCGCAGCAGGTCCACAGAACCGGCGGTGCTGACATGGGCGATATGCACCCTGCCACCGGTAAGTTCGGCAAGTGAGATGTCCCGCGCAGTCATCACATCCTCGGCTGAACGCGGTATCCCGCGGAGCCCCAGTTCGGTCGAGACAAAGCCCTCGTTCATGACGCCCTTGGCGGACAGCGAGCTGTCCTCGCAGTGAGAGATGACCAGGAGATCGAAAACCCGCGAGTACTCCATGGCCCGCCGCATGATGGCCGCGTTCATCACCGGTCTGCCATCATCCGAGACCGCCACACAGCCTGCAGCCCGCAATTCTCCCATTTCGGACAGTTCTTCGCCCTTCGACCCCTTGGTGATCGCGCCGATGGGGAAAACGCGGGCAGAAGCTGCTTTTGCAGCCTGTGACAGGATGAACTCGCGTCACTGAGCGGTTGTCGTTCACCGGATTGGTGTTCGGCATGCAGCAGACCGACGTGAATCCGCCGGCCTTTGCCGCAGCCGTGCCGGTCGCGATCGTTTCCTTATACTCGAACCCCGGTTCGCGCAGATGCACATGCATATCGATCAGTCCGGGAACGACCAGGTTGCCCGCGGCATCGACCACCTGAGCATCGGGGGATGAGATCGAACCGGGCTTGCCGAGCTTCGCGATCTTGCCGTCAGCTATCAGGATGTCGAGCTTTTCATCAACCTTGTTCGCGGGATCGATAATGTGACCGTTTTTTATTAGGATATTCATGATTAAACCTTTTTACCAGGAAAACTTAATCCGGACAAGCCGGAACCCACGGATCTTTTTAACCGCGAATGTACACGAATGAACGCTAATCAAAAAGCAATGTTTATTATTATCATTTAGTTCGCGTTAATTCGCGGTTCATTGCTTGAGCGTAACTGACTAAGGCATTTGATTTATGCATTCCGTAATCCGAAATCCGCAATCCGAAATTGATTATGCTTCTGCTTTCGTCCCGCCTGACAGCAGGAACATGACCGCCATCCGAACCGCCACGCCGTTCGTGACCTGGTCGAGAATGACCGGCGTGCTGTCCGCCACATCCGATGCGATCTCCACGCCGCGGTTCATGGGACCGGGATGCATGACGAGCACGTTCTTTGCCGCGCGGGCAAGCCGCGTCTGGTTCAATCCGTAGAACCGGGCATACTCGCGCACACCCGGAAAGAGGCCTGCGGTCTGACGCTCGACCTGAAGCCTCAGCATCATGACCACATCAGCGCCTTCAACAGCCTGGTCCATGTCGTAATGGACCTCGACGCCCATGTGCTCGATCCCACGGCGGGATCATGGTGGCCGGGCCGCAGACACGGACCTTCGCGCCCATGGTCAGTGAGCCCGTAGATGTTCGAGCGGGCCACCCTGCTGTGGGCGATGTCGCCGACGATCGCGACCGTGATCCCGTCGAGCCTGCCGAGCTTTTCGCGCATGGTGAACATATCGAGCAGCGCTTGCGTCGGATGTTCGTGGAAACCGTCGCCGGCGTTGATCACGGAGCTCTTAAGCCGCGTGGACAGGAACTCGGGCGCGCCCGAACAGGGATGGCGGACGATGATGATGTTGCACTTCATGGCCTCGATGTTCCTGGCCGTATCGAGCAGCGTTTCCCCTTGACCACGCTGCTGGTCGAGGTCGAGATATTGATCACGTCCGCCGAAAGACGCTTGCCCGCGAGCTCAAAGGATGTCCGCGTCCGCGTGCTTGCCTCGTAGAACAGGTTGATCACGGTCTTGCCGCGGAGTGCCGGCACCTTCTTGATGTCCCGCTCGGACACGTCCTTGAACGTCGCAGCCGTATCGAGGATAAGCTTGATCTCGTCAGCGGTCATGCCTTTTATGCCCAGCAGGTCTTTTGAACTTAAGCTCATGGAGCAACCCTTCTTATCTCAGCGGCTGAATATTTTTATTAAAAATCCGCAATCCGCAATCCGAAATCCGCAATGTTTCCTACTCTTCCAGGATCACGACCTTCTCATCCCCGCCGTCCTCCACAAGCATCACTTCCACCTTTTCCTTTGCCGAGGTCGGGAGGTTCTTGCCCGACAAAATCAGCGCGGATCGGCAGTTCCCGGTGCCCGCGGTCCACGAGCACGGCAAGCTGGATGCGGTGCGGTCTGCCGTAGTCCATGATGCTGTTCAAGGCGGCCCGGATGGTCCTGCCCGGTAAAGATCACATCGTCGACGAGCACCATCATCTTGTCCTGGATATCAAAGGTGATGTCCGTGGCCTGCGGCACCGGCTGGGACTTGCGGGTTGCCAGGTCGTCGCGGTACATGGTGATGTCGAGGCTGCCGACAGGAGGCTCCAGGCCTTCGATCTGCTTGATCTTGGCTGCGAGCCGCTTTGCGATATGCACGCCACCGCGCTGGATGCCGACAAGGACGAGTTCTTTCGCTCCCTTGTTCTTTTCGAGGATCTCATGCGATATCCTCGTAAGTGCCCGATCAATGCCGGCTTTGTCAAGAATAAGGGCTTTTTCTTTTTGATTCATAGCGCTGAACTCCCCGAATCTAAAACATTAAAAAGACACAAAAAAACCCTCTTTCCAAAATGGAAAGAAGGTATGCGTGTTTATACAGTACGATATTCTGCCGCGGAAATTTTTCATTTCATGCCCTTCCTGGCCTCACAGGACCAGACTTAAAGAGAATCAATGCAACGGCGATACAATAACCTAACTGCAGATTTCTGTCAAGATTTTTTTCCCAATTTTTACGTTATGTCGTAGGGTCGTCACATAAAACAATGAACTGAAAGCTTTCATGGCAAACGATAGTATCAGTAAAGTCGATTAATTTCACTGATTGGGGCGAACGTTGGACGCATCGTGTTCAAGTATCTCTTGACAAAGAGCAGACCGGTTGATACACATAAAACAAGGAATTGATTGACACTTGCAATACAAACGCCCGTTCGGCCAGAGGAGAAGCGGATTCCAAACCCGCCCTTCTCCGTACCCGGCCTAAGGAGGGAAAGGCATGTTGATCCGCGTGGTTTATAATGACAATAAATATGATTTTGTAAAACCTGCTCGCCTGGACGAGATGCTCAAAGCCGGAAGCATATCAATGTTCCAACGCAGCAACGGCTGGGTGCGTGTAGGCTTCGATCCGCTGAGAAAATTTAAAGGTGACGTGCTTCGTGACAAATCAACCGAGCGCAGACATTCATAGGCACTATTGTTGCCGGAAAAGCAGGAAGAATAAACAGCGATATCCGTTCCGGCGAGGCAAAAACGATCATCCTCTTGTTTTCTTAAGCAGCCATGCCATGTTCTTGCCGAGAGTCTTCATGGTCTGTACACCTTCGGCATCATTATTTACCTCTCCAGGCTGCCTTCCCATGCCGATGTTCCAATAGCTTGACCCGGGGATGATCATCTCATTGATGGTAAAAAAATAGTTCAGCGAGTTGAACACGTGGATGGCCCCAGCGCGACGCACCGCCACGACCGATGCCCCTACTTTACGTTTGTACATGTCCGCGTTCGCGCGGCCAACCATGCCGCACCGCTCGATCAGGGCTTTCATCCCTGCCGAAACATCGGCAAAATAGGTGGGAGATCCGAGCAGGATGCCGTCCGCTTCATCCATCTTCTGAATGCACTCGTTCATGATGTCTTTTTCCACGGCGCAGCGTTTATTTTTTTTCTCAAAACACTTGTAGCAGGCAATGCATCCCTGAACCGGTTTTCCTGCCAGGGAATAAAGCTCGGTATCGATCCCTTCAGCCTTTAATTCGTCGAGAACGAGGTTCAAGAGGATCGCCGTGTTCCCCTCTTTTCGTGCGCTGCCGTTGAATGCAATGACCTTCATTTCCTGCCTCCACTAAATACATGCAAGTATTTTTACTCAAGCCAAGCCGGACAAACCGAAACTCACGGACGTTTTAGCCGCGAATTTACGCGAATGAACGCTAATCAAAAAAAACAGTTCCATGACTTTAATTTTAATTCGCGTCGATTCGCGTTCATTCGCGGTTCATGGTGCTGTGGGCACAGGTTTTTATTGCTTGCCCTGTTACCGCGCCAACAAAAATTCCCCCACATACAACAACAGCAGGATGAACCAGCCTGCAAGGATGATGAATTCCAGCGTCGCCCGATAGGACACGCTGAAATTTTCCGTGGCCATGGTGTAGACATCCTCAAGGGTATCAAGCTTCTCCTTGATCTCCGTTTTCCAGCTGTCCAGATGGAATTTCTTTGAGATCAGGGAATAGAGCTTTGCGGAATACCAGTCCCCGATCAGCTTGATGTTCCGCTCCACTGCTTCTGATTCAAGAATGGACTGGGTCCGTATCTCGATGATCTCTTTCACGATCTTCCGTACATCCCGCGACCTGAGGACCGGAAGCCCTTTTGAGGCGCCCATGAGGCGCAGGGTTTTTTCAAGCCGCACATCGAGATCGTAGTCGAGAATGCGCGATTTCAGGAGTTGGAGGTTCGCGATCTCGAACAACTCGATATTGCTCGCAAAATCACCGGATGAATCGAAGATGAACGCGCCGTCCCAGTCTACGATGGTAATGTCGTCCTTGCCGTACTTCAGGTACGACGACAGCGTGGCCTTAACCTCTTCCTCGTCGAGTTCGATCCGTTCGTTCTTGAGAAACGCTGCGATCCTGTCCCCGAAGCGGGACAGATACACTTCCGGATCTCCGCTGTATCCGGAGATGCAATAGACGCTGTATTCTTCATCGAACAGAGGATCGCATCCGAACTCACCCAGGATCTTCCTGCACTCATTGATGAGCCCGCGTTTGAATTCCAGCGTGGTGCCGGACAGCAGGTCGTCCATGTCCAGCGAAGCCTCGACAACGACCACATCCGGCAAATAGGCCTTGACGATAAAGCGGACCTCAATACCGTCGGATTCCCGCTTTTCGATCCTGATGATCTTCTGTTTGGGGATCACGTCCGGGTAGCTCGGCGCGCTTTTTCCGGTCTTGGTTGCAACAACCTCCGTGGCCTCAAGGTTCATGTCCGTTTCGCCAAAGAGGAAAACAACCAGCCGTCCGGGTACTGATGTTTTTTTTGCATCCATGATCGTAGACCTTATCGTGTTTGGAAGAAAACAGCCCCTTGAGCGTCTGCGTTATTTCTTAAAAACCTGCTTCAGCAAATCCGTCACCCGGGCAGCCGGGTCCTTTCGTATCTTCTGCTCTTCCTGGCCGACCATGGTAAAAAGACCATCTAAAGCCTTGCTCGTAACATAGTGGTCGAGGTCCACGACTTCATTCTTCAGGAGCGGTATGGTACTGGCCTTGTCCATCATTTCCTTGAACGACCGGGTCACGCCGACATCGTTCATGGTCGCGGTGACCACGGGTTTGAATGAGCCGTAGATGCGGTCAAAGGTCTTCGATCTGAGATAAGCGGTCGCCGCCGTATCGTTCCCGCGCAGGATGGCCACCGCATCGGGAATAGTCATCTCCTTCACGGCTGCAACAAAAAAATCAAGCGCTTGCGGCGCCGCCTTCTCGGCAGCCCGGTTCATGCTGAGAATGAATTTGTCGACATGCTTTCCCTGGCCGGCCTTTCGCATGACCTTTTCGATCCTCTTGATCTTTTCCGGGGCTGAGATCCGGATCAGCTGGTTGCCGAAATAGCCATCGACCTTCGAGACCGTCGTGACGCTGTTCCTGGCGCCAACAGACAATGCCTCTTTTAATCCCGCTGCGATCGTGTTCGTATCAAGTTCGCCGGAGCCCCCGTTCCGGTCGTTCAACGCTTTTTTTATCCGGTCGCGCAGACCGGCCTGGGCCGGAGGAACAGCAAGCAGGGAGATGATGAGAACAAGGAGCGCCGGCAGAAATCGGCATTTTTTTGCGGTGGGGGAGCACACGGTAAGATCGAGCATTTTTTTTATCATCGACAAGAACCTGCCTTTTTTCATTCGGGCACCTCGGGAGAATAGGGGAATGTCCCGGAGGTCAACGCCTGTATGCCGAACAGGACCAGCGAGGCCAGGCCCCAGGCAAGACCGACGACCACCCCGGCATCTACAATACCGCGCCAAGGCTGGTCCAGAAGACGGACGAGCAGCACGAGGACAATGATGCCGGCCGTCACCGAGATGGACGTGATCTGCCTCCGGCGCGTGGCGTGGAAAAAGCCCATGCAAAAGAGCGGCGCGAAGATCGCATGGGAGAGGCGTCCCTGATGCTTGAGATAACGGGCGCGTGCCGCGACGCGCGGCGAGAAACCCTGTTGAAACGCGCGGTACCCTTCGACGTAGGCCATAAAAAAAACAACGACCGCCAGCGTGACCGTGTGATACCAGCGGAACTCGAATGAAAAAGCGCTGATCGCCATCGGCGTCAAGCGATAGATGGCGCTCCCGAGCAAGAGAGCGACCCCTGCCAATCCCCACCATGCACCCAACTTCCTCTGCATTGCGTTCTGTCCCTTTCTCTGACAAGGTCTGGTCCCAAGGTAAAGGTGGCGCGTTCAGATGCAGCCTTCAGCACGACCCTTACCTGAGCGATGATGCCATCCGTTCAAGCAGAAGCCCCCAGGCCTTTTTCCATGTTGCCCAATCGTGTCCCCCTTCAACGACCACTACGCGGTCAGCCGGCAACACGGTTGCCAGGAGGTCCTGGGCATAGGTAAATCGGTCCCTGCTTCCATACCCCAGATAGACGGGAGGATATTCCGACGCGTGGCCGTCATACTGCTTGAGCCATGACCAAAGCTGACGCTCCCAGTCTTTTTTTTTGATGGTTCCCGGGTCCCAGGCGCGCAATCCGCCGGCTTGCTCTATTTCGCGTATGATCTCCCGATCTCCTGCATAGGCACCGAGCAGTACTACGCCGGAGATGTCTGCAGGATATCGGGATGCGTAGGTGATCGATCCATATGCGCCCAGTGAGTTGCCAACAAGCCAGATACGGTCATACCCATTTTTCTTTGCGGGATCGATAACATCCTGCTTTAACCGCTCCAGGATCGAACCGTTTCGGTAGTATCCGAGATGGGCGTTCACACCGATGATATCGACAGAGAGGTCCCGTTCCCGAAGCAGAGAAATGAGGCCGTTCCGTTTGAAGGCATCGCCTGCGTCTCCATTGCCGGGAAGGTAGATAACAAGGGTGCCGTGCGGTTGTTCAGCATCGGCCAAGCGCTCTGTCTCGATCGGCACGGTAAGCGGCCTGGCGGCGCAACCGCCCTGAAAAGATATCAAGATCACAAACAGGAATAAGAGACCTGACACCCTGCTGAGCAAGGACCGGCGGGAGTGTTCCGTCCTGTGCTGCATTCCCTGATAATCCGCATATGCCGGCATACCCGTTGACCTCATGAATACTGGCGGCAGACCATAAACAATTCGGGACGGCCATCAGAGCAGGCCGTCCCGTGTGATATGAAACACTCGTCCTGCCACGCTGCGCAGTATCGGGAATTCAACAACTGAGCGTCCTACCGTGAGACTTTTTCCGACAAGCTTACTTCTTGTGGCATTTGACGCAGTTCTTTGCATCCTTCACGTCAAAGGACTTTTCGCCGTTGTGGCACTTGCCGCAAAAAGAACCCTTGGTCAACTTGCTCATATCCATTTTATATGAACCCTGCGTCATTTGAAATACCTGATAGTGGCAACCCGTGCATTTCAGCCCCTTGCTCTTCACATGGACCTCGTGACTAAATGCGACCGGATCCGCCCCTTTGGGCCGGAAGGTAAGATCGCCGCCGCCAACCACCTGTGCCCCCGCGCCAGAAACCAGCATCATGCTAAACACAAAAAAGATCGCAAATATCTTTTTCATTCCTCCCGCCCCTCTCAGAAAAAAGATTTAAACAGCCATGTTTACAAAATAGTATAACAGAATTAAGTCAAAAGCGCCAAATTTATTTGCCGTAAACAATGACGGCATCAGCCACAACCGCGCTTCGCCGCGCTACCCGCTGATCGCCTTCAAGATACCCTGCAGCAGCGCAGTCGGTGTGGGCGGACATCCGGGTATGACAGCGTCCACGGGAATGACCTTGTCTATGCCGCCCAGGGAAGCATAGCTCTCGCCGAAAACGCCCCCATTGCATCCGCAGTCTCCCACGGCGATCACGAGCTTCGGCGTCGGCGTAGCATGATAGGTCCTTCTGAGCGCGATCTCCATATTATGCGTTACCGGACCGGTTACCAGCAGCAGATCGGCAAATCGCGGCGACGCCGTAAAGTGAATGCCGAAGCGCTCACAGTTATAGATCGGATTATTGATCGCATGGATCTCGAGTTCGCACCCGTTGCAGGAGCCGGCGTCAACCTGGCGGATCGTGAGGCTTCTTTGAAAACGGCTTCTGATGAGCCTCTTCCAGCCTGACGCCGATCTTTTCGAGTTCCGGATCGATAATGGGCGGCAGTTTTTCCGTGACAATGCCAGTCCGGAATATCTGTTTTAGGATCCTGATCATAAAACTCCTGATAGAATTCAATTTTCAAATAACAAATCTCAAATAAATTCCAAACGTTTCGCACATTGGAGCTTAACAGGTGGCGAAAAATTACTAGAGTTGTCATTCTGAGCGCAGCGAAGAATCTCAGTTTACAACAACTTCAGATCCTTCATTCGTTCAGGATGACCCCTTAAATACTTTTTCAACAGCCTGTTAAAATTGGATATTATTTGGAGCTTGTTCTTTGACATTTGGTGCTTGTCTCACAGATCATGTCCCGAATACGACTGATTAAAGCTCTTATTGCACACCGGAAAATCGGGAACGATGTTCCCGTGGATGCACTGCTCCAGCCCCAGCCAGTTCAGGCTCGACGGGTCCCTGACCATGCAGCGGTTGATCTCTCCCTTCAGACCGGACTGCACCCAATAGAGGATCTCTCCGCGCCATCCTTCCACCGCAGCGAAGCCGGACCGGTCCGGCAAGGGGGAGCCAACAGCTGCGCTGATCCTGCCTGCCGGGAGCGTCCCCAGCAATTCGCGGATGATCCTGATGGATTCACGCACCTCTTCCACCCTGACCCAGGCCCGTGCATGAACATCCCCGGAGATCAGCACCGGAACATTCACGCTGATCCGGTCATAGGGAGGGAACGGATGATGGATGCGGCAGTCAAGGTTCAGACCGCTTGCCCGCGCAACGAGCCCGACCACGCCGAGGTCCCGCGCCTGCGCCGGCTTGAGCGTGCCCGTATCCCGCACCCGGTCTTCCAGGGAGGAGTTTTCATCGTAGATCAGGACGAGCCGTTCGAAATCATTTGCAAGCCGGTCCAGTTCCTCAAGGATGGCCGCGATGCCGGCGTCATTAATGTCAGCGGTGACGCCGCCCGGCACGACCCGGTCCATCATGAACCGGTGGCCGAAGAGCTTGAGGTTCGTACGGAGCAGGCTTTCCTTCAGCCGGTGGAACTGATAGAACAGCATCGTAAAAGCGACATCATTGCAGATAGCGCCCAGGTCCCCGAGGTGGTTCGCGATGCGTTCCCGTTCAAGGAACAGCGCCCGAAGCCACAAGCTGCGCTCAGGCAGGATCGTGCCGGTCAACGCCTCCACTGCCTGGGCATAGGCAAGGCTGTGGGCGACCGTGGTATCGCCCGATACGCGAGCAGCCAGCCGCGCTGCCTCCTGCCAGGAAAGCGACTCGAACCGTTTCTCAATGCCCTTGTGCACGTAGCCCAGTTTTTCCTCGAGGTTGATGACGTCCTCGCCCATGGCCTGGAAACGGAAATGCCCCGGCTCGATGATGCCGGCATGGACCGGTCCGACCGGGATCTCGTAGATCCCCTCTCCCTCGGCCCGGATCCAGCGGTACTCTCCCGGGACGCGCGGCAGTTTCGTGGACGCAGGAAAGGTCTTCCTGAGCGGCCAGGCATCGACCGGCCAGTCCTCATGCTTGATCCAGGGGCGGTCGTCCGGATTGCCCACCGGCGTCAGCCCCATAAGGCTCTGGATCTGCCGTTCGAACCGGTATGCGGCAACAAACTTTTTGGTCAGGCTCGGGAAGGTCGGATCATCGACAGGCGCCTCTGTCTTCACAACAAGGTACTCCCGCTCTCTCCGATAGCAGGCGTAAACAGCGAATCCTCTGCCCATCAGGGTCTCGTCGGCAGCCCACTCCCCGGCGAGCAAGGCATATTCCTGCTTGAGCACCCGCGCTGTTTCAGCGAACCGTTTTCGCGGAACGACAAGAGACATCACGGAAGAAGGAGCAATGCTGTCATCCTCTTTCGCATCTTCCCCCAGCACGTTCATGACAAGGTTCTTTAATCTGATCATTGCATGTCCTTAAAGCCGTTATTCCGCAATCCGCAATCCGAAATCCGCAATGGAATTATTTCAGCAGCCCCACAGCCGTCTGGAACCACCCGGAAAGGAACTCCGGCACGTACAGGCCAAGCACCAGAACAAGCGCCATGTGCAGCAGCACGGGGATATGGGCGACCTTCAAGCGCTTCTGATAGGGTGGTATTTCACCGGCTACCATGGGCTGGACCTTTCTGAACAGGGCCGCAAACGTGACCGCGAGCCCCAGCAGCAGGAACGGCGCAAGGTACGGTGCGTCCTTGATAGTCGCCGTCAGGATCAGGAATTCGCTCGTAAAGACGCCGAAAGGAGGCATTCCGACGATCGCCATCACGCCCAGCGACATGCCCCAGCCGACAAGCGGATTGCCCGAATGAGCCCCTTGATCTTGTCCATCTCCTGCGTCCGGTGCATCTGCGATGCATGTCCCACGGTGAAAAAGATGGCGGACTTGGTCAGACTGTGGACCAGCATGTGGAGCAGCGCTCCGAACGTGGCAACCGGGCCGCCCAGGCCGAAGGCGAAGGTGGCGATGCCCATGTGCTCGATCGAGGAATAAGCGAACATGCGCTTGATGTCCTTCTGGCGCAGGATGGAGAAGGACGCGACAATGATCGAGAGCAGGCCGAATCCCATCATGATATCCCCTGAGTGGTGCGTCCCGGTTGATCCGTCCACCAGGACCTTGCAGCGGACCAGCGCATAGAGCGCGATATTCAGCAGAAGGCCGGAGAGCACGGCCGAGATGGGAGTTGGACCTTCGCTATGCGCATCCGGAAGCCAGTTGTGGAGCGGAACGAGCCCGACTTTGGTGCCGTACCCGACCATGAGGAACACAAAGGCAAGGGACAATATGGTCGGTTCGAGCTGGCTGCTCACCTGTGCAAGGTTCGTCCAATGGAGTGCGGCGCCGCCCGCCCCCAGTACTTTTTCCGCTGCAAAGTAGAGCAGTACGGTGCCGAACAGCGCAAGAGAGATTCCCACGCCGCAGAGAATGAAATATTTCCATGCTGCTTCGATCGAGGCGGGGGTCCGATAGAGGGATACGAGGAGGACCGTTGAAAGCGTGGCAAGCTCCATGGCGATCCAGAGTATGCCGACGTTGTTCGTCAGCAGGCAGAGCAGCATGGCAAAGATAAAGAGCTGATACATGGCGTGATAGAACCGCATTCTGCGATGCCCGAGCGTCCCGTGTTCGCGTTCGCGCCGCATGTAGCGTCTGCTGAAGATGGCGGTGGTCATGGAAACAAAGGCGGTAAGCACCGACAGGTAGATGCTGAAGGCGTCAACAAAGAAAAAATCGTTCCAGGCCAGCAGCGGCCCCTGTTCGTAGACCTGGAACGCCAGCACAAAGCCGGCCGCGCAGGTCACTGCGGACCCGAGGATGTTCACCTCGGGCGCATATTTTCGGTCGCCGATGATGGCGAGCATCAGCGAGGAGATGAGCGGGATGACTAAGAGAATCAGGAGATACATGAAAACCTCGATGCGTTAAACAGTGAAGCGTATTATTGCGATTAACGAGTCTGCAGAATAAGTTATTCGTCGTATTTAATTTGGCATAAAATAGTTACCGGTGACAAATTGACCTAAATTTCACTTTTACTACAGGTTTAATGCTGGCGCCTGACGCGCCGCTTTAGCGCGCGTCGCCGCCGAGGTGCATGGTTGGAGATTTTGCTTTTACCGGTGACCACTCAGCCTCTACTTGGTTTCGCTTTGTTTTAGCTTTTCACGTTCGAGCTTCAGCTTTTCAATTTCAAGTTGCAATTTCAGCTTCTCAATTTCTGCATTCGAATCGCTGGCAATCTTCTGGCTTTTCGATAACGCTTCGGAAAGTGCCAAATTGAAGCAATCAGAATAAGTACGAGTTTTGAAGATTACTGTTTTAATTCCTGAACATCTTAAGTCGCCGCAACAATCGAAGGAGAATTTATCAACATCCTTTGGATCAATCCATGCTGTGTTTTCTCCTCCCTCTGCATCTCTTCCGTTTTTCCAATACCTTACATGAAGGCGTCCGTCTGAAATGCTTTCAGCGGCCATAACGCCTGAAATGACTGCACTACTTTCATAAGCGATAAACGGAAAACCCTTTTTCACCGTTTCATCGACCTCGTCGCCGGATGATCGCTTATAGACCTTTGTATCATCAGTTTTCGAAAAATATCCTATTCCGATATTTGAACCCGATCCTGCCCAAGAGGTAGAAGATACTGCCAGTAAAAAAGAAACAACAACGGCCATCTTAATGATTTCCATATTTCCTCCTAGAAATTTAGTCCAACGCGCGCCTAAAGGTAGGCGCAGGTTATAATCCTCTTCGGCTAAAGTGAATCCGCTGAAGTAGTAATGCTACAGCGGCAGCCAAGATGTGTATCCAATACTGCGATTGGCGCTTGTTCAATTTTATAGGAACCGCGTAGTTTTTTACAGATGTCACAGCAATCAGGAGCAGGCGCAAATTTGGCTTTTTTAATTCCGCGTTTCGACCAGCTTGTGATTTTATCCGTTTCAGCCTGTATCGCGGAAAGAGCCAAAGCAAGTTCTGTGGCCAATTGAACGCATTGAGAAATACCGTTCGGCGTGAAATGATCGAAGATGCCGGTAAAAACTTTGGCGGCGGGATTAATTTGACGATCTTTTTTCTCTTCTTTTGTAAGTTCAGTACCGACACGTAGGATACTTTTTTTGATTGTATCGGGATTGAAAAAATCAAAGCCTTTCTGAGAATCAAGGGCTATTTGGATGGACCGTTCAGGATTGTTCCATAGATTGACATCGAGCATACTGGAGAGTTTACTGATATGAAATTTATTCATCGAAAAAACTCCTATGGGTTTTGTCTGTTAGAGGGTTTTATATTTGCTGGTTTCTTCTTCATGTCATGTTGGGTTCTATGCTCACCGGACTGTATCTGTGAAGAGATGTTATTGTCAGCTTTTTGCGGAGACAGTAGCCAAGTGATTAAAGCAGTTAAAATAGCACCTATCAATGCACCAGCGAAACCAACAAGGGCAGCTTGCTGCGTTGATATTTTCTGTT
This sequence comes from Nitrospirota bacterium, assembly GCA_963836175.1. Taxonomy (GTDB): domain Bacteria; phylum Nitrospirota; class UBA9217; order UBA9217; family UBA9217; genus GWC2-56-14. Next base: position 1,445,166 of record CAWIIS010000008.1, read on the forward strand.
TTTCATGTGCCCGACGGTCCCACTCTTGCGTAGCAACGATATTTTGCGGGCTGTCCGTAGGATACTTTGCTTGCCATGCAGCCAAATCTTTGCTTGTCATTGTCAATAAAGTGCTGCAATCGAAGTTGGCAAATTCAGTTAGCAGTTGTTCTTTTTTCTGTTTTTCTCGATGTTCGTCTGCGCCTTCATGGAGCCACTTATATGCTTGATCTCTTAAAGAGCTGTCGGTCATATATTTTTCTCCGGGTTAACGCAAAGATGAGCCGCGCCGGGCAGCTCGATCTTTTGGTTGGAATTAATCTCGATTCGAATCAGGGTTGCTAAGAACGATTTCATTATTTATTGCTCCAGTAACCCTGTATCCCGTGTTTGTCTGATAAACTATGACGATTTAGCCAAACATAATCCCAATCAATTTCATCCACAGCAGGCCAGGCAATATGACTTATGACTTTTCGGGCTTCCTGTTCCCAAGAAGTATGAGATGAAATTCCGCCAGTAGGGGTTGGTGGTGTGGGAGCGCCACTTGATTGATTCACAATGATAGATGTTAATATGGGTACCCCCTGATCGAGACAAGCAATTAATACAAGCTCTAATCCAAATCTTATCGCGTGCCCTTGAACACGTTTCCCATATCCAAGGGCATTAAGAACTTCTCTGTATGTAATGTTTCCTTTAGAAGTCCGAGCTTTTTTAACGCATAACGAATATATTTTCCTTGCTTGTTCCTTGGAATCCACGGGTTCATCCCCTCCGCATCAACATAAATTGTCGGGCTCGAATAACAACTGCATCGCAAGGGACAAGACCAGATTGTAATGTTACCCGCGTGGTAGCGCATACGGATCTCGCCGTTGTTTTGCCTCATGCTGTTCCTCGAAAGCGCTCGGCAAGAGTCTCGATCTTATCGCCGTCGAGAAAAACAAGATTGTTCCGCAAGGAATGGCTCTCAATCTTGCCGCAGATCTTCTCTATGGCGTTCTCGGTGAACTTCCCGGAGGCTATGATTACCAACTTGGAGATGCGCTGTTGCTGTCTGGTGTAGATGTCGAAGAATGGCATCTTGAATGCGTCGTCGGCCTGATTGATGAGTTTGTCGATCTCAGAGCCCGCTCCTCCATCAACGTCGCCGAATTTCACCTGGCTCGCCCAATGCTTGAGTTCCTGAAACTCTGTCATACGGGCAAAGACGATGTCCTTCCCATATTCACGCTTGCCGTGATTGTACTTGATGTTCGCGAAGCCGAGCTTGCGCAGTATTGGCAAGACGACACGAATAGTGAACTCCGCTTCATTGGTGGGGTTACTTGCCTTCATGACCCGTCCACCGAGGCGAAGTTCTGCTGCCCCATCTACCTCGTTCACGATTTGCTCTGCGAGTTGGATCAATGACTCAACGAATTCCGTTTCGACTTCGGCGCTATAGTACAGCCAGATGTACGCTCCGTCATCGTCGTAGGACTCAAAGTGGATATCCCCAACTTCCCTCTGCCTTTCCTCTACCGTCTCGCGCTTGGCCTCCATCCATGCCTTGAATCCGATCTGGCCATCCCAATATTTGCGTGTTCCGCCGTCCTCGAACTCGACGCGGACTTTGTTGGGTCCAATGCGCTTGAGATGCATCGGTATGGAATCGAGTATGATCGCGGAATCTTCCTGACCCTTGCATGGTTCAAATGCAACCGTGGCTGGCAAATCCGACACCTTCAAGCCGGCAACAAGACCCTTGGGAAGGGACCACACCTCGCCGTCATCAGAATGAAGCGCCTCTCCGTTGATCGTGATCCCCGTGATCTCGCCGTCATCATTTTCGACATGGATCATGCTTATCTCCTTCGACCAACCAGTGTTTGATGGGACGGAAACTGCCCCAGTATTTCCGAAAATCCGGTAATGGCGGGCGGAATTTGAGCGTCTGCGCTCAAACACGTTTGTTTCTCGCACTAACAAAATCCGTCCCAACAAATACGGAATCTCGGAATTGGCAGGGCGGAAATATTCATCTGCTCATCGCGTAATTGTGAATTTCACGTTTTCGCTTTGGCTGTTGGTTTTGTTCTGTCGCCTATCCCCAAAAGAAGACCTTCCACGCTGATATCCTCGTCAAGTTCTTCCCAGTGTTCGTTGGGCAAGATGCGGCATTTTGCCCAAACCTTCAGACTGTTTCGATTTTCTGTCTTCTCTGCGCCTCCGCGTCTCCGCGCGAGTCCAGCCTCTACTGCTCCCCTCACCCTCCGCCCTCTCCCACAGGGGGCGAGGGTACTTTTGCATCAGGTCCGTAGGTCGGGTAGAACGCCGAGCAAAACCCGACGGCACTTACGGAGTCATATGAGGCTGATAACTTTGCCGCCTTACTTCTGCCCCACCTTCAGTTTTCTGAGAAACTCGACCACAATCTCTTCTTTAATACGATAGCCGTACTGAATAAGATCAAATGTCAGTAACTCAAGGGCGTCTCTGCTGATGAAACCGGCTTTATAAGCATCCCACAACACACCGAGCGTGCCTTTCGGTGCGAGACCGTTAAAGCGGGCAACTGTCCTGGCCTTCGCCTCATCGATCAGGACCTTATTGATCTTTTCCTTAACCGCGAGGCTGATAACGGCCCGTTCTCCAGAGCCAAGAGAATGGGGCAGATCTCTCAGCAGAGAAACTTTATCCGGCATGATCTTCCCGGCATGAAGATAATCGGCGATCTTTGTCGCGTCTTGTTTTTTTCTTTTGGCGCCTTTGAGGATTTCGGCTTCTACCTGGGCAGGGACATGAAGCTCATAGACATCGAGGAGGGACAGTTTGTCTATCTTGGCGAGAAAGATAAGTGGTGAGGCATTGCAGACGATTCGCTCCGCCATTTATCTCAGGTCCTCGGCCAATTCTTCCATGGTGTAATCCAGATGTATCTCGGCCTTCTTCACTTTTTCTATCATTTCCCATATATCCACAGTGAGCATTTCCGCTGCACGCTGAAGAGTTATTTTTCGTGCACGGTAGAGCTCGAGGACGCTTCTTTCGGTCATTACATCAAGACCCTGCTTCAGCGCCTGTGCGATAAAAACATTCGTTTTGATGCCCTGTGCCTTAGACGCCTTTTCGGCTTTTTTGTATATGTCGCTCTCTACTTTTATGACTTTCATTTTTTTGCCCTCTTGTCTTTTACAGTAAACAAATTCAGCACGATAGAATCATACTCTGCCAGTTCTCATCTGGCGCAGGTTTCCTTCCCACTGGACTTTGCCTTCAAGTTCCATGATGCGCTTTCTCTTCTCTTTTTTAACCAATTCCTCCAGTGCGTAATGCACCAACTCTTTTTTTGTTTTCAAATGAGTGATCTTAAGCCCTTCTTGTACCAATTTATCGTCTATATCAATGCTCGTTCTTGACATAATTCTCTCCTGAAAATCATGCACTCAATATAACAGAACAGTGGGTATTGCACAATCGTACAATTTGGCAGAAGCTGAGGAACGTCCCCCTCACCCTCCGCCCTCTCCCACAGGGGGCGAGGGTACTATTTGCATCAATCCTCTTCCTTCAACCTCGCCATCTGATCGACATCCAGGCTGTCGAAGGTGGTGCTGATGTGGAAAAAGAACATGCCGAAGATGAAGGCCGCGATCAGAAGGTCGAGTGCCACGCCCAATTCCACCACCAGTGGCATGCCGTAGGTCGCGCTGGTGGCGGCGAAGAGAAGGCCGTTCTCCATTGCCAGAAATCCGATGATCTGCGTCACCGCGTGTTTGCGGGTGATCATCATCAAGAGACCGAGCATGAACGTGGCAAGGGCCACGGCAATGGTCGAGCGGGTCACGAGCGTCGAGAGCTCCCTGATGGGCGCGGTAAGATGGTACGAAAAGATCACCAGCACGATGCCGATGAGCATGGTGGTCGGAATATTGATGAGCGTATCGATCTCTTTATGGATCTTCAGCTTTTGGATCAGTTTATGCAGAATGTACGGGAGCAGAAGAACCTTCACCGAGAGCGTCAGGATCGAAGAGATGTAGAGATGATGCGCGCCGCCCACAAACCCGACGATGGCGGTGCTGACGGCAAGCAGGAACCCCTGCCACGCAAAAATGTGGAGCAGCGCGTTCATTCTGCGCTGCACCACCAGGGCAAACGCGGTGAGAAGGATCAACGCGGCCAGAAGACTGTTCAGTTGCGCTGCAAGCTGGGTGTTCATGCAATTACCTCTTTATACTTCATTAATTCCGCATTCCGCAATCCGCATTTGAATTACTCCAGCATGAAATATGACATCATCCCCAGTGTTGCAAAAAGAAAAGCACTCCCGAGAAATTCCGTTATGCGGAAGATCCGCATCTTCGCCAGCCCGGTCTCGATCAGCACCAGTCCCACTCCAACGAATCCCAGTTTAAGCAACAGGACCGCGAGCGCTGAAAGACGGCGGACAGATCATCATTCAAGGCGATTCCCCAGGGGAAGAATGACGCGATCCCGAGCGCGACGAAGAGATACAGCTTCATCATCCCCGCCCATTCGATCAGAGCCAGGTGCCTGCCGGAATATTCCAGGATCATGGCCTCGTGGATCATGGTGAGTTCCAGATGCGTGGCCGGATTGTCCACCGGCACCCTCCCCGTTTCGGCAAGAGCAATAAGGATGAACGCCAGAAGCGCGAAGACGAGCGACGGCCTGAGCATGGCGTGCCCGCCCTGGGAAATGACCGCGACCATCTGGGACAGGGAAGTGGACTTGCCCACCAGCGATACGGCGAACACAGCCATCAGCATGGCCGGTTCGGCCAGAGAGGCGATGGTCATCTCTCGGCTCGACCCCATGCCTCCGAAGGCGGTGCCGATGTCCATGCCGGCCAGTGCCGTAAAGAACCGGGCGATGGCAAAGAGCGCCACCAGGGCGATGACATCGGCCGTGGCCGAGAGGGGCAGGTCCGTCGAAATGTGGGAATGATGCCGCCCGCCATGACCGAGACGCCGAAGACGAGATAGGGCGTGAACCGGAAGATCCACGATGCGTTCTCCGCCAGCACGACATCCTTGGAGAACAGCTTCCTGATGTCCCGGTACGGCTGGAAAAGGCTCGGCGAGGTGCGGCCCTGGAACCAGCATTTCACCATCTTCACCCAGCCTGCAAACAGCGGCGCAGCGAATAGAAGGAGCGCGACCTGGGCAACCGCTATGAAAAACAGGATGGATGTTCAATCAACAATCTCCTTGCCGGAAAAAGCCAAGACCAATACAGTCATCAGAGTGAAGATCCAGCAGCAACAATGATCGTCACGAACGAATAAATGAGATAGACCTGGATCCGGCCCTGCTGCATCCTTCCGATCCTGCGCGAAGTCCAGAAGCTCGCATCCGCGATCGGCTGGTAGATCCAGATCCAGAAGCGGTCCCGTATCCGGAGATGGTACTGCAGCCGCTCGGGAAAGGCCGGGTGCGCTGTCTGCCGGAAGCCGGCGCACGTGCTCTTTGATGCTGAAGAGAAAGCCGAAGATCCTGCGCAGGGGCATGGCAAAGGACGTGGCCGTGTACTGCATCCGGTTGGTCATCTTTTCAAAACCGCAGTCCCAGAGCGGCACCCGCCTGATGGCACCGGGACCGCGATATGCAGCAGAAGGTACGTTATGGCCACCACGGCCAGGATGCCGACGAAGACCATGGGCGCTGAATAGGAGGCCCGCTCATGGGAGATCGGGGTCAGCCACATCCAGCCGAACCCCGCGGCCGAGGCGGCGATGGTGTCGCCCACCAGTAATTCGGTGATGGGGTCCATCCAGTTGATCAGGTAGGTCGGCAAAACGCCGAGTCCGAAGCAGGTGACCGCGGCCAGCAACATGCCGATCCGCATGGACCAGCCGACCTCATGGACCCGCTGCGATGATGGTGCCCGCGCCGGTGGCCCAGGAAGGTCACGCCGAAGGCCTTGACGAAGCAGGCAGCCGCCAGCGCGCTCGTCAGCGCCAGGAGCGCGGCCCCCAGCGGGATGAGCAGTTTCAGGAGCGGACTGGGAAGCGCCGGCGAAAGCAGAAAAGCCTGGTAGGTCAGCCATTCCGAGACGAACCCGTTAAAAGGCGGCAGCGCGGAGATCGAGACGCAGCCGACAAGAAAGAGCGCGGCTGTCCAGGGCATGAAGCGGATAAGCCCGCCCATCTCCTCCATGTTCCGTTCGTGCGTGGCGTGGAGCACTGCGCCCGCCCCCATGAAGAGAAGCCCCTTGAACATGGCGTGGTTCAAGCGTGTGGTAGAGACCGGCGATCAGCGCCAGGGCGGCCAGCAGGGACATATCGAAGGAGGTGAAGATCATCGCAAGGCCGATGCCGATCAGGATGATGCCGATGTTCTCCACGGAATGGTAGGCGAGAAGCCTCTTCAGATCATGCTGCATCAGGGCATAGAGAACGCCCAGGACCGCGGAAACCAGCCCGAACACCAGCACGAGCGCGCCCCACCACCAGGGGAAATACGCCGATCAGGTCGAAGACGACCCGCACCATGCCGTAGATGGCGGTCTTGAGCATCACGCCGCTCATGAGCGCGGAAACATTCGAAGGCGCCACCGGGTGCGCCTCGGGCAGCCAGACATGGAGCGGGATCACACCGGCCTTGGCGGCGAACCCGAAGAACGCCAGCAGAAAAGCCGCTGTTGCCCAGCCCCGCGGGGAGTTCCGTCTCCCGCATGGCATCGAAGGTATAGCCTTGGAATCCCGCGAAGCCGGTGGCAAGCCCGGCCATGACGCCGAAGGAGAGCAGGATGGCGATCGCGCCCACATGGGCGACGACGAGATAGAGAAAGGCGGCCCGCCGGTTCTCGACCCGTTCGTCCTCGAAGAGGACCAGAAAATAGGAGGCGGCCGCCATCAATTCCCAGGCGATCAGGAAGAACAAGGCGTCGTCGGCCAGGACGACCAGGAGCATCCCGGCGAGAAAGAGCGGTATAAAAGACAACCAGGCTGGTGATCGGCCGGTGGCCCAAAAACCCCTTGACATACCCGATGGAGTAGATAGAGACAAAGGAGGAAAGCAGTCCGATGACGACGAGAAAGAAACCGGACAGGAGGTCAAGCCTGAGATGAAACGGAAGATCGGGAAGACCGAGGGGAATAATGAGCCGGAACGCGCCGCCGCTTGCCACAGTCCAGAAACCCGCAGCCGTGGCAAGAAAAGAGGCAATGGTAGCGAAGGAGAAACCGACGGTAATCAAGAGGCGCTGAGATGGACGCAGCAACGGCGTCAGTGCAGGAGCGAGGAGAAGAGAGGACAGGAACCAGGCGAAAGGATGAGGCTATGATGCCTCTCACACCGGTGTAAGAACCACGTGCAACCTCGCTCTATTTCACTGGCGCGTTACAATAAAATAAATCTCCTTCGGGCAGAATCAGCATGCATGCTCATCATATCAGATACATTTCGTGCAGTTGGGGAAGATTGAATCGAATTTATCAACCTCGGCGGAGTCAATGAATCATTCGCCAGACTGAATCCCGAGGCAACATCGAATCCTCTCTGGGAACGTATGGTCCTTCTTTATTTTTTTGCTGCCGGTTTGTCCCAATTGACTTCTGGACGGCGCTGTTTCCTCGCCGATACGGCCGCGGCGCACCGACGATGGCCCGCGCCCGCTTCAATGCGTCGCTGAGATTCTCGAACACGTTCTCCACCCCCACCTTATCGAGAAAGCCCGCCTTATCCATGGCGATCAGCGGCTGCGCGTGGATCCCGGCAAGCACGAGCACGGACCCGTCCCGCTTCGTCGTATCGTACACCTCTTCCAGCGCGTGCAGCGCCGTGGCATCCATGGCCAGCACGGTGCGCGTCCGCAGGATCAGCACCTTCGGCTTCTTCACGATCAGGTTGAGCACATGTTTGAACCGGTCCGCCGCGCCGAAGAAGAACGGCCCGTTCACCTCGAAGACCTCGACGCCCTCGGGAACGGAGAACTTATTGATACTGTTCGGGTCCGCCTTCGCGTCTTCCTCGTCCTCCTCATGAAGCCCACCATCGAGGTAATATAGCCCACCTGGGTCACATCGGCCATGCGTTTCATGAACAGGAGCGCCGCAAGGACCACCCCCGCCTGGATCGCGACCGTCAGGTCCACGAGGACGGTGAGGAAGAACGTTACCAGCAGCACGGCGATATCCATTTTCGGGCTTTTGAGCAGCTTTACGAAGAGGTGCCATTCGCTCATGTTGTAGGCGACGACGACCAGGATGCCCGCAAGCGTCGCCATGGGGATGAGCGCCGCCCATTTTCCGAAGAAGAGCATGATGAGCAGCAGGACGATCGCGTGGATGATCCCGGCGAACGGCGTGAGACCGCCGTTCTTGATGTTCGTGGCCGTCCGCGCGATGGCGCCCGTGGCCGGGATGCCGCCGAAGAGCGGTGATCGCGATGTTCGCCACGCCCTGGGCGATGAGCTCCATGTTCGACCGGTGCTTGCGGCCGGTCATACCGTCGGCGACGACCGCGGAAAGCAGCGACTCGATGCCGGCCAGCAAGCGCGATCGTGATGGCCGGAGAGACCAGCGCGGAGACCATGCGCCACTCGACATGGGGCATCCGCAGCGAGGGCAGGGCGCCGGACACGCTGCCGAACCTGCTGCCGATCGTCTCAACCGGCAGATCGAAGAGCTGCACGGCTGCGGTCGTCACGAGGATGGCCACCAGCGAGCCGGGGACTCGCTGCGTCACCCGCGGCCAGAGGAACACGATCGCGATGGTCGCGATGCCGATCACTGCCGCGACCGGAGTGATCGATCCCGCATGCTCCGAATAGGCGACGATCTTTTCGATGAATTCCGCGGGCACCTTCTCCATGTGAAGCCCCAGAAGATCGCGGACCTGGCCTACGGCGATGATCAGTGCGATGCCCGCCGGTGAAACCCACGGTGACCGGATAGGGAATGTACTTGATCACTGCGCCCAGCTTGGCAAACCCCATGATGCACGAGCAGCACGCCCGCCATGATCGTGGCGATCACCAGGCCGTCGTACCCGAATTTCTGGACGATGCCGTAGATGATGACGATGAAAGCGCCCGTGGGCCCGCCGATCTGGACGCGGCTTCCGCTCAGGAGCGAGATGATGAATCCGGCCACGATGGCGGTGTACAGCCCCTGCTCGGGAGTAACGCCCGAGGCGATGGCAAAGGCGATGGCAAGAGGCAGGGCGACGATGCCGACGATGATGCCCGCGGTCAGGTCCTTGAAAAATACCGGGCTGGAATATCCTTGTTTTATGACGGTTAGAAGCTTTGGTTTCAGTCTTGATTCCGGCACTTAGTAACTCCTCTCAAAACGGTAACATACTGCCCTCGCGGGGCTGATGCGCAGTCCAGTACAGTTCATACCCAAACCGTGCGCATGAAGATAGAAGGTTTTTATGGAGAGTATGCTCAGTTCATGGTGGTGCAAATGTCGAAAAGAAGAAGTAGTTGAAGTTCGGAGTTTTCGAGAGCGGGAGCGGTGAACCGACTTCGCCGGAAGGAATAGAGAAAATGCCTGTAGAGAATATGTTTAAAACGTCCATGCTTTAAAGACTACGCAGAGCCCGGCGAAATCATGCAGGGCAACGCGAAGAATCTCGATTTTCAAAGTTCAGCGACCCTGGTGAAGCTCAAACTGACTCGAGGTCGTGATGCCGAAAGAACGGAACAATTAAAATGTACAACAACTTGGCGTGGCCTGTCAAGCTGAAAATGTTAGTTTCATAAATAAATAATATACAAGCCGGAGCATTCGTTGCGTTCAGATAACCTGCTTATCAGATAGTGATTTGCTTTTTTTGACGCCTCGCACCCTTCACGTCAACATCATTCACCCAAAGGTTCTTCTTGCCAAAGAGTACGGACTTCAGTAAGATTGCCACACGTGCGTTTCCTTACCCGGACAAGCTAAAAAACCATTTGCCACAAAAGTCACAGAAAACACATAAAAAATCAAAGTCAGAAAAAAGTCAGAACAGTTTTTAGTGTCCTCAAGTTCTTCTCTGTGCTTTATGTGCTTCCTGTGGCAAAATATTCTTGCCCTTTGACTAGAAGTTTATTCTTTAGTAACGGAACCTATGCCGATAAAAACACTCCTCATCACGCCGCCCTTTACCCAGCTCAACACCCCCTATCCCTCATCGCCCTATTTGAAGGGCTTTTTGAAACTGCATGGCTATGAGGTATTTCAGGCTGACCTGAGCATCGAGGTAATGGATGCCCTCTTTTCTAGAAAGGGATTACAAACGCTGCTCGATCAGCTTTCAACCAGCCAGAAACAACTCTCGCAGAATTCAAACCGTATTCTGAGCAACAAACAATGCTATCTGCAGACCGTGGACCTGGTCATGAATTTCCTGCAATATCGGGACAACACGCTTGCACAGCGCATATGCTCTGATAGTTTCCTGCCGAGGGCCTCGCGCTTTGACCAGTTGCCCGATCTGGAATGGTCCTTTGGAAGCGTCGGGGTGAACGACAAGGCCCGGTTCCTAGCAACGCTCTATATAGAAGATGTCGGCGATCTGATCAAGGACGGCATTACGCCCTATTTCGGCTTCAGCCGCTATGCGGAAAAGCTGGGCATGTCCGCTCACTCTTTTGCTCCCATCGACCAGGCACTGCAGCAGCCCGAGAATATCATCGAGACCTGGATGCTTGAATTATTGAAGGCGCATATCGAAAAACAGCGTCCTGATGTCGTGGGGCTAACTATCCCCTTTCCCGGCAATCTCTATGCCGCGCTCAAATGCGGACAATACATCAAACAGAACTATCCGTCCATCAAGGTCATCGCCGGTGGCGGTTATGTGAACACAGAGCTGCGTGAGCTTTCCGAGCCTGCGGTATTCAACTATGTTGACTTTATTACCCTGGACGACGGCGAACGCCCGTTGCTGGATATTCTGGAGTTTATTGGAGGCAAACGGAAGTCCGAAGACCTGATCAGAACCTTTATAAGAATTGGCAGTGATGTTAAATATGTGAATCGTGAAGGGGAATCATGTATCTCGCACAAGGACATGGGAACTCCGGACTACTCGGACCTCGCTCTCGATAAATACCTGTCGCTTATCGATCTTGCCAACCCCATGCACCGCCTCTGGAGCGACGGGCGCTGGAACAAGCTTACGATAGCACACGGCTGCTACTGGCATAAATGCTCGTTCTGCGACACCTCGCTCGACTATATCAATCGCTTTGACAGCGCTTCAGCAACCGTGCTGGTTGACAGGATCCAGCGCATCATCGCCCAGACAGGCCAGACCGGCTTTCATTTCGTTGACGAGGCTGCGCCGCCTGCTGCTTTGAAAGAACTGGCCTTAGAGCTCTTGAGAAGAAAGATCAGCATTTCCTGGTGGACCAATATCCGCTTTGAACAAGCCTTTACCGAGGACCTCTGCCGTCTGCTCGCGGCATCTGGCTGCATTGCCGTGACCGGCGGACTGGAAACCGCCTCCGACAGGCTGCTGAAACTGATGAACAAAGGCGTGACTGTTCGTCAGGCAGCACAGGTATGCAGCAACTTAAGCAATGCCGGCATCATGGTGCATGCTTATCTGATGTACGGTTTCCCGACGCAAACAGCACAGGAGACCGTTGATTCCCTTGAGATCGTGCGACAGTTGTTCGACCAGGGGCTCATACAATCAGCCTTCTGGCACCAGTTCACCGCTACCATTCACAGCGACGTTGGGAGAAATCCAGAGAAATATCATTGCAGGATCATTGATCCGCGCGTGGGCGGGTTTGCAAAAAACGATCTGCAGCACGAAGATCCCACCGGGTGCGACTATCAGGCTTTTACGCAAGGCCTGAACAAGGCGGTTTACAACTTCATGCACGGCATTGGCACGGACCATCCGGTTGCAGCATGGTTTGACTTCAAAGTGCCGGCAATATCGGTTAATCGAAATTACGTGAGACGGGCGGCAAAACAGCATCTGGCACCATACAAAAACAAAAAAGGACGACCTTCCGGCCGCCCTTGATGATCGTTACACTGCTATTTCTGTTTGTAGTTTTGCAGTTCGGGTAGAGCGATGGGGCAAAACCACTATGCTGCTTTCCGCAATGCGGCCTTCAGCGCCTTGCGCTTGTCTTTAAGCAGCCACAGATCGTAGGTCGTCTGCATATTAAGCCAAGTCTGCGCAGTGGAACCAAAGACCAACTCAAGCCGGAGAGCCATTTCAGGCGTAACAGCGCCTTTTCCGTTGATGATCTTGTACAGTGTTTTTCGAGAAACACCGAGCTGCTTTGCCGCATCGGCGACAGATAGGTCCTTGGGCTCCAAACAAAGTTCCCTGATTATTTCTCCGGGATGCGCCGGGTTATGCATCGTGGCCATGTGAAACCCCCTTAATGATAATCCTCGTAATTTACAACGTGGGCGTTGCCATTTTCAAATCGGAACGTTACCCGCCAATTTGCCTGAACAGTAACGGACCATGCATCGCTCCGCGCCCCTTTCAGTCTATGCAGTTTCAATGCCGGCAACCTCATACCTTCGACGGTCTGCGCAGCGTCAAGGAGGCTAAGAATTAACCGTAGTTTAGCAGCATGAATCGCCTGGACACCGGAAACGTTTCCCGTCCGGTAAAAACGTTCAAGCCCTTTATGAGCAAATGAAGCGATCACGAGCGATTGTAACCTAATGGGTAACAAAATGTCAAGTTGTTTTCCATAATCGAAGTTTGTAGGTCGGATAGAACAACGCGAAAACCTACAAATGCCGTTGGGTTGCGCTACGCTTAACCCAACCTCTAAACCATGCATTTACGGTACAACTCATTGACTTTCCCAGAGTTCAATGATACCGTTCCGTTCACAGAGACACTGTTTCCACTAATGCCAAATTAAAGGATTATTTCATCGTGCGATTTTCAGTGATGCCATCCTGGGTTAAGGAAAAACATTTATTATCAATTTTTTTGTTTTTTTTCGTGTTCCTTATATTCACCGGTGTCCTGGGCAACACATTCATTATTTATGACGATTCTGCATATGTAACGGAGAACGCTCACATCCTCGGAGGTATTACCTGGAAAGGTTTTCTCTGGGCCTTTACCTCATACAGTAACGCAAATTGGCACCCGCTTACCTGGATTTCTCACATGTTTGATATCCAGATTTACGGCCTCAATCCTACCGGTCATCATTTAACCAGTCTTTTATTTCATGTAATTAATACGACGTTACTATTCATAGTATTCCACAAAATGTCCGGTGCGCTTTGGCAAAGCTTTTTCACCGCGTTACTTTTTGGAATCCATCCACTCCATGTGGAATCTGTTGCGTGGATAGCCGAGCGGAAGGATGTACTGAGTGGCTTCTTCTTTATTATAACGCTGTGGGCGTATGCAAGGTATGTCCAGAGTCCCGCAGTCGGAAGGTATTGGTGGATTGTAGTCTTTTTTGTGTTTGGGTTAATGGCAAAGCCGATGCTCGTCACTTTGCCGCTGATTCTTCTTCTTTTAGACTACTGGCCGCTGCAACGCATTGTCTCTTGCTCTTTCGCCTCAGAGGGGCATCCGCAACAATTTACTTTTTCAACCCTGGTTTGCGAAAAAATACCACTCTTCATCCTGGCTATCATCTCAGGCCTGATCACCTATTTCGGCCAACTAGGTGGCGGAGCAACGCCTTTTCCCGGTAAATCTGTTTATATTGATAACATCTCCAACGGCATGCTTTCCTATGTAAGGTATATTGAAAAACTGCTTTGGCCCCAAAATCTGGCAGTTTTCTATCCTCGTACTGATGTTTCAACTATGCAGCTTGCATCCGCTTCATTAGTTATTCTGTTTTTTACAGGTATTGCAGTTATCCAGAGAAAGAAACGTCCTTTTTTATTTGTAGGCTGGTTCTGGTTTATCTGCACGCTCACTCCTGTAATAGGCTTTGTCAGAATAGGGTCCTCGGCCATGTCTGATCGTTACACATACATTCCTTCCATAGGATTCTTCATGCTCATCAGCTGGCTGATTAGCGCAGTGATTATAAATACAAAGATTGCCAGGTTGTCGCTGGGCATGTTATTTGTGGTCATTTCAACATGCACGCTTCTAACAGTCAAGCAAGTAGCTTACTGGAAGAACAGCTTCACGCTGTTCGAACATGCCTTGCAGGTGACGGATGCTAACTGGTTGGCGCATAACAACCTGGCAGCTGCGCATCTTCTTTGGGCGAATAATGACGACTCTCTTAACCTGACAAAATATCTATGTTCAAAAAATGGTTGTGAAAATACGGAAGCTACAAGACTCTATTCCTTGAATAAAGCAATTGACGAATTAACAGCTGCAATACAAATAGACCCTAATTATGTGTCCGCGTATATTAATTTGGGCTTGGCATACTATGAAATCGGAAACCGGCAAGCAGCTGAGATCATCGTAGAAAAGCTTAAATACATAGATCCCTTATCGTCGGAACGTTTGCGTAAAAGTGGCTTGGACAGACATTAAAAATGTCATTACTCAAGGGGCACCCATTTTTGACAAGATAAGGGACGTCGGTTCCTAATGTGCACCCCTCCAGTGAAAAAATGAGTTTTACCCTCTCTCCCTGGATTCGCGCGAAAGCGGGAATCCAGGGTTTTCAGAATATTACTGAACACGTTTTCACGGGGTCGACGAATTAGGCTGCAAAAGTGGTCTTTTCCAACAAGCTGTTAAGATATAATAGGAGCAGAGAAGCAGCTTAATAAATAAAGTCAGGCATAGGTCGAGCGGTTCCAGGAGGCCGCACATGAAGAAAGTCACAGCGTTCGTCGGCACTGCCCGCAAGAAGCACACCTATTACGCGGTTCGGCAGTTCCTGGATAACCTGCAGGTCGCTCGGCGACGTCGAGTACGAGATCGTCGCCCTCACTGACTACCGGGTGGAGATGTGCAGGGGCTGCAAGAACTGCTTCCGCAAGGGCGAGGAGTTCTGCCCGCTGAAGGACGACCGGGACGTGCTCATCGAGAAGATGATGACGTCGGACGGGGTGGTCTTCGCAACCCCGAACTACTCGTACCAGGTCTCGGCGATCATGAAGATGTTCCTCGACAGGCTCGGCTTTGTGTTTCATCGTCCGCGCTTCTTCGGCAAGACCTTTACCAGCATCGTGGCCCAGGGTATCTACGGCGGGTCGAAGATAGTGAAGTACCTGGACTTCGTGGGCATGGGCCTTGGTTTCAACGTGGTCAAGGGAAGTTGTACCACAGCCCTCGACCCGATGAGTGAGAAGGAACGAGGAAAGATCGACAGCATCGTTGACGGCGCACAGCAAGAGGTTCCACGCCGGACTGTCGCAGCCGCCCTATCCCGTCCCGACGCTCTTCAAGCTCTGTGGCCTTCAGGGCGGCCCGGACGAGCATGCGGGTGATGCTCGACGAAACCTCTCGCGACTTCACGTACTACCGGGACAAGGGCTGGTTCGAATCCGACTACTTCTATCCCACGCGCTTAGGCGTACTGAAGAAGGCGACAGGCAGTCTCGTCGACTGGTTCACGGCGAGACGCGTAGGAAAGAGGGATGGGTAGGTTCGAAGAGTGGACGCTCCGCTGATTGAGCAGTGCCTGGCGACCCCTGGGTTGGAGTCAAAAAGCGCATTTTTTGGTACGGATATCAATCGTGGTTCATCGGCCATCGTCCTCTTGCGGGCCAAGTCGAGAGAAGGAGAATGACCATGGCAAATTTGAAGATCAGAGTATTCAAGGGTGGCGAGACCAATCCAGAAACAACATGCACAATTCCTGCAGGTGTTTTGAAGATTGCGTCCAAACTCATCCCAAAGCAAGCGGCGTCTGCCCTGCGGGAAAAAGGGATCGATCTTGACGAAATTATCAGACTCTCTGCCAATCCAGACGCGCACGGCACACTCCTTGAAGTCGAGGATCATAAGAAGAACGAACGAGTGGTCATCGCTCTGGAGTAGCTAAAGGGTTTCCGGGTGGCTGCAGAAGCGCTTTTTGCGCACGAACTTCATTCATGAAGAATATCCGTCCTCGAAGACTGCCCAATTCGATTTCAACTTCCTTGCATTTACCAGCCCCTACAGCAGACCTGATACTTAAGGAGGATAAATATTCCTCCCTGTTTAAAAAGATAGTGCGTCGTCTGTTTTTACTAATGATTATGTGAGAGCAGAGAGCTATAGTTGCACTAAAGCCGAAGAATACGTAAAGCAGGCTTTCGGCAGATAACGGATGGTAAGCAAAAGGAGAAATCATGAATACCATGCCTGAAAAGAAACGCGGGCGCCGATTCATCGTGGCCTTAGGCAGCAGCGGCCGGAACATATTATCTCTCTCGCTGCTGCTCCAACGCTTTAACTACGAGGTTTTTATCGCAAACACGGCAGCACAGGCCCTCGAACGCATTTCAAAGGACCGGCCCGCCCTGGTCTTTACCGACATTATCCTGCCGGACATGGGCGGAATGGACTTTCTTCAGAAGCTCCGGGAAAACCGGGACGGCAAGTCCATTCCTGTGATCTTTATGGTCCCCCCGGGAGACGCGGCAGCGGAGCATCGTTGTCTGGCTTACGGGGCAGCGGGTTGTATCACAAAGCCGATACAGGCCGAAGAGCTGTATCGGACGGTCCAGCATGCCATAGAACCAAAACCGCGCTCCAGCATGCGCATCGGCGCCCGTATGCCGGTATCGGTTGACAACCTGCCGCTTGACTGTGGCACAAAGGAGTGCAGCATAAACCTGTCCGACCAAGGCATGCGGGTGCCGATAAACAAACCCTATCCGAAGAATAAGCGGGTCGTCATACAGCTTCATATGAAAGAGAGGACCATCTCGGTTGAAGGCTCGGTACGTTATTACATTCCTGCTCATCCCGGGCCATCAGACTCGCCTGTCATGGGGCTCATGTTCTCAAGCATTGCCCCCCAGGACAAGGAGTTCATCAAAAAGTTCGTACGCGATGAGGTTGCGAGGGACGTCAACGAAGCTTTGACATCACAAAATCCGTGAAATTTCCAGCAAGCTTCTGTTAATAGCAGTCATGTACCTGAGTCCCTGCAATATTGAGGATAAAGTCTTAAAAAGCGCGCCAGCCTGCATTGTTTACTGATGTATGGTTTGAATTAAGCGCTATACTTGGAATAACACAGAGGGTTAAGCAACACAGACTTTGTGGAGAGGAGATTGGCAGAAAGGAGGAAGCGTGAATACCACGCCGAAAACCGAGAATAAACGCGGGCGCAGATTGATTGTGGCCGCGGGCGGCAGTTCCCGGAACATGCTCACCCTCTCGCTGCTGCTCCAACGCTTTAGCTACGAGGTCTTGATTGCAGACACGGCTGCGCTGGCCCTCCAACGCATCGCAGCACTCCAGCCCGCCCTCGTCATTACCGAGCTTGCCCTGCCGGACATGAGCGGTATGAACCTCTTACAGAATCTCAGGAAAAATCAGAACATGAGGACTCTTCCCGTGATCGTTATGGTACCACCGGGAGACGCGGCAGCAGAGAGCCGTTGCCTGGGTTACGGAGCCGCAGGCTGTATCACAAAACCGGTCCAGGCTGAAGAGCTTTACTGGACCATCCAGCAGCTCATTGAGCCGAAACCGCGTTCCAGCATGCGCATCGACACCCATATGCCCATATCGGTTGACAACCTGTCGCTTGACTGTGGCGCCAGCGAGTGCAGCATAGACCTGTCCGAACAAGGCATGCGCGTGCCGATCGACAAGCCCTATCCCACGAACAAACGGATCACGGTACAGCTCCACATGAAAGAGAGAACGATCTCGGCTGAAGGCTCGGTCCGTTATTGCATTACGGGTACTTCCGGGCATTCAGTCTCGCCTGTCATGGGACTCAAGTTCACGAGCATAGCTCCCCAGGACAAGGAGTTCATCAGGAAGTTCATACGCGATGAGGTCGTGAGGGATATTAATGCGGCGCTGTCACGCGCATCGGATTGAAAATTCCCTGAGCAAGGCTTGTGGCCTAATTATCATAAATCTGAAAAAAGCATTTGGACACGGAAGGGTCGGATTAACATCGGATAAAAGCGGATAAATCGCAAGCAACGCTTTCACCTGGGGTGAACTACAGAGACCTGAGGATCAAAAACCGAAGGGCGGCAAAAAGCCGCCCTTCGGTATATATACACGTGTTTAAAAAAAATTAATGCCCGCCGACCTTCAACAGGCCGCTTGCTGCAAGCGAAAGCACCAGGATCTCGACAATCGCGATAACAACATACGCGGTGTCCTTCTTCCTGATCAGGATCGGAAGAATAACCGCGTAGCACAGAATGGTCAGCCCCGATAGCATCGCAATGCCGATGAAATTCAGGTAATCGCCCTTCCCGACCAGCGGCGCCCAGCCCCAGCCGGTCGGCGCGTTGAGCGCCACATTAAAATCATGCACCCGCATGGTCCAGTATTTCGGCAGGTCATCGATCGGCACAAAGCTCGGGAGCACCCCGGATACGTACACAGCAAAGGTTATCACCATAACGGCGAGCCCGAGCCACATCCCGATGTTCAAAACACCTGCATATGCCATCTGTTCTTCAGATGCTTGGGTTTTTAAGTTTGACATTATATATCCCTCCTATTTCCAGATTTCGAGGCCCTTGAGCAGGGACCTGAGTCCTGCGAAGAGCAGAAGACCGATGACCATCCATTTGATGGCTTTTGGCTTCGACTTCGCCAGGATCTTCACGCCGATCATCGAGCCGAGCATGATGCCCACCAGCGACGGCACCACGATCATGGGCAGCACGGCGCCTTGATTCAGGTACACCCAGGCGGCCGAGGTGTCGGTGATCGAGAGCAGGAACTTGCTCGTTGCCACCGAGATCTTGAGCGGCGCGCCCATCAACAGGTTCAGCACCGGCACGTTCGCCCAACCTGCGCCGAGGCCGAACATGCCTGCCATGATGCCAATCACCACGAAGAGGGCCAGGCCCATCGGCGTCTTATGAACATTCCACTCCACGTCCTTGCCGAGCGACTCTTCACGGTAGATGCCCATGATTCCGAGGCTCTGGGACAGCGCATCCGGCTTCGGCACCACGGGGAAATCCGATTTTTTGGCAGTTGCCATGATGATCACGATGAACAGGATGGTGGCCCCAAGAAGGGTGTTGATCACGTTCGCCGAGAGCGCGAGGCCGATCATGGCGCCCACGATCGCTGCTGACGAAGCGATGATCGCAACCGGAAGCGCCAGCCTGAGGCTCGCCAGGTTCCGTTTGAGAAGACCCGGCCCGGCGGCAAGCGCACCCGCGAGCGCAACGAGCAGACCGGCGCCCCTCACAAAATCGATATGGAACGGGAAGAACCCGCCCACGATCGGCACGAACAGCACGCCGCCGCCCACGCCGCCGAGCACCGCCAGGATTCCGAGGATGAACGTGACGATGAACAGGGCGAGCGGCCAGATCCACCAGGGTGCGGTCGACTCGGGCACCGCGGAAGCGATCGGCGCGGCAGCATGCGCATCCCCGTGCGCGGTCTCTGTCACCGCGGAGACGGCGGCAGGCGCGGCGTCATGCTCTGCAAACGACGCAGTGGCCGTGCCAAGCGCAACCGCTACGAGCAACATCATGATTATGATCCTTGAATAACGATGTGGCATTTCTTATTATTCCCTCCCTTTAGCTATTTAAAACAATGTACTGAAAGACTTTCCAGCGTGGATAAACTATTGCGTTATGCACATATGGGTTTCAATTTGCACGGCTGGTCATGTTATTATAATGATGCGGAAGTTGTCAAGAAAAATATACTCCTGCGCGGCATTAGCACCATTAAAACATTCAAACAGGGTATAAAAATAGCTTATGGTTCAGGCACCAGCGGGGGAAATAATGAGGAAAAACCATCTGTTGAGGAGTTTCAGTGCCCCCGCTCTTTTACGAGCCGTTCAAATACCGCGCGCACTTCACCGCTGGTCCGTTCGTACTCCTGAAGGAGCTTCCGGCCGGCAGGCATCCCGTCATCGTCATAGCCCATCCGGCGTGCCAGCGGGCGAAGTTTCTCCGGATCACGGGCGAGTTCGCTCGTCGCCTGGTTCGTCACGATCCTCATCCTGCTTTCAAGCAGCCGCATGAATCTGCAGGCTTGCGCCAGAAAGCGGAAGTCCTCAGGCGCAAGGAGCCGCTCCTTATACAATGCCCGCAGCGCATTCATGGTTCCCGGGACCCTCACCCGCGCATGCCGGCTCCCGTGCAAAAGCTGCAGATACTGCACAAGGAACTCGATATCCACAAGACCGCCGGCGCCCTGTTTTATATTATAGGCCCCTGCGCTCTCTTTACCGACCTCTTCTTCCATTCTTTTGCGCATGCTGCGGATATCCTGTGCCAGCGCCGCCTGATCAACGGTCCGGTAGATCAGGTCCGTGCATGGCGCTGCAGAACTCCCTGCCGACCACAGGGTCCCCGGCCACCCTGCGTGCGCGAAGCATGGCCTGACGCTCCCAGGTCTCCGCCTGCGCGGCATAAAAGTTTCTGACGGCGCCGAGGCTCTGGACCAGCGGCCCCTTGGAACCGGTCGGCCGAAGCCGCGTGTCCACGCGGAAAACGAAGCCTTCCCGGGTAAGCGTCGAAAGATAAGAGATCATTTTTTCCGCGATCTTGCTGAAGTACTCGAACACGGACAAACCTGCGGGCGGAGGCGCGGCACGGTCCTCGGAGAAGACAAAAAGGATGTCGAGATCCGAAGCATAGGTCAGCTCCCTGCCGCCGAGTTTGCCGACGCCGATCACCGCCAGGCCCGCGACCGACGCCTCCATGGCGTAGCGTTTCGCGATCTCCGCCGCGGCAAGCGCAAGCGCCGACGAGAGGCATGTTTCCGCAAGCTTCGAAAGATCGCGGCAGACCACGGCCTGGTCCGCATCAGCGAGCAGGTCGGCCATGCCAAGCCTGATCTCCTCACGGTGCTTGAACCGCCGAAGCGCATCGAGCTTTTCCGTGATGCCCGGGGCCTTGTCCATGAGCGTCGCCAGTTCCTGCGAGAACACCCGGGTTGTGCCAATCCCGAAGGCTTTCCGCGACTCGAAAAGGTTCTCGATCAAAACGGGCCTGCTGATCAGCATGCGCGACAGATAATCGCTGTTGGCGAAGACCGCAATGAGCGTCTTGACCACGTCGGGATTGAGCTTCACCAGCGACTGGAAGGATTCCCAGGAGCCCTGCGCCGCAAGGAAGGACTCCAGGTGGTTCAGCGCCATGTCCGGGTCGGGCGAGGACGCGATCTCGTGGAACAGGGAGGGGAAAACATCGTTGAACAGCTTGCGGCTCCGCGGTGTCTGGTGGACAAAGGCCGGCCCTTCGCGCAGCATCAGCAGGTTGCGGTACGCCTTGCCCGGGTCGCGGAACCCGAACCGTGCAAAAGCGGCGACAGTTTCCTGTTCCGAGATCGACGCATCGAGCAGAAGGTCATAATCATGCGATTCCAGTTTGCGGTGAATTGTCCTCGCCGGTAAACGCAAAAAGATCGTCGTAGATGCTCCTGACCTTGTGCGTATGTTCGGCATAGTCCCGGAGCAGCAGTTCCGCCTCCTGTCCGGGCTCGCAGATACCCCGAGCGGCGCGCGAGGGTGCGCAGTTCCCGATCGTCAAGCGGCATGGTCTGCGTCTGAAGATCGTCAAGGATCTGGATGCGGTGCTCGACGGTCCTGAGGAACACATACGCATTCGACAGGTCCGCCCGCTCCTGATAGGTGATCAGCCCCTTCTGGGCGAGCATATGCAGCGCCTTGAGCGCGTTCTTTTCGCGCAAGGACCGGTCCCTGCCGGCGTAGATGAGCTGCAGCGCCTGGACCACGAACTCGATCTCGCGGATGCCGCCGTAGCCCAGCTTCACGTCGCGGTGCGTCCTGCCTTTTTGCTCCACGTCCTTGTTGATCTTCTGCTTCATGTCGCGGATCTCGGCAATAGCGCTGTAGTCCAGGTACTTGCGGTAGACAAAGGGCGTGATCCGTTCGAGGAACTCCCTGCCGACGGCCTCGTCGCCGGCCACGGGCCTCGCCTTGATGAGCGCCGAACGCTCCCAGGTCTGCCCCCAGGATTCGTAATAGATCTCGTAGCCGCCCAGGCTCTGCGCCAGCGGACCGCGCTGCCCCTCGGGGCGAAGCCGCATGTCGACGCGGAACACAAACCCGTCCCGGTCTTTTCGCCGATGGCTGCGCATAGTTTCTCGCCGAGCTTGATGAAATACTGGTGGTTCGTGATCCTGTTCGATGCAGCGCCTTCAGCGGACGCCGTTCCCTCGGTCTCGCCGTCCGCTGAATACACATACATGAGGTCCACATCGGAGCTGAAGTTCAGTTCGCGGCCGCCGAGCTTGCCCATGGCAATGACGGCAAAACCGGCGGTACTGTCGTCCCGTCCTGCCGTGTAACGACTGGGCGGCCATGCCGCTCCGCAGTTCCCCATCTGCCCAGCCGTATGCCTTCTGCAGGCAGACCTCGGCGAGGTCCGACAGTTCGGTCACCGTCTCATGGAGATCGGCCTTGCCGAGCAGGTCGCGCAGGCCGATGCGGAGCATCTCCTGCCGACGAAAGTCCCGCAGAACGCGGAACACGTCCTTGTCGGTCAGGGCGTCGTGCAACAGCGCGTCCAGCCGCGCTGCAAGAGCAGGCGCACCTGCCGGATGTGCAAGAAATTCGGCACCGGCAAGGAGAGCGAGCCCCTCTTCCTGGTGAGCAACAAGAAAGGTCGAGAGAAAGCGGCTCGCACCGAAGACCGTCAGGAGCGACGCAAGAAGCGCGGGATTGGCAGCGCAGAAGCGATGCAAAGCCCGGGACATCGTCAAGGCCGCTGACAAAGCGCTCGAAGTTATTGAGCGCCATGTCCGGGTCGGCTGTACGGGAGAGCACAGGAAAGAAGAGCGGCAGGACCTCGGTGCATGCCTCCTCTCCGAGACCGGCCCGCAGGTATTCGAGGTTCTTCAGCGCCTGGGCCTGATCCACTATCCCCAAATGCGCTAATTGTTCCGGCGAGGGCGTTATATAATTGTAAAGTGACATTTTTTGTATTATACTGACAAGCATTGGAAGATACAACCTGGAAAAATCCGACGCCCTGCGGCTCTTTGGTACAATCATCCTTTCGAGATTATGAAGGAATTACGCGACAACCAGCGCTGCTATGTCTGCGGCAAAGAGAATCCCGAAGGCCTGGGCGTTCATTTCGAAATCGACCATAAGGCACGATCGATCAGCGCGCGCTTCACTCCGCGGGACGCTCACCAGGGTTTCGAAGGCATTGTCCACGGCGGCATCATTTCAGCGCTCTTGGACGAGGCCATGGCCAAACTCTCCGTCGCGCTCGGCATTCCGGCCGTGACCGCTGAGATGACCGTGAAGTTCAAGGCCGCGGCCGCTCCGGGAGAAGAGCTCCTGATCACCGGCAGGCTGGTGGAAGAAACGCGGCGGTTGGTCCGGGCGGAAGCAGCGATAGGACGGGGCCCGGTGATCGTGGCCGAAGCAAAAGGAAAACTGATAAGGATTAGGAGATGCCATATGCGTTTAGCACTTAGGACTAAAAAAAATTTTCCAGGCTGGAAATTTTCTGCAAAGCGCTAAGCACGCAAAGAAAAGCAAGATCGGATTACAGGGTTTAAAATCCTTTGCGCTTTGCGAGTTGCAGAGACGCCCTTGATCTAATTTTTCATTCCGATTTGCAATAACTATGAAATACACCCATAAACAGATCGTCGAAATAATCAGACCAAGGCGGCAAGCCGCTGCTCGTCCGCGAGCTGATGCGGCTCTTGCGGCTCAAGCCCGAGGACCGCCACGATTCAAGCAGGTATTGGTGGAACTCGCGCGTCAAGGGCGAAGTGATCAAAACACGCGGCAACCGCTACGGCCTGCCGGAAAAAATGGACCTCGTTACCGGTAAATTCCAGGCCCATCCGTCCGGATACGGCTTTGTGCTCCCGAAAAAAAGGGCGACCCCGATGTCTTCGTTTCCATTCAGAGCCGGCTTGATGCCATGGACGGGGACAAGGTCGTGGTTCGCGTGTCCCCGCCTGCGGGCAAAAGGAAGCAGACAGGCAAACGGGAAGGCGCGATCATCCGCATCCTCGAGCGCGCCCAGACCAGGATCGTCGGCACTTATGTGCTGCCGGAAGACCGCCCCGGCGGCTTCGGCTTCGTGGAGTCGTCCAATCCGAGGATCACGCAGGACATCATGATCAGCCGCGAGCACACCGGCGGCGCGCGCCCCGGAGACATCGTCTCCGCGGAGATCATCGCCTATCCCCTGCGCAACAGGCCGCCGGAAGGCAGGATCGTCAGGATCATCGGCAAGCCGGGCCAGCCCGGCATCGATTCCGAGCTCATCATCGAACAGTACGAGCTACCGGTCCATTTCTCGCCCGCCGTGCTGCGTGAGGCCGAAGGCATTGCACAGCAGGTCACGCCGGCCATGCGCAAGGACCGGCAGGACCTCCGGGAACTGACGACCGTGACGATCGACGGGGAAAAAGCCCGCGACTTCGACGATGCCATATCGATCCAGAAGATCAGGGCGGGCTACCGCCTCTGGGTGCACATCGCCGATGTGGCGCACTACGTGGCTGAAGGCACGCTCCTGGATCAGGAGGCCTATCAGCGCGGCACCAGCGTGTACCTCCCGGACCGCGCCATCCCCATGCTCCCCACAGCGCTTTCAAACGGCATCTGCAGCCTCAATCCGGCAGTGGATCGGCTCACGCTCACCTGCGAGATGGACCTCTCGCCCCAGGGCGAGGTCATGAAGTATGACATCTACGAAAGCGTCATCCGGAGCGACGAACGCATGACCTACACCGCCGTGCGGGAGATCCTGGTCGACAAGGACCCTGCGCAGCGGAAGCGCTACGCGCCGCTCCTGAAGGAATTCGAGCTCATGGAAGAGCTCATGCGGGTCCTCAAGGCAAAGCGGTCGAAGCGCGGCAGCATCGACTTTGACCTGCCGGAGCCCGAGATCGTCCTCGACCTCCAGGGGCGCATGTCGGAGATCATCAGGGCGGAACGGAACATGGCGCACCAGATCGTCGAAGAGTTCATGCTGGCGGCGAACGAGACCGTGGCGTCCCATGTGGAGCTGATGGAGGCGCCGTTCATCTATCGCATCCATGAGGAGCCGGCCGAGGAAAAGGTGCAGGACCTGGCCGACTTTCTCGCCACGCTCGGCATCAGCCTGCCAACGGCCAAAAAGATCAAGCCGCTCCATTTGCAAAAGGCGCTGGCCAAGGCCAAGGGCACGCCGGAGGAAATGCTGATCAACACGGTGCTGCTCAGGACCATGAAGCAGGCGCGCTATTCCACCGACAACGTGGGCCACTTCGGCCTCGCTGCCGAGAGCTATACCCACTTCACCTCTCCCATCAGGCGCTATCCCGACCTTATCGTCCACCGCATCCTGAAGGCGTCGACGCGCGGCCTGCTCAAAAAAGAGGCCTACACAAAACAGCTCGCGGCAACCCTGCCCGATGCCGCTACCCACTGTTCGCTGCGGGAGCGCACGGCCATGGAGGCCGAACGCGACGTGATCACCATGCTCAAGCTGCAGTTCATGAAGGACAAGCTGGGCGAGAACTACCACGGCATCATTACCGGCGTGGCGCAGTTCGGCCTGTTCGTGCAGCTGCACGAGCTGTTCGTCGAGGGGCTGGTCCATATATCTTCGCTCGCCGATGACTACTACCATTACATCGAGAAACTCCACTGTTTGCGCGGAGAAAAGCTCAAGAAGGTCTACCGCATCGGCGACACGGTGCGCGTGCGCGTTGACCGCGTGGACACGGTCCGGAAAAAGATCGATTTCTCCCTGACGAAATAAAAAAGCCCTTCGTTCATTGAACGAAGGGCCCCGAGTGATTTCCGCTGTATGCTGTGTTACAGTTTGATCGTGGCTTCCCGGTCGCGCAAGTTCAGTCCATTGGTGTACACAGCCGCATTCTCCGGCGTTGCGGGATCATACATCCTGGCAAAAGGATCGGAGATGAGGAGCTCTTTGGCGCGGCCCACCGTGGCCGTGTCGTCGAGGCCGATGTTCTGAAGGGAGATGCCGTCCCGCGTGACCGTAAAGGAGCGGAAGGCGCAGGGAAAGGTCACGATCGCGGGGTCCGACACATAGGTGATCCTGCCGACGGTCTCCACCTTGGAAACATGGTGATGGCCTGAAACCACGAGACGCACGTTCCGATGCCGCTCCAGGATATCATTCACCTTGAGGCTGTTCTTGACCATCCAGAGCGACCATCCCGGCGTTTTGTCCTGCGGCGCCGTCGGTCTGAGCAGCTGGTGCGTGAAGACCATGATGAGCTTCTTGTCCTTGTTCTTCTCCAGCTCGTTCTCCAGCCATGTGAGCCCGGTCGGGCTCGCCTCTCCATGCGGCTTGCCGTCTACCGTCACATCGAAGCCGATGACCCGCACTTCTTTCACCGGGTCGAAGGCCCAGGAAGAATGGCCCGGTTTGAGCCCTTTGCCGCTCCATGCTTTGAGATAGTCCTCCCTGCCGAGCTTGGACACACCGCTGACCGGAGATACCTCGGTATTGCCGAGCAGGATGTAGAACGGCATGTTGAGATGGGCCGTCCATTGCTGGAACACGCCGAGCGATTCCTTATCATTGGGGCCGTAGTGGATCTGGTCTCCTCCGAACACCACGAATTTCAGTTTCGGCAGCCGCCCGAGCTGGCGCAGAGCATCGATGAACAGAGGAACGCTCTTCTCGCGGTACTGCCAGTTGCTCTCCCCCTTGACATCGAGATGGAGGTCGGTAATGTGGGCAAACGAGAACTTCGGAATTTCAATTGCTTCAGCAAAAGGCACAAACAATCCGCCAGCTGCGCGCAACCGCGGCGCTGCCGGCCGCCAAGCCCTTCAAAAACATCACGTCTGTTCATCATTCCCCCGATTCTGAGCTCCGGCAATATGCAGCGCGGAACACCTGCTTCGGGTAAAATTGACATATTCCCGGTTAACTGTCAAGGGCAAAAAATCCGGGCAAGCGTCCAGAATAATCATTCGGTCATGCACCATGGCCGTATTGATAATTCCTTGCATCTATGATATGTTACTGACACATGAAGGAACTGCTCAAAAAACTCCCCGCCGTGGACGATATGCTCAAGGAACAGCAGGACCCTGCTCTGGCTTGAGGCCCACCCCCGCGTTCTGGTGCTCGAAGCGATCCGGTCGGCCCTGGACATCAGGCGCAGGTCGATCCTCGGGGCCATTGACACGCCGGCTACACCCGATGAGCGGGCACTCTCCATGGCAGCGATCCTCGATCTGGCCGGCTCCATCCTGGCCGAACTTTCCGAACCGAGCCTTCAGCCGGTCATCAATGCCACCGGCGTGGTCGTGCATACGAACCTCGGCCGTTCGATCCTGTCGGAAAAGGCGATCGAGCGCGTTGCCGCGGCCGCCCGGAGCTACTCGAATCTCGAATACGACATCGCCGCAGGCGAGCGCGGAAAACGCTATCGTGCATGTCGAGGGCATTCTGAAGCGGCTCACGGGGGTCGAGGCTGCCACGGCCGTGAACAATAATGCGGCCGCCGTTCTCCTCTGCCTGAACACCCTTGCGCGCGGCAAGGAAGTGATCGTTTCGCGCGGCGAGCTCGTCGAGATCGGCGGTTCCTTCCGGGTGCCCGACGTGATGGAGCGGAGCGGGGCCAAACTTCGCGAGGTCGGCACCACGAACAAGACCCACCTCAAGGACTACGAAAAAGCGATCACCGAGAACACGGGCCTGCTGCTCAAGGTCCATACGAGCAATTACAAGATCGTGGGCTTCACCAAGGAGGTCTCGCCGGCAGAGCTTGCGCTGCTCGGCAAAAAATACAACATTCCGGTCATGTGGGACCTCGGCAGCGGCAGCTTCATCGACCTCGCGACTTACGGCGCAGGCGGCGAACCCACGGTGCAACAGGCCGTTGATTCAGGCGTCGACGTACTCACCTTCAGCGGCGACAAGCTTCTGGGCGGTCCGCAGGCAGGCATGATCCTCGGCAGGACCGCGTACCTCGACCCCATCAGGTCCAATCCCCTTGCCCGCGCTCTCCGGATCGACAAGCTTACCCTGGCCGCGCTCGACGCCACGCTCCGCCAGTATCTGGACCGTGACAAGGCCGCGCGGGAGATCCCCACGCTCTGGATGCTGACCCAGCCGCTCGCCGAGATCAGACGCAAAGCGGAACTGCTGTCATCGGGGCTCGGCCGGATCAATGATCCCGGGCTTTCCTCTCCTGGTGCAGGACGACACGTCGCAGAGCGGCGGCGGCGCCCTGCCCCTGGGCAATTTCCCGACCAGGACCGTCTGCATCCGCCACGACCGTCTGAGCGCCAACCAGATCGAATCCCGGCTGCGCCTCGGCAAACCGCACATCATCACCCGGATCAAGGAAGGCAGGGTCCTCTTCGATCCGCGGACGCTGAACGACGATGAGATCGGGAAGATCGTGGAAGCGGTGGGAAGAATCATACGGAAGCAAGAGGAGAGAATTCAGAAGACAGACTGAATCAACGTCTACTTCGAACGCTCGCACGTGCTGTTTCTTGTCTGTAGTCTGTCATCTTATAGTCTGTCAGCTGTCTTCTGAACACCCATGAAATACATCATCCTCGGCACTGCCGGACATATCGACCACGGGAAATCGACCCTGGTCAAAGCCCTTACCGGCACTGATCCCGACCGATTAAAAGAGGAAAAGGAGCGCGGCATCACGCTCGATCTGGGTTTTGCGTCCCTGGACCTCCCCGGCGGCAACCGCCTCGGCATCGTGGACGTGCCGGGCCATGAAGGGCTCATCAAGAACATGCTCGCCGGCGTCGGCGGCATGGATATCGTCATGCTCGTGATCGCCGCCGATGAAGGCATCATGCCCCAGACGCGCGAGCACCTCGCCATCTGCGACCTCCTGCAGGTCAAAAAAGGCCTGATCGTACTGACCAAGATGGACATGGTCGGACAAGGACTGGCTCGCTCTGGTGCAGGACGATGTCCGGTCGTTCGTCAAAGGCACCTTTCTCGAAAAGTCCCCGCTGGTCCCGGTCTCGTCCAAAACCGGCGAGAACCTGCCCCTGCTCATCCAGGAGCTGGCAAAGCTTTCGAACGAAGTGTCGCCCAAATCATCGAACGGCATCCTGCGCCTGCCCATCGACCGCGTCTTTACCATGAAAGGCTTCGGCACGGTCATTACCGGCACCCTGCTTTCGGGCACGATCAGCACGGAGCAGGAAGTGGAGATCCTGCCTAAAGGGATGCGCACCCGGGTCCGCGGCATCCAGTCG
>CAWIIS010000009.1:0-13349 GCA_963836175.1 Nitrospirota bacterium
AACCAAAAATCAAGCTCCAAACGGTTTGGATGTTGGAGTTTGAAATTTGGATATTATTTGACGTTTGGAATTTTGGAGTAATGATTATGTTTGACAAGCTCCATGAAGAATGCGGTGTTTTCGGAATATTCGGCCATCCTGATGCCGCCAATCTTACCTATCTGGGGCTCTATTCGCTCCAGCACCGGGGCCAGGAGTCGGCAGGCATCGTTTCGTCGGACGGGAAACAACTGTACGGCGAGAAGGCCATGGGCCTCGTGGCCGACATATTCAACGAAACCCGCATCAAAAAGCTTCCCGGTCACATGGCCATCGGGCATAACCGCTACTCCACCGCAGGGGGAAGCTTCGCATTCAATATCCAGCCGATCCTGGTGAACTTCGCACTCGGCGGCCTGGCAGTGGCCCATAACGGGAACCTGGTGAATGCCGGATTGTTGAAGGACGAGCTTGAGGCCTATGGATCGATCTTCGCGACCACCGCGGACACGGAAGTGATCGTGCACCTGATCGCCCAGTCCCGCATGGCCACGCTGCACGAGCGGATCATCGACGCTTTGAGCCATGTCCAGGGATCGTACAGCCTGCTCATCATGACGGAAAACGAGCTGATCGCCATTCGTGATCCCAACGGATTCAGGCCGCTCTCGCTTGCCGAACTTGATGGTGCCCACGTCGTCGCTTCCGAGACCTGCGCCTTCGACCTCATCGAGGCCACGTATCTCCGCGATATCGCCCCGGGCGAGATGCTCGTTATCAACAGCAGCGGCATCACCTCGTCCTTTCCGTTAAAGCCGGCAGAGCCATCCCACTGCATCTTCGAGTTCATTTATTTTGCCCGGCCCGACAGCATGGTCTTCGGCCAGAACGTGTACAGCATCAGGAAGGCCTTCGGCAAGCAGTTGGCACGCGAGACCGGGATCGAGGCGGACGTGGTGATCGCGGTTCCCGATTCCGGCGTACCTGCCGCCCTGGGATATGCCGAGGAGGCGGGGATCCCCTTTGACTTCGGTTTGATCAGGAACCATTACGTGGGCAGGACCTTTATCGAGCCGCAGCAGAGCATCAGGCACTTCGGCGTCAAGATCAAGCTGAATCCGGTCAGGGATGCGCTCAAGGGCAAGCGTGTCGTGGTAGTCGATGATTCCATCGTGCGCGGCACAACCAGCAAGAAGATCATCAAGATGATCCGGAACGCAGGCGCTGCTGAAGTGCATATGCGCATCAGTTCGCCGCCGACCTCCTATCCCTGCTTCTACGGCATCGACATGCCGACAAGGCAGGAGCTTATCGCCTCGACACACAGCATCGAAGAAATCAGAAAATATATCACCGCGGATACGCTTGGCTATATCAGCATGGACGGCATCCAGAAGGTTGTGCAGCAGCCCATGAATTATTGCTCAGCCTGTTTTGACGGCACCTACCCGGTTCCCTTCCCCGGAGAGAAAATGAGCCAGCTGGGACTGTTCGACAAGGAATAGCTCCCGCATGCAACTGCAATGACAAAGGACCCGCGATGAGCGGGTCTTTTTATTTTTTCGCAAAACGGCCGGCTTATGGTCAACGAACCAGGCATCAGGAAGGCGCGTGGCATCCGGGGTCAGACGTGCGCTTGATTTGACATGGGCTGTTCAGTAATATAAAAAAAGTGGAGAGGGTATAAGTTGGTGCCGAGGCGCAGAATTGAACTGCGGACACGAGGCTTTTCAGGCCTCTGCTCTACCAACTGAGCTACCTCGGCATCTTGAATGGTGACTTTGTAGGTGGCTAAAATAACAGAAGGGAGGGTTGATTGTCAAGCGATTTTTGTGTGGCTGAATATGCCGTTCTTGGGTGTGCCCCATGAATGTGCCGCTTTCTCATCACGTGCCGGCTTGACTGTCAGCGCTTCAAAAAACATGAGGTTGCGAAGCAAAACGTCATAGAGGCATCTCCATAAATCTCAATTAGTCTGAAAAAAAATACCGCTGGCCGGAAAGAACTTTGATCGGGACAGCTTGCACGTCAAGTTTTATGTTAATAGGAAAAGTCTTGACAGCTTAAAGACTATGGTGTAATATTCAAGACTTCGATGTTCAGGCAAAAATGTCTTTAAATATAAACAGTTACACTTATTTTTGTGGCCCTGGACGGACGTTTTTTTAACAGTTTTAGGCTGCATCCATGGAAAGTATAGGCACCTGCTATTTATGAAAAACAAGGCAAAAAAAACCGCGCTCGTCGTAGGAGGCAGCAGAGGAATAGGCCGTGCCATTGCACTGCGACTGGCCGCGTCCGGTTTTGATATCTGGCTTACCTATAAAGGGAACCATGAGGCAGCACAAAAGGTAAAGTCGGAGATCGATGCGATGGGAAGGGCCTGCGATCTGATCCCTTTCGATGTTTCCAGCTACGAAGAGACCGAGGCCGCATTAGGCGCAAGGCTTGAGACCGTTTCTCCCGATGTTTTTGTGTACAACTCCGGCATCTCGCGGGACAATCTCCTGATGTGGATGACCAGGGACGAGTGGAAGTCGGTCCTCTCTACGAACCTGGACGGTTTTTTCAACGTTGGCCGCGCCGTGGTCTTCGCCATGCTGAAGGCAAAGCGGGGCCGCATCGTCGTCGTTTCCTCCGCATCGGGACAGATCGGACAGGCAGGCCAGGTGAATTATTCGGCTTCCAAGGCAGGGTTGATCGGTGCAGCCAAGGCACTGGCGCGCGAGGTCGGCAAGAGGAACATCGCTGTGAATGTGGTCGCACCCGGCTTCATCGCGACCGAGATGACCGAGAAGATACCCAAGGAGCAGGTACTGCCCCTGATCCCGATGAACCGCGTGGGCAGCGCCGACGATGTGGCGTCAGTCGTCAACTTTCTGTGCACGGAAGAGCACATGTACATTCACGGTCAGGTGATCGGCATCAATGGCGGGCTGGCAATGTAGCAGTTGCCCCGGACCGGGATGGGGACTCGCTCATCGTGCAGGAGTAGTTGACGCTCATGAAAAAATATGATGATATTGTGGTCGGGAGCGGGGTCAGCGGTTTGACCATGTCGCTGTTGCTCGCCATGAACGGCCACCGCGTCCTGCTGCTGGAAAAAGGCCCTGCCATCGGCGGTTCCCTGTCGCGCTTCTCCCGGCGCGGCGTCTCCTTTGATACGGGGTTCCATTTTACCGGCGGACTGCATGAGGGCGGCATCCTTGCCGAGATCCTGTCGATCCTCGGGATACGTGATACCATCGAACCGATCTTCCTGTCCGGTCCATCAGAGAACCAGTTCATCTTCGAGTCGCAGGGAAGGCGGTTCGAACACCCGAGCGGCATAGAAAACATTAAAAAACAATTCAAAGGCTATTTCCCGGCTGAAGCGGGCGCCATTGACCGGTATTTCGACAAGGTCCAATCAGTCTGCAGCAGGACGCCTTCCCTGAACCTCCATGCAAATACCATTGCTCCGCCCAGTCTGGACGAGGACTATGTCTCTCTCGATGCGGTCTTGAAAGGGCTGACCTCGAACGAACTCCTGCGGGGCCTGCTGTCGGGCTACGCCATGTGCTACGGGGTCCGGCCTGATGAGATGTCTTTTGCCAACCATAGCCGGATGTGTTTGAGCTTCTATGAATCCATCGCCTGCGTCAAAGGAGGCGGCGACGCTTTTATCCGGGCCTTTGAACGAAAATTCAGGGAATATGATGTTGAAGTCCGGTGCGGCACCACGATCGCGGAACTGGCGGATATTCATGACAGTAAAGTAGGCCGCTTCGTACTGAGTACCGGCGAAGAGATCATTGCCGAAAACTGCGTGTTCACGATGCATCCCAAGGAGATCGTGAAACTCCTGCCGCAAAAGCATTTCAGCAAAGCGTTCATGAACCGAGTATCGTCCTTTGAGTCTTCGGCAGGGTTTTTTTCCGTCTTCGCGTCGCTCAAAGGCAACGAGGACCCCTATCCCGGCGGCACGATCGTTTCCCTCTTCCCGGACACCGACGTCAACAAGCTGCTGGATCCGCTGTACACAGGACAGCCTGCTCTGGTCATTATCAAGTCGCAGGACCAGCCTGAAGGTAATGCCGGCAAGGGGATCTGCATCCTCGAACCATCCTTTCCCGAACAGGTCTCCTCATGGAGCGGCTCCCGCAGAGGGAAACGGCCCCAGGAGTATCTTGATTACAAACAGGAGCGGATCGAAGCGATCAAAGAACACATCTTCAGTGTCTTTCCGGCCTACCAAGAGAGTCTGGATTTCATCGAGGCAGGGTCCCTGCTTACGGCAAAAGATTACCTGAAAAGCCCTGACGGAAGCGCCTACGGTGTGAAACAGAAGATGGGCCAGTTCAATCTGGTCGGCAAACTGTCATTGCACAACCTTTTTGCCGCAGGACAGAGTGCGTTGCTGCCTGGGATCATCGGCGCCATGATGTCCTCATTCATTGTCGGCCGCGTGGTCGTAGGCAAGGAGCAGTTCGGGAAAATGTTAAATCAAACGCCATGTCATTGAAACGCGTTGTCATAACCGGTGTCGGCGTGGTGACGCCCTTCGGCAACGGCCTGGCTGCTCTTATGAAGGGCATTGCGGAAGGCCGGAGCGCGGTGCAGCGCATGGAAGGCTGGGAGCAGTACATCGGCCTGCACAGTCTGGTGGCGGCGCCGGTCACGATCCAGGACGAGAAGCGCATCCCGCGCCAGAAGCGGCGTTCCATGGGGCGCATGAGCATCTTTGCCGCACAGGCGGCTGACGAGGCGATGGCTGACGCGGGCATCGTGCTTGCCGATGAAAATCTCTGGAAGATCGGCTGCGTCATCGGCTCGACCATGGGCAGCGCCAAAAGCATTAACGATACGTTCGAGACCATGCTGCCCGACAAGGACCTGAGCCGATTGAACTCGACCATGTTCTTTCAGTGCATGTCGCATACGGCTGCGGTGAACGTGGCCCAGTACCTGGGACTGAACGGCACGGTCATGGCGCCGGCCGCGGCATGCGCATCGGCCCTCCATGCCATCGGCACGGGCTACGATCTGATCAGGCTCGGGAGGCAGGACGTCCTCCTCTGCGGCGGCGCCGAGGAATTGCATCCCACAGTGACCGGGTCCTTTGACATTCTGTTCGCGACCTCGACGAAGTACAACGACCGGCCGCAACAAACGCCTCGGCCCTTTGACCGGGACCGCGATGGACTGGTCTGCGGCGAGGGGAGCGGGCTTGTCGTGCTCGAAGACTACGACCGGGCGATCAAACGGAACGCGAAGATCTATGCCGAGATCGTGGGCTATAGCACGACCGCGAACGGCCTGCACGTAAGCCAGTCGAACAGGGAATCCATGGTGTCCTGCATGCGGCAGGCGCTCGGTGAAGCCGGCGCGAAGGCGGCATCCATCGATTATGTCAGCGCTCATGCCACGGCGACCATCCAGGGAGACCAGGAGGAGGCCGAGGCGATCCGCGAAGTGTTCGGGACAACGGTGCCCGTCAGCAGCCTGAAGGGATATATCGGCCATACGCTCGGTGCTTCAGGCGCCATTGAACTGGCGGCCTCGCTTTCCATGATGGAACAGGGCGTGATCTACCCGACGCTGAACCTGGAAAACGTCGGCCCCGAGTGCGAAGGCATCCAGCACGTCATGGAGCCGCTCCGGAAACAGGTGCGGACCGTACTGAAGAACGGTTTCGCCTTCGGCGGCATCAACGCTGCGCTGGTGTACAGAAAAGAATAAGCACCGATATAGGACATATATGTCCTATAAGACTTATGACGGAGGAATGCATGGTCGATCAGGAAATCATCAACAAGATCAATAAGGTGTTCGAGGAATCTTTTGAGATCGAGAAGGAGCGCCTTATCCCGACGGCGCATATCTTTACCGATCTTGGGCTGGACAGTCTGGACATCGTCGATCTGGTCGTAGCGCTCCAGAACACTTTTGGCGTCAAGATCAGGAACGAGGAAAAGGTCAGGGACATCCGGACCCTTGAGGACATCTATCGGTTCATTTCGTCGCTCAAGAACGAAGAAGGCAAGTAGGACGGACCGCGATGCTGCTGCGTGTGAAATTGTTTTTTCTCAACCTGTATTTTTATACCTTCTTTTTGCTGCTTTCGTCCGTGGCGATCCCGACGTTGACGCTTGTTGTCGCGATGTCGAGGCTTTTTCTATCACACCGCGCTACTATGAAGCGGTTCCGCCGCTCCATCAGCTTCTACGGCAAGCTCATTACGTCGATCCCCTATCCCTGGATCAAGCTCCGGTATGAGGACCTTGGCAGGAACGGTCCCGGAGGGCCCTATATCTTTGTGTGCAACCATCGTGCGGCTTCCGACGCATTCCTCATGTGCGTCCTGCCTCATGAGTGCGTACAGATCGTGAATGTCTGGCCCTTCAGGATACCCATTCTGGGGTTGTACGCCCGGTTCTCGGGATACCTGAACATCAGAATGATGTCGCATGAACAGTTCATGGAAAAGGCGACGAAACTGCTGTCCGAAGGCGTTTCGATCATCTTCTTTCCAGAGGGAACCAGGTCGGCGGGCAGGACCATGGGAAGTTTTCACAGCGCGGCATTCCGTCTGGCGCTGGAGTCTCGGGCTTCCGTTGTGCCGATCTGCATCACCGGGAACGAGAATATCCCGCCCAAGGGATCGCTGCTCCTGCGGCCGGGCGCCATCCGGGTGCGGCGGCTGCCGTCCATCGCTTGGGACGAGTATAAGGACCTGAATGCATTCGCGTTCAAGAACAGGGTCTGGCATATCATCGATGACGAGCTGTCCGTCATGGAGAAAGCAGTATGAGCGTGATGGAATTCGACGAGCACAGAAAGCTGGAGTTCTTGTCGCCGGCCGAGATCAGGACGGTGCAGGAGGAACTGCTGCGCAGGCATCTGCAGTACCTCTCCGCCCATTCGCCCTATTACCGGGCGCTCTTCAAGGCGGGAAGCATCGATCCCGCGGCGGTCACCCTTGACTCGCTGCATACGCTTCCGCTGACCGACAAAACCGCATTGGGACAGAAGAACGACGAATTCCTTGCCGTTCCGCGTTCGGCGATCGTGGACATGGTCCTGTCGTCCGGGACGACCGGCAGGCCGACGACAATGATGTACACGGAGAACGATCTCCGCCGGCTTGCTTATAACGAGGAAATCTCGCTCGAAAGCTGCGGCCTGAACCGGGACGACATCGTTCTGCTCACCTGCACCATGGACCGTTGCTTCATCGCCGGACTGGCGTACTTTTCAGGCGTGCGGAGCCTCGGCGCGGCCGCGATCCGGAACGGGCTGAGCGGTTTCGAAAGCCATCTCGAGATCATTGATCGGCTCAAGCCGACCGCGATCGTCGGTGTGCCGACATTCCTGCTCAAACTGGGACAATTTTTAAAATCGCGGAATATAGACCCCCGCGCGACCGGTATCCGCAGACTGATCTGCATCGGCGAACCGGTGAGGGACCGTGCGCTGCGGTTCCTGCGGGTGGGCGAGAGCCTGGAAGCGGTATGGGGCGCCAGGGTCTATTCGACCTATGCATCCTCGGAGACCATTACCTCCTTCTGCGAATGCACGGCCCAGCAGGGCGGACACCTGCATCCGAACCTGGCGGTAGTGGAGATCGTGAACGATCAGGGCGAGGTGCTCTCAACCGGCGAGCTGGGCGAGGTGGTGGTGACGCCGCTGGCGATCGAGGGCATGCCGCTCTTGCGGTTCAAGACCGGGGACATAAGCTTCCTTATTGACGCGCCCTGTGCATGCGGAAGACGGTCGTCCCGGCTGGGGCCCATCGTCGGGCGCAAGAACCACATGATCAAGTTCCGCGGCACGACATTGTATCCGAACTCGATCTACGCGGTCCTCGACGCGCTGCCGGGGATCAGCGAATACTATGTGACCGCAACCAGCGATTTCGACCTCTCCGATGTGGTGAAGGTCACGGTCGCGCTTCGGGACGATTCCTGTACCACCGAGATGATCACCGATAAGCTGCAGGCGCACCTTCGCGTACGGCCGGAAGTCATTGTGGCGAGCGAGGAAGACGTGAAGAGCCAGGTCTATGCCGGGAATTCCCGGAAATTAATTCGTTTCGTGGATAAGAGAAAAAAACTATGAAAAGCTGTCAGAGTCGTATCTATGGCGCAGAATTCTCCCAGGAGGAGATCGCCGAAGCCGTCCGCGAGGGCCGGCTCCTTTCAATGGAACTGGAGTTCAACAAGAGCTGCAACTTCCGGTGCCTCTACTGCTACGCGTCGGACCATACCGTGCAACGGGACGAACTGAGCAAAGAGGAGTTCTTCGATCTTATCACGCAGGCCAAGGAACTCGGGGCGCGGAAGATGATCGTCCTCGGCGGCGAGCCCATGCTCTATCCGCATATCATGGAAATGATCCGTTTTATCCGCGATCTGGATATGGACGTCGAACTTTTCACGAACGGTACGAACATCACCCGTGATAAGGCACAGGAGCTTTATGATGCCGGTGTCCGGGTCGTGCTCAAGATGAATACCTTCGATGAGAAGGTCCAGGACACGCTTTCGGGCAGAAAAGGCGCCTACACCCAGATCCACGAGGCATTCAACAACCTGAAGCTGGCGGGGTATCCTTCCGAGGACCGGTTCATGGGCATCAGCACCGTCGTGTGCCAGCAGAATATCGAGGAGCTTCCGAAAATGTGGGAGTGGTTGCGGGACCAGAACATCGCCCCCTATTTCGAAATGATCACCCCGCAGGGCGGCGCTAAAGAGCATAATATGCTCGATGTCGATTCCCATCAGGTGGAGGAGCTGTTCAAGCGCATCTCCAAGATCGACCGGAACAAATACGGCCACAACTGGGACCCCAAACCGCCGCTCATCGGGGGAGAGTGCCTTCGTCACCAATTCTCCTGCGCCATGAACTCCGAAGGGGACGTACAGCCCTGCGTCGGCGTCACGATCCCGATCGGCAACGTGCGCAAGCAGAAGCTCAAGGACATCCTGAAGGACAGCGAGGTGGTCCAGGACCTCAAGATGTATACCGAGACGATCAAGGGACCCTGCAGCGAATGTGACCGGTTGAGCGAATGCTACGGATGCCGTGGAGCGGCATTTCAATTGACCGGCGATTACCTCGCTTCGGACCCGCTCTGCTGGAAGAACCTTGACCGGCGCGAAGACATTATGTTCCTGCCCGTGGATGCGGCGCAGCTCGTTCCGC
This sequence comes from Nitrospirota bacterium, assembly GCA_963836175.1. Classification (GTDB taxonomy): domain Bacteria; phylum Nitrospirota; class UBA9217; order UBA9217; family UBA9217; genus GWC2-56-14. The sequence continues at coordinate 9,166 of CAWIIS010000009.1, forward strand.
ACAAGCCGCCGATGCTCATGATCGACCGGCTCCTTGAGGTGAGGGAGCGGGCCTCGGTGTCCGAGATGACCGTGCTGGAGGACATGCTGTTTGTCGGGAAGGACGGGAAACTCGATGATGCTTCCTATCCCGAGATCATGTCCCAGGCGATCGCGGCCCAGGAAGGGTTCCGGAAGCTCGGGAGCCGTAATCCCCAGCAGGAAGGCTTCCTGCTGGGCATCAAGAACCTCGAGATCCCCGGCAGCGCCAGGGTCGGCGATGTTCTGCGTATTTCCATGTTTAAAGTGGCAAAATACGGCGATTTCGGCATTATCCATGGAGAAGTGAAGAAGGGCGATACCGTGATCGCCCGCGGTGAGCTCAAGGTTTTCCAGAGCGACGGCAAGGCGGCATGATGCCGAACGGGAAAAACACCATGAACGCCGTTCTTGCACTGACCCTGTGTGTGCTGCTGCATTCGGGAACGGCTGCTGCGGAAGGCGCGGGTGGGGGGGTGCCTGAACAGGCCGATCAGTCCGCATTCCTGAACGAGCTGGGGAAAAAGGTCTCCGATTTTAAAACGCTTAAAACGGATTTTATCCAGGAAAAAGAGATGGCCCTGTTCAAGGAGAAGATCGTCCTCAAGGGCAGGATCTATATCCGCAAACCCAATGAGCTCGCGTGGCATGTGGACAGCCCGCTCCGCTATTCCGTCCTGATCACCGACAAGTACATCCGCCAGTGGGACGAGGACACGAACCAGGTCCAGGAGTTGTCGCTGGCGAAAAACCCCATTTTTCAGAACGTGCTGAAGCAGTTGACCGTCTGGTTCTCCGGCGAATATGGAACGCTTCTTGTGGAAAACGAGATGCGGCTGGTGACGAGCGCGCCCCTGGTGATCGAGTTTAAGCCACGGGACGCGAGCATCTCCAAAAAGGTCATCAAAACAATTACGATCACTTTCCGGGACGACCAGACCTATCTGCAGCAGATCCGCATTCAGGAACTGACCGGGGACGTCACGACCATACGATTCACGAACACGCGTTTTAACGTACCGCTCGACAAGAAGAACTTCGAGGTGCAGGGGCATGTTTGAGCGATACTTCGCCCTTGCGCATGAGTACGTCAAAGCGCACCGGAAAGCGGTCCTCTGGCTCGTTGCCGCCGTCAGCATCCTCGCTTCGGCGAGCGTCTTTTTCGTTCACTATGAGAGCAGCATCGACCTCATGTTTCCCGATGACAAGGACATCCGCCGCAGCATCGACTTTCTTCGCGAATCAAAGCTGTCCGACAAGGTCGTCGTATCGCTGGCACTGACCGATCCCGCAAAAGGGAAAGGCGATCTGTTTCAAGCTGTTGATCAGCTTGCCGCGCTCCTCACCCCGCCGCTGTTCACCAGGGTCACGACAGGGATCCCGGTCCAGAACTCGGGCAACGATCTGTCCATCCTGCAGTACGCGCCCCAGATCCTCGGCGAGCAGAGCCTGAAGCGCATTGACGAGCGGCTGACTGCCCAGGGCGTTTCAGATCAGCTGCGGGGGATCTACCGCAGTTCAATGAAGATGGAAAGCGTCTTTACCAATTCCCTGGTCCGTACCGACCCGCTCAATACGCGCCAATTCATCTTCGAAAGGCTGCAGGCCCTGCCGGCGTCCATGGGCTATGATGTTTCCCTGGAGGACGGCCATTTTGTGAGCCGTGACGGTCTTCATGCCATGGTCATCATCGAGACCCCGGTCAAAATGACCGAGGGCAGGGAAAGCGCCACGCTTGTTGCCGCTTTGCAGGAACGGATCAAAAGCCTTCCGGAATACATCTCCGCCGACATTATCAGCGGTCATGTCCATGCCGTGAGCAATGAACGGGTGATCAAACGGGATATTCAGTTCGCATCATTGCTGGTATCGATAGCGTTCCTGGTCCTGTTCGTGCTGCTCTTTCCCGATCCGCGGATCGGTTTGGTTTTCGCCATCCCCGTCATCGGTGTGGCGCTGTCGATCAACGTGGTTTCGCTTTTCATGGGCAGCCTTTCCTATCTGGTCATCGGCATCGGCACCGCGGTCGCCGGCATTACCGTGGACCACGGACTGCATATGTACATTGCGCTCAGGAAAGAGTCGACGAGCGCTCAGATCGCCAGTGTTTCCCGGCTGATCGTCATTGATTCCATAACCACGGTCTTCGGGTTCGGCGCCCTGTTCCTGTCGCAGGTCCAGGGCTATCATCAGCTGGCGTTCTTCGCGATCCTCTGCGTCGTGTTCTCGCTGCTCCTGGCGGTTTTCATCCTCCCCCTGGCGCTGCATTGGAAGAATCCGCCCGTCATGCGCGGAGCGGAGTGGGGAGAACGGACCGTCGATGCCCTGTTGTCGAAGCGGGCCTACGTTCTTATCTGGGCCGTGATGACCGTGGCCATGCTGGTTGTGGCGACCAGGATACAATTTGAAAGCGATGTGATGCGCCTTGACGGCAGCGAACCCTCTGTTCGCGAGGCAGAACAGCGCTTCTATCAGACCTGGGGCGGACAGAGCAACCAGGCCATCTTTGTGGCGACCGGCAAGACCCTCGAGGCGGCGCTCGAAACGAATGATGCTATCTACCGTGAGGCGGTCGCGCTGGTCGGGGAGAAGGACTTTACGAGCCTCTCCATGCTCTGGCCGTCGGAAAAGACCCGGGCGGACAACATCGAACGCTGGAACCGCTTCTGGCGCGACGGCAGGGCGACCCGCCTTAAGCGCTATATCACCGATGCGGCGCCGCAGTACGGGATGCGGGAGCAGGCCTTCGCGCCTTTTTTCGACAGCCTCTACAAAAACAGGATCGAAACCGGCAAGCCCGATGCCCTGCTTGAAAAGATCCAGGAACGGTTCATTGTAAAGAACAATAACGAATACCGGGTCCTGTCGTTCTTCCCGGACAACACAGAGTATGTCAATGCGCTCATGCCGCTCAGCGAACGCTATGCTGATACTTTTGTCGTTTCGCGGAAGGCCATGTCGAAAAAAGTGTCGGCCTTTACCTTCGGCGAAGTCAAGTTCCTGGTGCCCGGCAGCACTTATGTTCAATGTCGTGTTGACCTGGCTCTTCTTCAGGAACGTTCGGGAGATGATCATTGCGCTGGTCCCGCTGTTCACCGGTATTATCTGGCTGGCAGGATTCATGGTGCTCCTGCATATTCCGCTTGACGTGGTCAACATTATCGGCATTGTTGTTGTGTCCGGCGTGATCGTGGATTACGGCATCGGCGTGACCTACGAGTATCAATATCGATTGAAGATCGGAACGATCATGGCGGTATCGCTCTCGGCAGTCACCACGATCCTGGGCTCCGGGGTCCTGCTGTTCGCCGATCATCCGGTCATGTTCTCCATCGGGGTCGGCATGACGGTCAGCGTATTCACGGGGTATCTGACCTCCATTCTGATCGTTCCGTCCTTGTGCGACATGTTCGTGAAGGCAAACCGGCGGGAGGCGAGATCATGAGAAAGGGCCTCTGGGCGGGGGCATTTTTGCTCGTGCTCATGGCCGGGTGCAGTTCGGTCCCTTTTCAAAGGACGGTGCTGGTCCCCCTTGAAACCGGAGACCCCTGGAACATTGTAAAGCGCTTCCAGGACGCCACGCCGCAGCGATTTCAGTTGCTGAATACGGTTGTTTTTGAGTATAATTTCCGAAAATTTTCCGGGATCGGGACGGTGCAGGTGAACAGCGCGACCGGCGTTTTTCATGCCGCCGGCATGAACCCCATGGGAGTGAAGCTCTTCGAGCTTTCCGGCGATCGGAGCAGCGTGACATCCCGCTATGCGATCGAGGCCTTCACCCGGTACGGCGATATTGCGACTGTGGTGGGAAACGATATCAGACGGATCTATTTTGACCTGGTCCCGGGCAAAGAAGCAACGATCAGGAAAAAAACGTACAAGCTGGTTTTTCGGCAATCCGCGGGAAGCGGATTTGTGGAGTACCTCTTCGCCGGGGCGGCCGGAGACCTCATCGAGAAGAAATATTTCGATGACAACGGCATCCGGTGGCGCGTATCATACTACGAATATCACGACCAGCAGGGAAAACGCTGGCCGCAGGGAGTGGTTTTCATCAACTACGAGCATGGGTACCGGTTGACGGTAAGAAATAAGGAGTTCACTGTTGAGAACGATTAAAGAGGAGATCGAGCACTACATGACCGGACTGGAAATGGAAAGCGAAAA